>NZ_FMZV01000046.1 GCF_900101475.1 Ruegeria marina | reverse complement strand
GATACGACCGATGCCCGGAAACCTTCTTCTCAGCCATCGCTCTCGCCGCAACCGTTTTGTTCTGGCTATGAAAAAGAACGAGTCTGGAGCCTAGTCTCGTACGGGTACTTTGAGCCGGGCAAATCTCATTTTTTCGCTGGTCTTTTGACACGATGCTGTAATGTGCGGACTTCGGTGCCGATGTGCCTATCTGATTTGATTTCGAGACGTCAGCGATGGGCATCACGCCAAAGGGACGGGATTAGCGGTTGGGAGCAGGGCGGTGAAATTCAGCAAGGTGCTAGCGGAAGTGACATGGCTTCTGCTCTGTGAGCGTAGGCTCACTTATCGCCGCATCCGGCGGGAATTCAATCTCGACGTCGCCGCGCTCGAGGACCTCCGCCATGAACTTATTCAAGTCAAGCGCTGCGCTGCCGATCAGGGTGGCGAGTTTCTGACTTGGGCTGGGACAGCCGAGAATGCGCAATCGACGATGGCGCCAGGGGACAGCTTGCAGATCAGCGCATTGCGGCCGCTGGCCCTTCCCGAGGTAGCTTCTTCGAAACGCGGTCTGAAGAGCAATGCCGCACCGGCAATGGCGTCGCCTCTGGCCGAACGGTCCGGCGCCAAAGCATCTTCCAGCGACGCCGAACGTCGCCCTCTGACGGTGATGTTCTGCGATCTTGCCGATTCGACGGCGCTGTCGACCAAGCTCGACCCGGAAGATCTGCAGGACATCATCCGGACCTATCAGGAAACCTGCACCCACCACATTCAGGAATATGAGGGCTTCATCGCGAAGTTCATGGGCGACGGCATCCTAGTCTATTTCGGCTACCCAAAATCGCTGGAGCGCAATGCCGAACGGGCGGTCCGCAGTGCGCTCGACATCGTCGCGGCAATGGCCGGCCTGAACCAGACCCTAGGTCGCGACAAGGGCGTCGAGATCGCGGTTCGGGTCGGCATCGCTACTGGCATGGTGATGGTCGGTGAGATTGTTGGCGAAGGCATGGCGCAAGAGCGCACCGTGATTGGTGAGGCGCCGAACATGGCCGCCCGACTTCAGGGGTTGGCGGAGCGCAACGGCATCGTCGTCGGTGAGCTGACGCGCCAGTTGTCCGGCGACGCCTTCGACTATGAGGACCTCGGATTGCACGAACTGAAGGGGATTACCGGGCTGGTCCAGACCTGGGGCGTAACTAAGCTGCACGATGATACCGGCGTTGCTCGCGGCGACGATCATGATGTCATCACCGCTCCGGTGCTGGTCGGACGCGACGAGGAGATTGGCCTGTTGCGTCGGGCCTGGCAGAGCACCAATGACGAAGGCCGCGGTCAGGTCGTCACACTTTCGGGCGAAGCCGGGATCGGTAAGTCCTCGCTGATCGATGGCCTTAAGGCAGAGGTGCGGGTCGAGGGCAAGCCACAGCTGACTATGCGCTGCTCGCCCTATCACACCAACTCAGCGCTTTACCCGGTGATCGAGCACTTCCGACGGCTGGCGCGCTGGCGGCCGGAAGATGACGCGGCCAGCCGTCTGGCAAAGCTCGAGGCGATGCTTGGCCGCTATGCTCAGCCGCTGACTGAGACCGTGCCGCTGATGGCATCGCTGCTGTCTCTGGCTGTGCCGGAGGACCGCTATCCCGCCCTAACGCTCAGCCCGCTGCAGCAAAAGCAGCAGACCCAGGACATGATCACCGGCATCACACTGGAGGTTGCCGAGAGCCAGCCGTTCCTCCAGCTTTGGGAGGATCTGCACTGGGCCGATCCCTCGACGCTGGAGCTGATCGGATTGTTGATCGAGCAGGCGCCGACCGCCTCTCTTCTGATGGTGCTGACGGCGCGGCCTGAATTCGTGCTGCCCTGGCCGTCGCGGTCGCATATCACGCCGATCACCTTGAACCGTCTGGAACGCCCGCATACCGAGGCGCTGGTCGCCCGCATCGCTGGCGCCAAGCTACTGCCGGAGCAGGTCGTCGACCACATCGTCACCAAGACCGACGGTGTGCCGCTTTATGTCGAGGAGCTGACCAAGACGATCCTCGCCTCCAACATTCTGCGCGACACCGGCAAGAGCTATGAGCTGAACGGCCCGCTTTCGTCGCTGAGCATTCCCGATACGCTGCAGGAATCGCTGATGGCCCGGCTTGATCGCCTGCTGCAGGTCCGCGAACTGGCGCAGCTCGGCTCTGTGCTAGGACGCGAATTCGCCTACGAGATGATTTCGGGGCTGTCCGCCATTGGCGACACTGTGCTGCAGGAGGGATTGAGACAACTGGTCGATGCCGAACTCCTCTACCAGCGCGGACGCCCACCCAGGGCCAAGTACATCTTCAAGCACGCCCTTGTGAAAGACGCAGCCTACAGCTCGCTCCTGCGTCGTCCCCGCCAGCAATATCACCGGCAGGTCGCAGAGCTTTTGGAGAAGAGTTTCCCTGAAACGGTGGAAGCTGATCCTGAGCTGCTGGCGCACCACTACAGCGAAGCAGGTAACGTTGATCGCGCAATCGACTACTGGCAATTGGCCGGGCAACGGGCCATCGAGCGATCGGCGAATACCGAAGCGATCGCCCATTTTAAATTTGGTGTCAGCATGATCCGCGCGGCCCCCGCCAGCGACGCGTTGGCGCTACGCGAACTCAAACTGCAAACAATGCTGGCCGGTCCGTTGATCGCCACCGAGGGGTACAGCGCCCCTGAAACAGTGGCGGTGTTCGAACGCGCTCACGAGCTTTCAAACCAGGTCAATGATCCGACCCTGATGTTTCCGGTTCTGTATCAGCAATGGGTCTTCAACCTTATCAATCACAACGGCGCGAGAATACCCGAGACGCTTAGGATTGCTCGCCAGTTCCTTGAAATGGCAGAAGCCCAGCAAGATACTTTGCCTAAGGTACTCGGTCATCGCATCACCGCGACCAGCCAGTACGCTCTTGGTGATTTTGCTCAAGCCAGAACCGGACTTGAGACAGCAATCAGTTATTATGATAAAGAGCAACACGGGCACTCGACTTTCGAATTCGGACAAAATCCCAAGTCGGCCAGCTTGGCTTTCCTCGGCATCACCTTGCACATTTTGGGCTACCCGGATCAGGCGAAAAAAATAGAAAGTGCCGCATTGGATCATGCCAAGGAGATTGAGCATGCTTATACGACCGGCTACGTGCGCTGTTTCGGGGACTTTTGTGCCGCCTTCTTTCGCCGTGATATTTACGACGCCGAAAGAAGTAACGCTTCCTTTCTGAAATTAGCCGACGAGCAGAATTTTCCTCTTTTCAATTGGTTTGGGGAGATTAACGCTGGATGGATCCTGTCAAAGCAAGGCTGCCATGACGAAGCAATTGTCACGGCGCAGTCGGGCTTGGAGAATCTGCGAAAAGCGGGCATTTTTTTCCTTCTACCGATGGTGATGGGCCAGGTATCTGAGGTTCTCGCGGCCGGAGGGCAACCCGAAAAGGCGCTTGATTTGTTGGACACGGCCCTGGAGACTGTGGGTCGCTCCGAAGAACGCTTTTTCGAAGCGGAATTGTACCGTCTGAAGGGCGAGCAGCTGATCTTGGCCAATAGACCAGGCGTTGCAGAGGAAGCGGAAAAGCTCTTCCTCCAATCATTGGACGTCGCCAGAAACCAACAGGCCAAATCGTGGGAGCTTCGAACTGCCGCCAGCCTCGCCCGCATGTGGGGTCAACAGGGAAAGGCGGACGATGCTCGCGACCTGCTGCAACCGGTCTATGACTGGTTCACCGAAGGTTTCGATACTGCGGATCTGAAAGATGCAAAAGCATTGCTCGATGAATTGGCTTGAGTTCCGCTTGTGGCGCTTCCTGCCGCCCGTGGTCAGGAAGTTGCGATTCGCACCGACAGCCAACAAAGGAAGGAGCCGACCACATGGAGATTACAACACTCGGGATTGATCTGGCCAAGTCCGTCTTTCAGCTTCATGGCGTTGACGAG
>NZ_FMZV01000044.1 GCF_900101475.1 Ruegeria marina | reverse complement strand
CCTTGACCTCGGGCGCCGTCGCCTGGCGCGCCGTGTCGCCCGACAGCCGGGACTTCCCCGCCTCGAGAAACTCCTTCGACCAGGAATAGTACAGGCTCTCGGCAATCCCCTCGCGCCGACACAGCGCAGAGATGCTCTCTTCACCCCGCAGACCCGCCAGGACGATCCTGATTTTCTCCTCGGCAGAGTAATGTTTGCGGGTCTTGCGCTTGATACCCCTGACTAACTTGTCAGCGGCGTCCTTCGATGTTCCGGATTTCTTGTCCATCTTCGCTCCATAATGGCTTCGATGAACCAGAAATCCTCCGTCGCTCAAACCTCTAAATCTGTCCGGTAGGTGCTGACGTCAGACAGCCGATCAAGTTCGCCCAGAACGTCACGATCCTGTTCGAGGACGAATTGAGTCAAAGCCTCCCGCGCGGCCTCTTCTGCATCCAGTTCCGAAAACTCCGGTGGCACAAGCAGCGCTTCATCCGGCTTTCGGCAACTTGCCAGAAACATTCTGACGTAACACGCGGGTGCTTTTTCCAGGACGTGTTGAAGATTGCGTCCGAACCGGTTTGTTCGAGGTACCATTACACTCTCCGGGTGAGTTTACCAACGTGTCAATCATCCCCAAAGGACCACTCTTTCGCAAAATATTTCTTTCCCGGCACATGTCCCAAATCCAGCAGCAGACCGGCTTTTGCAGTTCGAACAAGAACTTTCAGGAAGGAAATGGATATGGGCAGAGCAGCGTTGTCGGGACCCAACCCGCTGAACCCCTGTCACATGCGCCCGCTGGAACGCCGCGCCGAGCTCTGCCGCATCCTTGCCCTTGGGCTGGTACGGCTTCATATGCGGAACGCTCGGCAACTATCTGCCGAACATGGAGAATTTCCGCTACACAACTCAGCCGACCAGAGCGGTCATGCAACCACCTTGAAACGGAGAACCGCATGACCAATCACGATCCCATCCCCGTGCGCCTGGCCGCCCTGAAGACGGCAAAAACATCCGAGTTGAAGGCGCAATGGCGCGACCTGTTCGACAGCGAACCGCCGCCGTTCAACCGGCGCTACCTCGAGAGCCGCCTGGCCTATCGCATCCAGGAACTGACCTATGGCGGGCTGAAGCCTGAGACCATACTGCGTTTGGAACGGCTGGGAGAGGAACTTGACGGCGGTGATCGCAAGAAGAGCAGGATGCGCGCGGACTTGATGCCGATCACAGGCACTCGCCTGATCCGCGAGTGGCAGGGCGTCGAGTATGTGGCAACTGTCACCGCTGACGGCTTCGAATGGCAGGGGCGGCCCTACAAGTCGCTGTCCGCCATCGCGCGTGCCATCACCGGCACCCGCTGGAACGGCTGGGTGTTCTTCGGCCTCAAGAACCACAGGGGGCGGACATGACGAAGCCGCCCGAACAATCGAAGCTCGTCCGCAAGCTCCGCTGCGCGGTCTATACCCGGAAATCCTCCGAGGAAGGGCTGGAGCAGGAGTTCAATTCGCTCCACGCCCAGCGTGAGGCTTGCGAGGCGTTCATCGCCAGCCAGCGGTCCGAGGGCTGGGTGCTGGTCCGCGATCAGTACGACGACGGCGGCATCTCCGGCGGCACGCTGGAACGGCCCGGATTGAAGCGTCTGATGGCCGACATCGAGGACGGGCTGGTCGACGTGGTCGTAGTCTACAAGATCGACCGTCTCAGCCGCTCGCTTGCCGACTTCGCCAAGCTGGTCGAGGTGTTCGACAGGAATGGGGTCACCTTCGTCTCGGTCACGCAGTCGTTTAACACCACCACGTCGATGGGCCGGCTCACGCTGAACATCCTGCTCAGCTTTGCCCAATTTGAGCGCGAAGTGACGGCCGAGCGCATCCGCGACAAGGTCGCCGCCAGCCGGAAAAAGGGCATGTGGATGGGTGGCGTCCCTCCCTTCGGTTACCGCGTCGATAACCGGAAACTGGTCGTCGACGAAGAGAACGCCGCGCATGTCCGCTGGATCTTCGCCCGCTTCCTCGAGATCGGCTCCGGCACGGAACTGGCGCGAGAAATCGCGAAGCGCGGCATCCGCACGCCCCGCGGCAACCGGATCGACAAGAAATACCTCTACCGGATGCTGAACAACCGCGCCTATATCGGTGAGGCGGTCCACAAGGGCGAAAGCTATCCCGGCGAGCATGACGCCATCATCGACCGCGAGACGTGGGACCGCATCCACGCCATCCTGCAGGAGAGCCCGCGCAAGCGCGCCGCGCGGACGCGGGCTGACACACCCGCGCTGTTGAAGGGGCTTCTCTTCGGTCCCGATGGCGCGGCGTTCTCGCCGACCCACACCCGCAAGGGCGGCAGACTCTACCGCTACTATGTTAGCCAGACGGTGCTGAAACATGGCGCCGGGTCGTGTCCGGTCGGCCGCGTCCCCGCAGGCGAGATCGAGGCGGCCGTCATTGACCAGCTCCGCGTCGTGTTCCGTCAGCCCGAAATCGTGGCGGGCACGTGGAAGGCCGCGCGCGGCCACGCCGACGACATCACCGAGGCCGATACCCGCGCGGCCCTGCAGCAGCTCGATCCGCTCTGGGACGAACTCTTCCCTGCCGAGCAGGCCCGCATTGTCACGCTGCTGGTCGAGCGCGTAGAGATCGGGACGGACGGGTTGAACGTCCGGCTCCGTGTGGATGGGCTCGGCGGCCTCGCACGCGAGATGCTGGCTGGCGGCATTGGGGAAGCCGCATGACCCGCGGGGTTCCCATCCCCGACACGGTGATGCTCCATGTCCCGTTCCGCCTCGTGAAGCGCGGCGGGCGGAAGGAGATGCATTTGCCGGAAGGCGCTGCACAGCCACATCGAACGGACAACACGCTGGTCAAGGCGCTGGCCCGCGCGTTCCGCTGGAAACGGATGCTGGAGTCGGGTGAGTTCGCAACCATCGCCGAACTGGCCGAGCGTGAGGGAATCGCGCCGTCCTTTATGACCCGGGTAATGCGGCTCACGCTGCTCGCGCCGGACATTGTCGAGGCGATCTTGGATGGGAAGCAGGGACCAGAGGCGACGCTGGCGCGGGTGTTGGAGCCGTTTCCGGCTAAATGGGCAGCGCAGCTGGACCGCTTCGAGGGTGTTTGTTGAAGCGGTCGTTCATGCGGGGCGCAGCGAACGGCTCGTTCGAGCCCACTGCCGACCTCGGGCGAACGCGCAGAAACCGTCACGAAGGGCGGATTATGGTCAATTGCCGCGATGGCGAGCATGTCAGCCCCCGAAGGCGGAAGCCGACATTCAGATCAACCGATTCTGGGGTGAACTTTTGCACCGCCGCAAGCCGGCTTCGAACCCAAACTGCCTGATGCTGAACCTGCATTCCACACTGTTGCCAAATGCTGGATGAGGATGGCATGATGGGCACGTCGGAGGGACTCACCTTCGCAGAAAACAAATATCCTTTCTGGCGTTGCGGCCTCCAACGAAAAGAGGGGTGCACTTTGCATAAAATTTCCTGCGCAATAGCTTTTCTTTTGGCAGTGACCGTCCCAGAGCAAGGGTTCAGTGCCGACAAAGAGCTAGGAGAAACCAGGTACAAGAAGTCTTGCATTTCCTGTCATGGGAAAGCCGGAAAGGGTGCTGCAAGCTATCCAAAGATTTCTGGCAACCCGGTTACCTATACGATCGAAAAACTGAGATTGTACAGGGAAGGCATCAAGCAAGGCCCGAACTCAGCCCTGATGATCATGATGGCAAAGCCATTGACCGACGAAGAAATCGACAACTTGGCCGCGTATTTGGAGGACGCGGAGTAAAGAGCCAAATCAAATAACTCTTCAACTAGGGAGGAAGGCGTGAAAACAATTAAAAGTAGGTTCGTTTCAGGACTAGCAGCGGCTGTTTTGACAGCTGGACTGCCGCTTTCTGCTAAGGCAGATAATCATGAACGCATGGACGTTCCCAAGATTTCTTCAACCAAAGTACTCGAAGGACTCGAGAACCCCTGGGACATGGCGTTTTTGTCGGACGGCACGATGTTCTATACAGAAAAATGCAAAGGTCTGTCGGTAAGAACCACTGATGGAACTTTGCATGCACTGTACGGGATGAAAGACAGCAGCGGTTATGCCGATAGTGGAGATGACCTCTTCTGTGAGGGTCAAGCCGGTATGCTCGGCGTGGTCGCGGATCGACATTTCGACAAGAACCGGACCCTCTACGTCTACTCGTCGTCAACCAAGTATCACGGCGATGGTTGCAAGACCAACTTTGAAAGATGCGACGGCAACATCGTCATGAGATTTAGGGTCAGCGACGACCTCACGAGCGTGTCCGATCGCACTGACATCGTGACGGATATTCAATATAAGCCATTCGAGTCCAATCAGCCCTTTGGGGGCCCTGGCGCACATAATGGTGGTCGCCTCCGCGTCGGGCCCGGAGGCTATCTTTGGGTAACTGGCGGTGATCGTCACCGCGGAATCTGCCCTCAAGACGGGCAACTCCTGTGCGGCAAAGTGCTCAGGATTGACGGGGACGGGAATGCACACCCGGACAACAATCCACCCGAAGGCTTTGACAAGCGGATTTACACCTACGGACATAGAAACGTTCAAGGCATCGATTTCCGGCCAAGCGACGGAAAGGCGTTCACCGCAGAACACGGGCCTTGGCACAACGACGAAATCACCGCTCTTGTGAATGGTGGTAACGCCGGCTGGGATCCTGCTCAGAATACGGGTGGCCGTGGCGAATGTCCGGATGAGTACTGCGGATACGAGCCAAATCAGATGGACGGTATGGACCCTGCAGTACGTGCTGCCTACACGCCGATGAGTGACACGCGCTTCGACGATCTGATGCCGCCATCCTGGAACAACAATGGTTTCTCTCAAGGAACTGGTTCTGCCGCTTTCCTGAAAGGCAGCAATTGGGGTATCTACGAGGGCCGTTTGGCGGTCGGCATCATGGGTATCGGGTTTGGTGACACGCCTCCGGGCTCAAGGATCGACATGATTAGCCTGACGCCCGATGGTTTGGGCATCAACGGGATCACTCGCATTCCACTCGGATTCTCGACACGGTTCCGTGGCTTGGTCATGGGGCCCGATAACGCGCTATACGTTGCGACGGATGACGGTGATATTTACCAGGTCACAGCGGAAAGCATGAAGTGAGTCCGAAAACCTGAGGTAAACTCTTCCAACTAAGTGTCCGTGGTATCCATATACCGCGGGCACTTTTTCGTTAAGACAGACAGGGTGCTTGGCTCGAGGTTCCCGGCAACCAAACGGTTTGTCAGTCGTAAACCATCTGAGCCAGACGTTCCGTTGTGGATCCAACCGCGATCCCTCTCTTCGGCTTTGCCTTGGTATCCGTTTTCATGCTGGCATTTTTCCAATACTCATCTGTAAAAAATGTACTCTGCAAGGTTCTCTGCGTCCGCTCTGCACAATCGATTTCCAAAAGACTTAGAAAACTAGACGCCCCCATGACGGAGGTGGTCTTGCCCCCATTTCACCGGACACTCAGGCGGTTGCGGTTTGAGCTGCGATGAACTCGCGTGGCGAGCGCATTTTCAGCCCTGAGTGCGGGTGGTTGTCGTTGTAGTCCTCGATCCAGCCTCCGATCAATCCGAGAACGGTTTTGGCATCCGGCAACGGTGTCACCTGGACGTAATCGCGCTTGAGTGTCTTTACGAAGGCCTCCGAGATTCCGTTGCTCTGCGGGCTCTGAACCGGCGTGAAGCAGGGCTTCAGACCCAGCTGGCGGGCGAAGATCTGCGTGTCCTTCGCGATGTAAGGCGAGCCGTTATCGGACAGCATCTCGATGACTGACGGGGCACGGTGACCACCAAAGCGGCGTTCCACGGCCTCGAGCATGATGTCGCGGATGTCGGAG
>NZ_FMZV01000036.1 GCF_900101475.1 Ruegeria marina | reverse complement strand
CTGCTTGGACGCTGCTCGTGAAGGAAGAAATCTATCAGGCCCCGCCTACCATCTGAACGAAGGAGGGAATGGCGGCGACAGAGACGCCGCTAAACGAGATGCAAGGGCATAAGTGAATGATGATGATCGGACGGAACTGCTGCTGGGACATTCCGGGGTGGTGTCAGGGCGTCAAAGCTCGCCTGTCTGAAAGGAACCCAGCATGCGGACTTCATCAAGGCCAGCGGTTAACCATGCCGCGCCGATAGGCCGGACAAATGACCGCAACCTGCCTCGATCTCCTCGCCTCACGAAATCCCTTGCAAAACCGGAGCCGTCCACAAATGACACCCCCAAATACAGTCATACCACGCTTGCGCAGACTGGTTCGATTTTGCTTGGCAGCACTAGGCCTCTGGTTCAGCTTGCCAAAACGTTTCGGAACTGCCAGGGATCGCTTTCGTCGATGTCTTCGGCGAACTGCGACCATCGGTCTGTCAGCGGTGTCCAATCGGTGTAGTGGGCCTCGACCGGCCCAAGATAGCGGCGCTGGACCTCGAGGCAACGGGCGTGGTCCATCTCATCTGTTTCGACGATACCTGCTTGCGGATTTTCCAGCGCCCAGACCATTCCAGCCAGTACCGCCGAAGAGACCTGCAGCCCGGTGGCATTCTGGAAGGGGGCTAGGTAGCGCGTTTCCTCGATCGACAGGCGTGATCCAAACCACAGGGCGTTCTTCTCGTGCCCGTAGAGCAGCACGCCCAACTCGTCGATACCGTCGGTAATCTCGTTCTCGTCCAGGATATGGTACCGAGCCTGTAACTTACCCGAGCCGAATGTCTCGTGCAGCGACAGCACCGCGTCGTCACAGGGATGGTAGGCGTAGTGGCAAGTCGGGCGATACAAGGGTGCGGCCCCATCGCCAATGGTGTAATAGTCCGAAATCGAGATCGCCTCGTTATGGGTCACAAGGAAGCCGAACTGCGGTCCAGGGGTCGGGCACCAGGTATGTACGCGGGTGATCGCGCCGGGGCGTTCTATCCAGATAGCGGCTTTGCAGCCCTTGGCATGGTGGTGTGCGTTTTCGGGGAACCAGGTCTCGTGCGTGCCCCAGCCGAGTTCGGCGGGCTGAAACCCCTCCGAGATGAAGCCTTCGACGGACCAGGTGTTTACGAAGGTACCCATCTTCTTGTGCCGGGTCGATTTCTGGGTGTCACGCTCGGCGATATGTATGCCTTTCACCCCCAGCGACATCATCAGGCTGGCCCAGCCCTCGCGTGTTGTCGGCTGAGGGTCGCTGCGCCCGGTATCGCGGGCCAGTGTCATCAAGGCTTCTTTGACGAACCAGCTTACCATGCCGGGGTTGGCACCACAGCAGCTAACGGCAGTGGTGCCGCCGGGGTTGTGGGCCTTCTCGTCGCGCACCGCTTGTCGCAGGGCATAGTTGGTGCGCGCTGCATTATTCTCGGTCTCGAAATAGAAGCCGGCCCAGGGTTCGACAACGGTGTCGATATAGAGAACGCCCATCTCTCGGCAAAAGATCATGATGTCCAGAGACGAGGTGTCGACGCTGAGATTGACGCAGAATCCCTTGCCCCTTTCGAAGATCCCAGCCAGCACCTCGCGGTAGTTCGCGCGGGTGATCGCCGTCTCGACATGGTGAATACCGCGCTGAGCAAGAAAAGTGTGATCGGACAGTTCTGGTTCGATCACGTAGACCTTTTTGGCGTCATATTCGAAATGACGTTCAATCAGGGGCAAGGTGCCGCGACCGATCGAGCCGAAGCCGATAATGACGATGGGGCCGTCAATATGCCCGTGGCAGGGAAATTGGGTAATCCTGAGTCTCCTCCGGCGGAACACCAGCGCTGGTAGCGATGGCCGGTCGTCTTGTCTAGGTTTCCTTTCCGCGATCCATGCCAGCCCGTTCTGGCCAGATTAGGCGGCCGCGGGTTCGACAAACAATACCGCTACTGAATTGCGGCGGCTTGCCCCTGGCTCCAGCGTCGGGACGTTGGCACTCTGGCCTTGTTTCGATACAGCAAGGCGAAGGATGCCGTTCCTAGGCCGACTGGTCGGTGCCTTGGCCCGGTCCGGATTGTAACTGTTCCGCGCTTGTCCCAGATCCTTGCCAAGATCTGGGGTTTGCCACAGGTCGTGCTGCGGCAATAATGCTGTCGGTGATGTTAGCATGACATACAGGGGGACCACGTGAAGATTGCAGTGTTGGATGACTGGGCCGGTGTTGCCGAAACAATGGCCGATTGGTCCCGGCTGAAGGCCGAGGTGACATTTTTCGACCAGCCGCTGGGCGACGCGCTTGTCGAGGCAATGCAGCCCTTCGACGTGATCTGCCTGATGCGCGAACGCACCCCGTTTCCCCGCAAAGTGATTGAAGCGCTACCAGCGCTTAGGCTGATCGTGACTACCGGTCCACGCAACCTGAGCATCGACGTTGAGGCCGCCCGCGCTCGCGGTATTCCTGTATCTGGCACGCGCTCACGCAAGACCACCACGTCCGAATTGACGCTGGCCATGATGCTTGCCCTGTCGCGCCGCCTGATCCCAGAGGTTGGCCGACTGAAGGGGGGCGGTTTCCAGGGACAGCCCGGGCGGGACCTTGCGGGACTGCGGCTTGGTCTCGTGGGATTGGGCACTATCGGGGCCCAAATGGCCGAGATCGGCGCGCTTCTTGGGATGGAAGTGTCTGCATGGTCGCCAAACCTGACCGCTGAACGGACCGAGGTGCTGGGTGTGGAACGCGCTGGTAGCCTGGTCGAGCTGGCCGAGCGCTCGGACGTGCTGAGCGTGCACATGGTGCTATCCGAACGCAGCCAGGGTGTTGTTGGGGCTGCCGCCTTCGAGGCCCTGCCCGAGGGCGCGATCTTCCTAAACACCTCGCGGGCAGGTCTGGTACACCGCGAAGCCCTGTTCGAGGGCCTCCGCCAGAGGCGTCCGGCGTTGGCCGGGATCGACGTTTTCGAAACCGAGCCGTTGCCGACCTCGGACGCGTGGCGCGCGGCGCTGACAGAATTCGGCGACAGGCTGCTGCTGACCCCGCATCTAGGTTATGTCACGGAAAAGACGTGGCAGCTGTTCTATCAGGATACGGTCGAGGCAATCGAGGCTTTCGTGGCAGGTCAGCCGATCCGCAGGTTGTAGGATCCGGCCCGTATTTGCGAGCCGGTCCTGCTGACACTTATCCGGAGGCCGGTGGATGTGTTCATTCCGCGACGCAATCGGCGAAATAGTGTACGACGCCATCGGGCCCGAGTTCCTGTACGAGACCATGAATGTCGGTCTCGAATCCGGGGCATTCGCGCGCAAACGCGCGGTTGAATTTCAGGTATTCCACGATCTTGCGGTTGAATACCTCACCCGGGATCAGCAGAGGGATGCCTGGGGGGTAGGGAGTGATGAGGCTGGTGGTGATCCGCCCCTCCAACTCGTCGATCGGCACCCGTTGGGTGGTGCGCTGGGCGATGTGCGAAAACGCGTCGGTGGGTTTCATCGCCGGGGTCAGATCACTCAGGTACATGTCGGTCGACAGGATGGCGACATCGTATTTGGCATAGAGCGAATGCACGTGCTGGCAGAGGTCGCGCAGCCCCAAGCGTTCGTAACGAGGATGTTTGGCGCAGAACTCTGGCATTATCCGCCACATCGGCTGGTTGCGGTCGTAGTCGTCCTTGAACTGCTGAAGGGCAGTTAAAAGGGTATTCCAGCGGCCTTTTGTGATACCGATGGTGAACATGATGAAGAAACTGTAGAGACCAGTCTTTTCCACCACGACGCCGTGTTCTGCCAGGAACTTGGTCACGATCGAGGCCGGGATGCCGGTTTCCTCGAACCGGCCGTCCAGGTTCAGGCCCGGCGTGATGATGGTGGACTTGATCGGGTCAAGCATGTTAAACCCGGGCGCCATATCGCCGAACCCGTGCCAGGCCTCTTCCCCGTCCGAGGCTTGCACCCCGTCGGCGTCTGTCTTTTTCAGCACCCAGTCCTTGGCGCGGCCAATGCCCTCTTCGGCCAGTTCGTCCGGTCCCCAGACCTGAAACCACCAGTCGTCCTGCCCGAACTCTGCATCGACCTTGCGCATGGCACGGCGGAAATCCAGGGCCTCCAGGATGCTCTCCTCGACCAGCGCAGTGCCGCCCGGGGGCTCCATCATCGCTGCCGCCACGTCGCAGCTGGCGATGATGCTGTACTGCGGGCTGGTACTAATATGCATCAGGAAAGCTTCATTGAACAGGTGGCGGTCCAGTTTGGTGTCTTCGGAGTCCTGTACCAGCACCTGGCTAGCCTGGCTGATGCCGGCCAGTAACTTGTGGATCGACTGGGTGGCATAGGTGACCGAGTGACGCGGACGTTCCCGTTTTCGGCCCATCGCATGATAAGTGCCGTAAAACGGATGGAATGCAGCATGCGGCAGCCAGGCCTCGTCGAAATGCAAGTTGTCCACGTAGGCGTCGAGCATGCTCTTGATGGTCTCGGTGTTGTAGAGCACGCCGTCATAGGTAGACTGCGTCAGTGTCATGATCCGCGGCTTGACCGTGTCGGCATCTACCCCGGCCAGCAGCGGGTTGGCGCGTATCTTGGACCTGATCGCGTCAATCTCGAACTCGGCCTGCTGGATCGGCCCGATGATGCCGTAATGGTTGCGGGTGGGCTTGAGGAAAACCGGGATCGCGCCGGTCATGATGATGCTGTGCAGGATCGATTTGTGGCAGTTGCGGTCCACCACCACCACGTCGCCGGGGGCGACAGTGTGGTGCCAGACCATCTTGTTGCTGGTCGAGGTGCCGTTGGTCACGAAAAAGCAATGGTCGGCATTGAAGATGCGTGCGGCGTTGCGCTCGGAGGCACCGATCGCGCCGTTGTGGTCCAGCAACTGGCCCAATTCCTCGACCGAGTTGCAGACGTCGGCCCGCAGCATGTTTTCGCCGTAGAACTGGTGATACATCTGCCCGATCGGGCTTTTGAGGAAGGCGACGCCGCCAGAATGGCCCGGACAGTGCCACGAGTATGACCCATCCTCGGCATAGTCCAGCAACGCCTTGAAGAACGGCGGCTGGATCCCCTCGAGATAGCTTTTGGCCTCGCGGACGATATGGCGCGCGACGAACTCTGGCGTGTCCTCGAACATGTGGATGAAGCCGTGCAACTCGCGCAGTATATCGTTCGGTAGGTGGCGGCTGGTCTTGGTCTCACCGTAGATGTAAATTGGCACATCGGCGTTCTTCCAGCGCACTTCCTCGATGAAGTTGCGCAGGTTCAGCACCGCCGGGTCTAGGTCGGGCCCAGGGCTGAATTCTTCGTCGTCGATGGACAAGACAAAGGCACTTGCCCGTGACTGCTGTTGCGCAAACTGCGATAGATCGCCGTAGCTTGTCGCTCCAAGGACTTCAAATCCCTCGTTTTCAATGGCTTGTGCGACCGAGCGAATGCTTAGCCCCGAAGAGTTTTCGGAACGGAAGTCTTCATCAATAATCACGACGGGGAAACGGAATTTCATGCTTGTCTCTCCTGCCGACGACGGCGCAGCTAGATACTCTGGTGGGAACCTTGGCGGTGATGTGCAACGTCCCTGACCTTCTAGTTAGTGAACCCGCCACCTGCGATCTACAAGCATAATTTGAGATGAGAGACAGGTCGTTTTTTCATATCTGATTGGCGTGTAGTCGCCGGATGGCGCGTCGCATTCTGGCTGGATATGTCGCCAAAAGATTCAGCGGTCTACTTATACGTCCACACTTGCCGACACCTGAGCGCTTGATGTCGGCGAATTCGGTTGCACTGCCGAAGCAAACAATTGATGTCGAATTGCGCTTGTTTCTTGGTGGGCCTGCGGGCAATCGACCTATGCCCAACCGGGGCAGTTGGCGGTGTCAGAAGGAATCCGGTTGAGACGGGCAGGGCGGTCTCGCAGCCTCTCAGCACGCCGAAACGTGATCCGTTCAAATACTTCCGCAGCAGCCCAGAGATCATTCGCCAGTCGGTGATGCTGTACGTCAGATTTTCCCTTTCACTGCGCAACGTCGAGGATCTGCTTCATGAGCGCGGCATCGATGTCAGTCACGAAACGACTGGTTCTGGTGGCAAAGGTTCGGTCCGATGTTTGCGTCCGAGATCCGCAAGAAACGCGCTGAGCGGTTTCGGTCCTGGCCACAGTGGCGGTGGCATTTGGATGAGATGTTCGTGAAGATCAATGGAGAAAGGCACTACCTTTGGCGGGCCGTCGACCACGAAGGTGAGGTCCTGGAAAGCTACGTCACGAAGACTAGGGACAAGAAGGCCGCATTGAAATTTCTCAGAAAATCAATGAAGCGCCACGGTCGACCTGATGTCCTGGTGACTGACCTGCTGAGATCCTACGGTGCGGCGATGAAAGACATCGGCAATGCCCACAGGCAGGAAACAGGTCGCTGGCTGAACAACAGGGCTGAGAATTCGCACCTGCCTTTCCGACGACGAGAGCGGGCGATGCAGCGGTTCCGGCGCATGCGAAGTTTGCAGAAATTTGCTTCCGTCCACGCCTCGGTCTTCAACCATTTCAACTCGGAGCGCAGCCTCACCAGCCGACAGAATTTCAAGCTCAGCCGCGCTGCTGCTCTCGCCGAGTGGCGCCAGTTTGCTGCGGCATAAAGGGCATGATTATTGTCCGAGCTGAGACCAATTAGAATCTGTCTGAAAGCGCTGCCAGCCACTCCAGTCTCAGTTTTCCTGTGCTTTTTGAGCCAAGATTCTCCCGCAATTCCCGCGGGTTGCACGGCCATACCGTGTCGGCGTCCTGGTCCCTGTTAACGATCTGCCAGAGCGTTGTCTGCTTGCGATCTCCGGCCCAGTGGCCCTTGCCCTTGGCACGCACAGCATACCAGCAGGGTTCATGCTGCCAGTGGTAATCGCCGCGGCTGAGCATCAGCCGGTCCTTGGCCCAGATAATCTGCGACCGGATGGCGAAGCCTGCTGCCGTGAGACTTTCGGCCACCGTCGCGGCATGCAACGCCCCGTGCCAGACATAGGCGACATCTCCGGGAAACAGCGCCCATGCCTCGCGCCAGTCGGCGCGGTCATCGTTAAGCACCTTGCCTGTGCGCCGGGTCTTTGCCGCGCCGGCTTGATTGCGCCAGGACGGGTCATATTCCACGCCATAGGGTGGGTCGGTGATCATCAAAAGGGGACGCACATCGCCCAGCAGTCGCCCGACCACATCGGCGCTCGTGCTGTCGCCACAGATCAGACGATGCGGCCCGAGCTGCCAGAGATCGCCCGGCGCAGACACTGGCGTGACCGGAATATCCGGTACATCGTCCTCACCCTCGACCGGGCCATCACCGCCCAGCGCCTCGGGGTCGCGCTGTAGGGCTTCCAGTTCTTCGTCATCGATGCCGAGAACATCCAGGTCGAAATCCTCGGCAAGCAGTCCGGCGATTTCGTCGCGCAGCAGGGCTTCGTCCCAGTCGCCGAGTTCCGTCAACTTGTTGTCGGCGATGCGGTAGGCCCGGCGCTCAGCCTCGTCGAGATGGCTAAGCCGGATTACGGGCACCTCGGTCAACCCCAGCATCGTGGCGGCCAGCACCCGACCGTGACCGGCGATCAGTTCGCCATCTTCGGCCACCATGCAGGGAACCGTCCAGCCGAACCTGGCCATGCTGGCGGCGATCTTCGCCACTTGGTCCTCGCCGTGCATCTTGGCATTGCTGGCATAGGGGCGCAGCCGCTCGATTGGCCAGGTTTCGATCTGGCTCGGCGCGAAGACGAGGTCCATGGGGCGGGTCTCGGATGTAGGGGAAAACGAAAGCGCCCGAGAGGGGTGTCCTCCGGGCGCTATTCTTCGATGATCAATGGGTAGGTCAAAGGGGGGCAGCTTTGTCAATCTGAAAAGTGAAGTGGATTCAAAGCCTTCCCAGCAGGCTGGCTTCCGGCGGGGGTGGATTCCCCGGGGGTGGATTCCCTGGATTCCGACCGGGAATCCACCCTGGCCAGTTCATGATTTCGTAAGCCTTTGATTTGGAGTTGAATTTCCGGCAGGCACCCGCAGGGTGGATTCCAGGTGGATTCCAGGTGGATTCCCCGGTGAGGAATCCAGTCGCTAGCAAACCGCCGCGCTGAGCCCCCCCGCATACGTTTGGCACCGGGGAGGAACCAGAGGAGGGGGGCAGCTCAACGTTTATTGCACAGCAGACCTTCGTGCATTTTGCAGCTAACAGCCGGAACAAGCCCGGAGCGGCCTCTCAATGAGACCTTGGTGGCTGTTGGTCGGCCTCAAAACAAGGCCCTCTGACAAGACCTGAGGCGGGCTGGTCGCTGAGGCAAACGCACAAAATGCAGTTTTAATGTTCCAATCAAGCGAAGATGCCTGGGTCGATCCGGTCGACGGGCGTGATCACGTCAGCCGGAATGTTCAACCTTTCAGCAGCCCTGCGCAAGCTGTCTTCGTCGGGTGCTTCATACAGACAGTAGGTCTTCCGCTTGTCGGCGCTGAGAAAGGAAAAGATCCATTCAATGCCTTCTTCGTCGTTGATCGACTTGATATGCTTCTTTGCTTCGTCGTCGACTTCCAGCTTTTCCGCAAAGTTTCTTTCAATAATGAATCTCGGCATCTCATCCTCGCAATACGGGGAATTCGTTTTTAGATTGTCGTGGCTTCCAACTTGGCCCTTAACTTGACCATATCGAGTTTCCTGGCTACTGCCAACGCTTCGGCCTCAAGTTGCAGGGCGCGCTCCATGTCCTTTTTCCTCCCGCGTCGCCGCAGCGCAGCTGAATAGGCCGCCTTGCTGTGTGCGATCCAGGGTGGTGCCTTCATGCTGGCATCGATCTCGATGGCAGTTTCGAACATGTGGTCGGACGCATCCCAATCCCCCAGTAGCCCCGCCAGACTGCCCAACCGCCGCGAAGCTGCCCCGGCACAAACTGTCGTGGCGCCTGCGGTAATGGTCAGCTTCTCATAGGGCATCAGTTTTTCGTAAACGGTCTTTGCGTGCTCCTCGTGTCCGACCGCCACGCAAATATCTGCCAGATAAGAAAGCGTGGTGGAGTAAAGCGCGTCCTTGGGCAGTTCGAAGCCTGTTTCGGCCAGTTCGTTCAGAATGCGTTCAGCGGCGTCCCTGAAGCCCAGTTCCATTGCGATCACTGCGAAGCCGGGTTGCCATGTCGTGTCTTCGGGGCTCTCCGACATCAGGCGCTTGATTACCGGGGCCACTTCCTGAAGGCGGTTCTGCTCCCGCCGAATTGTGAACATCTGGACTCCGTAAACGCCTTCGACATGTTCCCCATGGGTCCGGCGGCCGATCTTGACGGCTTCGTTCGCATATCTTTCGGCCAGTTCGAAATCTCCCTCCAGGATCGCGATCATCGCACGGGCGTGAACCTGCACCCAGTAAAGCTGGAGGTGGTTTTCCTTCTTTGAAATGTCAGTCAGCATGTCCAGCGAATGATCCATCAGCTGGCGGTCGGCCATTTCGGCCCCTAGAAACAGGCTGAGCGTCCGGTCCCGGCCCTGATCTATAGTACCCAGCTTCTCGGCGACGCTGTGCATAGCCTGAAGGTTCTCGCGCCAATGGTCCCGCTCATCCTTGCTGCGCGCAATGAACGGAGCTCCGAAGCGTGACATCATGACCGAGAACTGGGCCTTGTGGTCGCCAAGCTTGGCGGCCAACTCCATGGCTTCTCGCCCGAAGGCGCTGCTCTTTTCGTATTGCCCCGTGAACGCGTAGGCGCGCGCAAGCTGACTTTTCAGCCCGGCACGGCGTTTTTCGTCCTGTTCCGAAAGGTCCTCCAGGGCCTGATTGCAGAACAGGATCGCCTTGGCATGCCAGTCGCTGGCCATCATGGCTGCATCGGCAAAGTGGTTCGCCGCGTCCGCGGCAAGTTCGGCATCACCAATCTTGCGTGCGGCATTCCACGCTTTTTCGAGGATCGCGATACAGTCGGGCAGGCGACCGGCGCTGTCATAGCTTCGGCCGATCAATATCTTTGCGGCGATGACAGCCTTGGATTCTTCGCCGCCCAAATGGCGGGCGGCCTTTTGGGTTTCGTTGGCGTTCGAGATTGCCTCGCGGCTGGCAGAACGGGCCAGTGCCAGTTCGGTTGCGGATCGCCACCGCTGGAAAGCCGCGGGCCAGTCTTCGGCCTCGGTCAGGTGGCGGGCGACCAGTTCGGGCTGCCGGGCGATTTCTGCCGAGCGCAATTCGTTCAGGGCTTCGGCGACGCGCGCGTGCTGTTGCCGTCGTGTCGTTGCCAGCATGGATTGATAGGCCGTGTCGCGGATCAGGGCGTGACGAAAGACGTATTTCCTTCGGCTGTGGCCGCTTTCGAAGATGAGCCCGGCGTTGCGCAACTCCTCCAGACAGGCGGGTATGTCGATCCGGCTGTCCGCCATGGACGCGGTCAGAAGGGCCGGCTCGAACTCGCGGCCGATCACCGCCCCGGCAAGAGCAACCTGTTTCGCATTCTGCGATACCGCGTCGAGACGCGCCATCAGCGTCCCTTTCAGCGACGATGGAATACTTATTTTTCCCCTTGCGCCTGACGCCCCGATGACCCGGGTCAATTCCTCGACGAAAAGCGGCACGCCATCGGTTTGCTGGATGATAATGTCGATCAGATCGCGATCGGGTTCCTGTCCCGACACATTCCGTACCAGCTCTGCGACGTGATCGGCATCGAAACGGCGCAGTTGCAGGGTCTGGACATGCACATCGCCTTCGGATTGGGCAAGCGACCAGTCTGGCCTGTGGGTAACCAGGATCATCAACGGCAGATCGGCGCAGACATCCTTGAAACGGTCGAGCAGCGCATTGGTCGAAGGATCGATCCAGTGCGCGTCTTCAACGAACAGGATGACCGGCCGCACGCTGGCCCGGACTTTCACGGTGTCGACCAAAGTCTGGATGGTGATGTTCCGCTGTTCTTGCGGCGACATCGCCAGCACCTTCTGTGCGATCTTGCTGCGCGGCGCCACCAGCGCCGCGAATGCGGGCAGCACAGCTTGCCAGTCCAGCCCCTGCCTTGCTCTGAGCATGGCGCTCACATGTTCCAGAATGCGGTCATCGTCAAAATCCGGTGCAACGCCTGCATCCTGCGAGATGCGTTCCGTGACAGGGTGGAACGGGCTGCCGGTCAGGTAGGGGGAACAGTTCAGCCGGATGATATCGGCGTATCCCGCCACAGCGTCGTCGGCCAGGAATTCCTCGGCGATCCGCGATTTCCCGATACCGGCTTCGCCGCACAGCAGCACAACTTCGCCTTTGCCGTCTTTCGCGTGATGCCATGCCTGCTTGAGGATTCCCTTCTCGAGTGTGCGGCCCACAAGGGCGCTGGACAAATCTCCGCCATGGGCCGCGCGAAAGCGGCTTTCGGCGCTGCGCTCTGCCCGTACCTGTAGCAGTTTGCGCGGGGCTTCGAACCCTTTCAGAGCCACCGCTCCAAGCGAGGAGAACTCGAAAATCCGGTGCAGCGACGCTTCTGTTCCCTCTTCGGGCAACACGATGGTGTTGGGCGGCGCATGTTCCTGAATGCGCGAGGCCAGGTTCAGGATCGGCCCGGTCATGGCGCCTTCTTCATAAGTGTTCTCGCCAATCGTGTCGCCGACCACGACTTCGCCACTGGCCACGCCGATGCGGACGGCCAAGGGGCTGCCGTCCGGCGCCTGCTGTTGGCTCACGCGCTGCACTGCATCGAGCCCCGCCTTGATCGCGCGGACCGCGTGGTCTTCGTAAGCCCTGGGCCAGCCAAAAAAGACGAGCAACCCGTCACCCAGATATTTCGCGACATAGCCGCCGTATCGGCTGACCGCCCCCGCAACACCATCCTGATAGCGCTGAAGCAGGGTGCGCATGTCCTCGGGATCGAAGCGGTTCGTCAATTCGGTCGAACCCACAAGATCTGCAAAAAGAACGGTCAGATGGCGGCGCTCGGCAGCTACGGGGGGCGTTTTCGTATCGGGCGCATCGCCAATGTCGGTCGCTGTGGAGTGCCGCGCAGGCTCATGTTCTTCCACTTGCGAGGCAATGGATGCCTCACCGGTATTTTCTGCCGCCTCGGCATGGTCGCGCGACATGTCCTGGATTGCTGCAAGCATCAGCTTTCGGTGGCCCAGGCTGACACCGAGTTCCTTCAGATCCTCGTCGCGCAGAAGCGGCAAGACCCTGCCGTCAACATCGTTCTCGCGGAACGCTTCAACATACT
>NZ_FMZV01000010.1 GCF_900101475.1 Ruegeria marina | reverse complement strand
GGTCTGCTTAGCACAAAGGGCGACGAAAAGCACGTTACCATGAAAACCGGACTGCCCAGATCGAGCGATATCGTCGAATGGCCGAATTGTCCGCAACTCGGTCATCGGGACGGGCCGCAGCGAACGGCCGCAATGGCGAACGTTCGATTTCTGTTCCATCTAGCGAAAGCGACTACCGTCGAAGTGTCTAGGTTGCCGGCCCGAGAAACTCATACAGGTCAGTGGCTTACAAGCTCTGCACTAAATCGGCGCAGTCATCAGGTTCAGAGAATTTGGGCCGCAGAGAACGGATTTTGGGCCAACATCCGAGGCGGCAGTGCTCAGCCCCACTCGTAAACCCCTTTGAAAACTCGGGGAAATCCGGCCGCAGCCGGACGGGGAGAAAGGTTTCTCAAGGGCAAGTGGCGGACAGTGAGGGATTCGAACCCTCGAGACGGTTCCCCGCCTACACACTTTCCAGGCGTGCGCCTTCGACCACTCGGCCAACTGTCCGTGACGGGCTATTTCGTTCATTGCGCCGGCATTTGCAAGCGGGTTTTTCCCTGTCAGGGGTCGATGTGCAGATAGACTCTTCGGTTCTGCTTGCCCTTTTTCTCGACCTTTCCCAAACGGATACGGCCGATTTCTCCGGTTCGGGCGACATGCGTGCCGCCGCAGGGCTGCAAGTCGACCTGATTTTCCCCTTCGCCGATCCGTACAAGACGTACCCGGCCCGCACCTCTTGGAGGAGATACCGACATGGTCTTGACCAGGCCCGGGTTGGCATCCAGTTCCGCTTCGGTGATCCAGTCCTCGGTCACCGGCAGATCCCGTTCGATCAGCGCCTGCAGGGCGCGTTCCAGCGCCTCCTTGTCGTCGGGGGCTTCGGGCATGTTGAAATCAAGCCGCCCCTTGTCGGCGGCAATGGCACCACCGCTGACCTCGAGCGGGATCACCACCGACAGCAGATGCAACGCGGTGTGCACCCGCATATGGGCATAGCGCCGGTTCCAGTCGAGTTCCTGCCGCACCGTGACGCCGAGCGGCGGCGGTGCAACGCCATCTTGGGGCACCAGTGCGATCCGCCCGCCCTCCAGCTTCTGCGCGCTGGTGACCGTCATGGCCCCGTCGTCCCAGAGCAATCGTCCGCTATCGCCGGGTTGACCGCCTCCGGTTGCGTAGAACAGGCTTCGGTCGAGGACCACATTGCCGTCTTCCGTCAGCGCGATCACCCTGCCCTCGGCGGCGCGTGCATAGGCATCCTGCATGAACAGCGGTTCAGTGCTCATCGCTGCCGTCTCCTTCGAGGTCGGTATCGCGCATCGGGATCGGATCGGACTTGGCCTCGGCAGCCTCGGCAGTCCGTTCCTTTGAACTGGCCGCGCCTGATATGGCCTCGGGATTTCTCAGCCAGACATCCCGCTGGGCAAAGGGTATCTCGATGCCTTCCTCCAGGAACCGACGGTTGATCTCGTGATTCATGTCCGATTTCACCGACAGAACCCAATTCACGTCCCGCAGTATCGCTCTGATCTCGAAGTCGAGCGAATCCGCGCCAAAACCCTGGAAAACGATATTCGGCTCGGAATTGGCAAGCACCATCGGATGCGCCTTGGCAATCTCTCTGAGAATGCCTTCGACCTTGCGGGTGTCCGTGCCATAGGCCACACCTACCGGCACGATGACCCTGCCAACCGTGTTGCCGCGTGTGTAGTTGGTGACACTGCCACTGATCAGGTCAGAGTTCGGAATGATCACATCGGTGCGGTCGAAGGTCTCGATCCGGGTCGAGCGTACGGAAATGTCGCGGACATATCCAATCTGCCCGTTCACGTCGATCCAGTCGCCTTTGGAGATCGGACGCTCGATCAGCAGTATGATCCCGGAGACGAAGTTGGATACGATGGTCTGCAAGCCGAAACCGATGCCGACCGACAAGGCACCGGCCACGATCGCCAGCGAGGAGAGGTCGAAGCCGGCCCCGGTTATCGCCACCACTGATGCCAGGAAGATCCCGACGTAGCCCGTGCCCGCAACGATCGCATTCTGCCCTCCGGCGTCGATACGGGTCTTGGGGAGCAATGAGTTTCGCAGACCACTCTGCAACAGTTTGGTCAGCGTGTAACCGATGGCAAAAATGACGATGAAGGTGAAGAAGTTCGATGGCGAAATGACGATGCCGCCGATGTCGAAACCCTGGCCGATCCGGGCCCAGACCTCTGTCAGGTCAGATTGCCTGGCGCCCCAGTAGAGAGCCAGAAACGGCAGGGCCACGATGGCGAGAACAAAGCCGGCCATTACCGAAAACAGCGAGTCCTGGGCATCCGATCCCTGGCGGGTGATCAAGCCATACAGATTGGTAACGAACCCTTGCAGGATGACCATAACCGCAATCAGGGCGAGCGTCTTGATCGCCGGGTAGATCAACGCCTCTGCCGCGTTGTTGTATCCAACGATGGCAAGCAAGGGAGAAGCTATCCCCAGCAGATAAAGTGCCTTGCGCAAAACTTCGACCAGCCGGCTGAACCCGGCCGAGCGCAAGGGTTCGCCCGAAGCCGCAGTGGCGTTCTCCAACGAGGTCTCACGCACGCGTCGCAAGCGCAGCAGGAGCACCGACGCCAGGAGGATGATCGGAAACCCTGCAACGGCCCGGGTTTCTTCGGATACATTCTCCAGGCGCGCAAACAGATTGACCAGTTCGTGCAGGACAAGGGAAATGGCAAGCAGATCGACATAGACTCGCATCTCCTTGACGATCGGCTCGGAAATCTTCCGAAACCCATGTACGGCATTCGCAAGATAGACTTGCCGGCCGATCCAGTCGAAATAGAGGATCACAGCAGCCCAGTAGGGAATCTGCTCGATCAGCAACGCCCCCCTGACGCCCGCGATGCTGGTCATGGACACAGCGGTGACAAGCAACAAAACCCCGACCCAAGGCAACAGAATCCGCAGCAGCGAGACGATGAAAGTCCAGACACCGCCGCCGGTGCCTCCGATTGTGCGAAGGTAGTCGCCCGCGCGCTCGGACCAGCGCCGTCCGCGCGTCAGGAGTACGACACCCAGGACAGTCAGAAAGGCGATGGCCGGCCCCTTGTGGCGCAACTGCTCGTGCACGACATCGGAGCGAAGGTTGGAGTTGAGTTCATTTGCAAGGGACCGTAGCGCCTCCTTGATATCTCTCCATGCATCGGGCCAGTGCTTCGGATTGACTGGCGACGGTCCTCTTGCCAGCAACTCCTTCGTCTGCCGGCTTCTCAGAATCCGGTCGATTTCCGAAATCAGCCCGTTGGCCCGGCTATAGGCTTCCTCGGATACGATCCTGGGAACTGTCAACTCTGCCAGTTGATCCTCGAGATGCTGGCGCAGCCTGGCAATGTCGGGGGCTTCTTCACTGCCATCTTCGGGTTTGGGACCAAGTGCAGCCAACTGGCTTTCCAGCGTTTTGATCCGGTCCGAATTCTCACCACGAACGCGGTTGAAGATATCCCTGTAACCCGCGATTTCAGAACGCAATTGTTCGAAGGCAACTTCAGAGGCACGATTTGCCTCGATCACGTCTTCGGCACGGTTCGCCGTGTTTTGCCACTTTTCGTAATAGGCGCGCCCCTCGTCGCTCAGCTGAGCTATCGCCATACTGGCCAGCGACAACAGCCCCAGAGTCAGGATCAGGCGGAACACATGTCGCCGGAACATCACTCAGACGTCCTCGAAAACGCCCGGAATCGAACTGGGCGCACGTGTCATCCAGTCGGGAACCGGCAGGTCCTTCTCGCGCAGGAAATCCGGGTTGAACAACTTAGACTGGTATCGGGTTCCATAGTCGCAGAGCACGGTCACGATCGTATGGCCTGGCCCCATCTCGCGCGCCATGCGCACCGCACCCGCGATGTTAATTGCAGTCGAGCCGCCCATCACCAACCCCTCCTGGCGCAAAAGATCGAAGATGTAGGGCAATGCCTCTGCATCGGGAACCTGACAGGTGAAATCGGGCTTGAAGCCTTCGAGGTTCTTGGTGATCCGCACCTGGCCGATGCCTTCGGCAATGGAACCGCCCTCCGTCGCCAGTTCGCCCGTGGTATAATAGCTGTAGAGTGCAGCCCCCATTGGGTCGGCCAGGCCGATCTTGACCCCCTTGGGCTGAAGCGCCTCTGCCACGCCCGCCAGGGTTCCGCCCGAACCCACCGCACAGATGAAAGCATCGACATTGCCGCCGGTCTGTTCCCAGATCTCGGGACCGGTGGTTTCGACATGGGCCTGCTTGTTGGCTATATTGTCGAACTGATTGGCCCAGATGGCCCCGTTCGGCAAAGACTTGTCGAGTTCCTCGGCCAAACGGCGCGAATAATGGACAAAGTTGTTGGGATTTCGGTAGGGCGCGGCCGGAACCTGCACCAGTTCAGCACCGGCCAGACGCAACATGTCCTTTTTCTCTTCGGACTGGGTCTCAGGGATCACGATCACCGTCTTGAACCCCATCGAGGCGCCGACCAGCGCCAGACCGATACCGGTATTGCCCGCAGTACCTTCGACGATCGTGCCGCCGGGTTTCAGATCGCCGCGCGCGACAGCATCTCGGATGATGTAGAGCGCGGCCCGATCCTTGACCGATTGGCCCGGGTTCATGAATTCGGCTTTGCCCAGGATCTCGCACCCGGTCTCTTCGCTGACGCGGCGCAGCCGGATCAGCGGTGTGTGTCCAACGGCATCAGCCAGATCGCGTGCAATGCGCATGATATCCTCGCAATATTGTCCTGTCCTTAACGATGTAGCCTTCAGGCAGCGCGACCTCAAGCAAGGATGCGGGCTACAGCCCGGTCAGGCCCGCAGCCGATCCCGGTGGCGCGCCAGCCAGTTGGCAAGCGATACCAGCGGAAGATCCTTGATCTGCTGCGTGTCAATCAGATTCATCAGCGCGTCGAAACTCAGGATATGGCTTCGAATGTCTTCGCCTTCACTGGCAAGACCTCCGGCGTCGGTTTCGGCCAAGATATCGGCCAGCGCGACGAAAAGATGCACAAACTCGGTCGATGATCCGCTGGAGGCGTAGGCCCGGCCGGCCTGTTCAAGCTTCCGCGCTTCCAGATGCGCTTCTTCAAGCAACTCGCGACGGGCGGCCTGTTCCGGTGTTTCGCCGGGATCGATCATGCCTGCGACAGCCTCCCACATCCAGGGAGCGGGATCGCCGATCATGAACACCGGCGCGCGAAACTGTTCGACGATCAGCACCCGGTCGCGCACCGGATCGTAGGGGAGCACGACCGAAGCCTGCCCTGTCATCAGTGCGCGGCGATTCAGACTGTCGCTCATGGATCCGTCATTGCGACGGTGACGCAGATCCATCTCGTCCACGCCGAAATAATTGACATAGGCGCGATGGTGATTTTCGACCACGACATCGACCGAAACGTCGCGACCCGGATTGGCCGGTCGCTGCGCCGCCGCCAGGCGCGCCGCCGCCCGCACCCTGATTGCCCGGAAACTGCGGGCAATTTCGGCGGGCGTCAGCCGTCCGTAAAACGCCATGACCTCGGCCGCCGCATGCAGGGTCAACGCACCCCATTGTGCCGCCCAAGACTCCAGATCCCAGGTTCCCCCCGGCGTCCAAAGGCCCTCTTGCGGGAAATAGACCTGGGCCTCTGCCGCCGAACCGTCTTCCAGAATGACGGTCATCGGGCGCAGATCGTAATCGAACCCGCCCTCGTAGTAGTTCAGCCGCGCGATCTGGGACGCGGTCAACCCCCGCACAAGGACGCCCTGCGCCCGTTTTCCGGAAGCCGGAACCACCATCGGGAAGGGCTGGTTCGCCACCGCTCGCACCGTGTGGTCGGGAAGCTCGGCCGAGACTGTGTCAAGTTCAACACCGGGCTCGCTGAGAACAAGCTCAAGAAGCGGCTGGTACCGCAGCGTCCCGTAAAAGAAAAGATTGGTCACGGCGAAAGATTTTCCCAGAGTTTCGGTGCCTTATCGCCATCTCCGCCAGGCGACTTCGGTCATGAGCCCGCATATCACCGCACCCGCCAGCAATGTCCAGATGATATTCGGAGCCAGCAGGACCGCGCCGAATTCCACCCCTTTTTCGAATATGGCCAGAACCGCCTCGAACGGACCATCATAGCGGTTCCGCATGGCCAGCCGGAACATCTCGTACGATCCTTGCACGAAGAGCGCCCAGAACACCAGCGCCGCCATGCCGGTCAATCCATTCGTGATGCCTGCCGATATGCCCCGACCGGCGCGGGTTCCCATGACGAACCAGCCGCACAACAAACCCAACCCCATGTTGACAAAGTCGAAATACCCGAAATCCGTGCCTTCGGGCATCAGGGGTTTGACTTGTTGGGACACCACAAGGGCAAGAACGGCCAGGCAGATAGCGGCGACGAGGCGGGCAGCGGTAGGCATGGAATGTGTTTCTCAGCTCTTCATGGGTCTTGCCACCGTAATCTGTGTCACATCGCAGGTCCCCGAGTCAAAGGCGGCGCCGCAGGAAGTCAGGTAGAAGTTCCACATGCGGCGGAAACGTTCATCAAAACCCAGTGCCGCGACCTGGTCCCATTTCTCGTTGAAGGTTTCGTGCCAGCGCCGCAATGTCAGGTCGTAGCTCTTGCCGAATTCCCTGGACTTGACAAACTCCAGCCTGGCGCGCGCCACCTGTTCACGCAGGATTCTGGGCGCCGGCAGCATTCCGCCGGGGAAGATGTATTTTTGAATGAAATCGACGCCGTTGCGGTAGATCTCCCACCGCTTGTCGGCAACCGTGATGATCTGGAGCGTCGCCTGCCCGCCAGGTTTCAGCCTGTCGTGCACCGTGTCGAAATAGACCGGCCAATACTTCTCGCCGACAGCTTCGAACATCTCGATCGAGGCAATACCGTCATAAGTGCCCGTCTCGTCCCTGTAATCCTGAAGCTTGAACTCCACACGATCTGAAAGACCCGCCTTTTCAATGCGTTCCGTTGCATACTTGAACTGTTCCTGACTGATGGTCAGGCCGGTGACCCGCAATCCGCGTTCGCGTGCGGCATATTCCGCGAACCCGCCCCAACCGCATCCGATCTCCAGAATGTGATCGCCGGGCTTTGCTCCCATCTCGTCGATAAGGCTGGCATATTTCGCGATCTGGGCCTTTTCCAGGCTTTCCTGACCGGTTTCGAAGATCGCGCTGGAATAAGTCATCGTTTCGTCCAGCCACAGCCCATAGAACGCGTTGCCCAGATCGTAATGATAGGAGATGTTCTTTTTTGCCTGGGCCTTGTGATTGCGCTGCAACCAGAAACGCAGCCTCTCGTAGGCACGGGCGAGAAACTGACCGGGGAACCCGTCATAGACGGTTTCATCCCCCTGATGTACGAGGTCCATGAAGGCGCGCAGGTCCGGCGTGCTCCATTCGCCCTCGATATAGGCGTCGGAAAATCCAAGTTCCCCTTCACGGATCAGGCGCGCAAAAACTTCGGGATCATGGATATCGACATGTGCCACGGGTCCGGGACGCTTGCCCTCGGACCGGAAGACCCGCCCATCAGGCAGGGCGATGTCCAGTCTCCCGGCCTCCATCCGGCTCAACATCTTCATAACTTGCGAGAAATATCGCGGCAGGTTCTCCTGACCATCCGTCGATGTGAATATCATCCGCCTCTCCCCGATTGCGGTTTGGAACAAGGCTAGGCCCAGACGCTTTTTCACGCAAGTTTTCCGTTACTTGGCGTTGAAAACTGGTCTGAATAAGCCGCCAGAGCACGTTTTCTGCCCGCCTCAAGCGAAACGACCGGCTGAGCAGGCGATGCGTCCCTGTCCAGCATCCAGGCGCGGGGGATAGCCGAGAAGAAGTCCAGCGCAGTTTGTGGCGGCTGTTTCTGCGCTTCGGCGATCCAGCGTTTGCGGTACGCGCCTCCGGCGTCGAACTTGGCGGCCTGGGTTTCAGGGTTGAACACCCGAAAGAATGGCGCCGCATCGGGACCACATCCGGCGACCCATTGCCAGCCCATCGCATTGGATGCCGGGTCCCAGTCGGTCAGGCAGTCGGCGAACCAGTCCATTCCCAGCTTCCAGTGTACCATCAAATGCTTGGTCAGGAAACTTGCCGCAACCATGCGAGCCCGGTTGTGCATCCGGCCTGTGACGTACATTTCCCGCATCGCGGCATCGACCAGCGGCTCTCCGGTACGCCCGCGGCACCAGGCGACGAAACCGGGATTGTCCCTGTCCTCGGACCATGGAAACGTTTCCCATCCGGCACGCCAGTTCCGGTCCAGAATGTGCGGACTGTGATACATCAGGTGATAGGCGAATTCGCGCCAGACCAGTTCCTTGAGGAAATGTTCAGCCCCTGCGGCCCCGGAACGTATCGCCTCCTGTCCACGGTGCCACAAGGTGCGCGGGCCGATCTCGCCCAGACTGAGGTGATCAGACAGGCCGGAGGTGGCCTCGGCGTCCAGATTGTCACGGTCCTGTTTGTACAGGTCGATCCGCTTGTCCACGAAAACATCTAGTTTTCGCAGCGCCATCTCTTCGCCCGGCGACTGGTATCGGGCGACGACCGCACCACCGCGCCCCATGGCGGCGTCCATGTGCCAGCTTTCCAGGCGGTCTGAGCCTGGCCAGACCGAAGGGACAGGCAGCCGAGTCGGCACAGGTACGGGTGGCGCGACGTCGATACCGCGCACTGCCCGCCAGAAGGGGGAATAGACCTTGTAGAACCCGCCGGTTCCCGTTTCGACGGTCCATGGCTCGAACAGCAGGTGGCCGGCAAAGGACCGGGCATCGCAACCTGCATTTCTGAGCGCGGCCTTGACCTTTTGGTCCTGTGCGATCGAAGCGGGATCGTAGAGGCGCGACCACCAGACCGCGCCGGCGCCTGTTTCCGCCAGCAGCGCCCGCAACTCGGCCAGCGGATCGCCGCGTCTGAGGATCAAACGGCTTCCGGCGGCGTTCAGACTGTCGGCAAAAGCGGCCAACCCCAGCCCGAGACGAAACCGGGGCGCGGCACCCAATGCTTCGACTCGCCCGTCATGGACAAAGACCGGAATGACCGGACGCCCGGTGGCACAGGCTGCGCTGAAACCCGGATGATCGGCCAGACGCAAATCCCGTCTGAACCAGAAAATGATCGGTGATTTGGCCTGCGTCATGTGCTGCTCCGTTTTCCGGCACTACGGAGCAGTTGCGAAACCGGATCACAAAACCCGGTCAAGCGCCTGCAAAAGCTGGTCTATCTCGGATCTTGCCGTGTAATGGGTGAAGCTGACGCGCAGGACGCCCTTTTGCGGATCGACGCCCATCCCTTGCAGCGCGCGCACGGCGTAGAAATCGCCGCCTCCGGCCATCACCCCGAATTTCGCCAGTTCCGCAGCCACCGGCTCGGCCGGGCGGGTCAGGGCCAAGGCAACGGTCGGCGCCCGCGTTTCCGCCACCGCCGGCCCCAGCAGCCGGACCGAATTGCGGTCCTTGACCGCGTCCAGCAGCGGCTGCAGCAGGTCCACTTCGTGTGCGCGCATCAGATCATGCACAAAACCCGCGCGTGCGGCGGGGTCAGTTTCCGTGCAGCCGTGATGCTGCGCCAGCAGTTCGACATAATCGGCCATGCCCGCGCTGGCCGCGATCTGCGCATGATCAGGGCCTGCGGGCGTGAACCGCTTGTAAAGCACGTCGCCGTTGAAGTAGTGCCCCTGGTTCGGAAGCATCTGCCCCAGCGCGCGCCGGATCACCATGATCCCCTGGTGCGGCCCATAGGTCTTGTAGGACGAAAACAGATAGATGTCGGGTCCAAGCTCGCCGACATTGGGAAATCCGTGCGGTGCATAAGACACGCCATCCACGCAGACGAAAGCGCCCGCGGCATGTGCGATCGCGGTAATCTCGGTAACCGGATTGATTTCGCCCACCACATTAGAAGAGTGCGGAAAACAGACCAGACGCACCTTTTCATCAAGCAGGTTTTCCAGATCCTCAGGGGTCAGATGCCCGGTCTCCGGATCGATCCGCCATTCCCTTATCTCGATCCCGTCCTCGGCCAGACGCCGCCAGGGGCCGGTGTTGGCCTCGTGATCCTGGTTGGTAACCACGATCGCCTCGCCGGGCCGCATCCATTTGCGAAACGCCTGAGCCAGAACATAGGTATTCTGGCTGGTCGAGGGGCCGAAATTCAACTCATCGCTTTCGACCCCGAGGATCGCCGCCATCCGCGACCGGGCCTCGTCCATCTCCGCGCCTGCCAGGCGGCTCGCCTCGTAAGGGGCGTAGGGCTGCACCTTTCGCTGGGTATAGAAGCGGGTCAGCCGGTCGATCACCGGCTGGCAGGTATAGGATCCGCCCGCGTTCTCGAAAAACGCCTGGCCATGCAGGGATGCCTCGGAAAAGGCAGGAAACTGTTTGCGGACAAAGTCGATATCCAGCGCCATCTTGACCCCCGTTCTTTCAGGCAAATGGATGCCCGCAGTCTTGCCCCGGGTCAAGGCCATGTGCCGACGACGGATCATGTCGGCAGCTGCGGCGAGGCAGAACGCCGAGCGATCGGGCCGAAGATGTTCCGGCCTGGGCAGAGTTGCCGGTAGCGGACATGGACGCAAGCATGACATTGCGCGCCGCTTCTCCATCTCCGCGCCCCGGCAGATGATGGTCGCGGGCGCCGCTGCAACTGGTCGGGCCAGCGGCGCGCAAGGAAGCCATGAACCGCGCAACCTGGGCTAAAGAGGCGGTCCGTCACCGGCCACTTCGATTCCGCGATGGCGATCAGCCGGGTGGCTTTAAAATGGTATCCGCCTGGAACGAACAGGCCCCCGGCTGCACGCCGGGGGCCAAATCGGTTTCACCGCGCTCAGGCGTTGACGTCGACGACGACACGGCCCTTGACCTGCCCTTTCAGGATCTCGGCACCCAGTTTCGGGAGGTCCGACAGCGTTGCCGGCTGGATCATCGCCTCAAGCTTGTCCATCGGCAGATCCGAGGCGATCCGCTGCCAGGCCCGAACCCTGTTGTCATAGGGTTGCATGACGCTGTCGATCCCCAAAAGGTTGACCCCCCGCAGCAGGAACGGAACCACGGTTGCCGGCAGACCTGCACCGCCCGCCAGACCGACCGCCGCGACGGAGGCCCCGTATTTCATCTGCCCCAGAACCCGCGCCAACATGGCGCCGCCCACGGCATCCACGCAACCCGCCCAGGTTTCGGACTCGAGCGGACGCTTGACCGTTTCGCTCAACTCTTCCCGCGGCACGATGGTCGTGGCGCCCAATGACCTGAGGTAGTCCCCGGTTTCCGGACGCCCGGTCACCCCGGCAACCTCGTGACCAAGCTTCGCCAGGATCGCGGTGGCGACCGAACCGACGCCGCCCGCCGCACCGGTGACCAGTACCGGCCCGTGACCGGGTTTCATGCCGTGATCTTCCAGCGCCATGACTGCAAGCATGGCCGTGAACCCGGCCGTTCCGACAGCCATCGCCTGGCGCGTGTCAAGCCCCTCGGGCAGCGGCACCAGCCAGTCCGCCCTCACCCGAGCCTTCTGGGAATAGCCGCCCCAATGGGCCTCGCCCACGCGCCAGCCGGTCAGGACAACCTTGTCCCCGGCCTTGTAGCGCGGGTCCGAAGAAGTTTCGACCGTCCCGGCAAAGTCGATGCCGGGAACGTGCGGATACTTGCGCACCAAACCGCCACCGGGCCCGATGCACAACCCGTCCTTGTAGTTGACCGTCGAATATTCGACCGCGACCGTAACCTCGGCCTGCGGCAGATCATCCAGACCAATCTGCTTGACCCCGGCCTGCGTCTTGCCGCTCTCTTCGTCCTTTTCAACCACGAGTGCATTGAACATCTCATTCTCCTTTCAAGGCCCAGCCAGAGCCCGTGATTTCATCTTTTCATAAATACTCCGGGGGAATCGCGCAAAGCACGACGAGGGCAGCGCCCCCTGCCCGGTCAGTTCCAGAACCTTTCGCGCACCATCGCCGGACGCATGCCGTTCGGTGTCTCCACTTCCAGCCGGGTGCCCTCGGCCCAATGGCTCAGCCGAACCATACCTATCGCTACATTCGTTTCGAAATCCGGAGACCAGGCGGCAGAAGTCACCTGCCCCACGCGCTTGCCATCAGCATAACACGGCCAGATCCGATCACACGGCGGAACGGCGTCGCCGGCAATGTCGATCGCGCGGATCTGCTGAACCGGGCCTTCCTTGGCGACCCGCAACAAGGCATCGCGCCCGATACATCCAATCGCGGTATGGGTGTTGCAGAATTTCCCCAGCCCGCATTCATGCGGCGTGTTGTCCTCGGTCATGTCATTGCCATAGGATAACAGTCCGCTCTCGATCCGCTCGATCAGGTTGGGACAGCCGGCGCGGACGTCCAGATCCTCGCCTGCGGCCATCAGCGCGTTCCAGAGCGGCATGCCGATATCGCCGCCGTCGACGTAAATCTCGAAGCCCCCCTGCTTGGAATAACCCGAACGCGCTATGGCCATGTCGCGCCCCTCGAAGGTGAACATGCCGAACCGGAAGAAGCGCACATCACGCACCCGGTCGCCGAACACCCGCGCCATCAGTTCGTCCGATTTCGGCCCCTGCACCGCCAGGGGCGAGACATCCGGTTCGTCAACCAGGACATCAAGCCGATAGCCATTGGCAATCCCCTTGACCCAAAGAAGCAGGTCGCTGTCGGCGATGGAAATCCACCAGCGATCCTCGGCCAGCTTTACGGCGACCGGATCGTTCAACATGCCGCCGGTTTCATCGACGATCGGCACGTAGTAACACTGCCCCGGCAACATGCCCCGCAGGTCGCGCGGAGTGAGCATCTGCATCAGCCGTCCAGCATCCGGCCCGCGCAGTTCGACCTGCCGTTCACAGGCCACGTCCCATACCTGCACCGCCCGTTTCAGGTGGTGATAATCCGCTTCGACGCTTTCGAACACCGTCGGCAGCAGCATTCTGTTGTAGACCGTATAGCCCTTGACCCCGGCGGCCTCTACGCCGTCAGAGAAGGGGGTGCGCCTGACCCGACGCGAGGGAGAAATCATCGCCATGAAAGGCGTCCTCCGGCTTGATAACCAAACTGTCTTTCGATTGACCCGATCGGCAGCCAACAATGAAGCGCGCGATCCATACATCCGTCACCCGGACGTCTGGACAACGCCTCCGCGGCCAGGCCGCCGACCGGAGGGAGCATTGATCTCAGCGCGGGCCGTGCCAGTCGATCTGGCAGATTTCGGCAGACCGGCCCTCGAAATCCCAGACCCGGCCAAAGGCGCGCACCCGTCCCTTGGTGGCTGTGGCGACGGTAATGTCGGGACCCATCCAGTATTCGGTGTTGGTCACGACGATGTCCTTGCCATCCTTGCCCTCTACCGGCACCACGGCGCCCTGGATCTTCTTGCCCACCATCAGGCGGCGTTCCTTGCCCTCGGTCTCGAAGACGACAGGCGCGCGCTCGGCGCCCAGAAACTCGCCGACCAGCATCGAGAACAGACCCGTCGTGCCGCGCGCCGCCCCTGAAAAGATGGCTTCCAGCGCCTCATAGGCGTCGCCCGAGGCGCGTTCGTCGATGAAGGCCGCAGCCTTCCAGTTGCCACGGCCCATGTTGCCGGGAATCTCCAGGAACAGGCCCACGTTAAGTCCCGACAGGTCGGTATCGCCGTATTGTCCCTCGTCGATACGTACCCCGGCCCAGGCCTGACAATGCCCCTCGGTCGGGGGGTGTTTGCCGAGACTGACCACACAGGGGCAGAAAACCGTGCAGTTGCAGTTCAGGATGAGCTCTCCCCTGATCGTCCAGGGTACGGTGCCAACCGCGTCCAAAGCCATGTTTCTTCTCCCTTTTCTAGAATGCGGTGAAAACGATGCCGACGGCCCAGGCAAACAGGCCAAAGCCCAGGGGGCGGGTCACGTAGCGGCCGATCTCGGGCAGTTTTTCAAGCACCATGATGACCGTCGCCAGCCCCATGAAAGCAAGGTTCATGACCCCGCCGACAAAGGCCAGGAGCATCAGCGCCCAGCAACAGCCAAGGCAGACAAGGCCCAGGCGAATGCCGTTGCGCAATGGCCCCTCGTCCCAGTGCTGCATGAAAAAGGTCAATGGTCGGCGGCATTTGCTGAGGCAAGCTGCCTTGATGGCCGAGAACTGATAGGCGCCCGCGCCGATCAGCAGGCCCGCCGACAACAGCGCGGACCGGCTGTCTCCGAAACTGCCCAGCAATCCGGCGTGGAAGAGGCCGAACTGCACCCCGGCTGCCAACACCGAGAAGCCAAGCCAGACCAGAAGGTAGCCACAGAGCAGCACACCAAACCGGGTGCCGGGCGCGGTATGGGACAGATCCTCGTAGGTCGCCAGCGCCGGCAATGCCGTCGGCGCCATCATTGCGGCCGACATCAGCGCCCACATCAGGATCATTCGGCCAAACCCGGCCATATCGGGCGTCAAAGTGCAGAGATCACGCCAGAAATCCGCTCCGTAAATGGCATCCGCCGCACGCATCTCGGCGGGAACGGCCATCAGGAAGAGGAGCGCCCAGGCCAACAGGACAAGACCGAAAAGGAGGATCCAATGTCCTCCCGTCATCGACCTGATCCGTTCGGCAACGATGGCTTTCATTCCGCTCTCCGGCTAACAGCCTGTTCGACTCATGCGTTGACACTTAAATGTCAGACTTTTAAATGTCAGACAAATAAAATATTCCGGCCAAATGCACGGCGGGACCAGGACAACAGGATCGTGACATGAAGATCGACCCCAACAGTTCCGCCGACCTGTCGGCCCAGATTGCCCAGGCCATCAAGAATGCGATCGTCGAAGGCCGCCTGATCGTGGACGAACGCCTGCCCTCCGAGGCCGAACTGGCCGACCAGTTTCAGGTGTCGCGTCCAACGGTGCGAGAGGCCCTGAAGCGTCTCGCCGCGCAGTCGCTGATCCGTACCCAACGCGGCGCGTTCGGCGGTGCCTTCGTGAACAAGATCAGTTTCAAGGATGCCTATTCCCAGCAGATCACCACGTCGACATTGCTCCTGTCGATGAATGCGGTCAGCTTCGACACCGCCTGCGAGGCGCGCTATGCGCTGGAACGCGCCTGCGCACCGCTATCGGCGCAGCGGCGCACTCCGGATCACCTGGCAACGATGCGGGCCGAGATCGTAAGGCAAGGCCAGCCGGGGCTGAGCGACGAAACCTTCTGTGCTTCGGACGTCGCCTTTCACCGGGCCCTTGTGGACGGCGCGGGCAACCCGGTCTTGTCCTACCAGCTGGCCGGAGCGGTGGAAGCAATGCAGCCGTTGATGAACATGATCACCTTTACCGCCCGCTCCCGCGAGGTCATCGTCGGACTGCATACCCGCATCGCGGATGCCATCGAAGCCCGCGACGCGGCCAGCGCGGATGCGGCGCTGGTCGAGCTTACCACCTACACGATGACCCTCAAGGACAGCGTGATGGCGGCCCGAGCAGCGGCGCGCAACTCCGCGCACCGCTGATCCCGCTTCGCGCCTATTGGGTGACGCGCCGGAATGCAATTTCCGCTCCGGCACGCCCGGACCCCGTTGCACTTGCACACCGAGCGACTATATTCGATGTGTTCCTTCGGGGACTATGGACATAAACGCGCTCGTAATAAGCGGATCGGACCCGGGGGCGGTACCCGGCGGCTCCACCAGATACCCTCGTTGGGGGAAAACGGGGCCGAAACAGGATCGACGGACGTCTAAAGGAGTTTGCTTTGTCTCGGCGGGGTGCCACCGTTATCGGTCCGTAAAGCATAATTGCCAACGACAATCGTGCTCCGGTTGCTCTGGCTGCGTAAGCAGTCCGAAATACCGAAATCTAAGCCCTTGCGCCTAGCAGCGTAAGGCGGGGTTCGCAGGTACCTGGCAACAGAAACCTGCATTTCCGACAACAAGATTGGATTTGTCTGAACCAGGCCGGATTCGTTCAGCATTCATTCACCATTGCATCCGATGCTGTTGGCACAGCGATGGAGGCCGTCATGAAAAAGTCCGAATTGTTGAAGCAATGGTATGCCCAGGTATGGGAACAGGGGAATGTCGATGCGATTGATGAATTTTTCGCGGCCGACACGATGGCCGACGGGCTGATCCCCGAGATGCAGGTCGGCGCGGATGACTTCAGGGAGTTCGTATCAGCCTTCAAATATCACCTGGGCGAGATACGCGTGGATATTCCAAAAATCATCGAGAACGGCGATTGGGCCAGTGCGATCCTGCATGTCCACACATCAAGGGCCGACAACGGAGCACCGATCGAAGTCACGGGCCAGGTCATGGTCCGGTGCAAGGACGGCAAGATTGTCGAAGCTTACAACCAGTTCGACCTGATCTCGCTGTTCGAGCAACTGGGCCAGTTGCCCGCCGACACGCTGCCTATCTGCATGACAGGTCAGCGGCTGGACTGGAAGTGATATCCCGGAGCCTGACGGGAGAGCGTTGACAGGGCCTGCCCCGTTGCATAACGCTAAAGCCATGGGGTCGCCTGCGAACGCCCCGTGAGGCTCCGGCCCAAGTTTCGCATGTATCCTTTGACGAGAGGAGCATGCCATGGCTGCGCCAAATGAAATTACCGTACCGAAACTGCTGCGTCTGATTGGCACACCGGATTGCCCGGTTCTGGTCGATATATCCATCGACCCGGATTTCGCAGACGACCCGTTCCTGATCCCCGGTGCATTTCGCCACCCTTACACCGATTATGCCGGCCTGGTTTCTCTACTCGCCGGACGGCGCTGTATCGTCATTTGCCAGCAGGGCATCAAGCTCAGCCAGGGGCTTGTCGCCCGGCTAAGAAACGACGGGCACTTCGCCGAATACTTGCAAGGCGGCAATTTCGGCTGGCGTGATTACACGGACACCCCTCGCGTTCCCGCGGGTGCTCTCCCCGAGCCGGTCGAAGGTGCCACCCTATGGGTCACTCGCCACCGCCCAAAGATCGACCGCATTGCCTGCCCATGGCTGATCCGCCGATTTGTGGATCCCGGCGCGAGGTTTCTGTTTGTCTCTCCCGATCAGGTGCTGGGTGTGGCCAACCGCTATGGCGCGACGCCTTTTGACGTCGAAGGCGTATTCTGGTCGCATCGCGGCGAGAAATGCACCTTTGACACAATGCTCGATGAATTCGGCCTGCGCACCGAGGCGCTGGACCGGTTGTCACTCGTGGTTCGCGGCGCCGACACCGACCGGCACCAGATCGCCCCGCAGGCGGCCGGGCTACTGGCGATTTCGGTCGGGTTGTCAAGACAATACCGGGACGATCACGACCAGTTGGACGCGGGCATGATCCTTTATGACGCGCTCTACCGATGGGCCCGAGACGGGCATGGCGAAACCCACGACTGGCCTGCGGATCGCATAGCATGACACCCTCCTGGCGGAACCTTGTGCAGGTCTTCGGACGGATCGGTCTGCTCTCCTTTGGCGGGCCGGCCGCACAGATCTCGCTCATGCTTCACGAATTGGTCGAACAACGCCGGTGGCTGGATGAAAAAACGTTCTTGCGCGCCCTTTCCTTGTGCATGTTGCTGCCTGGGCCAGAGGCAATGCAGCTTGCCACCTATGCCGGTTGGCGATTGAGGGGAATTCCGGGCGGCCTGATCTCGGGTGGGCTTTTCGTCTTGCCCGGAGCCCTGGTCATCGCGGCGCTCGTGGCTCTCTACGTATCGTTCGGAGATTTGCCACTTGTTCAATCCGCGTTTCTGGGTATCAAGGCCGCCGTCATAGTGATCGTGGTGCAAGCCCTGCACAAACTCGGGGTACGGGCTTTGACCAGTGGTTCGGCCTGGATCATCGCGGGCCTTGCCTTCGTGTCGATTTTCCTCTTTTCGATACCATTTCCCTTGATCGTCGCGGCGGCCGGGCTTTGGGGTTTCGTCTCGACCAGTTCCAAGGCCCCGGCCGCGTCCGGGCCGGATGGCGGCCGCTTCCGGATCGGTCCCGTGCTGTTCTGGTCCGCGCTTTGGCTGTGTCCGCTTCTCTGGCTCTCCCTCCAGGGACCCGCGCTGCTCGCCGATCTCGGCTGGTTCTTCGCCAAACTCGCGGTGGTCACTTTTGGCGGCGCCTACGCGGTCTTGGCGTACATGACACAGACGGTCGTCGATCAGCACCACTGGATCAGCACCGGGCAGATGATCGACGCCCTGGGGCTTGCCGAGACGACACCGGGCCCGCTAATTCTCGTCACCCAGTTCGTGGCGATGCTGGCAGGGTATCTGGCCGAGGGGCCGGCAATGGCGCTTGCGGCGGGTCTGGTCGCGCTGTGGGCAACCTTTGTTCCCTGTTTTCTATGGATATTCACCGCTGCTCCCTATCTGGACCGGATTGCCGGTCGCCCCCGTCCTGCGGCGGCTTTGGCGGCGATAACGGCGGCCGTCGTTGGTGTCATCCTCAACCTGTCGACCTGGTTTGCACTTCATGTTTTCTTTGCGCAGACAGAGATTGCGCGCATCGGTCCGATGTCCTTTCCCCTCCCGATCTGGAGCGACTTCGAGCCGGTCGCCGCGGTGCTTTCGGGGGTCGCGGCGGTATGGTTGCTGCTGTTGCGCAGGGGTATGGGTGAGACGCTGCTGCTGTCATCCTTGGCGGGATTGGCCTGTCATGCACTGTGATCGGAAATAGACTGCTACAGTCTCTTTTGTTTCCGACCGAATCTTTTATGCTGATCGTCGAATTCGAATGGGGAAATGATATGTCGCGAGACATCGACTATGGCAACTTGATGCACACGGCCATGCGCGGGCTGATCAAAACCGTCCTGACCGATGTGGAGCACAACGGGCTGCCCGGAGCCCATCATTTCTTCATCACCTTCGATACCAGGCACCCCGATGTCGAGCTGGCCGACTGGCTTTCCGACCGTTACCCGGGCGAGATGACCATAGTTGTCCAGCACTGGTATGAAAACCTGCGGGTGGATGACGAAGGATTCTCGATCACGCTCAACTTCGGGGATTCGCCGGAACCGCTCTATATCCCGTTCGACGCCGTCAAAACCTTCGTCGATCCTTCGGTCGAGTTTGGCCTGCGCTTCGAAAGCGCGGATATCGACGAGGAGGAGGAGGACGACGAGGACGAAAACGAAACCGGCGACGAGAAGACAGAAGCCGAGGTCGTGTCACTCGACAGTTTCCGCAAACACTGATCCGACCGGCCTGCGCCAGGTGCGCGGCCGGCCCGTTACTGCCGTGCCAGGAAAGTTTCGACCGACCTCTGCTCGACGCCGTCCTTGAGGCGCGAGAACTTGAGCATCAGGCCGCCTTCGGCCAGAGTCCGGTCGAACTGCTGCAATTCGTAACCGCCATCATCGGCGACGAACAACGAATAGACGGTCATGGTATCCCCTTCGATACGGCCCCAGACATAGGGTTCGCCTTTCATCGGATCAAGTTGGACTGCATGTCCGAACACGTTCCTGGTCATGGCAGCGGCATAGATTCCCTCCCGGGGACTGGGCAGGAAATCCACCGAATAGTCGCTCTCCTTGATCCGGCCATCGGGTTTCTGGATCGTGGTCGACCAGCTGACATTGAACCCATCCCTGGTTTCCGCGATCGAGACACTCATGTCGCGGGGCTCGACTGTGCCATCGGCCCGGACCAGGTCGGCGTTTCCTTCGTAATCGCCCACGAATTCCGAGATGTCAGCAGCCCAAACAGGCAATGCCAGCGCAATGGCCGCCAGCAGGGCAATGGCCAGCATCCAGATGTTACGAAACGATAGGCAAACGGTCGCGGCACGCATTTCGGCCTCCTGTGGCTGACTGAACATATATTAGCGCGCTCCGCGCTTCTAACAACGCAGGAGTACCCCACTTGGAAAAATAGCGTGATCCGAACCATTGAAACGCCCATCTCCCCTTGCACACCCCGGTCTGGCGGGCAACTCTGGATCCCGACAGGCGGACGGAGGCCCCGTATGACAAGGACGCGTACTGAAACCGACAGTTTTGGCCCGATCGACGTGCCCCTGGACAGGTATTGGGGCGCTCAGACACAAAGGTCGCTTCTGAACTTTCCGATCGGCTGGGAAAAGCAGCCTGTTGCCATTGTGCGGGCACTGGGCGTGGTCAAGAAGGCCTGCGCACAGGCAAACGCCGCCAGCGGTCGGCTTGCTCCCGATCTGGCATCAGCGATCATCGCCGCTGCGGACGAGGTGATCGATGGCAAGCTCGACGCCCATTTTCCCTTGGTCGTCTGGCAAACCGGATCGGGAACGCAGTCGAACATGAATGCCAACGAAGTCATCTCGAATCGCGCGATCGAGATTCTGGGCGGCGATATCGGCTCCAAGACTCCGGTACACCCGAACGATCACGTGAACATGGGGCAGTCCTCGAACGACACCTTTCCCACCGCCATGCATATCGCCGCGGTCTTGACTGCGCGGGACGTGCTGCTGCCGGGGCTGCACGCCCTGCTGGCCGGCCTGGAACAGAAGGCCGGGGAATTCCGCGACATCGTCAAGATCGGCCGCACCCATACTCAGGACGCCACCCCGCTGACCCTGGGACAGGAGTTTTCCGGATACGCCCACCAGGTCCGGATGGGGATCACGCGGGTCGAGACCGCCCTGCCCGGTCTTTGCGAACTGGCTCAGGGCGGCACGGCGGTGGGCACCGGCCTGAATACCCATGCGGGATGGGCGGAAACGGTGGCGGCCAACATGGCCGCAATTACCGGCATGCCACTGGTCACAGCGCCCAACAAGTTCGAAGCGCTGGCTGCCCATGACGCGATGGTCTTCATGTCGGGTGCTCTGGCGACAGTAGCGGGCAGTTGCTACAAGATCTCCAACGACATCCGGTTTCTTGGCTCCGGCCCCCGTTCGGGCCTTGGCGAGTTGATCCTGCCGGAAAACGAGCCGGGTAGTTCCATCATGCCGGGCAAGGTCAACCCGACCCAGGCCGAGGCGCTGACTCAGGTCGCGGCCCACGTGATGGGAAACGACGCGGCGATCAAGTTCGCCGGTTCTCAGGGGCATTTTGAACTCAACGTCTACAACCCGATGATGGCCTACAACCTGTTGCAGTCCATGCAACTGCTTGGGGATGCGGCTGCCAGTTTCTCCGAACGTATGCTTCTGGGCATTCGCGCCAACAAGACGCGGATCGACCAGTTGATGCGGGAAAGCCTGATGCTGGTCACCGCGCTTGCTCCGATCATCGGTTACGACAATGCAACCACCGTCGCCAAGACCGCGCACAAGAACGGCACCACGCTGAGGGAAGAAGCGGTGCGGCTGGGGTTTGTGGACGAAGAGACATTCGACCGGGTGGTACGGCCGGAACAGATGATCGGGCCGCGCGACTGATGGGCAAGCCGGTCAACCTCAACCAGTTCCGCAAACAGAAGGCCCGCGCCGAGAAAAAGGCGCGCGCCGAGCAGAACGTGGTGAAATTCGGCCGTAGCAAGGCCGAAAAGCAGCTCGACCGCGCCCGCGCGGACAAGGCGCGCCGGGACCTTGAAGGCCACGAGGTCGAGGAATGAGCCGACCGCCCGTCAAACGCTCGCTGACGCTCAGGGGGCATCGCACCTCGGTGTCGCTGGAGGATGAGTTCTGGCGTGCATTTCGCGAGATCGCGCAGGCGCGAGGCCTGCCGATCAATGTCCTGGCCGCCGATATCGACGCGCAGCGCGACCCGGAAACCGGACTGGCATCGGCGATTAGGGTCTATGTTCTGAACTGGTATCGGCAAGGCCAATGACGCAGGCCATTCCGGGCAAGGCGCAGGAGGAGGGATCATGACCACAACAATCCCCGGCCCCGACGGGCAACCGCGCTGCGGCTGGTGTCAGGCCGCGCCGGAATTCTTCGACTATCACGACAATGAATGGGGTTACCCTGTGGGCGACGACAGGCGCCTGTTCGAGAAGCTCTGCCTCGAAACGTTCCAATCCGGTCTCAGCTGGCGCACGATCCTGGCCAAGCGCGAGAACTTTCGCGCAGCGTTCGACGGGTTCGACTGGACCCGGATCGCCGACTATGGCGACACCGAAGTGAACCGACTGCTGGGCGATGCCGGGATCATCCGGCACCGCGGCAAGATCGAGGCGGTGATCAACAATGCCCGCCGCATGGGCGACCTGCTGGCCGAACACGGTTCCCTTGCGGCCTATGTCTGGGCTTTCGAGCCCGATCCGGCGGACTTGCCGGAGCCGCAGAGCGCCAGCATCATCCCCGCCTCGACAGCCATGTCGAAGGATCTGAAAAAACGCGGCTGGAAGTTCGTGGGCCCGACCACCGTTTTCGCGTTCATGCAGGCGATGGGGCTGGTCAACGACCATGCGCGCGGTTGTGTGATGCGCGACAAGGCCGCCAGGATGCGGGCCGGTTTCACCCGCCCAGAATAAAAACGGGCCGCGGCACCGCGGCCCGGTCTTCGATTTCGTACAAGATCAAAGCGACGCGCGGTAAATCTTGTCGATGTTTCCGCCAAGCGCCGCGTTGAACTCCGAGTCCGACTGCTGTTTCGACAGGCCCTCGGTCAGGGCGCGCGAGAAGGAGGCGATCATCTTTCCGTTCCGGCTCAGCAAGTCGCAGGCCTCGTCCGTCGAGTACCCGCCCGACAGGGCCACTACCCGCACCACGCGCGGATGATCGGCCAGTTCGTCATAGAGGTTCGCCACGCTGGGAATGGTCAGCTTCAGCATCACGTCCTGGCCCTCGCCCAGCGTGTCGAGGTGCTTCAGGATCTCGGCCTTCAGCATCTCTTCGGCCTCGGCCTTGGTCGCGGAATGAATGTTCACCTCGGGCTCCACGATGGGCACCATGCCGGCGGCGATCACTTCGCGCGCCACATCGAACTGCTGCGCCACCACGGCGGCGATGCCTTCGGCATTGGCCTCGTGAATGACCGAGCGTTCCTTGGTGCCGAACACGCCTTCCGCCTTTGCCAGCGTCGCCGCCAGACCCGGAATCGGCTTCATCAGCTGTACGCCGTTGGCCTGATCCTCAAGCCCCTTGTCGATCTTCAGGAAGGGCACCACGCCCTTGACGTTCCACAGGTAGTCGGCGACCTTTCGGCCTTCGATGCTCTCGCCCAGGGTGCGTTCGAACAGGATCGCGCCGATCACCTTCTTGCTGGTGAAGTCATCGGCCAGGATGATCCGTGCGCGCATGCGCTGGATCTCGTCGAACATCTCTTCCTCGGACCCGTATTGCGCCGCGTCGACACCGTATAGCGCAAGCGCCTTGGGGGTCGAACCGCCGCTCTGATCCAGGGCCGCGATAAAGCCCGCGCCTTTTGCCATCTTTTCGCGCATTTGTGCCTTGGACATATGTCTTTCCCATACAATGTGATTCCGCTTGGCATCGCATATAACATGGTGCGGCAGGATGGTAGGATGTTAGCGCTGAAGGACGCGCAGCCAGATGCCATCCGCCGCCCGCACCGTCAAATGCGCCACCGGAACCGGGTCGCGGTCGGCGATCCGTTCGAACCGGAAGCGGCGCAGCAGCATCGACAGGATGAGTGGCCCCTCGACCATGGCGAACCCGGCCCCGGTGCAGACGCGCGGTCCGGCAGAAAACGGAATATAGGCATTGCGCTGGCAGGCCTTGCCGTTCTCGGTCTGCCAGCGGACCGGGTCGAACGCGTCGGGACGCTCCCACAGGCGTTCATGCCGGTGCAGGTGCCAGGGGCTGAGCACGATCTGAGCCCCCTTGGGGACCCTGCGATCCCGGAACTGTTCAGGGCATGTCGCCTCGCGCACCATCATCGGGACCGGAGGATAGAGGCGCAGCGCCTCGCGAAACACATCGCGGCTGAGGCGCAGCTTCGACATCACGCCAAACCCCGGATCACTGTCCAGTTCGCGCGCCTCTTCGGCCAACCTTTCCTGCCAGTCAGGGTAAAGCGCCATCAGGTACAAGGTCCAGGCGAGGGCCGAAGCGCTGGTTTCGTGACCGGCAAGGAAAAAGATCGCCACCTGATCGACCATCTCGGCTGTGTCGAACCGATCGCCGGTCTGGGGGTCGGTCGTCGTCATGATCTTGGTGGCCAGATCGTCGGGCGCCGTGCCGTTGCGGATTTCGGACATGCGCGCGTCGGTCAACTGCCGGATCAGGCTGCGGATGATCGCGGCGTTCGCCCGCGTCTGGCGCGAATGGAACCGCGGCACCCAGCGCGGCAGCGGCACGAAAGCCGCCAGGTTCAACAGTGGCTGCGCCCTCTGATAGGCACGAAAGCGGGAGAAGACCTCGGCTGCAACCTCGTGCTCGATCGGGATCGAGAACAGGGTGCGAAAGATCACGTCCGCAGCGGCGTGGCTGGTGACCTCCTCGATCTCGGTCTCCTGCCCTGCACGCGCAAGCAGTCGAGTCACCGCTGCCTCGCCCGCTTCCCGCATGGCCGGGAATGTGTCGCGCAGCCGTCCCCCTTCGAAGGCGGGGTCGATGATACGGCGCTGGCGTTTCCAGGTCGCCCCGTTGGTCAGAAAGACCGAGTCGCCCAGCAAGGGCCGCAACCCTTCGCTGATGCGGCCCGATTTCGGGAAGTCATCCGGCCGGCCCTTCAGCACCGTGTCCACCAGGTCGGGCTGATTCACCAGAAACGAACGGAAAAACGGCGTGCGGAACTCAGCCATCCAGGCGCGGTAGAGCCGCCCGGGTTGAGCCGACAACAAATCTTGCCGAAACAATTTCAGATAGCGCCAAAGCGAAACCTTGTCCGGGCGCGAAGCGGGTTTGGGCGGGATCATGCGGGCGCCATCGCTGTGTATTTCCCGACCGCCGCGTCAATACGGGACCTCGACGGCTGGCGGTCGCGATAGCGTGCCGCCAGCGTCAGCGGCCCGGCGGTGATACGAAAGTAGTCGTAGTCGCCCGGCCGGTCGAAAGCGCACAGATACTGGAAATGCAACCGGAAGAACCGCCAGCGCAGTTCCGCCCAGCGGCCGGGGCTGAGCGTCTGGGTAAAGGCCGCCGAAACGACCAGGGGCCAGCGTTTTCCCTGGTCAGGGGCCACGCCGCTGACCGTGACCGGATCGCACAGCGCAAAGGCACAACCGTCGCCCGGCGCGGAAACGTCGACCCATGCAAGCTCCGTGCGCGCGCTCAGGTAATGCAGGTCCGACCGCAGCCGGTATGCATCGGGCAGGAAGGAAACCATGGGCACCACCTGCCCCAGGGTGAGAAACCCCAGGGCCGGGCCATCCGCCGGCACCCGGCCCGCCCGGATCAGATCGGCCAGCACCGACACGCCCACATGGGCGCCGGAACTGTGGCCCACCACCAGCACTTCGTCCACAGGACCGGAAAGGGCTTCGGCAATCCGCTCGGCAAAGGCTGCAATTCGCTCTTCCAGTTCGGGCGGATTGGCCCCTCGCCAGCGGGCGGAATAGGCGTAGTCGTGCATGAGGTAGTAGGCGAAGAATTTGCCATCCTTGCCCCGGAACCAGCGCAGCAACGCCACCGCTGCCGCCAGTCCGGCCGCCAGCCCTGCAAAGGCGCCAAGCCATTGCCCGGCCAGCCCGCCCAGCCACCAGCCCAGCCAGATCAGCAACAGCGCGGCCAAAGCCTGGACCAGCAACATCCCGACCGGATAGAGCGCCGCGATCACCGGCCCCTTGCGCAACCTCATCAGCCGCCAGAGCACGCCCGAGCCGATATAGGTCCAGGCCGTGCGCGCCAGTTGCAGGTAAGTCGCCGGAATCGAATTCGACATGCTGTCGCGCACGATATCGGACCAGACCAGGACCTCGACATCCGTTTCGACCGACACCCCGTCCTGTTCCGAGATCACATGCCAGCCATAAGCACCCTTGGTCTTCTTGGGTTTCAGAAGCACTTGGTATTTGGATATCTTCGCCTGTTCGGCGCTCTCCTTGCGGTAAAGCTCACGGTAGCGACGGGGATGTATGGGATCGTAGCCGGGTATGTAGAACACCCGGCGGCTGCGCACCTGTCCTGCTGGTGTGACACTGCTCATTGCTCGACCTCTTTTGCCGTCGAGCTTAGCTGATCACTGGGGCAAGATTAAGACTGCATCGAGAGGCCGATCCCGCGCCGCTCAGCCCAGGGCGGCAAGGCCGGGGAATGTTTCCAGGAGCCACCAGCTGAACTGTGTGAACAGACCCGTCACCAGCATGATACCGACAACAAGCAGGAGCCCGCCCATCACCTTCTCGATGGTCCCCATGTATGGTTTGATCCGATTCATCATCACCATCGAGCGTCCCAGGAACATCGCCGCCAGCAGGAAGGGTACGCCCAGCCCGGCAGCATAGATGCCCAGAAGCAAAGTTCCGCGCGCAACCGAAGCCTCAGACGCCGCAAGCGACAGGATGGCTCCCAGCTGCGGACCGATGCAGGGCGTCCAGCCAAAGGCGAATGCCAGTCCCAGCAAATATGCGCCAAACACCGATCCACCGGTATCGCCTGTTTGCATCCGGGCCTCGCGATCCAGGATCGGAATACGGAAGACGCCAAGAAAATGCAGGCCAAAAACGATCACCACGAGGCCCGATATCTTGGCGAACAGCCCCTGATTGGACAGCACGAACGCCCCAAAGGCCGAAGCGGTGAACCCCAGCAGAAGGAACACGGTCGAAAGGCCGAGAACGAAGAACAGGGCCGCGAGCGTCGCCTTGCGCCTTGCAGCGGACTGATCCTGGATCTCGCCCAGGCTGACGCCGCTCATATAGGCCAGGTAGGGCGGCACGATCGGAAGGACACATGGGCTGAGAAAGCTCACGATCCCCCCCAGAAGGGCCACGAACATGGCGGGCAAGAGACCCGCGTCGATGATATCAATTCCGAACATGCCACAGCACATAGGCGATTGCGCAGGCGTCGTCACGGGGCAATGAGGTCACATCCTCGTGGCCCTGCCTTGCGCACCCGTCGAAGGCGGCTGGACAGCTATGCGGACGGGGTCTATCTCCGCTGCATGACAAACGATATCGACACACTGGACGCGCTTGGCCTCTTGTGCCCCCTGCCCGTCCTAAAGGCCCGCAAACGGTTGAAATCCATGGCGCCGGGAACCGTTCTGAGGTTACTGGCCAACGATCCTGCCGCCATTGTCGATGTGCCACATTTCTGTGCCGAGGCCGGCCATGCCCTGATCGGGCAGGAGGAGGCCGAAGACCACCAGATCTATCTCATACGCAAGGGAAAATGAAAAAGGCGGGTCCAAGACCCGCCTTTGTTCATCAGCGACCGACCGACCACCAGCCGCGCCGCTTGGGTTTCGGCTCGGTTTCGGGTTCGGGCTCGGCTGCAACGGTGGCGCCAGCCAATTCCGGCTGAGCCTCTTCTTCCGGGGTATCCGCGTCGGCAGCCACCTGCGGTTCGGGTTCCTTTTCCTCGGCGGAGCTTTGCGGCGCCGCCTCGGCTTCTGCCGCTGCGGGCACGGTTTCTTCCGGTGCCGGAGCGTCCTGCGCGGGTTCGGAGAGCGCAACTTCCTCGGCCGCGGCTTCGGTCACATCCGTTGGGGCCTCGGCAACCGCCTCTTCGGGTTGCACGGCGGGCTCGACTGCACCGGACTCGGCCTCTGCCGCCTTAGCAGTCCTCTTGCGGCTGGACGTGGAGCGAGAACGGCTTCTGCTGGTTTTTGCAGGTTTCTCGTCTTCTGCAGGCGTTTCGGCTTCGTCCCCGGCGCTTTCCGCCGCGACAGGCTCGGCTTCCGCTTCGGCTTTCGGCGCGGTCTTGGACTTGGAACTGCCGGTTTTCCTGCTGGTCCGTTTTCTGGTCGGCTTCTTGGGTTCCGCTTCGACTTCGGCCGGTGTTTCGGTCTCTGCGACGCTTTCCGCAGGTTCCGTTTCCGTCACCTGCTCCGAGACGGCGGGCTCTTCATCCTCATCTGCGTCGCCGGTGCCATTTTCCTCGCTGGTTTCACCGGTCGAGCCGTTTTCACCCGAACCGTTCCCCTTGCGCCGGCGGCGGCGGCGGCGCTTGCGCTTGGGCTTGCCTTCACCATCCCCGTTCGCGGCAGTCTCGCTGCGGGTATCCTCGGCCTCGGCCTCGGCCTCTACCTCTGCCTCGTCTTCCGCAGCCTCGTCGGCGTCCACCTGTTCCATCAGGCGGGTATCGACCGAGACCACGGGAGCCTGCACTTCAGGTACCACGCGCGTGGCGGTCTTGAACTTTTCAAGGCTGAAATCCGGGCTTACCAGATGCGGATCCCCCTCGATGCGCACGGACATGCCATAGCGCGCTTCGATCTGGGCGATATGTTCGCGTTTCTGGTTCATCAGGAAGTTGGCAATGCCCACCGGACAGCGCACCAGAACCTCGCGCGAACGGCGACGAGTGCCTTCCTCCTCGACCTGGCGCAGGATGCTGAGCGCCATGTTGTCGTCCGACCGGATCAGGCCGGTGCCATGACACGACGGGCACGGCTGGGTCGTCGCCTCGATCATGCCGGGGCGCAGGCGCTGACGGCTCATTTCGAGCAGGCCAAAACCCGAGATCCGGCCCACCTGGATGCGGGCACGGTCGGATTTGAGCTTGTCCTTCAGTCGTTTTTCGACGGCGGCATTGTTCTTGCGCTCGTCCATGTCGATGAAGTCAATGACGATCAGGCCGGCCAGATCGCGCAGGCGCAACTGACGCGCCACCTCTTCGGCGGCCTCAAGGTTGGTCTTGAGCGCGGTTTCCTCGATCGAGCCTTCCTTGGTGGCGCGGCCCGAGTTCACGTCGATCGCCACCAGCGCCTCGGTCACGCCGATCACGATGTAACCACCCGATTTCAGCTGAACCACCGGATTGAACATCGAGTTCAGGTAGCTTTCGACCTGGTAGCGCGCGAACAGCGGCAACTGGTCCTCATACCGCTGCACGTTCTTGGCGTGCGACGGCATGATCATCTTCATGAAGTCCTTGGCGATACGGTAGCCGCCTTCGCCTTCGACCAGCACCTCGTCGATGTCGCGGTTGTAAAGGTCGCGGATCGAGCGCTTGATCAGGTCGCCTTCTTCATAGATCTTGGCGGGCGCGATCGACTTCAGCGTCAATTCGCGGATCTGCTCCCACAGGCGCTGAAGATACTCGTAATCCCGCTTGATCTCGGCCTTGGTGCGCTTGGCGCCGGCGGTACGCACGATCAGGCCCGCACCCGAAGGCACATCCATCTCGGCAGCGATTTCCTTCAGTTTCTTGCGGTCCGCGGCATTGGTGATCTTGCGGCTGATGCCACCGCCACGGGCGGTGTTCGGCATAAGGACACAGTACCGGCCGGCCAGCGACAGATAGGTTGTCAGCGCAGCGCCCTTGTTGCCGCGCTCCTCCTTGACCACCTGCACCAGCATCACCTGGCGCACCTTGATCACTTCCTGGATCTTGTACTTGCGCGGACGCGGCTTGCGCGGCGGACGCAGATCCTCGACATCGTCCTCTTCGGCGATGGATTCGATGCTGTCATCCTTGGACGCGGCATCCGACGGAGCCGAACCCGCTCCGTGATCGTGATTGTCGTCACCGTCGTCCTCGGCCGCCTCATCCAAAGCGGCGTCTTCCGCCTCGGTCGGGCTGTCTTCCGGTTCCTCCACCGGTGTTTCGCCGACACGTTCCATCGGCGAGACACCTTCGGCGACATCGATCTCATCGCTTTCGTCGCCGCTCAGATCGATGGTTTCCATGCCGCTGATTTCGGACTCGACCGGTTCCATGACTTCGACAGGGTCATCGGATCTTGCCGACGCCGCCTTGCTGCGCGTCCGGTTGCGGCTGCGCCTCGGCCTGTCCTCATCCTCGTCACGGGCGCGCTGCGCTTCGGCATAGGCGCGCTCTTCCTCCATCAGCGCCTGACGATCGGCCACCGGGATCTGGTAATAATCGGGGTGGATTTCCGAAAAGGCGAGAAAGCCATGCCGGTTCCCGCCGTAATCCACGAATGCAGCCTGAAGCGAGGGCTCGACCCGCGTAACCTTTGCGAGATAGATATTGCCCGCTAGCTGACGTTTGTTTTCAGATTCAAAATCGAATTCCTCGACCTTGTTTCCGTCAACCACCACAACGCGGGTTTCTTCCGCGTGGGTGGCATCGATAAGCATCTTCTTTGCCATGTTTCCTTGGTGCACCGCACCGCGCACGCCCTCCCTGGCGGCAGAGCCGTCCCAAGGTGGTCGCGATTTGGCGGGTGTCTTGTCAGGGCGATATGAGACGCAGCGCGGCAGAGATCGGCTCTTGGCCCCTCTGCTCGTCCACTCAAAAGTTGTGCGCGCGTCATCGCGGTTCTTCTCCGACAGGTCGGGACCTTCCCAAGCCTGCCCATTCATTCCTGTCACCCGGCAAGCGGGCGAAGGCATTGCTTTGCCCCGGTCAGGGGCCAATCGGTCTGCTATGTCTCCGGGATCTGTGCCAACGGGGGCAGAGCAGCGAAACTCACGCGGCGGACGCAACGCGCCCTTTGCCGTTCTCTCACCATAAAACTTTCAAAGATGCAAAGACAATGGGGAAAATGCGCGAACTGCGGCGATGACCCCGCAACGCGCCTGTCGCACAGAGTTTACGCCCCCGTCACGAAATCTTCGCTGCCCTGTCACGCGCACAAGCCAAGGATCGTGAACCGACATGTTTCACGACGAGGGATTTGACCGATGAAACACCTGACCCTATCCGTTCTGGCGCTGGCTGCCGCCGCCCCAGCCTTTGCCGACCGCATTGAACTTGGCCCCCGCCCCGCGTTCCTGATCGACGCAATGGAGGCGGGTCCGCTGAAAGACAAGCTGGCTGCCTGCGCCGATGTCGAGCCTGTGCGCTCGACCTTCTCGATCGGCCACCGCGGCGCCGCGATGCTGTTCCCCGAGCACACCGAACAATCCTATCGCGCCGCCGCGCTCATGGGCGCAGGCATTCTGGAATGCGACGTGACCTTTACCGCCGACAAGCAACTGGTCTGCCGCCATGCGCAGAACGACCTGCACACCACCACGAATATTCTGGCCACCGATCTGGCGGCGAATTGCACCCAGCCCTTCGTGCCCGCAAGCGGGGGCGAGGCGGCCAAGGCCGAATGCCGCACCTCGGACCTGACCCTTGCCGAATTCAAGTCCCTGACCGGCAAGATGGATGCCGCAAATGCAAAAGGCACCACGCCCGCCGAATACATGAACGGCACCGCGAACTGGCGCACCGATCTCTATGCCACCAACGGCAAGGTGATGACCCATGCCGAATCCATCGCACTGTTCAAGGAACTGGGTGTGAAATTCACACCCGAGCTGAAGGCGCCTTCCGTCGAGATGCCCTACGACGGCATGACCCAGGAAGATTACGCCCAGGCGATGATCGACGAATACAAGGCTGCCGGTGTGCCTGCTTCGGATGTCTGGGCGCAGTCCTTCAATCTGGATGACATCAAGTACTGGATCAAGGCAGAGCCGGAATTCGGCGCGCAGGCCGTCTATCTGGACGATCGCTACGAGGCATCGGACGAGGATGAGGGGCTGATCGACGCGAACGATCCCACCACCTTCAAGCCGACCATGGCGGAACTGAAAGAGATGGGCGTGAACTATATCGCGCCCCCGATGTGGATGCTGGTCACCACCGAAGACGGCAAGATGGTCCCGTCCGCCTACGCGAGGGAAGCCAAGGCCGCTGGCCTCAAGATCATCACCTGGACGCTGGAGCGCTCCGGCCCGCTGGCGAACGGTGGCGGCTGGTATTTCCAATCGGTCAAGGATGTGACGAACAACGACGGCGATTACTTCGCCCTGCTGGACGTCCTTGCGCAAGAGGTCGGGATCGAGGCGATGTTCTCTGACTGGCCCGCGACCACGACCTATTACGCCTCCTGCATGGCGGCCGGCACGAACTGATCTGCAACACAGAGCAAAACACGGAAAGGGCGGGAATTTCCCGCCCTTGTCGTTTCATGCCAATGCGTTGTGGAAACTAGCTGATGTAGTCGGCGCGTTGCAGGCCATATTTGGCCATTTTCTCGTTCAGGGTCCTGCGCGGCAAGCACAGTTCGTCCATCACCGCCGAGATCGAACCCTTGTGGCGGCGCATCGTGTTGTCGATGAGCATCCTTTCGAACGCCTCGACATATTCTTTCAGCGGCTTGCCCTCGGTCGTCATCACAGGCTGCATGTCCTCGTGATCGGACATCAGGAGCGAGGCAATGGTCCCCGAGCCGCGCCGGGCCTGCAAGACCGCGCGTTCGGCGATATTGATCAACTGGCGCACATTGCCCGGCCACGGCGCCTGCAACAGCTGCGCCGCCTCCTGCGCACTGACCTGCGGCGCGTCGCAGCCGTATTCCTCGGCAAACTGCTCGCTCAGCCGGGTGAAGAGGGTCAGGATGTCCTCGCCCCGCTGTCGCAGCGGCGGCATGGTCAGGCGCAACGCGGCAAGACGATAGAAAAGGTCCGGGCGCAGCACGTCCTCGCTGGTCTTACCCGCCTCCTGCAGGTTCGAAATGGCGATGATCCGTGTCTCGGCCGGGGTGCCCTGCTCGTTCATGACCGACAGGAGCTTGGCCTGCAGGGCATCGCTGAGCGACTCGATATCTTCCAGAACCAGGGTGCCGCCGCGTGCTTCCTCGATCGCCGGCAATTGCGCGTCTTCCGGTTGCATCGGGCCAAAGAGCCGTTTTGCCAGAGCGTCTTCCTCAAGGGCCGCGCAGGACACGAGAACGAATCTCTTGCCGGCACGGCTTCCGACCGCATGCAGGGCATGCGCCACCAGGGTCTTGCCGGTGCCCGTTTCACCGTCGATCAGAACGTGCCCGTCGGCCTGGCCAAGATCCAGGATGTCCTCGCGCAGCCGCTCCATCACCGGACTGGTCCCGATCAGCTTTTTCATGATCTGGGACCCGTCGCTCAGCTCGCGCCTGAGCGCCCGGTTGTCCAGCGTCAGACGCCGCGCATTGCTGGCGCGCTTGGCAAGATCGGACATCCGGTCAGGGTTGAACGGCTTTTCCAGGAAATCGAACGCGCCGACCCGCATCGCCTCGACCGCCATCGGCACATCGCCGTGACCGGTGATCATGATCACCGGCAACGAACTGTCCGCCCCCATCAGCTTCTTGAGGAACTGCATGCCGTCCATGCCGGGCATCTTGATATCCGAGATCACGATACCGGGGTAGTCGGGCCCCAGAACCTTAAGCGCCTCTTCGGCGCTGGCAAAGGTTTCGGTGTCGTATCCCGACAGCGCCAACCATTGGCTGATTGACTGGCGCATATCCTGTTCGTCGTCGACAATCGCAATTTTCATGGCCTGCGCCATCCGCGTTACCTCGTCATTCTGCGGCCTCGAGACCGTCTTCCAGGATTGGCAGCTGCATTTCAAATACCGCCCCGCCATGTTGCCCGTTGCGCGCCGTCAGACGGCCGCCAAGGTCGTTCACGATCCCCGAGGAGATTGCAAGCCCCAGCCCGACCCCGTCACCTGGCTGCTTGGTCGTGTAGAACGGCTCGAAGATATTCTCGAAATCCTTGATGCCATCCCCATTGTCACGCACCGTCAAGGTCGCGGTTTCGCCCGCAGCCAGGATGATTTCAACCTCGGGATTACGTACCGATTTGGTAGCATCAAGCGCGTTTCGCAAGAGGTTCACCATCACCTGTTCGATGCGCATCCGATCCCCCATCACCAGCACGGGACGATCCGGCAGGATCTGGGTGATCTGAACCTGCCGCTGACGCAATTGCGGTTCCATCATCGACAGGGATGCGATCAGCGCCTCGCCCATGTTTATTGGCGAAAGCGTTTCCTGCCCCTTGCGCGCATAGGACTTCAGCTGGCGGGTAATCGCTCCCATCCTTTCGATCAGGTCGTCGATACGGCCAAAGCTGGCCAGCGCCTCTTCGGGCCGGTTGCGGCGCAGCAACAGGCGCGCCCCCGCAAGATAGGTCTTCATCGCCGCCAGCGGCTGATTCAACTCGTGGCTGACCGCTGCCGACATTTCTCCCAAGGCGGCCAGTTTCGAGCTTTGCGCCAGGGTCTGCTCGGCCACTTCGAGCGTCTTTTGCACCCTCTCGCGCTCGGCGATTTCCCGCTGGAGCCGGGCGTTGAGCGCGCGAAGCTCCGCCGACTCGCGCTGGAACAGCGCCATTCGGAACGCGGTGCGCCGGCTCAGGGCATAGAAGCTGAGCGCCAGGAGAATCGCGAATCCCATGATTTCCAGGGCCAGCACCCCGTTCACCCGCTCGCGAATCGAGGCATAGGTCGTGAAAGAGGTCATCTGCCAGCCGCGAAACGGGATGCGGCTGTCCATCCGGATCACCGCCTCGCCACGCAGATAGGCATCAGCCGGCAGTGCGGTCCAGTCGGCTGTGACCCGGATCGCCCGTTCGATGGCATTCTCCGGCGTTTGCCGGCTCAGGGCTTCGGCCTCTTGCAGACCGCGCCAGCGCGGTTCGGTGGACAGTAGGATGGTGCCTTCGGTGTTGGTCACGAACACCGCATCCGAGATGCCTGACCAGGCACGCTCGAACTTCTGCAGATCGACTTCGACAACGATCACGCCGAGAACGCCAGAACTATCCTCCATCCTGCGCGAATACGTGAAGCGGAAACCTCCGGCTTCATGCTGAAAGGCGGAAAACACGGTCGCATTGGATCGCACCGGCTCGACGAAATATGTCGCGGACCGATGCAATTCACCCAGCCTGTTGCGATCGGTTGCGGCCACCGTGCGTCCGTCCCGGTCAAGCAGCATCAACGATGCCGCGCCGATCTCTTCGACAAAGGAAATCAGCCGCTGCGTCGATTGTGAATAGTTGCTGGATTGCAGCGCGGAAATCAGTGTCGGATCGCGGGCCAAAAGTTGCGGCACGATGGCGTTGCGGCGCAGTTCGCTCAACAAGTTGCCCGAATAAAGCGCCAGACGCAGTTCGGCCCGGTTTCGGGTGCTTTCGGTAAAGCGGTCAGTCAGCAGGCGATTGGTGGTCCAGACTGTTGCCACGGCACAGACCAGGACCACGACAAGCGCCAGCCGCACCCGCCAGCTGAGCTGCCCGGTGCGGATCCAGCTGGTGTTGTCACCATTCGGACGAAGTGGTTTCCTCATACACCCAAGCTACGCCCGCGCGGGGCGCTTCTCAAGTCATGCAGGCGTCAGCACCCCGGCCAATGCGCGGAAGAGCGCCGCCCCGTCGGTGCCGCCATGGCCGGCATCCGCCGCCCGTTCCGGATGCGGCATCATCCCCAGAACACGGCGGTTTTCCGACAGGATCCCGGCAATATCCCCGCGCGAGCCATTCGGGTTCTCGGTATAGGTGAACGCCACCCTGTCCTGATCGCGCAGCATCGCCAGCGTTTCGTCGTCGGCATAGTAATTCCCGTCGTGATGCGCGATCGGAATGCCGATGACATCGCCCGCATTGTACCCCTGGGTGAACACGCTGTCGGAGGTCGCGACCGTCAGCCCGACGGTCTTGCAGATGTACTTGAGCCCGGCATTGCGCAGCAACGCCCCCGGCAGGATGCCGGTTTCGGTCAGGATCTGGAACCCGTTGCAGACGCCCATGGCATAACCACCACGCACGGTATGCTCGACAACGGCCTTGCAGATCGGCGATTGCGCCGCGATGGCGCCGCAGCGCAGATAGTCACCATAGCTGAAACCGCCCGGCACGCCCACGATATCGAGCTTCTCGGGCAGGCTGGCATCCTTGTGCCAGACCATGGTCACATCGAACCCGGCCTGTTCAAAGGCCACGGCCAGGTCCCGGTCACAGTTCGATCCGGGAAAAACGACAACGGCAGCGCGCATGGGCGAAACCTCCTAGGTCAGAAAGTCGGTGATCACCGCCACACCCGGCGGGGCGGGACGGTCGAAGGCGGCAAGCTCGTCGCTTGCCTGCGACAAGGCAATGGTACGGGTCACCAGCGGCGACAGGTCAAGATGGCCGCCCTCGATGAGCGAGAGAAGCGAAGGATAGCGCCAGGCAGGCATCCCGCGTGTCCCTTGCAGGGTCAACTGGCCGGAATAGAGCACATCCATCGGCAGGGTCATCGCGGTATGTTCGCCCGCCGGCATGCCGATCATTACCAGGCGGCCCAGTTTGCGCAGCGCACGCATGGCGCCGGTCATGGTGGCCTCGATCCCCAGCGCCTCGACCGCGACATGGGCGCCGCCGCCGGTAATCTCGCGCACGGCCTCGGCCGAGTCGCATCCTGCGGCGTTCACCACCGCATCGGCCCCGAGACTGCGGGCGTAGTCGAGCTTTTCGGGCACCACATCCACCACGACGACGCGCGCGCCCAGGGCACGCCCCAGAAGCAGCGCCGAAATGCCCACGCCGCCGCCGCCGAATACCGCCAGCCATTCGCCCGGCCGCAGTTCGGCGCGTCCCACCAGCGCCTGCCATGCGGTGGTCACGCGACAGCCAAGCCCGGCCGCGATCTGCGGCGGCAGGCTTTCCGGCAGCGCCGTGAGATTCGTATCGGCAAAGGGCACCGCGATGAATTCGGCAAACGCCCCGTCACGGGTAAAGCCCGGCACTTGCTGGTTGGCGCAGATCGTCTGATGCCCCGCGGCGCAATCGCCACAGCTGCCGCAGGCCAGGATGAAGGGTGCGATCACCCGGTCACCCACACGCCAGCGGGTGACACTGGCTCCGGTAGCGACGACCTCGCCGCAGAACTCGTGCCCGGGGACCATCGGCAAGGCGACATCCGGGTCTGCCCCGGTCCAGGCATGCCAGTCGGACCGGCAGACGCCGCAGGCCAGCACGCGCAGCACCACTTCTCCCTTGCCCGGCGTCGGGTCGGGAAGCGTGGTCAGCGCCAGCGGCTTGCGCCATGCGGTCAACTGCGCGGCCCGCATGGGTCAGACCAGCTCGATCTCGTAGCGTTCGATCACCGTGTTGGCGAGCAGCTTTTCGCACATCTCGGCCACATCGGCCTCCGTCGCGCCCTCTGCCAGATCAAGGTCGATCACCTTTCCCTGGCGCACGCCCGTCACCTTGTCGAACCCCATGGCCCCCAGCGCGTGGCGCACCGCCTCGCCCTGCGGATCGAGAACCCCGTTCTTGAGCATCACATGCACGCGTGCCTTCATCTCGTCCTATTCCCCGGTCTTGCGAGCCGGACCAGTTGCCCGGCGTTTGAAAGGTAGAACCAGCCCGGATCCCGGGCGGTGATTTCAATTGATCAGCGTCGGCTTGACCACATTCGCGGTCTTGGGAATCACCCCCAGCCTGCGCGCCACTTCGGAATAGGCGTCGGTCAGGCTGCCCAGATCGCGGCGGAACACGTCCTTGTCCAGCTTCTTGCCGGTTTCGATGTCCCAAAGGCGGCAACTGTCGGGGCTGATCTCGTCGGCGACGATCAGGCGAGGATAGTCGTTTTCATAGACCCGGCCGATCTCGATCTTGAAATCGATCAGCTTGATGCCGACGCCGTACATCAGCCCGGACATGTAGTCGTTGACCCGCAGGGCCAGGCTCAGGATATCATCCATGTCCTGCTGGCTGGCCCAGCCGAAGGCGGCGATATGTTCCTCGGTGACCAGCGGATCGCCCAACTCGTCATTCTTGAAACAGTATTCCACGATCGGACGCGGCAGCTGGGTGCCTTCCTCGATGCCGAGGCGCTTGGACAGCGAGCCCGCGGCAAAGTTGCGCACGATGACTTCCAGCGGAATGATCTCGCAGGCGCGGACCAGTTGTTCGCGCATGTTGAGGCGGCGAATGAAATGGGTCGGCACGCCGATCTGGTTCAGGCCGGTCATGAAGAATTCGCTGAGGCGGTTGTTCAGAACACCCTTGCCTTCGATCACATCCTTCTTCTGGGCATTGAAGGCGGTAGCGTCATCCTTGAAATACTGGACGATGGTGCCCGGCTCGGGGCCTTCGTAGAGGATCTTGGCCTTACCCTCGTAAATCTTGTTGCGACGCGCCATGTGCGACCTTTCCAGGCTGGGATGGGGGAATGAGTCCCCCCTCATTGCGCCCTCATAAGGCAAGCGCCGCAGTGTCGCAAGCATACCGCTGCCTCTTGCGGTTCCGGCGGTCGGGCGGCATATCAGGAAAGAACGACACTTCATGGAGGGGACGCAACCCATGACCACCTTCGACGACCGCGAACACGCTTTCGAAGCCAAGTTTGCCCATGACGAGGAAATGCAATTCAAGGCGCAGGCCCGCTGCAACAAGATGCTGGGGCTTTGGGCCGCCGGCCTGATGGGCAAATCCGAGGCCGAGGCCGCGGAATATGCGAAAACCGTGGTTCTGGCCGATTTCGAGGAAGCCGGGCACGAAGACGTCGTCCGCAAGCTGGCCGCCGATCTGGAAGGCATCGTCGATGCCGATGCGATCCGCACGAAAATGGCCGAACTTCTGCCCGAGGCAAAAGCCCAGATCATGAGCGAAGCAGGCGCCTGAATTCCGTTTCTCCACGACCGCTCGAAGCCCGCGAAACATGAATTCGCGGGCTTCTTTGTTTGGGCATCGCAAAACGCGCAGCCCTGCGCTGAATGTGGCTCATGAACATGATGAGAAGTTTTGGTTTGCCACTCTCACGGCTTCGTGAGACATCTGCCCATCCGAGCGGGTCCCACGGGCACCGCCCCATCAGGAGTCCCAAGACATGACAAACGCTTTCGTTGCAATGCTCGCCAGCCACGATGTCATTCTGGCAGATGGCGCAACCGGCACCAATCTTTTCAAGATGGGCCTGCAATCCGGCGACGCTCCTGAACTGTGGAACGCGGACGAGCCCGACAAGATCCGTGCGCTCTACAAAGGCTCGGTCGATGCCGGCAGCGACCTTTTCCTGACCAACACGTTCGGCGGCACCGCCGCGCGCCTGAAGCTGCACGATGCCCAAGGCCGCGTGCGCGAGTTGAACCGGATCGGCGCCGAACTCGGGCGTGAGATCGCGGACAAGGCAGGCCGCAAGGTGATCGTGGCCGGATCGGTCGGACCGACCGGAGAGATCATGGAGCCTGTCGGCAGCCTGAGCCACGCTGCCGCGGTCGAAATGTTTCATGAACAGGCCGAAGGGTTGAAGGAAGGCGGGGTCGATGTCCTGTGGCTGGAAACGATTTCCGCCCCCGAGGAATACCGCGCCGCCGCCGAAGCCTTTGCGCTGGCCGACATGCCCTGGTGCGGCACCATGAGCTTCGACACCGCCGGACGCACGATGATGGGTGTCACCTCGGCCGACATGGTGCAACTGGTCGAAAGCCTGCCCAACCCGCCGCTGGCCTTTGGCGCCAATTGCGGCACCGGCGCATCGGATATCCTGCGCACCGTGCTGGGTTTCGTCGCCCAGGGCACCGAGCGCCCGATCATCTCCAAGGGCAATGCCGGCATCCCGAAATACGTGGACGGGCATATTCACTATGACGGCACACCTGACCTGATGGCCGTCTACGCCACCATGGCCCGCGACGCCGGAGCCAAGATCATTGGTGGTTGCTGCGGAACCATGCCCGAACATCTTGTGAAGATGCGCGCGGCACTGGACAGCACGCCGCGCGGCGCACGGCCGACGCTTGACCAGATCGTCGCGGCGCTTGGCCCCTTCACTTCGGCATCAGACGGAACCGGAGACGAGAGCGGCGAGCGCCGCGCCCGTGGTGGCCGCCGTCGGCGCGCCTGAGATTACTGGATGGGCGCTGACAGCAGCGCCCGCACCTCTTGCACCGGAATACCCAGGTTCGACCCTCCGAATTCCGGCAGGATCGCGGTATTGACCGCCACGACCTCCCCCTGAAGGTTCAGGACCGGACCGCCGCTGCCGCCATAGGTGGTTTCGGCATCGTAGACCACCGAGGCGTGGGTGATCTGTCCAACGATCCCCCGGCTTGACAGAGGCCACATCAGGCCGGCCCCGGCCAGTTGCTCGGCCACCTCCCAGAAATCGGTGCGTCCGGACAGGCGCAAGTCTTCGACAAATTGTTCGCCCGAGCGGGCCAGCATGGACATCAGGCCGGTCGGATAGCCCATTACGAGAACCTCCTGTCCGGGCAGGGGCAAGGTTTCGGCAAGATCCAGCCCTTTGGGCAGAATGGAAACATCGGCTGGCGCCACGATCGCGAGATCGGCAGTGTCACTGAGCGCTATGATGGACAGATCGACCGACCCGGACCGGCCAGGGAAGTAGCCGATAAACCGGGTCAGTACCGGCTCCAGCACGTCACCGCCGAACTGAAGCGCCGTATTGCGTTCCCAAGGTGCGGCAACATGGCGGTTCGTGACGATTGCCCCTGCTCCGCGCAAGACAAAACCCGTGCCGGTAACCTGCGCCTCGGCCACGGCGCCCTGCCCGTCCGGCGACAGCATGGGCTGACCATTCGGAAGTATCAGGCGTGAACCGTTGCGCCCCAGGACATGCCGCAGCATCTGCCCGGTTTCCCGAACCCGCAAACCATACCCGCCCTGCAAGAACACGACCGATCCCGTCGCCAGGGAAATTACCCGTGTACCTGCTGTCGATTGATCCTCGAGCGTGTCGATCCGTTCCGCGTTCAGGCGCAGTCGAACCCCGATCTCGTCCTGAAGCGCGCTCAGGTCGCCGGGCCGGATCGCTTCGCGCTGGCTCCGTTCGAGCGCCGAGGCGAGCGCATCGACCTGAAAACGTCCGCTTTCGATCTGTGCCCGCAGGGCCCGGTCGGAAAAATACTGCCAGCCCGCTACCATCGCCAGCACCAGAATCGCAAGCGCGACGGCGGTCCGGAACAGGATGGCGGGTCTGGCAAAGACACGGCTCAGAACCATCCGTGACGCCATGGACAATCGGCCCAGCAGCGGGCGGCGGCTGGTGCGCAGATAGCTGCGCGCGTCGCCCAGCACCTCGGACAGGCCAGACTGCGGATGGTTCTTGGCGTCATAGATCCGCAGGCGCGACAAGGGTCCATGTTGCTCGAACTCTATCACGTCGCCCGACGACAAGTCGGCGGCTTCGACTGGCCGCCGGTTCACCCAGACCCGCGCCGCCGGAGCGGTGATCAGGTGATACCCGTTCTCCTGCCGGAAGATCCGGGCGACAGCCTGGCCGGACACCCGCAGGTCGCCGGGCGCCAGCGCGCGCAGCATGCCGTTATCATCCAGCAGGATGTCTACCGTGTCGGAGGTGATCCAGGAATACAGACCCCGATTGCGCCCTGTCAGATGTTCCAGGACGGCAGCGGCCGGGTTTCTGGTCGGGGCACTCATTCCCACATGATGCGCCCTTACACCCGGGTATTGTCAATTCGATGTGTGGTCACCGGCCTTCAAAATTTGCGGCGCGCTTTTCCATGAAGGCGACGACACCCTCCTGGAAATCTCGCGTGCGGCCGCATTCGCCCTGCAAATGTGCCTCTGAAGCCAGCTGATCCGGAAGGGAATTGTCAAAGCTGGCACGGATCGCCTTCTTTATGTTGGCGAATGCGGCAGTGGGGCCCTCGGCCAGATAGGCCGCGCGCTTGCGCCAGTGCGCGTCGAATGCGTCGTCGGGAACGGCCTCCCAGATCATGCCCCAGTTTTCGGCCTGGCGCGCGGTGATCTTGTCGGCGAACAGCGCCGCCCCCATCGCCTTGGCCAACCCCATCTGACGCGGCATGAACCACGTTCCACCCGCATCGGGCATCAGGCCGATCCGGGCGAAAGCCTGAAGGAAATAGGCGCTTTCGGCCGCGATCACCACATCGGCGCAGAGCGCCAGATTTGCGCCCGCCCCCGCGGCAGGACCGTTCACAGCCGCAATCGTGGGCACCGGGCAGTCATAGATCGCCTCGAGCATGGGATTGTATTCGTCACGCAGGGTCCGCTCCAGATCAATCCGGCCCGAACTGCCTGCATCGCCCAGATCCTGACCGGTGCAGAACGCCCGCCCCGCCCCCGTCAGCACGATGGCCCGCGCTTCTTTTGCCGCCGCACCCATCGCAAAGGTGATTTCGGCGCGCATCCGTCCGGTCAGTGCATTCATCTTGTCCGGCCGGTTGAGGGTCAGGACCGCGAGGCCGTCGGTAATGTCCAGGGTGATCGTATCGTATTCCATGCCAATGGCCCTCGGTCGCAGCTTTTATGCCTGCAAACTGACGCAAGTTGCGCGACCGTAAAAGAAGAACCGCGCGTCACTCTTCGAGAATGCGGCGCAGGCGTTCCTGCTCTTCGGCGCTCAGCACCTCTTCAGCCGGGGCTGCCGCAACCGACCGGCCGCGAACAAATGCCCAGCCCATTCCCGCCGCCACCAGCAACATGAGAGGCCCGGCAAGCCACAACAGCCAGTTCGCCCCCGTTGTCGTCGGTTTCAGCAGGACATATTCGCCATAGCGGTCAACGATATAGTCGATGGCTTGCGTGTCGCTGTCCCCGGCCACCAGGCGTTCGCGCAGAAGAAGACGCAGGTCACGGGCCAGTTCCGCATTCGATTCGTCGATGCTTTCGTTGCGGCAAACCAGGCAGCGCAGCCCCTTGCTCAGATCGCGGGCCCTTTGCTCCAGCACTGGGTCCGCCAGCACCTCGTCGGGTTGCACCGCCCAGAGCGGCGTCGCCAACAACGACACAATCAGGATCAGGATCAGCCGCTTCATTCCGCCGGCACCCCGCCCGCCGGCGCCTGGCGGGCCCCCGCGGCCACGCGGAATCGACGGTCACTGAGGCTGAGCAGGCCGCCAAGCGCCATCAGCAGAGAGCCGGCCCAGATCCAGTTGGCAAAGGGCTTGATATAGGTCCGGACGGTCCAGCCGCCATCATCCTGGCGGTCGCCGATCACCACATAGACATCGCGCAGGAACCTGTAGTCGATGGCAGCTTCGGTCGTCGGCATCCGCGACACCGGATATTCGCGTTTTTCAGGGTTCAGCACCGCCACCTGACGGTCACCCTTTTCCAGAATGACGCTCCCCATTGTCGAAAAGTAGTTCGGACCCTGAACCCGTTCGACCTTTTCCAGCGTCAGGGTAAAGCCCCCCACCTCGAAAGGTTCGCCAAGCCGGGCGACACGAATATCCTCGACCTCCCAGGCCATAAGCCCGGCAATGGCGAACATGGTCACGCCGAGCCCTGTATGGGCCACCGCCTTGCCCCAGTCTGCGCGGGGCAACCGCAATATACGGCCAAAATTGCCGGCCCGCCCTGTGCGGCTCCAGAGATCGACTATGGCACCAAAGGTGATCCAGGCGCCAAGGAACAGCCCGACCGGCCCCATTGCGCTGCGTCCGCTCTGCAAGGCCCAGACCAGTATGGCCAGGGCAAGAGCCAGAAAGAAGGCATAACGCAAGGCATAGACCGCACGCCCCAGCCTGCCCCGCTTCCACGGCAGGATCGCCCCAAGCGGCAGCGCCAGGCCAAGGGCCACCATGAAGGGCGTGAAAGCGGCGTTGAAAAAGGGCGCGCCGACCGAAAGTTTGCGGTCAAAGAACATCTCGGCCATGATCGGCCAGAGCGTTCCGAAGAACACCACGAAACACCCCACCGCCAGCAGGATGTTGTTGAGCACAAGCGCGCTTTCGCGGCTGACCACCGAAAAGACGCCCTTGGCCTCCATCTCCTGTGCGCGGGCGGCAAAAAGCGTCAGCGCGCCGCCGGTAAAAACGCCCAGAATGATCAGGATGAAGACGCCGCGTTCGGGGTCATTGGCAAAGGCGTGGACGCTGGTCAACAGACCGGATCGCACGATGAACGTGCCGATCAGCGAGAAACCGAACGCCAGGATCGCGAGCAGGATGGTCCAGCTTTTCAGAGCCTCCCGCTTTTCCACCACGATGGCCGAATGCAGAAGCGCAGCCGCGAGAAGCCAGGGCATGAAGCTTGCATTCTCAACCGGATCCCAGAACCAGAACCCACCCCAGCCGAGTTCGTAATAGGCCCACCACGATCCCAGCGCGATGCCGATGGTCAGGAATATCCAGGCCGCCAGCGTCCAGGGCCGCACCCAGCGGCCCCAGGCGGCATCAACCCTGCCCTCGATCAGGGCGGCGACGGCAAAGGAAAACGCCATGCTGAGGCCAACGTAGCCGAGGTAGAGAAATGGCGGGTGGAAGGCGAGGCCGGGATCCTGCAACAACGGGTTCAGGTCCTGCCCGTCAAAGGGCGGCACCGCCAGGCGCAGGAACGGGTTCGACGTGAACAGGATGAAGGCAAAGAACGCCACGGCAATTGCGGATTGCACCGCCAGTACGCGTGCCTTGAGAGCGGGCGGAAGACCGCCGCCGAACCACGCCGCCATCGCGCCGAACAGGGTCACGATCAGAACCCAGAGCAGCATCGAGCCCTCGTGATTGCCCCAGGTGCCGCTGATCTTGTACAGCATCGGCTTGGCAGAATGGCTGTTCAGCGTCACCAAGCGCAGCGAAAAATCCGAGGTCACGAAGGCCCAGACCAGTGCTGCAAAGGCAAAGGCCGTGAGCAGAAACTGTATTCCGGCCGCCGGTTCGGCGACCGCCATCCACGATGTCCAGCGTTTCTGGGCGCCAACCATGGGCACCACCATCTGCACGATGGCCACCATGAAGGCGAGAATTAGGGCGAAATGTCCGAGTTCCGTAACCATGCCCGAGATATAGCCCCCGGACCGGCCGGCCGCCAATCCCTTTCGCCTGGATCGGCGGCACAAAGTGTCGCGCCGTCAGGTCTGGCGCAGACCGCGCCAGTGTTCCAGAGCCGCATTATCCTCGGGGTGGGCCGTCTCGGCCGCAAGGCGAACATCCGGGCCGGGGTCGGCGGCACCCGGCGTGTCATGCCGAAACTCGCGAATGGCGGCGATATTGGCCACGACCTGGGGCGTGCGCGCGGCCGTTTCCGCCAGACTGCGCTGAAACTCCTGCGATTTCATCTGATGCCGCGCGCCGAAGTAGAAGGACACGATAACCCCCAGCAGCCACCAGAGCGGTTCGGGCACCAGCGCGATACCCTGCATCCGGGCGGCGAACCAGATCGGGTCCACCATGGCAGACACGAACAGACCCAGCGTCCCCAGCGCCAGCGCCGGGCGTGGCAGGCGGTTCAATCCATCTATGAACCGGTCGAACCGACCTTGCCGCTGCACCGCGAATTCGGCCCCGAACTGGACCATTGCCTGCGCACGGGCATCCGCATCGCGCTGCGCGGCAGAGTCGGCGTTTTCCCTGAAGACCGCAGCCGTTTCGCGGAGGACATTTCTGCCGCCGCCGAAAAAGAGTTCGATGATGCCTCCGATCAGACCCATGCCGCCACCCTCCTCTGGAACTCGGCCTCGCTTAACCGGAACTGCGGCGACATGAACTCTTCGGCCCTCTTGATCCAGCCTCCCTTGCCGCCGCTCCGGGTGCGCGCATATTTGCGGCTGGCGCTGCGCCGATCTGCGAGACGAAAATAATAGTTCCGGCGCGCCACTCCGTAAGAATCGCGCAAGGCCGTCTCATCAGGCTCCGCAGCCGCACGCGCCGCGCGCAGAGTCTGCGACCCGATGGCGCCATCCACCGTGACCTCGTATCCCATGTCGCGCAGCAGGCGTTGCAGGATCACCACCGCCTGCGCGCCCGCGTTCACGTACATGTCAAAGAGCGACGGCCGCAATGCCGCGGGCATTTCGCCGATGCGCGGGCGTTCGTAATAATGAGCCAGGAAAATCTCGATGGCCTGCGCCCGGCTGAGCGCCCGCACATCGGCGACGCCGATCACGCCGTCGCCGGTCAGGTCCAGGCCCAGACGCCGCATCGTGTGAATGGTCACCCCATGATTCGTTGCCCCGCCCGGATCATCCGGGTCGTCTACGAAACCGCCCTCGCGCGCCACGATGTCCTCGGCGATCTGCCTTACCGTCTGCATCTGGAAATCCTCCGCTAAATGCGGACCGAGGCTCCGGCAAAGGTCTTAAGACCCGCCGAGCAAAAAGGGCGCTGCTTGCGCAACGCCCAGGAAAACTCAACACGCCTTTTTGTCGTCAGCTTTCGGGCGCCTTGTAGACGCCTTGTTCCTTGAGCGCGTCCATGACCTCTTTCGGCATGTAGGTCTCATCATGTTTTGCAAGTATTTCAGAGGCCTCGAACACGCCGTTCACGTATCTCCCGGTGCCGATCATACCCTGGTTCTCGCCAAAGAGATCCGGCAGAACACCCGTGAACACAACCGGTACGCTTTCGCCACCGTCGGTCACCGAAAAGCGCACGGATTCACCCTGACCGCGTACAAGCGAGCCTGCCTCGACCAGTCCGCCCAGGCGAAACACCTCGGTTTCCGAAGGCGGTTCGGCGATCACCTGGCTCGGCGCGCGGAAAAAGTTGATACCGTCGCGCATCGCATAACCGATCAATCCTGTCGCCAGTACCAGCGCCACGGCGGCCATGACGATCACCTGAATTCGGCGTTGTTTCTTGAGCGATTTCATTGCGTCCTCACCAATTTCCATCGGGCCAATGCGTGACCCTGTGATTTACCGTCACCTAACATCCAGTTGACACACTGCAAGGTATAGCCGTTGCTACCTTTTGTCAGGTCGGCAACTGAACCGGCTGCTTTGGTGCCGGAATAAACCATTCGCAAAGCGATAACCTTGACCGAAGTCAGGCAGCCCGAAACTCGATCTTTCGCCGCAGGAACTGCGTTGCCCGGTCACTTACGGTCGCGGGCTTGCCCGTGGTCAGGTAGCCACCTGCACCGGTTCCCAGCATATTGGGGTGCCGTTGCAGGTAATCGGCCAGACTTTCCGCGACCAGGTTGCCCTGGCTGAAAACTTTTACTTCGGCCCCCAGCGCATCCTGAAACGCCTTTTCCATCAACGGGTAATGGGTACATCCCAGAATGGCGGCCTGTGGATAGGGCATCTTGCGTTTGAGCGCGTCCACGTGACTGCGCACCAGTGCCTCGGCCAGGATCAGGTCGCCCTCTTCAATGGCATCGACCACACCGCCGCAGGCCTGTGCCTCGATATCCACACCGATAGCGCGAAACGCGAGTTCGCGCTGAAACGCCCGGCTGGCAACGGTGGCCGGCGTGGCGAACAGCGCCACGTTCTGAACGCTGACCTCGCGCGGGGGGCTGTTGTCACCCCACTGGCGTTCGGTCAGTGCCTCGATCAGGGGAACGAAAACGCCCAGCACGCGCTTGCCCGGCGGAACGCCTTCTTCCTGCATCCGGCGCAGCGCCGCAGCGCTGGCGGTGTTGCAGGCGAGGATCACCAGATCACAGCCCCGGTTCCAGAGATCGTGCACGGCCTTGCGGGTCAGTTGGTAGATATCTTCGGGCGTCCGCACCCCGTAAGGTGCATGGGCACTGTCCGCATAATAGAGGAAATCCACGTCCGGCAGTCGCTTCTGCGCCGCGTCAAGGACCGTCAGGCCACCCAGGCCCGAGTCGAATATACCTACTGCCATCTTTCCCTTCAGGCGCGATGCCGTTCCTCGAATTCATAGCCGTAATCATAGGATTTCAACGGCGTCGGAGACAGCTCATATGTTGCCTTGCGCAGAAAATCCATCATCTTGCGCGTGTCGCGGGCCAGTGGATCGAGAATGTCGCGCCCGATGGGCTCTCCGATGACCACTCGAACTGGCGTATCGACCCGTTTGCGGAATTCCTTGATCAAGAGCCCCATGCGGAGCGTCGAGTGCAGATGGCTGGCGATCTGGAACAGGCGGCTGGTATGCCCGTCGAAGAAGACCGGCACGACCGTGGCGTTCGACTTGCCGACCATGCGCGCCGTGAAGCCGCGCCAGCCCGGGTCCATCGGGTGGGAAAACGGTCGGACCGCCGTCGAGACCGTACCGCCGGGAAAGATGCCGATGGCCCCGCCCTGTCCGAGATATCCAAGCGCCTGCTTGCGGGTGTCGAGGTTCAGTTGCATGGCCTCCTTCGTCTCGTCGAACGAGATCGGCAGGATGATTCGGTTGATGTCCTCGGCCTTGCGGAAAACGCGATGGGCAAGGATGCGGAAATCGCCCCGCGTGACAGACAGGATATGGCCCATCATCAGCCCGTCGAGAATTCCGTAGGGATGGTTCGCGATCAGAATCAACGGCCCCTCACTGGGGATGTTCGACAATGAACCGCCCGCAACGTCGAGCGTCAGCCCGTAGCGGTCGACCATCACCGACCAGAAATCACGGCCCTCGGCGACTTCGCGTTCATAGCCTTCCGCGCGGCGGATAAGGCCGATACGGCCGGTTGTATTTTCCATCAACCTGATGACGGCCCTGCCCCCTTTGGTGGCGGCTGAATGGGAATAGGATATATCGCGGGCAATATGGCGGCGCGCGGTCATGCATAACTCCGGCAAAACTGGCCCCTAAATAGGGGCAGTCAGGCATTTTGCATAGGTTCCACGACAGGGCTGTGACAGTTTATTCCGCCGCCGCCCTTTCCGTGCCGTTCTGGCGAACAACCGCCAACAGCTCTTCGCGCCGCTTTGCGGCCTTGGCCTCGTTGGCAAGCTTGACCGGGCCGAAACCGCGTATATCGAGAGGCAGACGCGCCAGTGCGATGATGGCGTCCCGGTTCGCGTCGGACAGGCGGGGCAGAACCTCTTTCATGTCCTCTTCGTACTGTCGGATCAGCGCGCGTTCCATACGGCGTTCGGAAGTGTACCCGAAAACGTCCAGCGGGGTACCACGCAAGCGCTTCATCCGGGCGAGCAACTTGAACATAGCCATCCAGCGCTCGCTGAACTCACGCTTTTTCGGTCGGCCATCGGTGGTCTTGCCGCCAAGGATCGGCGGGGCAAGATGGAGCGTCAGCTTCAGATCGCCGTCAAACTCGGCAGCGGCCTTGTCCCGGCTTGTCAGCAACAGGCGCGCAACCTCGTATTCATCCTTGTAGGACAAAAGCTTGTGATAGCCTTCGGCGACTGCCGCGCGCAGGCCGTGATCGGCGATACCGTCGACAAGTTTGCGATAGCGTCTGGCAAGGCGCGCGCCCTGGTAGGCGGCAAGATGTTCCGCCCGGTAGGTGATCCTGTCCTCCAGCGACTTCGGCAGGTCCACCACGTTGGGCTTCAGCAAGCCTGCCGCTTCGGTCGGGTGCAGCACGGCCCAGCGTCCGATGTCGAAGGCACGCTTGTTGCGTTCGACCGCCGCTCCATTCATCTCGATCGCCTGCATGATCGCCTCGTGGCTCACGGGCAGCAGGCCGCGCTGCCAGGCACCGCCAAAGACCATCATGTTCGAATAGATCGAATCGCCCATCACCGCGCGCGCCAGCTCCGAAGCATCGAACAGGTCGAGCTGCTCCTTCAACCGCGCCTCAAGCGCCAGACTCAGCCGGTCGGCGGGGATGGTGAAATCGGTATTGCGGGTGAAATCGCCCGTGATGATCTCGTGGCTGTTGACCACGGCACCAGTGGTCCCGGTGCGGGTCAGGCCCAGCGTCTTGGCCCCGGCGCTGACCACGAGGTCGCCGCCGATCAGCGCATGTGCCTCACCGGTTGCCACCCGGATGGCGCTGATGTCGTCGGGACGGTTTGCGATGCGGCAATGGATATGCACGGCGCCACCCTTCTGCGCCAGACCCGCCATCTCCATCATGCCGGCCCCCTTGCCATCCAGTTGCGCGGCCTGAGCAAGCACGGCGCCGATGGTGACGACGCCAGTACCGCCGACGCCCGTGATCACCACGTTATGCGTCCCGTCGATCTGCGGCAGAACCGGCATCGGAAGGTGTGGCAGGTCGATCTCGGTTGTGGCCTCCTTGCGGATCTTCGCGCCCTGAACGGTCACGAAGGACGGGCAGAACCCGTTGACGCAAGAGAAGTCCTTGTTGCACGAGGACTGGTCGATCGCGCGTTTGCGGCCAAGTTCGGTCTCTTTCGGAACGATCGAGACACAGTTCGACTGCACTCCGCAATCGCCGCAGCCTTCGCAGATGTCGGCATTGATCAAAACCCGCTTGTCGGGATCGGGAAAGGTGCCACGCTTTCGGCGGCGGCGCTTCTCGGCGGCGCAGGTCTGGATGTAGACGATGGCGCTGACGCCGGGGATCTCGCGGAACCGCTTCTGCACCTGCATCAGTTCGGCGCGCTCGTAAAACGGCACCCCGGCGGGGAATTGCGATTTGTCCACATCCTCCTTGGCGTCATAGACGACGGCAATTTCCTTGACGCCCATCGCCTTCACCTCGGCCACGATGCGGGGGGCGGTCAGATCGCCCTCGTTCTCTTGGCCGCCGGTCATCGCCACCGCGTCGTTGTAGAGGATCTTGAAGGTGATGTTGGTGCCTGCCGCCAAAGCAGCGCGGATCGCCTGCACACCTGAATGGTTGTAGGTGCCGTCGCCCAGATTCTGGAACACGTGCTTGGTGTTGGAAAACGGCGCCTCACCGATCCAGTTGGCGCCTTCGCCACCCATATGGGTAAAGCCCTGGGTGTTCCGGTCCATCCACTGCACCATGTAGTGACAGCCGATCCCGGCATAGGCGCGGCTGCCGTCGGGAACCTTGGTCGAACTGTTATGCGGACAGCCCGAACAGAAATACGGCAGGCGCGAGGCAATTTCCTGTGCGTTGTCGTTGCGCCGGGCATCCGCCAACGCGCTGAGGCCCGCGCGGATACCATCGGTTTCCCGGCCTTCCTCGATCAGGATACCGCCCAGTTTCTCGGCGATCAGGATCGGGTCCAGCGCGCCGCGAGTCGGGAACAGCTCCTCGCGATGCATTGCGCCGGCGCCCCCCTTGTACCAGCCATAGACGCGGCGGCCCTGCCGGTCGTCAAAGATCGCCTCCTTGACCTGCACCTCGATCAGTTTGCGTTTTTCCTCCACGATCACGATCAGATCGAGGTCTTCGGCCCAGTCGTGAAAGCTCTGCATGTCCAGCGGAAAGGTCTGGCCGACCTTGTAGGTGGTGATGCCCAGACGCTCGGCCTCGGCCTCGTCGATGTTCAGAAGCGACATCGCATGCACAAGGTCGAGCCAGTTCTTGCCCGCCGCGACGATGCCGATCTTGGCGCCCGGCTTGCCCCAGACCCGTTTGTCCATCCGGTTGGCGCGGCTGAACGCCTCGGCGGCAAAGCGTTTGTAATCGATGATCCGCGCCTCTTGCAGATGCGGCGTGTCGCCCAGGCGGATGTTCAGCCCCCCTTCGGGCATGTCGAACTTTGGCTCGACCAGTTTCATCCGAAATGGATCCCCATCCACGACCGAGGTGACCTCGATGGTATCCTTCATGGTCTTCAGGCCGACCCAAAGCCCGGAAAAGCGGCTGAGCGCGAAACCATAGGCGCCATAGTCCAGAATTTCCTGTACGCCCGCCGGGCTGACCACCGGCATATAGGCATCGACCAACGCCCATTCGGACTGGTGCAAGACAGTCGAGCTTTCGCCGGTGTGGTCGTCGCCCATCGCCATCAACACACCGCCGTGTTTCGCGGTGCCGGCCATGTTGGCATGGCGCATCACGTCGCCCGAACGGTCTACGCCCGGCCCCTTGCCGTACCACAGGCCGAAAACACCGTCGAACTTGCCATCGCCACGAAGCCCGGCCTGCTGGCTGCCCCAGAGTGCGGTGGCGGCCAGATCCTCGTTCAAACCGAATTGAAAGGTCACATCCGACGCATCCAGTTGCTTCCTGGCGCGGCTCATCTGCACATCGACTGCGCCCAGCGGCGAGCCCCGGTACCCGGTCACCAGTCCCGCCGTGTTGAGACCGTCAGCCTTGTCGCGGGCCTTTTGCATCAGCATCAGGCGCACCAGCGCCTGTGTTCCGTTCAACAGGACCGACTTCTTCTCCAGATCGTATTTGTCATTTAGAGAAACTTTTGGCTGGCTCATTTTACGTCTCCCCTGCGCCCGTGTGACAGCTATGCAAAAGATTTTAGGTCATAAATGTTGACCTGTATAGCTGAAAATTTGCGCCATCAAAAAAGGGGCAGGCAGATATTTGTGAAAATGTCATGTGTTACATATAGTCGGTCAGGTTGATTAGGAAAGTTGCAGACATGGACTGGGACAAGCTTCGGATATTTCACGCGGTGGCTGACGCCGGCAGCCTGACGCATGCAGGAGACAAGCTGAACTTGTCGCAATCCGCGGTCAGTCGGCAGATCCGCGCACTCGAAGAAGCACTCAATGCCACCCTCTTCCACCGGCACGCCCGAGGACTGATTCTCACCGAACAGGGCGAACTGCTGTTCGACGCCACCAAATCCATGGCAAAGCGTCTGGATGCGGCCGCGGCCCGCATTCGCGACAGCGCAGAAGAGGTGTTCGGCGAATTACGAGTCACCACGACCTTTGGCTTCGGCACACTCTGGCTTGCGCCGCGCCTCACCGCGCTTTATCAGAAATATCCCGATCTCAAGGTTGACCTCATGCTCGAGGAGCGCGTCCTCGACCTTCCCATGCGCGAAGCCGACGTGGCAATTCGGATGAAAGAACCCAGTCAGGCCGATCTGATACGCAAGCGCCTGATGACGGTCGAGATGAAGCTATACGCGACGCGCGCCTATCTCGATAGCGCTGGGACGCCCACAGATATTACCGACATCAGCGACCACAGACTGATCTGCCAGAATACCTCGGCCGCTCAGGTCGGAGCCAGCGCAGTCCTCGCCCAGCATCTGCTCGCCTACAATCCGGCCTCGCTGTTGACCGTCAACAACTATTTCGGGATCCTCCAGGGCGTACTGAACAATCTGGGGATCGGTGTGCTGCCCGACTACGTGACACAGGATTTCCCGGATCTCGTCCACGTCCTGCCCGATATCAAGTCCTCGGAGGTACCAGTTTACCTCGCCTATCCCGAAGAATTGCGCCATTCCCAACGTGTTGCCGCGTTTCGGGATTTCGTCCAGGACGAGATCATTGCCCATCGCAAACAGTTGAAAGAGATGGGCAGACTTTAGGTATGCACTCCGCGCATGGCGGAAATGCTGCGCATGCAGCATGAAAAAGCTTGAAGATGCACGGCGTGCCGCCTAAATGAGCAACTGAAGGCGATGATGCTTACACGCTCGTCACCTTCAACCTCCCTGTTGGACTACGGCCGAGCTTAGCGCTCGGCCTTTTTTTTCGCCAGGTGGCCGGCGGCGCAAAAACCTGTGTCTTATCCGAGAGTCATTTCAGGGCCAGCTGTCCCTTTGGACACCCTGCAAACGGATTTGAATCGCCTCGCATCTCGGCTAGATTGCAAAAAAATCCATTCTTTTAGAGGGACATCAAATGCTACGATGGGTATTCGCCCTTGCTGCCCTGATCGGCTTTGTCACGATTGCCGAACCGGCCGCCGCCCAAGCGACAGAAACCGGAGCGGCGACCGCAGTGCCCGTCATTCCCGATGACTTGACGCCCGAGCAGGTCGACGATCTTGTTGCCCGTCTCTCGGACGACCAGGTCCGCGCGCTTTTGCTCGAGAGATTGGACGCTGTCGCCGAGGCTCGCGCAGGAGACTCCCCGGCACCGCAAAAAGGGCTTATCGCCGAAATCACCGAAACCGCAAACGCGATGATTGCAAGCTGGCTCGACGTGCTCAGCAAGGTTCCGCAACTGGTCGGAAAACAGGCCGAGGCCCTGCACAACTTCACGACGACATTCGGAACGTCGGGTCTGGCCTCCCTTTTTGGCTTTACCTTTCTTGCACTGGCAATCGGCTACGCGGCGGAGAAGGCCGCGACCTACCTTACGCGCTCATGGCTGAGAAAGGTGCCCAGCGGGTCAGCTGACGATCTGCGCGGTGCGGTCGGCTTTCTGTTCCGCCGGTTCTGCCGCGAAATTCTCGGACTGGTTGTCTTCTACTATGTTCTGGTCTTTGTCGGACGCAGGTTGCTTTCGCCCGAAGATATCGCGTTCGCCGCCCCTTTCGTACTCTACATGATCTGGGTTCCGCGCCTCGGCGCGGCGCTCTCACGCTTCATCCTCGCGCCGGAACGTCCGGAAATGAGACTGGTGAACATCGACGATCACTGGGCGAAATACCTGCACCGCAACCAGATCGGACTGTTCCTGCTGATCGGTTTCACCCTGTTCATCGTTACCTTCAACGGACTCAACGGGATCGCAATGGGTGAGATGCGGCTGGGATTCTGGCTCAACCTCTCGATTCACGCCTATATCGCGATCATCGCGTGGACGGCGCGCGCCGGCTTGTCCGACATGATGCTCGGCACGGATCCGGACCGGACCAGGTTCGACGAGAAGGTTGCGGAATACTACCCCTATTTCGCCATTGGTGTATCCGCTGCCGTATGGCTGATTGTCGAATACTATTCGGCGATCGACGATCGCGAGGCCCTTGCGCGCATCGTCGCCGGCGCCCATTACATCACCATGTTCTGGCTTCTCATGGCCCCCGCCATCGACACGCTGATCCGCGGGCTGGTTCGCCATCTGCAACCGCCAATGATCGGGGACGGCCCGGTCGCCGAGCGCGCCTACAAGTCCACCAAACGCAGTTTCATCCGCATCGGTCGCGTGATTGCCGGCGTTTTCGTTATCCTGATGATCGCCAACGCATGGGATATCGATCTGCGTGCAGTCGCAGGCGCAGGGCTCGATGCAGGCGGGGCTGTCATCGAGTTCCTGATCATCATCGCCATCGGCTACATCCTGAACGAAGCCGTATCGCTCTGGATCAATCGACGACTGGCCAAGGAACAGACGGCAATAGCGCAAAGCCCGGACGAGGAAGCGGGCGAAGGTGGTGGCGCCGGTGGCTCCCGTCTGGTGACCGTTCTGCCGCTGCTTCGTGTCACGGCCCAGGTCGCCATTGCGGTGATCTTTGGCCTGCTTGCTCTCGGGGCTCTCGGGCTGGACATCACGCCCTTGCTTGCCGGTGCCGGTATCCTCGGCCTGGCCATCGGCTTTGGCGCGCAAAAACTGGTTGCCGACATCGTCGGTGGAATATTCTTTCTGATCGACGATGCCTTCCGCGTGGGTGAATATGTCGATGTGGGAGGAACGACCGGAACCGTCGAGAAAATCTCGATCCGGTCGATGCAACTGCGCCATCATCGCGGACCGGTGCACACGATTCCCTATGGCGAGATCGCGAAGCTGACCAACTACAGCCGCGACTGGGTGATCATGAAGCTCAAGTTCACCGTGCCCTTCGACACCGACCCCAACAAGGTCAAGAAGATCTTCAAGAAGATCGGCACCGAGATGATGGAGGACCCCGTGCACAAGGAGGGGTTCCTGCAACCGTTCAAGTCGCAGGGCGTGTTCGACTTCGATGATGTCGGCATGATCATCCGCGGCAAGTTCATGGCCAAGCCCGGCAAGCAGTTCACCCTACGCAAGGAAATCTTTAACAAGGTGAAAAACGAGTTCAAGGCGAACGGTATCGAATTCGCCCGCCGCGAAGTGCGCGTTGCGATCCCCGGACTGGACGAGGCCGACCACCTGACCCCCGATCAGAAATCGGCAGTAGCTGCGGCTGCGGCGCAGGCAGCAAACGAACAGTCCCACCAGAATGGTGGCGATTAGGGCTGGCTGCGCGTTCCGCTCGAAACATCGAGGCCCCCGCCATTACACTGGCGGGGGCATTCTTTTTTCTCCCCGCTCGGGGAAAACCCGCCTGACTGGCCTCGATCTGCGCCCTCTTGCCTCTTTCCCCCGACGCTGGCTTGCCCTAAAAGGCCCGCAATCTCGGCCAGCTTGGGGACACCACATCAGATGCAAGAGCCCGCAATCACTCAGGACCTGATCGCCGCGCACGGGTTGAAGCCCGACGAATACGACATGATCCTCGAGATCATCGGGCGCGAGCCGACCTTCACCGAGCTTGGCATTTTCTCGGCCATGTGGAACGAGCATTGTTCCTACAAAAGCTCCAAGAAATGGCTCCGGACCCTGCCCACCAGCGGCCCGCAGGTGATCTGTGGCCCAGGCGAGAACGCGGGTGTTGTCGACATCGGCGATGGCCAGGCCGTGGTCTTCAAGATGGAAAGCCACAACCACCCCTCGTATATCGAGCCCTATCAGGGCGCGGCTACCGGCGTGGGCGGCATTCTGCGCGATGTCTTCACCATGGGTGCGCGACCCATTGCATCGATGAACGCGCTCAGCTTCGGCGAACCCGGCCACCCCAAGACCCGGCGCCTGGTCAATGGCGTGGTCGAAGGTATCGGCGGCTACGGCAACTGTTTCGGCGTACCTTGCGTGGGCGGCGAGGTGCGGTTCCATCCGGCCTATAACGGCAACTGCCTTGTGAACGCCTTCGCCGCCGGCCTCGCCGACAGCGACAAGATCTTCTACTCCGCCGCTTCGGGCATCGGCATGCCGGTGGTCTATCTTGGCGCCAAGACCGGGCGCGACGGCGTTGGCGGCGCCACCATGGCAAGCGCTGAATTCGACGACACAATCGAGGAAAAGCGCCCCACCGTGCAGGTGGGCGACCCGTTCACCGAAAAACGCCTGATGGAAGCCTGTCTCGAACTGATGCAGACCGGCGCGGTGATCTCGATCCAGGACATGGGGGCCGCTGGCCTCACCTGCTCTGCCGTCGAAATGGGCGACAAGGGCGGCCTGGGCATCCGGCTGAACCTCGACGCTGTCCCGCAGCGTGAAGAGAACATGACCGCCTACGAGATGATGCTGAGCGAAAGCCAGGAACGGATGCTCATGGTGCTGAAGCCCGAGAAAGAGGCCGAGGCCAAGGCGGTGTTCGACAAGTGGGACCTCGATTTCGCCATCGTCGGCGAGACCATCACCGAAGACCGCTTCATCATCATGCACAAGGGCGAGGTGCGCGCCGACCTGCCGCTGTCGCCGCTCTCGGGCCGCGCCCCCGAATATGACCGCCCCTGGGTGGCAACCCCGGCCGCAGCCCCCCTGGGCGAGGTGCCGCAGATCGACCCGATCGACGGGCTGCGCGCCCTGATCGGCTCGCCCAACTATGGCGGCAAGCAGTGGGTCTATGAACAGTATGACACCATGGTGATGGCCGACAGTGCCCGCACACCCGGTCTGGGCGCGGGCATCGTGCGGGTGCATGGCACCGACAAGGCGCTGGCCTTCACCAGCGACGTGACCCCTCGCTACGTGCGTGCCAACCCTGAAGAAGGCGGCAAGCAGGCCGTGGCCGAAGCCTATCGCAACCTGACCGCCGTGGGGGCCAAACCGCTTGCCACCACCGACAACCTGAATTTCGGCAACCCTGAAAAACCCGAGATCATGGGCCAGTTCGTCGGTGCGATCAAAGGCATCGGCGCGGCCTGTTCGGCGCTCGACATGCCCATCGTGTCAGGCAACGTCTCTCTCTACAACGAGACCGACGGCAAGGCGATCCTGCCCACCCCCACGATCGGAGCCGTCGGTTTGCTGGCCTCGACCGACGAGATCATCGGCAAGGACGTCCGCGAAGGGCATGTTGCCTTGGTAGTCGGTGAAACCAGGGGCCACCTGGGCCAGTCCGCCCTGCTGGCCGAAGTGTTCAACCGCGAGGATGGCGACGCGCCGCATGTCGACCTTGAGGCCGAGCGCCGCAATGGCGAGTTCATCCGCGCGAACCGGTCCCTGATCAAGGCCTGCACCGATCTGGGCGATGGCGGTCTGGCGCTGGCGGCCTTCGAACTGGCCGAAAGCGCGGGTGTTGGCGTGCAGATCGACGACGCTGCTACAGCGGCCCTGTTCGGCGAGGACCAGGCCCGCTATCTGGTCGCCTGCAACTTCGATCAGGCCGAAGCCCTGATGACCGCGGCCGCAGCCGCGGGCGTGCAAGTCTCCGCAGTCGGCCGTTTTGGCGGCGACAGGGTCCGCCTTGGCGCGTCCGAAGCCCCGCTGGCAGAGCTTGCCGCCCTGTACCGCGGCAGTTTCGCGGCAGCTATCGCCTGAGCCACAACCGGATGCAGTGCAAACGGCTCGCCCCGGCGGCACGTCGTTCGCCTGTTCGATGCCGGTCTCTTGCGCGCGGGGACGCATCGCTCTACATCTGGAAGCAAGACAGCTGGAGAAAGTCAAATGGCCATGGAAGCCCATGAAATCGAAGCGCTGATCCGCGCCAGTTTTCCGCAGGCAAAGATCACAATCACCGACCTGGCGGGCGATGGCAATCATTGGGCGGCCGAGGTCATCGACCCGAGTTTCAAAGGCAAGAGCCGCGTGCAGCAACAACGCGCCGTGAATGCAGCCGTAAGATCCGAGATCGACAGCGGCAAGCTGCATGCGCTGGCACTGACGACCAAGGCACCCGAGTAAGGACCGGGGCTCTCCGGCCTGGTCTCTCGACAATAGCGATCTTCAAACTGCTGGCGGAAAGCTGCAGGCGAAAGAGGAAACCAGACAATGACCGACGCAAAAAACCGTATCTACGAAACCGTCAAAGCCAACGACGTGGTGCTCTACATGAAAGGGACCAAGGAAATGCCGCAATGCGGGTTTTCCAGCCGTGTCGCTGGTGTGCTGAACTACATGGGCGTCGCCTACAAGGACGTAAACGTTCTCGCCGACGAAGAAATCCGCCAGGGCATCAAGGACTATTCCGACTGGCCCACCATTCCCCAGCTCTACGTCAAGGGCGAGTTCGTCGGCGGCTGCGACATCATCACCGAAATGACCCTCTCGGGCGAGCTGGACACGTTGTTCGACGAAAACGGTGTCGCCTATGACAAGGATGCGGCCGAAAAAATTCGCGCCGCCAACGCCTGAGTGTACGCGGGAGACCGGCGACCAGCAGGTCTCTCAAGACCTTGCTTTCAGGATTTCGATTTCAATCCTGCGCAAAGCGCCCGTCCGGGCGCTTTTTCATGATGGTTTTCATCATCTTGCATGGCCGGGTTCATTCTGATCCGGCTGCCTTTTCCTCGACCTGGGCTGCCAGCGCCTCGGCACGGGCAGCCAATTCGGCAAGTGTATCGGTAACCGAGGGCGGGATGACCGCCACTTCGATCCGCTCGGGCTCGGGCGCCGGGGCGCTGCGCAGCCGGGCGATTTCCGCATCGCGTTCGGCGAGTTGGCTTTCCATCGCCTTGATCTTGTCTTCCACAGCCGCGGTCTTGTCTGCCAGCATCAGACCAGCCATCAGCAGCATCCGCGCCTCAGGCATGCGGCCGATCTGATCGGACAGGACCTGCGCCTCGTCGTCCAGCATTTTCGCGGCGGCTTGCAGATAGCTTTCTTCGCCTTCCTGACAGGAGACTTCGAACCCGCGGCCTCCTATGTGAATGGTCACCTCCGGCATCACTCATCCTCTCCTTCTGCCAGGTTCGCAGCGGACAAAAGCGGCCCCAGCTTGCTCAGGACCGCGTGCACCTCGGCCGCATCGGTCGCCCGCTGGGCACGCAGCGCCTCCAGTTCCGCCAGCATGGCGCTGTTGATCAGGTGCGGCTCGCCGACGCCCGCCTCGTTTGCCGTCCGCAGGTCTGACACCACCGAACGCAACTGGTCATTCGCCTTTCGCAGGCGCTGAAGATCGCCGTCCAGCCGCGACATTGCATCGCCATGGCTTACCCGTTCAGCACGCAGCATCTCTAGCTCGGCCTGCAATTCGGACAGGCGTTCAGTGTTGCTCAGTTCGGCCTTGAGCGTCGCGATTTCGGCGCGCAGCCCGTCCACCAGTTCGGAATTGTCCGCCTGCATCCGCAGCGCCTCGAGTTCCTTCTTCAGCGGCTCTGGATCCTCGACCGCGTCGAGTTGCGCCTTGAGCAATGCGACCTCGGTTCGCAGCGCCTCCACTTCTTCGGACATATCTGTGGCCGCGGCTTCGGACTCGGCATTCGCCAGGCTGGCCCTTGCTTCCGCCAGTTCCTCTCGCAACCGCTCAAGCTCGTCCTCGTTCTGGTCATCTGCACCCGCAGCCTGCAAGGCCGCAATCTCGGCCGCATGCTTGGCCTTGAGCGACCGCAGCCGTTCTTCCAGCTGAGCATTCGCCATCCGCTCGTCTTCAAGAGCGGCAACCAAATCCGCGTCCGCAGTTTCCGCTTCTCCGCTCGGTTCCGCAGGCCGCGGCAGGGCGAGGGCCTCGACCCCGGCGCTGATCCGCTCCATCGCGGCCGAAATCCGGCCCTGCAATTCCTCGATCTGGCTCATGCCTCTCACCTTCGTGTGACGCGTTTGTTGTTATCTGCCCGGCAAAGCCGATCGGTCCGAACCGAATCGGGTGCCGGGATGCATAGCTGTAGTCTAACCAAATGATACCGAAAATACCCCCCATCATTGCTTTCAACAACTTGGACGCCTCTTCTGATCCAGCCTGCGCGCGTTTCTGCCCGTTCTGCTTGAACTTTGGGGGGTGAGTGGTATTGAGCGCGCAATCCGCCCGAAACCCAAAGGACAAAGCCTCGTGGACCTGACTGCGCTGCGCACTGCGAACCCCGACCACTGGACCAAGGCCACCGCCATCCGCGCCCTGACGCTGGATGCCGTTGCTACCGCCAATTCCGGCCATTCCGGCATGCCCATGGGCATGGCCGACGTGGCCACAGTGTTGTTTGAAAAGCACCTGAAATTCGACGCTGCAAACCCCACCTGGCCCGACCGCGACCGGTTCATCCTGTCGGCGGGTCATGGCTCGATGCTGCTCTACTCCCTGCTCTATCTCACCGGCAACCCCGAGATCACGCTGGACGAGATCCGGAACTTCCGCCAGATGGGCGCCAAGACCGCCGGTCACCCGGAAAATTTCCTGGCCAAGGGGATCGAGACCACCACCGGCCCGCTGGGTCAGGGCATCGCCAATGCCGTGGGTTTCGCCATCGCCGAAGAAATCCAGCGCGCCCAATATGGCAAGAAGGTCGTGGACCATTACACCTATGTCATCGCCGGCGACGGCTGCCTGATGGAAGGTGTAAGCCAGGAGGCCATCGGTCTGGCCGGGCGGCTGGAACTGAGCAAGCTGATCGTCCTTTGGGACAACAACAACATCACGATCGACGGCACCGTGGATATTGCCGACCGGACCGACCAGGTGCGCCGTTTTGCGGCCTCGGGCTGGCATGTGATCGAGATCGACGGCCATGATCCGGCCGCCATCGACGCCGCGCTGGTGCAGGCCAAGGGATCGAACAAACCCACGATGATCGCCTGCAAGACCCATATCGCCCTGGGACATGCGGCGCAGGACACCTCCAAGGGCCATGGCGCGCTGACCGATCAGGGCCAGCTTCTGGCCGCAAAAGCGGCCTATGGCTGGGCCCATGGACCGTTCGAGGTGCCAGCGGAAGTGAAATCCGCCTGGGAGGCCATCGGCAGCCGGGGTGCCGCCGACCGTTTGGCCTGGGAAGGGCGGTTCGCGCAGCTTTCCGAGCGTAAACAGGCCGAGTTCAACCGTGCCTATGCCTTCGAGGTGCCCGGGAAACTGGCCGGCGCCCTGCGCGCGTTCAAGAAGCAGATCTCGGAACAACAGCCCAAATGGGCCACGCGCAAGAGCTCGGAAGAAGTGCTGAAGATCGTCAACCCGATCATGACCGAAACCGTGGGCGGATCGGCTGACCTGACCGGATCGAACAACACCAAGACCGACGATCTGGGCATCTTCCTGCCGGAGAACCGCAAGGGCCGCTACATCCATTACGGCATCCGCGAACACGGCATGGCCGCAGCGATGAACGGCATGGCGCTGCACGGCGGCATCCGCCCCTATGGCGGCACTTTCATGTGCTTCACCGATTATGCCCGCCCCTCGATGCGCCTGGCCGCGCTGATGCAGATCCCGTCGGTCTTTGTGATGACGCATGACTCGATCGGCCTGGGCGAGGACGGCCCGACCCACCAGCCGGTCGAACATCTGGCGATCAGCCGGGCAACACCGAACACCTATGTGTTCCGCCCCGCCGACACGGTCGAAACAGCCGAGGCCTGGGAACTGGCGCTGACCTTCACCCAAAGCCCCTCGGTCCTGTCGCTGACGCGCCAGAACCTGCCGACCGTCCGGGTGGAAAACAAGGCCAGGAACCTGACCGCGCAAGGCGCCTATGTTCTGGCCGAGGCCACTGGAAAACGTCAGGTCATCCTGATCGCGACCGGCTCCGAGGTTGAAATCGCCCTCGAGGCCCGCGCCCAGCTTGAAGCCGAGGGCATCGGCACCCGAGTGGTCTCCATGCCCTGCATGGAACTGTTCGCCGAACAGGACGAATCCTACCGCCGCAAGGTCCTGCCCGCAGGCCCGGTGCGTGTGGGTATCGAGGCCGCGGTTCGCGACGGCGGCTGGGACCGCTGGCTGCTGGGCGAGCGCGGTCGCGAAGCCAAGGCGGGCTTCATCGGCATGACCCGCTTCGGCGCATCGGCCCCGGCCGAGGAGCTTTACGAGAAGTTCGGCATCACCGCCGCCGCCACCGTGGCCAAGGTGAAAGAGCTTTTGGGCTCATAAACAGCCAATTTGACCAAACAATGCTTGAAACCCGCCACTTGCTGGCGGGTTTTTTTGCGCCATTTCCCGACAAAGATTATCGGGATTGACTTTCTTAGTGTTTTTGTCAGTAATTAAAGGGATCGTCTGGAGGACCCCCATGATCATCTGTAGCTGCGAAGTCATAACCGAGCGCGATATCCACGCCGCGATTGACTGGATGCGCGCCGCGGATCCAGGCACCATCATCACACCTGGCAAGGTTTACCATGCCTTGGGCAAAGCCCCAAATTGCGGCGGCTGCATGAAACTTTTCATTGCCACCATGCGCAATAACGGCAACCTTGAGGTACCCGCTAACCTGCGAGGGCTCAGACAGCAGCAAATCGAAAGGAAACCCGGCGATGAAAGGCGACAAGAAGGTTATCGAATATCTGAACAAGGCGCTTCGGGTGGAACTGACAGCGGTAAGCCAGTTCTGGCTGCACTATCGCCTTCAAAAGGACTGGGGTTACGGCAGACTTGCCAAGAAGATGCGCGAGGAATCCATCGAAGAGATGGAACATGCGGACAAGTTGATTGATCGGATCATCTTTCTCGAAGGGCACCCGAACCTGCAGACGCTCGATCCGCTGCGTATCGGTCAAAACGTACGCGAGTCCCTGACTTGCGATCTGGCAGCGGAAATGGAAGCGGTCGCGCTTTATTCCGAAGCCCGCAAGTACTGTGCCGAAGTAGGTGACTATGCGTCCATGCAGTTGTTCGAGGAACTGATCAGCGACGAGCAGGGTCATATCGACTTTCTGGAAACCCAGATTGGCCTGCATGACGAGATCGGCGCGCAGAACTATGGCCTGCTGAATGCTGAACCGGCCAACGAAGTCGACGACTAGACCGTTGGCGAAGTCCCACCAAGTTGCCTTGCGGAGACCTCTCTCAATTTCTCTGGCCGCGGCTCTTGGTGAAAACTGAAAGGACCGGGGCCATCACCCGTGTCGCAAGCGGGATCAGCAGGAAACCCAGCGCCAGTCCGAACACCCCGTCCAATGCCGCCTTGGACAGCCATTCCACGGCGGCGGTCCAGCCTTGGGGCACGGCATGGCCCAGGGCATAGGCCCAGTCGTGGATGTGATGGCCCAGCCAGCCGAACCCCAGTTCCTCCATCCCGTGGATGACGATCGAGCCGCCGACCCAGAGCATCGCCGCCGTGCCGACCACCGTCAGCAGATGCATGAAACCCGGCATCCCGCGCACGAGACCCCGACCCAGGGCGCGCGTTAGGCCAAGGCGCCCTCTTTCGGCAATAAACAGGCCGAAGTCGTCGGCCTTTACGATCAGTGCCACGGAGCCGTAAACCGCCACCGTTATCCCTATTCCGGCCATCGCCAGCGTCGCCGCCTCCATCCAGAAATCGCTTTCCGGGATTGCGGCGAGGATAATGGTCATGATCTCGGCCGACAGGATGAAATCGGTCTTGATGGCGCCGGCGGCCTTTTCCTCCTCCAGATGCAGCGGGTCGCCGGGTTCGTCTTCCTTGAACACATGGCTGGTGTCGTGAGGTACAAGCGCGTGATACACCTTCTCAGCGCCTTCAAAGCACAGGTAAGCCCCGCCCAGCATCAAGAGCGGCGCGATCAGCCAAGGCGCAAAATTCGCAAGGATCAGCGCAGCGGGAAGCAGGATCAACATCTTGTTGCGGATGGAACCGCGGGCGATCTTCCAGATGATCGGCAACTCGCGCGCGGGGGCAAACCCATGAACATATTTCGGCGTCACCGCCGCGTCATCGATCACCGCGCCCGCCGCCTTGGCCCCTGCCTTGGCTGCCTGCGAGGCCACATCGTCGACCGAGGCCGCCGCCACCTTGGCAATTCCCGCCACATCGTCCAGTAGCGCCAACAATCCGCTCATTCGGCAAACCCTTCGAGAAATGTTCGTCCACAACACCCTAACCGATCGGAACAGGCGCGCAAGCGTTAGCGCAACCGGACACAGTTTGCGCTAACACATTCAAAATAAAACGCTTTTGCTCTTTTTGCGGGCGTATGGTCCGTCTATATGGCGTGGCAAATTCACGTCGTTCGGAGTCGGAAAATGACCATCAAGGTTGGCATCAACGGATTTGGCCGCATCGGTCGTTGCACCCTGTCGCATATCGCAGCCTCGGGCCGCGACGATATCGAGGTGATCAAGGTCAACGCCACCGGTCCGCTGGAAACCGCCGCCCATTTGATCAAGTACGACAGCGTGCATGGCCGCTTTCCGGGCGAGGTCAGCATCGGTGACGGCACCATGAACCTGGGCCGGGGCGACATGCAGATGTATTCGACCTACGACCTGAACGAACTGGACTGGTCGGGATGCGACGTGGTTCTGGAATGCACCGGCAAGTTCAACGACGGTGAGAAGGCCAAGGTGCATCTGGAGCGCGGTGCCAAAAAGGTGCTGCTGTCCGCCCCCGGCAAGAACGTGGACAAGACCATCGTCTATGGCGTCAACCACGACCAGCTGACCGCCGCCGACACCATGATCTCGAACGGCTCCTGCACCACAAACTGCCTGGCGCCGCTGGCCAAGGTGCTGGACGAAGCATTTGGGATCGAGCATGGCATCATGACCACGATCCACGCCTATACGGGCGACCAGCCGACGCTGGACCGCCGCCACAAGGATCTGTACCGTGCCCGTGCTGCCGCGATGTCGATGATCCCGACCTCGACCGGCGCGGCCAAGGCACTGGGTGAGGTTCTGCCGAACCTCAAGGGTCGCCTTGACGGATCGGCCATCCGGGTGCCTACACCCAATGTCTCGGCCGTCGACCTGACCTTCCGCGCCGGCCGCAACGTGACTGCGGACGAGGTGAACGCCGCCGTTCAGGCTGCCGCCACCGGCCCGATGAAAGGGGTGCTGGGCTATGAACCCGCGCCGCTGGTGTCGACCGACTTCAACCACACTCCCGAAAGCTCGATCTTCGCCCCCGACCAAACCCGCGTCGTCGAAGGCCGGATGGTTCGTGTTCTGGCCTGGTACGACAACGAGTGGGGTTTCTCGGTCCGCATGGCCGATGTTGCCGTCGCCATGGGCCGGCTCGGCTGATTTACGCCGAACCCCTTGAGAATGCTTGCCCGCTCAGGTTATCTGAGCGGGCGTTTTCGTCGGAGCCGACCCTCAATGACAAATCAGATCGCCCTCTGGCTCGGCGTCTTTCTCCTCGGCGGGATGATGCTGGACTTTGCGATGTTCGGCACCGAGCACATGCTTTTCCTTGGCAAGAAGATGTTCGAACTTCTCGAATGGATGGCCTTCTGGCGGTGATCAGCGGGCCGTAAGTCCCCTGCTACGTGCCGGACAAACGCTCCTTGAGCGCATCATTGACCAGAGGCGTCACGAACTTCGATACATCGCCGCCCAGGCGGGCGATTTCCTTGACCAGCTTCGATGCGATGGCCTGTCTCCGGGCGTCTGCCATCAGGAACACGGTTTCGATCTTGTCGTCCAGGACGCGGTTCATGCCGACCATCTGGAATTCGTACTCGAAATCGGCGACCGCCCGCAGCCCTCGAACGATGATCTGTGCGCCAACATCCCTTGCGCAATCGATCAGAAGGTTTTCGAACGGATGCGCGACGATCTCGGTTCCGGTCTCGGCGCTGAGCTTGGCGCATTCCGCCTCGATCATCGCCACGCGCTCTTCAAGCGTGAACAAGGGCCCCTTGTCCCGGTTGATCGCAACCCCGATCACGAGTTTATCCACCAGCGCCGCGGCACGGCGAATAATGTCGACGTGCCCCAGGGTGATTGGATCAAAGGTCCCCGGATACAAAGCAACTCTCATGGCGCCCTCCTGCGCAACAATATTGCTGCGCAAGCAAACACATCTTCGCCGCAGGTGCAAGAGTCACATCCCGCGGCGAAAAGCCAAACCCGTTCAATGACCCATGATCATGCCTTCAAGGGCATCTTTTTCCATTGCAAGTTCGGAAAGCTGGGCCTTGACCACGTCGCCAAGGGTGACGATCCCGATGAGCTTGTCACCCTCGACGACCGGCATATGGCGGAACCGGCCTTCGGTCATCTGGGCAAGCACGCTCTGCGCCGTTACGTCGACAGTGCAGGTCACCACGTTCACAGTCATGTAGGCACTGACGTTCTGTGTCAGGCAGCCGCTTCCGCTGGCTGCCAGTTCCCGAACGATATCGCGTTCCGAAAATATCCCGAGAGCCGTTTTTCCGTCATCGGATACCACAACCGTTCCGATGCGCTTTTCCGCAAGAATTGCGGCCGCTTCCGACACGGTTGCCGACGCCGGGACGGTGACCACTTCGTTGCTGGCCTTGGACTTCAGAATGGCCTGAACAAGCATTTGCAACTCCTCCGAAATAAACCTCTCTTATTCCAAAGCGTTACGATATTGCACCGCCCTGTCAAGTCGCACTATTTCCCTCCAGCCGTGCCACCTCGTCGCGGATACCACGCGACAGGGCCTCGGCAAAACGGTTCAAACGTTCGCTGCGCTGATCGCCCTGATGGCGTACCAGATAGAAAGAACGCGTCAGGCTGATCCGATCCATGAGGATTTGCCTCAGATTGCCGTGATAGGGCAACGTGAAGTCATGCGCCACGCAAACGCCGGACCCCTGCGAGACCTGCCGAAGTTGAACCGACACGGAATTCGACGAAAGCGCAACGCGTTCGATACCGATGTCATTCAAGTAATCCAGTTCGCGGTCAAAGATCATGTCGGGAATATAGCCGATCATCCTGTGCCCCTTCAGATCCTCGACTTTCTCGATCGGCGGGCTGCGCCGTAGATAGCGGCGCGATGCGACCAGATGCAGCTTGTAATCGGTGATTTTCTGAACCAGCAGGTGCCCGGCTGTCGGAGTACTGACAGTGATCGCCATGTCCGCTTCACGACGGGAAAGGTTGATGATGCGTGGCAAGGCCAGAATCTGGATGTCCAGATCAGGGTTCTCGTCGCTGATCCGCTCGCAGACCTGAGGCAGCAAATAGTTGGCGCTGCCGTCCGGCGCTCCGATGCGAATCTGGCCGGTCAACCCCTCTGTGGTGCCGGCCAATGCCTCTGAGGCGCTGCGCATTGCCGCTTCGGCCTGTTCGCCATGGGCCAGCAGACGCTCGCCCGCCGCGGTCATTGTGTAACCCTGGGGCGATTTTGCAAAAAGCGGCGTGTCATAGGCCGCTTCCAACCGGGCGATACGCCGACCGACAGTGGCCGGGTCGAGCTTCAGCAATCGCCCCGCACCGGAAAGACTTTCCTCGCGCGCAACTGCCAGAAATACCTTCATATCATCCCAATGCGGCTCCATACCTCCCCCAATCCTGCATTCTTGCAAAACGCTTTTGAAATCTTGCCTCTTTTCTCGGGATTTCTGCAAGCCTAAAGTGCCCGCAGAAAATTTGGAGGAGTATCCATGCAGGAACTGACCCACTATATCGGCGGCGCCCATGTCAAAGGCACCTCGGGCCGTTTTGCCGACGTCTTCAACCCCGCCACCGGTGAAGTACAGGCCCGCGTGCCGCTGGCCTCGGCCGCCGAACTGGCCCACGCGGTCGAAGTCGCGGCAGCCGCGCAACCCGCCTGGGCCGCCGTTAACCCGCAGCGCCGCGCGCGGGTGATGATGAAGTTCGTGGACCTTCTAAACCGCGACATGGACAAGCTGGCCGAGGCGCTGAGCCGCGAGCACGGCAAGACCCTCCCCGATGCCGCCGGTGACGTGCAGCGCGGCCTTGAGGTCGTGGAATACTGCATTGCCGCGCCGCAGATGCTGAAGGGCGAATTCACCGACAGCGCAGGCCCCGGTATCGACATGTATTCGATGCGCCAGGCCCTGGGCGTCACCGCCGGCATTACCCCCTTCAACTTCCCGGCGATGATCCCGATGTGGATGTTCGCGCCCGCCATCGCCTGCGGCAACGCCTTCATCCTGAAACCCTCCGAGCGGGATCCGTCCGTGCCGCTGATGCTGGCCGAACTGATGGAAGAGGCCGGCCTGCCCAAGGGTATCCTGCAGGTCGTCAACGGCGACAAGGAAGCGGTGGACGCCATCCTCGACCATCCGGTGATCCAGTCGATCGGGTTCGTGGGTTCTACCCCGATCGCCGAATACATCTATGGCCGCGGCTGTTCCAACGGCAAGCGCGTGCAGTGTTTCGGCGGCGCCAAGAACCACATGATCGTGATGCCGGACGCCGACATGGACCAGGCAGCCGACGCGCTGGTGGGCGCGGGCTACGGTGCTGCGGGTGAACGCTGCATGGCGATCTCGGTCGCTGTGCCGGTGGGCGATGAAACCGCCGACCGCCTGATCGAGAAACTGGTGCCCCGCATCGAGAAACTGAAAGTCGGTCCCTATACCGCCGGCAAGGATGTGGACTACGGCCCGGTCGTGACCGCCGCCGCCAAGGAAAACATTCTGCGCCTCGTCAATTCGGGGGTGGAACAGGGCGCCAAGCTGGTGGTCGACGGCCGCGACTTCAGTCTGCAGGGCTACGAGGACGGCTTCTTTGTCGGCCCGCATCTCTTTGACAATGTCACCCCGGACATGGACATCTACAAGAAAGAGATCTTCGGCCCGGTCCTGAGCACAGTGCGTGCCCAGAGCTATGAAGAAGCGCTGGATCTGGCGATGAGCCACGAATACGGCAACGGCACCGCGATCTTTACCCGTGACGGCGACACCGCCCGCGACTTCGCCAACCGGATCAACATCGGCATGGTGGGCATCAACGTGCCGATCCCGGTTCCGCTGGCCTATCACACCTTTGGTGGCTGGAAGAAATCCGCCTTTGGCGACCTGAACCAGCACGGCCCGGACGCGTTCAAGTTCTACACCCGGACCAAGACGGTGACGGCCCGCTGGCCCTCGGGCATCAAGGAAGGCGGAGAATTCTCCATCCCGGTGATGGAATAACAGCACAAAGGAAACGCCCCGGCTCTGCCGGGGCGCTTCGTTTTCGGCAGCTCTTTGCCGAACGGGCGCCAGGCGTCACGAAATGTTCAGATAACCCTACTGGAAAGGCGCGTGCCAGAGCTCTATGTTGCGCAAAAACGCATCACGCACGAGCAGGAGACCCTATGCCCCAGCCCCGCCTGACCCGCCGCGCGACCCTGTTTGGCTTCGCTGCCACTCTGGCTGCGCCGGCCATCGCCCGCGCACAGTCCACGGATGCCTTTCCGACCAACGAAGAGGTGATCCGCGATCAGGTCGCGGTGCGTCGAAATATATCCGCCTTCATGCAACAGAACTGGCAGGATCACTTCGACAGCATCGGGGTCGGCTGCCTGCTGGCCGATATCTCCAGCCGGGCTGTCCACTATTGGGCGGCCGACGGTACCTACAAGCTGTACCCGTCCTCGGTTCCGATGACCGAGGAACTGACACGCCGGGGTTATACCGAGGTCGTGCGCAAGACCGAGAACCCAAGCTGGACCCCCACGGCCTCGATGCGCGAGCGCGACCCCACGCTGCCCGACAGAATTGAAGGCGGCGTGCCGGGCAACCCGCTCGGAACCCGTGCAATGTACCTGTCCTGGCCCGCGTACCTGGTGCATGGAACCCACGACACCCGCAAGATCGGACGGCAAAGCTCGTCCGGCTGCATCGGGCTCTACAACCAGCACGTGGAAGAGCTTTATCCGCTGGTGCAGATCGGAACCAAGGTCCGGCTGCTCTAATCCAGTTGAAAGGTCAGACCAAAGGTCAGGGTGGCATCGACCGAGTTGCCGCCCGCCGGCAAGGCCTGCATGAACAGGTTGCGATACCGCATCTGCGCGCCGGCAAGCGGCACCATGTCATCGATGGCGTGGCTGAACTGATCGCCGTTGCCAGGGTACCAGGCAAGGCCGGCAAACAGATCGAAACCCCAGGTCTCTGTCCGGTAAAGTGGATACGCGCCGCTGAGAGCCAGAGAGGCGTCACCATAGCTGTTGCGAAAAGCGCCCACGCTCAGGTCCACCCGGTGACTGACCGCAGCTTCGGTCCAGGTCAGGAACAGCCCCGGGTTGAATTCCTCGAAGGACCGAGTGGCTCCGATGTGATGAGAGCCAAGCAGGACCGAAACCTGATCCGGCCCGGCCTCGGCATGGCCGAGGGCAACACCCAGAGCCACGCTTGTCATGGCCAATACTCTTGCAAGTTTCATTTCGCTTCTTCCTGCCTTTACTCAGAACTCTTGGTCGGGCTTCTGTTTCCACACACACAGGCTATTGACAAAATTTGGCAGCACTGAGGCCAGAACCGAAACAATGGCAATTGATCAGCGCTTTCGGATCCAGAAGGATTGCGCCCGCCCCTGTCCCAGGAACGGCAGCGCCTCGACCACATCGGGCCGTGCCCTCTGCAGATAGTAGCCAGGCCACAAGATTTCGTAACCCCCGGTCTGGATCAGCGCATGCAGGACATATTGCTCCGCCCAGGACGGGCAGTCATAGAAGAACCGTTTGGGGTACTCATAGGGCAGGAACACATCGTGCACATGGATCACCACACCCGGAGCCAACGCCGGGATGATCCGGCAGAACAGATGCGCCACGTCGTTGCTCATCCGCACCTGGTGGCTTGAATCGATGAACAGGATGTCGCCTGCGCCCAGTTCGGCGAACAGAACCGGGTCGACCTCTTCCAACCGTTTCTGTTCGAACCGGTCGACCACATGAGCAATATCTGCGCGCGGCCAGGGGTCGATCGCCGTGATGGTCGTGTCCAGCTTACCGTCAAATACCGCCTGGCGAGTAATCCTTGTTGAGTTGCCGCATCCGACTTCGATAACCCGCGCGGGTCGATACCGGCGGACCATGAGATAGAGCGCCTCGGCATCGGGTGTGTCGTAGTATCCGTTGTTGCCGCGATACCCGGTCCGGTTCCGCGCCGGATCGTGCAGGACCGCGAGCGCCCCGGCATGGGTGGTGTATTCCTGGGCCAGTTCCGAAATGTCGAAGCCCTCCATTCCGGGGCTGAGCGCATAGGCGATGTCATCCAGGCCTCCGCGCGTTTCGAAATCGCGCAGCCGCTGCTGCTCCGCGATCCCATCGCGCGCATCGACCAGCGCCATACCCCAACGGGACAGCAACGCATTTGCCCTGGGGAATTTCCGCTTTTTCACCGCCGTCTCCTGTCATCCGCCACCTGCTCCGCCCCGTTGCATATCTGGCCCAAGCAGCCGTTCCAATGCCATTCGTACTTGAGCCAGCGACCGGAAGCCTGTTCACTGGCCAAACCAGACAAGCGGAGGACGCATGCAGACGGAATTCACGCTCGGGATCGAAGAGGAATATCTGCTCGTCGATCGCGACAGCCTGCAACTGGCCGAAGCGCCGACCGCCCTCATGGAGGCCTGCCAGGCGGATTTCGAAGGACAGGTCAGTCCGGAATTCCTGCAATGCCAGATCGAGGTCGGCACACGCCCGCACAGCACCATCGCCGGGGCGCGCGAAGACCTGAAGCGGCTGCGCGCCTGCGTTTCCAAGCGCGCCGCCGAGCACAATCTCGTGCCGATTGCGGTCTCCTGTCATCCGTTCGCAAACTGGAAGGATCAGCAGCACACCCGCAAGGAGCGATATGACGCGCTTCAACATGCCCTGGGCGGAGTGGCCCGGCGGATGCTGATCTGCGGAATGCATGTGCATATCGGAATCGAGGACCCTTCCCTGCGGGCCGACCTGATGCCCCAGTTGAGCTATTTCCTGCCACATCAGCTGGCGCTGTCGGCCTCCTCGCCCTTCTGGAATGGCGAGGATACCGGGCTGTCCTCGTATCGGCTGACAATCTTCGACAACCTGCCTCGCACCGGCCTGCCACCCATTTTCGCAAGCTGGGCGGAATATGAACGCACCACCGGCATTCTGGTCGAACTCGGGGTGATCGAGGACACCACCAAGATCTGGTGGGATCTGCGCCCCTCGCACCGCTTCCCGACGCTGGAAACCCGCATCATGGACGTGCAGCCGCGGCTGGAGCACGCCCTGTCGCTGGCGGCGATGAACCAGGCGCTGGTGCGGATGCTGTGCCGGCTCAAGGCGCGCAACCTGCGCTGGCGGCATTACGACCGGTTCCTGATCGGCGAGAACCGCTGGCGCGCGCAACGCTACGGCGTGGGCGAGGGGCTGATCGACTTTGGCGACCGCTCGATCAAGCCGATGAGCGAGTTGATGGGGGAGTTGATGGGATTGCTGTCCGAGGACGCCGAAGCGCTTGGGACACTACCCGAGATCGCCCGGTTGCGTCAGATCGCCGAGCACGGCAACTCGGCCACCAGACAGCGCCGGGTTCATGCCGAGGCGCTGGCCCGCGGCGAGGATGCGGGCCAGGCGGTGGTGCGCCATCTGATCGAGGAGTTCCATGCCGATCTGTAGGACAGGGGCACTGCCCGTCTTGACCCGCGGCCAAGTCACCCCGGAGCATTTGGGAAAAGATGAAGACAGGTGGAAGGAGCTTTGCATTTCTGCAAGGGGCATTTGCGGCTTTGACTCTTGATCGGACGCCGGGCCACAAGTAAAAATAAACAACTGTTCATTTCCACTGCCTGTCGATGGAGGAGTCGTCATGGATTTTGCGCTGACCGAGGAACAGACCGCCATATTCGACATGGCCCATGCCTTTGGCCAGGACAATATCGCGCCATTCGCCCGCAAATGGGAGGCCGAAGGCACCATTCCCAAGGACCTGTGGCCGCAGGTGGGTGAGCTGGGCTTTGGCGGGCTCTATGTCTCCGAGGATGCGGGCGGCGCGGGCCTGAGCCGGCTGGATGCGACGCTGGTCTTCGAGGCGCTCAGCATGGCCTGCCCCTCGGTCGCGGCCTTTCTGTCGATCCACAACATGTGCGCCAAGATGCTTGACATGTTCGCCAGCGACGAGTTGAAGGCGCGGGTGATGCCGGATGTGCTGTCGCTCAACACAGTGCTCAGCTATTGCCTGACCGAACCGGGCTCGGGCTCGGATGCGGCTGCGTTGAAGACACGAGCGGAAAAGACCAACGAGGGTTACACGCTGAACGGCACCAAGGCGTTCATTTCGGGTGGCGGCTATTCCGATGCCTATGTCTGCATGGTGCGCACGGGAGAGGATGGACCCAAGGGTATCTCGACCGTCTATGTGGAAGACGGCACGCCGGGGCTTAGCTTTGGTGCGCTGGAGCAGAAGATGGGATGGAAGAGCCAGCCCACCGCCCAGGTACAGTTCGACGATTGCAAGGTGCCGGCGGCGAACCTCGTGGGCGTCGAGGGAGACGGGTTCAAATACGCGATGATGGGGCTGGACGGCGGGCGGTTGAACATCGCTTCGTGCAGCCTGGGCGCGGCACAGACGGCGCTGAACATGACGCTGCAATACATGTCCGAGCGCAAGGCCTTCGGCCAGTCCATCGACCAGTTCCAGGCGCTGCAGTTCCGGCTGGCGGATATGGAGATCGAATTGCAGGCCGCGCGAACATTCTTGCGGCAGGCGGCGTGGAAGCTGGACCAGAAGGCACCCGACGCGACCAAGTTCTGCGCCATGGCCAAGAAATTCGTGACCGAGACCGGATCGAACGTGGTCGATCAATGCCTGCAATTGCACGGCGGATATGGCTATCTTGCCGATTACGGAATCGAGAAGCTGGTGCGCGACCTGCGCGTGCACCAGATCCTCGAAGGCACCAACGAGATCATGCGGGTCATCGTCGCCCGCCACATGCTGGCCAACCGCTGAGGGTCTGATGGCAGATATCGACATCCGGGTCACGGGACGCGCGGGGCGGATCACGCTGACCCGTCCGCAGGCGCTGAACGCCATGAGCTATGACATGTGCATGGCGATCGACGCTGCGCTCAGGAACTGGCGCGAGGATGATGAGGTCGCGCTGGTGATTTTTGACGCCGAGGGCGACAAGGCGTTCTGCGCCGGTGGTGACATCGCCGAGCTGTATGACACGGGCACCAGGGGTGATTACAGCTATGGCCGCACCTTCTGGCGCGACGAATATCGCATGAACGCGATGATCTTCGAATATCCCAAGCCGGTGGTGAGTTTTCTGCAGGGGTTCACCATGGGCGGTGGTGTCGGGATCGGCTGTCACGGCTCACACCGGGTGGTGGGCGAAAGCAGCAAGATCGCGATGCCGGAATGCGGGATCGGACTGGTGCCGGATGTGGGCGGCACGCTGATGCTGGCGCTGGCGCCGGGGCGGCTGGGGGAATACCTGGGCTGCACCGCCGGGCGAATGGGGCCGGATGACGCGATCCATGCCGGGTTTGCCGACCTCTACATTCCACAAGCGGACTGGCCGGGGCTGATCGAGATGCTGGAGGCTTCGGGTGATCCGGAGATGCTCAAGACCCATGCCCAAACACCGCCCGAAGGTGAGTTGCGCCGATTGCAGACCGAAATCGATGCGCATTTCGGCGGCGAAACGCTCGGGGACATCCTGACCGCGCTGCGGAGCGCCGGCGGAGAATTTTCGACGAAAATTCTCGCGAGCCTCGGGCGCAATTCGCCGCTTTCGATGGCCTGCACGGTCGAGATGCTGCACCGGCTGCGTGGGCCGTCGCTGAACATCCGGAAGGCGCTGGAACTGGAGTACCGCTATACCTACCGGTCCATGGAGAAGGGCGATTTCCTGGAAGGAATTCGGGCCCAGATCATCGACAAGGACCGAAATCCGCGCTGGCAATTTTCCGACATGAACGTACCGGCGGTCGCGGTATCGGCCATGCTGCAACCCCTGGGCGCGAAGGCGCTGACATTCGAGGAGGAGAACACATGAAGATCGGGTTCATTGGGCTGGGCAACATGGGCGCGCCGATGGCCGCCAACCTGGTCAAGGCCGGGCATGACGTGACCGGCTTCGACATGGCAGCGGTGACGGTCGAGGGAGCGACCATGGCGGGCAGCGCCGCCGAGGCCGTCCGGGGCGCCGATGTGGTGATCACCATGCTGCCCAACGGCCAGATACTGCGGGCCGTCGCCGCCGAGGTGATCCCGGCGATGACGCTGGGCGCCGCGTTTGTCGATTGTTCCACGGTCGACGTGGAAAGCGCGAAAGCCGTGGCCGAACAGGCTGAAGAAGCAGGGCTTTTGGCCGTCGATGCCCCGGTCTCGGGCGGCATCGGCGGGGCGGCCGCGGGCACGCTGACCTTCATGGCGGGCGGCTCGGACGCGGCTTTTGACAAGGCGAAACCGCTCTTTGACATCATGGGGCAGAAGGCGGTGCATTGCGGGGCGGCGGGCGCCGGACAGGCGGCCAAGATCTGCAACAACATGATCCTGGGCGTGACCATGATCGCCACCTGCGAAGCCTTTGCGCTGGCCGACAAGCTGGGGCTGGACCGGCAGAAGATGTTCGACGTGGTTTCAACCTCGTCGGGCTACAGCTGGAGCATGAATGCCTATTGCCCGGCCCCCGGTGTTGGGCCGCAATCACCGGCCGACAACGGCTATCGCCCGGGTTTTGCGGCCGAATTGATGCTGAAGGACCTGCGCCTGAGCCAGCAGGCGGCGGCCAGCGCCGATGCCGACACGCCGATGGGGCAACTTGCCGAGGCGCTTTATGCGCAGTTCGTCGAGAGCGAGGACGGCAAGGGTATGGATTTCAGCGCCATGCTGCCGCGGTTCGAAAAACGCGGTCGGGGGTAAGGGGGCCCTGCCCCCTCGGCCCATGCGGGCCTCACCCCCGGAGTATTTTCGACCAGAAAGAAGCCAGGCTCGCTGGTGCCCCGACCGGCGGGTTTTCGCGTACCGGTTTGCAGATCCCACGACTTGACCTCATATATGGCACATCTCCGGCAGGTTGCCGGAGGCGAGAGGAAAATGACAGCATGACTCGGATGATCCCGATAACACTGGTGCTGAGCCTGGCCCTGTCCGCTGCACCGGCGCTGGCCGGGAATGATAATGGCAAAGGCGCCCAGAAGGGCGGGAACAAGATCACCCGTCCGGCCAACCCAACGAATTCGGTACACTGCCCGCCTGGCCTGGCCAAGAAAGCCGTTCCCTGCGTGCCGCCCGGACAGGCGAAGGCGCGCTATGGCATCGGCGACTACATCGTGCGCGACTATATCCGCATCGACGATCCCTATCGCTATGGCCTGTCACGGTATGGCTATTACGTACGGGCGGGCGACTATGTCTATCAGGTCGATCGCGACACCCACAAGGTGCTGAACCTGATCGGCGCAGTGATCGATATCCTGAACTGAGATCAGCCCCAGGGATCTTTGGGCGCGCGGTCTCTGGACAGGCTTTCCTGCCGCATGGACACGAGCTCCTCGATCGCATCGGCGAGGTGGATGCGGTCGATGTTGTAATCGCCGCGCGCCACCCGGATGCGGTGGGCGCGGATCAGCACATCTGCATGGGTGCAGCCCGCCGGCGGCTCGAACCGGTAGCTGGCCAGTTCGATCAGCAGGCCCAGCGGATCGGTGAAATAGATCGAGTCCATGAAACCCCGGTCGCGGGGACCGGAATGCTTTATGCCGCGTTCGTCCAGCCGCTCCACCGCCTGCCAGAACGTCGCCTGAGAGACATTGAAGGCGATGTGGTGTACGCAGCCCGGGTCGGTGGGCGTGCGCTCCGGCGTGCCCCTGCGGGTTTCATTGGTGAAGACGGTGATCAGCCGCCCGTCACCCGGATCGAAATAGACATGCCCCTCGTCGGGGTTGTCGAGATTGGGCTGGTCGAAGACGAAAGGCATGCCCAGCACGCCTTCCCAGAAATCGATGGTGGATTGCCGGTCGGCTCCGGTGAGCGTTATGTGATGAACCCCTTGGGTCTGCAACTTGCGCATGGTCGCCTCCTTGGTTCGGACATGTCTGCCCCCAGTCTGCCACGGCCTGCGCGCGATGTCCCGCCCTTGCAGGCGGGGATAACACTGTGCCTTTACAGGACCGTCTTTCGGCCCCTCTACTCCGCCGCCACACGTTCGGGGTTGAGCATCGGCTTCAGGTAGCGCCCGGTATGGCTGCGGTCGCTGACGGCGACCTCTTCGGGGGTGCCGCAAGCGACGATCATGCCACCGCCGTCGCCGCCTTCGGGGCCGATGTCGATGATCCAGTCGGCGGTTTTGACCACATCGAGATTATGTTCGATCACCACCACCGTGTTGCCCTGTTCGACCAGCTCATGCAGCACTTCGAGCAGTTTGCGCACATCCTCGAAATGCAGGCCCGTGGTGGGTTCGTCGAGGATATAGAGCGTGCGGCCGGTCGAACGGCGGCTGAGTTCCTTGCTGAGTTTCACCCGCTGCGCCTCGCCGCCCGAGAGCGTGGTGGCCTGCTGGCCCACCTTTATGTAGCCCAGGCCAACGCGGGAGAGCGCATCCATCTTTTCCCGGATCGAGGGCACCGCCTTGAAGAAGTCTTGCGCGTCTTCCACAGTCATATCAAGCACATCGGCGATGCTCTTGCCCTTGAACTTGACCTCGAGCGTCTCGCGGTTATAGCGCGCGCCCTTGCAGGTTTCGCAGGTAACATAGACGTCGGGCAGGAAGTGCATCTCGATCTTGATGACACCGTCGCCCTGGCAGGCCTCGCAGCGGCCGCCCTTGACGTTGAAGGAAAACCGGCCCGGCTTGTAGCCGCGCGCCTTGGCCTCGGGCAGGCCGGCGAACCAGTCGCGGATCGGGGTGAAGGCGCCGGTATAGGTGGCGGGGTTGGAGCGCGGCGTGCGGCCGATCGGACGCTGGTCGATGTCGATCACCTTGTCGAGGAATTCCAGCCCCTTGATCGTCTCGCAGGGCGCGGGCGTCTGGCGGGCGCCATTCAGGCGCATGCTGGCGGTCTTGAACAGGGTCTCGATGGTCAGCGTCGACTTGCCCCCGCCGGAAACGCCGGTGACGCAGACGAACTTGCCCAGCGGGAAATCGGCGGTGACCTCGCGAAGGTTGTTACCGGTGGCCTTGACCACGGTCAGTTTCTTGCCATTGCCCGGGCGGCGGTCGGCGGGCACCGAGATCTCGCGGGTGCCGGACAGGTACTGGCCGGTGACCGAGGCCGGGTCGGCGGCAATCTGGGTCGGTGTACCGTGGCTGACCACGCGGCCGCCATGCACCCCGGCACCTGGGCCGATGTCGAAGACGTAATCAGCCTCGCGGATCGCTTCCTCGTCATGTTCAACGACGATCACCGTGTTGCCCTGGTCGCGCAGGTTCTTGAGCGTGGTGAGCAGGCGGTCATTGTCGCGCTGGTGCAGCCCGATGGAGGGTTCGTCGAGCACATAGAGCACACCCGTGAGTCCCGAACCGATCTGGCTGGCCAGGCGGATGCGCTGGCTTTCGCCGCCCGACAGCGTTCCACTTGAACGGGACAGCGTAAGGTATTCCAGACCCACGTTATTCAGGAAGCCCAGCCGCTCGCGGATTTCCTTGAGGATGGCGCGGGCGATCTCGTTCTTCTGCGCGCTCAGCGCGGCGGGCGCGGTGTCGATCCAGGCATAGGCTTCCTTGATCGACATCTGCACGACCTGGCCCACATGCAGGCCCGCGATCTTGACCGCCAGTGCCTCGGGTTTCAGGCGGTAACCGCCGCAGGCACCGCAGGGACGGTTGTTCTGGTACTGTTCGAATTCCTCGCGGATCCAGGCGCTGTCGGTTTCGCGATAGCGGCGTTCCATGTTGGGGATGACGCCTTCGAAACTGCGGGTCACCTGATAGACGCGGCCGCCCTCGTCATAGCGGAACTGGATCTCTTCCTCGCCCGAGCCGTAGAGGAAAACCTGTTGCACCTTTTCCGGCAGATCCTTCCATGCGGTGTTCTTGTCGAACTGGTAATGGCGGGCGATGGCCTCGATGGTTTGCAGAAAATAGGGCGACTTGCCCTTGCGCCAGGGGGCCAGCGCGCCATCATAGACCTTGAGGCTCTGATCGGGCACCACCAGGCGTTCGTCAAAGAAGAGCTCCACTCCCAGACCGTCGCATTTCGGGCAGGCGCCATAAGGCGCGTTGAAGGAAAAGAGCCGCGGTTCGATCTCGGGGATGGTGAAGCCCGAGACGGGACAGGCGAAATTCTCGGAAAATGTGATGCGTTCGGGGTCGCCCTCGCTTGGGGCGGTTTCCAGGATGGCGATGCCCGAGGCGAGGTCCAGCGCGGTCCGCAGGCTATCGGCCAGCCGGGTTTCCAGCCCCTCGCGCACCACGATTCGGTCCACCACCACGTCAATGTCATGGCGGAACTTCTTGTCGAGCGTGGGCGGTTCGTCCAGCTCGTAGAACTGGCCATCCACCTTGACCCGCTGAAAGCCCTGCTTGCGCAGCTCCAGGAATTCCTTGCGGTATTCGCCCTTGCGATCACGCACGATGGGGGCCAGCAGGTAGCCGCGCGTGCCCTCCTCCAACGCCATGATCCGGTCGACCATGTCCTGCACCTGCTGCGCCTCGATGGGCAGGCCAGTGGCCGGGCTGTAGGGTGTGCCGGCGCGGGCAAACAGCAGGCGCAGGTAGTCGTAGATCTCGGTCACCGTGCCCACGGTCGAGCGCGGATTCTTGCTGGTGGTCTTCTGCTCGATGGAAATCGCCGGGGAAAGACCACTGATATGGTCCACATCCGGCTTTTCCATCATGTCGAGGAACTGGCGGGCATAGGCCGACAGGCTTTCCACATAGCGGCGCTGCCCTTCGGCATAGATCGTGTCGAAGGCAAGGCTCGATTTGCCAGAGCCGGAAAGCCCGGTGATCACCACCAGTTGGTCGCGGGGAATATCGACGTCGATTCCCTTGAGATTGTGCTCGCGCGCGCCGCGTACCTCGATGAACTTCTGCTCAGCCATGAACTGCCCTCGGATCCTATGCGCAACAGATAGGCGATCTGTCGCGAGTCTCCAACCCAATTAACGGAACGTAAGGGGAACAAATCATCCGCACAGCATTTACCTGTTGAATTCATATTTATGAATGTTAAATTCGAGGTCATCACTTCCGGGCCGAAACGCCCATATCCTCAGGCAGGCGACATGTTCTTTTTCAAGAAACCCTCTCCCGTTGGACTTTCCGTGGCCGATGCCGTGCAACAGGCGGCTGACGGCGGACTTCTGCTCATCGACGTGCGTGAGCATGGCGAGGTGCAGTCCACCGGAAAGGCCAGGGGCGCGCTGCATATCCCGCTCATGCGTCTGCGCGATATGGCCGACCGGCGGCACCCGGATTTTCACCCGTTGCTGGCCGATGCTGGACCGATCGCGGTCTATTGCGCGTCGGGCGGTCGGTCTGCGCATGCCGAATCCATCCTGCGCGGCCTCGGGTTTGACCCGGTGCACAATATCGGCGGGCTGGGCCACTGGGTTCAGGCGGGCGGCGCGGTGGAGCGCATCTGATCCCTGTCAGGTCTTGCGCGCCAGCGCCCAGGCGCAGATCGGAAAATCCGGGTCGTTGTCCAGGGGATCGCTCTCGGGGTGATATTCCGGCGGCCAGGGCGTTTCGAGATTGCGCAACGCGGCGTGACGGTTGCCCCATTGCTCGGCCCAGATTTCATCCTCGTCAAACCCGCATTCGATCAGAAAGTTCCTGAGCCCGCGCGCCGACCAGCGCGAATTGTCCATGGGTGCGGCGTGAAACGGGATGAAGAACGGAACGGCGAGCCAGAAATGGCCGCCGGGCCGCAGCATTTCCAGCACATTGAGCGTCGCCTCGTAGGGACGGTCGAGATGTTCCCAGACCTGGTTGGCCATGATCAGGTCGAAGGACAAGAGCTCTCCGGCCTCGTCGCGGTATGGCCCGGCGCAGATGTCATACTCGGGATAGACAAACCGGCGATAGCTGCGAAAGGTGAATTGCTGGCCCCATTTGCCCGAAACCTCGGCCGCGTCCAGCCGGTCAGGGCCGAGATCTTTGATCATCCTGCGGCTGGATCGCGCCATCACGATCCGATTCAGACTCGTCACCAGCACCTCCCCTTTGCAGAAGACAGGTAAGCAGCCTGTGGCCGATGCGTCCAGTCGGGATTAGCCAATCTTTGCCCGCAAACGGCACGAAGAAACGGCTATTCGCTTCGGACCGAAGGCTACAAGGATCCGGACCTCTCCGGCAAAGCTGTGCCCGATCTGTGGTAAGGGCCTGGCAGAACAAAAAAACCCCGCCCGGATCATCCGCGCAGGGGTTAGCCTTGCTTTGCAAGCACCTGTTATCACATGTGAATAACGCGCCCATAAGCGTCGAGCACACTTTCGTGCATCATCTCGCTCAGGGTCGGATGCGGGAAGACGGTATGCATCAGGTCCTCTTCGGTGGTCTCCAGCTGGCGGCCCACCACATAGCCCTGGATCATCTCGGTCACCTCGGCGCCGACCATATGTGCGCCCAAGAGCTCGCCGGTCTTGGCGTCGAAAATGGTCTTGACCATGCCTTCGGCCTCGCCGAGCGCGATCGCCTTGCCATTGCCGATGAAGGGGAAGCGTCCGACCTTGATGTCGTAGCCCAGTTCCTTGGCCTTGGCCTCGGTATAGCCGACCGATGCCACCTGCGGGTGGCAATAGGTGCAGCCCGCGATGCTTTCGGGTTTGACCGGGTGGGCGTGTTTGCCCGCGATCAGCTCGGCCACCATGACGCCCTCGTGGCTGGCCTTGTGCGCCAGCCAGGGCGCGCCGGCGATGTCGCCAATGGCATAAAGCCCCTCGACCCCGGTCCGGCAATAGGCGTCGGTCACCACATGGGTGCGGTCGATCTTGACCCCCAGCGCCTCGAGCCCGAGGTTCTCCACGTTGCCGACAATGCCCACAGCGCTGATCACCGTGTCGAATTCCATCTTCTCGACCTTGCCGCCGGTCTCGATATGAGCGGTCACCTTGCCCTTGCCTCGATCCAGCTGCTTGACCATGGATTTCTCCATGATCTTCATGCCTTGCTTGACAAAGCTCTTCTTGGCAAAGGCGCTGATTTCCGCGTCTTCCACCGGCAGAACACGGTCCATCACCTCGACCACGGTCGTATCGGAACCCAGCGTGTTGTAGAAGCTGGCGAATTCAATGCCGATGGCGCCCGAGCCGATGACGAGCAATTTCTTGGGCATCCGCACCGGTTGCAGCGCGTGCTTGTAGGTCCAGACCAGATCGCCATCGGCCTCGAGCCCCGGCAATTCACGGGCGCGGGCGCCGGTGGCCAGAACGATGTTCTTGGCGGTCAGATCCTGCGTGCCCTTGTCGGTCTTGACCGAGACCTTGCCCTTGGCCGGGATCGTCGCCGCGCCCATCACCACGTCGATCTTGTTCTTCTTCATCAGGTGGCCGATGCCCGAGGACAGCTGCTTGGCCACCCCGCGCGAGCGTTTGACCACAGCGTCGAGATCATAGCCGATGTTGTCGGCCTTCAGCCCGAATTCCTTGGCGCGCTCCATCAGGTGGAACACCTCGGAGGAGCGCAGCAGCGCCTTGGTCGGGATGCAGCCCCAGTTCAGGCAGATGCCGCCCAGATGCTCGCGCTCGACCACACAGGCCTTGAGCCCCAGTTGCGCCGCGCGGATAGCGGCGACATAGCCCCCCGGTCCGGCACCGATTACGATCACGTCATAGGATTGTGCAGCCATGTTCTTCCCTCGGCCAGACCTGCTTCAAAAACTAGTTTACCATTAAACTAATCTTTAAACGACTTCAACAACAGCGTTCCGCGACATATTTGACGCAGGGGCACCCAGTGAACCCGTCATGGTCAAGCCTATACGCTTGGCCCCGGTTTCGCTAGAACTGGATAGGAGGAAACTGGTTCCATTCCCAAGCCGAGGTTTCAACGATGAAGACACTGAAAGACTTGGTTCTTGCATTGATCAACGCGACGCTGATCCTGGTGGCGCTGTGTCTGTTCCTGGCCTGGCAATTGATGTCCACCGTCGATGACATCACCGACCGCCTGACCGAGAGCATCCGGATCTTCGCCCCGGTGCGCGACGAGGTCGCCGGGTTGAGGGCCGAGATATCCGGGTTGCGCGCCGACATTGCCGCGATCGGGGCGCAGGGGGTGCCGATGACACGGGTCGAGGCGCGACTGGATGCGATGGGCGCCCGGTTGGACGACATGCATGCGCGGATGGACGAGCTGGCCACCCTGCCCGACCGGCTGATCGACACGGCGATCGAAACGGCCGCGGACAAGTTTGCCCGCAGCCTGTCGGCGGTCAGGGGCTGCGAACCCATCAACTAGGTGTGGCCTAGCCGGCAGCAGCCTGCAACCGGCGCACGGTCGAACCATAGCCACCGCCATCGACATAGGCGTTTTCCTGCTCGGTACTGTGCCGTTTCAGGGCGTGATTGCGATAGGGGAAGCGGCCGAACTGGCGGATCACCTCGCGATGGGCACGGGCGTGCAGCAGGTTGGATGCTCCCGAAGCCGGCATGCGTTCGCACATCAGGCGCACGCAGCGCTCCTGGTCGCAAAGATTTTCGGAATGCATCAACGGCAGGTAGAAGAACTGCCGCGCAGGCTCGTCGATCTTCATGTCCCAGCCCTTGTCGACCGCACATTTGGCGGCCATCAGCGCCGCGCGGTCGGTGGCAAAGGCCCGGCCCGAGCCACGGAACATGTTGCGGGGGAATTGATCGGTGAGGATGATATACGCCAGAACACCGCTGGGATAGGTCAACCAGAGCGAGAACCGGCCCTCTGACGCTGCCTCCCATGTCGGCAGGAACTTTGCCCTGATGCGGGCGTCTATTTCCTCGTCCTCGATGTACCACCCGTCCGGACCAACCTCGTCCAGCCAGAAATTCAGAATGTCTTCGGGGCCGACCATCGGTCTTTCTCCACGCTCCTGTTTTTTCCCCAGACACTTGGGTATTAAACGATATTTTACAATTTTTTCACAGTAAAAATTTGCAACATACCGACATGGAACAAGCGAAAAATGCCGATTATTGCGACTCTGGCGCCGTCTGGCTGGCCTCGTGCGCGGCTTCTTGTGCAAGCTCGACGGCAACCGGCGAAGCGGTCGGATACATGTAGGCGACGCTACCGGTTTCCTCGATCGGGGTCGAAGCGCGCTGGGTCGCGCGGTAGGCGGCATAGGCTGCAGTGGCGAACATCAGCGCGGCGATGAACACGAAGAATCCCGGCGGGCCGAAAACGCCGTCCGACATCAGCCAGCCGGTCGTGACCGGCCCCGCAATGGCGCCGAGCCCGTTGATGAACACCAGCCCGCCCGAGGCCGCCGGCATGTCGTCATAGTCGAGATAGTCGTTGGTATAGGCAATGAGCAGCGAATAGAGCGGGTTGGAAAGCCCGCCGATGATCAGCGCCGCCAGCAGCAGCAGTTCGAACCGCTGGCCCATGAGGACGCCCAGCATCGCCCCGCCGCCGCCCAGAAGCGCCACGAACAGGATCAGCACCCGCCGGTCCATACGGTCGGACAGCCAGCCCAGCGGGTATTGCAGGAACAGGGCGCCGACATAGAAGGTCGCGATGAAGATCGACAACTGGGTCAGCGTCAGGCCGACATTGGCGGCATAGACGGCGCTCATCCCGAACTGGGCCGAGAACACGCCCCCCAGCAGCAGCATGCCGACACAGCCCAGCGGCGACGTCTTCATCAGCGCCTTCAGGCTCATCGGCTTGGTACTGTCGAAGGCCGGGGTCGGCGAGATCGACAGCAGGATCGGCCCGAAAGAGACCGACACCAGGATCGATGCGATGATGAAAGCCTCGTAGCCGCCCGGGTCACCTACCTGGATCAGGCCCTGCGCCACGATGATGCCGGTCACCTGGACGATCATGTACAATGACAGCGCCTTGCCCCGGTTCGAGTTGTCGGCGGCATTGTTGAGCCAGCTTTCCGCCGTCACGTAGACACCCGAGAAGCAGAATCCAATGATGACGCGCCCCAGCATCCAGGCATAGGTATCAGGCAGAACGGGATACATGATCATCACTGCCGAGATGAACGAGGCCAGTGCCGCAAAGACGCGCACATGCCCCACCCGCCGGATCATCTCGGGCGCCATGCGCGAACCGCCGAGAAAGCCGACAAAATAGGCGGACATCACCAGCGACATCTCGAAGGTCGTAAACCCTTCGATCTCGCCGCGCACGCCCAGCAACGTGCCTTGCAGCCCGTTGCCGACCATCAGAAGGCCGATACCCAGTAGCAGCGCCCATGCGCTGGAAAGAACCTGAAGCATTAGTCGTCACCTTCGATGGCGATGGGCGGACCTCTTGTCCAAAGATGGCCTGACCGCACCGGGCGTGTCCACGCCAAAAGCGGCGGGGACGCAACCGTTACCGTCTAGCCGGGAAAAAGCAGCGAGGCATCGCCATAAGAAAAGAACCGGTAACCGCTGTCGACAGCATGGGCATAGATGCGCCGGATGCGCTCCTGCCCCATCAACGCCGAGACCAGCATCATCAGGGTCGATTTCGGCAGGTGGAAATTGGTCATCAGCCCATCGGCGACCCGGAAGTGGAAACCGGGGTAGATGAAGATGTCGGTGTCGCCCTCCCAGGGGGCAATGGCGCCGCCGCGCGCGGCGCTTTCGATCAGGCGCAGCGCGGTGGTGCCTACCGGGATCACCCGTCCGCCGGCGGCCTTGGTGGCGGCGATCTCGGCCGCGGCCTCGGGGCTGACACGGCCCCATTCGGCATGCATCCTGTGGGTTGTCACGTCCTCGACCTTGACAGGCAGGAACGTGCCCGCGCCCACGTGCAGAGTGACATGGCTGAAGCTCACGCCATGGGCAGCCAGCGCCGCCAGCAACGGTTCGTCGAAATGCAGCGACGCGGTGGGGGCGGCAACGGCCCCGGAATGGCGGGCCCAGACTGTCTGATAGTCGGTCTTGTCCTGTGCGTCGGCTGCGCGCTTGGCCGCGATATAAGGCGGCAGGGGCATGGCGCCCGCCTCGGCCAGGGCGGCATCGAAATCCTCGCCCGCGAGATTGAACCCCAGATATGCCTGACCTTCGGCAATACGGTCGACAATAGCCGAAAGATCGGCGGAAAAGGTGATTGTCTCGCCTTCAAGCAGTTTGCGCAGCGGTTTGACCAGCGCGGCCCAGGTTCCGTCCGGCTGCGGCTCGAGAAGCGTCACCTCGATTCGGGCCGAGACCTCGCCCTGAGCGCTCTGCCGGATCCGGCTGCCGCTGAGGCGGGCGGGAATCACCCTGGTGTCATTCAGAACCAGACGATCCCCGGGGCGGAGCCATTCAGTCAGGTCCGATACGATGGAATCGGTGATCGTGTCGCCCTGGGCTACCAGCAGGCGCGCCGAGGAACGCGGCCGCGCCGGCCGGGTTGCGATCAGCCCCTCGGGCAGGTCGAAATCGAAATCGCTCAGTTTCATGGCCCGCGCCTATAGAGGGCGCCGGATGGTTTGACCACAGGCAAAGTGATCAACGGTCGCCTCCATCCGAAGGTGGGCGCGGTTCCGTCTCTGCGTCTGGCGGCGGCGTTTCACCCGGAGCCAGCGGGACCTGCGGGGCCGGAGCGCGGATCACGTCGCGCAGGAACCCCGGCGCGAGACCCGAAAGCGGGTTCACGAAGACCTGCGGTTTGTCCAGCGGCCCGGTCAGGGTATAGTTGAAACCGAATAGCCCTTCGCCCTTGCGGGTCAACACGCTGCCGATCCCGTTGACCAGGTAGATCGGAGAGATCACGCCGCGCAAGTCCAGCATGCGCCGTTCGGTATCGACGACCCCGTTCATGGACAGGCCGATCGACGGGCCGACGGCGCTGCCTTCGAGCACGGTAAGTGTCGTGGGACCGAGCCGCATCCGCCCGTCGATCTCTCCGAACAGGATGCCCTGCCCCGACATTTCGTCCAGCAGCCCCACAAGGCTCATGGCGTTCAGCAATGCGGCCATGGCGGGCGCATCCTTGATGCGGGTGCTACGCACGCGGAGCAGGCCATCATAGTTTCCCGCCTCGCCCACCGGGTCGAGCGACAACTGGAAGCTGCCACCATGCGCTTGCGTGATGATGCCGGCGGCACGAAAAACCGCACCCGCATCAGCAGACCGCAGAACCATGCCGCTGCGGCCGCTGCGGGGGATCATCTGGCCTTCGAGCTCCGCAGCCCCGTTCAGCCTGCCTGTGAAACTGCCCGCCAGACCGCCAGCGGTGGAGAAGGCGCCGCGCATGCCGGTCAGCGCCAGCGTGTCGCTGATCTGGAGCCGGTCAAGTGTCACGCTGAGCGCAGGGCCGCCCCCTCCCCCACTGCCTCCGACCGAGGCGCCGAAAGTGGCAGTGCGCAAGTCCATACGTCCGCCAAGCACCGTGATATCGGGAACCCGGCCCTCGCGTCCGGTCAGTTCCACAGGCACCGCCAACCAGTCGCCCAGTTCGAAGGTGCTGAACCGGGCCTTGTCGAAACTGCGATCGTCCCGGAAATCGATGGTGCCCGTCGCGCGCAGGCTGGCGGCATCGATCTCGAGCTTGTCCACGCTGCCACCCGCGCCCAGCGTCGCCCCCAGGACCAGACGCCCGGTTGTTGCCTCGGGCTTGATCCAGCCCAACTCGGGAAGCTCCAGACGAACCCCGGCGAGGTTCGTGTCCGCTTCGAGCCGCATCGGTTGGCCGCCACCGATGCCGAGGCTGAACCGCGCCTGGCCGCTGCCTGTTACCATACCCTCGGGCAAACCAAGCCGCTGTTCGCGCAGGAGGACCGGAGAGAGTTCGATGGTTCCCGCAAGTTCGCTGCGTGCCGCAGCGCCCTCGGCGAGCGGTTGCCGCCACTGCACCCGGGCAGGCACCGAGCCAAAGAGCCCATCGCCCCGAATCGATACCTGGGCCTGGTTGCCGGTCACCTCGAGGCGTTTCGCCGAAACCTCGGTGCCCGGCACCAGGTCTGCGCTGCGCACATCGTCGATGGCTCCGCTGAAATGGAATTCCATATCGCTCAGCTTGACCTGATCGCGCAAGGGCAGCGCCAGCGTACCGGCCAAGGCTGCCCGTCCCTGGGCAATGTTCACCGGAAGACCCGCCTTGTCCATGATGCTTAGAGGTGGACGGTTCAGCAGCGACAATGCGGCAGTAACCGAACCGTTTGCAGTGATCCTGGCAATTCCCGGCGCGGATTTTCGGATGCCGATATCGGGAATGATGAAGGACGTACCGCTCGCGTCGATCGGGCCACCCGCCTCGGGCCGAATCTGACCTGCGTCCGCCGTCACCGCGAACCGGCGCCCCAGAAGGCTGGCCTGTCCACGCGCGTTGACCAGAGGCGGCAATGTCCTGGCAAAGCGGATCTCGGCATCGGCAAAGTCGAAATCTGCATAGAGGTCAGGAGGCACGCCTGGCCTGAGCCTGAGCGCAAGGTCGAGATCGCTCAGTTGCGCCTTGCGCAGATTCTCCACCACCCATTCGCGTGGTTTGGGGGCTACCTTTTCCGGCCAGTAGCCCAGCACCTGCGCAGGCGTGATCGCGTCAAGCTGGGCATCGAGCGCAAGCTGCCAGCCCTCGGGATCAGCCATCAGGTCGCTGCGCACCAGCAGGGTGCGATCGTCGTCAATCACGTTCATCCGCCCGACCTGCACATGAAACGGATCGAGCCGCATCTGGAAATCGATCTCGGCCCGTTCCAGTTCCAGCGGATCGTCGAAGACATTTGCCGGGTTTACCCGCAGGCCCGACAGGCGAAACTGCGCAACCAACCGGTCGAGCCGCCCTTCGTCGAGACCATCAAGATAGGCATCGCCCTCGGCGTCGGCGGCCCCCCAGGCACTGTCGACCGAGACTTCGGCAAAGCTCAGTTTCCGTTCTGCCGGCAAATAGGTGAAATAGGTCCGCGCCCCGGTAAAGGGGATCGGGCGCGTGTTGGGGTTGGGCTGAACGACGCCAGCGCCGATATGCAAGGTCGCCGAGATCGGCAAGAGTGCGCCATCCTCGCCAATGCCGCCGCGCACTGCGCCCGAGATCGGTGCGTCGAGCACCTGAAACCAGGCCAGCGCCGGAGACTGCGCCGCGATATCGATGGCGGCGACATCCGTCACGGAAATTCCGAAGCTCGCGGTGGGCTGACCAAGGGTGGAGCTGTAGTTGGCCTCGAACCGGCTGGCATAATCGCGACCGCTGAGAACCGAGAATTCGGTCGCCATGCGTATTGCGTCGCTGTTTCGGGTCAGCAGCACCTGGCCGCCATCCAATGTCCAGGCCCGGCCCTGGCGCATATCCTCGTATTCCAGCCCAAGCGACGTCACCTCGATCGAGGTGAGCGCCTGAAGCGCCGGGTTCAGGAATACGCCGTCGAACGTCTCGAGCATCCGAACAAGGGTCGGAGCCTGTTCCACCGCCGCCCTGCCATCGCCGAGAGACAGGGTGAAGGCGCCCTCGGCATCACGCCGCAAATTGGCATGAGCGCCACTGAGCGAGATCCGCTTGGGTTGTATCTGGCCGCGCAGAAGCGGCCGCATGGCGAGGCTGGCTTCGGCATCACTGAGCCGGGCGATCACGCGGCCCTCGGCATCGGAAAGTTCGACATCGCGCAGGCGCAGGCGGGGTCGCCAGCCCTTGTTGATGACGAGTGACACGTCGCCAAAGCTGACGCGCTTGTCGCCGAGCACGGTGTTCAGGCGGGATTCGACCCGCGCCTGCAACCAGGGTGGTGCCTGCAACCTGTGTCCCACGACCATAAGCGCCGAAAACGCGGCCAGAAAAACCAGAAGAATTGCCCCGCGCATAGCCCAGACAAGCGTAACCCGCCGCCTGCTGCGGCGCGATTTTTCCGGCGCATCCCGGCCTGTTTTTGGCTCGGTCTCTTTCAACTTTCCTGCCGCGACCTATTATGCACGCAACTTATCCATGAAACCCTTGGCGGAGTTTTCCGATGCCCGACATTTCCGATATCGCCCCCGATTTCACGCTGCCCCGGGACGGCGGCGGCGAGGTCAACCTGTCCGACCTGCGCGGCGGCGCTGTAGTTGTTTTCTTCTATCCCCGTGACGATACTCCGGGTTGCACCAAGGAATCCATCGGCTTTTCCGAGCATCTGCAAGCCTTTGCCGATGCAGGCGCAACGGTTCTTGGGATTTCCAAGGACACGGTGGCCAAGCATGACAAGTTCGTTTCCAAGCACGGGTTGACAACGACGATGCTGTCGGATGCCGACAGCGATACCTGCGAACGCTACGGGGTCTGGGTGGAAAAGAACATGTATGGAAAAAAATCCATGGGAATCGAGAGGTCGACCTTCCTGATCGACGCCGAGGGCCGGATCGCAAGGGTCTGGCGCAAGGTCAAGGTCGATGGCCACGTGGCCGAGGTGCTGGACGCGGTGCGGGCGCTGTGAGCCTGACGCTGACTGAAATGGCGGTGGAGGTACTCTCCACCGCCGACGGGCGCGCCAAGACCGCGCTGTCGCGCCGCCATGCGGAGGCATGGTTCGCGGCGCGCCGGGGCGAGGCGGCGCCAATAAAGGTGGGCGCCGCCAGCCCTCCGTTGCATCCGGCCCGCCCTGCAAGACCCGAACTCCTGAACCCGCGCGACGTGCCGCGGCGGCGTCCAGGTTCGGAGGCAGGGCGGATCGCCCTGTTGCACGCTGTGGCGCATATCGAACTGAACGCGGTCGATCTGCACTGGGATATCGTGGCGCGGTTCGGGCATGTTCCTATGCCGATCGGATTCTATGACGACTGGGTCAAGTGTGCCGACGAGGAATCCAGGCATTTCAACATGGTATGCGATGTTCTTGAAAGCATCGGCAGCCATTACGGCGCGCTTCCCGCCCATGCCGGCATGTGGCGCGCAGCCGAGGACACGGCCGAGGACCTGATGGGCCGGCTGGCGGTGGTGCCGATGGTACTGGAAGCCCGCGGGCTGGACGTGACGCCGGGCATGATCGAGATATTCCGAAAGGCGGGACTGGCTCAGGCAGTCGCCGCGCTGGAGGTGATCTATACAGAGGAAGTGGGCCATGTGGCCTATGGGTCGAAATGGTTCCATTTCCTGTGCGGCCGCGAGAACGCCGACCCCAAGGACGTGTTCCATGCCTTGGTCCGACGCTACTTCCATGGCGCGCTGAAGCCCCCTTTCAACGAAGAGAAACGCGCCGAAGCGGGCCTGCCGCCGGATTTCTACTGGCCGCTCGCCGAAGAAACCGAGGCGCGCGACCGTGTAGTCCGAGGGTGAAATCTGATCCGGTCGGCGGATTTTTGCCAAAAAATCAAGCATGCCTTGGGTGTTGTCGCACAATCGGTAAACAAACTTGCCCGATCGGGTACAAGCGCTTATTCACTCGGGCCAAGGCCCGGCGCCACTCAGCCGGATGGGCCTTCGAGGGGACTAGCAAGGGATGGGCGGGTGCGGACACGTCTGGCGATCAAGATACACGCGTTTCTGGAGCAACGGTTTCCCGAACGCCGGGTCTTTCTGAAATCCGACAGCGACACGCGATTCATCCGGCTCAGGTCGGAAACACAGATCGTCGCCTTCGCGGGGGCGACGCTTTTCGTGGCCTGGACCATCGTGGCCACCGCGATCTTGTTGATGGACAGCATCGGGTCGGGCAATTTCCGGGAACAGGCCAAGCGAGACCAGGCCACCTATCAGGACCGGTTGAACGCGATCTCGGCCGAGCGCGATGCCCGCGCGGAAGAAGCGGTGGCAGCACAGCGCCGGTTCAATGCGGCGCTGGCGCAGATCTCGGTGATGCAATCGGAACTGCTGGAATCCGAGACCCGTCGGCGTGAGCTGGAAACCGGGATCGAAGTGATCCAGACCACCCTGCGCGCCACGATGAAACAGCGCGAGATCGCGCGTGAGGCGCTGGCCGCCCTGAAGGAAGAGACCGGCGAAAACGGGGCCATCCAGCTGGCCGCGACCGAGATGCCGGCGCAGATGACATTCATGGCCGAGGCGCTGGAACGTACTGCACAGCAGCGCGACCAGATCCGTTCGGACGCACAATCGGCGCTGCAGGCGCGCTCCGATCTGGAGCTGGAAATCAAGCTGATGCAGGAGCGCAACGACCAGATCTTCCGCCAGCTGGAAGAGGCGATGACCGTCTCGGTCGAGCCGCTGGACAAGATGTTCCGCGCTGCTGGCATGCCCACCGACAGCATTCTGGAACAGGTACGGCGTGGATACAGCGGCCAGGGCGGGCCGCTCACCCCTTTATCCTTTTCCACCCGAGGTGAAGAACCATCCGCCGACGAGATCCGGGCCAACAACCTGTTGCAGCAGATGGATCAGCTGAACCTGTATCGCATTGCCGCGGAACGGGCGCCATTTGCCAACCCGGTGCGCGCCGCGGTCCGGTTCACAAGCGGTTTCGGCTACCGGCGCGACCCCAAGACCGGCGGCCGGAGGATGCACAACGGATCGGATTTCGCGGGCAAGCACGGCACCGACATCTACGCCACGGCTGATGGCGTGGTGACTCATGCGGGCTGGGAATCGGGGTTCGGCCGCCTCGTGAGGATCAGGCACGACTTCGGCATCGAAACGCTTTACGCCCATAATTCGCAGATCCGCGTGAAGGTCGGTCAAAGGGTCTCGCGCGGGGATCATATTGCTGATATGGGTAGCACCGGACGGTCCACCGGTACCCACCTCCATTACGAGGTGCATGTCAACGGACGACCCGTTAACCCCATGACTTACATCAAGGCTGCACGCAATGTTTTCTAAGAGCAAAATCAACGAGCCCGCCCCCAAGGCACCCGAGGCGGCAAAACCCGCCGCACCCACGGCCCCCGCTGCGCCCGCTCCGAGCGATTACAAGGCGGCAGCTCCAAAGCCGAAACCGCCGGCATCGGTGCTGTCCTCGGATCTGCACATCACCGGCAACATCAAGACCACCGGCGACATCCAGGTCGAAGGTTCGGTCGAAGGCGACATCCGCGCCCATCTGCTGACCATCGGTGAAACCGCGACCATCAAGGGAGAAGTCACTGCCGACGACGTGGTGATCAATGGCCGCATCGTCGGCCGCGTGCGTGGTCTCAAGGTCCGCCTGACCTCGACCGCGCGGGTCGAGGGCGACATCATCCACAAGACCATCGCGATCGAAAGCGGTGCTCATTTCGAAGGCTCGGTGCAGCGCCAGGACGATCCGCTGAACCCCGGTCGCGCGGCCAAACCCGCCGCCAACCCGGCAGCGGCGGCCCCGGCGGCCAAACCCGAAAGCGCCTGAATCCGAATACGGAGAACTGCTCCGACAAAATTGGAAAAACGCCGCGAGAAGTTTCTCGCGGCGTTTCTCGTGTTGCGTCTGGTCGAAGGCGACGGAAGATTTTTCGTCGAAAAATCTTGTCCTCACGGACCAACCGGCGCTCTCACTCGGTTACGGAAACCTTCTTCATCATGTCGGGCTGACCGATCACCGACCCGTTCGGACCGGTGCCGCGCTTGATCGCGTCGACCACGTCCATGCCATCGGTTACCTTGCCCACGACGGTGTATTGTCCATCGAGGAAAGGGCCTGGCGCGAACATGATGAAGAACTGCGAGTTGGCACTGTTGGGATCCTGCGCGCGCGCCATGCCGACGACACCGCGTTCATAGGAGATGGACGAGAATTCGGCCGGCAGATCGGGGCGGTCTGACCCGCCGCGTCCCGCCAGCCGCATGTCACCACCCAGAAGCCCGTACTGAACGTCACCGGTCTGTGCCATGAACCCGTCGATCACCCGGTGAAACACCACGCCGTCATATTTGCCCTCGGCGGCAAGCGCAGTGATCTGTTCCACGTGTTTGGGCGCGACATCCTCGAACAGGTCTATCGTGATCGTGCCGTTGGCCTCGCCCGCGACCTCGATCCTGAGGCCGGTCGCACCGGCCGGCACGGCCATCAGCGCCAGAAGGGCTGCGAGCTTATACATCTGCCGCCACCTTGACACTGATCATACGGTCCGGATTCGCCGGCGGCTCGCCGCGGGTGATCGCATCGACATGTTCCATACCCGAGATGACCCGGCCATAAACGGTGTACTGGCCGTTCAGGAAATGGTTGTCCTTGAAGTTGATGAAGAACTGGCTGTTGGCCGAATTCGGGTTGGCCGAGCGCGCGGCGCCCAGAGTGCCCCGGTCGTGCGGCAGCTTGGAGAATTCCGCCGGCAGGTTCGGCAGCGACGAACCGCCGGTACCCGCCATGCGGATGTTGAACCCGTCTTCCATATCGCCATTGGCCACGTCGCCGGTCTGCGCCATGAACCCGTCGATCACCCGATGAAAGCAGACATTGTCATATTCTCCGGCACGGGCCAGTTCCTTCATCCGCTCGGAATGCTTGGGCGCCACGTCGGGCAGAAGCTCGATGACGACATTGCCGTCCTTGAGCTCGATGATGATGGTGTTTTCGGGATCCTTGATTTCGGCCATCGGGCCCTCCTGTCGCGTTGATTGCCCGGAACCTAACCATCACGGGCGCAATCGACAAGGCACGCCATTGACGGGCGCGCGCTTTCGGGTAGAGAAACGCGCAAGCATTTGATCAGGGAGATTGCGGGCGATGGGCTGGAAAACACTCGACGACATGGATCTGAACGGCAAGCGCGTGCTGGTACGTGTTGATATAAACGTGCCGATCGTCGATGGCGTCGTGACCGACTCCACACGTATCCGTCGCCTGATGCCCACCATCCGCGACATCATCGCAGCAGGTGGCCGCCCGATCCTGCTGGCGCATTTCGGGCGCCCCGGCGGCGAACGGCGCAAGAACCTGTCGCTGAACCAGCTGGTGCCGACGCTTGAACGCGCCTTTGGGACCAGGGTTCTTTTTGCCGACGACTGTGTCGGCCCCGCCGCCGAGGAAGCCGCCGAGTCCCTGCAACCGGGCGAGGTTCTGCTCTTGGAGAACACCCGTTTCCACGCCACGGAGACCAAGAACGACCCGACGCTGGCCGCGGGCATGGCGCGGCTGGGCCAGGTCTATTGCAACGATGCGTTTTCCGCCGCCCACCGCGCCCACAGCTCGACCGAGGCAATCGCCCGCCTGCTGCCATCCTGCGCGGGGCGGCTCATGCAGGCTGAACTGGAGGCGCTGGAAAAGGCCCTTGGCAAGCCCGAGCGCCCGGTGACGGCCGTTGTCGGCGGCGCCAAGGTGTCGACCAAGCTGGAACTGCTGGGCAACCTCATCGAAAAGGTCGATTACCTGGTGATCGGTGGCGGCATGGCCAATACCTTTCTGGCGGCCAAGGGCATGCCCGTGGGCAAGTCGCTGGCAGAACGGATCATGAAGGACACCGCCGTCGAGATCATGGCCAAGGCCGAGGCCGCAGGGTGCACGATCGTGCTGCCGACCGATGTGGTGGTCGCGGAGAAATTCGAGAGCCACGCTGCGCATCAGGTGCTGCCGGCAGACCGCTGCCCCGACGAAGGGATGATTCTGGATGCCGGCCCCGAGAGCATCACCACCATCAAGGCCATTTTCGAGAAAAGCCGCACGGTGATCTGGAACGGGCCGCTGGGCGCCTTTGAACTTGAACCCTTCGATGCAGCGACCAACGCCGCCGCCCTGAAGGCGGCGGCCCTGACGCGCGCCGGCAAACTGGTTTCAGTTGCAGGCGGCGGTGACACGGTGGCCGCGCTGAATGCAAGTGGCGCGGCAGGCGATTTCACCTATATCTCGACCGCCGGCGGCGCATTCCTTGAGTGGATGGAAGGCAAGACCCTTCCGGGTGTTGCCGCCCTGATGCAGGACGGCTGACCGGCTCGTCGGTTTTCCGCGCGCCGCTACCGGCGCGCGCGATCCCATGCGGGGCCAAGGTTGCCGCCATCCGGCCCGTCGTCATCCTCGGGTGCGATGGCGTTGCGCATGTCGTTCAGGTCCAGGCTGTGCAGCCAGCGCAGCCCGGTCGTCATGAAGACCAGACGGAACATCATGCCCTCCCCATGTCCCTATCCGGCTGCGACTGCATGGCGTCGAGCGTCCGCAGCAGCCCTTCGTGGCGGGCCAGTTCATCTTTCAGCGAAAGTTTGCGTCGCTTGAGCATTCGCAGTGTCTGGGCACATGGCGCGGGACGCTTCAACTCTTGCAGGATGCGCTGTTTCAACTCCTCCCTGCGGTCCTTCAGTACCGCCATTCTCAGTTTCAGCGAGAAGGCGCGGACCCGGTCTTTTGCAGTCATCATTGGTCTCCTCCGTTTGGCGTGTTTGCCGCGACATCTTCGCGGCATGAAACCAAGATGGGATCCGGTCACATGGAAAGAAGCCAATGTGACCATAGATTAGGATAGGTTTTACCTATTTTATCGAGGACCCCATGCCCCCGGATATCACCCTGCGCCAACTCACCTATTTCTCGACCCTGGTGGCCGCTGGCCAATATCGGCGGGCCGCGCGCAGCCTGGGGATCAGCCAGCCCTCGCTCAGCCTCCAGATCGCCGCGCTGGAAAAGGCGATCGGTGCGCGGCTGATCGAGCGCCGCCGCAGCGGCCTGATCCTGACGCCTGAAGGCCGCGACGTTTCGGAACTGGTCGCGCGAATCCTGCGCGAGGTCGACGCGCTGACCCTTTATACCAGCCCGATGCGGGACAACATGAGCGGTACCCTGCGGCTTGGGTCGACACCGACCATAGGTCCCTATCTGCTGCCGCGCGTCCTGCGGCAACTGCACAGGCAATTTCCAAAGTTGAAACTGGCGATCCGGGACGGGGCGCCACAGGAACTGACCGAGGATCTGGTTGCAGGTCGCTATGACATGATATTGACCCAGTTGCCGGTTGGGCGCGACGACATCAAGGTGGCAGCCCTCTTCCGCGAACCCCTGGAACTGGCCGTCGATCCGGATCATCGCCTGGCTGCCGCCGGCCAGGTCCGGCAATTCGATCTTGCCGGTGAAACCATGTTGAGCCTCAGCCCCGCCTATGCCCTCCATCGGCAGATTCAAGTCCTGTGCCAGAACGCGGGTGCCCATCTCAGCACGGAGTTCGAGGGCACCAGTCTGGACGCCTTGCGCCAGATGGTGTCTCTGGGAATGGGTATCACACTGCTGCCTGCTCTCTATGTGGCCTCCGAAGTCCGTGCCCGCCAGGCCGACGTGACGACACGTCCGCTGCGCCCGGCAATGCACCGGACCGTCGGGTTGGCCTGGCGGGCCGCAAGTGGCAAACCACCCGCGATCGACAGGTTCACCGATCTAATGAGACAGGTCATTCGCGAGGAAATGTCCAATGTGCTCCTTCCTGTCACGTGAGACCGGACAGCTGACGACCACCGGAAAAAGAGGGATTCACATGACAAAGCGCTTATGGCATAGTGCAGCCAGGTGCCCGGAAGAGGCGCTTTAAAGGCAGTTGAGCGGCAGGTATCCGAGTGTCCACTTCGACAAGACCGAGTTTCGGCGCGCTGATCTTTTTCGCGGTGTCATTCGCTTTGGGCACCTATTTTACCTTTGCCGCCGTCCAGGGAGATTACGGTCTTTTTCGCAGGGTGGAAATCGCGGCAGAACGGGACATGCTGTCGCGCAGGCTTGCAGAACTCGAAGGCCAGATCGACCAGATGGAAAATCTGACACGCAGGCTCTCCGACGATTATCTTGACCTGGACCTTCTGGATGAACAGGCCCGTTCGGTCCTGGGTCTTCTCCGGGCCGACGAGATCGTGATCCGCTGATACCGGGCGTGGGATTTCCCGAAAATCCTGCAACAAAATCTTCGGCGAAGATTTTGTGCATCTGTCTGCCGATTTACGCCGCGTCATATTACCTCTCGCCATAGGCGCGCAAATGCTCTATTTAATAGTTTAATGCTAAACTATCTTGCCGAAAGGGGGGAACCGCAGTGACGACCACCAAGAAGACGCCAAGAAAATCAAATGTTTCCGCTGAAGAGCTGAAACACTACTACCGCGAGATGCTGCTGATCCGCCGATTCGAGGAAAAGGCCGGTCAGCTCTATGGGATGGGTCTGATCGGCGGTTTCTGCCACCTCTACATCGGACAGGAGGCCGTTGTCGTCGGACTTGAGGCCGCCGCCGAGGAAGGCGACAAGCGGATCACCTCCTACCGCGATCACGGCCACATGCTGGCTTGCGGCATGGACCCGGGCGGCGTGATGGCCGAACTGACCGGCCGGATCGGCGGCCTCAGCAAGGGCAAGGGCGGGTCAATGCACATGTTCTCGAAAGAGAAGCATTTCTACGGCGGTCACGGCATCGTGGGCGCTCAGGTGCCGCTGGGCGCAGGCCTCGCCTTTGCCGACAAGTACCAAGGCAATGGTCGCGTGACATTCGCCTATTTTGGCGATGGGGCCGCCAACCAGGGCCAAGTCTACGAGACCTTCAACATGGCCGCAATCTGGCAATTGCCTGTGATCTTCGTGATCGAGAACAACCAGTATGCCATGGGTACCGCGCAGAAACGCTCCACCTCCTCGCCCGATATCTACACGCGAGGCGAAGCCTTCGGCATTCCAGGCGAGACGGTCGACGGGATGAACGTGCTCTCGGTCAAGGAGGCCGGAGAGAAGGCCGTTGCACACTGCCGCTCCGGCAAGGGGCCCTATATCCTTGAGGTCAAGACCTATCGCTATCGCGGCCACTCGATGTCGGACCCGGCCAAGTACCGGACCCGCGAAGAGGTGCAGAAGGTGCGCGAGCAAAGCGACCCGATCGAGATGGTGCGCGAGATGCTGCTGAGCGGCAAACACGCCACCGAGGATGACCTGAAGGCGATCGACAAGGAAATCAAGGAGATCGTCAACCAGGCCGCCGAATTCTCGAAAGAAAGCCCCGAGCCGTCCGTAGACGAGCTCTGGACCGATATCTACGCCTGAGAGGACATCACGACATGGCAACCGAAATTCTGATGCCCGCCCTGTCCCCCACCATGGAGGAAGGCACCCTGGCCAAATGGCTGGTCAAGGAAGGCGACACCGTATCCTCTGGCGATATCCTGGCCGAGATCGAGACCGACAAGGCCACGATGGAGTTCGAGGCGGTCGACGAAGGTATCGTCGGAAAGATCCTGATCGCCGAGGGCACCGAAGGCGTAAAGGTCAACACCCCGATCGCCATCCTGGTCGAAGAAGGCGAAAGCGTCGACGCCACGCCGGCGGCCGCACCCGCGGCTGCCGCGGGCAACGAGGCGGCCCCTGCAGGGGGCTCCGAGGCGCCCGCAGCCCCGGCACCGGCACCGGCACCGGCCGCGCCCAAGGTGGACCTGTCGCCCGACTGGCCGGCGGATGCACCGATGAAGACGCAGACCGTACGCGAGGCGCTGCGCGACGCGATGGCCGAAGAGATGCGCGCCGACGAAAGCGTCTACCTGATGGGCGAGGAAGTCGCCGAGTACCAGGGCGCCTACAAGGTCTCTCAGGGTCTGCTCGACGAGTTCGGCTCCAAGCGCGTGATCGACACGCCGATCACCGAACACGGGTTTGCCGGCATTGCGGTCGGCTCGGCCTTTGGCGGGCTGAAACCGATTGTAGAGTTCATGACCTTCAACTTCGCCATGCAGGCGATCGACCAGATCATCAACTCTGCCGCCAAGACGCTCTACATGTCGGGCGGGCAGATGGGTTGCCCCATCGTCTTCCGCGGACCCAATGGCGCCGCCGCCCGCGTGGCCGCCCAGCACAGCCAGGACTATGCCGCCTGGTACATGCAGATCCCCGGCCTGAAAGTGGCGATGCCCTATTCGGCCGCCGACTACAAAGGCCTGATGAAAGCGGCGATCCGCGATCCGAACCCGGTGATCTTCCTGGAAAACGAGATCCTCTATGGCCGCAGCTCCGAGGTGCCGCAGATCGATGACCTGGTGGTTCCCTTCGGCAAAGCCCGAATCTGGCGCGAGGGCACCGACGTGACCATCGTCAGCTTCGGCATCGGCATGCAATACGCGCTCGAGGCCGCCGACCGCCTCGCCGCTGACGGCATCAGCGCCGAGGTGATCGACCTGCGCAGTCTGCGTCCGATGGACCTGCCGACCGTGATAAATTCGGTGATGAAGACAAACCGCCTCGTCACCGTCGAGGAAGGCTGGCCACAGGGATCCGTCGGCAGCTACATCGCCTCCGAGGTGATGCAACAGGCGTTCGACTATCTCGATGCGCCGGTCATCACCTGCACGGGCAAGGACGTTCCGATGCCCTATGCGGCGAACCTGGAAAAACTGGCGCTGGTCACCACCGACGAGGTGGTCGCGGCCGTCAAACAAGTGACCTATCGGTAAGGAGCGACAGACATGCCCACCGAAATCCTGATGCCCGCCCTCTCTCCGACCATGGAGGAAGGCACTCTGGCGAAATGGCTGGTCAAGGAAGGCGACACCGTCTCCTCGGGCGACCTGCTGGCCGAAATCGAAACCGACAAGGCGACGATGGAGTTCGAAGCCGTCGACGAAGGCGTGGTCGGCAAAATCCTGGTGCCCGAGGGCACCGAAGGGGTCAAGGTAAACACCCCCATCGCGGTTCTGCTGGAAGAGGGTGAAAGCGCGGGCGACATCCCCAGCGCACCGAAGGCGGCCCCGGCCGCCGCCGCGGGCAACGAGGCCGCCCCTGCAGCGTCCGAGGCGCCCGCAGCCACCCCCGCACCGGCCCCGGTCCCGGCCGCGCCGAAGGCCGCCGATGGCGGCCGCGTCTTCGCCTCGCCGCTGGCACGCCGGATTGCCGCCGACAAGGGGTTAGACCTGACACAGATCGCGGGCTCCGGCCCGCATGGACGCATCGTCAAGGCGGATGTGATCGGGGCAACCGCGCCTGCTGCGGCGCCTGCGCAGGCTGCGGCACCCGCAGCAACCCCTGCCGCGGCGCCTGCCGCCCCGGCTGCGGCCCCCAGCGGCCCCAGCGCCGACATGGTCGCCCGCATGTACGAAGGCCGCGCCTACGAAGAAGTCAAACTCGACGGCATGCGCAAGACCATTGCCGCGCGCCTGTCCGAGGCCAAGCAGACCATTCCGCATTTCTACCTGCGCCGCGACATCAAGCTGGATGCGCTGATGAAGTTCCGCGCGCAGCTGAACAAGCAGCTCGAAGGGCGCGGCGTCAAACTGAGCGTCAACGACTTCATCATCAAGGCGGTCGCCAACGCGCTTCAGCAGGTGCCGGCCTGCAACGCGGTCTGGGCCGGCGACCGGGTGCTGCAACTCAAACCCTCGGACGTGGCCGTGGCGGTCGCCATCGAAGGCGGCCTCTTCACCCCGGTGCTCAAGGATGCCGACATGAAGTCGCTCTCGGCGCTCTCGACCGAGATGAAGGATCTCGCCGCCCGCGCCCGCGACCGCAAGCTGGCACCGCATGAATACCAGGGCGGCACCTTCGCCATCTCGAACCTCGGCATGTACGGGATCGACAATTTCGACGCCATCGTGAACCCGCCGCACGCGGGCATCCTGGCGGTCGGCAGCGGAGTCAAGAAGCCCGTGGTCGGCGCCGATGGCGAATTGACCGTGGCCACCGTCATGTCGGTGACCATGTCGGTGGATCACCGGGTGATCGACGGGGCGCTCGGCGCGCAACTGTTGCAGGCAATCGTCGACAACCTGGAAAATCCGATGGTCATGCTGGCCTGACCTTCGGGACAGATCACGATAAGGCCCGCCGGATCGCTCCGGCGGGCCTTATCTTTCCTGAAACCGGATCACTCGGTGGCGGGCTGGCGCGGGCCGAACATCTGGTCCATGTTGACCGAAGGCTGGGCGCAGCCCGCCTCGCCCACGATCTTGGCCGGGATACCGGCCACCGTGGTGCAGGGGGGCACCTCGGCCAGCACGACCGAACCCGCCGCGATGCGGCTGCAATGGCCGACCTTGATATTGCCCAGCACCTTGGCGCCTGCCCCGATCAACACGCCATCGCCGATCTTGGGATGCCGGTCCTCTTCCTCCTTGCCGGTCCCGCCCAGCGTCACCGAGTGCAACATCGACACGTTGTCGCCCACCACGGCCGTTTCGCCGATCACGATGGAATGGGCGTGGTCGATCATGATGCCCTTGCCGATCCGGGCCGCCGGGTGGATATCGACGCCAAAGATCTCGGACACCCGCATCTGGAAGAAATAGGCCAGGTCATAGCGCTTGCGTGTCCACAGCCAATGCGCGACCCGATAAGCCTGCATCGCCTGATAGCCCTTGAAATAGAGGATCGGCTGCAACAGCCGGTGGCAGGCCGGGTCACGCTCGTAAACCGCCATCAGGTCGGCGCGCGCGGCCTCGACCAGTTCCGGCGCGCTGTCATAGGCCTCGTCAACGATTTCGCGCAGGACCATCATAGACATTTCGTTCGAGCAGAGCTTCGCCGCGATGCGGTAGGACAGGGCCTTCTCAAGGTTCCGGTGGTGCAGGATACAGGCGTGGACCAGCCCGCCCATCAGAGGTTCCTTGTCTACAGCCTCAAGTGCTTCGGCGGTGATCCGGTCCCAGACCGGGTCGACGGGGGCGAGTTTGGTGCGTGTTTCCATCATGACCTGTCATCCTTTGCTGAGCCTAATCTATCGAATTAGGATGGATTTGGCCAACCGCAATGCGTGATCAAGGCGACAACGAAAATGAATGCCCAGCGCGGTGACGGCCCCTGTCCAAGCGGCAGTTCGGAAAAAGGCCCCAAAATCGGTGCCTTTCGCCTCCTGGTCTCAGGAGCCGGGGTTCATGTGCCGAAAACCTCTTGGCTGCGGGCGACCAGCGCCCGCAGCACCGTTTCGAAACAGAGGCAATAGTCGGGGTCGTCGAAACCCGGCTCGTCGGCCAGCACCCGCTTGCGCGCCGCCGACATCAGCGATCCGTTGCCGAACAGCGGATGCGGCCGACCGGTTCGGCGCAAGTGCCGGTCCGCCACATCCGCTTCTACGATCATGCGCCTGCACAGTGCCTCGCGACTGGTTGGGGGCGTGCGCAACAGTACACGCGCCGCTGCGCAGACATCGCCATGCAGGACCGGCAGCATTATCTATGCCGCCACAGTAGCCGAGCGGAAAAGGCCGGGTCCGAAACGGGCCGAAACCTGCGAAACCGAGATCTCGAATGGGCGCAATGCACCATCGGCCGACTGCTGTGCCGCGGAATAGGTCCATTCCGGCAAGGTGACCACCTGCTCGCGCAAGATGATCCCGTTCTTGCTCACTCGGACCAGATAGGATTCGCTTTCCTCGCCAATCGGCACTTCGGACAGCGCCCAATCATCGCCGTCGATCCGGGTCCTCCGAATCCAGCTTGCCGACAGATCGCCCGATGCATCTGTCACGCGCAGATGTGCCGGCGCATAGGGTCGCAGACCGATCCCTTCGAAAGCTTCGACAAGATGCTTGTAAGACGGATCATCATAGCCGCGCCGCGCCGGCCCGATCCGATAATGGCGCGCGATCCGGCGATGGGCACTGTTCAACTCTACCTGCACCACCCGTGGGTCGATCAGCACGAACAAAGAGCCTGCCGGCCATATCTGGGGCATCACCCCATCAGTGCCGAGCTGCCCCCTCAACCGATGACGCAAAAGATAGGTATCCGGCGCGATCAGTTCGGCGTCACGAAATTGGAACAGCTCCCAATTGCCCGAGGTCCCGTCTCCGATCGCCGCGAGGTTCTTGCCGTTCAGGATCGCCTCTTCCGGGCGCGTTTCCAATGCGCCGGCGACCAGCTTGACCTGCACCCCCGGCCCCCGATCCCACCGGCCCGCCGCCGCGCGTTCCAAGGGTGTTTCTGTCAATCCGATCACCGCGCGCGAGGCCAGGATCTCGTCCAGCACATACCCCTCGTCGACATCCGAAGAATAAAGCGCCACGGTCCCCGGCCAGGGCTGCGCCGATACCGCGATATGCGGCGCATGCTGGACCTCGTCACCGGTCAGCAAAGGCAGGTCGAGAAAGACCGGCAGCACCGGCAGGTCGAGAAAGACCGGCAGCACCGGCACCGGCGGAACGAATTCCTGCGCAACCGGCTGATCCTCGGCCATATCCGAGGGCAGATAGACGTTCGGCTCGATCCGGACTGCCTCGACCAATTGCAATTCGGCCTGCTCGACCCGGTCCAGCCGGAACAGGCTACCGGTCTCGCCATCGGCCGCCGGCAGGCTCACTATATCGCCCGCACCCAGCGCCATGCGCGAAGGCGGCAGGGCGAACCGGACGGTTTCGCGCGCCACACGGGCCTCGGCCAGCCAGCGCTCGACGGTCTGCCGGCCTTCGGCCCGAGTCAGTGCCAGTGGCATTTCGCTGGACGAAACCGCATGGGTGGCGGCATCCGGCAACACCGCCTCTTCCGATACCACGTCATGGTTGGCATCCGCCTGCACGAAGCGCAGCCGCACCCGGCCGGTCATCTCGACCTCGCCATCGCGCCGATAGAAGCGGTCGCCGTCGATCTCGTCATGTACCGCCAGCACTTCGGGATCCAGAACCACCGGTTCCAGCCCGTCGCGCAACCGGAACACAAGAGTGCCGTCCCGCTCGATCGCATCGAACCCGTAGCGCAGCATCAGCGGTTGCAGCGCCGCCCGTGCATCGCTGACCTGATCGACCACATAGCCGCGCACGATACCCCAGAGCCGGCTGATGTCGATCTCCGTCAGTCCGGCCCGTCCGCAGATCTCGCGCACCACCGCGGCCAGCGTCCGGTTTCCGCTGCGGCCGTTCAACCAGTGGCCCCGCGCATGGTTGGCCCCGTCCGGCCACAGGTCGCGATTGTTCGGGAAGGCCGGGAAAGGCCGCGCGTCCCACGCCCAGACATAGGCATTGTCCAGGTCGATCATCGGCCCGCCATACTCCTCGGACACCGGGTTGACCACCGGATCCTCCCAATACCCCAGCACCGCGCGCAGGTACTGGACCTGGATCAGATCGTCACGTGCGCCGTTCGAGTGTTTCGGGAGGCTCGATTCCGATGATTTGGGATCAAGGAATACGTTGGGCTGGTTGGTCCCCTTGTCCACAGCAGCACAGCCCAGTTCAGTGAACCAGACCGGTTTCGATTGCGGCACCCAATCGGTCGGCACCGTCTGGCGGACACCGCCGATCCTCTCATGATGGCTGTTCAGCCACCAGTTGCGGATATCCTTGTAGCGCCAGACCCAGGGCTCGCCATGCGACTCGTCAGTGATCGAGGTCCGGATCTGCGCCGCCTCTGCCTCCGCCGAATGATAGAACCAGTCATACCCCTCACCACCTTCGACATTGCCGCGCAGATAGGCCTGTTCATAGATCGCCGCCGCACCGGCCGCCGCATCGGCATGGCCCGGCGCATCGCGCCAGTCGGACAGGGGCATGTAATTGTCGATCCCGACAAAATCGATGTTGTCGTCCGCCCACAGCGGATCGAGGTGAAAGTAGCGGTCGCCGCTGCCATCCTGCGGCTGATATCCGAAATACTCGCTCCAGTCCGCGGCATAGCCGATCTTCGTCTCGGGACCCAGAACAGACCGCACTTCGGCCGCAAGCGCCCGCAGCGCCGCGACAGCCGGAAACCCTGCCGCGCCCCGGATCTGCGTCAGCCCGCGCATCTCCGAGCCGATGCAGAACGCATCCACCCCGCCCGCCGCCGCACAGAGCGCCGCATAATGCAGGATGAACCGCCGCATCCCCCAATCCTCGGCCGGGCCGGAATAGGTCACCACCCCGTCGCCCACCGTGAAATCGGCCGCGCTGACCGCACCGAAAAACGCCGCCACCTCCGCCTCGGCGGCTGCACTCTGATCAGGAGAGCCCGGCTGACCCGGCGCCATGCTCACCGTGATCCGCCCGCGCCAAGGCAGGCGCGGCTGCCCCTCAGCGCCTGTCCAGGGATCCGGCAGCGTATTGCCGGCAAGCTGATCCATCAGGATGAACGGATAGAACATGACACGCTGGCCCTGCCCCTTCATGTGCCGGATCGCCTCGACCACCGAGGCATCCGCCGGTGTGCCGCCATAGATCGGTCTGTCCGAGTCCCGCGCGATTTCCGTCGCCGTGGCCCGGGTCAGTCCCGACACAAGCCAGGGCATGTTGACGCCGTCGATCTCCTTGCGCTCGACCTTGGGCACGATCCGGCATTCGCCGCACCGCAGGTCGCCACCGAACCAGGACACGACCAGCGAGGCCGCCCCGACCCCGGGCAACTCGTCCCGCAACGCCTCCATCGAGGTCAGGAAATCGGTCTGGCCCGACGGCGTGTTCACATTGGCCGCCCAAAAGCTGCCCGGCCCGTTTGAGTAATTCACTTGGCTCGTGGCCAGCGCATACTCGCCCGTTCCGGGAATGACCGCCACCCCCCGGACCAGTTGTGCGAGGCTCTCCTCATGGTCTTCACTGCCAGGCTGCTCCAGGCGCACCACCTCGAACGAGAACTGCGGTACCCGGTTGCCGAACCGGTCAAGCGCCAGATCGTCGAACACCACATAGGTGGTGCCCCGATAGGCGGGCACCATGCCCGCCCCCTCGACCGCCTCCAGCAGCGGATCAGGCAGCTGGTCTTCCGTCCCGCGATAGACCCGCATGTCCAGTTCGGCGGGCGCGATCTCCTCGCCATCGGCCCAGATCCGCCGCACGCCCGCGATCTCGCCCTCGCACAGCGCCACCGCCAGCGAGACCGAATAGCTGTAGGTCGTCGTGCGGGGTTGCGACCGGCCGCCCTTGCCACCGCCACTGACCGAGGTGGTCTCGACAAAATCCGACGCCCAGATCACCTGACCGCCGACGCGCATCCGGCCATGCACCTGCGCGATGGGATTGCCCTCGCCGGACGTGGTCAGCCGGAACCGGTCCACCTTGCCGGTCTCGACCGCAGCGGCCCCCGTCCCCAGCAGCCGCTGGTCGATCACCCGGCCCAGCGTGGCCCCCACCGCGCGCCCCAGCACGACCGAGGATAGGCCCGCGACCGTCCCCCCGACCGATCCGCCGATGGCCGCGCCCGCAGTCGAAAGAAGTATCGTCGCCATCAGCACACCTCCAAGGGAAATTCGAACCGGGCCACCACGCGCCGCATCCACGGCGCGCTGAGCGCGCTTTCCACCACGCCATGCCCGCTATAGGCGTGGATGAACCGGGGACAGGCCCCCATCTCGGACACGATACCCAGATGCTTGGCCACGCTGCCCAACCGCATCCGGAACAGCAGCACGTCGCCTGCCGCCACTGCGCCGCCCGAAACCTCGCGCAGATGCTGCCGCGCGGCGGCCCACAGCCGCTCCTCGCCCTGCGGCTCGGACCAGTCCATCGAATAGGCCGGCACCGCCTCGGGCTCGCTGCCGTTCAACTCGCGCCAGACCCCACGGATCAGGCCCAGGCAGTCGCTGCCCGCACCCTGGACCGAGCATTGATGTCGGTAAGGCGTGCCCAGCCATTGCCGCGCCACGCCCACGATCCTGTCGCTATGACCGCTCATCGCAGGCTCCCGCCGGTATTCGCTCCGGTCCGCTTCGGTGTGGCAATCACCCAATCCTCGCGCGGCAGATCGGGAAATCCTTGGAAATTCAACAGATTGTTGAACTTCAGCCGGCAGGTCTCCATCCGCTTGTCGCATCCCGCACTCAGCCGCACCGCGTCGCCGGGCCGGATGCCGCCCCGCATCGGCTCCCACAATTCGATCTCGCGCCGCCCGTCCACGATCCGGTCGCTCTTGATCAGCGCCCAGAGACCGGCCGCCGCGCCGCCGACAACGTCGATCCGCCCGCGCTGGAACCAGCCCGGCTCGAACCCGTCGAGCGACGGCCAGCGGAACAGTCGCGCCTCGTCCATCTGCTCCACCACCAGCTCCAAGGCATAGCCCGGCACCGCCAGATCGAACCGGCACCGGGCATCGCCCAGAACCGCCGTGCACGGCTTCTGATAGACCCGTCCCAGCGGCTGGTTCAGCTTGTCCGTCAAGCCGCGCAATTCCGCGTGAAACGCCCCGCCGCCCCGGCGCAACTCTCCGATGGAACCGCGAAACTGCAACCATCGCTGCGCTGGCTCCGCCCAGTTCACCAGCCAGGACAGCACCTCGGCGCCGTCGAACCGGCCAGCCTCGATATCCTCCTCGCGCACCGCCGCATCGCTGAGCGCGCCCAGCGCCTCGGAATTGTCCACCGACAATCCGGTGCTCTGCTCCAGCGCTGCCGCCGACAACCCGCTGTCGGCCTTGAAATTCACGCCCTCGAAGACCAGCGCCCGATCATGGTCGGTGAACCCGAAGGTCACGCCATCCTTGCGCCGAATGGCCCAGCACCGGCACAGAGTGGTCACCCCGCGCGCCAGATGGGCCTGCAAGGCCTCGCTCACACCGCCCATCAGACCCGCACCTCGACGACCGGCACATTGGGCACGTCGCCCGCCCGGAAACTGGCGACGCTGGTCTGGATCCGGTCGGTATCGAAGCGCACCGGCACGTCGAACTCGAACCCGGCGCGGATCACCGACCCTTCGGTCGGCGGCGTCACAAAGCTCACCAGCCCGGTGGCCGTATCCACCGTGTAATCGACGCCTTCCTTCACCTCGTCCTGGTCGATGCCCACACGCACGGTGCCCAGCACCGGCTTGGCAATCGGCCGCGCATAAGAGAACTGCCCCGAGCGATAGGTCTTGATCAGCGGAAACCGGGTCTCGATCCCGTCGCCGCTGGCGATCACCTGATCGTCGAACTTGACCTCCACCGAGGCCAGGCCGGATTTGTAATCCGACCAGTCCTTCCAGCGGAACCCGTACATCTGCCCCTGCCGCGCCTCGAAAAACGCGATCAGCGTCTCAACATCGTCGAGCGAGCGCATGCCCACGCCCGCGTCATAGCGGCGGCGCGAATGCGCCCAAGGCGTGTTGCGCTCCTCATACCCGTTGACCAATGTCACGATATCGGTGCGCCGTTCCGGCCCCCCCACCGAGCCAAAGCTCAGGTTGGTTGGAAATCTCACCTCGTGGAAATTCATTGCGCGCTCCTTCCCTCAACGATTGCGGTTGCCACGCCCCAGGGCGCGGCTCATCTGGGCCGCGATCTGGCCCTGGCTACGGCGGAACCCCTGCACATCGGGGGTCGAGATGTTCATCACCACGTTGATCGCCCGGCCGCCGCCGCTGTTGCGCACACCCAGCTTGCCATCCGGCCCGCGCGCCAGCGGCATGATCGCCTCGGGCCCCGCCTCGCCCATCAGCCCTAGGCCGCCGCGCATGGGAAAGGCCACCGGCCCGCTGACCACGCCACCGCTGGCAAAGGGCATCACCCGCCCCTGGCTGAACGATCCGCCCTTGGCAAAGGGCAACAGCCCCTGAACCAGGGATCCGACCCCGTCCGCGATCAGCCCGCCGAAATGGTCGGCTACCGGCTTGATCGCCGCCGAATAGGTGGTCTGGATCATCGACAGCGCGATCGTATCCAGCGCATCCGACAGTTTCATGCCGTCCAGCACCACGCCGTCAAAAGCCCGCCTGAGCCCCTTGGACAGGCCGCGTTCCAGCGACTGCACATCCTGGCCGGTCTGGCCCAGCGATGTCCGCACCCGGCGCAACTCGGCATCGAAGCCCGCCGCCATCACGGCGGCGTCGCCCAGTGTATCCCCCAGGCTCTCGCCGGTGGCCTGCAATTCGGAAAACCCGTCAGTCTCCGCCATGATCCTCTCCTTCACTCTTGTCCGGCCAGGCTGCCAGCAAGGCGTCCAGCCCGGCCCGGTTCATCGGCGCGACCCCTGCGCCCTGTCCCAGCATCAGCCGGAGCTCCGCCGGGGTCAGCCGCCAGAACGCCTCGGGCGTCAAGCGCAGCCCCAGCATCCCGGCCCGCATCAGCGCGGGCCAGTCGAACCCGTTCATGTCTCGCCCGGCAGCATGAAGGCGCGCGCCAGAAGCTCCGCTGCCGCCCGCGCCGCCGCCATCGGGCCGCCCGCGATCTCCGCCCTGAGCAGGCTCGCCTGCGTCACCTCGGCCCCGCCACCGCGCAGCCCCGCGACCACCAGCGCCAGCACGTCGCGGCTGGAGAACGCACCGCCCTCGAACCGCTGCACCAGTTCCACCAGCGAGCCGCTCTCCAGCTCGGCCTCCAGCTCGGCCAACACACCCAGCGTCAACTTCAGCACCCGCCGCTGCCCGTCGATGACCAGGGCCACCTCTCCCGTCCACGGATTGGCCATGATCAGATCGCGGTAAAGGCCAGGGCACCGGCGCTGGCCAGGCTCACCTCATAGGTCGCCTCGCCGTTATGGCTGCCCGCATAGTCGATGCCGGTCACCTGGAACGGCCCCTCGACAATGCCGAAATCGGGGATGATCACCTGGAAATCCGGCGTCTCGCCGTCAAAGAACAGCTGCCGCGCCCGCTCGTCGGTGCCGGCGTCCTTGAACACGCCCGAGCCCGAGATCGAGGCCGATTTGACCCCGGCGCCCGAGAGCAGCTCACGCCAGCCGCCCTGGCTCTCCAGGCTGGTGACATCCACGCTCTCGGCGTTAAAGCTCACGCGGGTCGCACGCAGCCCCGCGATGGTTTCGAACTGGCCCGTGCCGTTCATATCCACTTTGACCAGCAGGTCCTTGCCGTTCTGGGCACCCATGTCGTTACTCCACGTTCAGGTTGATCAATTGTCTTCGACGCGGGCGCGAAACCGCAGGTCGATCTGCCGGACCGCGCCCCCCGTTCCGGTTCGCCGGGCCGAGGCCCGCTCGAACCACAGCCCCACCAGCTGCCCGCGCGTCAGCGCCAGCGTCGGGTTGTCCAGCGCATCGCTCACCGCAGCGGCCACCGCCTTGGTCCCGGCGAAACCGGCGGCCTCGGACACCACCGAGACGGTGAACCGGTGCTCGGCCCCACCGCTCTCGCGGTCCGAGGCGTCGCGCACCTCCTCCGGCCCCAGCAGCACATAGGTCTGCGGCACCGTCCCCGCGGGTAGGGCATCGTAGATATCCGTCCCCACCAGGGCCGTAACACCCGGATCGGCCAGCAGGTGCTGATAGACCGCTGCCTGCAACGCCGCCGCCATGCCGTAACTCATGCCGCTACCTCCTCATCCGCAAAACAGGTCAAAAACCGCCCTGCCGGGTCGTGCTCGGCCACAGCTCGGATAACAAAGGCCCGCCCGCCCTCGGTAAACCGCTGCTCGGGCGCGGGCCGCATGCTCGATCCCTGGGGCGCCGCGCGCACCGTGATCCGGTAGGCCACGCGCGAGCGTGGCGCCCCCGCCTCGAACCGCTCGGTTCCGCTGCGCGCATTCACCTCGGCCCAGAGCGTGCCCAGCACATCCCAGCTCTCAGAAAAGCCGCCCGCGCCATCGGCCACCCGCGCGGGTGTCTCCAGCGCCAGCCGCCGGTTCAGATGCGGCGCCTTCATTGCACCACCCCCGATCCGAACCGCACCGTCCGGTAACGCTGGATCAGGCTGGTGACGCCAAAGGGCATGCAACCATCCCCCAGCGCCGTCTCGTGCCGGTACTCGTAGTAATGTGCCGCCAAGAGCAGAACCGCTTGCCCCAGGTCCGCCGGCAGCCCGCCCCAGTCGGGCGCCATGCCCGCCATCAGGACAATCTCTGCCGCCCCCCCCGTGGGTATCGTCGGCAACAGCGCGCCCGCCGGGCGCAGCCGGGGCCGCTGGCTGTCACGCTCCAGCCGACAGGCCGCAGCAGTCAGCACCGTCTCGCCACCGCCCGCATCGCGCAGCGTCACCGAGACGACCGATTGCACCGGCGCCACCGGCAGAACCTCGCCTGTCTGGTCGCGCCAGCCATACACCGTCCACGAGTACTGGCGGGAAATCAGAACCTTGCCCGTCCGCGCCTCGATCGCTGCAATCGCCGCCCGCAAGAACCCGTTCAGCACCCCGTCCTGAACGTCATTCTCGGCAAACCCGGTGCCCAGCCGCAAATGCGCCTTGAACTCGGCCACCGGCAGCGCGGCGTCGGGAACGGCTGTCTCTTCGATCAACATCATCAATTCACTCCGCAAGCTCGGACCCCTCCGGGCCGTTCGTCTCTGGTCATGCGGGCCCGCGCCGCCTCGCGTTGCTCGGACGGAGGGGGAGCAGCTAGACAACGCCAGGAAAACCGGCGCGCGCCCGCATCCGGGGCCGGTTACCCGGCCCCGGACCCGGCTACGCTCAGGCGACGCCGAATTTCAGCAGCTTGATCGCGGCAAAGTCGCTCACATCGCCACCCACGCGCTTGGTGGCGTAGAACAGCACATGCGGCTTGGCGCTGAACGGATCGCGCAGCACCCGCAGGTCGGGGCGCTCGGCCACGGTATAGCCCGCGCCAAAATCGCCAAACGCGATGGAGTAGCTGTCGGTCGCCGGATCCGGCATATCCTCGGCAATCACCACCGGATAACCCATCAGGCGCGCAGGTTCGCCCGCGGCCAGACCATCCGACCACAGGAAGCGGCCATCGGCGTCCTTCAGCTTGCGGATCACCCCGGCGGTCTTCGAGTTCATCACGAACGCGCCGTTGGCCCGGTATTGCGCCCCCAGCGCATAGACCAGGTCGACCACATCGTCAGCATCAATCCCCCCGGCCACGCCCGAGGCGACATAACCCAGGCTGCCCCAGGCCCAGCTGTCGTTCGCGACCTTCGGATGGTTCAGGAACCCGCGCGGCTTGTTCAACCCGTCGCCATTGATGAAACTGTCGGCCTCGGCGCGCGCGAACTTGTCGGCGATCCGGCCCGCCAGCCAGCCCTCGATGTCAAAGGCGCTGTCGTCCAGCAGGCGCTGGCTGGCCTTGGGCAGCGCGCTCAGCTCGTGCAGCGGGATCGAGATCCGGTCGATCGACGGCGTCCCGGTTTCAGTAGCCGCCGCGGTCTCGTCCGCCCAGCCCGCACCGATATCGGTATGGTCGATCAGCACGTCGAAGGAATTCGCCTGCACATTGACCACCGAGGCGATCGACCGGATCGAAGCGGTCGAATGAAGCACCGCCTTTATGCGCTCGGCGGTTTGCGGATCGACCAGGAAGCCGCCGTCGCTGTTGATCGCGGTCGACATCGCCTTGCCTTCCAGCACCAGCCCGCGCAGCGCGTCATCGTCGCCCGAACGCAGGTAGGCGTCGAACGCCTTCTGATGCGGCGCGCCCTCGTCATGAGAGGCGGCCAGATGCGGACGCGCCGCGAGTTGAGATTTACGATCCAGCATGGTCAATCGCTCTTCCGTCTGTTGCATTTTGATTTCAAGTTCGGCCTGAAACCCCTTGAATTCACTCACGAAGCCAGCCATCGCCCGCTTCACCTCCTGAACCAGGGGCACACCCTCTCCGGCCAAGGCCGGGACATCGGTCTTGCTCATCGGCACGTCCTTTCTGGGTGGGTTGCGGCGCGCTTACCTTCGCGCCAGTTCCTGCCGCGCGCTGTCGAACAGCTCGGCAATGCTGCGCCAGGTCCATTCGGCCTCGGGGGATATCCCCTTGGCCGCGACCCGGGCACTGGGCAGCATGGGAAAGGTCACCAGCGACACTTCCCACAGCTCCAGTTCGGTCAAGAGCCGCCGGCCCTTGTCATCCTTCACGGCCCGTTTCGTGCGATAGCCGATCGACAGCCCGTCCAGCGCCCCGGCCCGGATCAGCGCCGCCGCCTCGTGGCCCTTCTGGGTGCTCTCCAGCAACCGGCCCTTGACCCACAGCCCGCGCCCGTCCTCGCGCACCTCGTCCCAGACCCCGATGGGTTGCGCCGGGTCGTGCTGCCACAGCATCTTGACCCGCTGCCCCCCGGCCTCCAGCGCCTTCAGCGAGGCCGCATAAGCCCCCGCCTGCACAATGTCGCCGCCCTGATCGGTCTGACCGAACAGGCTCGCATACCCCTCGATCACCGCATCCTCGCTGACCGTCAGACCCTCGCCAAACCGGGCGAACTTGTGCTCCAGCCCCGCATTCATATCCATGAACTACTCCTTGTAATCCTCTGAAATCTCAGGGCGTCACCACCAGGAACGATTGAAACACCTGGGCCAGGATCGCTCCTGCGACGCCGTAAACCGTCAGCCACAGCCGCCGCTCCAGTCGCTCCAGCACCTCGTCCAGCTGGTCCAGCCGACGGCAGAGATGCTCGTGTTGCAGGGCCGAGACCCGCTCATGCGCCTCCAGCCGCAGCCCCGGCGCGCAGTCAAAGGGCGCATAGCCCGGCCCATCAGCCATCGGCGCCCTCCGCCAGCGGCGGCAGACCCAGGATCGCCCGCTTCTCCGCCGGAGACAGGAAATCAGCCGCCGTCACCCGCGCCCATTGCGCATCGCGCTCGGCAGCCAGCGCCGGCACCTGGTCCAGGTCGGGTTTCAGCGCCAGCGCCTCGCCCGCAAACCCCGACAGCCACTCCGACAGACTTGCCGCCACCCGCGTCACCAGCGGCAGCACGGTCAGGCGATAGAACGCCCGGTTTGCCTCCTGGTAGTTCGAATAGGTCGCGTCCCCCTGGATGCCCAGCAGCATCGGCGGCACGCCAAAGGCCAGCGCGATCTCGCGGGCGGCGGCTTCCTTGGTCTTCTGAAACTCCATGTCCGAGGGCGAGAATCCCATCGGCTTCCAGTCGAGCCCGCCCTCCAGCACCATCGGCCGGCCGGCATTGCGCGCGCCCTGGAAATTCGCCTCGATCTCATCGGACAGGCGGCGGAACTGGTCCTCGGCCATCACGCCCTGCCCATCCGATCCCTTCCACACCAGCGCGCCCGAAGGCCGCGCCGCATTGTCCAAGAGCGATTTCGACCAGCGCGAAGCCGCATTATGCACATCCACCGCCATCGCCGCCGCCTGCATCGGCGAGAACCCGTAATGGTCGTCCTGCGGATGGAACGCCTTGATATGACAGATAGAACCCGCATCGAACCGATGCGTCCTGGCCCCCACGGTATAGGTATAGGCCACCGGCCAGCCATCCGTTCCCGGCACCACGCTCATCCGGTCCGAGCGCAGCACATGCAACTCCAGCGGCAGCCCGGCTTCGCCCGCCACCGCCTCGACATAGGCGTTGCCGGTCAGCAAAAGCTGCCCGAACAGCGCCTCCATCAGCTCGGCCCGCCCCTGCGCCGCGTTCGGGCGGCGCACCAGCGACAGCATCGGATGGATCTCGTAGCGCTGGCAATGATCCTGCAACACCAGCGGCAGCGCTGCCGCCGCCTCAGCGATCAGCTTGACCGAGCGGAACCCCACCGGATTGCCCGCAAACCCGGTCCGCGTCAGCGAGGCGGTATCGCGCGGGCTCCAGGCGACGCGTCCGGCATTGTGCCAGGCCACCACCGGCCCGGCGGCGCTCGCCTTGACCTCGGGCGCCCCCACCCCGGCTCCGCGACGCAGGAAATCAAAGATCATGACATTGGCTCCTATCTCTGTGCCCCGGCGCCGGTTGCGCTCTGTGGACTTGCTGAGGGGAGTTATCCGCCATCATTGCTCAAAAGCCGGAAACAGACCGTTCGCACCTGGCGCAACACAGCGCTCACAACATCCGCAGCCTCGGCCGCCGCCAGGCCGCCGCCGGCGCGATCATGACCTCGTGCATCGCCCAGACCAGCGCATCGACCCGGTCGGGCGACCCCGGCCCTTCATAGCCGCGCGCGGTCATCTGGCACATCTGCTCTTCCAGATCCGTCAGCCCCGCCACATGGCGCACCCGACCCTGCTCGTAGAGCGCCGCCACCGGTTCGGCCCGCGCCACCTTGCCGCGCGCCGCATGCACCGCCTTGAACGGCAGCAGCGGGTCCACCTGGCGCAGCACCTCTTCGACCAGCTGGCCACCCTGGTTGACCTCGGCCACCAGCCGCTCGGCCCCGAACTCATCCATCGCCGCAATCGCCGCCCGCGCCCAGCCGTTCGGCCCCGCCCACTTCACCGTTCGGTCCGCTAGCACCCAGGCGCACCAATCCTGCGGCGGCCCCTGCATCTGCACGCCCACCACCACGATACCGCAGGCATCGGCCCCTGCGCCGCCGCTCACCGAGGGGTCCAGCGCAACCACCACCCGGTCGAGTACCGGTACCGCGCCGCCCCGGGCCGTCTCCAGCATCGCACCGGTCCACAGCGCCCCCTCGGCATCGGCCAGCAGAACCCCGTCCAACTCCTGCCGCCCCAACCGGGTCCCGGCATAACGCGCCCGCACCTCCTCCAGGAATGACTCGGCCAGATTGGCCCGGTTCGCTTCGGTCGGCGCATGGGTCTGCACCGTGCTGCGTGCTGCCAGCAGGTCCTTCAACACTTTCACGTTGCGCGGCGTCGTGGTCACACAGACCTGTGGCCGCTCTCCCAGGCGCAGCGCGAATTGCAGCATGTCCCAGGCCTCGACGCCCTTTTTCCACTTGGCGAGCTCGTCCACCCAGGCCGCGTCGAACTGCGGCCCGCGCAGCGCCTCGGGATCCTGCGCCGAAAAGGTCTGTGCCTCGGCCCCGTTGGGCCAGATCAGCTTGCGCTCGCTGGCCTTCCACTGCGGCCGCCGGTCGGGCGGCGAACAGTGCAAGATACCACTGTCGCCAAACGCCATCACGTCGCGCACCTGGTCATAGGTCTCGCCCACCAGCGCCACCCGCCGTGCGCGCCCCTCGTCCATCGGCCGCGAGCCTTCGACCTGCGCGCGCACCCATTCGGCGCCTGCGCGCGTCTTGCCCGCGCCACGCCCGCCCAGAATCACCCAGGCGCGCCAATCGCCCTCAGGCGGCAACTGATGCTCCATCGCCCAGAACTCGAATAAAAAAGGGAGGGCGCACAGCCCTCCCTCTCTGATCTCACTCAGAAACCGCTCCCTCTCGGCAGCACTTGCGCAGGCGAGCAAGGCGGCACCCGATCTCAGATCGGGCGCGCTCGAGATCGAGCGCGTATCCCCCTTGGGCAATGCCCGCTTCCCTTCGTATCTGTTCGGCAAAACTGGCCTCCACTTTCTGACACTCGCGGATCAGGCTCGCGGCCTGACCCACCTGCTTGCCGAAACCGGCAAGATCGCCTTCCTCCCCGGCTCGAATCCGCTGTTGCAGGTCTTCCGCCGCATTGCGCAGATCGCGAATGGAATTCTCGAGCGACTGAAGCAAATCGGCCGTCCGGGAAATCCGCTCCTCTGGGGTAATCAAAGTCATGTTTGCTCGTGACCTCATGCGAGAGTGATCTCCGCACGAGAGAGACGAAAAAACGGCCGCCGGGTCACCCCGGGGCCGTTTGCCCACCTCTTCTAGCATGTCACAACCTATACGTGAAACCGCGCGCAGAGTCAAGCAAAACGCGCAACAACGCAACGCCTAACGCGCTGTAATACCTAACAAAACCTTACCAGACGGCCTGCGCGCCCACCCTGCGGCGCGTTTCACGCTTTTCACTTTGCACCGCCTTAGTCATATCTGTGTCATGCGCACTGACCTCAGCCATTTCGAAACCGTTGCCCGCCGCACCGTCGACACGATGCCCGCCGCCTTTCGCGCCGCCGCGCAGCTCGTGCTGCTGCGCATCGCCGACTGGCCGGCCCCCGACATGCTCGCCGATCTCGGCATCGAGGATCCGCTCGATCTGACCGGTCTTTATGACGGGATTCCGATGACCGAGAAATCCATCGCGGATTTCCTCGCCCCGCCCGACGCGGTGTGGCTGTTCCGCGAACCCATTCTTGCCGAGTGGCGCGAGCGCGCCGACATCGACCTCGACGATCTGATCGCGCATGTGGTCGTGCACGAGTTCGCGCATCACTTCGGCTGGTCGGACGAAGACATCGCCACGATCGACGAATGGTGGACCTGATCTGTCTGCGCCAGAAAAAACAGGCGCCCCGAAGGGCGCCTGTGGTGTAAACCCGATTATTCGTCGAGGAAACTACGCAACTTGCGGCTGCGGCTGGGATGCTTCAGTTTCCTCAATGCCTTCGCCTCGATCTGGCGGATCCGTTCGCGCGTCACGCTGAACTGTTGCCCCACTTCTTCCAGCGTATGGTCGGTGTTCATGCCGATGCCGAAACGCATCCGCAGAACCCGCTCCTCACGCGGCGTAAGACTGGCCAGAACCCGCGTCGTCGTCTCCTTCAGGTTTTCCTGAATGGCGCTATCGAGCGGCAGGATGGCGTTCTTGTCCTCGATGAAATCGCCCAGCTGGCTGTCTTCCTCGTCGCCGATCGGGGTTTCGAGGCTGATCGGCTCCTTGGCGATCTTCATCACCTTGCGAACCTTTTCCAGCGGCATCTGCAGCTTTTCGGCCAGTTCCTCGGGAGTCGGTTCGCGGCCGATCTCGTGCAGCATCTGGCGGCTTGTGCGAACCAGCTTGTTGATCGTCTCGATCATGTGCACCGGGATACGGATGGTGCGCGCCTGATCCGCGATGGACCGGGTGATGGCCTGACGGATCCACCAGGTCGCATAGGTCGAGAACTTGTAGCCGCGGCGATACTCGAACTTGTCCACGGCCTTCATCAGGCCGATATTTCCTTCTTGAATGAGATCAAGGAATTGCAGACCACGGTTCGTGTATTTCTTGGCGATCGAGATGACCAGGCGCAGGTTGGCCTCGACCATTTCCTTCTTGGCCTGGCGGGCTTCTTTTTCGCCCTTCTGCACCTGCTGGACGATGCGGCGGAATTCGCTGATATCCAGACCCACATACTGGCCCACCTGGGCCATGTCGGCGCGCAGTTCCTCGACCTTGTCCGACGAGCGTTCGATGAACATCTGCCAGCCGCGCCCCGGCTTCTCTGCCATCTCGCCCAGCCAGTTCGGGTCCAATTCGCGCCCGCGATAGGCGTCAATGAATTCGCGCCGGTTGATCCGGGCCTGGTCAGCCAGCTTGACCATCGAGCTGTCGATCGACATCACCCGCTTGTTGATGCCATATAGCTGGTCGATCAACGCCTCGATGCGGTTGTTGTGCAAGTGCAACTCGTTGACGAGCTTCACGATTTCCGACCGCAGGGATTGGTACGTGTCCTCGTCCTTGTCCGAAAACGACCCGTCCTCGTTCAGGGTCGCCGAAATCCGGCTGTCCTGCATCTCGGAAAGTTGCGCATAGTCGGAGGAAATCCGCTCCAGCGTGGTCAGCACCTTGTCCTTGAGAGCGGCCTCCATCGCGGCCAGCGACATGTTGGCCTGTTCGTCGTCTTCGTCGTCATCCTCCCGCGAGATCGGGTTGCCGTCCGCATCGTACTCCGGGCTGTCCTCACGCTGCGGTTTCGTCGACTGGACGCTCGACGGGTCCACCACAGGCTCTTCGTCACCTTCTTCATCCAACTGGTTGCCGAACGTGGCTTCCAGATCGATGACATCGCGCAGCAGGATGTCCTCGCTCAGAAGTTCATCATGCCAGATGGTGATCGCCTGAAACGTCAGCGGGCTTTCGCACAGCCCGGCGATCATGGTGTTGCGGCCGGCCTCGATCCGCTTGGCGATGGCGATCTCGCCTTCGCGGCTCAGCAGTTCGACCGAACCCATCTCGCGCAGGTACATGCGGACCGGGTCGTCAGTACGGTCAAGTTTCTCGGCCTGCGCACCCGCCAGGGCAACCTCGCGGTTGCTGTCGGTTGTAACCAGGTCGGTCGTGCCCTTCTGCTCTTCCTCTTCGGCCTCTTCGTCCTCAATGATGTTGATACCCATCTCGCTGAGCATGGACATCACATCTTCGATTTGTTCCGAGTTCACCTGATCCGGAGGCAGCACCTGATTCAGCTGATCGTAGGTGATGTACCCGCGTTCACGGGCCTCGGCGATCATCTTCTTGACTTGTGCCTGGCTCATGTCGAGCGAGACTTCGTCTTCCTGATCTTCGGGCTTCTGGTCTTCGGCAGTGTCCTTGGCGGCCATTCAGTGCTCCTGCAGGGATGGGCGATTCGTTAAGCCGAATCATTAGTGCTCAGAATTGATTCGGCCACCCGTGTACCTGTTTTATTTTGCCAGTTCCTTAGGAAAACGCCCTATCGGCGTTTCCGGTCGAATTTGATTCCCGCCATTATGGCGGCGAAAGCCTCGCGTTCGTCACGCTTGATTCGCGCCCCGTTGTCCGCCACCTCAAAGATCGCCTTGTCCTCGTTCTGGCTGCGGCTCGCGCGGTTTCTTTCTTCCGCCGCCCTGGCCAAACGGTATGTCAGCGCCTCGTCTTCGGTATCGGCTATATCCTCACGCGCTTCGTCCACTTCAGCTTCATACCCCCGGAGCGCCTTGATTTTCGCGAGCTCCTCGGCCATCGTCATCGCGGCCTTCTCGTCATCGCCAGGTTTGTACACACAGGGGATGACTGCCACATGGCGTAGGTTCAGCAGGTTTTCAAGGACCTCTCCTCCCAAAGACGCGATGATATGGTCCTTGAGGTTCTCCGGATCATCGATCGCATGGCGCAAAAGGGCCTGCCGCAGCGCCGCGTAATCCGGATCATGGCACTCCATTTCTTCAAGCTGGTGCTCGAATTCCACGACAACCTGCGGGTTCAGGATCGCTATCGCCAGGATGGCTGCTTCGCGCAGGTGGATTTCCGCGTTCTGGGTGGAGGCCAGGAACGAACTGCGCGCACTTGAGCTGGCCGGCGCATTTTCCGGCCGACCCGGTCCCCGTTTTTGCCAGGTTTGCGTCCGGGACACACGTTGCGGGCGGAACAGCTGCCAACGCAGATCCTTTATCTCCTGCCCGTAGTGGGTCCGGATCGAAGGATCGCGGATCAGCATGATCTTTTCTCGCAGGTTCTTGTCCAGCGCTGCCTTGCGCTCGGGGCTGTCGAACACTCGGCCCTCGGTCTCGCGCTGCCACAAGAGGCGCACCATGGGCACGGCCTGATCCAGAACGTTTTGCATCGCTGCCGAACCCTCTGCCCGGATCAGATCATCAGGATCCTTGCCTTCGGGCATTATCGCAAAACGCAGCGATTTTCCGGCCTCCAGCAGCGGCAGGGCCAGGTCGATCACCCGCATCGCCGCGCGCAATCCCGCCGTGTCGCCATCCAGCGCGATGATCGGCTCGTCGGCAATGCGCCAGAGCATGTGCAACTGCTCTTCGGTCACCGCCGTGCCCAGCGGCGCCACCGCCGCGCCGAACCCGGCCTCGGACAGCGCGATCACATCCATGTAGCCCTCGGCCACCACCAGCGGCTGCCCCTGCCCGGCCGCCGTGCGGGCAGGCCCGTGGTTGAACAGGCTGCGCCCCTTGTCGAAAAGCACGGTTTCGGGTGAATTCAGGTACTTGGCATTGTCCTTGGGGTCCATTGCCCGACCACCAAAGGCGATACACCGCCCGCGCGCGTCGCGGATCGGGAACATGATCCGGTTGCGGAACACGTCATATGGCTTGCCGCCCCTGGTCGAGGGCTTGGCCAGACCCGCGCCAAAAATCAATTCCTCCCGCACGCCTTTGCCGCGCAGATGATCCCACAATCCCTGCCAGCCGTCAGGGGCAAAGCCGACTTCCCAACGCTCCAGCGCCGCGCCCTTCAACCCGCGCCGGACCAGATAGTCACGCGCCGCCCCCCCGCTGCCCGCGTTCAGGTTCAGGCGAAAGAACTGCACCGCCTGTTCCATCACCTCGGCCAACTGGCCCCGAAAATCCTGCTTTTCCTGCGCCTTCGGATCGCGAGCAGGCATCGGCATACCTGCCTCGCGCGCCAGAATCTCGACCGCTTCCATGAAGCCGACATTCTCGGTTTCCTGGACGAATTTCAGAGCGTCGCCCTTGGCGTGGCAACCAAAGCAGTAATAGAACCCCTTGCGGTCATCCACATGAAACGAGGCGGTCTTTTCATGGTGGAACGGACACGGCGCCCACATGTCGCCCTTGCCCTGGTTCGACTTGCGCATGTCCCACATGACTTTGCGACCGACAACCTGTGTCAGGCTCAGGCGGTTGCGCAATTCGTCCAGAAATCCGGGGGGCAGTGACATGGGTGGCAGGATGGCAGAAACGATGCGGCACGCCAAGCGGGTGGCGTGCCTTATCCACAACGAAGACGACCCGTCAGGGCCGACGGATTGATCCTATTGCTTCAGGCAAAGTTCCAGCCAGGCCTCCGACAGGTCCTTGTTTCGGATATCACCCATCTTCTGCTGATAGACCCAAGGGGCGATCAGCGGGATCGCGTTGTTGTAACTTGCTGGCCAGGTCGGGTTCGTCGCGGCGACGGCCGCAGGTACATCACGCTCCTTGACCCGGTCCAGCCGCGCTTGCTGGATCGCCGCCACGACGTCGGACTGGTACTGGCAGCTCTGCTCCTTGGTCTCGGCCGCCGCCAGCGGCGAGGCCGCCAACATGGCGATGAAGGCATAACGATACATCGGCGATCTCCCGGATTCGAAATTTTCGACCAAGTTTAACCCCGTGCCGCGACCGCTTCCATGGCCGATTTCAGGTCGTGCACCAGGGTTTCGGCCATGGAGCGGAAAACCATCAGCCAGAAGGAAGCCTCGCCGACCCGCGTGACCGAGCCCGACATGTGTCCAATCTTGCTGCGTGCCGTCGAGCCCACCGGAAAGGCGCACAACCGGACATCAACCGGCACCAGCCGGGCCAGCACATCCTCGGCCCCCGGCCCGTCGAGACGCACCACCGCCCAGGCATCGGACTGGTCAACCAGCACGCCATGCTCCTCCAGCCTCTGACCCGGTTCCGCGCCAACCAGCAAGACACTGGAATGGCCAAACCAGATCGCGCGCGCTTCCCCCGCCGACTCGACGCCGCTGGGGGCTGGATAACCCAGCCCATGCACCGCCCGCATTGCCTCGTCCAGCGCCCCGTCCTGCCCCTTGCGCGGCGACAGCATGGTCATCGCGCCTGTTTCGACCTCGGAAGCCGACATCGCGCCGACAGACAGCGGCAACAGACCCTTACAGGGCGATTTCGCAACCAGATTACCCACGCATCCGCCCTCCATCAGCGTCAAAGAAGACCGGGTTCACCACCTCGCACAGGGTGGTCACCCCGCGCAACCCGTCGACCATCTTGACGATCTCGCCATGCCGCTCCGGCCCGTCCGCCAGAAATGCCAACCCGATCATGTGGCCCAGCGTCGGCGAATGGCAGACCGAGGTCACATAACCCTGGTCATTCGTACGCTTGGCCTCCGCCTCCTTGCGGTAAAGATGCGCGCCCGCCAGCAGGCGCCCATCCGGCCCGACCGGCTTCAGCCCCACCAGACACTCGCGCCCGGGCTCTTCCAGCCCCGGTCTCTGCGACATGGTCTTGCCGATACAGTCCTTCCTGGCCGACACCATGCCGCCCATGCCGATGTCATAGGCGGTTGTGCGACCGTGGATCTCGGAATGGGTGATGAACCCTTTCTCGATCCGCAGCACGTTCAGCGCCTCCATCCCGTAGGGCCCGCCGCCCAAACCTTCGGCCCGCTTGACCAGAATATCGAACAGGCTCGCGCCATATCGCGCCGGCACCGCAATCTCGTAACCTTCCTCGCCCGAGAACGAGATCCGGAACAGTCGTCCCGCAACCCCCAGCACCGAGACCGCACCGCAGGACATGAAGGGCCAGTCCTGCGGATCAAGCGGTGTATCGAGCAACCCGTTCAGCACTTCGCGCGCCTTGGGACCAGCCACCGCGAACTGCGCCCAGTGCTCGGTCACCGAGCACAGCGACACGTCCCATTCGGGGTGCAGGCCCTGGGTCGCGAATTCCAGATGCTTCATCACCTCGCCCGCCGCTGCGGTGGTGGTGGTCATCACGTAATGATCCTCGCCCAGCCTTGCGGTGGTTCCGTCGTCCATCACATGGCCATCCTCACGCAGCATCAGGCCATAGCGCACCCGTCCCACCTTCAGCGTCGAGAACATGTTGGTATAGACAAAATCCAGCAGCTTTGCCGCATCCGCCCCCTGGATGTCGATCTTGCCCAGGGTCGAGACATCGGCCACGCCGACGGCATTGCGCACGTAACCCACCTCGCGGTCGCAACTCTGCCGCCAGTCGGTCTCACCCGGCTTGGGGAAGTAGCTGGGACGATACCACAGCCCCGCCTCGATCAACGGTGCACCGCGCGCGACCGTCGCCGCGTGCGACGTGGTGAAGCGTTGCGGCTGGAACCCTTTGCCTTCGGCCCCGGCCCCAAGGGCAGCAATAGCAATCGGGCTGTAGGGCGGCCGGAAGGTCGTCGTTCCGGTTTCCGGAATACCCCGGCCGGTCGCATCCGCCAGCACCGCCAGCGCGGCAACGTTCGAATTCTTGCCCTGATCCGTCGCCATCCCTTGCGTGGTATAGCGCTTCATATGCTCGACCGAGCGGAAATTCTCGACCGCCGCCTGCTTGACGTCCTTGACCGTCACGTCGTTCTGGAAATCGAGCCAGGCCCGTCCCTTGCCCGGCACCGCCCAGAGCGGCTCAAGGGCATAAGGTGTATCATCTGCTGCAGGCAACGTCGGCTCCGACGCCTTCAACCCCAGGTCTTCCAAAGCCTCCACCGCCGCGGCAGCCCCCTCGCGCAGACAACCGGCCGTGGAGAAGGCACCATTACAAGCCCCCGCCGCCCGCAGGCCCGGAATGGCCCCCGCCACCGGCACGAAGGAGGCGATGTCGCGCCGCCATGCGGGCCGCCCGTTCATGTGGCAGGTCAGGTGCACGCTCGGGTTCCAGCCGCCCGACATGGCCAGACAATCGGTCTGGATCCGCTCTTCGCCGCCGGCACGCCGCACGGTGATCGCTTCCAGTGAGCGGCGGCCCGTGCTGCCACAGACCTGGCCGCCCCGGATCATATGCACGCCCTGAACCTCGGGCGCATCATGGCGGCTGTCGATCAGTCCCGCGACATGTACGCCGGCGGCCATCAGGTCGCGCGCGGTGCGATGTGCATCGTCATTGTTGCCGAACACGGTGACCGCCTTGCCCGGTGCCACGCCCCAGCGGTTCAGATAGGCGCGCACCGCGCCCGCCGTCATGATGCCCGGCCGATCGTTGTCACGGAAGGCGACCGGGCGCTCCAGCGCGCCCGCGGCCAGCACGCTGCGCCGGGCCACGATCCGCCAAAAGCATTCCAGCGGCGCGCCCGCGCCCCGGTCGGCCCGGTGATGCGACACCCGCTCCAGCGCGGCGAAGGTGCCATGGTCATAGGCGCCGGCCACGGTGGTCCGTGTCATCAGGCGCACGTTGTCCATCGCGCGCAGTTCGGCCAGAACCTCTTCGGCCCAGACATGGCCCGGCTTGCCGTCGATCTCATAGGTCTCGGCCAAGAGCCGCCCGCCGATGCGCGCGTCCTCGTCGGCCAGGATCACATCCGCCCCCGCACGGCCCGCGACCAGTGCTGCCATCAGCCCGGCAGGTCCCGCCCCGATCACCAGCAGGTCGCAAAAGGCGAATGCGCGCTCGTACCGGTCGGCATTGTCCTCGCCCGACAGCGCCCCCAGACCAGCGGCCTTGCGGATCATCGGCTCGTACAGCTTCTCCCAGAAGGCGCGCGGCCACATGAAGGTCTTGTAGTAGAACCCCGCGCCAAAGAAGGGCGCCGCCAGATCGTTGACCGACAGCAGGTCATGGTTCAGCGACGGCCAGCGGTTCTGGCTGCGCGCCTCCAGCCCGTCATACAGCTCCTGCACCGTGGCGCGCACGTTGGGGTCCTGCCGCCCGCCCGTGCCGATGGTCACCAGCGCATTGGGTTCCTCGCTACCTGCGGTCAGGATGCCGCGCGGCCGGTGGTACTTGAAAGACCGAGCCACCAGCCGCACGCCATTGGCCAGCAGCGCCGAGGCAAGCGTATCGCCCTGAAACCCCGAATAGCGTACCCCGTCAAAGGTGAAGGACACCCGGTGATCGCGCGCGATAAGCCCCTTGCCCTCGATCCTCATGCCCGCGCCTCCGATGCCGCCTGCGTGCCCAGCACCTCATGCGTCAGCGTGTTGCGGCTGACCACGACCCAGGCGCCGCAGCCGCCCTCGTGATACCACAGGTCGCGGGTCACCCCGGCCGGGTTCTCTCGCTGGTGCACATAGTCGTCCCAGGCCGCCTCGCCCGCATCCGGCGACGGCCTTTCCAGCGCCAGAGCATGACCCTTGTAGTAAAACTCGCGGTGATCCCGCTCGCCGCAATGCGGACAGGTGATCCTCATGACCGCGCCCTCATCTTCATTTCGCCAAAAATACTCATGCCAACCCCTCCACTCTCAGTGCAGGTTGTGTTGAGAGCCCTTGCCCTCTTCGTCGATGATGCCACGGCCGGTGCGGAACCGGTCCAGCCGGAACCGTGTCGCCGCCGGGTGGTAATTGCCGGTCGCGATCAGATGCGCGAACACGTTCCCCGAGCCCGGTACCGCCTTGAACCCGCCGTAGTTCCAGCCGCAGTTCACATAGAGCCCGTCGATATGGGTCCTGTCGATGATCGGCGAGCCGTCGGGCGACATGTCCATGATCCCGCCCCAGCTGCGCAGCACCCTGGCCTTGCCGATCATCGGCATCAGCGCCATGCCCGCCTCCATGACATGCTCGACCGTCGGCAGGTTGCCGCGCGCGGCGTAGGAGGCATAGAAATCCAGGTCTCCGCCGAACACCAGTCCGCCCTTGTCCGACTGGCTGATGTAGAAATGCCCCATGCCAAAGGTGATCACATGGTCGATCACCGGTTTCAGCCCCTCGGTGACAAAGGCCTGCAGGATATGGCTCTCGATCGGCAGGCGCATGCCCGCCATAGCCGCCACCTGGCTGGAGCGCCCGGCCACCACCATCGCCACTTTCCTGGCCCGGATCGGGCCGCGCACCGTCTGCACGCCCCTGACCTGCCCGTTCTCGATGTCGATGCCGGTGACCTCGCAATTCTGGATCAGGTCGACGCCCCGGGTATCCGCCCCCCGGGCATAGCCCCAGGCCACGGCGTCATGCCGCGCGGTGCCCCCACGCGGATGGTAGAGACCGCCATACAGGGGAAAGCGCAGGTCGTCGAAGTTCAGGAACGGCACCATCTTGCGCAGCTCTTCACGCCCCAGCAGAATCGCGTCGTCGCCCTGGCTGATCATCATGTTGCCCCGCCGGGCCGCCGCGTCGCGTTGCCCGTCCGAATGGAACAGGTTGATGATGCCGCGCTGCGAATGCATCACGTTGTAGTTCAGGTCCTCTTCCAGCCCTTCCCACAGTTTCAGCGAGTGCGAATAGAACTCGGAATTGCCTTGCAGGAAGTAGTTGGCGCGCACGATGGTGGTGTTGCGGCCTATGTTGCCGCCGCCGATATAGCCGCGCTCCAGCACCGCGATGTTCTTCAGCCCATGGTCGCGCGCGAGGTAATAGGCCGTGCTCAGCCCGTGACCGCCGCCGCCGATGATCACGATGTCATATTCGGGTTTCGGTTCGGGATCGCGCCAATGCGGCTGCCATCCCTTGTTGCCGGTCAATCCTTCCTTCAACACGCGAAGGCCCGAAAAACGCATACCTGTCTCCCCTTGCCGGGCACATGCCCACTGCTTTCCCTTCAAGGACTACCATCCGACCGGCCAGTCTCTTGGCCGTAATCGACAATGAATGTCCCATGCGCGACTAACTGTGTCGCTCTCACGACAGGCACACATCGCTGTTCTCTCAACAGCGGTCTTACCCTGTTGGACGCGCGCGAGGCACAAAGAATTCTGGGGCCAGTTGCAGATTTTCCGGGGGCTATTCGAGATCCGACGTTCCTGATTCTCAGAAGCGGACCCTGAAGGCAAATCCGGCAACCGGTGCAGCGCCATAGGATTGGCGGCTGATCTCGGCTCCGGCAGCATTCTCCAGCACCAATTCCCCATCAAGCTCTGCCCCCGCGAATACGGTCAGCCGGGTTCCGGGGTTCGGCGCATAGTCCAGCGACAGGACGACGGGAATGCTTTTCTCCTCGCCCACCCCGCCAGGCGCGGGGCCGGTTCCATCCAGCCTGAACCGCACGTTCTCTGATCGCGCGCCGAAAGACAGGCTCAAGGCATCGGACACCGCGTAGCTCAGCGTCAGGCCCGGCCCCTGCGTTGCGCCGAGACCGCCTCCGGTGCTCAGCGACCAGCGGTCCGCCATCTGCCAGTCTATCAATAAGGCAGGAAAGACCTTTGCCCCACTGTCGCCCAGTTCGGAGAAGGCTCCAAATGCGGGCCCTATGCGAAGCCTGTCGTTCACTTGCCAGGCCATTCCGGCAAACATACCCCAAGTCCGCCCGTCCGAGGCGCTGGCACCTTTTTCATGATTCCACCGCACCTGTGGCGAAACGAACAGGCTTGCGCGCTCGCCCACCGGAAACCGCAATGGGGCCGAAACCCGGATATCTCGGACATCGCCCCAGGGCTGCACCCCGACCGCACCCTCGAAATCGTAGTCGACCTGCCCGTAGCTGATCAGCACACCGGCCGAAGCCCCATTTTCCGCCCTGTAAAGGCCGCCCGCCCGAATGAAACTGCGTGTCGCCGAGACCTGACCGCCTCCGGACAGATCGGCTTCGTCCTGGTAAAGGACAAGACCATCCACAATCGGTGTCCAACCCGGACGCGGTTGAGCGTGACCCGGATGGGCCGCAAAGACCGATAGCAATACAATCCAGAACGCACGAAAATTCATGACCATGGACCACTCTCTTGACATGTTTGCCCTGAGAATAGAGCGGCGATCCTTCTTGCCCACTGCACAGCGACCTAAAAGCGAAAAAGGCGCACCGAAGCGCGCCTTTTCCAACGGTCATGTCACAATTACAGCCCCTTGGCCCGGTAGCTCTTGGCGACCCGGTCGATCGACACCAGGTAGGCAGCGGTTCGCAGGTCCACCGCATCCGCACGCTCGTGCCAGATCGCGGCCATCGACTGATAGGCCGCGCGCATCGTGTCATCCAGACCCGAGCGCACAAGTTCCAGTTCGTCGGCCCCGCGCAGATAGTTCTGCTTGAATCCCGGACTCAGCGTCCATCCAAGTTCCTTGTCGGCCGACAGCCGCTCCAACTCGTTGACCAGCATCTGAGTGCGCGCTTCTTCGGCACGGCGCTGCATCCGGCCAAACCGGATGTGGCTGAGGTTCTTGACCCATTCGAAATAGGACACGGTCACGCCGCCGGCATTGGCATACATGTCGGGAATGATCACGATCCCCTTGTTGCGCAACACCTCGTCGGCACCGGCGGTGATCGGGCCGTTGGCGGCCTCGATGATCAGGGGCGCCTTGATATTGTCGGCATTGCCAAGATGAATGACACCTTCCATCGCCGCCGGGATCAGGATATCGCAGGGCTCTTCCAGTACCTTGGAACCCTCGGCGACAAATGTGCCGTCCGGATATCCCGTCACGCCACCATGCTTGACGATCCAGTTGCGCACCCCGTCCACATCCAACCCGTCCTTGCTGATCAGCGCGCCATCCCGCTCGATGATCCCGGTGATCAGCGATCCGTCCTCCTCGCTCAGGAACTTGGCAGCGTGATAGCCCACGTTGCCCAGGCCCTGCACGATCACCCGCTTGCCTTCGAGCTGGCCCGCCAGGCCTGACTTGGCCACAGCCTTACTGTCGCGGAAGAACTCGCGCAGCGCATATTGCACACCCCGTCCCGTGGCCTCGACCCGGCCCGCGATGCCCCCCGCGTTCAGCGGCTTGCCGGTGACGCAGGCGCGCGCGTTGATATCGGTGGTGTTCATCCGCGCGTACTGGTCGGCAATCCATGCCATCTCGCGCTCACTGGTGCCCATGTCCGGCGCGGGCACGTTCTGTGACGGATTGATCAGGTCGCGCTTGGCCAATTCATAGGCAAACCGGCGGGTGATCTGCTCCAGTTCGTGCTCCTCGTACTGGCGCGGGTCGATACAGAGCCCGCCCTTCGAGCCGCCAAACGGTGCTTCGACCAGTGCGCATTTATAGGTCATCAGCGCCGCCAGCGCCTCGACCTCGTCCTGATTGACGGACATGGCATAGCGAATGCCGCCCTTCACGGGCTCCATATGTTCGGAATGGACCGAGCGATATCCGATGAACGTATGAATATGCCCTCTGAGCCGAACGCCGAACCGCACCGTATAGGTTGCGTTGCAGACCCGGATCTTTTCTTCCAGCCCCGGCGGCAGGTCCATCAGGGCTGCCGCCCGGTTGAACATCAAATCAACGCTTTCACGGAAACTGGGCTCATTCTTACGGGCCATTGTCTCAAAACCTCCATGACCTTTGGTGACTCGACTGACGACACCTTGTCGCAGGCAACATAGGCCGCAGCATCCACAAAGCGCCACTTTTTTAAACGGTTGCAGTTTCAGTCAAGCGTCCGAACGGCGATTCGAGCCGCATTGTAACAGCTGCGGAAACAAATCCGGGCTCCCGGCGAAAATGTCGCCAAGCAATTGTTAACGTTCTCTGTTTGGGGCCATTTGCGCCCCATTGCTGCCATGTTTCACGTGCATTTCTGCGCATTGGAACTGTGATCTCCGGCTGGGGTTCTGCCGGAAAGGTAGGTGAAAGATGTACAAGTCACTTGGCCGCCGCCGCGTTGCCGTGAAACATGCACCGCGTCGCGCAATTCGCGGATACCGCGCCTTCATGCGCGCCGAGGACGGCGCAATGACCATCCTCGCCCTCTTCCTTTTCCTGGCCATGGTAGGAGCCGCCGGTATCGGCGTCGACCTGATGCGATACGAGCAGAAACGGGCCTCGCTTCAGTACACGCTCGACCGCGCCGTTCTGGCCGCCGCCGACCTGGACCAGCTCGTATCGCCGGAAACGGTGGTAAGATCCTACCTCGAAAAAGCCGGCCTGCTGCAATACCTCTCCTCCATAGTTGTTGACGAGGGATTGGGGTTCCGCAGGGTCTCCGCCACGGCGACGGCGGAATTGCCAACCCATTTCATGAAACTGTCGGGCTATGACAGTCTCACCATCCCGGCGGCAAGCACCGCCGAGGAGAGCATCGGCAATGTCGAGATTTCGCTCGTGCTCGACGTATCGAGTTCGATGAGCAGCAACAACCGCCTGTACAATCTGAAGGTCGCGGCCAAGGACTTCGTGGACCAGATGCTTTCAGCCACCCAGCCGGGTGCGGTTTCGATCTCGATCATCCCCTATGCCAGCCAGGTCAACGCAGGTTCAGACATCCTGCAATTTTACAACGTCAGCACCGAGCACGACTATTCGTATTGCGTGAACTTCATCGACGACGAATTCAGCCAGCCCGGCCTGTCCCGCATCACGCCGCTGGAACGCACGATGCATTTCGATCCGTTCACCTATTCCAAGGATCCGATCCAGACTCCGGTCTGCCCAATTCGCGCCAGTGCCGCGATCCTGCCGTTTACCGACAACCAGACCGTCTTGGATAACTACATCGACGGCATGACCGCGCGTGGGAATACCTCCATCGACATCGGTGCGAAATGGGGCATCGTCATGCTCGATCCTGGCACTCAAAGCGTGATCGACGGGCTTATCGCGCAGAACAAGGTCGCAGCTCACTTTTCCGGCCGACCCAGCGCCTATGACTCGGGGGATGTCCTGAAAGTGCTGATCGTCATGTCAGACGGCGAGAACACCGACCAGTACATGCTGAACCCGTCAATGCGCACAGGCCTGTCCAATGTTTGGTACAACGCGGCAGAGGACGCTATCAGCGGCTCTCCCGACACCAACACACGGAACGCGTTCAGTGTCTTCCACGACAATGGCGGAAACCAGTATTACTGGCCGGATCAGAACACCTGGTCCGATCATCCATACGGCAACGGCCAAAGCCAGGTTTGCGGAACCAACTCGAGCGGGACCTATAGCTGCGCCATGCAGGACGAACCCGGCACCGCCGTGCGGCTGACCTATGCAGAGCTGCTCAACAAGGTCTCGCTGGCCTACAACGCCTACTACAACTACGAGTTCACCAGCAGCGCCTGGGCCGATTGGTACGAGTCGGCTTTCTCCAAGAAGGAAGCCTCGGCCAAGGACCAGAGAACCAAGAACGTCTGCGACGCCGCCAAGGACCAAGGCATCATCGTCTACAGTGTCGGTTTCGAAGCACCTGCGAACGGTCGCCGTGTGCTAAAGGACTGTGCAAGCTCGGACAGCCACTATTACGATGCGTTCGGGCTGGAAATCAGTGACGCCTTCACCTCGATCGCATCGTCGATCCGCAAACTGAGGCTGACACAATGACCCGCAAACTGACCAGGTTTCTGCGCCGGTTCCGCAGATGCGAGGACGGCAATGCCACGGTGGAATTCGTCATTGTCTTTCCCGCCATCGTAGGCGTCATGCTGGCAGCGGTCGAACTGACCTTCATGACACTCAATCATGCCATGCTGGAACGCGCCGTCGACATCGTCGTGCGGGATCTGCGCCTGAACACGGGCAGCAACCCCGGACATGACCAGCTCAAGGTGGATATTTGTGAAAAGGCCGTTTTCATCCGAAATTGCAGCACCAATCTCAAGCTCGAGATGATCCGCCAGGATCCCTATGTCGGCATCACCATTCCGCTCCAGCCGGACTGCACGGATCTCTCGGAAGAGGTCCGGCCGGTGCGTCAATTCGAAAACGGCCAGGCCAACGAACTGATGGTCCTGCGGGCTTGCGCAAAGATCAACCCGATCTTTCCTTCGTCAACATTGGGTGCGACCCTTGCCAATGCCGAAGGCCAGTACGCCCTGACCGCCATGTCCGTCTTCGTGCAGGAGCCATTGTAAGCCATGTTTACAGATCGCATCAAGAAGAGGCTAAAACGGTTTCGCTCGAACGAGGAGGGCTCTATCGCGGTCGAAGCGCTGCTTACGATCCCGATCCTGTTCTGGACCCTGATGATCGGCTACACCTATTTCGATGGCTATCGCGAAGCGGCCTCGAACGTGAAGGCCGCCTATACGATCGGCGACCTGATCTCGCGCGAAACCCGCACGATCGACGACGCCTATATCAACTCGATGGTCGATCTTTATGCACGAATGGTGGGCAGTCCCAACAATCTGCAGGTCCGCATATCGCTGTTGCGCTACGAGGCAAGGCAAAACAGGCACCGGGTGCGGTGGTCGGCAAACCGCGGTTTCCCCACCAGCCTGACCAATACGAATGTTGACGCGATCAGCGCGAGCCTGCCGCCGATGTCGGATCTGGACACGCTGATCCTGGTTGAAACTAAGAACACCTATCAGGCGCCCTTCAGCGTCGGCCTGGACGATACGGTGATGGAAAGCTTCATCTTCACGCGGCCGCGCTTCACCAACGAGATCGCCGGCAGCGTCTGACGCTCAGTGCGGCAGATTCCCGTCCCGCTCCGCAATCATGGCCGAGATCATCTCGGCCATGAATTTCGTCTGCGAACCGGGCGTGACCCCGCCCACCCCGATGCGGCGGCCAATCCGCCACCACAGGCCGGGACGCCAGGCACGGGCGGCCGGAGTCCGCGTGCGGATCAGGAACCCGTTCGACGGCTTGAAGGCGAAAGCGCCGCGCTCGATCTGTTCGATATCCTCGACCAGCGCGATCACTTCGCCGGTGCCGCTGCGCAAGGTGCTGTCCGTCAATTCGACCCGTCCCGCAGTTGCCGCATACATGCCTTGCGCCATCCACAATGACGCCGCGCCGAGCGCGATCAGAAAAACTTGCCAAAAGAACGTCGGCGGCGTTGCCAGGGCCACGTAGATCAGCAGCCCGCCAAGCCCAACAAGCATCACAAGGGCCAGCCACCGCCGGGGCGCCGATGCCTCCACAACCGCCACCACGTCATCCTGCATGTTCCGATCCTCTCTCCGTTCCACCTCCCTTATCCCATCGCACACGCACGGAACAGACCCATTGCCCTACCCACAAACCCCGAGTTGGCGTGCCGTTCATGAGCTTTCCCGCCAACCGCCCCGCCCCAGGCTCGCCGACGATACCTCGGCCTGCATCGACGCGACCGGGACTTTCGAGCGTTTCTCACAGCGCAACGATGTTTTCATCCGCGCCATGCGGGACAAGCGGGTGAAATCCAGGCAGAAGCAGGCGTTTTTCTCCTCCTACCGGATGGAGGCCATCCCGCGCCGGGGCGACCGCTTCGCAAATTTGCACAGTCACGGTGACCGCATACGGATTTGCCTGACGCGGTCGAGTGACTATCTTAACGCCAACCCACTTGCCAGGAGGCACTCATATGTCCATCCGACCGATCCTCGAAACCCGCCGCGCCACCCCGGCGCTCGAAGGTGCGGGCGTCAAGCTGCACCGGGCCTTCGGGTTCCAGGACCCGACCGAACTGGACCCGTTCCTGCTGTTCGACGATTTCCGCAACGAATATCCGCAGGACTATCTGCGCGGGTTCCCGTGGCACCCGCATCGCGGCATCGAAACCATCACCTATGTGCTTTCGGGCACCGTTGAACACGGCGACTCGCTGGGTAATACCGGCACGCTGGGTGCGGGCGACGTCCAGTGGATGACCGCCGGGTCGGGCATCCTGCATCAGGAAATGCCCAAGGGCAATGCGCAAGGCCAGATGCACGGCTTCCAGCTCTGGGGCAACCTGCCGGCGGCGCAGAAGATGACAGCCCCCCGCTACCAGGACGTGCGCGGCAGCGAGATCCCCGAGATCATCGACGACGACGGCACCCGCGTGAAGGTCATCGTCGGCAGTTTCTGGGGCAAGACCGGCCCTGTGGACGGAATCGCCGCCGATCCGCAGTACCTTGATGTCTTCGTGCCCGCCGGCGTGAAGAAAACCTTCAGGATCGACACCTACCGCCGCGCCTTCGCCTATGTGTTCGAAGGGGCCGGCGCTTTCGCCGACGCCTCCGCCCCCACCGGCGTGCTGCTGGAAAAGGAGGTCGCGGGCGAGGAGGTCAACATCCGCGACCTGTCCGGCAACCGCACCCTGATCCGCTTCGGTACCGGCGACGAGGTGACGGTTCAGGCAGGTCCCGAAGGTGTGCGCTTCCTGCTGATCTCGGGCGCGCCGATCGCCGAGCCGGTGGCCTGGCACGGTCCGATCGTGATGAACACGCAGGAAGAGTTGATGCAGGCGATGCGCGACCTGCGCAATGGCACGTTCATCCGCCCCGCGCACTGAAACGGAGCCGCGTAACCCGATGGTTACGCGGCGACCGCCTTGCGCACCATGTCCCAGTAGATGCCTTCGACCTGGTCCAGTGACAGGCGCCCGCCCGCGCGATACCAGGTATTGACCCCATTCAGCATCGCGATCACCGCAAGTGTCGCGATCTTGGTGTCGGGCACATCGAATGCCCCTTCGGACACGCCCGCCCGCAGGATCGCTTCCAGATCGTCCTCATACCGCCTGCGTAGCGCTTCGATGGTGGCGAAATTCTCGGGCGTGAGGTTCCGCAACTCCATGTAGGCGATGAACACCTCGTCGGGCCGGTCGAGGTGGAACCGGATGTGAAAGCTCACGAAATCGCGCAGCCGCGACAGCGCATCGCCCCCCCACTGACCGGCACGCGCGGTCAGGAGTTCGTCCATGTGACGATGCATCAACCCGAAAAGCAGGCTCTGCTTGTCGGGAGTGTAGTTATAGAGCGCCCCCGCCTGCACCCCGACCTCACCCGCAATCTGCCGCATGGAGACTGCGGCAAAACCATGTTGCGCAAACAACCGCAGAGCGGCGTCCTGGATGCGCGGGCCGGTGATATCGGAATGGGAACCCTGAGTACGTGCCATGGCATAACGCTATCTGAACATTTGTTCAGATAAAAGCCCCACTTGCACGCCCCCCCGGAAAGCGCGACAAAGATACCGGAAACATCACCCTGGCTTCCCGCATGTCCCGTCTCAGCCTCGTCCTCCTCGTCCTCACTGCCGCCTGTACTCAGGTGCCCGAACTGAACGAGCAGATCAGGCCCGATCTACAGAGCAAATCCTTTCCCCGGTTGATCCCGCTCGACGAAACCCTTGGTCCTGCCGTTATCGCCGAAGACGAGGCCAGGAAGCTGGAGCAAAGTCTTGCATCGCGCCGCGCCGCGCTCGAGGCGCGCGCCCGGCGTCTGCGCCAGCCTGTTCTGGACGAGGCAGAGCGCACCCGCCTGAACGAATCCGTCACCGAATAACCTCTGCACACGTTGCACGCCCGCGCTGATCCGGCTAAGGCACGGCACAAGGGCAGCGGTCGCGCTGGCTGCGCCGGAGACGAGCAGAAAGGACTGACAGCATGAAACCAGCATTGCGGCTCGGGATCGCGGGATTGGGCACTGTTGGAGCAGGCGTTGTCCGCATCATTCGCCGCCAGGCCGATCTGCTGGAGTCCCGCACGGGCCGCCGCATCGAGATCGTAGCCGTATCTGCACGCGACGCGACCAGGGACAGGGGCGTGAACCTCAAGTCTTATGCTTGGGAAACCGATCCGGTGGCGCTGGCTCGCCGTGACGACATCGACGTCTATGTCGAACTGATGGGCGGCGAAAATGGTCCCGCCAAGGCTTCGATCGAGGCCGCGCTGGAATCCGGCAAGGACGTGGTCACCGCCAACAAGGCGCTGCTGGCCATCCATGGCCAGGCCCTGGCTGAACAGGCCGAAGCCGCAGGCCGCGTGATCCGGTTCGAGGCGGCCGTCGCCGGTGGCATCCCCGTCATCAAGGCGCTGACCGAAGGGCTCGCCGGCAACCGGATCACCCGCGTTATGGGGGTGATGAACGGTACCTGCAACTACATCCTGACGCGCATGGAATCGCAGCGCAAAGGCTACAATGCCCTCTTCGAGGAATGCGCCCAGTTGGGATACCTCGAAGCCGATCCGAACCTCGACGTGGGTGGCATCGACGCGGCCCACAAGCTGGCGTTGCTGTCGGCCATCGCCTTTGGCACAAGGCCGGATTTCGACGGGATCGACATCGAGGGTATCCAGCGCATCAACCTCGAGGACATCACCTATGCCGCCGACATGGGCTATCGCATCAAGCTGCTGGGCGTGGCGCAGCGCACCGGTCGCGGGCTGGAACAGCGGATGCGGCCCTGCCTGGTGCCAGCGGAGTCGCCGCTGGGCCAGCTCGAGGGCGGCACCAACATGGTTGTGATCGAAGGCGACGCGGTCGAACAGATCGTGCTGCGCGGTCCGGGCGCTGGCGAAGGCCCAACCGCCAGCGCGGTTCTGGGCGACATCTGCGACATCGCGCGCGGCTTCCGGCTGCCGGTCTTCGGGCAGCCGGCCAGCACGCTCGCCGATGCCGACAGCGCCCAGTCGAACTCGCCCGCCCCCTACTACCTGCGGCTCCTGCTGCCCGACCGTCCCGGCGCGCTGGCCAAGGTGGCCGCGGCGCTCGGCGATGCCGGGGTCAGCATCAACCGGATGCGCCAGACCCAGCACGAAAGCGCCGAGGCGCCGGTTGTGATCGTCACCCACAAGACCCAGCGGGCGGCCATCGACACCGCGATCGAAGCCATGGTCAACAGCGGCGTACTGGCCGCCGAACCGGTGGCCTTGAGGATCGAGGCGGTGTAATCGGCCGAACTCCAGTTCTTTTTCGCAAACACGCTTGTGAACCCCCGCTGCGCTGCGCTAGAGGGTCAAAAAAGCCATATGCAAGGAATTCTTCATGTCGTCCAAGCCCGAATTTCATGACCGCATGCTTTCCCTGGGCCTCGCCCGCGTGGCCGAACAGGCTGCACTGGCCTCGGCCTCGCTGATCGGTCGCGGCGACGAGAAAGCCGCCGACCAGGCCGCCGTGAACGCCATGCGCGAACAGTTGAACCTGCTCGACATCGCCGGCGTGGTGGTGATTGGCGAAGGTGAGCGTGACGAGGCACCGATGCTTTACATCGGCGAGGAAGTGGGCACCGGCAACGGGCCGGGCGTGGACATCGCGCTGGATCCTCTTGAGGGCACGACGCTGACCGCCAAGGACATGCCCAACGCGCTGACCGTGATCGCCATGGGTCCGCGCGGCTCGATGCTGCATGCGCCGGATGTCTACATGGACAAGCTGGCCATCGGTCCGGGCTATCCCGAGGGTGTCGTCTCGCTCGACATGTCGCCACGCGAGCGGGTGGAAGCCCTGGCCAAGGCCAAGAGCTGCAAACCGTCGGACATCACCGTCTGCATCCTGGAGCGCCCGCGCCACGAGGCGATGATTGCCGAAGTGCGCCAGACCGGCGCCTCGATCCGGCTGATCACCGACGGCGACGTCGCCGGCGTGATGCATTGTGCCGAAAGCGAAACGACCGGCATCGACATGTACATGGGATCGGGCGGCGCGCCCGAGGGCGTGCTGGCGGCCGCGGCGCTGAAATGCATGGGCGGCCAGATCTTTGGCCGGCTGCTGTTCCGTAACGACGACGAGCGCGGCCGTGCCGCCAAGGCCGGCATCACCGACCTGGACCGCGTCTATTCGCGCGACGAGATGGTGACATCGGACGTGATCTTTGCCGCCACCGGGGTGACCGGCGGATCGCTGTTGCCGCGCATCAAGCGCGAGCCGGGCTGGGTGGAAACCACCACCCTGCTGATGCGGTCCAAGACCGGCTCGGTGCGGCGGATGAGCTATCGCACGCCGGTCTGAGCCTGTTGCGCAGGGTTGCGGCTTGCGCCGCAGCCTCCGGCGGGAGTATTTGGGGCGAAATGAAGGGCCGGATCCGCGCAGGGTCCGGCCTTTGCGCATGAGGTGAAGGGTGGCATATCTGGGTGTGGAGAGTTCGCTGAGCGGCCGGCGCTGGGTCGGTCCGGACATCGAGACCGAGCGCGCGGCGGAGATGATGCGGCAGCAGAGCGACCTGCCCCAGGCGGTCTGCCAGGTCCTGGCGCGGCGCGGCGTGCCACTGATGGAGGCCCGCGGATTTCTTGACCCCCGTTTGAAGGAACTGCTGCCCGATCCGCGCGGGCTAAAGGATATGGAAGAGGCGGCAAGCCGGTTTCTTGAGGCGGTGCGTCGCCGCCAAAGGGTCGCCGTCTTTGCCGATTACGACGTTGATGGCGGCAGTTCGGCGGCCCTGCTTCTGATCTGGCTGCGGGCGATGGGACAGCAGGCGACGCTCTATGTGCCCGACCGGATCGACGAGGGCTATGGCCCCAACGTGCCGGCGATGCGGGATCTGGCGGCAAGCCATGACCTGATCATCTGCGTCGATTGCGGCACGCTGAGCCACGAGGCGATTGCCGCGGCACAGGGCGCGGACGTGATCGTGCTCGATCATCACCTGGGCGGCGAGACGCTGCCCGACTGCGTCGCGGTGGTGAACCCCAACCGGCAGGATGAAAGCGGCGACCTGGGCTATCTCTGCGCCGCGGGCGTGGTGTTCCTTATGCTGGTCGAGGCCGGGCGGCAGATGCGTGAAGCGGGCGCGGCAAGCCCGGACCTGATGGCCATGCTCGACCTTGTGGCACTGGCCACGGTGGCCGATGTCGCGCCGCTGGTCGGGGCGAACCGGGCGCTGGTGCGCCAGGGGCTGAAGGTCATGGCGCAACGGCGGCGGCCCGGCCTGGTGGCGCTGGCGGATGTGGCGCGGATGGATACCGCCCCCAATACCTACCATCTCGGTTTCCTGCTCGGGCCAAGGGTCAACGCCGGCGGGCGGATCGGCCAGGCGGACCTTGGGGCAAGGCTGCTGAGCACGGACAGCCCGTCCGAGGCGCAGGCGCTGGCCGCACGGCTGGACCAGTTGAACAGCGAGCGCCGCGAGATCGAGGAGGCCGTGCGCGCCGCCGCGCTGGAACAGGCCGAGGCGCGCGGGCTCGACGGGCCGCTGGCCTGGGCCGCCGGCGAGGGCTGGCATCCGGGCGTCGTGGGAATCGTCGCCTCGCGCCTGAAGGATACCGCGAACCGCCCCGCCATCGTCATCGGCTTCGACGGGGACGAGGGCAAGGGCTCGGGGCGCTCGGTCGCCGGTGTCGATCTTGGCGCGGCGATCCAGCGGCTGGCGGCCGAGGGGCTGTTGGTCAAGGGCGGCGGCCACAGGATGGCTGCGGGCCTGACGGTGGCGCGTGACAAGCTCGAGGCGGCGATGGCGCGCCTGTCCGAGTTGCTGGCCAAGCAGGGGGCCGGACAGGGCGGCCCGGCCGAATTGAAACTGGACGGCACGCTGATGCCGGGTGCCGCGACTGTGGATCTGCTGGAACAGATCGAGCAGGCCGGCCCCTTTGGCGCCGGCGCCCCTGCCCCGCGCTATGCCTTGCCCGATCTCCGGATTCGCTTTGCCAGGCGCGTCGGCGCCTCGCATCTGAAACTCGCGCTGGAAGATGGCATGGGCGGCGGGCTCGACGCGATACTGTTCGGCGCCTTCGATGGCCCGCTCGGGCCGCGGTTCGAGAACCACGGCGGCGCACGCTTTCATTTCGCCGGGCGGCTGGAGATCAACACCTGGGGCGGAAGGCAGAACGTCCAGCTGCGCGTCGAGGATGCCGCAGAGGCCTGATGCCTTGAAAACAGGGGGTTTTTCGTCCCAATCAAAAAAGTTCATCAAACCGTATTTTTCTGCTTGCGGGGCTGAATGGGACACCGTAAAAGGCCCTCCACAAGCCAGCGTGGCCCGTTCGTCTATCGGTTAGGACGCCAGGTTTTCAACCTGGAAAGAGGGGTTCGATTCCCCTACGGGCTGCCATATCTCCCCAACATCGAGATGAAATAAGGCTTCAAAATCCCATCATAACTATCTGATTAAAAACACTTTCTCCCGCGATAAAAATATTCTTTACCCACTTGCGCCCGTGGGCGCGACCTCGTAAAAGCCTCTCACGCCAAGCGTGGCCCGTTCGTCTATCGGTTAGGACGCCAGGTTTTCAACCTGGAAAGAGGGGTTCGATTCCCCTACGGGCTGCCATTTCCCGATCGCGCTTCATGTTTTGCACAGCCGTATGGGCCGTGTGAACCCGCTAGGGTCTGCGGTGCCCCTGAGGCAGCAAGCGGGTCAAGGGCCTGTGGTCCGTGTAACGCGCAGCGCCTGGCCACGTGGCGCAAACCGTTTTCCCAAAAGCCCGAGCCGTCACTCCTGGTGGATCGGTTCGGCGGTGAACATGCCGCCCTGATAGAGCGCGTCCGGCGCATCGACCGCCCCCTGCGGCTCGCTCGCCTCCAGCTCCGCGCGCCAGACCTCGGACGTGTCCTGCGGTTCCCAGCCCAGGTAGGCGACATGCGAATTGTCCCACCAGCCCGAGCGTGTCTGCGACACCCCGTAGATCACCGGACAGCCCAGGCGCGGCACGATGAAACAGCGCTCGACCAGCGCGAAGAGGTCGCGATAGCTGAGCCAGGTGGACAGCATCCGCCGGTTGCGCGGTCTGGGAAAACACGAGCCGATGCGCACCCGCGCGGTCTCGATCCCGAATTTCTTCCAATAGACCAGCGCCAGTTGCTCGCCATAGACCTTGGAGGCGCCATAAAGCCCGTCCGCCATCGGCGCGGCAAAGGCGTCAAGCCGCTCGTCGGTACGGTAGAACCCGATCGCGTGGTTCGACGAGGCAAGAAAGATGCGCGGCCTGCCGGTCACCCGCGCCGCCTCGTAGAGGTTATAGACTCCCCGGATATTGCCCCGTTCGATCAGGTCGAAACTCTTCTCGGTGCTCACCCCGCCGAAATGGGCCACCGCGTCGCACCCATCGACCAGGTCGCGCAGGGCGGTGGCATCGCCCAGATCTGCCGCGACGAATTCCTCGTTTGCCGCCAGCCCGTCCACCGCCACCAGGTCGCTCAGCCGGATCTCTTCGGCCAGACCCGCCAGGTGGCGGCGGGCCTGAGAGCCCAGTGCGCCAGCAGCGCCAGTGATCAGCAGGCGCTTCAGCTTCGCCATCTTCGCCTCCGTCAGTAGCCGCTTGCCTTCTCTCCCGCGCCCGCGCCCGCACCGCCGCCCAGCAGCGCGCGCGCCTGGCCGACCGCCCCGCGCGACCCCGCCGCCAGCAGCGCCGTGTCGGCGGCAATGGTGACCATGTCAAAGCCCCAGCCGACCGCCTGCGCCGCATAGGCCGGCGTTCCGCAATGCAGCCCCGCCGCAATGCCGGCACGCTTGGCCGCCGCCAGGATGGCCTTGATCGTGTCGATCATCTCGGGCTCGGTACGGTCAACCCCCGAGGGCAACCGGCCATTCGTTACCCCCAGCGTCAGATCCGACGGCCCGATATAGATGCCGTCGAGCCCCGGTGTCGCGCAGATCGCGTCGACATTGGCAAATGCCTCGCCAGTCTCGATCATCGCCAGCACCATCACCTGGTCATTGGCCTCGGCAGGATAATTCGCGCCAGCCGAGAAACTGACCCGCGTCGGGCCAAAGCTGCGGTTGCCGCGCGGCGGATAGCGAACCATCGCCACCAGGTCGGCGGCCTCTTCGGCGGTGTTGACCATCGGGCAGATGATGCCATAGGCCCCGGCATCGAGCAGTTTCATGATGATCCCCGGCTCGCGCCACGGCGCCCGCGCGATCGGCGTCACGCCGCTGGCGCGCATCGCCTGCAACATGGTGCAGGCGTGGGAATAGTCGAGAAACCCGTGTTGCAGGTCGATGGTCAGGCTGTCGAAACCGGCGGTCGCCATGATCTCGGCCGTGAACGGGTTGCCTATGCCAAGCCAGCCGTTGAGAGTGGGACGGCCCTCGGCCCAGGCCTGTTTGACTGCGTTGGGGATCATGGATGTTTCCTTTCCTGCCCGGTGCCTTTGATGATCAGAGAGAACGGCATTCGGGCACCGACGTCAGGACTGTGCCGTCCTTGAGATATTGCGAGAGGTTGTCGCAAGTCAGGTCGCCCATCGCCTGCCGTGTTTCCAGCATGGCCGCGCGCCCAGCCTCGGGGGTGTCGAACAGTCGGGTGACCTCGAACTCGGCTTCGAACCGGACGCGCATCCGATCGGTCACATTGCCGATCTGGAGCAGCCGTGGCCTAGTCATCGGCCCGCACCTCCTGCCGCTGGCTGCCCAGCCCCTCGATCCGCAACTCCATCACGTCGCCCGCCTTCAGGAAGGTCGGCGGCTTCATGCCGCCGCCCACGCCCGGCGGCGTCCCGGTCGAGATCACGTCGCCCGGATGCAGGGTAAAGAGCTGGCTCAGATGCGAGATGATCTGGCGCACGGTAAAGATCATCGTCGCGGTATTGCCGGTCTGCATCCGCTTGCCGTTCACGTCCAGCGACATCGCCAGCGCCTGCGGATCGGCGATCTCGTCGCGGGTCACCAGCCACGGGCCGGTGGGCCCGAACGTGTCGCAGCTCTTGCCCTTGGTCCATTGCCCGGTCAGCTTGTTCTGGAAGGTCCGCTCGCTCACGTCGTTGCAGATGCAATAGCCCGCGACATGGTCCAGCGCATCCTCTTCGCTGACATATTTCGCGGCCTTGCCGATCACCACGCCCAGTTCGCATTCCCAGTCGGTCGTGGTCGAGCCGCGCGGCATCACCACATCGTCATCGGGGCCGACAATCGCCGAATTGGCCTTCATGAACAGGATCGGGTGTTCGGGGTACGGCAGATTCATCTCGTCGGCATGATCGGAATAGTTCAGCCCGATACACATGTACTTGGTGAAGCCGCTGACACAGGCCCCCAGGCGCGGGTTGCCCGGCACCACCGGCAGGCTCGCGGGATCGAGCGCGCGCAACCGCTCAAGGCTCGCGTCGTCCAGAACCGCCCCGGTGATGTCGGCCACATGCGCGCTCAGGTCCCGGATGTTGCCGTCAGCGTCCAGCAGACCCGGCTTTTCGGCCCCGACCGGCCCGTATCGCAGAAGTTTCATGTCGTCTTGTCCTTCTCAGTGATTGTCGCGCGGCACCGCGCTGTTTCCGATGTCGCGATAGGCGTCCGCCCCGCGCAAAGTCATCCCCTCCGAGAACGGGCGCACCCGCTCGCGGAAGATCTCCTGCCAGGGCGACTGGCTGGGCGGGGTAAAGGGATGGTCCGGCAACGCCGCCCGCCGCTCGGCCAGTTCCTCGTCGCTGACCAGCATGTTCGCGGTGCAGGTGTTCAGGTCGATCCGCAGCCGGTCGCCGGTGCGCACCAGGGCAAGCCCGCCGCCTTCGGCCGCCTCGGGCGAGGCGTTCAGAATCGAGGGCGAGCCAGACGTGCCCGATTGCCGCCCGTCGCCGATGCAGGGCAGCGCATGGATGCCCTGTTTCAGCAGATAGGACGGCGGCCGCATATTCACCACCTCGGCCCCGCCGGGATAGCCGATCGGCCCCGACCCGCGCATGATCAGGATGCAACGGGCGTCGATGGCCAGGCTCTCGTCGTCGATCCGGGCATGGAAATCCTCGGGCCCGTCGAACACGATGGCCCGCCCTTCAAAGGCATTGGGATCCTCGGGATTGTCCAGATACCGCTGCTGGAACTCGGCGCTGATCACGCTGGTCTTCATGATGGCGCTGTCGAACAGGTTGCCCTTGAGGTTGATGAACCCCGCGTCGCGCTTCATCGGCGCGGCGACCGGCTTGATCACCGCCGGGTTCTCGCTGCGGCGCCCGTCGCAATTCTCTCCCATTGACCGGCCATTGACCGTAGACGCGCCCGGATGCGGCAACAGCCCCTCAGCCAGCAATTCGCCCACCACCGCGGGAACCCCGCCTGCACGGTGATAATCCTCGGCAAGGTATTCGCCCGCAGGTTGGAGATTGACCAGCAGCGGCACCTTGTGGCCCAGCCTTTGCCAGTCGTCATTGTCCAGCGGCACGCCCAGGTGCCGCGCGATGCCGTTCAGATGGATCGGCGCGTTGGTCGACCCGCCGATGGCCGAATTCACCACGATCGCGTTCTCGAAGGCCGCGCGCGTCATGATGGCCGAGGGTTTCAGATCCTCGTGCACCATCTCGACGATGCGCCTCCCGGTCTCATAGGCCATCTGCCCGCGTTCGCGATAGGGCGCGGGGATCGCGGCAGATCCGGGCAGCTGCATGCCCAGCGCCTCGGCCAGGCTGTTCATCGTGCTCGCGGTGCCCATCGTGTTGCAATAGCCGACCGAAGGCGCCGACGAGGCGACCAACTCCATGAAGCCCGCATCGTCGATCTCGCCCGCCGCCAGCAACTCGCGCGCCTTCCAGACGATGGTGCCCGATCCGGTACGCTCGCCCCTGAACCAGCCGTTCAGCATCGGCCCCACCGAAAAGGCGATGGCCGGGATGTTCACCGTCGCCGCCGCCATCAGGAGCGCCGGCGTGGTCTTGTCGCAGCCGATGTTCAGCACCACCCCATCCAGCGGATAGCCGAACAGCGTTTCCACAAGGCTCAGATAGGCCAGGTTGCGATCCAGCATCGCGGTGGGCCGCTTGCCGGTCTCCTGGATCGGGTGTACCGGCACCTCGATCACTGTGCCACCGGCCGATATGATCCCGTCGCGTACGCGCTTGGACAGTTCCACATGGTGACGGTTGCAAGGGCTCAGATCGGATCCGGTCTGCGCGATGGCGATGATCGGCTTGCCCGACTGCAACTCCTCCCACGTCAGCCCATAGTTCAGATAACGCTCGAGATAGAGCGCGGTCATTTCGCGATTGTCCGGGTTGTCGAACCAGAATTGCGAGCGCAGACGCCGTTTTGTCATTTTTTCCTCTCCCCGATCAGCCGGCCCAGCCGCCGTCGATGATATGGGCCTGCCCGGTGGTAAACGCACTTTCGTCCGAGCCGAGATAGACCGCAAGTGCCGCAATCTCCTCGGCCTTACCGATCCGGCCCATGGGCTGGCGTGCGACGAACGCCTTCATCGCCGCCTCGTAATCGCCGGTGGCGCGCAAGCGGTCGTGCAGCGAGGGGCTTTCCACCGTCCCCGGGCAGATGGCGTTGCAGCGCACCCCCTGGGTTATGTAGTCCTTCGCCACCGCCTTGGTCATGCCGATCACCGCCGCCTTGGTCGCGCCATAGACGAAGCGGTTCGGCGCCCCGATGATCGACGAGGCCGCCGAGGACATGTTGATGATCGAGCCATTGCCACGCGCCAGCATCCCCGGCAGCGCCGCCCGCATAGTGCGGAACATCGAGCGCACGTTGAGGTCGAAGGCAAAGTCCCATTCCTCGTCTGTGGCGTCCAGGATGGTGCCGTGATGGACAAAGCCGGCGCAGTTGAACAGGATGTCGGGATTTGCCTCGCCCACGATTTCGGCCACCTGCGCATCGTCGCGCACGTCAAGTCGCGTCACCTCCAGATCGCCCGCCGCATCCGCCCTGAGCGCCGCCAGCGTCTCGACATTGATATCGGTCGCCAGAACCTTGGCCCCCTCGGCGGCCATGGCCAGCGCAGTGGCCCGCCCGATCCCCTGCCCGGCAGCCGTCACCAGCGCCGTCTTTCCAGTCAGTCTCTGTGTCATGTCGCAAGATCCAGATGCAGTTTCATTGATTTGCTCCGGTCGTCCGCCAACTGGAGGGCATCGGGCGGAACAGGTGGCGCCGAGACCGTTACAATGGCGATAATGGCGGAGGGCCAACTCGACATTTCCTCACTTTTCCTCGAACTTTGCAACCTGCACCAAACGGAGACCGATAGATGAGTATCCTGATTCTCGGCGGCGGTGGTATGGTGGGGCAGAAACTCGCCAGATCGCTCGCCGATCACGGCCTGACCGGGCACGAAAAGTCGCCCGTGACCCTGTTCGACATCAGCTTCCCCGAAACCGGCGCGCCGGGCAAGCAGATCCGCGGCTCGGTCACCGACCCGCTGGCGCTGCGCCGCCTTGCCGCCGCACGGCCAGAGGTGATCTTTCACCTCGCCTCCATCGTCTCGGGCGAGGCCGAGTCCGATTTCGAACTGGGCTGGCTCACCAATATGCACAGCTTCTGGACCCTGCTCGAAGCGCTGCGAACCGAACACCTGGCCTCGGGCGGCCGCTACCGGCCGCGCTTTGTCTTCACCTCGTCCATCGCGGTGTTCGGTGGACCCTACCCGGACAGGATCGGCGACGAATTCCTCAGCGCGCCGCTCACTTCCTATGGCGCGCAAAAGGCGTGCAACGAACTGATGCTGACCGATTTCTCGCGCAAGGGGTTTGTCGACGGCATTTCGATCCGCCTGCCCACGATCTGCGTCCGCCCCGGCAAGGCGAACAAGGCCGCCTCCTCCTTCTTCTCGGGCATCATCCGCGAGCCGCTGAACGGGGTCGAAGCGATCCTGCCGGTGCCCGACACGGTGCGCCACTGGCACGCCTCGCCGCGCGCGGCTGTCGGCTTCCTGCGTCACGCCGCCACCATGGACCTGGGCCAGTTGCACGACCGCCGCGCGCTGAGCATGCCGGGCGTCTCCTGCACCGTGGCCGAGCAGATCGAGGCCCTGCGCGCCATCGCGGGCAATAACGTGGTGGCGCTGATCCGATCCGAACCGGATGAAACCGTGCAGCGGATCATCGAGGGCTGGCCCCGCGATTTCGATACAGTGCGGGCCCGGAAACTGGGTTTCGCCGCCGAAAGCGACTTTGCCGAGATCATCCGCATCTATCTCGATGACGACCTGCATCGCCGCTAAAGCGATCTCGGCTGGTGGTCGCGGATGATGACCCCGACGTAATTGGAGCCGAAATTCCATACGGCGCCGACGACCTGCTGGCGGAACAGCTTATAGATCCGGCCGAAGGTCTCCATCGGGATCGGCGAGGCGCGAAAGCCGCGCGTTTTCTCGAACTCGACCGGTGCCGTGCGCAACAGGCGCATCTGCACGTCCCACACGGTATTGGCAGAAGCCCCATGTGATCCCTGCAATTCTAAGGACCCGAGCCGCTGTCCGGGTCTGATGACAGGCATGATCAGCTTGCTATGCGGATCGTCGCAAATATCCGCCGTTTCAAACTTGGTTTTTCGTTTCATGCCGGATGGCCCGTATCCGTTTGAATGTGGTTCGGCCATGACCAACTGCATCTGCGCGCCCTGTGCCGGGCCGTTTGCAACCCGAATTCATGATGCGCCGCTTTTATTGGGCGTTTCAATTATTTTCAGAATTTCAGAATTTCCGAAGTTATTGTTCGCACATGAATGCTTCCTTGCCAGGATGGGCGGTACGTGACTCCGCGACAAGGACAGAAAACCCGTCCGACTTGGATATTCGTGCAACGATGAAACTCATGGGCCGGGCGAGCCTGGACGCCAGTACCCTGGATGCAGCCGGACAGGATGACACTTGCCGGCACCGGTATTATCGTGGTGTCGGGGCAGATCATCTGGTGGCGCGAAAACCGTCCGGGGAGGCACGACATGACATCCGTTCTGTGTATCGGCGAGGCGATGGTCGAAATCGCGCTGGCCCCGGACCGGCCCGATACCGCCGGTCTGGGCTTTGCCGGCGACACGCTGAACACCGCCATCTATCTCAAGCGCACGGCTCCCGGCCTGCGCGTGGCCTATGGCACGAAACTGGGGCGCGACGGGCTCTCGGATCGCATGATCGCGATGATCGAGGCCGAAGGGCTCGACACCGCCCTGATCCGGCGCAGCGAAACCCGCGTGCCCGGTCTTTATGCCATCAACACCGACGGAAACGGCGAACGCAGCTTCACCTACTGGCGCGAGAATTCTGCCGCGCGTCGACTGATGGAGCCTCCGGGGCTGGAGGAAAGCGACCTCTCCGGCTTCGATCTGGTCTATCTCTCGGCGATTTCGCTGGCGATCCTGCCGCCTGCTGGCCGGGCACGGCTTATGGGCTGGCTCAGGCATTACCGCGATGCCGGCGGCCGCGTCGCCTTCGACAGCAATTACCGCCCGGCGCTCTGGTCCGATCAGGGCACCGCGCAGGAAACCGTGACCGATGCCTGGCGGCTTACCGACATCGGCCTGCCCAGTCTCGAGGACGAACTGGCGCTGTTCGGGGACCCGGACGAGGCGGCGCTTCTGGAGCGCCTCCGGCGATACGGCCTTGGCGAAGGCGTACTCAAGCGCGGCGCCCGCGGCCCCCTGCCCCTGAACGGCTCGCCGCCCCTCGCGATCAAACCGGCAACCGGCGTCGTCGACAGCACGGCGGCGGGCGACAGTTTCAACGCGGGCTATCTCGCCGCGAAACTCGACGGAATGGACGAGACCGAATCCATGCAGGCCGGGCACGGGCTGGCGCTTCGGGTGATCGGCCACAGGGGCGCCATCCTGCCACGCGAGGAGCGATGACAGACAGGCCGCCGAATGCCGTGCTGATCGGGTTGAGCATGGTCGTGGACATGCCTGCCGCAGCCATCCCCGTCCTCGCAAATGATAACCGAAACCGCGCGCAAACCGCCGTGTCGCAGAACCGGGTGTTCACCGTCTGCGATCTTGCCCGGCGCGCACAGGAGATGGCCGCATGCTGATTTTCGCCGCCGCAGTGTTCTTTCTGATCATCACCCCCGGACCGGGCGTGCTGTCCACCGCTGGCGTCGGCTCGGCCTTCGGGGCGCGTCCGGGCACGCGCTATGTGCTGGGTCTTTTCATCGGCACCAACATGGTTGCGCTCGCCGTGGTATCCGGGCTGGCCGCAGTGATCCTCGCAGACCCGGCCATCCGGACGCTGCTCTTCGTGGCCTCGACCGCATACCTGCTGTACCTCGCCCTGCGCATCGCCACGGCGGGCAGCCGGATCGCCTTTGTCGAGGCGGTGCGCCCGCCGGGCGTGCTGGACGGCGTCGCGCTGCAAATGATCAACCCCAAGGCCTATGCGGTGAACACGACGCTGTTTTCCGGCTTTGCCTTCGGCGGTGGCAGCCTACTGGCGGAAACTCTGCTCAAGTTCCTCGTCGTCAACACGATCTGGATTCCCATCCATTTTCTTTGGCTCTGGCTGGGCATCACCCTGCGCCGGCTCGACCTCAGCCAGCGCGCCCACCGGGCCATCAACATCGCCATGAGCCTGTCGATGCTGGTCGTCGTCGCGCTCGCGCTGGCCTACCAGTTCATCGCCATACGCCCATGACGATCACCGCGCTTTCGGGCATCGACATCGCGCTCGGGGATTTTCAGGGGCAAGGCCGGGAAGGCGCCCGTCCCGACGCTGCCGGCGGCTATTTTCGAGGGCCGCCGCATCGCCGGCATGCGCGCTGCGCGACGTCCGGCTGATGCCGACCGTCTGGGCGCCGGTGCACAGCCGACCGCCTCGCTTCACCATGGTTTCCGCCCTGCCGAAAAACCTGCCCGGACCCGTGACGCCTTGGAGGCCTTTCACCCCCGCCCCCGGAAGGTAGGCGAACTGCGCGGACCGGCTATTTTGAGACTTCGAATACCGAACGCATCTGCTATACAGAATACAAACCAGGCAGGATGAACTCGCGCTCCGGAAGCGTCTCTTGGGAACATGTGACAGGTATGAGCTGCGTCCTTCGCAATCTGGCTTTTCTCGCGCTTGCCTGTGCTGCGGCCGCGACCGCCGCCAGGGCTCAGGTCACCTCCATCACCGGCGTCGGCGGCAGCGAGGTTTCCGATGCCGTCAGCACGGAAACCGGGGCCAGGGCCGGGTCCTTCATCGTGGCCCCCATCCCGTTTTCCAACCCGGTTCTCGAAAGTGGGCTGACGCTCGGGGCGGGTTATCTTTTCACGGTTTCCGGCTCGCGGCCATCCGGCTTCGGGGCCGCGAAAATGAAATCCGGAAACGGCAGCGAAGGCTACGGGGCCGGCGGCGTCGTGAATTTCGCCGATGGCCGCTGGACCCTCGGCCTCGTCTACGGGAACGCCGACCTCAATTACGATCTCCCGGCCACACTGCCCGGAGTGCGTTCCTTCCGCCTGCCCCTCGATCAATCGGCAAAACTCGCCGCCCTGGAACTGGGCTACAATTTCTCGCCCTCCTTTTCCGTGACCGGATCGCTGACCCATCTCGATTCGACGATCGCATTCAACACGGCGACCGTACCTGCCGCCCTGTTGCAGGACACCAACGTCGAAGTCGGGATATTCGGGCTCAGGTTCCAATGGGATACGCGCGACGATACGTTCTATCCCACCACTGGCGACCTGACGAAACTGTCGCTATCCCATGCCCGCGACACGGGTACGCTCTTTGGCGGGAAGGTCACGACCCAGGACCGGCAATACTCCAAGGCGATCCTCTCGGCCGCGAGTTACTGGTCCCTGGAAAACGACGCGGTCATCGCCGTGCGGGGCGTGGTCTGCGGCGCCTCCGCATCGGCCCCCTTCTTCGATGCCTGCGGTGTCGGCGCGGTGGACGGCATGCGCGGATTTCCCGCCACCGACAACATCCGCGACTACTCCGCCTCGATCCAGGCCGAATACCGCGACCGCTTCGGCCAGAGCCGGTTCGGTTATGTCCTGTTCGGCGGCTACGGGGTCGGCGGGAACGATCCGAGCAACATGTCCGACAGCGCCGGGGGCGCCGCCGTCGGGACCGGCCTGCGGTTCAGACTCTCCAGGAAATTCGCACTGGATTACGCACTGGACTTCGCCGTGAATGACGAGGGCCAGCAATATGTGTATGTCTATCTCGGCCAGCGGTTCTGATCGCCGGCAGGCAGATCGGACCTGCGCTCGGATCCACCGGGCCACGTCCTCCAGAATCACATCGTTCACCGTCTCGGCCTGCAACGCATTGGGCATGAAAACAGCGCACTGGGTCATGCATTCCGACGCGCCCTCGCCCCGCGCAACGCACCGTGACCGAGAGCCTTTTGCGCGCCCCCTGCACGAATGGGGATTGCCATATAATCACTTTTTTGAATATATAGTCTCAGGCCGCATTGCGCTCCATCGCGCAGGATCTGTCGGCCGTGACCCGAAAGGTGCTCCATGAAACACGCCCTCACCGCCGCCCTGATCATCCTGACGGCCCTGCTGCCAGGGTTGGCCACAGCTGCCGACATGCAAGCCGAGCGGATCACGATCACCGAATGGAAGGCTGTCTTTGCCAAGATCGAAGCGCGCAACACGATCCCGGCGCGATCCCGCCTTGGCGGCACGCTGGAACAGGTGATGGTGGCGGAAGGGTCCGAGGTGGCCGAAGGCCAGCAGATAGCCACAACGGTGGACGAGAAGCTGTTGCTGGAACTGCGCGCGGTTGACGCCCAATTGCAGGCGCTGACCTCGGAACTGACCAATGCGCAGGCGGAGTTAACCCGCGGTCTGAACCTGCTCGAACGCGGGGTGACGACGGAACAGAACGTGGATGGGTTGCGTACCAGGGTCGAAGTGATCCAGGGGCGCATCGGTTCTACCGAGGCTCAGAAGGATGTTCTGCTACAGCGCACTGCCGAAGGCCGCGTGCTGGCCCCCATTTCGGGCCGGGTGATCGACGTACCCGTCACTGCGGGCTCGGTGATCATGCCCGGCGAAATGGTGGCCGTGATCGGGGGCGGCGGGTTCTACCTGCGCCTGGCGGTACCCGAACGGCATGCCGATTTCCTCAACGAGGGCGATGACATTCGCATCGACGGGATCGAGGGCACCGACTCCGGCACCCTCGCCAAGGTCTATCCGCAGATCGAGAACGGAAGGGTGATCGCCGATGTCGAACTCTCCGGCCTGTCTGCAGAATTCATCGGCAAGCGGGTGCTGGTGCGCCTGCCGGTCGCGCGGACCCAGACCGTGGTCGTTCCGCAAGAGGCCGTGAGCACGCGGATGGGTCTCGATTTCGTGCAGGTCGCCCCCCCTGACGCCCCCCCGACCGAACGGGTGGTCGTGCTTGGCGAAAAATTGCAGATCGACGGTCGCGCGCTGGTCGAGGTCCTGTCGGGCCTCTCTGGCGATGAAGCCCTGGTGACCGCCCATGAGTGACGACACATCCAAGGCCGGCCTCGGCATCGCCGGCGGGCTGACACGGGCCTTCATCGGCTCGGCCCTGACCCCCCTCATGATCCTTGCCGCGCTGGCGATGGGTCTTGTCGCCCTGATCAGCCTGCCGCGCGAGGAGGAACCGCAGATCTCGGTGCCGCTGGTCGATATTCACATCCAGGCGCCGGGGCTGAGCGCCGCGGATGCCGTGAAACTGGTGACCGAACCGATGGAAACCATCGTCAAGGGCATCAACGGCGTCGAACATGTCTACTCGCAGACCAGCGACGATTATGCGATGGTCACCGCCCGGTTCCTTGTCGGCACCCCGTCGGACAATGCGATCCTACGGGTGCATGACAAGATCCGCGCCAACATGGACCGGATCCCGGTCGGCATTCAGGAACCGCTGATCGTCGGGCGCGGCATCGACGACGTGGCCATCGTGTCGCTGACCCTGTCACCGCGCGACCCGGGCAGCGGCATGACCGCCAACGACCTGACCAGGATCGCCCGTGAATTGCAGGTGCAACTGGCCAAGATCGGGGATGTGGGACTGACCTATCTGGTCGGCGAGGCCACCGAGGCGATCCGCATCGCGCCCGACCCCGAGCGACTGGCCCTGCACGGGGTGACGCTGCAACAGCTGGCCGGCAAGGTTTCGGGTGCAAACCGAGCCTTTTCGACCGGCCTTGTGCGGGACGCGGGCGAACAGATTGCGCTGGTCGCGGGCGAGACGCTGCACGCCCCCGCCGAAATCGCCAACCTGTTGCTGACCACCCGCGACAATCGCCCCGTCTACGTGCGGGACGTCGCCGATGTCAGTTTCGTCCCCGACACCACCGACCGGATTGTCGCCAATGTCACCCGCAACGCGGATGGCCAGATCGAGCGGACACCCGCCGTGACCCTCGCCCTGGCCAAGCGCGCCGGCGCGAATGCGGTGATCGTGGCCGAGGAGATCCTGCACCGCGTGCACATGCTGGAGCACGACCTGATCCCCGACGGTGTCGAGATCACGGTCACCCGCGACTATGGCGAGACCGCCAACGAGAAGGCCAACGAGCTGTTGTTCCACCTCGGCCTGGCCACGGTCTCGATCGTGGTGCTGGTGCTGTTCTCGATCGGGTGGCGCGAAAGCATCGTTGTGGCCGTGGTCATCCCTGTCACCATCCTTCTGACCCTGTTTTCAGCGTGGATCATGGGGTACACGCTGAACCGAGTCTCGCTGTTTGCCCTGATCTTCTCGATCGGCATCCTGGTGGACGACGCCATCGTGGTAATCGAGAACATCGCCCGTCACTGGGCCATGCCGGACAAGGCCAGCCGCACGCAAAAGGCGATCCGCGCCGTGGCCGAGGTGGGCAATCCCACCATCGTCGCCACGCTGACCGTGGTGGCCGCGCTTCTGCCCATGCTGTTCGTCTCGGGCCTGATGGGCCCGTACATGAGCCCGATCCCGGCAAATGCGTCGGCGGCGATGATCTTCTCCTTCTTTGTGGCGGTGATCATCACCCCCTGGCTGATGGTCAAGATCGCCGGCCGCGCACCGGCGCACGGGCACGGCGACGGCCACGATGCCGAACACGGCGGTTTCCTTGGGCGTCTCTACCGCTCGGTCGCGCGTCCCTTGCTGCGCACCAAGACCGGCAGCGGGATGTTCCTGCTGGTGGCCGCGACGCTCTCCTTCGGCTCGCTCGGCGCGCTCTACACGCGCGACGTGACGGTCAAACTGCTGCCCTTCGACAACAAGTCCGAACTCTCGGTGGTCATCGACCTGCCCGAGGGCTCCTCGGTCGAGGAAACCGACGCAGTGGCGCAGAAAGTGGCCCGCGCGGTGCTGGAGCTGCCCGAAGTCCTGTCGGCCCAGACCCATGCCGGTGACGCGGCGCCGTTCAACTTCAACGGGCTGGTGCGGCACTACTATCTGCGCGCCCGGCCCGAGATGGGCGACGTACAGATCAACCTGACCCCCAAGACCGAGCGCGACCGCACCAGTCACGAGATCGCGCTGGACATCCGCGAGCGAATCCTGCGTCTCGACGTACCGACCGGCACCAGCCTGAAGACCGTCGAACCGCCGCCGGGACCGCCGGTTATCGCCACCCTTCTGGCCGAGGTCTACGGCCCGGATGGCGACACCCGGCGAGCGGCGGCAGCCCGAATCCGCGAGGCGTTCGAATCCGTGCCCTATATCGTCGACGTGGACGACAGTTTCGGCACCCAGCCCCGGCGGCTGCGGGCCACGATCTCGACAGACCAGCTGGAGTTCTTCGGGGTCCAGGAACAGGACGTGTTCACCACGCTGGCCTTGCTCAATGCCGGTCAGACGGTGGGCTATTCGCATCGCGGCGAAGGTCGCCGCCCGATCCCGATCACGGTGGAGCGGGACAAGTCCGACCGCGTCGTGGACGAGCGTTTCCTGTCCACCCCGGTGCCGGCGAATGTGCTGCCCGGCGCGCGGGGTGTGGTGGAACTGGGCGACGTGGTCCAGATCGAGGAGGAACACGCCTCCTACCCGATCTTCCGGCACAACGGGCGGGCGGCCGAAATGGTGATGGCCGAACTTGCCGGCGAATTCGAGGCCCCGCTCTATGGCATGCTGGCCGTGGCCGATGCCCTGGAGGCGATGGACTGGCCCGAGGGCGAGAAACCGCAGATCCGCTTCAACGGCCAGCCCGAGGATGAAAGCGGTGTGACGCTGCTGTGGGACGGCGAATGGGAAGTGACCTGGATCACCTTCCGCGACATGGGCGCGGCCTTTGGCGTGGCGCTGCTGGGCATCTACATCCTGGTGGTGGCGCAGTTCGGCTCGTTCCGGCTGCCGCTGGTGATCCTCACACCGATCCCGCTGACCTTCCTCGGCATCATCGCGGGCCACTGGCTGTTCAACGCGCCCTTCTCGGCCCCGTCGATGATCGGTTTCATCGCGCTGGCGGGGATCATCGTGCGCAACTCGATCCTGCTGGTGGATTTCATCCGCCACGCCGAGCCGGAGCGCGACAAGCTGGAGACCCTGATCGAGGCCGGAGCGATCCGTTTCAAGCCGATCCTGCTGACCGCGGTGGCCGCGATGATCGGCGCGGCTGTGATCCTGACCGACCCGATCTTCCAGGGGCTGGCCTTGTCGCTGCTCTTCGGCCTGCTCAGTTCCACCCTGCTGACCGTACTGGTGATCCCGGCGATCTACCGGGTGTTCCGGACCTGAGCGGCGGCCCGCGCACCCCGCGCGGGCCTATGACGAAAGTTGAATTGCCTTCCGGGCCATGACATGGCCCAATGCAGCGCGGAGGAGACACGTCATGTTCAGGTATAGCCTTGCCCTGGTTGCCGGGGTTCTGGCCTCGACAGCGCACGCGGCGGATACACCACGCGTTCAGCTCACCGACCCGTTTTCTTCGGGAATGTGGGAATATCACCAGATCGGCCTGTTGGGCGATCCTGCCGACATCCGTTTCGACGACCGGGTCAAGGTCATCGCCCCGGCCGCGGCCGAGGATGCCTTCAACGTGCCGCTGCTGGTGGATGCCACCGCGCTGGATGACGTGGAAGAGATCGTCATCTCGGTCGACTACGGCCCGATCCCCAAGATCCTCAGTTTCTTCCCGGGCGCGGCAGAGCCGAAGCTGGCCCTGCGCTTCAAGATCGACCAGGCCACGCCGATCCGCGCCTCGGTACGCACCCGCTCGGGCGCGTGGCATGTGGGCGGAACGCTGATCGACGCCGCGGGCGGCGGCTGCACCGCCCCTGCACAGGCCTATGCATCGGACGACTGGGAGGAGAAGCTGGGCGAAATCCATGGCCGGCTGTGGGCGGCCTCGGGCCGCGCGCGGCTGATCGTCGATCACCCGATGGACACCGGTCTTGCCGATGGCATCCCTCTCTTCATCATCGAGGAACTGCGCTTCAGCAATGACAGCGGCGAGGAACTGGCACGACTGGCGCTGAGCGAGCCGGTCAACGAGGATCCCGCCTTCACCCTCTATTTCAACCCGGAGCGGATGCCGCCGCTGCTGCATGTGCGCGGCAGGGACAACAACGGCAACGAGATCGAGGGCACGCTGACCGGCGAGGAGGTGAATTGATGCCCAGCCGCCGCGCGGCCTTGCGCCTGCTGGCCGCAACGGCCGGCGCCGTCGTCCTGCCCGCCCCCGTGTTTGCGCAGGCCCGGCACAGCTACGACCTGCGCCCCGAACCGGTGCTGCCCGGCATCTGGATGATCGAGGGTTCGACCGAGTATTTCTCCAGGGAAAACGGCGGCGCCATCGTCAACTGTGCGGTGCTTCAGGGACAGACGGGGCTGATCGTGGTCGATACCGGCTCTTCGCGCCGCTATGGCGAGGCGTTGAGCGCAACCCTGCGCAAGCTCGACCTGCGGGGGGTGTCGGCCGTGGTCAACACGCATCATCACCCGGATCACTATTTCGGCAACCAGGTGTTTGCCGACCGGCCGATCATAGCTCTGGGGGGCACCATGGAAGCGGCGCGCAGCAATGGCGATGCGTTTTCCGACAACATGTACCGGCTTCTGGGCGACTGGATGCGCGGCACGGAACCGGTGCCCCCAAACACGGTGATCGCCAGCGACGAGGTGCAGATCGACGGCCGCCGGTTCACCGCCCTTCCGCTGGCCGGACACACCGAGGCGGACCTCGTGCTGGTCGATGCGGAAACCGGGCTGATGATCGCCGGCGACCTTGCCTTTCTCGATCGGGCCCCGACAACGCCCCATGCGGACCTGGCCACATGGCAGGCCTCGCTTGACACTCTGCAGGCGGTGGCGGCCCCCGCCATCCTGCCCGGCCACGGCCCGCTGGATCGGACCGGTGCCTCGCTGCGGCAGACAAGCGCCTACCTGACCTGGCTTTCGGAGACCTTGACCGAGGCGGCCCGCACCGGCCAGGACATGGTCGAGATCATGGCGACCCCGCTGCCGGCCGAATTTGCCGGCATGGGTGCGCAGCCGGAGGAGTTCCACCGTTCTGTCAGCCATCTGTTTCCGGCCCTCGAACGGGCGATCCTGCCCCGCGCGAACTAACCGCGCCGGGGGGATCAGTCCAGCTGAACCGGCACCGGCTCGACCGGGTGCAGCGGCCAGCCGAGGTCGTGCCAACCATCCGTCCCCAGCGGGAACCAGTGGACCTGCAGATAGCCCATTGCAGCGATCCGCTGGGCGGCATTCCAGCTCATCCAGCAATCCGCCACGCAGAACACCACGATGGCACGCGCCTTGCTACCCTCGGTCAGACGCTCCAGTTCCCGGGCCAGATAGGTTTCCAGCGCCGGTTCGAGTGCCCCTCGCCCCACTTCCGGCAGCCAGACAGCCCCGGGCAGGCTTTCGCGCGGCTCAGGCACCAGCCAGGTTCCGTCCAGATCGTCATAGCGCGATTGCCCGGCGCCATAGACATCGAGCATCACCGCGCCGCGCTGCATCAGAAGCTTGGTGCGCAGCGCCGAGACCCGGCGGACCGGCGCGGGAATGTCATCGGGCACGGGGGCCCGCTGGTGCTCGATGCGATATCCGGTCTCGGCATGGAAGAGTTCGGGCCGCCGCGCCTGGATGGCGGCATAGGAATCGGCCCAGGCCGCGCCCGCCAGACCCGAAAGGGCCAGAGCCAGAATTGCTCTTACAACGGGCATGGCTCTCCTCGCTTCACATCTGTCGATAGCCACCCGGAATGGACAGGTCTGTCAAGGGGGGCAAAAGGCTAGTACCTTTGTCGAATGTTCGCTGCGCCCCGCTTTTCCTAGCCTGTCGTCATGCATCTTCTTGTATCAGCCCTTTTTCTGCTTTTCTCGGCGCTTGTCGCAAAGGCCGACAGGCTGACCCCGGACCAGATCGCCACCTATGTGAAGCCACCCCATCTGCTGGGCGAACCGGTGGGGGACAAGGGGGTTTACACGCTGGTCGATGTCTATGGGGCCGAAGCGGGGTTCATCTTCGAAACCGAACCCATAGCCCCCCTGCCCGGCTTCTCCGGCGCCCCGATCAACATGATCGTGATGCTCGACCGAGAAGGCAATTTCATCGATGTCGAACTGGTCGAACAGAACGAGCCGATTTTCGTCTCCGGCCTGGGCGTCGCCCCGTTCGAGGGCTTTCTGGAGCAATATCAGGGGCTCAACATCGCCACGCCGATGGTCGTCGGCACACCCTATGGCAATACCGGGGCAGACGGATCCAGCCTCACCTACCTGGACGGGGTGACCAAGGCCACCGCCTCTGTCCGGATTGCGCACGAGTCCATCCTGGCGGCAACCCTTGCGGTGGCGCGCGACCGGATGCAGGGGCTGGCCACCAGCCCGCCGGCGCAACCCGACCCCGATTACCGTGAGGATCTCGACTGGGAAGCATTGGTCAACCAGGGCCTCGCCAGCCACCATATCGTCAGCAACGCGGAAACGCAGGAAGCCTTTGCCGGCACGCTGTGGGAGGACGACGATCCCGAGGCGCAGGCCGCCCCGCAAGAGGCTTACATCGATCTCTGGATCGTGGATCTGGGGCCGCCCTCCATCGCGCGGGCGGTGCTGTCGGACCAGACGCTGGAGGAACTGAACGACTTTCTCACGCTGTCACCGCACGATGAACCGATCCTGCTGATCGAAACCGCCCGCCACGGGCTGGTCGGTGAGGATTTCGTGCGCAACACCGCGCCGGACTGGATCTCGGCGGAACAGGGCGGCCTGCCCGTGGCCCTGCGCGATGCGGATCTCTACGTGGAACTCCGGCCGGACCTGCCCGAGGGCTCCGCCATGATCCTGCGCGCCGACCGCCGCCTTGGGTTCAACCCGGCGCAGGAATGGCAGCTGTCGCTTCAGGTGCGCCGGGAACACGGCAGTTTCCGCCCGGTCGTCGGAACGCAGGACTTCACGGTCAGCCACCGTACGCCCGACCGGTTCTTCGTCACGCCAGACGCCCTGGAACCCCTGTCGCCCTGGCGCGAGGCCCTGCGCAACCGGCAGACCGACGTCATTGCCCTGGGGCTGGGACTGGCGCTCCTGCTGCCGGTCCTTCTGTGGCGGCAAAGCTGGCTGGCCGGTCTGCGCCATTTCACTCCGGTACGCCTTGGCTTGCTGGCGGTGACGCTCGGATTCATCGGCTGGTGGGGACAGGGGCAATTGTCCATCGTCACGCCCCTGGCGACGCTGCGCACCGCGCTTGACGGCGGCAGTCTTGCCTTCCTGCTCTACGATCCGTTCTCGCTGCTCTTGTGGATGGTCACCATTCTCGGCTTCGTCCTGTGGGGGCGCGGGCTGTTCTGCGGCTGGCTCTGCCCGTTCGGCGCGATGCAGGAATTCGCCCACCATCTGGGCCGGATGCTGCGGCTGCCGCGCCTGATTTTGCCGCGCGCCTGGGACCGACGCCTCAAGAGCCTTAAATACGTGATCCTCGCCGGGCTGGTCGCCACTGTCTTCCTGGCGCCCGATCACCTGGACAGCGCGGCCGAGGTCGAACCCTTCAAGACCGCGATCACGACCTTTTTCCTGCGCGAATGGTATTTTTCCGCCTATGCAGCGCTCTGGCTGCTGCTCGGCATGACGACCTTCAAGGGGTTTTGCCGCTATGTCTGCCCGCTGGGCGCCCTGATGGCAATCGGGGGCCTGCTGCGCCTGCGCCGCTGGATCCCCCGCCGCGTCGAGTGCGGCTCGCCCTGCCAGCTCTGCCGGGTGCGCTGCAACTACCGCGCCATCAAGCCAACCGGCGAGATAGAATATGACGAGTGCTTCCAGTGTCTGGACTGCGTGACAATCCACGATTCCACCGAGACCTGCGTGCCCCTCGTGCTGGCACGCCGCCAGACATGGCGGCGCGACAGCGCGGCCTGATCGGTGCCCGCCCGGAGCAGCGCATGGCAGTCGTGCGAACCGCCGCCACTGCGCATCGGCCGGGAGACCTCCGAGCGTCGCTGCCGCCGGTCCAGAAGCGGACCAGCCTTGCCGTCACGAAAAAACGCGCGGGCGTCCCGCTTTCTTCGCGATTTGCCGCCAAGTGCCTGCCTTTTGTCCCGTGGGTCGCAAAAGCCCCCGCTTTTGGGCGGGGGCCTTCGGTTTTGGCTGTTTTTGCGTCCGGGTCAGGATGCGGCCTGGACGGCGCGGCGGGTCATCACGTTGACCAGATGGGCGCGGTAGGGTTTGGAGCCGTGCAGGTCGCCGATCATGCCGTCGGGGTCGACGGCGAGGTCCGTCAGCGCCGCGGGGGTGAAGCTCTGGTTCAGCGCCGCCTCGGCCTCGGACCAGCGGAACACCCCGTCCTCCGAGGCGCCGGTGACCGCCACCCGCACGCCATCGGCGTATTTCGCCACGAAGACCCCCACCAGGGCAAAGCGCGAGGCCGGCTGCACGAACTTCTGGTAATTCGCCGCCTCCGGCACCGGGAAGCGCACGCCGGTGATGATCTCGCCCTCTTCCAGCGCGGTGGTGAACAGGCCCTGGAAATAGTCATCCGCCGCGATCTCGCGCCGGTCGGTCACGATGGTCGCCCCCGATCCCAGCGCCGCCGCCGGGTAGCAGGCCGAGGGGTCGTTGTTGGCCAGGCTGCCGCCGATGGTGCCGCGATTGCGCACCGCCGGGTCGCCGATCCCCCCCGCGAGCGCCGCCAGCGCCGGGTAATGCGCCGCCGCCGCCCGCGCCACCTCGGCATGAGGGGTGCCGCCGCCCACCGAGACCGAGCCGTCGTCATTGACGCAGACGCCCTTCATCTCGGCGATGCCGCCCAGCGACACCAGCTTTTCCGGCGCCGCCAGCCGCTGCTTCAGCGTCGGGATCAGCGTCTGACCGCCTCCCAGCGCCTGCGCGCCTTCCGATGCCAGCGCCGCGACCGCCTCGGCCACGCTGCCAGGCCGCTCAAACTCGAAATTATACATCTCGCTCCTCCTCCAAGAGGCTCCGGGTCCCTGCCCTTTCCTCTTGCTGAAAATATCCCGGGGGTCCGGGGGGCAGCGCCCCCCGGCCGTCTCAGCCGTTCATCGCCGCCCAGACCCGCGACGGGCTCACCGGCATGTCGATATGCGCGACAGTCTTGCCGCCCGATTGCAGCGCGTCGATCACCGCGTTCACCACCGCCGGCGGGCTGCCGATGGCCCCGGCCTCGCCGCAGCCCTTCACCCCCAGCGGGTTGTGCGTGCAGGGCGTGGCGCAGGAATGATCCACCGCGTAGAACGGCACGTCATCGGCGCGCGGCATCGCGTAATCCATGTAGGACGCGCTGAGCAGCTGCCCGGTCTCCGGATCATAGGCGCAGTTCTCCAGCAGCGCCTGGCCGATCCCCTGGCCCAGGCCGCCATGCACCTGCCCCGACACGATCATCGGGTTGACGATATTGCCGAAATCATCCGCCGCGCTGAACCGCTCCACCGTCACCTTGCCGGTCTCGGGGTCCACCTCCACCTCGCAGGCATAGGCACCGGCCGGATAGGTGAAGTTCGATGGGTCGTAGAACGCCGTCTCCTCCAGACCCGGCTCGATATCCTCCAGCGGGTAGTTGTGCGGCACATAGGCCGCCAGCGTCACGTCGCCCCAGGCCACGGATTTATCCGTGCCCGCGACCGTGAACTGGCCGCCCTTCAGCTCGATATCGGCCTCCGAGGCCTCCATCAGATGCGCCGCGATCTTCTTCGCCTTGTTGATGATCTTCTCGGTCGCCCGCACCATCGCCGAGCCGCAGACCGCAAGGCTGCGCGAGCCATAGGTGCCCATGCCGAACGGGATCTTCGAGCTGTCGCCATGCACGATCTCGATCATGCTCTCGTCGATGCCCAGCATCTCGGCCACCACCTGCGGAAACGCCGTCTCGTGGCCCTGGCCGTGGCTGTGCGCCCCCACCATCACGCTGATGCTGCCGGTGGCGTTCACCCGCACCGTCGCCGCGTCGTAAAGACCCGCCCGCGCGCCCAGCTGCCCCACCAGGTTCGACGGCGCGATGCCGCAGGCCTCGATATAGCAGTTCACACCGAGGCCGCGCAGCTTGCCCTTGGCCTCGGACGCCGCCCGCCGCGCCGCAAAGCCCGCGATGTCCGCGATCTCTTCCAGCTTGTCCATCGTGGCGTTGTAATCGCCGGTGTCATAGACCACCGCGACCGGCGTCTGATAGGGGAACTCGGTCACGAAGTTCTGCCGCCTCAGCGCGATCGGGTCCACCCCCAGCTCGCGCGCCGCCTTGTCGATCACCCGCTCCAGCTGGAACGTCGCCTCGGGACGGCCCGCGCCGCGATAGGCATCCACCGGCACCGTGTTGGTGAACACCGCCTTCACGTTCACATAGATCAGCGGCGTCTTGTAATTGCCCGCCATCAGCGTCCCGTGCAGCCAGGTCGGCACCGAGGGTGCGAAGGTCGACAGGTACGCCCCCATGTTCGCCAGCGTCTCGGTCCGGATCGCGGTGAAATTGTTGTCCGCGTCCAGCGCCAGTTCGATCCTGGTCACATGGTCGCGCCCATGCGCGTCCGACATGAACGCCTCCGACCGCGACGAGGTCCACTTCACCGGCCGGTTGATCGCCTTGGCCGCGAAGGTGCAGAACGCCTCCTCGGCATAGTGGAAGATCTTCGAGCCGAAGCCGCCGCCCACGTCGGGCGCCACCACCCGCAGCTTGTGCTCGGGAATGCCCAGCACGAAGGCCCCCATCAGGAGCCGGATCACATGCGGGTTCTGGCTGGTGGTGTAGAGCGTCGACTCGCCCGTCGCCCGCGCATAATCGCCGATCGCCACCCGCGGTTCCATCGGGTTGGCCACCAGCCGGTTGTTCACCAGCTCCAGCGTCGTCACATGCGCCGCCGTGTCAAAGGCCGCGTCCACCGCCGCCTTGTTCTCCTCGACGAAACCCCAGTCGTAGCACAGGTTCGACGGCAGATCGTCATGCACCCTGGCCGCGTCCCCGGCCAGCGCCGCCTTCATGTCGACAACCGCCGGAAGCTCCTCGATCTCCACACCGATCGCCTCAGCCGCGTCCCGCGCCTGCTCGGCCGTGTCCGCCACAACCGCCGCGATCGGGTCGCCCACGTGCCGCACCTTGCCCTGCGCCAGCACCGGGTGCCCGGGCTCGGCCATCGGCTGGCCATGCCGGTCCGTCACCTGCCAGCCGCAGGGCAGACCGCCCACCCCCTCGAAATCGGCGCCGGTGAATATCCGCACCACCCCCGGCATCGCCGAGGCCGCCGCCGTGTCGATGCTCACGATCCGGCCATGCGCCACGTCCGAGCGCAGAAAATGCACGTAAGCCTGGCCGTGAATGTTGATGTCGTCGGTGTAATTGCCGGCGCCCGTCAGAAACCGCACGTCCTCGCGCCGTTTCGAACTCGCCCCGATGCCACTGTCCTTGGGCATGTCTCGTCTCCTCCCAGAAAAAGAATTTTCGCCGAAAATTCTCGGTCAGCCTATTCCGCCGCGATCCCGCTCACGTCCTGACCGGACGCCGCAAGAACCGCCTTGACGATGTTGTGATACCCCGTGCAACGGCACAGGTTCCCCTCCAGATGCGCCCGCACCTCAGCCTCGCTCGGCCGCGGATTGTCCTTGAGCAGCGCCGCCGCCGACATCACCATCCCCGGCGTGCAGAACCCGCACTGAAGCCCGTGATGATCCTGAAACGCCTGCTGCAGCGCGTTCAGCGTCCCGTCCGCCGCCGCCTGACCCTCGATCGTCCCGACCGAAGACCCAGACGCCTCCGCGGCAAGCATGTTGCACGACTTCACCGCAACACCGTCAACATGCACAACACAGGCCCCGCACTGACCCGTGTCACACCCAACATGCGTCCCCGTCAGCGAAAGATGATCCCGCAAAAACGTCGACAACAACGTCCGACCCTCAACCTCTCCAC
>NZ_FMZV01000029.1 GCF_900101475.1 Ruegeria marina | reverse complement strand
GCCTTACATCGCGAAGGACACGCAGATCTTCGCCCGCCAGCTGGGTCTGAAGCCCTGCTTCACGCCGGTTCAGAGCCCGCAGAGCAACGGAATCTCGGAGGCCTTCGTAAAGACACTCAAGCGCGATTACGTCCAGGTGACACCGTTGCCGGATGCCAAAACCGTTCTCGGATTGATCGGAGGCTGGATCGAGGACTACAACGACAACCACCCGCACTCAGGGCTGAAAATGCGCTCGCCACGCGAGTTCATCGCAGCTCAAACCGCAACCGCCTGAGTGTCCGGTGAAATGGGGGCAAGACCACGAAAACCTGAACATCGCTGGCCTTGGGATGGCGAAACAGGAACTCCTCGATTTCGCGGGGATAGACGTTTTCGCCGCCGCGAATGATCATGTCATTGAGCCGGCCGACAATCGAGCAGAACCCGTCTTCGTCCATGGTCGCGAGATCTCCGGTCTGCATCCACCCGTTGATGATGCTCTTTTGCGTCGCGGCCTCGTCCCCCCTCTATCCAAGTCCTGCAACATGGCGACAAACATCGTCGGCACGCCGCAAACAGCGGTGGCTCGCTCTGCCTCAATCATGTCCAGTGTCGCCGCCGGATCGAATGCCTCGCCCGGAAAGATCATCGCCGCGCCCTTGCTGACACAACCCAGCACGGCCATGACCATGCCGAAACAATGGTAGAGCGGGACTGGCACGACCAGCCGGTCGGCTTCGGTCAGCTTGATCCGCCCCGTAACAAAACGGGTGTTGTTCACGATATTGAAATGCGACAGTGTCGCGCCCTTGGGCATGCCGGTGGTGCCCGAGGTGAACTGGATGTTGATCGCACGAAACGGTTCGGTTCTGGTGGCAAAGGTTTGGCCCGATGTTCGCGTCAGGGATCCGCAGGAAATGCGCCGACCGTCTGCGGTCCTGGCCGCAGTGGCGTTGGCATCCGGACGAAATGTTCGTGAAGATCAATGGCGAACGCCATTACTTGTGGCTGGCCGTCGATCCCGAGGGGGAGGTCCTGGAAAGCTACGTCACGAAGACGCGGGACAAGAAGGCCGTATTGAAATTTCTTAGAAAATCAATGAAACGCCACGGTCGACCTAATGTCCTGGTGAACGATCAGTTGAGGTTCTCTGATTGCGTCTTTGTCAGGCGTGGGAGGGTGATGTCCGTCCGGGATCATGGTTCTCTCCGAGGTCGCATTGAGCGCCTCATGATGGTTTTCGGTGGCGGATCGTCTCCAATGTCTTGTGCGGGTTGGCCCGGAAAGGCGGGCCTGACATCATGGTTTCGTTTGGACGAGGCTCTGCACGAACTCCGCGTCGAACACCGCCTTGGCCCCGATGCACACCACGCCGATATCGTGCAACCCGTCGGCGGCCTCCACCTCGTACCGTTGCCCGACCACATGGATCAGTGCGAGTCCCTCGTCCGTCTTCACGTATCCCTTGGCGCGGGTGATGGCATCGGTGTCGGCCAGTGCACGCGCGAGATTTTCCGCATGCACGGGGCCGTCAGGGTACAGAACTGTACTGGCGAAGGCGCTTTTCGCCATTGGCTCGCTGCTGCGCCGGCCGGCCAGCGGGGTCGTGCCGACCACGGCCTCCAGCGGCACCGCCCCACGCTCAGCGCGCAAGGTACGGGCGTGCGGCGCCTGTGTCTTCAACCAGTCCTCCACCTGCGAAAGCTTCTCCGCGCTGACCAGGTCGGTTTTCGTGATCAGAAGGATGTCCGCTTGCTCAAGCTGCCGCAGAACCGTGTCGCTCAGATACTTGTCGGCCGCATTACGCTCAACCTGATCGGCGTCCGCCAGCACGAGGCTCGCATCCGGCCGCACCCCGTCCACCAGACCCACGGTCGTCATGATCGACCCAGGCAGCGCCACGCCGGAAGCCTCGAGCAGGACGTGATCGAAACCCGGCTTGCTGTCGCGCATGTCTTCCAGCACGCCGATCATGTCGCCGCCGAAGGCGCAGCAGACACAACCGCCCGTGATCGACATTAGCCCCTCTTCCTCTGCCTCGATCAGGTCCTCGTCAATCGACAGCGCGCCGAATTCGTTGACCAGTACCGCCAGCCGCATCCCGTTCGCATTGCGCAGCAGATGGTTGATCAGCGTCGTTTTGCCCGCGCCGAGGTAGCCGGAAATGACGGTGACGGGCAGTTTCATCAGATGCCCGACGACTCGAAGATACGCCCGCCCTGAACCGTGCCCCAGACGCCGATATCCTTCAGGCTTTCGGGCGTGGCCTCGGTTGGGTCGTCGTGAAGCACCGCGAAATCGGCGCGCTTGCCGGTCTCGATGGAGCCGATGCGATCGTCCATCTTCATGGTGATTGCCGCCCCCATGGTGATGGCATAAAGCGCTTCGTCCACGCTAATCCGCTGCGCTTCTCCCTGCGTGCGGCCCGAGGCCGTCTGCCGGGTCGCTGCCGCGCTTGCGGTGAAGAGCGGACCCAGTGGCGTGACCGGCGCGTCGGAATGAATCGTCATCGGCACGCCCGCATTCAATGCGGTGCGACAGGCGTTCATGCGTTCCGCGCGCTCCGGCCCGACGGTCAGCCGGTAATGTTCATCCCCCCAGTAGAAATGGTGGTTGGCAAAGAGATTCACGCACATCCCCAGCCGCCCCATCCTCCGGAACTGCGCCTCAGAGGCGAGCTGGCAGTGCTGCAACGTGAAGCGGTGGTCAAAGTCCGGATGCTTGCGCAGTGCCGCTTCCAGCGTCTCGATGGTCAGTTGGGTCGCCTCGTCCCCATTGGTGTGGGTGTGCACCTGCACGCCCGCCGCCAGCGCACGTTCATAGATTTCGGCCAGTTGGTCAGGGGCCACGTACCACAGCCCGTTGGGCACCCCGTTGTAGTAGCCGGGCCATTGCAGCCGCGCGGAGAAACCCTGAATGGAGCCGTCGGCGACCACCTTGATCTTGCCCATCTCCAGCCGGTCGGTGGAGCGGTCGGCCAGCGTCGCGGTGTAATCGACCAGTTCCTTTGGCCCGACACCGAAGTTAATGCGAAAGGCCACAAGGCAAACAGGGAAACGGTCCTCTCCGGTCACGCGCGTGAACATGGCGACAAGATCGTCGTTCAACTGCTGGCCAAGATCGGAGGAGGTCGTCACCCCGGCCCGCACGCAAAGCCGCGCGTAGTTGCGCAACCCGGTCTCGTCTGCGGCAAGAAAGGCGCGATCCATGCCGACGTGCTTGCCCGCAGGCATGATGATCTCGGGGCTTTTCAGCTCACCCGTGGGCAAACCGTCCTCGCCCAGCGGGATGCCCGGATGATTGGTGCCCTCCTTGAGAAGCCCGGCCAGTTCCAGCCCTTTGGTGTTGACGTTCAGGATATGGCCGGAGGCATGCAGAACCCCGACGGGCCGAGTCTTGGATACGCGGTCGAGATCGTGACGCGACATGCGCACGTTGTTCATGTAGATCGGGTCGAGCCCCCAGCCGAGCAGCGGCGCGTCCGGACCCTCGATCCGGCCCTCCGCCTCCTTGAGCCGCGCGATCACGTCGTCGACGGTTTTCAGTCCCGGCCAGGTCTTGCCGTCGGGGTCCATGCGGTCGAACCAGCCAACGTAGGTGAAGGACCACAGCGCCCCTTCCATCGTGTGGGCATGCCCCTCCACCAACCCCGGCATGATCACCAGATCGGCGAAACGGTCGTCGAGCGTGTACTCGCCCCAGCCCGCCAGTTCTTCGAGCGTGCCTGCCCCGAGAATGCGCCCATCACGCACCGCGACATGGCTGACCACAGGGCGGTTCGGGTTCATGGTGATGATTTTTCGGGCGGAGAAGATGGTGGTCTGCGTCATTCGGAAGCTCTCCTTGCGGCAATCACCTCGAAACGCTAGCCAGCTTTCCTTGCTTGGAAAAATGTTATTAACTGACCGATAAGCGCTATTTTTCCGAGGAATGGGCCATGCTGAACTTCACCCTCAAACAGCTTCGCTACGTGGAGGCCGCCGGCCGGTTGCACTCTATCGCCAAGGCGGCAGCGGAGCTGTCGATCTCGCAATCCTCGATCACGGCGGCCATCGATTCGCTGGAGTCATGGCTGGACTTCGACCTTTTCGTGCGAACCCCGGCCAAGGGGATTCAACCCACGCTTGCCGGGGCCGACACCCTGGAGTTGATCCGCAACTTTCTCGAACAGGCGCGTCAGTTCGATGCAGAGTTGCGCTCGGTCGGGGGGGACACGGCGGGGCTGGTGCGGATCGGTTGCTACGCGACGGCAGCGCCGGCCTTCCTGCCGCCGATCCTGCGCAGCATCAACCGGGATTTTCCGCAGATGTCGGTGCAGGTTCTGGAAGGCAACATGGAGGCTATCGCAACCTTTCTCGACGAGGGCAAGGCAGACCTTGCCTTCACCTACCCGCGTGTGCTCCACGCCGGGCATGATTTCCTGCCATTGTTCCAGCCGCCCCCTTTCGCGCTGATTTCAACCGACGATCCCATGTCCGAAAAAATGAGCGTGACCCTCAAGGAGCTGTCGCGCAAGCCCATGATACTGCTTGACCTTCCGCTAACTCGGGACTATTTTGTCAGCCTTTTCAACGCCAGCGACTGCACCCCGCATATAGCCCACTCGACCCGGTCAGCCGAGATTGCCCGCGCGCTGGTGTCGGGCGGGTTCGGCTACACCATCCTCAACATCCGTCCGCAGCCCTACCAGGACGAGAACGCGCGATACCGCGCGGTGCCCATAAGCGACGCAAGCGAAGTGGAGTGGTTCGGCATCGCCACCGTTGCCAACGTCCGGCGCCCGAAGATCGTGCAGACCTTCATGGACGTCTGCGCCGGGCTTCAGCAGGAAGGTGCCTTCGATGCACTTTCGGTTCGACCACAGGCATAAACCCTAAAAAACCGTGGAATAGCTGGCAATAAATCTGTTTTTTGCGGGAATGAGGATGATCTACGCTCGATTCACAAAAACAATAAAAACCCAACAAGGAGTGATATCACGTGAAGCATCAACTGAAGAGTTTTCTGGCAGCAACCGCGACGGCGGCCCTGCTGGCAAGCGGGGTTTCAGCCCAGGAGACCCCAAAAGCGGGCGGCACGCTGGTCGTCGCGCTGACCGGCACGCCGCGCGTTCTGAACCCGGCGGTGCAGTCGGGAATCGTGACCGGCCTCCCCGGCGCACAGCTGTTCGCCGCCCCCCTGCGCTATGACGAAGGCTGGAACCCGCAGCCCTACCTCGCGAAGAGCTGGGAGGTCAGCGAAGACGGGCTTAATGTCACGCTGCATCTGCAGGAAGACGCGACCTTCCACGATGGCGAGCCGATCAAATCCTCGGACATCGCCTTCTCGGTCAAGATCATCCAGCAATACCATCCGTTCAAATCCATGTTCGCGCCGGTGACCTCGGTCGATACGCCGGATGAACACACCGCCATTCTGAACCTCGCCCATCCGCACCCTGCGCTGATGCTGGCGATGTCCGGGCAACTGATGTCGATCATCCCGGAGCATATCTACGGTGACGGTCAGGACCCCAAGAACCATCCGCGCAACAACGAGGATGTGGTGGGCTCGGGCCCCTTCAAGCTGGTCGAGTTCAAGCCAGGCGAACATGTGATCATGGAGCGCTATGACGGCTATTGGGAGGACGGCCTGCCCTATCTCGACCGGATCGTCGCGCGGATCATCCCGGACAGTTCCTCGCGCACTATCGCGCTGGAGAACGGCGAGTTGCATCTGTCCACGTTCGAGGCAGAGCCCACGTTGGTCAATCGCATGATGAAAGCCGATGGAATCAGCGTCTCAGGCGAAGGCTACGGCGGCATTGGCCCGATCGACTGGCTGGCGATGAACACCACCCGCGGTCCCCTGAAGGACGTGCGCGTCCGTCAGGCCATCGCCTATGCGATCGACAAGAACTTCATCCACAAGGCGGTCTTGCGTGGCACCGCCAAGGACGCGCTGACCGGCGTTCACCCGGATAGCCCGCTCTACAACGCGAACGTCAATGCCTACGATCTGGACCTGGACAAGGCGAACGCGCTACTGGACGAGGCAGGCTTCCCGATGGAAGGCGGCAAGCGGTTTGACATCACGATGGAGCTGGTTCCCTTCCCCGGCTACAAGCCGCAGACCGAGTATATCAAGCAGGCACTGTCCAAGGTCGGCATCAACGTCACCATCGAATCCGTGCCGGATTTCCCCAGCTGGGCCAAGTTGATGGGCACGATGGATTTCGACATGACGCTCGACAGCGTCTACAACTGGGGTGACCCGGTGATCGGCGTGAACCGGACCTACATGAGCAGCAACATCGCCAAGGGGGTTTGGTCGAACACGCAGGGCTATTCCAATGCCCGTGTGGACGAACTGCTGGATCTGGCCGCGCAGGAGAACGACCAAGAAAAGCGCAAGGCGCTTTATGCGGAGTTCCAGGAGATTGTGAACGAAGAAGTTCCGATTTACTACCTGAACGCTGTGCCGATGCACACCTTCTACTCCAACAAGGTGGGCAACCCGCCCATTGGCGGCATCTGGTCCACGTCCTCTCCGATGGACCGCGTGTGGCTCAAGGAGTGAGCTGAAGTGAACCGGGCGGACCGGCTTCCGGTCCGCCCACCCTGCGACCGACGCGCATAAGGATCACGGGCCTTGGACTTCATCCGAACCATTGCGACACGGCTGTTCTACGCGGTTTCCCTTCTGCTGGCCGTACTCGTGCTCAATTTCACATTGATCCACCTGGCCCCCGGGGACGTGGCCGATACCATCGCGCAGTCGATGGGCGGAGCCGACGAGGAAATCCTCGACCGCATTCGCGCGGACTACGGGCTGGACCAGCCGTTCCTCATCCAGCTTGGCTCATACATGGCGCGGGTCCTGCGCTTTGACCTGGGCTATTCCTTTTTCTACTCGATGCCGGTGACGGAGCTGATCCTGCAGCGCCTGCCCGCGACGCTGCTCCTGGTCTTTCTGGCGCAGCTGCTGGCGCTGATCGTGGGGGTGGTGCTGGGCGTCATCTCGGCCCGGCGGCCTAACGGCATGCTGTCACATTTCGTGACCTTCTTCGCCCTTTTCGGCTATTCCGCGCCGGTGTTCTGGACGGGTATCCTGCTGCTCATCGCCTTCTCGCTGAAAATCCAGTGGTTCCCGGTGGCGGGAATGCGCGACGTCACACTGATCGGCGGCTTCTGGGCGCATTTCTGGGATGTGGCGCGCCACCTCGTGCTGCCGGTTATCACCCTGTCGTCGATCTTCCTCGCCCTCTACTCACGCCTGTCCCGCGCCACGATGATGGAGACGCTGGGCAGCGACTATGTCCGCACCGCCAAGGCCAAGGGTCTTTCCTCCCGGTCGGTCGTCTACAAGCACGCGCTCAAGAACGCGCTCTCGCCGGTGATCACGCTGGCCGGCTTGCAATTCTCCGCTGTTGTCTCCGGCGCGGTGCTGGTCGAGACGGTCTTCGCCTGGCCCGGGCTCGGCACGCTTGCTTTCCAGTCCATCATCGCCCGCGATACACCGACGATCCTCGGCATCCTTTTCTTTTCCGCGCTGATGGTGATTGTCGGCAACCTGCTGACTGACTTCGCCCTCCGCGCAGTCGATCCCAGAATGAGGGGCCGGGGATGACCGACCAGACCACAGAACCAACCGTCAAGGCGCAATCCCCGCTTTCCGAGGCCTGGGACATGTTCCGTCGCAACCATGCCGCGATGGCAGGGCTGGTGGTGCTCTGCTGCATTGTGCTGGGCGCGATCTTCGGCCCCTACCTCTATCCGGGCAAACCGTTCGAGATGGCCTGGGCACCCTTTTCTCCCCCCGGTGCAGACGGCTTCCTGCTGGGCACGGATTACCTCGGCCGCGACCTGCTGGCGCAGATCATCCATGGCGCGCGAGTCACCCTGATCATCGGGCTGTCGGCGGCCATCGTCACGGTGGTTATCGGCGTGACCATCGGCGCGATGGCGGGCTTCTACGGCGGTATCGTGGAGGAGGCGCTGATGCGCTTCACCGAGTTCTTCCAAGTTTTGCCCACGCTGCTCTTCTCCATGGTGATCGTCGCACTCTTTGGCGCGAGTCTTCCGATGATCACACTGGCCATCGGTCTGGTCAGCTGGACTGCCGTGGCTCGGATCACCCGCGCGGAATTCCTGCGCATCCGCGAACTGGAGTACGTCATGGCAAGCCGCGCGTCGGGCGCTTCAGGGCGCAAACTGATGTTCAGGGTTATCCTTCCCAACGCGCTGCCGCCGATCATCGTTCAATCTGCCCTCATGGTGGGTTCCGCCATCCTTTTCGAGGCAGGCCTGTCGTTCCTCGGCCTCACCGATCCCAACGTCATCAGCTGGGGCCAGATCATCGGCTCCAACCGGCAATACATCCTTGAAAGCAGCTTTACCGTGACGATTCCCGGCCTTGCGATCTTTATCACCGTGCTGGCGATCAGCCTTGTCGGCGACGGGCTGAACGACGCGCTCAACCCCCGACTGAGGCAGCGCTGATGGAACCGCTTCTGAAGGTCGAAAACCTGCGGATCGAACTCGCGACGCGCGCGGGCGTGGCCCCTGTGATCGACGACCTGAGTTTCGAGCTGGGACATGGCGAAAACATTTCCTTCGTCGGCGAAAGTGGCTGCGGCAAGTCGATGACCGCGCTCGCGATCATGGGGCTCTTGCCTGACCGGATCGGGCGCATCGCCTCGGGCCGGATCATCTTTGACGGCGAGGATCTGACCAAAGCCAGCGAGAAGCGCCTGCGCGACCTGCGCGGCAACGAAATCTCGATGATCTTCCAGGAGCCGATGACGTCGCTCAACCCGGTCTACACCGTCGGCGAACAGATCGCCGAGGTGTTGCGTGAGCATGAGAAGCTGGGCAAGACGGCGGCCCACAACGCCGCCATCGAGCTGCTGGACGCGGTCCGCATCCCCAACCCCAAGGGCCGGGTCAACGACTATCCCTTCCAGATGTCGGGCGGCCAGCGCCAGCGCGTGATGATCGCCATCGCGCTTGCCTGCAAACCGAAAATCCTGATCGCGGACGAGCCGACGACCGCCCTCGACGTCACTGTGCAGGCACAAATCTTCGATCTGCTGCGCGATTTGCGCAAGGAATTCGGTACCTCGATCATCATGATCACCCACGACATGGGCGCGGTGGCGGAAATGGCCGAGCGGATGATCGTCATGTATGCCGGGCGCAAGGCCGAAGTCGGGCCGGTCCAGCAAATCATCGAACACGCGCGGCACCCCTATACCAAGGGTCTGATCTCCTGTGTGCCGCACATCATGGCCGATCCGACGTTCGAACGCGAAGAGCTCACCGAAATCCCCGGCATCGTGCCGGGACTGGGCGAATTCGGTCAGAACAAATGCCTCTTTGCGGAGCGCTGCAACATGGTGGTGGACAAATGCCTGCGCAAGCGTCCCCCCGAGGCCGTTTTCGCAAACGGTCAAAAAGCGGCCTGCTGGCGCGCGGAGGAAGTCTGATGACCGAACTTCTGGAAATCGAAAACCTCTCGGTCCGCTTTCCCGTCCGCAAGAAGGGCGCGGGGTGGGGGGGCAAGACCTACCTGACCGCCGTGGACAGCGTGAATTTCACCGTCCGCAAGGGCGAGACGCTGGCCATCGTGGGCGAAAGCGGCTCGGGCAAGACAACGGCGGCGCTGGCCATAGCGCGGCTGGTCACGGGCGAAACGACAGGCCAGGTCCGGCTGGAGGGCAAGGACATCCTGCCGTTGCAGCAGGAGCAGCTCAAGGCAATGCGCCGGAAGGTGCAGGTGATCTTTCAGGATCCCTATTCCTCGCTCAACCCGCGCCAGCGCGCCGAGGACATAGTGCGCGAGCCGCTCGACAGCCTGACCGGCAAGAGTGCCTCGGAAAAGGCCGCCATCGTGGACGAGCTTTTTGCCGCCGTGGGCCTGCGGCCAGAGCAGAAGCGACTTTTCCCGCACCAGTTCTCCGGCGGCCAGCGCCAGCGTATCGGCATCGCGCGGGCGCTTTCTACCCGGCCCGAAGTGATCATCTGCGACGAGCCTGTCAGCGCGCTCGACGTTGCCGTGCAGGCACAGATCCTGAACCTGCTGCGCAGGTTGCAGGCGGATTTCGGGCTGACGTATCTTTTCATCAGCCATGACCTCGGCGTGGTCCAGCACATGTGCGACAGCGTGGCGGTCATGTACATGGGCAAGATCGTGGAACACGCCGACCGCATCGCCCTCTTTTCCAATCCGCAACATCCTTATACCGAGGCGCTTCTCTCCGCTGTTCCTTCCGTCGATGCCAAGCGGCGCGAGGAAACCCGGCGCATCCTGATCCCCGGCGATCCGCCCGATCCTCTGAACCTGCCCAAGGGTTGCCGTTTCGCCTCGCGCTGTCCGATTGCGGAGCCGCGCTGCTCGGAGAGCGAGCCGCCGCTGAAACAGGCCGGCAACGGCGGAATGGTCGCCTGTCATCTGCGCGAGGCAGGGTGAACATCCTGTTGAAATCTAGTGAGGAGACCCGCGATGGAGTTTGATTTCGAAGCCCTGCCTCCGCGCGACCGCTACCGCCTGCTGTGCAGTTTCGTGGCCCCCCGGCCCATCGCGCTGGTGACGACACGCAGCGAAAGCGGGATCGCCAATGCGGCCCCGATGAGCTTTTTCAACGTCTTCTCGCAGGACCCGCCCATCGTCATCCTCGGCATCCAGAAACGGCCCGACGGCACCGAAAAGGACACTATCCGCAACATCCGCCGCAGCGGCGAATTCGTCGTGAACCTCTGCGACATGGGGCTGGCGCAGCAGATGGTGGATTGCGGCCACCCCTTTGCCGAGGACGAGGACGAGATCACGCTAACGGGGCTGAGCCATGCGCGCTCGCTCAAGATCGCTCCGCCCCGCGTGGCCGAGGCACCGGCGTCGATGGAATGCCGGGTGGAGCAGTTGATCGAATATCCCAACCGCGTCATCGTTCTGGGCGAAGTGGTGCAGATGCATGTCCGCGACACGTGCCTCGACGCGGACGGCCACTATGTCCTGCCCGAGGCCTATCAGCCCATCGCCCGCCTGCACGCCGACAATTATATCGTCGCCGACCGCCAGTTCGTGCTGACCGAAAGCGCCGATCTGGCCGACCGGCCCAGGCGCTGAGGGGCTGGGTATGGCCAAGGAAACCCTGCTTCTCCGCAACGTCCGGCCCCAGGGGGGCGAAACCGTCGATGTCCTGATCCGAGACGGCCATATCGCCCGCATCGCTGCTGACCAGCACGCCGCGCCCGGCGCGCAGAGCATCGACGGCGAGAACGCGATCCTGCTGCCGGGGCTGGTCGAGGCGCATACGCATCTCGACAAGACCCTGCTGGGCATGGGCTGGCGCCCGCATCAGGCGGGTCCGACCCTCAAGGACAAGATCGACACCGAACGCCACCTTCGCCGCGAATGGGACATTGACCCGCACCGGCAATCCATGCGGCAGGCGCTCTTGTCGCTGGGCCATGGCTCTACCGCGATCCGCAGTCACGTGGACATGGATACCGACTGCGGGATGGAGGGCTTCGAGGGCGTATCGCGCACCCGCGAGGCGCTGGCCGGGCTCATCGACATCCAGATCGTCGCCTTTCCGCAGTCAGGCCTGCTGGTCCGCCCTGGGACGCTGGAACTGATGGATCAGGCACTCCGAGACGGCGCGGATGTGGTCGGCGGCCTTGATCCCTGCAGCATGGACCGCGACCCGAAGGGCCATCTCGATATGGTCTTCGAATTGGCCGAGCGGTATGGCAAACCCGTCGACATCCACCTGCACGAACCGGGGGAACTGGGTGCCTTTTCCATCGAACTGATCACCGAGCGCTGCCGCGCCCATGCAATGCAGGGGCGTGTCACGATCAGCCATGCCTTCTGTCTCGGCATGCCCGACCGCGCGCGCGCGCTGTCGCTCATCGACGATCTGGCGGAGGCACATATCCACATCGCCACCGTCGCCACCCCCTTCCGCCCGGTCCCGCTGGCGGATGATCTGCGGGCGGCGGGCGTGACGCTTTGCGCGGGCTCGGACGGGATACGCGACTGCTGGGGCCCCTATGGCAACGCGGACATGCTGGAGCGCGCGATGCACCTTGGCCTGCGCAACAACTTCCGACGCGACGAGGATGTCGAACATGCGCTCTGGTGCTGTACGTATGGCGGGGCGGAGGTCATGAACCTGGAAAACTATGGCCTGACCGAAGGCTGCCGGGCCGATCTGGTGCTCGTTGGGGCCGAGACACCGGCACATGCGGTCGTCACCCATCCTCCACGCAAACTCGTGCTGAAGGGGGGGCGGATCGTCGCAGAGAATGGCTGCGCCCTCCGCGATGCCCCATGACATCCGGCGGACGGCAGGCCGGCCCCGTACTGATGACGGCGGACTGGGTGTTCGGCCACCGGGAGGACGGCCACGTTTTGCTGCCGCGCTGCGAGATCGTCTTCGAGGATGGCGAAATTCTTTTTGTAGGGCGCGGCTTCGACGGCGATGTTGCTCGGCGGCTCGACTACGGCCCCGCGCTGATCGGGCCCGGTTTCATCGATCTCGACGCGCTTGGCGATCTCGACACCACCGTCCTGGCGCTCGACAACCAGCCGGGCTGGCGCAAGGGACGCGTCTGGCCGGACAGCTATATGCAGGCGGGTCCGCGCGAGATGTACTCTCCGGAAGAACTGCGCTGACAGAAACGCTACGCCTTCACCCGGCTCATCCGCAACGGCATCACCACGGCACTGCCCATCGCCTCGCTCTTCTACCGCGAATGGGGAGAGACTTGGAACGAATTCGAAGGAGCCGCCGAGGCGGCAGCGGACCTCGGGCTGCGGGTCTACCTCGGCCCGGCCTATCGTAGCGGCAACACCTTTGTCTGTGATACGGGCGAGATAGCCTTTCACTTCGACGAGGAGCGAGGTTGCGACGGATTGGATCTGGCGCAGAGCTTCGCCCGCACATTCGAGGGCCGCGCCGGTGGTCTCATCCGCACCATGCTGGCCCCCGACCGGATCGAGACCTGCACCGCCGACCTTCTGCGCCGCACGGCGGATGTCGGGCGGGACCTTGACTACCGGTACGCCTGCATTGCTGCCAGTCGGCCTTCGAGTACCAATCGGTGCTGCGCCTGCGCGGGATGACACCGCCCGAATGGCTGCGCGAACTGGACTTCTTCACCGCCCGGACGATCCTGCCGCATCTGACCCATATTTCGGGGTGCAATGGGATCGACCATAAGGCGCCCGACCTTCAAATCCTGGCCGATAGCGGCGCCGTGCTGGCGCATTGCCCGCTGGTGATGGCCCGCGGCGGCGCCGCATTGCGGATGGGGTGGATGGCTCCTGCTCCCCCGGCGTCGCAATGCGCCATACTGCAGTTGTCTATCACTGCTAGGAAAGGAGCCACCCAATGCAGGTTACAACAGTCGGCCTAGATCTGGCCAAGAACATCTTTCAGGTGCACGGGATCTCAGCGGACGGAACCGTCGCGTTCAATAAGTCACGCAGGCGCGCACAGCTGTTGGACTTCTTCAAGAACCTTGAGCCCTGTCTGATTGGGATGGAGGCTTGCGGATCAAGCCACCATTGGGCGCGTCAGTTCCAGAAGCTGGGCCATGAAGTCCGGCTTATGCCGGCCATGTACGTCAAAGCCTATGTCAAACGTGGAAAGTCTGACGCGATCGATGCAGAGGCGATCTGTGAGGCCGTAACGTGTCCGACGATGCGCTTTGTCGCGATCAAGACCGAGGAACAGCAAGGTGTCCTGTTCCTCCACCGCGCCCGAGACATGGTCGTGCGGCAGCGGACCCAGCTCAGCAACATGTTACGCGGACTGTTGGGCGAGTTCGGGATCGTGATCGCTCCGGGAATAGGTCGCGCCGTGAAGTTTGCAAAGGGGGTGTTGGACGGAGCCCTCCCGAGCATTCCCGATGTCGCCATCGATGTGTTGACGAACCTGTGTAACCAGATGGTCGCTCTGCACTTGCGCATTCTCTGGTACGACAAACGCATCCTGCTTGAAGGTCGAAGAGACCGCCAGGTCATGCTATTGCGAACCATTCCCGGTGTTGGCCCGGTAACCGCCTCGGCGATTGTAGCGACCGCGGGCGACGGGCACCAGTTCCGCAATGGACGAGAGTTTGCTGCCTGGCTGGGGTTGACACCTATCAATCGATCCAGCGGTGGCAAGGAACGCCTCGGGCGCATCTCAAAAATGGGAGACAGATACGTCAGACGCCTATTGGTGGCAGGCATGACGGCACGACTGAGACACATGAAGGATAATCCGGACCGCGCAGATCCATGGGCAATCGCCCTGTTGGAGCGAAAGGCTCCAAGGTTAGCAACCGTGGCCATGGCCAACAAAACCGCACGGATCGTCTGGGCCGTACTGACACGAAACGAGCGATACTAACCCCATGCGGCATAAGGGACAAGAGGAGGCACAAGAGACGCAAGACCATTGAGATGATGGAGCCATGTCAGCCCGCCAACCAAGACACCCCGTCGAATGTCAGGGACACCAAGTTGTCCGTATTGCGGTTTGGGACTTGGCCAGCGGAAACCATCAGGGCCAGCAGCCGTGTGCGCTGCGCAAACAGGCCGGACACACGACTGCATCTGACAAGCACTCAAATCAGCTCAAAAAATGTCTTGCTATGCAGGAGCCATCCACACAAGTCCTTCGGGGCGTTCCGCAATGCGGGCATGACCATCGTGATGGGCACGGACACGCACCCGCCCGACATGATTCAGAACATGCAGATTGGCCTGCTGACCGCACGCATCGCGGAAGGCAAGCCGGATGCCGTCAGAGCGGGCGACCTGTACGATGCCGCGACACTCGGTGGGGCCACGGCTCTTGGGCGAAGCGATCTCGGTCGCCTCGCGCGCGGTGCGCGGGCCGACCTCGTGGTGATCGCGCTGGACGACCCGGCCATGGGCCAGATCATCGACCCGATCCAGACGATTGTCCTGAGCGGATGTGGGCGGGACGTACGCACGGTCGTCATCGACGGGCGGTTTGTCATGGAAGACGGGGCCATTCCCGGGGTCGATCATGAAGCGTTTCGGACAAGAGCTCAGTTTCAATTCGACCGGCTCGTCGCCCAGTATCCAGACCGGACGATCGGTCATCCTCCAGTCCACGCGATATTCGGCAGCACTTACCCCGTTTGCTGAGCCTCCGCGTCCGACCTCTCTCGCCCAAATCAAGGATAAGGAAGGTGAAATCCGGACCAGGCGTCTCTCGATATGAGCGCGGGAGTCTCGGAGCGGGCAGGTCAGGTTCAGGTCAGACGCTTGTCGGGACGCGTCGGCCTGATTGCAGCGCCTCGTGCCTGCATACCAGCGAAAGAGCCTATCTCGCCTTCAGCAAGCTGACCAGGTCCGGTTCGGGTTGGTGGGTTTGAGAAAAGTCGAGATCCAGTTGAATGTGTTCGAGATGCTCTCGAGCGAGATCCGAAGCGCGACCGGCATCGCGATTCTTGATGGCTTCGAGAATTTGTTCATGTTCGTCGTCGCGGCAACAGGACGCTTTGCCCGATCCGAACATCGCAACGATAAGGGATGTCCGCGTGACCAGTTCACGCAGAGTTCGAGCCAGGAATCCGTTCCCGGAAACGGTCGCAACGAGGACGTGGAATTCGCCCGAGAGCCGGATAATCTCCTGGCGGTCCCCGGATCGGCGCGCCGCCTTTTCTTTGTTGATATGCTTGGTCAGGGCCTTCAGGCCCCGCGCATCGATCCGCTTGGCGACCTGCGCGGTCAAGCTCGGTTCGATATGGATCCGTGCTTCGAAAACCTCGTCCGCATCGCTCTTGGTCGGGCTGGCGACGAATGCCCCGCGGTTGGAGCGAAGTTCCACAATTCCCTGACTCGCCAGCAACAGCAAAGCGCGGCGCGCCTTCATGCGACCAACCCCGAAGCTTTCGCAGATGGTCGATTCGCTCAACTTCGTCATTGGGGGCAGGTTCTGCTGCATGACCGCGTTATAGATCCTGTCCACGATCTTGTGCTCGTCGCCCAGAGACGAATCCGGATCATGGATTTGCTGAATTGACAACGTCTTAACCTCCGAACTTTGCAAGCATTGGCGCAGCTTTCCGGCGAGAGTACCAGCATGTCGTTTTGACGAAAACCTAAGTCTTGCTAACGATAAATAAATTTTTTGTTGACACAGATTGTTAACAATCCTTTGCTGTCGATAGCGCGCCATGGAGGATGGCCTGCACGATCCGGCCAAAACACGTCGGGTGAAGTTCAACGGAGGAGAATATCATGAAGCGCAGAGTTGTTCTGAAGTCCGCGGTGGCGGCAGTTGCCTTGTCCGCATTTGCCGCCGGCGGCGCCTGGGCTGAAAACCCGGTTCTGAAGATCGGATTCGTCGGTGTGACGAGCGGCCCGGCTGCGGCCTGGGGCATTTCCAACCAGCGATCGATGGAAACCCGCGCTGCCTGGATCAACGAGACCGGCGGATACACCATCGGCGATACGACCTATGACATCGAGATCGTGTCCTTCGACGACCAGAAGGACCCCAAGCGCGCCATCGCCGGCATGGAGAAAATGGCCCAGGAGGGCATCCACTACGTCGTCGGCCCGAACGTGGACGATGGCGCCGCCGCCGTGCGTCCGGTGGCCGAGGCGAACGGGATCATGTATTTCCCCTACGCCTTCCCAAAAGAGCTCTACACCGCCCCGGCCTCGAATGCGGTTCTGGGGATGGTCGCAAACTACCAGTCCGGCCCGGCCATCTACAAATATCTGATGGAAAACAAAGGTGTCAAAACCGTCGCCTTCATCGCCGCCAACGAATCCGATCCGCTCAGCCAGAGGGATGGCGGTGTCGCCGCGGCCAAGGAGCTTGGGTTGGAAGTTGTCTCGGACAATGTCACCTACCAGGTGGACACGACCGACTTCACCCCCGTGCTCACGCCTGTGTTGCGGACCCGGCCCGATCTGCTGGTTCTGTCCGGTGTTTCGCCCGCCAACGCGCCGCAGCTGATCCGGTCGGCCCGTGAACTGGGATACCAGGGACTGATCTCGACCGAGACCGCGCAGGATGCGCAGGTGCTGCAGGAAGGTGCCGGCGACCTGGCCAACGGCTTCATCTCGGTCGGTGGCGCCTCCACGCCCGAGCTGGCGTCGGACGCAATGCGCGAGTTCGTGAAGCGCTACACCGACATGTTCGGCGAATACAACGACGAATCCAACACCAAGGTCTACGCGCTTGAATACATCCTCGAAACGCTCAAGGCGAACCCGGCGGCCATCGACGATGTCAACGCCTTCCAGGCCACCATGGACGGCTTCGAGGCGCCGAACCCCTACATGGTCGGTGACGCGAAGCTGCGCTACGTGGGATCGACCTCCTTCGGTCAGAAGCGTCAGGTCGCCGTGCCTCTGGTGGTGAATGTCTATCAGGACGGCGCGTTCGAGACCCTGTTCGTTGCCGAAGTAGACTGACCGAACTCCTCCCGTCCGGCCGGGGGGTGATCTTGGCCGGACCATCCTGATCTCCGGGCCCTTCGCGGGGCCCGGAGCCACCAAAAAACCGGCGGGGACGGTATGGAACAGATTCTGGCAAACGGAGTCTATCTGGGCGCGCAATATGCGATGATCGCCCTGGGGCTCACCCTTATTTTTGCGCTCATGAACGTGCTCAATTTCGCCCACGGGCAGATGTATGTCCTGGGCGGTTTCGTCACCTACACCTTTTACGGGCAGCTCGGCTTTCCCTTCGTGGCCGGCCTCGTGATGTCCTGCGTGACCCTGTTCATCCTTGGCGCGCTGATCGAGAGGTTTCTCTTCGCGCCGGTGATCCGGCGATCCTCGCGCGACGAAAGCACCATGCTGCTCGCTGCCGGCCTCGCCTTCTTTTTCGACGCGGTGATCCTGCTGCTGTTCGGGGAAAAGCAGCGTGGTGTTCCCAAGATCGTCAACGGCGTCTTCAACTGGGATTTCCGGCTGATCATGCCCTATGACCGTATCCTGATCTGCGTCCTGGCGATCCTGTCGATCGTGTCCTTCATTCTGTTCATGCAATATTCCAAGACCGGCCGGGCACTGCGCGCACTCGCCCAGGATCGAACCGCTGCCCAGTTGATGGGCGTCAACGTCGACCGCTACTCGATGATCGGTTTCGCCCTCGGCGCCATGCTGGCCGGTTTGGTCGGCGGGCTTCTGGTCACGATCACTGGGGTGAACCTCGGAATGGGCGGGCCGACCTCGATCAAGGCATTCATGATGGTGATGATCGGCGGCGCGGGCGTGATCTCGGGCGCGATTGCCGGCGGCATCATCCTTGGATTTCTCGAGGCCATCGGTCTGGCCGTTCTCTCGCAATATGGCGACATCACCTACCTGATGATCTTCGTGTCGCTGATGATCTTCCTGGCCATCCGCCCGCAGGGGCTGATGGGCAAACCCTGGGGATGATGAGATGTTGAAACTGACTTCTTTGCAGTGGATCGGCCTTGCGGCCTTCTTTCTCGGTGTCTTTGTCATCGTGCCGATGATCATCGCCGCGTCGGGCCGCACCGATCTGTTCTTCACCCTGACCTCGGTCGGTCTACTGGCCATCGCCAGCGCTGGGGTATGGCTCACCTTCTACATCGGGCGGATCAATATTGGCCAGGGGGCATTCGCGCTGCTCGGCGCCTATGTCTCAGCGATCCTCGTGACCAAGGCGGGCATGTCGTTCTGGCTGTCGCTGCCCATAGCGGGCCTCTTTGCGGCTTTCGTCGCCGTGCTGATCGGCCTGCCGATCCTGCGGCTGCGCGGCGTCTATTTCGCGATGATCACGCTGGTGCTCACGCAGGTCTTCACCCTGACCGCCCTGGCGCTGCCGATCACCAACGGGGCGAAGGGCATCACCTCGATCCCGCTGCCGGGTGAGTTGTCGATCCTCGGGATCACGCTGATCCCCGATTTCTCGACGCTCGAAAACCCCCGGCAAGCCTTCTACTTTACTACCGCTGTCCTGATGTTCCTGACCTATGCCGCGCTCTACCGAATCGTGAATTCCCGCCTTGGGCATCTCTGCCGCTCCATGCAGCAAAACGAGGAATTGGCCAGCTCCATCGGGGTCAACATCTCTTACATCCGAATCCTGATCTTCGCGATCTCGTCCTTCTTCGGCGGCATTGGCGGGGCGATGTTCGGCTCGATCGCGCAATCGGTCTACCCGTCCAGCTTCCAGGTCGCCGACAGTGTGAACTTCATGCTGAACTGCTTCCTCGGGGGGCTGGGCTATGTCTTCGGTCCGATGCTCGGCACATTGGTGCTCTACTTCGGATGGGACCTGCTGTTCGAACTCGGCAAGTACCAGATGCTGGTCTATTCCAGCCTGCTGATCATCCTGATGCTGTTCCTGCCCAATGGCCTGTTGAGCCTGCGGCTGCCGAAGAAGGGAGGGTCGGGTAAATGAGCGCTCTACTCGAAGTCCGGCACGTCACCAAGAAATTCGGCGGCCTGACCGCAAACAACGACATCACCTTCGATGTCCATGACAACGAGATCCTGTCGGTGATCGGGCCCAACGGCGCAGGCAAGTCGACGCTGTTCAAGATGATCTCGTCCTTCTTGCCCACCACAAGTGGCGAGGTACTCTACAAGGGCGAGCGCATCTCGAACCTCAAGCCGCATGTGGTGGCGCGCAAGGGGATCGTGCGGACATTCCAGGAAACCACGATCTTCAAGTCGATGACGGTACGTGAAAGCATCATCGTCGCCCAGCACCTGCGCGCCAAGGCTTCGCTCGCAGGCTACTTTTGGGGCACGAAAACCGCGCACGAGGACGTCGAGAGCTTCGGCAACTACGCCGACGACCTGATCGATTTCCTCGGCATGACCGAGATCGCGAATGAACAGGCGTCGAACCTGCCGCAAGGCAACCTGCGCGCCCTGGGCATCGCCATCGGGCTGGCAACGGACCCCAAGGTGCTGCTTCTGGACGAGCCTTTCGCGGGCATGAACCATGACGAGACCATGAAGATGGTCGATCTGGTTCGAAAGGTGCGCGACGAACGCGAGGTCACGGTGCTGCTGGTCGAACATGACATGCCAGCGGTCATGAAAATCTCGGACCGGATCGTGGTGCTCAATTTCGGCGAGAAGATTGCCGAGGGAACGCCATCGGAAATCCAGAGCGACGAACGTGTGATCGAGGCCTATCTGGGCAGTGCCGACGATGAGATAGGGATCTGAGCCATGAGCAAGATGCTGGAATTCAAGGATGTCGAACTCTACTACGATCACGTCTATGCCCTGAAAGGGGTGTCTATCAGCCTCGAGAAAGGGGAAACCGTGGCCCTGATCGGGGCCAACGGTGCTGGCAAGAGCTCTATCCTGCGGGCGATCACGGGTCTCGCGAAGCCGCGCTCGGGCAGCGTGGAGTTCGAAGGCCGGCGGATCGACGGCACCAACCCTGCAGATATCGTCGCCGGTGGTATTGCCATGGTGCCCGAGGGCCGGCGCGTTTTCCCCTACATGAGCGTCAAGGACAACCTCCTGATGGGGGCCTTTACGCGGGCCAAGGACTCGGGCGTTCAGGATACGCTCGACAACGTGCTGGAGCGGTTTCCACGCCTCAAAGAGCGATACAAGCAATCGGCGGGAACGCTTTCGGGCGGAGAGCAGCAGATGATGGTGATCGGCCGCGCCCTGATGGCAAAACCTCGCCTCTTGCTGCTGGACGAACCCTCGCTCGGGATCGCGCCAAAGCTGGTGCAGGACATCGCGCGCTCGATCGTGGCGATCAACCGCGACGAAGGGGTGTCGGTGCTGCTGGTCGAGCAGAACTCCCGCATGGCGCTGTCGATCTCGAACCGGGCCTACGCGCTCAGCACCGGCAATGTGGTGATCGAGGGGAACTCCAGGGAATTGCTGCACGACGACCGGATCAAGGCCGCCTACCTTGGCGGCGAAGTGTAGGAGAGGGCCATGAAACTCCTGATGATCAATCCCAATACCACCGCGTCGATGACGGAAAAGGCAGCGGTTGCGGCCCGCCGCGTGGCGCGCCCCGATACCAAGATCATCGCGACCAACCCAGCGAACGGTCCCTACAGTATCGAGGGGTTCTACGACGTCGCCATGTGCCTGCCCGGCCTGCTGGAAGAGGCGGCACGCCACCGCGATGTCGATGCCGTCATCATCGCCTGTTTCGACGATACCGGGCTTGATGCGATGCGTTGCCTGCTCGACGTGCCGGTGATCGGCATTGGCGAGGCGGGCTATCATGCGGCGGCCATGGTGGCGCATCGCTTCTCGGTGGTGACGACTCTCAGCCGTTCGGTGGCGGGCATCTCGGACAACCTCAAGCGTTACGGGCTCGAAGCGAAATGCGCGAGCGTCCGGGCGACGGATATCCCGGTTCTGAAACTGGAAGAGGGCGACCCCGCCTGCCTCGACCAGATCCGGGCCGAAATCGCGGCGGCCATCACGCAGGACAAGGCCGAGGCGATCGTGCTTGGCTGCGCCGGCATGGCCGATCTCATGCAGATGCTGTCCGACGAATTTGGGATTCCCGTGATAGACGGTGTCTCCTGCGCCGTCGGTATGGTCGAGGCGCTGGTTGCCGCCGGGCTTTCGACATCCAAGGCGGGAGCTTACGCGCAGGCGGTCGACAAGAAGCCCTTCACCAGGAACCGGAGCGAAATGGATATCAGCGTGAATGCCGAATGAGCCCCGACGCCGGACATTCTGAAGGGCTTGTCAGAAGAGCTCGGGTTGAGGCGGGCAGGGTGGTCTCGTAGCCTTTGGGTATGACCGAACGTGATCCATTCAAGCAGCCCGGCAGTCATCCGTCTGGCGGTCATGATCTGCGTGCGCTTCCTGCTTTAACTGCGGAACGTCGTGAAATTGCTGCACGAGCGCGGCGTCGATGTCAGCCACGAAACAGTCCGGTCCTGGTAGCAAAGGTTCGGGCCGATGTTCGCGTCGGAGATCCGCAAGAAACGCGCAGATCGGCTTCATTGAAATGCCATGGTCGGCTTCATGTCTTGGTGACTGATAAGCTCCCATCCGACAGTGCGGCGATGTGTGAATCCCGGAAACAAACTGGACAGCGGAATCGGTCGGATGATCTGACCGTTGCGGAGTATAATTCCGCATCTTGTGCCTGAGGCAACGAGCTGAAGGCAGGGAGATGTATGCTGTGGAGCTTTACAACCGGGTGCGCTTGGCGTGCCATGTCGAAGGAATGAGCAAGAGCGCAGCGGCGCGACTGTTCAACATTGACCGCAAGACGGTGGCGAAGATCCTGATGCATTCGGTGCCGCCAGGGTATCGCCGGTCGAAGCCCCCAGTGCGGCCGAAGCTCGATACCTTCATTCCGATCATTGACCAGATCCTGGAGGACGACAAACGCCGGCTGAAGAAGCAGCGGCACACGGCGAAGCGTATTTTCGAGCGGTTGCGCCCCTCTCGGCAGATTTGCGGCGCAAATCGCCTGTCAGGCAAAGGACGAGCACGGGTTCAGCGGCGGGATTACCATCGTCACCGACTATGTCCGGGAGAAGAAGCGCCGGACGCGGGAGGTGTTCGTAACGCTCGCTCAAACTCCCCAGGTAGATCCCAGTCCTGAAGCGGGGCAGCCTGGTCAAGAGCACCGACCTTCTGCTCCAGCAGCGGCAGGAAGTGGATCGGATCGAAGACCATGTTCGCCTTCTCGTATGACCGCCGATGGTGGGCGATCACCTCTGCGCCACAGCCGATGACGACATCGTGGACATATGTGACGGCAGTGCAGGCCATTGCCGACCGACTGCGCCCATGAGGTGACCCTCACCTCATGGGTGCATTAGATGTTCTTCTTTGCAAAAATTTTTCAAACGGGCAGCCTTAATCGAGTCGCAGGTGGCCCGAAAACCGCCGATCAAATGCGCCGCAAGAGGCCGAATATCATCACAACCGCAGATCAAGACGCCCTTGGAGACCGTCGACATCCTTCGAGCCGTCAGTCACGCTCCACCGTCGCTGGAAACCTCAGCCTACTTTCCCCATAGACAGCGCCTGGCCACCGGGCCTTCCACCTTGGGAGGATTTCCAACGCGGGCCGACGCGGCGCCACCCGGCACCGTGGCGGTGTCAGAAGGAATCCGGTTGAGACGGGCAGGGCGGTTTCGTAGCCTGTCAGCATGCCGAAAGGTGATCCTTTCAAATACTTCCACAGCAGCCCAGAGATCATCCGTCTGGCGGTGATGAAGTACGTCAGATTTTCCCTTTCACTGCGCAACGTCGAGGATCTGCTTCATGAGCGCGGCATCGATGTCAGCCACGAAACGATCCGGTTCTGGTGGCAAAGGTTTGGTCCGATGTTTGCGTCCGAGATCCGCAAGAAACGCGCTGAGCGGTTTCGGTCCTGGCCGCAGTGGCGGTGGCATTTGGATGAGATGTTCGTGAAGATCAATGGAGAAAGGCACTACCTTTGGCGGGCCGTCGACCACGAAGGTGAGGTCCTGGAAAGCTACGTCACGAAGACTAGGGACAAGAAGGCCGCATTGAAATTTCTCAGAAAATCAATGAAGCGCCACGGTCGACCTGATGTCCTGGTGACTGACCGGCTGAGATCCTACGGTGCGGCGATGAAAGACATCGGCAATGCCCACAGGCAGCAAACGGGTCGCTGGCTGAACAACAGGGCTGAGAACTCGCACCTGCCATTCCGACGACGGGAGCGGGCCATGCAACGCTTTCGGCGCATGTGAAGCCTGCAGAAATTTGCTTCCGTCCACGCCTCGGTCTTCAACCATTTCAACTCGGAGCGCAGCCTCAGCAGCCGACAGAATTTCAAGTTGAACCTCTCCGCTGCTCTCGCCGATTGGCGTCAGCTTTGCGTCGCTTAAGTTCCTGCGGTTCGTGGGAAACTGAGACCTGTTAGAAGCTGTCTGATGGTGTGGACGGCTCCACCCCGACGGCATCGCATTGTGCCAAGTTGGTACTGTGTGACAGCCAACAAAGGAAGGAGCCGACCACATGGAGATTACAACACTCGGGATTGATCTGGCCAAGTCCGTCTTTCAGCTTCATGGCGTTGACGAGGCTGGCGCTGTTGTCTTGCAGAGGAAGGTGCGAAGGGCCGCTCTGCTTGATGTCCTCGGCCGACTGAAGCCCTGCCTGATCGGCATGGAATCCTGCCCGACCTCTCATTTCTGGGCGCGGGAGATTGCGGCGCTTGGGCATGACGTGCGGCTGATCCCGCCG
>NZ_FMZV01000040.1 GCF_900101475.1 Ruegeria marina | reverse complement strand
AAGGGCTGGTGCAAGCCAGGAAATTCTCGGGCCTCCCTGTGCTGTTCGAACGCCCCGCAGAAAGATTGCGATGGTATCTATGGAATGGAAAAGTTCGAGCAGCCACCACGGACCTTCGATGGCTGCTGACCGATTGCGAACGGCTCTGCAAAGAGGATCTTGAAGCGCGTGACCCAGTTGCCCGCGTCCAAGCACGTTGCCGGGAACTCCATACCTATCTGGCAAACAATATCGATGGCCTGACCGACTACGGCTGGCGATACCGCAAGGGTCTGCCGATCTCTTCGTCCCGTGCAGAAGGCTGCGTAGACGACATCGGCAACACACGGATGGGAAAACACCGACGTATGAGATGGTCACCCAAAGGCGCCCATCACGTTGCCATCGTGAGGGCGGCCGTTCTCGATGGAAGGTTGACCAGCGCATACCGCAGGGCCGCAGCCTGACCCCAGGTTTTGCCCAATCCCGTGACAGCGTCGCGTCTTTCTTGAGTTCGTACAGAATGCGCCTGTCGATGTCGTCCATCTGCTGTCAGGCGCCCGTATCCGCCAGAATGCGGAGCAGATGCGCCGGTGTCCAGATAGGAATCGTGCATCCCGGAGACAGGATCAGACCGCGGTCGTGACTGGCCAGCGTATCGGCGATCTGGGCGCGCAGTTCGTCGGGTGTCATATCGGCGATGCGGCTTTCGTCGATGCCGCCGATCACGGCCTTGCCCGTCGCGTCCCGCAGCTCGGCAAGCGTCGGGTTGCCTTTCAGCCAGTCCGACACGCTGAAGACGTCCACCGGGTAGTCAGTAAAGCGTTCGAGCGACACCGGCGCGCCATGCACGTGAATGAAACGCACCATGCCTTCCATCGCCTCGAGCATTTCAATCTCGAAGTCGCGCATGAAGGTCGCATAGGTCTCGTCATCGGCATAAAGTGGCGAGCCGGGCTGGTTGCCGCTGTTCACGCTGAAGAAGATACCGTCGCAGCCCGCGTCGCGCAGAGCGCCCATGAAGGTGCACATGCTGTCCCCGACCGCCCGAAGCATCCGCAGCGTTTCCTCGCGATGGGCCTTGAGCACCGGGATCGAGGCCATGCCCGCGCGCCGCACGATCTGACGCCACGGATCGAAGGTCGTGAAGACGATCGGAAGGTCGGGGCCGTAATGCGCGCGCAGAATGCGCAGGCAATCCAGTTCCTCTGCAAAAAGATACTCAGACATATCCGCGCGCCGGAACCGTTCCATGTCAGCGGGGCCGCGTATCGTCTCGACGTTCTCCGGGAACGGGTAGTGAAAATCGTTCACCACCTTAAGGATGTCCCAGTCGTATTCGTCCTGATAGACGATATGGCGGCGGGCATGTTCGGCGCCGCCCAGGGTTTCGGTCATGTAATGCGCCCAGCATGTGCGCGGCACCCAGTCCAGCGGCTCTCCGGCCACGGCGGCGCGAAAACGGTCTTGTCTGTTCATCTCTGTCCTCTTGTCACGCAATTCCCAGATAGGCCTTTTGCATCTGGGGGTTGTTTAGCAATGCGTCTGCGGTGTCGGCGATCACGACCTCTCCGGTCTGGAGCACATAGCCGCGCGATGCGATCGACAGCGCCATGTTGGCGTTCTGCTCGACCACGAGGATCGACAGCCCTTCGCGCCGGTTCAGTTCGATGATCAGATCGAAAATCGTGCGGACGAATTTCGGCGAAAGCCCCATCGATGGCTCATCCATGATCAGCAGTTTTGGCCGGGCCATCAACGCGCGGGCCATGGCGACCATCTGTTGTTCGCCCCCCGACAGCGTTCCAGCCGCCTGCCCCGCGCGACTGGCCGTCACCGGAAAGATTTCGGCCATCTTGTCGATGTCTTTGGCTATGCCCGCGGTGTCACGCCGTCGCCAGGCCCCCATCATGAGGTTTTCGCGCACCGTCAGTTGCGGAAACATCCGGCGGCGTTCGAGCACCGGCGCAATCCCGGCATCCACGATCTGCGGCGGCCGTTTTCCGGTGATGCGCTGACCACCAAAGATAACCTCGCCGCTACGGGGCTTCACCCAGCCCAGAATGGTCTTCATCGTCGTCGATTTGCCACAGGCGTTACCCCCCAAAAGCGAGACGATTTCGCCCTCGCCCACGGTCAGCGACACCCCGCGCAAGGCGTGGACGGACCCGTACCAGGTGTGAACGTCATTCAATTGCAGCATTTTCCCTCTGCCCCAGATAGGCCTCGATAACGGCAGGGTTTTCCGTAACTTCGGCGGGTGGTCCTTCAGCGATCTTCTCGCCATGATCCAGCACGACAACGCGGTCCGACACGTTCATCACCAGCCGCATCTTGTGTTCGACCACCAGCAAAGTGTAGCCCGCGTCCCGCAACCGGAAGATCAACTCCACAATGCCTTGCGTCTCATGCGGGTTCATACCGGCGGTCGGCTCGTCCAAAAGGATCAGCCTGGGCGTACTGACCAGACAGCGCGCGATCTCGACGCGCCGCTGGTTGGCGTAGGACAGAACCTTCACCTTCTGATCGACCCGCGGCAGAAGGCGTTCCTCGAACTGTTCCAGTACCTCGAGCACCCGCGCGCGCGCGGCGTGTTCTTCCTTTTTTTGCCAAGCCGGACGAAGGATACCGCTTGCAATCCCGCTGCTGGTCGTCAGATGCGCGCCAACCAGTACGTTTTCCATCACCGTCATCTCGCGGAAAAGCCGGATGTGCTGGAACGTCCTGCGGATGCCCGCCTCGGCGATCCTGTGCGGCGGCAGATGGGTGATGTCCTGCCCCAGATAGCGGACCTGCCCTTCGCTGGCCGACGCGGTGCCGGTGATGCAGTTGAACAGGGTCGTCTTGCCCGCCCCGTTCGGGCCGATCAGGCTGACGATCTCGCCTTCGCCGACGGTCAGGCTGACATCGTGCACGGCCTTCACGCCGCCATAGTCCTTGCCGAGCCGCTCGATTTCCAGAAAACCGCTCATTGTTCGGCCTCCGACGGCAGGAAGGCATCACCCCGGTAGGTTCTGCGAGGCCCGCGATCGAAGAGCCGCAGGTGCAGGTTGTAGTGATGGCCGCCAAAGAGCCCCTGCGGGCGGACCTGCATGATGATGATCAGCACCAGCCCGTACAGCAGCATCCGATATTCCGCCACCGCCCGGAACAACTCGGGGATGGCAATCAGGATCGCCGCGCCCACGATCGGCCCGATCATGTTGCCCGATCCGCCAAGCGCCAAAATCGCCAGCAGTATGAAACTTTCGAGCATGGTGAAACTGTCCGGGCTGATGTAGCGGACGAAATGCGCATAGCACGCTCCGGCGATCCCGGCATAAAAGGCCGAGATGACAAAGGCCTGCACCTTGTAGCGGGTGACATCCACCCCCATCGCCGCGGCGGCCAGCTGATCTTCGCGGATCGCAACCAGCGCGCGTCCAAAGCGCGAATTGACCAGCCGCGCCATGGTAAAGACGACGGTCACGACAACTGCCAGAATGAAGAAATAGTATTCGGTCCGCGTGTCCACCTCCCAGCCCAAGATGGTCGGGCGCGGGATACCCTTGATCCCCAGAGGTCCGCCGGTGAAGCTGTTCCAATTCAGCAGGACCAGCCAGACAATTAGGTTGAAGCCAAGCGTCGCCAGCGCAAGGTAGATCCCTTCGAGCCGCAATGTCGGACGCCCCAGCGCCCAGCCGAATGCCCCGGCCACAAGCCCGGCGCAAAGAAAGGCCAGCTCGAAGGGCAGCCCGGCGTCCACAGTCAACTTGGCTGAGGTATAGGCCCCGATCCCATAAAAGCCTGCATGGCCGATGGCGATCAGGCCGATATAGCCGTTCAGCAGGTTCAGGCTTTGCGCGAGGATCACATAGATCCCGATAAATACCATGATTTGTACGATATACTGATTGGGGATCACGAAGGGCGCGATCACCAGTGCGGCGAGAAACAGGATCATTGGGCTGTTCTCGAGCGTATCCTTGACGATCTGCGGCATCAGTCCCCCCGTGCCCCGCGCAGCTGGCCGCTACCGAACAGGCCCTGGGGCCGGATCAGCAGGATGGCAAACATGAAGACAAAGGCGATGAGGTGGCGGAAGCTGGAGTTGACGAAATCGACGGAAAACACCTCGACAACGCCGATCATCAGCCCGGCGACGATGGCCCCCGGCATCGAGGCCAGCCCGCCGATGACAGCCGCACTAAAGGCCTTGAGCCCCAGCATGACACCCATCGTCGGATAAAACAGGTTGTAGTAGAACCCGATCAGCACACCCGCGATACCGCCCATCATCGACCCGAAGGCGAAGGTGACAGTAAATATCCGGTTGACATCGACCCCCATGGCCATGGCGGCCTCGTGATCCTGGGCCGTTGCGCGGATTGCGGTGCCCAGACGACTATATTTGAAGAACAGGAAGGTCGCCGCCATAATCAGGATCGCGACGCCCAGCACCGACAGTTGCAGATAAGAGACATAGACCTCGCCGATCCGGATTTCCGAAAATGCCAGACCCTCGATCTGGCGCATCGGGATGGCCTCGACCTCGGCCCCGAAAATCAGCAGGGCAAGCTGGGTCAGCACTACCGAAAAGCCAATCGTGACCAGCAGCGACGAAAAATGCGGTGCGTCCCGCAGGCGCCGGAAGGCGACGATTTCCATCAGCGCCCCGAGCAGAAAGGTCGTCACGACCGCCGCGACAATGGCCAGCACAAGACTGTCCTGCAGATGCGTGAAGACGACAAAGCCGCTATAGGCCCCGACCATGAAGACCTCGCCATGGGCGAAAGTGACCATGCGCAGCACGCCGAAGATGATGGTAAAGCCCAGTGCCAGCAGCGCGTAGATGCTGCCCTGCGTCAGACCGTTGATGAGTTGCTCGAACATCGCTCCGCCCTTTTTCGCTACGAGGGCGGGGAAAATTCCCCCGCCCCTCTTTCGGTCAGTCGAACATGACCCACGCGCCGTCGCGGACAGTGGTGCGGGCGTAGGCCTTCACCGGATCGCGAGACACCGTGTAGTCAAAGCCGCCCGTGGCGCCCTGGAACCCGCTCAGCTTGAATATGGCGGGCGCCACGGCGGACCGCTCGCCGCCTGCCGCGCGGGCACCGGTGACCGCAATAAGCCCGGCATCATAGCCAAGCGCCGCGAACAGGTTCGGCTTGACATCGTGCTTGGCCACATAGGCTTCGGTGAAGGCGCGGGACACCGGATCTGTATTGTCGGCGAAATAGAGCGCCGCAGCCGCGATCCCTTCGGCGGCAGAGCCGGCAAGTTCAAGCAGTTCGGGCGATTGCGGCGCTCCGGAGTTGAAAAACTGCGTTTGCAGACGCGCGCGCCGGGACTGGCCAAGGATCGCGCCCATCTCGGCGTATTGCGCCGCGATGAAGACCGCATCCGGCTCCATGTTCTTGATTTTGGTCACGACCGCGGCAAAGTCCTTTTCGCCCGGCGTGATGCCTTCCTCAGTCAGGACCTCGACCCCCTGCGCCTTGGCTTCTTCGACAAAGGCAGCGTTGGCCTGAACACCCCAGTCGTTGTTCACATAGATCGTGGCGATCTTGGCTTTGCCCATGTCCTGCGCCGCCCAACGGGCAAGGAACTGGCTCTCGGCCTGTTGCATCGCCATGACGCGGACCATGTTGTTGCCAAGGCCCGAGTAATCCGGATGCGAGGCTGTCGGCGCGATTTGCGCCATACCCGCCGCCTCGTAGACCGGGGCCGCTGCCATCGAGGCCGAAGAGGTAAAGTCGCCGATCTCCAGCAGGATCTCGTCATTGGCAACAAACCGCTCGGCAACCAGAACCGCTTCGCGCGGATCGCTGCGGCTGTCCTCGACGACCAGTTCGATCTTCTTGCCGTCCACGCCGCCATCCGCATTGGCCTGCTCTATGGCAAGCTCGATACCGTTGCGGATAAAGCTGCCATATTCCGCCATGTCACCGGTGATCGGCAGGGAAACGCCGAATTTTACCGTCTCCTGCGCCGTGGCCATCTGCGGACTCAGGCTTGCTGCAATAACAAACACGCCACCGGATATGGCCGACATTATATGCCGCCGGGTGATCATATGCCGTCCAGTCGAAATCATCTTCTTTGTCCTCCGCTGAATTATTACCTAACTAGTTACTTACTTTTAGGATTCGGGTCTATACCCTTTGTGGCCCGATGCGACGCGGCTCGGCTGCGGCGCGGTGTGCGAACCCGTCGAACGGGCCAGGTGTCGCCGGTCCGATCTGGCAAGATCACGGGCAAATTCGGCAATCGTGGCGATGATCCAGCCGCCTTGGCCTCGTCGAGGTAGGGCGACAGGTTGAAACGCACCCAGCCCGGACGGGCAATCGCAAGCCCGGCATCCAGAAGCGCGACCAAGCGCTCTGACATGGCCCGGTCGATCCCCAGAAACCGGTGCCTGTAAGGCCCGGCACAGGAGCAACCGCCGCGCACCTGCAACCCATAGCGTTCGCTTAGCAGCAACGCGGCCTCAGCGGCGTCGAGCGCCTCCCCTTCTCCGTCGCGGAACACCAGCGAAAAGATCGGCAGTGCCCGTTTCTCCGGCTCATGCCCCAGCACGTCCAGACCTGGAACAGTCGACCAGCAGTTCAGGGCCCTTTGTCTCAAGTTTTCCTGCCTGTCCACCAGCCATCCGTCGTCCACCAGATCGCGCAGCGCGATTGCCATCCCGGCCCGGATATCGCCCAGGATATCGGGCGTTCCGCCCTTTTCGCGGTCAGTGAAACTGTCGCTGTAGCGATGCGCCCAGGGCGAGACAAAGGTGCCGGTCCCGCCTCCGGGACCGGTCGCAGATCAGAAGGCCGGAAGCGCCAGGGCCGCCGACAAATTTGTGGGCCGAGATCACAATCGCATCCTTGCGTGCATCGCCATCACCCAGAGTGATCGGCACATAAAGCCCCGCGCAGGCGTAATCCCAGATGGCCAGTGCGCCGTGCTGCTTCAGGGTCCTGGTCACGCGCTCGCTATCGGTGAGCGTGCCGGTCACATTTGAGGCCACCGAAAACGACCCGACGATCAGATCGGCGCCGGCATGTGCCCGCAAGGCGGCTTCCATGGCGTCTGCATCCGGCCGGCCCCCAGCATCTTCGGCGATCTCAACTACCGTGGCCCCGGATTCGCGCCAGGGCAGGATGTTGGAGTGGTGTTCGTAGGGGCCGATCAAAACAACCGCACGGCCGTTCCGCGCCACCCTCTCGATATCGAGAAGCCGAACAATCCGGTTCAGCCCCTCTGTTGCGCCGCTTTCGCAGAACAAAACCGCGTGGCTTTCAGGCACCAGCAAGGCGGCCGCGATGATTTCAAGCGCCTCTTCGCGCAGCCGGGTCATAAAGGCGCCGACAAAAGAACTTTCATTATGTGTGTTGGCATAGAACGGCAGGACTTCGTCCAGCATGATCTCTTCGATCTGCCGCAGTGCGCGTCCAGATGCGACATAATCGGCGTAGACCAGCGGTTTGGGCCTCTCAGATGTGGGCACCGTCCTGCCCTCTCCGATCACACCCTGACGAATAGTCGCCGCGACATCGGGGTGGCTCATGCGGGACCGAAAAGTATCGAATGGGGACACCGCGACACTCCGCTTTGCTTTTAGTAACGATATGGTTACATATGGTCGGATGGAAATACATCGCTGCAAAACAGAAAATTCCACCGGGTTTTCGATCAAATGATCTATCATTTCCCGCATGTAGGGTTTTCTGATCGACGCTTGGCCGGAGGGTCCAAACGTGGCGATCACTGAGACAGTATCAGGCAGGATCGGCTTCGGCGGAACGGCGCTTGTCGGACAGACCCCGGATGAGGCCGCGCGCCTTGTCTCGGCGGCTTGGGATGCGGGAATCAGGACCTTTGATACCGCGCCGTTCTATGGCCACGGCCTGTCCGAACAGCGGTTGGGCGCCGCATTGGGAGACCACCTGTTTCGCGCCTGTCTCTGCACCAAAGTCGGGGTCCGCATTGTTCCGTGCGACCTTTTCGGAACGGCGCATCTGCGCGCGCGATGGCCTGCGAACATGCCGGGCTATGCCGCGCCAGCCTATGAAGCGGCGGGGATAATGGCGACGTTTGAGGAAAGCCTGCACCGGATCGGCCGGCATTTCATCGACATCGCGCTGCTGCACGGACTGACCCTGTTTCCGGACGCGGCGGCGCGCGATCTGGTCAGCGCACAGCGCGCACTGCACGATCTGAAAGAGACCGGAAAAGTCCGAAAGATCGGCGCTGCAGTTAACTCGATCGAAACCGCCATGCATCTTCTGGACGGGTGGCGGCCGGATGTCATGCTGATCGCAGAAGAGCTGTCCATTTGCTCCACGGCCTCTGCCGCACGGTTCATCGACAGATGCGATTCTCTTGGTATCGAAATCCTGGCGGCAGCGCCTTTTGCCGGTGGGGCGTTGTTCAAGCAAACGAATACGGTTCTTGACCGTTTGTACCAGGAACATGGCGTATCGCGCCTGGCCGCCGCGATCCAATACCCGATGCGGGCTTCTCCGGTTCAGGCCGTTGTGCCCACCATGAGCCGTCCGCAGCGTGTGACGGACACGGCAAAGGCCGCAGCGCAACCTATCGCCCAGGCCTTCTGGCAGGCGCTTGATCGCACCGGGTTGGGGCCGCTGGCGCGATAACCCCGCGTTATGAAAACCCAAACTTTCAGAGGAGTTTGCATTCTGAATGGCGATCCCGTGACTGGTGCCGAGATAGATGGCGGGACCAAGTGGGCCAGGCGGCATCGCGCCGTCTCATCATCAGAGCCGCTAAACGAGCTAAATGCGCGAAAACGAGCGGACACAAAGACAACTTGGGCAAAGATATCTGTCTCAATTGAACAGCCAGAGAAAGGGAATCCCGGGTGCCGGGCTTGAAGGGACAGAAAGAAGCTCATCCGGATCGGCCGCGCCCGAGGGCGCCGCCGACATTCGAATGATCCCGCTCGACCAACTGGAGCCGAGCCCGCTCAATGTCCCCAAGGTGGCCGCAAGTTCCAGCGATGGGGATTGGGCAAAACCTGGGGTCAGGCTGCGGCCCTGCGGTATGCGCTGGTCAACCTTCCATCGAGAACGGCCGCCCTCACGATGGCAACGTGATGGGCGCCTTTGGGTGACCATCTCATACGTCGGTGTTTTCCCATCCGTGTGTTGCCGATGTCGTCTACGCAGCCTTCTGCACGGGACGAAGAGATCGGCAGACCCTTGCGGTATCGCCAGCCGTAGTCGGTCAGGCCATCGATTTTGTTTGCCAGATAGGTATGGAGTTCCCGGCAACGTGCTTGGACGCGGGCAACTGGGTCACGCGCTTCAAGATCCTCTTTGCAGAGCCGTTCGCAATCGGTCAGCAGCCATCGAAGGTCCGTGGTGGCTGCTCGAACTTTTCCATTCCATAGATACCATCGCAATCTTTCTGCGGGGCGTTCGAACAGCACAGGGAGGCCCGAGAATTTCCTGGCTTGCACCAGCCCTT
>NZ_FMZV01000028.1 GCF_900101475.1 Ruegeria marina | reverse complement strand
CGCTCCAACGTTTCCACCGGCTGTAGAGCGTCTTGTGCGGACCATAGGCGGCAGGCGCGTCCCGCCAGCGCAACCCATTGCGATTGATGAAGATAATCCCACTCAGAACCAGCCTGTCATCAACCCGCGGCTTGCCGTGAGACTTCGGGAAGAAAGGGGCGAGCTTGGCCATCTGCTCGTCAGTCAGCCAGTAAAGGTCGCTCATGTCACCGCTCCATTTTCCGAGCCGTGAATCACGCCGTGCGACCGAAATCAATGCATCCTGACCCTAAGGGCACCAAGCCGACTTGCGGCAATGCAGAAAAGAGTTCGGTGTCGAGGTGATCTGGATGTCTGCTCTTGAATTCGCCGCCCGAACAGTTCGCAACTGCGGAGAATAACTGGTTCCCGTCTCTTGCGAACACTTCCAAGCTCTTAACGCCAACCTGTCCCCCTCGCCCAACAGGCATTGTCAGCAACAATGCGCCCGGCATGACCTCGCGTTCGCCGGTTTCCTTTTCCACAATTTCATGCGGCTGTTCCCCTTGTGTCGAATAGAAACTGGCGGCACGTATCCGCCATGAGGAGAGTGGAGCTCAACCCAAAGCGGAACAGAGTCATCGGAGCACCCATCTGACGATGGAAGGCGCCCAGACACTTAAAGCACAATTTCGCCCGATCATTCGACCCGTGCCATGCGGCACGGGGTACCGCAGGTATGAGCTCGGCCCATCCTCGAATATGTCTGAGGATGATTTGCCATGGCTTTGCCCCCGTGCCTTTTCTTTACCCTTCAGGAAGTGACCGCCCGCTGGGGCTGCATAATCGCCGACGTGGCTGGGTGGGCCGCAGCCGGAAGGGTCCGCATCATGACCGGCTTCGACCTGGTGCGTTGCGGTGACGAAGTTGCCCCTGGTCAGGTGGTGATTTCCCGATGGATATTTTGCCGCTCTTCCGCCGCTGCGGCACCGGCCCGACCGAGGGCGTGGTACGCCGCATCATGACGGCCGGGGCAGCCGAATAGCAGATCATCACCGATCAACATGAAGGCGTCGAGGTAGCTGCCGCCAACGTGATGACCCTGGCAGACGCGGTGCATACGTTCGAGGAAGACAACGACATGGGGCGCCGCGTGACCACTGGGCCGGGATCATCCCGAACTCCGACAGATTCGCCCGGGTCGGATTGAGGATCATGGTTCTCTGTCGCAGCAACAGATCTCGCGACCGCTACAGGACGAGGACCGCCTGTTGATCTTCTGCCTTCACCGGCACAAAGCGCAAGTTCGGTCGGGTCACCGTGAGGTGCCCCTGGTTTCCTGGACACCTGACGCGTTCAGTTTCTGCTGTCTGATTTCGAAGTCAACGGGCGACAGCATGCCATTGTTCGTGTGTTTGCGTTTAGGATTGCAGAAGAGCTACGTATGGCAAACGCAGTTTGCATAGGGGCAATCCGCAGGAATATTGTACCAGTTTTTCGACGCGGTTTTCGCCTTGCAGAGTTTTTCAACACAATCCGGACGAAGCGGCCCTCGGGGCGCAAAGTAAGCGCAGCTTATTTTCAAAGATGATAAAAAACCGCCGCGCATTTCTACCTTGGCACAGCATCTCGGAAGTGAAGCTACCTCGAGCAGATAGCAAACAGGCCCGCGCGCGATGTGATCCCCAGTTTGCCGTAAGCGCGCTTTCGGTAGGTGACCACGCTAGAGGACGCTACGCCGAGATCGGCGGCAATGGCCTCGGTCTTGCGGCCGGAAAGGATACCCAGGCACACTGCCTGTTCGCGGTCGCTGAGAACCGTCAGTGGCGCCGGGATGCCGGTGTCTTCCACGAGCTCGAAATGCATCAAGGCAAGTTGTCCGGCGAGACGGGAGAGATCGGGATCAGAGGAGCCGGCAGACCTGGCCGATGAATAGAAACTGACGAACAGGCGCAGCGATTCTCCGACTGCAAGTACCGTGGTCTTGGCCAGAAGACCGGGTGCATCGAAAAACATGCGGCGATACTCCTGGTCCATCGCGCTGGCGATCTCTTCGAAGCATCGCAACTGTACGCTATTTGGCTTGGCGGATTGAAGGGCAGGAAGGAGAGGGTCTCGCAGATACCACCCGTCAAGATAGGCCGCAGCAAGTTTCCCGGCGAGAGCCGCATTCGAGAAGTGATATGAAAGCAGACAGCGGGCGCGGTCGCCCTCGACAGAGAAGACCATGATCTGGTCAACGTCGAGCGTTGCAACCAAATCAACGTAGACCGGCGCGAAGGCTTCGGAGCCGATAGTTTCTAGACAGGCTTCGATCTTGCGAACGGTCAGGGACATGTCTCAGTGATATCATGTCCCCCAAAAAAGGGGACAGACTTTGCTCTCGTCCATTCGCTATGGTTCCCCCCGGAAAAAGGGAGAAGAGCAAATGAGACCAGCCGGACGGGCAGAGACGGACTCGCTTTATTTCGACTACCCGCATTTCGATGCCCCCAAGGAACGTTCGCACCTGGATGCGCCGGCGCCGGTTGCCATCGTCGGGGCGGGCCCGGTGGGCATGACCGCCGCGCTCGCCCTCGCCCGGGACGGGATCGCTTCGGTAATCTTCGATGCAAAGTCCACGTTCAATGACGGGAGCCGCGCAATATGCGTTGCGCGCCAGAGTTATTACATACTCGAACGTCTCGGTGCTGTCGCGCCGTTCCTCGAGAAGTCGCTAGGGTGGACGACGGGGCGCAGCTTCTACCGGGGCCAACAAATCCTGGAATTCAGGATGCCGGACAGCCCGCGCGAGAAGTACCGCCCCATGTACAACATCGAACAGCAATACATCGAGCAATACCTCTGGGATGCGATCGAGCGTGAGCCGTTGATCGAGGCCCGTTGGCAGAGCGAAGTGACTGCTATCGACGACTTGGCGGACGCTGTGCGATTAACCGTGCGCGATCCAAATGGCAGCTACGATATTTCTGCCGACTGGGTGCTCGCAGCAGACGGCGCCCGCAGTACCCTGCGCAAAATGCGTGGGCTCAAACTCAAGGGAGAGAACTACGAAGGCAGGTATGTTATCGCCGATGTGCAGATGGATCATGACTATCCCACCATCCGGCGAGCCCTCTTCGATCCCGATTGCCGGCGTGGCGGCACAGTGCTGGTACACAAGCAGCCCGACAATATCTGGCGGATCGATTACCAGTTGCGAGAGGGTGAGAACGAAACAGATGCCATAGCCGAAGAAAACGTGCGCACCTCGGTGGCTGCGGTGCTTGCCGATCTCGGTTTCACTGGCGACTGGGAGCTGGAATGGTGGAGCGTCTATTCAGCCAATACGCTGGCTCTCGACGACTATCGCGACGGGCGGACCTTTTTCATTGGTGACAGTGCCCATATTGTGCCGATCTTCGGGGTGCGGGGATTGAACAACGGTCTGGCCGATGCCCAGAACATCGCGTGGAAACTCGCTCGGGTGATCAAGGGGCAAGCCGCGGAGGTGCTGCTGGACAGCTATACGCCGGAACGCCGTGGCGCGACTCTGGACGTCTTTGCCAACGCGTCAAAGTCAGCCCGTTTCATGACGCCGCCAACACCCGGCTGGCAGCTGATGAGAAACGCGGCCCTGAACCTTTCGCTCACCCACCCCTTCGCCGGAGAACTCGCCAACCCGCGTCAGATGACACCCTACACCTATGCCGACAGTCCGATTGTCTTGCCCGATGATCCGGGCTTCGATGGCGGACCGGTACCCGGCGCGCCCTTGCCTGAGGCACGCGTTGGTGACGGTTACCTGTCTGACTGTTTGGGGCCGGGGTTCACTTTGATAACTTTTGATCCCGGCCTTGCTGAAACGGTGGCCGACAGCGACCTCGCCACTGTCGTTCTGCAACCTGGTTCAGAAGTCGCCGAAGTCCTCGCCGCAGGTCTCGGAAGCGCGTATTTGGTCAGACCCGACGGGCATGTCGCGTCGCGTTGGACGCGCCCGTCATCGGCCTTGGTATGCGAGGCGTTGAATAGATCTCTTGGGAAGGACCGGAAATGACACCTGGAGAAGTTGAAACCGTCTACGAGGCTCTTGCTTTGAACCTGGATGCGGTTGGTGCCACGCGGCGCGAACTCTTCCTCGCGAAACTGGCCCTCTTGTTATCGTACGACCTTGGAGACGCTGACCGTGTTTGCCTGCGCATCGAGGAGGCGGCGCGGAATATCGATCACTGATCAGGTTTATCAGACCCGTTGGCAAAGGACCCGAATTGTTGATTTCTGCTGAGAAGTAACCCGGTATTTTCACCGAGATTTGACCCACACTGATTGTTTGTCGGCGGTCATGCTTTGGTCAATGCCGGCGTTTCCCTTCTTGTTTTCCTGGCGGCCTCGGAGCTGGCCTTGAAGCGGTAGCTGTCATTACCGGTTTCCAGGATGTGGCAGCGGTGTGTGAGGCGGTCCAGCAAGGCGGTTGTCATCTTTGCGTCGCCGAAGACCTGGGCTCATTCGCTGAAGCTGAGGTTGGTGGTGATGATCATGCTGGTACGCTCGTAGAGCTTGCTCAGGAGATGGAACAGCAATACGCCGCCTGATGAGCTGAACGGTAGGTACCGGGTCACTTCTCAGCAGAAATCAATACGCGGCTGGATGACTGGCGCCGGGGGCGGCGGTGATCGGCGCGGTTGTCGTGACGCTCGCAGGATCGGTGTGGGCGCGTACCGCGCTTCGATAAGGGGTCACCGCGCTCGCGATCCTGCTGTTTCTGCTATCCCTGCGCCGTTCGGTTGAGCGCGCGGGGCGATTGGCCGAACGACTCGAGACGATGGAGAAGGCAAATGATATCCAACGACGGTTGCCCCAGGCGGCGGCGTGTCGGCTGCGGTCTCGCGATGAGTTGGCTCAGCAGTGGCTCAGCGGTGGCGCGGCGGGAGGTTTTGAGGCGGGTGGGTTCGGGGTCAGTTCGCCGGTCGTAGAGTACACTCGGGAAGTTCAGCGACAGGCGAATGAGGAGCTGATTTTGCGGCCAGAGGGATCGGTGATCGTGGAGATGATGGGCGATTATGCCATAATGCGGGAACAGGCATTGGGATGCAACTGAAAGATGGAAATGGCGTTACAACGGAAGCTTGTTTCGCAAATCCCACAGATCGCCCTACAGGCAGCCGGGCACAGCTGTCGGTATCATTTCTTTCCCTGAGTACGGGTTGATGCTTATTCTGGTACCCGGCGTGTCACTTCGGGGGTAAGGACATGGGAGATGCAAGCGAGCGCGCGGCGATCGAAGCCGTCGTCGGCGATTATCTTGAAGGCATGATCTATGGCCAGCCCGAGCGACTGGAGAGATCGATGCATCCGCAGTGTATGCAGGCGGGCCATTACAACGGACAGTATGAATTCTTCGACCGCGATACGTTCATCAGGTCTCTGGCGAATGAGAAGATGCTTTCTCCAGGTTCTCAGTACAACTCGGAAATCATTTCGATCGACATCACCGGAGATGTTGCAGTCGTAAAGGTAGAAGATGACTGCTTTGGCACCTCCTTCACTGACTATCTCACGCTGATCAAGCATGACGACCGTTGGCAGATCGTCATGAAAGCGTTCTTCGATCACGCCAATGCTCTGTTCGACTCCAACAAATGAACGTTAAACAAGCCCATATTCAAAACAGATGAGGCCACGATGCCCGAGATCGTTTCCGTCCACACCGCGCTCGCCAAGGGTCTCCGAGATCTGGGGGTAGAAACGCTCTACGGCCTTATGGGTGACGCCAACCTCTTCATGGTCGACCATTTCGTGCGCGAACTTGGAGGGCGCTATGTTCCGGCCGTACATGAAGCGGGCGCGGTGTTGATGGGCCTTGGTCACGCTTCCGTAACGGGTGAGGTGGCTGCGGTTACCGTCACGCATGGCCCGGCTGTCTCAAACGCTGTGACGGCTCTGATCGAAGGCGCCAAGGGAACGATCCCGATCGTGCTGATATGCGGTGACACGCCGGTTGAAGATCCCGATCACCAGCAGGCTTTGGCTCAGAGAGCCTTGATTGAAGCTTCTGGCGCCGGGTTTGAACAGCTAAAGTCTCCGGCTACCGCTGCGCGCGATCTGGCGACGGCCTTTCGGCGCGCGCGCCTCGAACGTCGCCCCATCGTGTTGAATGCACCTACCGGGTTCATGTGGGAGCAAACCGAATACAGGAAACCCCGGTCTGAAGTCCCGCCTTTGCCGACAAACCCAGTCGAGGGAAAGGCTTTGCACGAGGCGATTGGCATCCTGGCAGCCGCGCGTCGCCCACTGATCCTTGCAGGTCGTGGGGCTGTTCACGCAAGGCAAGAACTTCTCAAACTGGCCGAGCGGATTGGGGCGCCTGTTGCAACCACGCTCAAGGCAAAAGACCTGTTCAAGGGCGCTCCGTATGACCTTGGGGTGTTGGGAACCTTGAGCACACCAGCCGCTATCGACGCGATTTCCTCGACGGATTGTATCCTTGCCTTCGGCGTCGGGTTCAGTCGTTTCACAACGCTCTATGGACGGTTCCTCGAGGGCGTCCGAGTGGTTCAGGTCGACGATGACTTCCGTCAACTCGGAAGACGCCATGTGCCAGATGCAATGCTCATTGGAGATCCTGCCCATGTCGCCGACACAATACTGACCTGGATGGATGTTGCCGAAATTCCGTCATCGAAAGCAACCGACACGCTTGATGCCGAAGTCTTGCGTACACGCTTTGCTGTGCCAGAGCCGACAAACGCGCAGGGAACGCTGGATTACAGTCGAGCTCTGGAACGGATAAACGCTGCACCGCCTGAAGATCGGATCTTTGTATCGGACGCCGGCCGCTTCATGACCGAGGCATGGTGCCGGATAGGTGTCTCCGCGCCTCAGGACTTCTTGCCCGCGATCAATACCGGTGCAATCGGGATGGGGATGGGTTACGCGATCGGCGCGGCGGTTGCCCGCCCGGACCGGAAGACACTCTTCGTCTGCGGAGATGGCGGCTTCATGATGGGAGGGCTGGCGGAATTCACTTCAGTGGTGCGCGAGGGGCTCGATATGGTTGCGGTCATTTGCAACGACTCCGCCTATGGCGCCGAGCACATCCAGTTCAAGGACAGGCAGATGGATCCGACGCTGTCCACTTTCAGCTGGCCGTCCTTTGCCGCGATGGCCAAAGCGATGGGGGCCAGTGGGTTTCGGGTAACCTCGGAGGCTGAGCTTGAAGAAGCCCTTGCGGTCATCAATGAAACAACTGCTCCGGTACTGCTGGAACTTGTTCTTGATCCGGATGCAATGCCTCGCATGCACTTGTGATTGCATCAGGCAAAACACCTGCGAGATACGCTTGCTTGGAAAATATTAATCGGCACCCGACCCGCTAAAGGTTGATATTCTCGAGATGTCCGGTGATGGCTTCAGTTTGCGATATTGAGCCGACATCTCTTTCGATTTCTAATAATGTTACCCCTTGCCCAAATTGCCAAATCAAAATCCTGTTTGGAAGGGCAGCCCCGGAGAGAGGACAGGATGAACCTCTGGGAAGACCTCCGGGGCTAGTTGGTGGACATAGTCCACGGGGAGGTAAAGGGGTCAGTGGAACCGGTCGACGCGACGTGGCATCTTGGCATACTGCTGAAACGCACGAACCAATGTGTCAAAAAATGCTGGCGGTTTTTTTCGTTGAAATGATCATGGGAACCTCAACTGTATGACCCCACGCTAACGTGGGTCGCGGCAGGCATCTGTGACCTGCTTCACGAAACGTGATTTTGTCGTTTCGTTTTGTTGCGCCATGTGTCCGGGCACATTACTTCTCTGGCCATATCTCAAGAGGCCAAGAATGACCGAAACCCCTCTCCTGTTCCGTCCGCTCGAACTGCGCGGCGTCAAGACCCGCAACAGGGTCGTGATCTCTCCCATGTGTCAGTATTCCGCTCATGACGGGCATCTCGACGACTGGCACGCGGTGCATCTTGGCCGATTCGCGATCGGCGGCGCCGGGATCGTCTTCACCGAGGCGACGGCGGTACAGAAGGGCGGACGGATCACCCATGGATGTACCGGCCTGTGGACCGACAGCCAAATTCCCGGCCATGCCCGTGTCACCCAGTTCGCCTTGCGCAACGGCGCCATTCCGGCAATCCAGCTGGGACACGCGGGTCGGAAATCCGGCATGCAACGCCCGTGGTTCGGCAACGGCCCGCTAAACCAGGCCGACTTTGACCGGGGTGACATGCCGTGGCCGCCGGTGGGCCCTTCGGCAATCCCTGTTGCCGACGGTTGGCCTGTCCCGAACGAACTCGGCAAACCAGAAATCCGCCAGCTTGTAGAGGACTTCGCCGCCGCCACCCGGCGCGCCCTCCAGGCCGGCTACAGGATCGTCGAGATCCATGGCGCTCATGGCTATCTCCTTCACAGTTTCCTGTCGCCACTCTCCAACCAGAGACCCGACGCATATGGTGGCGGCCTGTCCGGACGCATGCGGCTGGCATGCGAGATCGCTGAAGCGGTTCGCGCGGAACTTCCCGACGATTTTCCGCTGTTTTTCAGGACCTCGGCCGTCGACGGGTTACCGGATGACTGGACGCTGGACGATACGGTCGTCCTGGCGAAGCGGTTGAAGGCGATCGGCGTGGATGTCATCGATTGCTCGTCCGGTGGGATTGCCGGGGCGGCGACGGCGGCCGCCGGCGGCAAGCGGCAGCCAGGGTTCCAGGTTCCCTACGCAGAACATGTCAGGAAAGAGGCCGTCATTCCCACCATGGCCGTCGGTCTGATCACACATCCGGTCCAGGCCGAGGCGATCCTTGAACGCGGGCAGGCCGATCTCATAGCAATCGGCCGAGAAGCCCTGGTCAACCCGATGTGGGCCCTGCACGCCGCGCGGGACCTTGGTTGCGACACGGCATTCGCAAGCTGGCCGGAACAATCGGGCTGGTGGCTCGCCGCGCGGCAAAAGACATGCTCGCTTTACGACCCCAACCGGGACAGCTGATCACGTAGCGGAAAACTCTTTCTCCGGGCGGTCCAAGGTTGGGGCTCAGATAACAGACCCGCGGACTCTCGTTATGTATGAAGGACCTTCGGGGGCAGGTCATTTCCCGAACGGTGCTCTTGCCTCACGTTGTCTACCGCTGCACGCGTTTGCGTGATTTTGCCTGGCCTCAAAGCCAAGCTGGAAGCCCGGATCGCCGATCTTGACGCCGAACTCCTGGAGCCCGCCTCCACAGCTTTGCGCCTGCATCCGAACCTGTCCGAACTCTATCGTACGAAGGTGGCTGAACTTGCGCAGACCCTGTCAGATCCGGAAATCCGCACGGAGTCTCTGGAGATCATTCGGGGCTTGATCGAGCGCGTGATTGTCCGGCACGAGGGTGAATGCATCATGCTGGAGCTGGAAGGGGCGCTGACGGCGATGATTAGCTTGGCGCAGAATGACAAAAGCCGCCCTGCGGCGGCTTGTTCGGTAAAAGTGGTTGCGGAAGCAGGATTTGAACCTGCGACCTTCAGGTTATGAGCCGAAACCTTCGGATTCTATCGCCCCAATGATTTCAATGACTTATAACACAAGCCTTTGAAATGGCGCCTCCTTTGACCCGCTCCTAACCTTTTTCGCTGTCTTTCGCCGGAGCAGATCGTTCTCCAGACCGCGTTCACGGGTTGACCAGACGTTGACAAGAAGATGGACATCAAGCTCACAACTATGATCGCGTGCATCATAGATAGCACGTACGCTGCCGAACCAATATCGACACAGAGGGCGGACACCGGCTATTCTTTGCGACCGCGAGAAACCCGAGTCGAAACGGCGAAAGCTGCCGTTCAGTCCGGGCTTCAAGATCAATTTCTGAACCGGACCTTCGCTGCGCCGGTTTCGAGCGTCTCACATGCGGACTTTGCGGCCTTATGCTGATGCAGCGACAATTAGAATGGTTGCTCGATCGGACCGTCTAATGACGCGCGGCGGCATAACTAAACATTTCAAGTGAGAGCAGTTTTCGTCACGTTTCTTCAGTGTTACGCTATGCAGTACCGCCCGCAATTTCGAAGGAGAGGGGCAGACCTTGGAACGCAGGCTTGCCGCCATATTTGCCGCAGACGTGGTTGGTTTCAGCCGTATGATGGCTGAGGATGAGGTGGGCACCTTCGAACGTTTGACCGCTTTGCGCCAAGACATCATAACTCGTTTGATAGAGGAAAAGAGCGGACGGGTCGTCAAGCTAGTCGGCGACGGGCTACTGGCCGAATTTGCAAGTGTCGTCGATGCTGTAGAAGCCGCAATCCAGATACAGGAGGCAGTTTCCAACAAAAACGCCACCACTGATCCCGGCGAGCAAATCGAGTTGCGGATCGGTATCAATCTGGGCGATCTGATTATTGATGGTGACGACATTTACGGAGACGGCGTCAATGTCGCCGCGCGCCTAGAGCCCCTTGCGAGGCCGGGAGGCATTTGCATCTCGCGCCAAGTATACGAAAATACGCGCGGCAAGGTCAGCAGACCATTCGAGCCTGCAGGTGTCCACCGGGTCAAAAACATACCTGAGCCTCTTGTCGTCTTCCGGATGGCGGACCCGAATGGCCAAACAGACCCGATCTGGTCTCGCTTGAATGTTCGCTTCGCTGTCACGGCGATGGCCGTGATTGCTATTCTTCCAAGCGCCGCTTTTGTTCTGCGCGAAGACCTAATGGACCTGTTCAGCGGCGCGAAGGGTGAAATGATAGCAGCAGAGGACGCGCGTCCCTCTATCATCGTTTTGCCCTTTGAAAACCTGGGTCTGCCAGAAGCGGAGCGTTACCTCGCCGATGGCCTCACGGACGACCTGATCACCGATTTCTCGAAAGTGGCGGGGTTGATGGTGATCGGCAGTAATACGGCGTTTTCCTACCGAGACCGGACAATTGACAGCAGAGCCGTTGGCCGCGAGTTGGGTGTCCGCTACGTTCTCGAAGGCAGCGTTCGAAAAGTAGGGGCACGGCTGCTGGTCAACGCACGGCTGACAGATGTGAACAGCGGGCAAACGCTTTGGGCCGAACGGTTGGAGCGAGACGAAGCCGAGATTTTCTCTATTGAAGTCAGCCTAATAAACGAGATCATCGACCAACTAGGTGTGGATGTCAGTGTTTTCGAGCGGGAGCGTATCGAGCGTCTCCCAACCACAGACCTGGAAGCATACGACTTGTTCCTCAGGGCGGAAGAGGCCGCACGCAGCGGCTTTCGGCCGAGGCTGCGCGAGGCGTTAGGTCTCTATTCGGACGCGACCGCAATCGATCCGAACTTTGCACTTGCTTTCGCATCACAGGCGCGTACCGAGGCATTGGTTATGCGCCGAAATTACGACGATGTGCTGCCGTTTCCGGTCGCTCGGAAACGCGCCTACGAACATGCCGGACGTGCCTTAGCAATTGATCCCGATGCTGCGATGCCTTTTGCCGTGTTGAGCGAACTGCAAACTGTGGATCGACGATATGAAGAAGCGATGCGCTCCGCGCGGCTTTCCGTCGAGAAGGCTCCCGGTGAAGCTTCGGCCTATCTTGCACTGAGCTTTGCGCAGACATTCTACGGGCGCCATGAAGACGCAATCGAGAATTTCGAAAAGGCGCTGCGTCTCAACCCGCTGTTGCCGGGCTATGCGCGGCAGATCGCAAGCTTGTCTTATATACTTGCAGGGCATCCACAACGGGCTGTCGAAATCCTTGAAGAAATAAAGGACAGTTCTCAAGGCATTGAGGATTACTTCAATATCCTCGCCGCCGCCTATGCAGCGGCCGACCAGATGCAGAAGGCGCAAGCAACTGCAGAAGAGGTCGCCAGATTTGCGCCGCATACTTCGGCGCAACTATACAGGGTCATTTTTGCGCATTTTCAGCGTCAGGAGGAGCTCGATCGGATCATTGGTGCAATGTTGCACGCTGGCGTGCAAGAATGGACCTTCGGTTTTCAACCTGGTGCGCGCGAAAGACTGTCTGCGGACGAAGTTGCCGCCCTTATCGATGGGAGTGTGTGGCAGGGAAATTTCGAAGGTCGCGGCCCTGGCTTGATGCAGATATCAGACAACGGAAGCGTGGCGATGCGAACATCTACTATGTTTATTACTGGATCGGCCTATGTAAAGGACGACACCTTATGCATCCAACAACCTGGTCTCGCACTTGGCCGCCCGGCTTGTGGCCCGATCTACAAACAAGCCGAAGAACCATCTGGGGCGGCCCTCCCCTATAGTTACGTCAACGCTCATATTCTGTTTCACTTCGGCCCGGGCGGGTGATCCGCAACCACGGTGCGCGTCAGTTGGAGTAATCCTTAGTCGCCAGCGGCTTGGTGCTTTCCCAGTTCGCATCCGCCTTGGCGAGCACCGCTTCCCCCTCTGGATGGTCGAGCATTTCTGCACCGGTTGGGTCCGATATGAAGTAAAGCTTACCATCTATGATCCGCCACGAATTTACGGGGTCGATGTTTTCGGACGCATTGGCTCCAAGCCCGACACCCAAAGCGCAATATCCACCGTATTGCGGCGCGTATTTGGCTGGGTCAGACTTGAAGAGGTCGCGATTCTTGGCGCTATTGAAGTGCCATGGCGTGCCGAGCCACTCATAAGCGAAGTCACTTGATCCTTTAACGGCACGGTTTTCCGTGAAATAGGCAACGGTGTCATAGCCCTTGATCGCAACGTCGCCGAAGGGTCCAGTATTGATGGGCTCATCGGCCAGCGCGGCAATACTCATGCCTACTAAAAACAGGCCACTCATCAGAAGTCGAAAGCTCATATTTTGACCTTCCCTTATGTGCCTGCCTCCATGCACAGACGACGAAATTCCGGACCGAAGGCGTCTTGCGGGGGGCATGTGGCTCCGTTTTGCTTGAGCAGACCCACGATATCATAATGCTTACGGAACATCGTTCGGATCAGAACTGAAAAGCCATCGTTGTCGAGGGTCACGATGTCCGCATTATGATCGAGCAAAAGCTTTATCATCTCGATATGGCCCTCATCAGCCGCCATGAAGATGGGTGATTTTTCGGCCCTATTGATGCGCCCATTCACATCTGCCCCACTGGCAAGAAGCAGTCGCGCTGTCTCAACATGTCCGCTAAAGGCTGCTGCATGAAGTGCTGTGAAGCCGCTGCGGTTTCGCGCCATCACGTCAGCCCCTGCCTTGATGAGAGCCGCTACCGTATCGGTGTGCCCCTCTAATGATGCGGCTATCAAAGGCGTAGCCTTGTTCGGCCCGCGCTCATCGACCGAGGCACCGCTTTCCAACAGAGCCTTAACTGTCAGAGCATCTCCCTGTTTTGCGGCGTCGAACAACGGACCCGCTTGAGCGGGCCCAAAAATCAAAAATAACATGCCAAGGATGGCACCAATCCACCGCATGGATCCAACTCCTCAGACTGAACAGTACAATGAGCCGCACTTGCGCGCAACGACGGGTTATTTGCTGCGGTGCATATCACGAGGTCGGCCATGTGGGTTGCTGCACCTGCGAACACCAGCGTTGCTTGGCTTCAGGAATGGGCTCGGAGCCCGTATTCGCGACGCTTGACATGTATGTCGCCTACCGAAGCGCGAATGTCTCGAGTTCGACGGGAAAGGCAAAAGATCAAAGACTTGGGGTTTGTGACGAACGGCCGGTTTCTCGCGGTCTGAGCCAAGGTGCGTGCCGCGGTCGCATTGGGCCGCTTCGAGCCCACTGCCGACCTCGGGCGAACGCGCAGAAACCGTCACGAAGGGCGGGAACCGGACCTTCTCCGCAGGCGCGAGCCGAACATGGTGAAACATTGGAAGTCGACCTCCAGGCTACGCCGCAATAGGATTCTGTTCTGCATCGCCACAGGTCAATTGAGCCCATGTTTCGAATGCTGCGCCAGGCACGAGCGGCAGAGTGAGCATAAAGCGTCATTTGAAACCCATCCCATTCGTCAGATCCAGCTTTGACTTTGGCAGCGCCGCCGCGATGAAAAGCTGCCGTTTTCAATTCGGCACTTTGGATGCGTGCAATCAGACGTGAAATGGCAAACGATTGTGTCCTGCGCAGCGAAGCACTTTGAATTTAGTCACACTTGGCGCATCGGAGAAGACCGCTCGACAATCCAATCCAGAAACATTTGACACCCGTAGCTGACGGGACCCTCCGGGCAGGTGACATAGATCGCCTGGTCTGTGTGTTTTTCGAGGGGTAGAGAGCGCACCAGACGCCCGTCTTGCAGATAGGGAATTGCGAAAAGCTCTGACACAAGCGCATGTCCCATCCCATTTGCGGCAAGTTCCAAGGCTGCAATGCTCTGATCCACATTGAGCGCCGGGATATGCCCGGGGGGCGCTAGGTTCTCCTGACGGAAAAATTGGTGCCAATTGTCGGCCACACCGATGATCTCGATCAAAGGAGAGTCTCGCAACTCCTCAAGCGTTTCGCTACTTGGCTGCAGGCTTGGGTGGCAGACTGGAACTACGGGCGGACGACCTAGCAGCGTTGCGCGCTGCCCTGGCCAATCCCCGTTCCCGAATCGAATTTCGATATCAAGTTGGCTTGATTGGATCGCGCTAGCCCAAGTACCCATATGCAATTGCATATTGACCTCCGGATATCGCACCCGGAAATCAGGCAACTGCTTTAAAAGCCAGAGCTGCGCGAAGGTCGGCAGGCAACGGATCCTCAACGGGCGCGTGTTCCTGGTACCGAAAACATCCCGCGTACCCAGCCGAAGGGTTTCGAAAGCTTTGATGACCCAAGGCAGATAAAGCTCCCCCATTGTGGTCAGCTCCATGGGCCGTTTTTTGCGGGAAAACAGCTGATAGCCCAAATGCTCTTCGAGCGACCGCACCTGATGACTGACAGCGGCGGGCGTTAGTCCAAGTTCATCTCCGGCGTTGGAAAAGTTACCGTTTCGTGAGGCCGCCTCAAATGCTCGCAGCCAGGGCAAAGGAGGTATGTCATTCATTGGGCCTGCCTGCATTGCAAATTTTTCCACATCTATATCAAAAAAATATTTGTTTATGGAACCCAAGCTGTTCGTGCCAGAAACACCTTGAGAGTCGGCAGGGAACGCCATGGAAAACTTCGACTACATCATCGTGGGGGCGGGCTCCGCAGGCTGCGTGCTGGCTGAGCGGCTAAGCGTGTCCGGTTGCCACAAGGTGCTAGTGCTTGAGGCCGGCGGGCGAGGCCGGTCACCTTGGATTGCGCTGCCGCTGGGCTACGGCAAGACCTTCTTCGACCCGAAGGTAAACTGGAAATACCAGACCGAGCCGGAAGAAGCCCTGGCGGGACGCTCGGGCTACTGGCCGCGCGGCAAGGTGGTGGGCGGGTCGGGCGCGATAAACGCTCTGGTCTATGCGCGCGGGCTGCCGCGCGACTTCGACGACTGGGCGTCGGCCGGAGCTGACGGCTGGAACTGGGAGACTGTGCGGCAGACCTATGAGGCAATGGAGAGCCGCATTGGCACCGATGGCGGGTGCGATGGTGCCGGGCCGCTGCATGTGCAGGATGTCTCGGATCAGATCCACCCGGTGAACCGGCACTTTTTTGCCGCGGCCGAGGAACTGGGGCTGCCGCGCACCGAGGATATCAACGGCCACGCCTGCGAGGGCGCGGCGGCCTACCGGATCAACACCAGCGGCGGCCGCCGGATGCATTCAGCGCGGGCGTTTTTGAAGCCCGCGCTGAAGCGGGCCAACGTCACCCTGATGACTGGGGTGCAGGCCGAGCGGATCATCTTTGAGGGCACGCGGGCCGCTGCCGTGCAGGTGGTGCGTGAGGGCAGGAGGCAAACCCTGCGAGCCGGCCGCGAAATCATCCTGTCGACGGGTGCCGTGACTTCGCCGCGGCTTCTGCAGCTATCGGGTATCGGTCCGGCGGAACTGCTGAAATCCCACGGCATCACGCCGCTGCTGGATGCGGCGCATGTGGGCGGCAACCTGCAGGATCATCTGGGCATCAATTATTACTTCCGCGCCACTGAGCCAACGCTGAACAACGTGCTGCGCCCGTTTGCCGGGAAAGTGCGCGCGGCGCTGCAGTATGCGCTGACCCGGCGCGGGCCGCTGGCCCTGTCAGTGAACCAGTGCGGCGGCTATTTCCGCTCCGGACCGGATCAGGTCCACCCTGACCAGCAGCTGTATTTCAACCCGGTCACCTATACCACCACGCCGAACGGCACGCGCACGGTGGTGCAGCCCGACCCGTTTCCAGGCTTCATCATCGGCTTTCAGCCGGCCCGCCCCACCAGCCGCGGCCGTATCGACATCAGCGCTGCCGACCCGGCGGCACCGCCCCGCATCCGCCCCAATTCGCTGGCTACCGAAGAGGATCGCGCACAGGTCGTGGCGGGCGGCCGCCTGTGCCAGCGGATGATCAATACTGCGGCACTGGACGAGCTTGTGGATTCGGCGATGGATCCAGACCTGCGGCGCATGGACGACGCGCAGATCCTGGCCGATTTCCGCGAGCGCTGCGGCACCGTATTCCACCCGGTCGGCACCTGCCGCATGGGGCGTGACGCGCAGGACTCGGTGGTCAGTCCGCGGCTGAAGGCGCATGGGGTGCAAGGGCTGCGCGTCGTCGATGCCTCGGTTTTCCCCAACCTGACCTCGGGCAACACCAATGCCCCGACCATGATGCTGGCGCACCGCGCCGCTGATCTCATTCTGGAGGACGCATGAGCACGCCTTATTCCATGTCCGGCGCGGTGCCGGTTGCTAACACCCGCGGCAGGGACGACACCGGGCCGCGGATCCGCCGGATCGAGACCTTCTGCACGCCGCTGGTCGGCTTTGTGCGGGTCACCGCAGAGGACGGCAGCACGGGCTGGGGGCAGGTGTCCACCTACAGCAGCGACCTGACCTGCGAGATCCTGCACCGCCAGGTGGCGCCCTGGGCACTGGGGCGCGGCATGAGCGCGCTGGAGGATGTGATCGCTGAGATCCCGCTGCGCGAGCACAAGTTCCCCGGCACCTATCTGCGCCGGGCCATGGCGGGTCTGGACACTGCGGTCTGGGACTGGCGCGGTAAGGCTGCGAAAAAGCCCGTGGCCGAGCTGCTGGGCGGCTCGGCAGGGCCGCTGCGGGCCTATGCCTCCTCCATGCGGCGTGACATCACGCCCGGGGACGAGGCCGCGCGCATGCAGCGTCTGCGCGATGACTACGGCTTTGACGCCTTCAAGGTGCGCGTCGGTGCCGAATGCGGCCAGGACCAGGACGAATGGGACGGCCGCACCGAGGCAATCATCCCCGCCATCCGCAAGGCCATGGGGCCGAATGCGGCGCTGCTGGTGGATGGCAACTCGGGCTTTGGTCCCGCCCGCGCGATCGAGGTCGGGCGGATGCTGGAGGCCAACGGCTATGAGCACTTCGAGGAGCCCTGTCCCTATTGGGAGCTAGAACAGACCGCCGAGGTTACCGGCGAGCTGTCCATCGACGTGGCCGGCGGCGAGCAGGACTGGGATCTGCAACAGTGGAAGCGGATCGTCGCGATGCGCGCGGTGGATATCATCCAGCCCGATATCCTGTACCTGGGCGGCATGGTGCGCAGCATGGAGGTGGCCCGCATGGGCCACGCCGCCGGGCTGCCCTGCACCCCGCATGCGGCCAACCTGTCGCTGGTGACGCTGTTCACTATGCATCTGTTGCGCGCAGTGCCCAATCCGGGCCGCTATCTGGAATTCTCGATTGAGGGCGACGACTACTATCCTTGGCAGCGCGAGTTGTTCCGCAACGATCCCTTCACCATCACGGACGGCCAGGCGGTTGTGACCGAAGCTCCCGGCTGGGGCGTCGAGATCTGTCCCGAGTGGCTGGCCAAGTCCACCTACAAATGCAGCGAGGACGCATGATGACCTCCAACCGGATGATTTCCACATATTTCGAAACCGGCACCCTGCCGGACCTGCCGCGCGACCATTTCATCGATGGTGCGTTCGTTGCCGCCGACAGTGGCAACCGCATGGAAAGCTTTGATGCCGGCACCGGCGAAGCCTTTGCCGATTTTGCCGCCGGCACCGCGGCCGATGTGGACCGCGCCGTGACCAGCGCCGCCGCAAGCTTCGAGGTTTGGCGCAACACGCCGCCCGCCCGCCGCTGCGCCATCCTCAATGAGGCGGCGCGCCTGTTCGCGGAGCGAACAGTCAGTCGTGCTCCTACAGCCTCTCTGGAACTGCAGTCGGTTCCAAAGACCGCCTTGGGCTGCCTGCCGTCATTGTACTGGGCGATGGGAGCGGCGGCTTTGTCCGCAACCTGGTCATTGCCGTCGAAAAAATGCTGCGAGATGCGCGAACGGCCGGAATGCGAGAGCTGCATCGCGGCGTCGCGGCCTGTGATGAAAGTCGGGAAAGGGCCGTTCACGCCATCACCGTCCCTTCGGCGTCACATCCTTCATCTCTTTCTGCAACAGCAGCGCCACTTGTTCAGCGGTGAACTTGTACCCCTGTCCGTCGGGGATGCGCTCCGCAGAGATCGGGTACTTCGGCCTGCGGGGATCGATTCCCGTGATCCTGAAGGTGTCGCGGCCGGTGCTGAACTGTCGGCCAAAGTCAGCCGGCGACAACGCGAAGGCTTCAGCGAGGGCTTCAAATCGCAACCTTTCGGGATCGAGCGCGCTCCCATCTGGGAGCGGAATGGATACGCGAAACCCTAGATCGAAACCCCAGCGCAGATCGACGCCCGAGATCTCTTTGGCTTCGACCACCAAGCCGTTGCGCGCAGCCACATCCTGGCAGGCTTTCAGCATCTCGTCCTGAAGCCGCTGGCAGAGGCCGGGTGTCAGGTTTCGGGGTGACTTGGAGTTCGGCACGGTGCTGGTTTCCGGAAGGCAGGGACAAACTGGTTATGCCGAAAGTGGTAATGCATCTGCCAGGTGTCATCAAACCCACCAGATGAATTCGCACCGGATCTGTCGCTGCGACCTTCAGTCGATACCGGAATTACTGTGCTCAACCTTGATCTGCGATCATCGATCCCGTTTCACGATCACGGGACGCGCTGGGCGCCTTCCAACCCCTTGATCCGACTGACCGGAATTGCCCTCCCCGCCCCAATTCCACCTTCCGCCTGTATTCCGCCCCCTGCCCCGTGATCCGACTTGATGGTGGCGCAGGTTTACGCCTGTGTCGTCAGGCAAGGAGGCGGATTGCATGGTCAAAAGGCTGAAACTGAATGAGAAAACCCTGCGCGAGGCCGAGCCGAGAACGGGCGCCAGCTACCAGATATTTGACACCGAGGTGATCGGTTTCGCGGCCCGGGTCCAGGCCTCCGGCGCGCGGACCTTCACCATCGACTATCGCCACGCCGGTCGGCAGCGGCGGATGACGATCGGCCGCTGGCCCGAATGGAGCGTGACGGCCGCCCGCGATCGCGCCAAGGAGTTGCGTCGTGCCGTCGACGAGGGTCAGGATCCGTTGGCATCGCGGGAGGAAATCCGCGGCGCCCCGCGCGTCACGGACATGATCGACCGCTACATCGCCGAGCATCTGCCGAAGCTGTCCAAGACCAATGCCGGCGACCAGATCTCGATGCTGAAGAAGATGGTCGAACCTGCCTGGGGCACCAAGCTGGTGACGGAGATCACAAAGTCCGATGTCGCGCGGTTCCTCGATATCGTGGCAGAAGGCCGTCCCCGCCCCTGCAAGCAGAAACCCAACAACCGGGCCCGCAAGCTGCAGGGCCACAAACCCACTCCGATCCGCGCCAACCGGATGGGCGAAGTGCTGCGCAAGATGTTCACACTGGCCATGGAATGGGAGTGGCGGCAGGATAATCCGGCACAAGGTTTTCACCGCCGGATCGAGCATGCCCGTGAACGCTTCCTCTCCCCCGAGGAGCTGATCCGTCTGGCAACCGTGCTCGACACCGCCGAGGATCAGCGCGCCGCCGCGATCATCCGCATCTGCATGCTGACCGGCGCCCGGGTCGGTGAGGTCCGGACAGCGCGGTTCGAACAGTTCAACCTCGACTATGCCATCTGGTCGAAACCAGCCTCCACCACGAAACAACGCAAGATCCATCGCGTGCCGGTCTCGCAGGAAGTGGTGGCCATCGTGCGTCATCGCCAGCTTGTCGTGCCGCGCGGCAATCCCTGGCTCTTTCCCGGCGACACTGTCGGCCAGCCGGTGCGGGAAATCCGTCGGTTCTGGGCGAGGGTCCAGAAAGATGCCGGTCTGGCCGATGTCCGCATCCATGATCTGCGCCATACCTTCGCCTCGCTGCTGGTCAGCGGCGGCTCCTCCCTGGAAATGATCGGCAAGCTGCTGGGGCACAGCCAGATGCAGACGACGCAGCGCTATGCGCATCTGATGGATTCCCCGCTGCGCGCAGGGGTTGATACGGTGGCCAGCCTCCTGCGCCCGCGGCCGCGCCTCATACATGACGCCGCGCTGGGCGAGGCCGATCTCCCGAAATCGGCCTGACCGTCAGGCCGGCTCCTCACCCCGCAGCCGGTGCCAGAGTGAGGTCAGGCGCTTGCGGATGGTGCTTTCATCCGGCACCTCGCCCGACTTCGAGTTCTGCACGAACCAATCCTGCACCAGAACGACCAGCGCGGTCTTTGTGTCGGGAATGCCTTTCTCGTAGAGGAACCAGGTCAGCCAGGCATACATCGCATCCCATTCATAGCGCGGGCTGGCTCCGGTGCTCACGGCCGGACGACGTAAAAGGTCACGCTCTTCTTCGAACTGCTGTAACGACCCCGCGGCCAAAAGCAGGTCCGACGACCGGATCGGTAATCCCTCAGACGGATCTGTTATCTGCAGCCAAATCGAGCTTCCCGGTGGCAAAATCCTCCTCAGGCGTGCCTGATCCTCGCACGGTCCATACCGGCGAAACATCGGCATCAGTTCCGCCATCGGCACCTCGACCAGTCCGGCGACCGTTTCATCACCACAACGAACAGGCGGGATACCCGCCAGAACCTGCAAATGCCCTGCCGCCGCCCAGCCTGCAACATCGGCCGGATGGCATCCCCAGCGAACAGCGATCTCGTAAATGGAATAGAAGGCAATGGGCGGTAGGGGCATGCGGAAACTCCATTTGGCATGCGGCATCCCGCGACCAGAGCCATCGGCATGCAGATTACAAAACCCGCTGTGACAGGCACGCGGGCGGAAATGAGGTGCAGAGCTGGTGTTCGAGAATACCTGTCGTCAAACCAGAGCCGCCCCCACTAGGAGCGCAAGCTGCTGGCATGGTTCGTCTTTTTGATTCTGCTCGACTGCTCGCCGGGACGCTACGCAACTTCAGGATGCACCTCAAGACTGCCGGTGGTGACGTTCCGCGCAGTCAACTCCAACCCAGCGCTACGCCGCCGAATGTCGGCGGAACACGACCGGAATAATCCTTTCCGGCAATTCCGGTCCTACCAAATCCCGCCAATCCGCCTGAATACCAGTCAATCAGCCCAACTTTGACCAATTGGCGCCAATAACGTTGGTCCCGCTGACCTGAACGACTCGGACCGGCGCCGATATTTGACGTGGCGCTCTCTTCCGACACGGCCACCATCACCAAAACCCCAATGAAACATGGGCGGAATTGGGGTGCGGCCTTCAATTCCACCTTCCGCCTGTCTTCCGCCCCCAAGGCTCTGCTTCGCTGGCCCCGCGCCCCGAGTATCGGGGCGGATGTTGAACGGAGCAGATCATGAACGACCCCCTTCCGGATGCCCCAAAGGATATCCCCGACCTTCTGGCTGACTGGATCAGCCGAGAGCAGCTGGCCCGTGCGCTCAGCCTCACCACGGATACGCTTTCCCGTTGGGAGGCACGTCGCAAGGGGCCGCCCTGCACCCGCATAGGCAGAAAGGTGTTCTATCGCCAGGCCGCCGTTCAGGACTGGATCCGGGCGCAGGAACAGGCGCATCCGGTCCGCAAATCACGGGGGCGGGCATGACAGCCCAGCCCCACAGTTCCGACTGGCCCGCCGAGCGCCTCGCCGAGGCCCGCGCCGTCCTTGCCGATGTCGCCCATCATTCCGATCCCCTGATCCGATTGGCCTGCGGCGTGCTGATCCGGCATGGCGAGACCGCGGACGAGCGTGAGGCCGCGCAGCGGCTCCTCGTGGTCATCGACGCGCGCCGACCGGTTCAGCGCGCCCAGCGCGAGGATGGCGGAAGGGTGCGCTCATGAAGCGCCGTGGCACACCTGAAGCCGATCTGCAGCGGGCGGTTGTGCAGGCGCTGCGCTTCACCCTGCCCCGATCCGCAATCATCCATCACTGCGCCAACGAGGTGACCGAGGCCGGCCCTCGGGGTGCGAAGCGCCAGGCGATCCTGGTCGGCATGGGCGTTCATGCCGGCTTTGCTGATCTGATGGTGCTCTGCGAGGGGCGCGTGTTGTTTCTGGAACTGAAGTCAATCAAGGGTCGGCTCAGCCCGACACAGGTAGCGTTTCGGGATGCGGTGCTGGCGCAGGGCTTTGGCTGGGCGCTGGTCCGCAGTCTCGATGACGCGCTGGGCGCACTGGCCGATCACGGATTCACCACCCGTATTGCCCCTGCTCTGCGGAGGCCGTTGCCATGAGCCATGAGGCAACCAACTGGGCAATCCGGCAGCGCGGGCTGAAACCCACCACCAAGATCGTGCTCTGGCATCTCTGCGACCGGTTCAACCCGGACTATGGGTGTTTCCCATCGCAAGCCCGGCTGGCACATGACTGCGAGATCAGCCGCTCCACGCTGAACGATCATCTCGACCGGCTTGAGGCCGCAGGTCTGTTGCGTCGCGTGCCGCGGATCGACCCGGCAACAAAGCGCCAGCTGCCCACCCGCTACATCCTCGGGTTCGAGCCGGGCTTCACGCCGTTGGATGGAACCCCGCGTCCGAAAACCGGACACGGGAAAGAGCCCTCTTTCGATACCCCTGATGAAGGTGGTTGCCTGCCCTTCGACGAGGTCACCGCCACCCTGCCGTATCCGGAATTCGGACATGGGATTGAGGCAAAAGCCGTGTCCGGTTTTTCGACAAAGCCGTGTCCGGAAAATCGCGAAAGCCGTGTCCGAAATCCGGACACTAACCTTGTAAGAGAACCACTAAGTAAACCAGTAAAGGAGGAGGAGGGCGCGCAAGCGCGCGCGGAGATATCTGATCAGTTTTTTGGGGAGCTGCTCCAGGCGCTGGGCCTCGACCCTGCCGCCCTGCCCGGCTGGTGGCAGGGTTGGCCTCCCCGGCAACACGTCCAGCGCTGGCGCGACGCATTGGGGCTCACCGAGGCCGAGATCGTCGCCACGGCCCAGGCCACCCGCCAGGACCATCCCGAACCACCCAATGGGCCGAAGGCGCTCGACCGCGCCATGCAGCGCGCCGCCCAGCGCAAAGCGGGGAATTCCAGCAGGAAACGTCGAAGCAGGCAATCCCGCTCGGCAGCACCAGCGGCAACGCCCAGCGCCGACGTGCCGGCCTTCTATGCCGCCTGGGTGAACTCGGACAGCCATCTGCCAACCTGCGCCATCAGCAGTTCCATGCGCAACGCCATGCTGGCCCATGGGCTCGTGACCCCGGACCGGATGCGGGAACGCGGGGTGCTGTGAATGACCAATATCGAGGGACAAAACCCATGAGCGTTCAGGGACGGATCAGTCGCAGGGGCGGCACAAGGGTGAAACGGGCGCTGGGCGTGCAGGCGGCGCTGGAATGGGCCTTCAGGGTCGAGAAGGCACAGCTTGAGCTGCCGCTACCACAGGACGCAAACGAAGAGGGCTTTGGCTTCGGCCTCGAATATGTCCTGCTGCAACGCGCCGCGCTGGGCTGCAAGATCGATGGCGGTCAGCACAAGATCGGCACCTACACCCACGAGGACGCCGAGGTGATCGCGGCAACCGTGGCCGGGATGCCGGACAGCCTCGGCGGCAAGCGCATGGCGATCCGCGTGGCGGAGCTAGCGCGGGCTGGACTCACCCCCGACTGGATGCCCGGTGCTGTCCCGCGCTGCGTCCCGGTGGAGGTCAAACGCAATCAGCATGGGGAAAGGGCAACAACGGTCGTGGTCGGGACCGAGCGTGTGCTGTCCCGCGGCAAGTGGCGGACGGTGGATGTGCTGGCCTGTCCGGTGACCTATGTCCCGCATCCGCAGCAGATCGAGGCCGCCCGGCGTGCCTACGCGGTTTGGTGGCAGGCGCTGGGCTGGATCCGGGATGGGCTGATCGACGGGGGTATGCTGCGCACGGTCGAGGTGACGGAGGTGATGCCGAAGGTAAGGCCGTGGAGCCACAGGTGACGAGTGGAAATACCAGTAAACGGCCGTTCTTCGAGCCCGGCACCTGCGCCTGCGGCGCGGACAAAACCGCAGTGGGCTGCAACGCCTCCAGGCCTTGCCTCCCGTCCAGGATCGCCTAGATGCATTCGGGCGGGTCTTATCAGATTGACTTGGCTTCAGGCGGGCAGTGCGGCTGCTCTGACGAGCGCCTCGCCTGCCTTCGTGATCAGCCAGTTGATGCAGGCAGGGGCGACAGATGCTGCAACCCGGCGATGGGCTCGACCTGGATTGAGATGCGTGCGGATGTGACCGGCAGCACCCCGCGCCTTGTAAAGCCGGTATTCTCGGACAAGATTCCGAAAAGTGTTGACCCAAAAAGTTACGATACTTGGACAGCGAAGCTCTAACTGTAAGCAAGTTCACAGTGAAAAATAATGCAAAGTGTTAAGGTTGGTTGGAGGCGCGGTTCTGTCGTCTTGTAGGTGGAGGAAACTAGGATGACCAAGATCAACGCTCTGGATAGTGGTTTCGTATCAGTTGAAGACGACCTGATTGCTAACTTGGATGTGTCGCTGCGTGGAAATGTTTTTCAACCAGGAACGTCCGGCTATGAAAACGCCCGGGTCATCTGGAATGCGATGGTTGATCGCAAACCAGCGCTGGTCATACACGCCAAGGGAGCCAGCGATGTGCAACAGGCGGTCAGGTTCGCGCGCAAGCACAACCTGATGATGTCGATACGGTCCGGTGGACACCAGATCGCCGGGCATGCGGTCGTAGATGGCGCTGTTTTGCTGGATCTCTCGGGCATGACATCTGTCAGCGTGGACCCGGGTGCCAGGACCGCAAGGGTCGAACCAGGCGCGCTTCTGGGTGATGTCGACCGTGAAACGCAGGCACATGGTCTGATCGTTCCACTGGGCATCAACTCTACGACCGGCATCGCTGGGCTGACCCTGGGAGGCGGGTTCGGTTGGACGACGCGCAGGTTTGGCATGACGATCGACAATCTTATGTCGGCGGAAGTCGTGACCGCGGATGGCGGGATCGTGACGTGCAGCAAGGACCAGCACGCTGATCTGTTCTGGGCATTGCGGGGTGGAGGCGGCAATTTTGGCGTTGTAACTTCCTTCCATTTCAGGCTGCACGAGCTTGGGCCGGAGGTAATGTCCGGACTGATCGTGCATCCGATCGCCGACGCGCCCTCGCTTCTGGGCAAACTGACGTCGATCACGGATAGCGCGGATGATGCTCTGACCGTCTGGACGGTGATGCGCAAAGCACCACCTCTGCCTTTCCTGCCGGAAGAATGGCATGGCAAAGAGGTTCTGATTTTTGCAGCTTGCTATGCCGGTGATATGGCCAAGGGAGAGAAGGCCATGGCCGACCTGCGCGCGCTGGGCGACCCCATTGTCGACGTTATCGGTCCGCATCCATTCGTCGGCTGGCAGGCCGCCTTCGACCCCCTCCTGACCCCAGGCGAGCGGAACTACTGGAAAAGCCATGACTTCGCGGGGCTGCCGAAAAAGGCGATCGATACTCTTGTCGCCGCAATCGGCAACCTGCCTGACCCGCAGTCTGAAGTCTTCATCGCGCATGTCGGCGGCGCCATGGCCCGTGTTCCAGTCGGCGATACGGCTTATCCCGAACGTTCGGCGCACTTCATAATGAACGTGCACACGCGATGGAGCACCGCAGAAATGGACGATGCCTGCATCGGTTGGGCGCGCAAATTGTTCGACGACATGAAACCGTACTCGACGGGAAGCGCTTACGTGAACTTCATGCCGGAAGATGAAGTCGACCGTGTCGACAATGTCTACGGGACGAACATGCGGCGGTTGTCCGAAATAAAGGCCAAATACGATCCGGACAACTTCTTCCGCTGCAATCACAACATTCGCCCGGCAGACAGCGCAAAAGCGGCGGAATAGGGAGCGTTTTTCAATGATGGAAGTCCGGAGAGGGAAACTTCGGGCTTCCTGCATGCTGCAGCCGATGCAAAGCGAGGTTCAAGACATCGGCGAAGAGAGAGGGGTCGCAATCGAAGGCAACCACCTTGATCGGCATTCCCGAAATCAGCATTGTGTTTCACATGGACGTTGAAATCAGCACATGGTTGGGCAGTCTGGGCTTGAGCCAGTATGTTGAAGCGTTCCGCGAGAACGATGTTGACGGCAGGGTCTTGCCGCTTCTGCGCGACGAGGATCTGAAGGAACTCGGTGTCAGCCTGGGCCACCGAAAGCTGATGCTTGCAGCAATCCAGGACATGTCGCGCGACCATGCCGAGGCGGCAGAAAATACCGGTGAGGCATCCATTGCCTCGCAAGTGGAAGAACATGAGCCTGTGCGGCGTTCCACGGCGCCCGACATTGGCGATGCGCCCGATACGAAAACGCCCCCCGTAGCTGCCGAGCGCCGCCATCTGACCGTTCTTTTTGCAGATCTTGTGGGTTCGACCGAATTGACGAACCGCTTCGATCCCGAGGACATGCGCACCCTGCTTCAGCGCTATCAGGATGGTGTTGCGGGGGCGGTCAGCCGATACGGCGGCTATGTCGCGAAATATCTGGGTGACGGGTTGCTCGTCTTTTTTGGCTGGCCCAGGGCTTACGAAGACCACGCGGTCCGCGCGATCAAGGCGGGGCTCGATGCAGTGCAGCGCGTGAGCCAACAGCAGGCGCCGGACGGCAGCCCCTTGGCCGTCCGCATCGGCGTGGCCAGTGGCGAAGTCGTGGTCGGCGACACGATTGGCGAGAACACTTATGAAGAAGGCGCCATGACCGGGCCGATCCTGAACCTGGCCTCGCGCATTCAGGAACATGCGCCGCCCAACACCATCGTGTTGCCCGAAGAGGGAACAGAAGCGTCGCTGCACCGGATTTTCGAGTTCTCCTCGCTTGGAGCGGTGGCTCTGAAAGGGTTCGAAGCCCCGCGCAAACTGCTACAGGTACGGGCAGAGCGCAGCGCCGAAAGCCGCTTTCGCGCGGCCCATGGCGGAGATTTGTCCAGCGCCCTTGTGGGCCGCACACTCGAGAAGGGAATCCTCAAGCAGGCATGGCATCACGCGAAAGACGGCAAAGGCGAAGTTGTGCTGCTGTGCGGCGAAGCCGGTATCGGGAAATCGCGGATCGCCGAGGAATTCCTGGCCGACGACGCTGTGGCGGGATACGCCGATATCATCCGGCTGAACTGTTCCCCCTACCTGACCGGCAGCCCGTTCCACCCTGTCACGGAACGCATCTCGCAGGATGCAGGCGTTGCACCGGATTTTGACGATGACCGCATTCTGGAACATGTGAGCGCCATGCTCAGAGCAAGGCAGGGGCTGGACTGGCAAGCTGTGCTGCCCGCATTCGCGGCGCTGGTGGCGCCGCGCAGCAAGATCGCACAGAAGGTGCTGGCGATGTCGCCGCAAGAACAGCGGAACATCACCATCCAGACTTTGGTCGACACCGTGAAAGTCCGGGCCAGCGTGCGGCCGGTCATCCTGTTCGTTGAAGACGCGCACTGGATCGATCCTTCGACCAATGCGCTGCTCGACCGTTTCAAGGATGTCTGCGCCGATCTGCCGTTGATGATCCTGGTTACCCACAGGCCAGACTGGTCGCTTGCCCAATCCGAAGGCGATGTGCATGTCCAGACCCTGCAACTGCGCCGTTTCGATGCCGATCACGTCGCAGAGCTGGTACGGAATGTGTCGGGACAGGAACCCGATCGCGATCTGATCGACATTATCATCCAGCAAACCGATGGCGTGCCGCTTTTCGTCGAGGAATTGACCCGGGTCATCGGGGCGTCAGGCGCAAGGGGAAAAATAAGTATTCCATCGTCGCTGAAAGGGACGCTGATGGCGCGTCTCGACGCGGTATCGCAGAATGCGAAACAGGTTGCTCTTGCCGGGGCGGTGATCGGCCGCGAGTTCGAGCCGGCCCTTCTGACCGCGTCCATGGCGGACAGCCGGATCGACATACCCGCCTGTCTGGAGGAGTTGCGCAACGCCGGGCTCATCTTCGAAAGCGGCCACAGCCGAAGGAAATACGTCTTTCGTCACGCCCTGATCCGCGACACGGCCTATCAATCCATGCTGGCAACGACACGACGGCAACAGCACGCGCGCGTCGCCGAAGCCCTGAACGAATTGCGCTCGGCAGAAATCGCCCGGCAGCCCGAACTGGTCGCCCGCCACCTGACCGAGGCCGAAGACTGGCCCGCGGCTTTCCAGCGGTGGCGATCCGCAACCGAACTGGCACTGGCCCGTTCTGCCAGCCGCGAGGCAATCTCGAACGCCAACGAAACCCAAAAGGCCGCCCGCCATTTGGGCGGCGAAGAATCCAAGGCTGTCATCGCCGCAAAGATATTGATCGGCCGAAGCTATGACAGCGCCGGTCGCCTGCCCGACTGTATCGCGATCCTCGAAAAAGCGTGGAATGCCGCACGCAAGATTGGTGATGCCGAACTTGCCGCGGACGCGGCGAACCACTTTGCCGATGCAGCCATGATGGCCAGCGACTGGCATGCCAAGGCGATCCTGTTCTGCAATCAGGCCCTGGAGGACCTTTCGGAACAGGACGAAAAACGCCGTGCCGGGCTGAAAAGTCAGCTTGCGCGCGCCTACGCGTTCACGGGGCAATACGAAAAGAGCAGCGCCTTCGGGCGAGAAGCCATGGAGTTGGCCGCCAAGCTTGGCGACCACAAGGCCCAGTTCTCGGTCATGATGTCACGCTTCGGAGCTCCGTTCATTGCGCGCAGCAAGGATGAGCGGGACCATTGGCGCGAGAACCTTCAGGCTATGCACAGCGTCGCCGAGAAGCTGGGTACTATAGATCAGGGCCGGGACCGGACGCTCAGCCTGTTTCTAGGGGCCGAAATGGCCGACCGCCAGCTGATGGATCATTCGCTGGACATGCTGACTGACATTTCAAAGAAGGAAAACCACCTCCAGCTTTACTGGGTGCAGGTTCACGCCCGTGCGATGATCGCGATCCTGGAGGGAGATTTCGAACTGGCCGAAAGATATGCGAACGAAGCCGTCAAGATCGGCCGCCGGACCCATGGGGAACATGTCGAAGGCGTTTACGGAGTCCAGATGTTCACAATTCGGCGGGAGCAGAACCGCCTTCAGGAAGTGGCCCCGGTAATCAAGCGCCTGATGTCGGAGAGCCCCGAAGACACGACATGGCAACCCGGCTTCGCAGTGATCGCAATGGAACTGGGCTTCAGGGACGCCGCTGAACGCATTCTGAACGAACTGGCCGAAACAGGCTTCGAACTGCCCAAGGACGCGCTTTACTCCACCACGCTTTCTTATCTGGCAGATATTTGCGTGGCGGTCGGACACGAGGAGCACGCAAAGACCGTTTACGAAAAACTGATGCCCTATGAGAAGCTGACCATTACCGCAGGCGCCACGACAGTTTGTGCCGGGGCAGCTTCGCGGCGGTTGGGCAGTCTGGCGGGGCTACTGGGGGATTGGGATGCGTCCGACCACATGTTCGAAACTGCCATCGAGATCGATGCCAGCATGAAGGCACCACCCTGGATCGCACACAGCAAGGCGGCCT
>NZ_FMZV01000006.1 GCF_900101475.1 Ruegeria marina | reverse complement strand
TCGCCAGGTCGCGGAATTGCAGGTCCGCATCGCCGTGCTGAACGGCTACACCGCGCTTGGCATACCCGTCACCGTGCCCGTAGAGTAAATCCGTCCGGGGAAAGGGGAAGTCCGCCCCTTGGCTGATTTATGCAACAACGCCTCTGCTCTTCGAAAAACTCCAACGACGTCAGCATTATGCGCCCGGGCACGGATCAGCCACAGGATGCGGGTTTCGAAACCGGCCCGGTAAACTGTACGGGATCGCGAGAGCCCAAGAGAATTCTCTCCGGGTTTTGGTACGGGCGGCCGGATTTGAACCGGCACGGCCTTTCGGCCCAGGCATTTTAAGTGCCATGTGTCTACCATTCCACCACGCCCGCACAGCGCGCGACCGAAGGGGCGGACGCAGGATTGCCGCCAGCGGATTTGCAGCCAAGACCTCTCCCCTGCGCCTGCATTGGCACAAGGTCGACACGGCATCCGTACAAGCGGCGCGACACGAACCGGCCCCAACCGGCACAACGCCCCTGTAACCAGATATTCGCGGATGCTCAATGTGACACCGGCTGGAGCCGGACTTTTTTTGGTGCATGGCTCATGCGCCGGCACGATCTTTCAGATGTCCTTGCCCTTCGGTTCCAGCGGACCGCCCGGCGCGACCAGCCCCCGTTCCGGCAACCATGGATTGAGCTCCAGTGCCTGCTGAAGTTCCTCCCGCGCCTCGTCTATGCGGCTGAGTCCCAGCAGCGACAGCGCCCGCCCGCTCATCGCCGCGACATGAGTGGGCGACAATTCCAGTGCGCGGTCGAGATCGACCAGCGCAGCCGCAAAATCCTGCCGCAGGTAATTGACAAAGGCGCGCTGGTTATAGCCTTCGGCATAGTCAGGGCAATAGGCCACCAGCCGGTTGAAATCGTCAAGCGCGCCCAGCAGGTCCCAGGACGACCGCCGCGACATGCCGCGATCGAGGATCGCCTGCGCCTGCTCGTCGGGCGCATCAGCCCAGAATTCCCACATCCGGCTGGAAAGTTCTCGCGCCTGCCCTTCGTTCGGGGCCACCCTGATCTCGGCTATCAGGCGGTTGATCTGGGCCGAATGATCGGGCGCCTCGGGGCATTCCGAGGCCCAGAGCAGGCCCGGCGACAGCGGGAGCAGCAAGGCAAGGAGCGCGTTTTTCATGGAACAATGCTGGCGCAAACCTGCTCTGCGTCAAGTCACAGTTTCGAGCCCGCCCAGAAGTCCCGGCTCCTTCACCGCTTCCATCGCGACAAAGGTCGAGGTGCTGGCCACATGCGGCAGCGCCGAGATCCGCTCGGCCAGCACCGCCCGATACTCGTTCATCGACCGGGTCCGCACCTTGAGCAGGTAGTCGAAATTCGACGCGATCATGTGGGCCTGTTCCACCTCGGCGATCCTGCGGACAGCAGCATTGAACTCTGCCAGCGCCTTTTCCCGGGTATCGCTAAGCCGCACCTCGACAAAGGCCACATGATCCAGCCCCATCCTGATCGGATCGACCAGCGCCCGATAGCCGGTGATGATCCCCTCGGCCTCGAGCCGCTTGACGCGCGCCTGGGTCGGGGATTTCGACAAACCTATGCGCCGGGCAAGATCCGCCACCGACATCCGTCCATCGGCGGCGAGTTCCGCCAGAATCGCCCGGTCCTGCCGATCAATATCTGGAAAGTCCGTTCGCATCGCTAACGCACCCATTTTCGGTCAATTTGGTTATTATACCACAAAATTCAGGCGAATGAACCTCCAAATCAGGTGTATCATGCTCCAAACGACCGGAGAGATCATGACACACGCCCTGCGCACCCATATCGACGCCCATACCTATGCCGACCAGGCGCCGCTGCTCGACACGCTCATCGCGCAGGCCGCGCTGAACGCGCAGGACCGTGCCGCGATCTGCGCCGCCGCCGCCAGGCTGGTGCGCGACATCCGCTCCAGCACCGCGCCCGGCATGATGGAAGTTTTCCTTGCCGAATATGGTCTCTCCACGGACGAAGGCATCGCCCTGATGTGCCTGGCCGAGGCGCTGCTGCGGGTGCCGGACGCCGACACGATCGACGCGCTGATCGAGGACAAGATCGCGCCCTCGGACTGGGGCAAGCATCTGGGCCATTCCTCGTCCTCGCTGGTCAATGCCTCGACATGGGCGTTGATGCTGACCGGCAAGGTGCTGGACGAGCGCAAGACATCCCCGGTGGGCGCGCTGCGGGGCGCCATCAAGCGGCTGGGCGAGCCGGTGATCCGCACCGCCGTGTCCCGTGCGATGAAGGAGATGGGCCGCCAGTTCGTGCTGGGCGAGACCATCCAGGCCGCGATGAAACGCGCGCAGGCGATGGAGGCCAAGGGCTACACCTATTCCTATGACATGCTGGGCGAGGCCGCCCGGACCGAGGCCGACGCCGCCCGCTATCACCTGAGCTATTCGCGCGCCATCGCCGCGATTGCCGAGGCATGCACCCATGGCGACATCCGCGCCAATCCGGGCATCTCGGTCAAGCTGTCGGCGCTGCATCCGCGCTATGAGCTGGCGCAAGAGGCGCGCGTGATGGACGAGCTGGTGCCGCGTCTGCGGGCGCTGGCGCTATTGGCCAAGGCCGCTGGCATGGGGCTGAACGTCGATGCCGAAGAGGCCAACCGGCTGGCGCTGTCACTCCAGGTGATCGAGGCAGTGATGGCGGAACCGGCGCTGAAAGGCTGGGACGGGTTCGGCGTCGTGGTTCAGGCTTACGGTCCGCGCGCCGGGCTGGTGATCGACACGTTGTATGACATGGCTCAGCGGCACGACCGCAAGCTGATGGTGCGGCTGGTCAAGGGCGCCTATTGGGACACCGAGGTGAAGCGGGCGCAGGTCGCAGGCGTCGACGGGTTCCCGGTCTTCACCCAGAAGGCCACGACCGACGTGTCCTATATCGCCAATGCGCGCAAACTGCTGGGCATGACCGACCGGATCTATCCGCAGTTCGCCACCCACAACGCCCATACCGTCGCCGCCATCCTGCACATGGCACAGGACGGCCAGCCCTTCGAGTTCCAGCGCCTGCACGGCATGGGCGAGACGCTGCATAGTCTGGTTCTGACCGCCAACAAGACCCGCTGCCGCATCTATGCGCCGGTGGGGGCGCATCGCGACCTTCTGGCCTATCTCGTACGCCGCCTTCTGGAGAACGGGGCCAACAGTTCCTTCGTCAACCAGATCGTGGACGAGAACGTGGCCCCCGAGGTGGTGGCCGCCGACCCGTTCGAGACGGTGATGAAACCGGCCAGGCCGCTCAAACGCGGCCCGGAGCTGTTCGCGCCGGAACGCCCCAACTCGATGGGCTTTGACCTGGGCCATCAACCGACGCTGGATGCGATCGACGCCGCGCGCGCGCCGTTCCGCGCGCATCGCTGGCGGGCCGGGCCGCTGTTGTCCGACGCGGCCGCGCCCGAGGCTGAGGAACCCGTGGTCAACCCCGCCGATCCGCATGACGTGCCCGGCAGCGTGGCCGCCGCAAGTGCCGCCGATACCGAACTGGCGCTGGCCAGCGCCCAGCCGTGGCAAGCCCCGGCAGCCGAGCGCGCCGCCGTGTTGAACCGCGCCGCCGATCTGTACGAGACGCATTATGGCGAGATCTTCGCGCTGCTGCACCGTGAGGCGGGCAAGACCCTGCCCGATGCAGTGGCCGAGCTTCGCGAGGCGGTGGATTTCCTGCGCTACTACGCCGCCAACATACCCGAAGCGGCGCCTGCGGGGACCTTCGTCTGCATCAGCCCGTGGAACTTTCCGCTGGCCATCTTCTCGGGTCAGATCGCGGCGGCGCTGGCCACCGGCAACGCGGTCCTGGCCAAGCCCGCGCCGCAGACGCCGCTGATCGCGCATCGCGCAGTGCAGTTGCTGCACGAGGCCGGGGTGCCGCGCGACGCGCTGCAACTCTTGCCGGGTGGCCCGGCAGTGGGGGCGGCGCTCACCTCGGACCCGCGGGTTTCGGGCGTGGCCTTTACCGGCTCGACCGCGACCGCGCAGAAGATCCGCGCCGCCATGGCCGCACATATGCGCCCCGGCACGCCGCTGATCGCGGAAACCGGCGGGCTGAACGCGATGATCGTCGATTCCACCGCACTGCCGGAACAGGCGGTACAGGCGGTGATCGAAAGCGCGTTCCAGTCGGCGGGCCAGCGCTGTTCGGCGCTGCGCTGCCTCTACCTGCAAGAGGATATCGCCGAAGATGTGCTGACCATGCTCAAGGGCGCGATGGATGCGCTGAACCTGGGCAACCCCTGGGTGCTGTCCACTGACAGCGGCCCGGTGATCGACGAAGCCGCGCGCCAGACCATCGCCGAACATGTGGCCCGCGCCCGCGCCGAGGGGCGGGTGCTGAAGGAACTGGCGCTGCCGCCCGAAGGCACGTTCGTCGCCCCCACCCTGATCAAGGTCACGGGCATCGGGGCGCTGGAGCGCGAGATCTTCGGCCCCGTGCTGCACGTGGCCACCTTCCGCTCGGATGAGCTGGACCAGGTGATCGGCGCGATCAACGCCACCGGCTATGGTCTGACCTTTGGCCTGCAAACCCGGATCGACGACCGGGTGCAGCATGTGACCGAGGCGGTGCATGCGGGCAATATCTATGTCAACCGCAACCAGATCGGCGCCATTGTCGGCAGCCAGCCTTTTGGCGGCGAGGGCCTGTCGGGCACCGGGCCAAAGGCGGGCGGGCCGAACTACATGGCGCGGTTCTGTGCGCCCGACCGGCAACGGGCGACAGGCGACTGGGCCGCGTCGATGACCGCCCTGCCCGCCGCGACCGGCACAGCCGCCCCGGTACAGACCCGCAGCCTGCCAGGTCCGACCGGCGAGTCCAACCGGCTGAGCGAGATGGCGCGGCCGCCGCTCCTCTGTCTTGGACCCACAGCCGAGGCGGTTGTCGCGCAGGCGCAGGCGGTCGAGGCTCTGGGGGGCACCGCCATCCGCGCCACCGGCGCGCTGGCGACGGAGGCGCTGGAGATGCTCGAGGGCATCTCGGGCGTGGTCTGGTGGGGCGATGAGGAGACGGCGCGCGCCTATGAGCTGGCCCTGTCGCGCCGGCCCGGCCCGATCCTGCCGCTGCTCCCCGGCCTGCCCGACCGGGCGCGGGTGCTGGCCGAGCGCCATGTCTGCGTCGACACAACCGCCGCGGGCGGCAATGCCGCGCTCCTGGGCGGCATGGGTTGAGGCACCGGGCACTCCCGCCTGCCGCCGGATCTTGCGATCCGCGGCAGTTGGGCCGGGCGCGCCGCTGACGCGGCGCGCTGTCGCGACCTATTGACGGGACGGGTATTTGGCCTCAGCGTCACTCCATGTTTCCGATCCGCGACCACAACCCTTCGGGCCGAACGCCCTATGTCGTCTACCTGCTGTTGGCGGCCAATATCCTGATATTCCTTGCCAATCTGGGCATCATGGAGGATCCGCGCCTGCTGAGCCGGTTCTATTTCGACTACGCGATCATTCCCGCCCGCATCAGCGACGGATCGGGGTGGGAAACATTGCTGACGTCGATCTTCCTGCACGGCGGTTGGATGCACCTGCTGGGCAACATGCTGTTTCTGTGGATATTCGGAGACAATCTCGAAGACGAGATGGGACACCTGGGCTTTGCGCTGTTCTATCTCGCCTCCGGTATCGGCGCCGGACTGATCCACGTTGTGACAGCCCCGGGATCGATGGTCCCGACCATCGGCGCTTCCGGTGCGATCGCCGGGGTCATGGGCGGCTACCTGCTGCTGTTTCCCCGCGCCCGCGTCGATATCCTGCTGATCCTGCTGGTCTATTTCCGCATCTTCTCGATACCCGCCTTTGTCATGCTGGGAGTCTGGCTGGGGTTTCAATTCCTGGGCGGGCTGAGTGCGGATCCGGACATGGGCGGGGTGGCCTATTGGGCGCATACCGGCGGATTCGTGGTGGGGCTGCTGTTGACGGTCCCGATCTGGCTGAAACGGGGCGGAATTGCGTTCTGGAACCGAACGCACGGCCACCCGCCGCACGCCGAGGCGCGCTACAGGCTGTCGCCTTCGCGCATTCCCCGCGTGCCGCGCCGCTGACCGGAGGCCAGGGCAGACCAAGATTTTTCGGCGAAAAATCTTTGGCGCGGCTCAGCCGCGGATCACCTTGGCAAAGTGCTCGAAGATCGTACCATTGCCGCAGACGACCTCGCCGGTTTCGAGGATCGATGCCTCGGGGTCGATGGCCTCGGCAAAGCCGCCGGCTTCCTTGATGATGATGATGCCCGCCGCCAGGTCCCAGGCATTCAGGCGCCGTTCCCAGAACCCCTCGTAGCGTCCGGCGGCGACATAGGCCATGTCCAGCGCCGCCGATCCCCAGCGCCGCACGCCGGCACAGGCCGGCATCAGCCGGGCCAGGTCCTGCAACGTGGCCGGCAGGTCCGAGCGTCCGCCGAAGGGCACACCGGTGGCGAAGATCGACTCGATCATGCGGTGCCGCCCGGAGACCCGGATGCGCTGGTCGTTCATCCAGGCGCCTTCGCCCTTTTCGGCAAAGAACATCTCGTCCTTGGCGGCGTCATAGATCACCCCGGCCACGATCTTGCCCTTGTGCTCCAGCGCGATGGAAATCGCCCAGTGCGGCAGCCCGTGCAGGAAGTTGGTGGTGCCGTCCAGCGGGTCGACGATCCAGCGCCGGGTCGGATCCTCGCCCTCCTCCGCGCCGCCCTCCTCGGCCAGCCAGCCATAGGAGGGGCGCGCCGTGCGCAGCTCTTCCTTGAGGATCTTCTCGGCAGCAATATCCGCCTTTGACACGAAATCGCCAGCGCCCTTCATCGAAACCTGCAGGTTCTCGACCTCGCGGAAGTCCTTCACCAGCGACCGGCCTGCCTTGCGGGCGGCCTTGATCATGATGTTGAGGTTCGCACTGCCAATCATCGGGGGAGCTCCTGTTCGGTCAAGCCGCGCGTATACTCGCGCAGGCGGGCCTTGCCAAGGGGCAGGTTTTGCATGGCCGCCCGCATACGCCTGCATGGCGCGGCGTCATCATGCGATGCTCTTTGCAATCGCCACCGTCGCGCCTAGCTTCGGGGCAGTCACAGGAAGGATCGAACCATGACAGACAGGATGTATCGCATCGCCCTGGCCAGCCGCCCGACCGGCGCCCCCGAAACGGCCAATTTCTCGTATGAAGAAGCTCCCATGCCCTCCCCGGGCCCCGGAGAGGTGCTGGTGCGGGTTCACTACATGTCGCTCGACCCCTACATGAGGGGCAGGATGGACGATGCCAAATCCTATGCCGCGCCGGTGCCCATCGGCGGCACCATGGAGGCGGGCGGCGTGGGAGAGGTGATCGCGTCCAACGATCCCGCTTTCGCCCCCGGTGACTTTGCCTTTGGCATGTTCGGCTGGGCCACGCACGGGGTGCAACCCGCCCGGATGTTGCGCAAGATCGACCCCAGCGCGATGCCGATCACCACCGCGCTCGGCGTGCTGGGCATGCCCGGCTTCACCGGCTGGTTCGGGCTGATGGAACATGGCAAACCCAAGCCCGGCGAAACCCTTGTGGTGGCCGCCGCGACCGGCCCGGTGGGCTCGATGGTGGGACAGGTCGCACGCCTGGCGGGGCTGCGCACCGTGGGCATCGCGGGTGGCGCCGACAAGTGCCGGATCGCCACCGAGACCTTCAGTTTTGACGCCTGTCTCGATCACCGCGCCTTCGACACTGCCGCCGACCTGCGCCGGGCACTGGCCGCCGAATGTCCGGACGGGATCGACATCTATTTCGAGAATGTCGGCGGCAAGGTGCTGGAGGCCGTGCTGCCGCTGATGAACAATTTCGGCCGCATCCCGGTCTGCGGCATGATCAGCTGGTACAATGCCGGCGGTCTTGGAGCGGGCGCCTCGGAACCGGGTCTGAGCGCCCCTGCCCTCTGGCGCTCGATCCTGGTGAAATTCCTGTCGGTGAACGGCTTCATCATCTCGAACCATTTCGACCGCTATCCGGACTTTCTGTCCGAAGTGGCGCCCAGGGTCGCCAGCGGCGAAATCCGCTATCTAGAGGACGTGGCCGAAGGGCTGGAAAACGCGCCCGCCGCCTTCATGGCCATGCTCAGGGGCGGCAATACCGGCAAGCAGATCGTCAAGCTGATCTGAACAGGCCCGGACCTGCCTAAAGGGCCGGGTGGAACACCCCCGGCCGTCGGCACCGGGAGCGCGCCTAGATGCCCTGAAGCTTGCGTGCCTCGCTCCGGGCCAACGCAACCAGTTCCTGCACGAAAGGTTTTTCCAGGTCCTCGCTGCGCAGCGCTGCGTAAAGTCGCCGGGTGATACCGGTTTCGGTCAGCGGCCGGGTCACGTAGTCCGAGCTGTATTTCACCTCGCGCACCACCCAGTCCGGCAATACCGATACCCCCCGGTTTGACGCCACCAGCAGCAGGATCACCGCGGTCAGTTCCGCCTGCCGCACCTGCGCGGGTTCCACCTTGGCCGGAATCAGCAACTGGCTGAACACATCCAGCCGCGACCGTTCCACCGGATAGGTGATGAGCGTCTCGCCCCGGAAATCCTCGGCCTCGATCCAGGGTTTCTCCGCCAGCGGATGGGTCGAGGCGGCAACGAACACAGCATTATAATCGAAAAGCTCCACGAATTCGACACCGGGGATGTCCTCGGGGTCCGAAGACACGACAAGATCCACCTCCTCCTTCTGCAAGGCGGGCAGCGCGTCAAAGGCAAGCCCGGGGCGGATATCCACGTCCACGTCCGGCCAGTTCTTGCGAAACGCTTCCAGCACCGGGAACAGCCACTCGAAACAGGCATGACACTCGATGGCGATATGCATCCGCCCCGAACGTCCGTCGCGCAGGGACGAGAACTCGGCCTGCATCGCCTCGACCTGCGGCAGGATCTGTTCGGCCAGCCTGAGCAGACGCATTCCCGCCGCAGACAGTTTCATCGGCTTGGACCGCCGCACGAACAGTTCCACACCGGCCTGATCCTCCAACCCCTTGATCTGATGGCTCAAAGCCGACTGGGTGATGTTCAGCTGGTCGGCCGCCCGCGCCAGCCCGCCACACTCGTAAATCGCCTTGATGGTCCGCAAATGCCGGAATTCGATATGCATTCTATAGTTTCACTCATGTTGTTCTTGAGTATTATGAAGTTGTCTCACAATGCTGCGAATGCGACAAGAGGGCAAATCAGCCAGACGAGGCCACCCGATGACCGCTCCCCAGATCTCATTTGAATTCTTTCCGCCGCAAAACCTCGAAGCCTCCTTCCGGCTCTGGGACACCGTCCAGGTGCTGTCTCCACTGGCGCCCCGCTTCGTGTCGGTCACCTACGGCGCGGGCGGCACCACCCGAGAGTTGACCCGCGACGCGGTGGCGACACTGCACAAGTCCTCGGGGCTCAACGTCGCGGCGCACCTGACCTGCGTGCAGGCCAGCCGCGCGGAAACGCTGGCCATCGCCGAGAGTTTCGCTTTGGCCGGCGTCACCGACATCGTCGCCCTGCGCGGCGACCCGCCCAAGGGCGAGGGCCGCTTCCAGCCTCATCCCGACGGATTTTCCAATTCGGTCGAGCTGATCCAGGCCCTGGCCGACACCGGCAGGTTCACCATCAGGGTCGGCGCCTACCCGGACATCCACCCCGAAGCCGCCAGCGCCCAGGCCGACATCGACTGGCTGAAGGCCAAGCTGGACGCCGGGGCGGACGAGGCACTGACCCAGTTCTTCTTCGAAGCGGAAACCTTCTTCCGCTTCCGCGACGCCTGTGCCAAGGCCGGCATCGACAAGCAGATCACCCCCGGCATCCTGCCGATCGAGAACTGGAAGGGCGCGCGCAACTTCGCCCGCCGCTGCGGCACCCGCATCCCGGCCTGGGTCGAGGACGCCTTTGGCAAGGCCACCCGCGACGGACGCGAGGATCTGCTGGCCACTGCGCTCTGCACCGAGCTTTGCTCGGACCTGATCGAGGGCGGCGTCGACAAGCTGCATTTCTATACGCTGAACCGCCCCGAGCTTACTCGCGATGTCTGCCACGCACTGGGAGTCACACCCAAGGTGGCGCTCCAGAACGTCGCGTAACGCTTGAGCACGCCGCATCCGCTGATAGCGTTTCTCCGACCCTGACTAGGAGGAACGCGCCATGACTTTCGCCAAAGGCCCCGAAGACCTGCTGGGACCGGCCGACATGGCGCATATGTCAGGCCTCGACTTCATGCGGGGCGTGCTCGACGGCCGCCTGCCCGCAGCCCCGATTGCCCGCACGCTTGGTTTCGATCTGCATGCGGTCGCCGAAGGCCGCGTCGTCTTCCGCGGAACCCCCACCTTCGATGCCTGCAACCCGCTCGGAGCGGTGCATGGCGGCTGGTACGGCACCCTGCTCGACAGCGCCATGGCCTGCGCGGTGCAGACCATGGTGCCGCAGGGCGTGGCTTATACGACGCTGGAATACAAGATAAACATCCTCCGCGCGATCCCGATCGGGACCGAAGTGGAATGCACCGGAATCGCCGATCACGTCGGCCGCTCCACCGGCGTCGCCCATGGCGAGATCCGGGGGATAGAAGACGGCCGCCTCTACGCGACCGACTCCACCACCTGCATCGTCCTGAACATCCCGCGCGGTTGACAAAAGCTGGGGGGCCAGCCCCCCAGACCCCCCGGAGTATTTCCAACCAGAAAGAAGCCCGAACCGATCCAGCTTCTTTCTGGTTCAAAATACTCCCGCCGGAGGCTCCCTCACTTTCCACCGGAACAACGGGAACAGAACAAGCCTTCCGCCCGCCCCATGCGCCAACCCGAGGCGACGGAATGGCGCCGAGACATCGTCTTGCACCGCAGGCGCACTATCCGGAAACAGCGCGTTTCAGCTGAAACTGCGTGACGACAAGTCGAGCGGCGGCAGGCCCTCAGGCCACGCCTCCGCTGTCACGCTCTCATGCAGGCGCTCACTGCGGTCGCGGCCGATACGGCGAGCGGAGCGGAACAGGAAGATCTTGCCCCAGCCCCGCCATGTTCCCACCGAGGGGGCCTCGGTGCTGGTGGGAAAGCGTGTGTTCCAGTCCTTCGGCAACGGCAATTTGTGCCGCTCGGCCCGTTCCAGCATCCAGACCAGCGACAGGTTGGCCAGCGGACGCGCGGCTTCGAAACCGCCCAGCTGGCCGCCGACATCGCCATGGCAACCAGCAAACCAGACCTGTTCCACGTGGCCGTCATAGTCCGGGTCGTATTCCCACAGGATCGGTTCGAACACCTGCCGTGTCTCGTGCATCGCCAGCGCCTGGTAGCCGTGTCGTATGCTCTGGCCCAGACGGTGGCTGTGGAAGGCGTGCTGGTCCTCGGTGAACCGCCACAGCACCGGGGCGCGCAGGCCCAGCGCCTTGACCGTGTCCCAAACCCCCACCATCTCGATCGGCAGTTCGCCGTGACAGTAAAGTCGCCGGAACGCCGCGGCATGTCTGCCGTTCGGGTTGCATTCATAATGGCGATAAGCCTGCCGGATATTGCGCTCGGTCGCATGCTCGGCCCTCAGCAGCCCGACCATGTCGATCACGCCCGCCAGGCTGCGCACCGCGAAGGCTCCACGCGAATAGCCGAACAGGAACACCCGGTCTCCGGGCCGGTAGCGCGACGCGAGATAGCCGTAGGCCCGCCGAATCTGGCGATTCAGCCCGCGGCCGATCATCACATCGGTTGTGGTCCTCCAGCTGGTCCATTGTACCCCCGCCTCGTAATAGACCGAGGCGCGTGGGCCCATCTCGCGCATCAGGTGATACAGTCGCCCGGCGTGGGTCTCGCGCCCCGGTTCCAGCGTCGACATGGTGCCATCGAGGATGATGACATGGGTCTGGGGTCCACGCTCACGGGTTTCGCCCGAATGCTCGGTGCTGAGAGGCCGGCCGAGCCAGCCAAGCAGACGTCTATTCAGCCACGACAGGTTCAGCATTCAGCAGTTCCCACAATCTGAGGGGCGTGAAGGGCATGTCCGCCTGCCGCACCCCCCGGTCCCAGAGCGCGTCCTGGACCGCGTTGGCGATCGCGGCCAGCGACCCCACGGTCCCCGCCTCGCCACAGCCTTTCATCCCCATCGGGTTGGCCGTCGACGGCACCGGCACCGAGGTGAATTCGATCATGGGAAGGTCGCTTGCCCGTGGCAAGGCATAGTCCATGAATGTTGCCGTGAGCAGCTGTCCCTCGCCGTCATGCACCACATGCTCCATCAGCGCCTGGCCCAGCCCCTGCGCCACCCCGCCATGCACCTGCCCTTCGGCCAGCAAGGGGTTGATGAGGTTTCCGAAATCGTCCCAGACCCGGTAGCTGTCCAGATGCGCGGCGCCGGTCTCGGGGTCGATCACGACCTCGGCGACATGGGCGCCGTTCGGATAGGACCGCGCCGGCAGCGTGGCGCGCGCCTCGTGGCTCAGCAGATCGGCGCGCCCGTCGTCGCGGGCCATCCCGGCCGCCTCCAGCAGGGTCGGGGTCAGGTTCGACCCCGGTGCCCGAAAGGTTTCATCGTCGAATGTCACTTCGCTCTCCTCGACCCCCATCTTGCCCGCCAGATAGGGCACGAATGCGGCGATCATGCGGTCAACCGTGGCCAGAGTCGCATGGGTCTGCACCGTGACCGAGCGCGACCCGCCGGTGCCGCCGCCCTGCGCCAGCCGGTCGCTGTCGCCCTGCACGACCCGGATACGGTCGGCCGGTATGCCGGTCTGGTCCGACAGGAACTGGGCATAGACGGTTTCATGCCCCTGTCCGTTCGATTGCGTGCCCACCAGCAGGTCCACGGTGCCATCCTCGTTGAACACGACTCGGGCGCCTTCCGAAGGATCGCCCAGAATGCTTTCGATATAGTAACACAGGCCCTGCCCGCGCAGCAGGCCGCGCTCTGCGTCCGCCGCGCGCCGCGCCGCGAACCCGGCGGTGCCGGCCTCGGCCAGCGACAGCAGCCGGTCGAACGCGCCCACGTCATAGGTCTCGCCCGAAGCCGTCTTGTAGGGGAAGGCCTCGGGCCGGATGAAATTGCGTCGCCGCAGCTCGGCTCCCGACACGCCCAGTTCGCGCGCCGCGCGGTCCATCGCGCGTTCCAGCACATAGATCGCCTCGGGCCGCCCCGCGCCGCGATAGGCGTCGACCTGCGTGGTGTTGGTGTAATAGCCCTCGACCTGCAACCAGACCGCCGGGATGTCATAGACCCCGGTCAGCACGCGCGAGAACAGCTGCGTCTGGATCGCCTGCCCGAAATGGCTGTTATAAGCGCCCAGGTTGCAGCGGGTCCGCACCCGATAGGCGGTAATGCGCAGATCGGCGTCAAAGGCCAGCTCCGCCACCGAGCTCAGGTCGCGGCCATGGTTGTCGGTCAGCATCGCCTCGGTCCGCTCCGACATCCAGCGCACCGGACGGCCCAGCACGCGGGCGGCATGCGCGACCGGGAAATACTCGGGGTAGGCAAACGCCTTCATGCCGAACCCGCCGCCCACATCCGGCGTGGTCACCCGCACATCCTCGGGCGCGATCCCCAGTTTTTCACAGAGCTGCGCCTTCAGCGCCCAGACCCCCTGCCCACCATAGGAAAAATGCAGCCGCCCCTCGACCATTTCCGCATGGCAGCCGCGCGGCTCCATCGAATTGGCGATGATCCGGTTGTCATCGACCCGCAGCGACACCACATGCGCCGCCGCGGCAAAGGCGGCCTCGGTCGCCGCCTCGTCGCCCAGCCCCCAGTCAAAGGCGCGGTTCTCGGGCGCCTCCGGGTGCAGCACCGGCCCGCCCGGACCCACGTCGGTCTTGACGGCCAGGTCACGGATGTCCATGCCCATCATCTCGATCGCGTCGCGCGCCTGATCCGCGGTCTCGGCGATCACCGCCACCACCGGTTCGCCCACGAACCGCACCCGGTCGCGCGCCAGCATCGGGCGTTCGGGCGCCGCCCCCTTGCTGCCGTCACGGTTGGGCATGGTGGCCCCGGTCATGCCCACCTTGATCCCGGCGGCCTCCAGATCGGCCAGCGTCAGCACCAGATGCACCCCCGGCGCGGTGCGCGCCGCCTCGATATCCAGATCCAGGATCTCGCCATGCGCCACGGGCGACCGAAAGAACATCGCCACCAATGCCCCCTCCGGCGCGGCATCTTCCATGTAGCGTCCCTGCCCGGTCAGGAACCGGCTGTCCTCGACCCGGGTCACCGGCTGGCTTTTTCCAAACTTTTCCACGGGTCTCTCCTGCTCGGGTTCGTGCCTTCCGACACTAGCCCTGCCTGCGTGAATGTCCAGTGACGGCCCGCGTCGGCAGTGCCCGATCGCCATCGCCCCAAACCGCCGGCGCCCGGCCTTGCCGATAGAAATTCGCCGACCAAAAGCGTATAAACAGACATGTCCACCTGGGAACCGGATGCGCGTTTCGATTTCACCGCCGCCCTCAGTAACGGCGCGGAGGTGACGCACCCGGTTCACGTCAAAGGCAGCGGGCCTCCGATCCTGATCCTTCAGGAACTGCCCGGCATCGGACCCGAGACGCTTGATCTGGCCAACCGGCTGGCCCGTGCGGGCTTCACCGTCTACCTGCCGCATCTCTTCGGCACTTTTGGCAAGATCACCATGGCCCGCAACATGGCGCGGCTGTTCTGCATCCGGCGCGAATTCAACATCTTTCTCAAGGGACGGCAAAGCCCCGTGGCATCCTGGATGCGCGCCCTGGCGCGCCACATCCGCGACCGCCAGGGCGCGGCGGGCATCGGCGTGATCGGCATGTGCCTGACCGGCAGTTTCGCCCTGACCCTGATGGCCGATGACGCGGTGCTGTGCGGGGTCGCCAGCCAGCCGGCGCTGCCGCTTCTGGGGGGCAGCGCCCTGCACATGAGCGACGCAGACATCGCCGAGACCTGCACCGCCATGGCCACCAAGGGGCCGGGGCTGGCGATGCGATATCGTGGCGACCGGCTGTCACCCGCGCGGCGGATGCGCCGGATGGAAGAGGTGTTCGGCAACGGTCTGGATACGGTCGAATACCCCGGCACCCGGCATTCCCTGCTGACGCTGCATTTCCACGAACCCGCCTACAAACGGGTCGAGGCCTATTTCCGCGCCCGGCTTGGGGCCTGATCCCGCTCCGCCCCGAGGTAGTCCAGCAACCAGGACCGGAACAGACGCGCGGGCTTGCGCAAGCGGGCACGGTCCTCGCAGACGAGGTGATAGCGTTCAAGACCGGCCGCCTCGACTTCGGCCATGCAGCGCACCAGCCCGTGACGCGCCATCAGACTGTCGCTGGCCGGGGCGCGCGCCAGCGCCAGCCCGACGCCCTCGGCCGCCAGCGCCGCCGCCATCACCGTGTTGTCGACGAACAGGAACTGCCCCGCCGCCGGTGACAGCCGCAGCGTCTCGAAAAGACGCAACCAGCCCGCCCGATGCGCCGAGACATCGATCAGCCGATACGCCAGCAAATCCTCGGGCCGGGCAATCGTGGCGGCCAGATCGGGGTGCGCCACCGGATAGAGCCGCTCGCCCATCAGATCATCCGCCTGCCCGCCGAACAGTGCCGGATTGCCGAACACGATCTGCAGGTCCGCCACCGATCCCTGGAAATCAGCCACGTCATTGCCCGTGCTGAGCCGCAGGTCGACGCCGGGATGGGCCGACATGAACCCGCCCAGCGCCGGAGCCAGCACACCCTGCGCAAAGAGCAGGATCGAACGGACATAGACGATCTGCTCGCCCCCGCCCCCGAACAGCCCCGCCGTCGTCGTCTCGAGCATCAAAAGCGACTGCTGCACGCCCGGCAGATAGGCACGGCCCTTTTCGGTCAGCACGACCGAATGCGCCCGCCGTTCGAACAGCGCCACGCCCAGGTGCCCCTCCAGCGCCTTGACCTGCTGGCTGACCGCGGCCGCCGACATGTTGAGCTGTGCCCCCGCCCGGGCAAAACTCTGCGTTCGCGCTGCCGCCTCGAAGACACGCAACCAGTTCAGCGATGGGATCCGCGATACCATGGGGGCGAGGGTAAGTTGAACTTGCCCTGACCGGCAAGACTTACCGTTCTGAACCGCGCCGCACCATGGCTAACCTGCCTCGAACGCGACCAGACGGAGCCTCCATGCCCAGCCCCATTCCCACCGAAAACGGCCGCCTTTCGGCCGCCCAGACCGCGCAATACTGGCAGGACGGGTTCCTGTTTCCCTTCCAGGTGATGTCCGGGCACGAGGCCGCAAGCCTGCGCGCCGAACTGGAACAGATCGAGCGCGACTGGCTCGCCGCCGACCTGCCGCTGCCGCTCAACATGTACAAGCGCGTCAACGCCCATGTGGTAATGCCGCTCGCCGCCCGTATCGCCCGCGATCCGCGCATCCTTGATCTCGTCGAAGGCGTGCTGGGTCCCGACCTGCTGATCTGGTCGGCGGAATTCTTCATCAAGGAACCCCGCACCACTCATGTCGTCGGCATGCACCAGGACCTGACCTATTGGGGCATGGGCGAAACCTCCGACCAGGTGACCGCCTGGCTGGCGCTTTCGCCCGCCACGGTCGAAAGCGGCTGCATGGATTTCGTGGCCGGCAGCCACAAGAACCCGATCCTGCCCCATACCGACACATACTCGGAAAACAACCTGCTGTCGCGTGGACAGGAGATCGCCGTCGACGTGGCGGAGACCGACAGGACCCATATCGAACTTTCTCCCGGCCAGATGTCGCTGCACCACGGGCTGACCATCCATGGCTCCGGCCGCAACCGCTCGGACGACCGCCGCATCGGCGTGGCGATCCGCTATCTCAACCCAAACGCCCGGCAACTGGTGGCCGAACGCGACTATGCCATGCCCGCGCGCGGCCACGATGCGTCGGAGAATTTCGTCCATGTCGACGCACCATCACACCTTTTCTCGCCCGAGGCTCTGGCGCTCTACAACCGCATCCGCAGTGACCAGACCAAAGCACTGGCCCAAGGCGCCAGCAGCGCTGTTCCGCTCTACCAGGCGGCAGGCTGACGGGTCACACCATTCCATCCGTGCGCCCGGCCGCGCGGGCCCGCATCCTGAGTATTTTTAACCAGAAAGAAGCAGCAGTCGAAGCGCCCCGATCCGGCGGCCGTCCGTCCGCATGGGATAATCCTGCCGCGGGAAAGGGGCGGCTTCTTCCTGGTGCGGTCATCGGCTCTCCAGCCTGTACCGCGACACCATCCTGGCGTGATTCTGGTTACCAAGACCTTTCGGCTTCTTTCTGGTCACAAATACTCATTTCCGGCATCGCCAAGGGCAATCAGGCCGGAAGCGGCAAGAAAACGCCGCCATCCGGCTTTTCCTTCGCGCCGCCTTTGGGTAATTGATCCCTCGATTGACCGAAGGGATCACCACGATGGCGATGGAAAAGACGTTTGACGCGGCCGAGGCCGAGGCCCGCATCTACAAGGCCTGGGAAGAGGCCGGCGCCTTCAGGGCGGGCGCAAACCGCTCGCGCGACGAAAGCTTCACCATCATGATCCCGCCGCCCAACGTGACCGGCGCGCTGCATGTGGGCCATGCCTTCAACAACACGCTGCAGGACATCCTGACTCGCTGGCACCGGATGCGCGGCTTCGACACGCTCTGGCAACCGGGACAGGACCACGCAGGCATTGCCACCCAGATGCAGGTGGAAAAGATGCTGGCCGCCACAGGCCAGCCCTCGCGCCGCGAACTGGGCCGCGAAGAATTCCTCAAGAAGGTCTGGGAGTGGAAAGGCCAGTACGGTGGCACCATCGTCGAGCAGTTGCAGCGCCTCGGCGCCTCCTGCGACTGGTCACGCAACGCCTTTACCATGGCAGGCGCCGCCGGCGACCCACGCACCGGCCATGAAAATTCGCCGAATTTTCACGACGCGGTGATCAAGGTCTTTGTCGACATGTACGACAAGGGCCTGATCTATCGCGGCAAGCGTCTGGTCAACTGGGACCCGCATTTCGAGACCGCCATTTCCGATCTCGAGGTCGAGAATATCGAGGTGGCGGGCCATATGTGGCACTTCAAATACCCGCTCGCGGGCGGCGCGACCTATACCTATGTGGAAAAGGACGAAGACGGGAACATCGTGCTCGAGGAAGAGCGCGACTACATCTCCATCGCCACCACAAGGCCCGAAACCATGCTGGGCGATGGCGCGGTGGCGGTGCACCCCTCGGACGAGCGTTATGCCCCGATCGTGGGCCAGCTCTGCGAAATCCCGGTGGGGCCTAAAGAGCACCGCCGCCAGATCCCGATCATCACCGACGACTACCCCGACCCCACCTTCGGCTCGGGCGCGGTCAAGATCACCGGCGCGCATGATTTCAACGACTATGCGGTGGCCAAGCGCGGGGATATCCCGCTCTACCGGCTGATGGACACGCGCGGCGTGATGCGGGCCGATGGCGCGCCCTATGCCGAAGAGGCCGCCAAGGCGCAAGCCTATGCCCGCGGGCGTGCGTTCACCGAGAACGAGATCGACGTGATCAACCTGGTCCCCGACCACCTGCGTGGTCTCGACCGGTTCGAGGCGCGGGCGAAAGTGGTGGAAGAAATCACCGCCGAAGGCCTCGCCGTGACGACCGTGGCCTCCGACCCGCGCCTGGGCACCGCCACGCTGAAACCCGGCGCCGAAGGGGCAGACGCCATCGTGCCGCTGGTCGAGGCCAAACCGATCATGCAGCCCTTCGGTGACCGCTCCAAGGTCGTCATCGAGCCGATGCTGACCGACCAGTGGTTCGTGGACGCCGAAAAGGTCGTCGGCCCCGCGCTGGACGCGGTGCGCGACGGCACCGTCAGGATCATCCCCGAGAGCGGCGAGAAGACCTATTACCACTGGCTGGAAAACATCGAACCCTGGTGCATCTCGCGCCAGCTTTGGTGGGGGCACCAGATTCCGGTCTGGTACGGGTTCGACCTGTCCCGCGAAGGTTTTACCGACGATGAGAACGACGGCGCACTTGATCTCGTCGAGATGGGCCGCCTGCTGTCGGAACAGAAACTGCTGCTGGGCGACGAGCGTCACTTCTGCGCACCCGACCTGGAGGCGGTCATGCGCAAGGTGGCCGATGCCGAAGCCCCCCTGCCCACACCGCTGAACCATGCCCGCGTGATCGAGGTCGAGGATCGCGCCGCCGCCGTGCATGCCCTTGCCGCCGGGCTGGCCGAGTACGAGGTGTCACAGGACCCCACGAAACTGGTCTACCCGGTCTGGCGCGACCCCGACGTGCTCGACACCTGGTTTTCCTCCGGCCTCTGGCCCATCGGCACGCTGGGCTGGCCCGAGGACACCGACGAGATGCGCCGCTACTTCCCGACCTCGGTCCTGATCACCGGGTTCGACATCCTGTTCTTCTGGGTCGCCCGGATGATGATGATGCAGCTTGCGGTCGTGAACGAGGTGCCGTTCCACACCGTCTATCTGCACCAGCTCGTCCGCGACGAGAAGGGCAAGAAGATGTCCAAGACCACCGGCAACGTCATCGACCCACTGGAGATTGTCGACGAGTTTGGCGCCGATGCGCTGCGCTTTACCAATGCGTCCATGGCGGCCATTGGCGGGGTGCTGAAACTCTCGAAGGAGCGGATCACCGGCTATCGCAACTTCACCACCAAGCTGTGGAACGCGGTCCGTTTTGCCGAGATGAACGGCGTTTATGACGGTACAAAACGGTCAATCACCAGCCTGGAAGACGTACAAAACGGTCAATTCGCGGTGAACCGCTGGATCATCGGCGAAACCGCCCGCGTGCGCGAGGAGGTGGACGCGGCGCTCGACAACTACCGCTTCAACGACGCCGCGAACGCTTTGTACGCCTTTGTCTGGGGCAAGGTCTGCGACTGGTACGTGGAGCTGTCGAAGCCACTCTTGCAGGGCGAAGACACCGCCGCGCAGGCCGAAACCCGCGCCACGATGGCCTGGGTGATGGACCAGTGCATGATCATGCTGCATCCCTTCATGCCCTTCATCACCGAGGAGCTCTGGGGCCTGACCGCCGAGCGGCCCAAGATGCTGGTGCATGCCGATTGGCCCGCCTACAAGGCCGCCGATCTGGTCGATCCGGACGCGGATCGCGAGATGAACTGGGTGATCTCGGTGATCGAGAACACGCGTTCCGCGCGCGCCCAGATGCGCGTGCCCGCTGGCCTCTATGTCCCTATGATCGTTACGGAAATCGACGATCACGGACAGGCGGCCTGGGACCGGAACGAGGCGCTGATCAAGCGTCTGGCGCGGATCGACAGCCTGACCAAGGCGGATGCGATGCCCAAAGGCTGCATCTCGATCGCGGCCCCCGGCGCGGCCTTTGGCCTGCCGCTGGCCGAGATCATCGACATCAGCGCCGAGAAGGACCGGCTGGAAAAGGCCAAAGCCAAGCTCGCCAAAGAGCTGGGCGGCCTGCGGGGGCGCCTCCATAACCCCAAATTCGTGGAGTCCGCGCCCGAGGAAGTGGTTGAAGAGGCGCGCGAAAACCTCGCCGCCCGCGAAGAGGAAGAGGCCCGGATCGACGAGGCGCTGGCGCGTCTTGCGGAACTCGGGTAGCCCCCTCACTTCGCTCCAAATACTCATGAAATCGCCCCCATCGGTATCGCAACCGGTGGGGGTTTTTGCTAGGCTGCCCACATGCTGAACAGCCTGCGCACCCTGATCGAACGACAGATCCTCAAGGCCCGCGCCGAGGGCAGGCTCTCGGGTCTGGAAGGTGAGGGCAAACCCCTGCCCGACCGCTCGCACGAGGCGCTGACCGATCCGGCCATTGCCGCCGGGTTCCGGATCATGGCGCAGGCAGGCGTATTGCCAGAAGAATTTTCCCTGAAAAAACAACTCGACGAGGCGCGCGCCGCTTACGCCACCGTGACCGATACGGCGGACCGCAAGATGGCCATGGCGCGCATCGCTGAGCTTGAAATGCGCTACAACATGGCCCGGGACGCACGGCGCGCCTTCCTCAAATAGCGCCGCGCAGTTTGCCTGTTTTCCATGTATGATCACAGGGACGGACAGCGCGAAGAAAATGGAGGATCGGGTCATGGAGCGTCGGCTCTGCGCCATTCTGGCCGCCGACATGGCAGGCTACAGCCGCCTGATGGAGCGGAACGAAACCGATGTGCTGGCCCGCCAGAAACTCTATCGGCGCGAGTTGATCGACCCCGCCATCGCGCAGGCGGGCGGGCAGATCGTCAAGACGACGGGCGACGGGATGCTGACGCGTTTCGACACCGCTCAGGCCGCCGTGCGCTGCGCGCTGGAAATCCAGCAGGCCATGCAACAGCGCGAGGCAGGCACCCCGCGCAAGGAGCGCATCCAGTACCGGATCGGCATCAATATCGGCGATATCCTGTTGGAAGACGGGGATATTTTCGGCGACGGGGTGAATGTCGCGGCAAGGCTGGAGGCGATTTCCAAACCCGGCGGCGTTTGTGTCTCGGACATCGTGCACCAGATGACCCAGGACCGGATATCGGAACCTTTCACCGATCTCGGATTGCAGAAGGTCAAGAACATCACCCGTCCGATCCGCGTCTGGCAATGGGTTCCCGATGCCAGCCGGGAGCGCGGGTCAGACACAGCCGCGCCCCATGTCCAGCATGTCTCATTCTGTCTGGCCAAAGACGGCACTCAACTGGCCTGGGCGCGGGTCGGCAAGGGGCCCAGCGTGCTGAAGGCGCCAAACTGGCTGAACCATCTGGATTACGAATGGCGCAGCCCCGTCTGGGGGCCGTTCCTGGAACGGATGTCGCAGCGGTGCGACCTCGTCCGGTTCGACCAGCGCGGCAATGGACTCTCCGACCGGGAACCAGCCGAGATTTCGCACGACGCGATGATCTCGGACATGGGCAGAATCGTCGAGGCCGCTGGACTGGGCCGTTTCCTGCTCTTCGGCATCTCCCAGGGTTGTGCGTTTTCCGTCCGCTATGCCGCTGAAAGCCCAGAGAAGGTTTCGGGGCTGATCCTTGTCGCGGGCTACCTGCGCGGTGCGCTCAGGCGCGACTCCCCCGAACAGTCGGCCCTGTCCGAGGCGACCAATGTCCTCATCCGCGAAGGCTGGGGATCGCCCAACCCGGCCTATCGCCACCTTTTCACCGAAAGCATGATGCCCGATGCCACCGAGGCGCAGAAATCGAGCTTTGACGAGTTGCAGCGCGTGTCCTGTTCGCCCGAGGTGGCGGCGCGGATCAACACGATGAATGCTTCCATTGATGTCTCGGAGCATGCGCCCCGGATCAAGGCGCCGACGCTTGTGCTGCATTCCGAAGGCGACCGCCGCGTGCCCGTGACCGAGGGACGCCGGATGGCGGCGATGATTCCCGGCGCGCGTTTCGTCACCCTGCCCGGAAACAACCATGCCCTCGTCGATGGATCACCGGCGCTGGACATGTTCCTGTCGGAATTCTCGGCATTCCTCGCGGAATTCGGCGGAACCTGAGGCCGAATGCCTATTTGAAGACCGGCTTGCGCCCCTGCATCTGGGCGGCAATCACCTCCATCTGGTCCGGTTTGCCGATCAATTGCGCCTGCTCACGGGATTCCGCCAACAGAACATCGCTCCGGTATTCGGATTCCGCCAGTTCGATCAGGCGCTTGGCCGAACGGATCGCCGAGGGGCTCTTGCCCGCGATCTCGTGTGCAAGCGCGGTCGCCTCGGCCAGCGGGTCATCGGCCAGTTCGGTCACAAGCCCCCATTCGGCGGCCTTGGCGGCCCCGATGGGCCGCGCGGTATAGGTCAGCAGGCGCAGCACGTCTGACCGCACCAACTGCGGCAACAGAACCATGCCGCCCATATCGGGGATCAGACCCCATTTCATTTCCAGCACGGACAGTTTTGTATCCGGTGCCGCAATACGGATGTCGGCGCCCAGCGCGATCTGCAACCCGCCGCCATAGACGACCCCGTGCAGCGCCACGATCACCGGCACCGGCACCCGGCGCCAGACCAATGCGACCTCCTGGAAATCGTTGGCATCCGCATGGCTGCGCGGCACCAGCATCTCGGCCGGGTCCTTGCCCGCGAAGGCGGCAAAGTTCGACACGTCGAGACCGGCGCAGAAACTCTTGCCCTCGCCCGACAGCACCACGGCGCGCGCGTCCGAGGCCGCGACCTCCTGCCCGGCCGTGATGATCGCCTTGAACATCGCCTCGTCGAGCGCGTTCATCTTGTCGCCACGCGTCAGCGTGACAAATGCGATATGGTCCTTGTATTCCACCGAAACACGCGCCATCGGGGCCTCCAGTCCTGTTTGCGGGCAGACTGCCCGGTTACGGCACGACTTGCCAGCCGGACGTGGGGGCAGATCACGGAAGATCGTTTGCGTCCAGGCGGGCAAAGCCCGGGCTGTCCAGTGTCATCACGTAAAGCTGCCCGTCCACCAGCTTGCCCCCGGTGGTGATGCCGAGCCGCCCGTCAGGGTCCTGAACCGTACGCAGGATGCGTCCCGCCCCGTCGAACTGGATCAGCATGCCGCGATGGATCGGCGCGGGCCGCACCCTGGGGCCCAGACGCCAGACCACCTTGCGCAGAAAGGGATAGGACATCAGTGCCTCGGCCGGCACCCTGGGGCTGGCGAAGGCCAGCCAATAGGTGCCGTCGCCCTGCGCCTCAAGGTTGTCGGGATAGCCCGGCAGGTTGTCGAGGAACACCTCGGTCTGCCCCGCCTTGGCACCGGTCAGCCACAGCCGGTGCACCCGTGCACGCCCGGTTTCGTTGATCAGCAGGAAATCCTCGTCCGGCGACAGCGCGACACCGTTGGTGTAGACAAATCCGGTGGCGATCTTCTCGACCGTTCCATCGGGCGCGTGCCGGGCGACATAGCCGGTGTCGGACTGTTCCCAGACGGTCATGACCGAGGTGGGCTTGGTCCCGCCCAGGGTTTCGGGGTCGAACCGGTCGGTGGAATTCGAGAAATAGATCGTCCCGTCGCGCCCCAGGTCCAGCTGGTTGGCATAGATCACCGGCGCACCGTCGATCTCGGACACGACGGTGTCCAGCCTTCCCGGCCCGTTCCAGCGCATGATCCCACGGAAACTGTCGGCAATGTAGAGAGCGCCATCCGGTCCAGCCTTCAGCCCCAGCGGACGCCCGCCCAAGCGGTCGACCAGAACCGGCGTTTCGCCATCAATCCGGTAGAGATTTCCGGCAAGCGAAGCGGTATAGACGATGCCATCCGGCATGACTGCCAGGTCTTCGGGGCCGATCTCTCCGTTCGGCAGCGATACGATCATTGCCTTGTCCAGCACCCGGTTTTCCACGAACGCGCCGGTGAAACCCGGGCTTGCGGGCGGTTGATAGGCGACGGGCGCCACCGGGACTGGCCAGAACAGCAGGTAGCAAATACCGGCGAGCAACAGGATCAGGACATAACGCATGGGCACCTCTCACATGTGCCCGTACAGTGCGGGCAGGACCCCCCGAAGGCAAGTCTTGCCGGGCGGCCCGGCTTGCGCTTATGTGGCGCGCATGACCGGACCTCGCTACACCCCGCTTGCGCAATCACTGCCCGCCACCGTGCCCTTTGTCGGCCCCGAGACACAGGAGCGCCAGCGCGGCGCCCCCTTTGCCGCCCGGCTGGGCGCGAACGAAAGCATCTTTGGCCCCTCGCCGCACGCGATCGCGGCGATGCAGGCGACGGCCAGCGAGATCTGGATGTATGGCGATGCCGAGAACCATGACTTGCGCGCGTCGCTGGCCGCGCATCACGGGGTGCGCCCGGATAACATCATGGTGGGCGAAGGAATCGACGGGCTCCTGGGGTATCTGGTGCGTCTGATGGTGGGGCCGGGCGACACGGTGGTCACCTCTGAGGGCGCATATCCGACCTTCAACTATCACGTCGCCGGATTTGGCGGCGTGCTTCACAAGGTGCCCTACAAGGGCGATCACGAGGATCCGGCGGCCCTGTTTGCCAAGGCCGCCGAGGTGGACGCCAAGCTTGTCTATCTCGCCAATCCCGACAACCCGATGGGCAGCTGGCACAGGGGCGCCGATATCGTCGCGGCGATGCAGGCGCTGCCGGCCGGCACGCTGCTGGTGCTGGACGAAGCCTATGTGGAATGCGCCCCCGAAGGCACCGCCGCGCCGGTGGACGCGGACGACCCGCGGCTGGTGCGGATGCGGACCTTCTCCAAAGTCTATGGCATGGCGGGCGCACGCGTCGGCTATGCCATCGGAGCGCCGGACCTGATTGCCGGTTTCAACAAGGTACGCAACCATTTCGGCATGAACCGCGCCGCGCAGGCAGGCGCTCTGGCGGCACTGGCCGATGGCGACTGGCTGGCGCATGTGCAATCCGAAATCGCCACGGCGCGCGGCCGGATATCCGCCATCGCGCGGGAAAACGGGCTGACACCGCTGCCGTCGGCCACAAATTTCGTGACCATCGACTGTGGCAGTGACGGTACATTTGCAAAGGCGGTTCTGGATTCACTTGTCTCGCTTGGCATTTTTGTACGAATGCCTTTTGCCGAACCGCAAAACCGCTGCATCCGCGTCAGCTGCGGCCCTTCTGCCGAACTGGACGCCTTTGCCGCCGCCCTGCCCCGCGCGCTGGAGATCGCGCGCGGCTGATCGCCAAGGTTTTACCTGACATTTTTCGGGAATCCCCTAGTCTGTCCTTCATGGACGACCATCGCATCGGGCGGGCGCCCGATTACACCAATGCCGCATTGATCATGCTGGGCGTGAACCTGACCTGGGTTTTCGTTCTGATCTGGGCGCTATGGGGCATGTCTGCCTCGCTGATGCTGGCCCTGGTGCTGAACCACGCGATAACCCGGCTTGCGCGGCGAGCCGGATAGCTCAGGATGCGATGACCTGCGCCGCCGCATCGAGCGCCCCCTTGCCATACGGCACGTCCAGAGCGGACAGCCCCGCCTGAATGCCGCCCAGCAACCCCATGACCATCTGGCCGCTCAGGTGCCCCATATGCCCCAGGCGGAAGAAGCTGTCCCGCGCCGGATCCCCCGGTGCCGCCATGCCAAGCCCGATCCCCAGCGTCAGCCCGAGCCTCTGTTCGGTCCATTGCCGCAGGGCGGTGCCCTTGCCGCTGTCGAGTCTCAGCGCGGTCACCGCATGGCTGCGATATGCCGGATCGGCCACGTTCAAGGCCAGATCGCCGCCTTCGGCCCAGATCTCGCAGGCGGCCCAGATGGCGCGGGCGAGTCTGGCGTGCCGCGCCCAGACATGTTCGATGCCTTCGGCATGGATAAGGTCGAGGGCCGCGCGCAGGCCATAAAGGTGGTGGGTGGGCGCGGTGCCGCCGAAATACTGGAAGAACTCGTCCGGATTGCCTCGCGGAACCCAGTCCCAGTACCACGAAACCCTCGGCATGGTGGCCCGCTTGGCCGCCGCGCGGTCGTTGAAACAAACGAAACCGACGCCGGGCGGCACCATCAATCCCTTCTGGCAGGCCGTGACCAGAACATCGACGCCCCAGGCGTCCATCTCGAACATGTCGCAGCCGAAGGAAGCGATGCAATCGGCCATCAGAAGCGCCGGATGCCCCAGTTCGTCCAGCAACCTGCGCAGCCCCGGTACATCGTTTCGGATCGAGCTTGACGTGTCCACATGCACCGCCAGCACCGCCTTGATCCGGTGCGCGGTGTCAGCGCGCAACGCCTCGGCGATGCGCTCCATGTCCCAGGGCGAGGATTTCCCGAAGTCGATGATCTGCGTTTCGGCCCCCAGCCCGCGGGCCATTTCGGACCAGCCATGCGAAAACCGGCCCGAGGCCGGCACCAGCACCAGTTCGCCGGGGGCGATGGTGTTGGCCAGCGCCGCCTCCCACGCGCCGTGACCATTGGCGATGTAGATGGCGACCTCGTGTTCGGTCCGGGCCATGCGCCGCAGGTCGGCGGTCAGCCCCGGCATCATGTCGATCAACTCTCCGGAATAGATGTTGGGCGCGGCCCGGTGCATGGCGCGCAGAACTTCGTCGGGAATGACCGACGGCCCCGGAATCGCCAGATACTCGCGCCCCTGCGCCAGTGAGATATTGCCCGTCATGTCCATGTCCCTTGTCTGCGGTCGGCTCACCCTAGCCAGCGTTTGCGCGGCGTCAATCCGACGTGCGCGAAACCGCCAGTGCAGGGGCGATCACGCAGAGCATCTCGAACAGGATGGACGCCGCCAGAAAGGCGGTGCCACCGCTGGTGTCGAACGGGGGCGACACCTCGACCAGGTCTGCCCCCGCGATGTTGACACCGGCCAGTTCCCGCACCACCTGCAAAGCCTGAAAAGCGGTCGGTCCGCCGACCTCGGGCGTTCCGGTCCCCGGTGCAAAGGCCGGGTCGATAAAGTCGATGTCATAACTGACATAGGCAGGCAGGGTGCCGACGATCAGTCGCGCCTCGGCCATCACATCCCTGAGACCACGGTCGAACAGCTCTTCGATGGTCACGATACGGATGCCACGGTCGGCGGCAAACTCGCGGTCCTCCGAATCATAGGCAGTGCCGCGAATACCGATCTGGATCATCCGGGCCGGGTCCAGCAGCCCCTCTTCGACGGCGCGGCGGAACGGGGTGCCATGGGTGTACAGCGAGCCGCCAAAATAGGAATGAAACAGGTCGGTGTGGCTGTCGAAATGTACAAGCCCCAAAGGCGCATCCGCCGCCAGCGCTCGCAGGACCGGCAAGGTGCACAGGTGATCGCCGCCGACACAGACGGGCAGGACGCCCACCTTGCGCACGCGGGTGATCGCTTCGGTGATCCGGGCCATTGCATCCGTTAGGTCGGCCGGATTGGGCGGCACATCGCCCAGGTCGGCGCAGTTGACTGTCTCGAACGGGCGAACCCCGCTGACACCGTGCTGGGCCCGGATCATCGTGGACATGTCGCGCACCTGCCGTGGCCCGTGGCGCGGGCCGGGGCGGTTGGTGGTGCCGGCATCCCAGGGCAAGCCGATCAGACCGATATCCACCTCGGGCAGGCGCGAGTCGTCCGGACCGACAACCGGGAGGCGCATGAAACTGGCGATGCCCGCGAAACGGGGCAGATCGAACCCCGAAACCGGTTGAAACCCGTTGCCTGCCATCCTGAATACTCCCTTCGACTCAACCGCTTCGGACAACACCCTGCCCGGATGCGGCGCCGGGTCAAGCGGTGCAAAGCTTGCGCCATGGCGGTCTACTGCTTAAATGGGCCGACCATGACACGCGATCTGTCCCCTCTCCCCCGAATGAAGGCCCGAACATGAGCGCAAAACCGATGTCCTCGCGCGAGTTGGTAGGGTGGCTGTGGCAAAACTATCTCAAGAGCCGGATGGGCCTTCTTGGCATCGCGATGCTGTTCATGCTGCTCGAAGGCTCGATGGTGGGCGCGATCAGCTACATGATGCAGCCGATGTTCGACGAGATCTTTGTCAACGGCAATGCCGATGCGCTGGTCTGGGTCAGCCTTGCGTTTTTCGTGATCTTTTCGGTGCGTGGCATGGCCAGCGTGGGGCAAAAGGTGCTTTTGGCGCGGATTTCACAGGAAACCGCCGCACATTTGCGGATGGACCTGCTCAAGCGGCTGATCCGGCAGGATACCGCCTTTCACCAGACCCACCCTCCGGGCTTCCTGATCCAGCGGGTGCAGGTGGACGTGGGATCTGTCAACCAGGTCTGGCAGGTGATCATCACCGGTGCGGGCAAGGATCTGGTGTCGCTTGTCGTGCTGCTGGGCGTCGCGGTGAATGTCGACCTGATCTGGACATTGGTGATGCTGGTGGGCGTGCCGATCGCCTTTCTGCCGATCGCCGCCGCGCAGCGTTATGTCCGGAAGAAGGCGGCCCTGGCCCGTGATCAGGGTGCCACGCTGGCCACGCGGCTGGACGAGATATTTCACGGCATCGTACCGATCAAGCTGAACGGGCTGGAAGATTACCAAATGCGCCGGTTCGGTGGTCACATGGACACCTATGTGCGGTCCGAGGTGCGCGCCTCTTTCGGCACCGCTTCGATCACGGGGTTGGTGGATGTGATGGCCGGTCTCGGTTTCATGGGCGTCCTGCTTTATGGCGGGGCCGAGATCATCGCGGGCGAGAAAAGCGTCGGCCAGTTCATGAGCTTTTTCACCGCCATCGGCCTGTCCTTCGACCCGATGCGACGGCTGGCGTCGATTTCCGGCACCTGGCAGGCGGCGGCGGCGGCGCTGGAGCGGATCAAGGATTTGCTCGACGCGCCCATCCTGCTGCTGTCGCCGCCCAGACCCGTCGCGGCCCCATCGGGCCTGCCGGGGATCGCGCTTGCGGACGTCTCGCTTGCCTATGGCGATGCTCAGGTTCTGCGCAACCTGACTCTGACCGCCGAGGCGGGCAAGACCACGGCGCTGGTTGGCGCCTCGGGGGCCGGGAAATCGACCATCTTCAACCTGCTGACCCGTCTGGTCGACCCGCAATCGGGTTCGATCACGGTCGGCGAGGTGCCCGTGGGGGAGATGTCGCTCGAAAAGCTGCGCGGTCTCTTCTCGGTGGTGACGCAAGAGGCGCTGCTCTTCGACGAGACCCTGCGCGAAAACATCCTGCTGGGGCGCACCGATGTGAGCGAGGCGCGGCTGCAAGCGGTTCTGGATGCCGCCCATGTGACGGATTTCCTGCCCAAGCTGGAAAAGGGACTCGACACGCTGGTCGGCCCGCGCGGTTCGGCCCTGTCGGGTGGCCAGCGGCAGCGGGTGGTGATCGCGCGCGCCCTGTTGCGCGACACGCCGGTGCTGCTGCTGGACGAGGCAACCTCGGCGCTGGACGCACAATCGGAAAAGGTGGTGCAGGCGGCCCTGGATCAGCTGTCGGGCGGGCGCACGACGCTGGTCATCGCGCACCGGCTATCTACCATCCGCAACGCCGACAAGATCGTGGTGATGGAGCGCGGCGAGGTTGTGGACGAAGGCAGCCACGAGGAACTGCTGGCGCGCGGCGGCATCTATGCCGACCTCTACCGGCTGCAATTCGAAGGCGGCAAGGAACTGGTGGACCCGGTCGGTGCGGCGGCGCAGCGGACCCGCGTCAGTAGCGACCCGGACACATCGGGCGGCTGGTACAAACGCCTGATGTCGCGGATCTTTGGCGGTTCCGACTAACGCCGCAATTGCGCCGCGTCGCGGGCCAGCGACTCGATCCCGGCCCAGTCGCCTGCCTGCACGAGATCGCGGGGCGCGACCCAGCTGCCACCGGCGCAGATCACGTTGGCCAGGCTCAGGTAGCTTTCCGCGTTGGACGGCGAAACGCCGCCCGTGGGGCAGAAGGAAATCTGCGGCAGCGGCGCGCCGATGGCCTTGAGCGCGGGCGCACCGCCCGAAGCCTCGGCCGGAAAGAACTTGAGCATGTCATAGCCCAGTTCCAGCAGGCGCATCGCCTCGCTGGCGGTGGCCGCGCCGGGCAGAAGCGGCAAACCTTCATCTTCGCAGGCCGCGATCAATCGCTCTGTCGCACCGGGCGAAACCCCGAACCGGGCACCGGCGGCCCTGGCGGCGCGCACATCCTCGGGCGTGACCAGCGTGCCGGCGCCGACCACCCCGCCCGGCACCTCGGCCATGCGCCGGATTGCTTCGAGTGCCGCCGGGGTGCGGAGCGTCACTTCGAGCGCGGGCAGGCCACCCGCGACCAGCGCCTCGGCCAGCGGCCGCGCGTGTTCAGCATCCTCGATCACCAGCACGGGCACGATTGGGGCCAGTTCACAGATTGCGCGTGTTTCGGCGGATTTCATTGTCCTATCCTCCAAAGATGCTGGCGCCGGTATCGGCCGAGCCGACGGCCGCGCGGAAGGCGCCGAACAACTCGCGTCCGGTACCAGACTGATTTCCCGCAAGATCCGCCGGCACCGGGGCACGATCCAGCGCGCCCTCGGTCAGGATATCGAGCACGCCGGTCACTGCATCAACCCGGACAAGGTCGCCATCCTGCACCCGCGCAATCGGCCCGCCGTCAAGCGCCTCGGGCACGACATGAATGGCGGCTGGCACCTTGCCCGATGCCCCCGACATGCGGCCATCGGTGACCAAAGCCACCTTTTGTCCACGCCCTTGCAGGATCGACAGGATCGGGGTCAGCGAATGCAACTCGGGCATGCCGTTCGCCTTCGGCCCCTGGAAACGGACCACGACGATCATGTCGCCGGTCAGTTCGCCTGCCTTGAACGCGGCCTTGACCTGGTCCTGATCGTGGAACACCCGTGCAGGCGCCTCGACGATGCGGTGTTCGGGGGCCACGGCCGAGACTTTCATCACCGCGGTCCCCAGCGAACCTGTCAGTCGCGACAGGCCGCCCGTTTCCTGGAACGGATCGGAAGCCGGGCGCAGGATCCTGTCGTTGAGGCTTTGGCCCGGTCCGTCCTGCCAGGTCAGGGCGCCATCGGTCAGCTTGGGGTCTTGCGTGTAGCGCTCCAGCCCCTGCCCGGCGACCGTGTGCGTGTCGGGATGCAAGAGACCCGCATCCAGCAGGGTGCGGATGGTGTATCCCAGCCCGCCAGCGGCATGGAAATGGTTCACATCCGCCAACCCGTTGGGATAGACCCGCGCGACAAGGGGCACGACCGAGGAAATCTCGGAAAAATCGACCCAGTCGAGCAGGATACCGCCTGCCCGCGCCATGGCGACCAGATGGATGAGCAGGTTGGTCGACCCGCCTGTCGCCATCAGCCCGACGATACCGTTGACATAGGCGCGCTCGTCCAGAACCTGCGCGACCGGGGTATAGCTGTTTCCCAGCGCGCTCAGCGCCAGCGCCCGGCGCGCGGCTTCCTGGGTGAGCGCGTCACGCAGACCGGTGTTGGGTGGCACGAAACTGGCCCCGGGCAGGTGCAGCCCCATGAACTCCATCAGCATCTGGTTGGTGTTCGCAGTGCCGTAGAACGTGCATGTGCCCGGCCCGTGATAGGCCGCCATCTCGGCTGCCATCAATTCGGCCCGCCCACATTCACCGGCTGCAAATTGCTGGCGCACCTTGGCTTTTTCATCGTTGGGCATGCCGCTGGCCATCGGCCCGGCCGGGATGAAAACGGTCGGCAAATGGCCGAATGTCTGCGCCGCAATCACAAGTCCCGGCACGATCTTGTCACAGACACCGAGGAACACCGCCGCATCAAATGTATTGTGGCTGAGCGCCACGCCGGCAGCCAGCGCGATCACGTCACGCGAAAACAGCGACAGTTCCATGCCCGGCGCCCCCTGTGTCACGCCATCGCACATGGCGGGCACCCCGCCGGCCACCTGCGCGGTGCCACCCACCGCCCGCGCCGCGCGGCGGATCAGGTCGGGATAACGCTCGAACGGCTGATGCGCCGACAGCATGTCATTGTAGCTCGTGACAATCCCCAGGTTGCCTGCCGTTCCGGTGGCAAGCGCCTGCTGATCCTCGCCCGCCCCGGCATAGGCATGCGCCTGCCCCGAACAGCTCAGATGTGCCCGCGCGGGTCCGGCGCCGCGGGCTTGCTCCATCCGCTCCAGATAGGCCGCCCGCGGGGCGGCGCTGCGTTCCACAATCCTGTCGGTGACGCCCTTGATGACTGCGTGAACCATGCTTAGCCTCCTATCTGTCGCCAGCGACGCCCGTCGCGATGCATCAGCATCAGCGCCTCTTCGGGACCGGAACTGCCCTGGTCATAGGGATATGGCTGGTCCCTGCTGCGCTCCCAACCTTCGATGATCGTGTCGGCCCAGGCCCAGGCCGCCTCAACCTCGTCCCCGCGCATGAACAGCGTCTGGTCACCCCGGATCACGTCCATGACCAGCCGCTCATAGGCATCCTGCGGGCGCGAATCCGCTCCCAGCGCTTCGGCAAAGCTCATGTCCAGCGGCACTTCGGCAAGGCGGAACCCGCCAGGACCGGGATCCTTGATCGTGGTACGCAGGGTGATCCCCTCGTCCGGCTGCAACCGGATGATCAACCTGTTGCCGTGCACCGGCCCGACGTTGGGAAAGATCGTGTGCGGCGGATCGCGAAACTGAACCACGATCTCGGACACACGCGCGCGAAGCCTCTTGCCGGTCCGCAGGTAGAACGGAACCCCGGCCCAGCGCCAATTGGCGATCCGGACCTTTATGGCGATGAAACTTTCGGTGCGGCTTTGCGGGTCGCCGACATGGTCGAGATACCCGTCACCACCCTTGTCGGCCCGGTACTGGCCCCGTGCGATATCGGACGGCTCGACAGGGTCGAGCGCTTCGATCACCTTTACCTTTTCGTCACGCACCGCGTTGGGCGTGAACTTTGATGGCGGTTCCATCGCGGTCAGGCAGAGAAGCTGTACCAGATGGTTCTGAACCATGTCGCGCATGGCGCCGGACTGATCGTAATAGGCTTCGCGCCCTTCTATCCCCAGGCTTTCGGCCACCGTGATCTGCACGTGGTCGACATGCGTCGAGTTCCACAAGGGTTCAAACAGCGAATTGGCAAACCGGAGCGCCATCAGGTTCTGCACCGTTTCCTTGCCCAGGTAATGGTCGATCCGGTAGATCTGATGCTCCTGAAAGAAGCTGCGCAAACTCGCGTTCAACTCGCGGGCGGTTTCAAGATCTCGGCCAAACGGCTTTTCCACGACGATGCGCGCATCCGCCGTCGCCATGCCATGATGTTCCAACTGCCGGGCGATACCGGCAAAGAGCGATGGCGCCACGGACAGGTAGAACGCGCGGACGACGTCCGGACGCATCCGCCCGGCAAGTTCTGCCCAACCTGCGTCGCCCCGGGCATCGACGGCGACATAGTCAAGACAGTGCAGGAATTGTTCGAGAACCGTGCCGCGGGTCGGTGTGTCAGGGGTGAACTCCCTTATGGCCGCTTGTACCTGGGCCCGGAATTCATCAGGTGTCATCGCGCTTCGCGCGGAACCGATGATACGGGCCTCGCTCGGAAACTGACCCACTTCGAACCTGTGAAACAAACCCGGCAGAATCTTGCGGCGGGCCAGATCTCCGGTGGCCCCAAAAAGCACGAGGTCGAACGGAGCGACCGGAATGACGCGGGATACCATCTTGCTCTCTCCACAGTGATCCGGGCGTTGCCCTGACAGTTACAGCAAATATGTTAGCGTTAACATTCTTCACTACGTCTTTACGGATATGATCGAGAATATCAAGCCGCTGCGAATACAAAACCGTGTTCTCGATGACGTGACGGATCGCGCACACCTTGGATGCCGATCAACGGACCCAGAAAGACACAGCGAGACGACACAAGCTTGTTCGGCCAGTGTCATCTACATTGTTATCTTTCAATATCTTAAGGCAAAGCAAAAACGAGAGCCTCGCCAATTCTCCAAAACGAATCTGCAAAAACATCGCAAATTCAGTTAGTTAAAAGAAATTTCTGAGACGAATAGCTGCTTGAACATCCAATCATCTGATTAGACACAGAGAATCGGTTCTGAGTTCTCAAGAACTCGGCGCCTCGAAAGATCGAAGTGCGCCAGGCAACGAAAGGCTAGGCGGCGCGGGTTGCTCTGCAATTGAATACCTGAGGATAAGTCTGTATTCACATTACAGCGATCCTGGGCGGAAAATCAAGTATTGGAAAAATTATTGCTGATTAACCCCACTAAACGGGTAAGAAAATCATGATATGACAATAAAAATACCGTGATGAAACGGGAACTTATCCACAATCCATCCACACCCAAAGAATATCCCAACTTCGACCTGCGGGTCGGAGATTTCAACAATGGGCCATATGTTATTGATTATTCAGCTCTTCATGATCGACTGATCAAAACAGAGCCCGGTCAGGGTTCCGAGGTGGCTTTGCCTGGGCAATTCACGCGTGAGAGCCGAACCATTCCATTACAGCCGGGCGTACTGTCTGAACGCCGCGGTGGCGCCCGTCGGTAATGATCTTGCGTAATTCGCCAAGATCTGTACGCAAAAGCAAACTTTTGACAGGCCCAATTGACGCGGGGCGCATTGACAAGATGCGAATGCCCATCGCTGCAAAACAGGCAGCCTCGACTGGACGCCCGGCATCTTCTCCGCAGAAACTCAACTGCGTTCCAGACTGATCGCAGCGCTCGACAATACGCTCGATGAAACTCAGAAAACTGCAGTTCAGCGTGTCGTAACGGCGGCGCACCCGCTCGTTCTCGCGATCAGCAGCAAAGAAGAACTGCTTCAGGTCGTTGCCACCGATCGACAGAAAGTCAACCTCGTCAAAGAACTTCTGCGGTGCAAAAGCCAGCGAAGGAGTCTCCAGCATCGCGCCGATTTCAAGCTTTTCGGGCAAAGGATGACCAAGAATCTTCTCGCGTTCGATGGTTTTGTTCACTTCCGCACGGGCCTGACGGTACTCCTCGGCCTGCGCCACGAAGGGAAACATGATGGTCAACGGACGGCCGTTGGCGGCACGGATAAGAGCCTGCAACTGCATCCGCATGACACCGGGCTTGTCCAGCCCCACGCGGATCGCACGCCAGCCCAGAGCCGGGTTGGGCTCGTCGGTGGGCTTCATGTAGGGTAGCACCTTATCGGAGCCGATATCCAGTGTGCGGAAAACTACGCGCTTGCCCTGCGCCGCATCGAGGACCCTTGCGTAGAGCGCAACCAGTTCGGACCGTTTCGGCATCTTGTTGCGAACCAGGAACTGCAATTCCGTACGGAACAGCCCGACACCTTCGGCCCCGGACCCCTCAAGCGATGGAAGATCCGCCATCAGACCGGCATTCATCACCAGACTGATGCGATGCCCGTCCAGCGTGACCGCCGGCTTGTCCCGGATCGAGATGTATCGTGCCTGCGCATCTGCCTGCATGGCCATCTTGTCCCGAAACGCGCTGGCCACGCTGTCTTCGGGACGAAGATGCACGACGCCCTGGTCACCATCGACCAGGATGTGATCACCATTCAGGGCCTCGGTGGTGATGCGTTCTGCATGCACAACCAGCGGGATGGCCAGCGCCCGCGCCACGATGGCCGCATGACTTCCGACCGAGCCTTCTTCGAGCACGATGCCCTTGAGTGAACGCCCATATTCCAGCAGATCACCCGGCCCGATGTTGCGCGCGATCAGGATCGGATCTGCCGGCAACTCCGCACCGGTCTGCTTGCCCTGTCCAGTCAGGATGCGCAGCAGGCGGTTGCTGAGATCGTCGAGATCGGCCAGCCGTTCCCGCAGATAGGCATCCTGCACCTGTTCCATGCGCGCACGTGCCTGGGATTGTTCCTTTTCCACGGCCGCTTCCGCGCTGAGCCCCCGGGCGATATCCTCTTCCATGCGCCGCATCCAGCCCTTGGAATTGGCAAACATGCGGTAGGCTTCGAGAACTTGAAGTTGCTCCTTGTCGCCCTGCTGTGACATTTCCAGCATCCGGTCGACGCCGACGCGCAACTCGTCGATCGCCTCGTTGAGACGCTCGAGTTCGCGATGAGGGTCATCCGCGATCGGGTTGGTAATCACCACTCTTGGCTCGTGCAGCCAGACATGGCCTTCGGCAGCACCTTCCTGTCCCGTACCTCCCCGGAAGGTCGCCGATTTCTGGTGCAGCGGCGACAGCGCGGCGCCCTCTCCGACAAAGGCGCCCAGTTCGGCCATTTCGGCCAGAACCATCGCCACCACTTCGAGTGCGTAGATCTCGTCCGCAGAAAATTCCCGCGCGATGCGCGACTGAACGACCAAAACCCCCAGTTTCTCGCCCAGCCGCTGGATCGGGATGCCCAGGAAAGAAGAAAACCGTTCCTCCCCGGTTTCCGGCATGTAGCGGAAGCCCTTGGCCGAAGGTGCATCGGGTGTATTGACCACCTTGCCCGATTTCGCGACGCGGCCAACAAGGCCCTCGCCAAGCCGCAGTCGCGTCTGGTGCACGGATTCCTGCTTCAGCCCTTCGGTCGCGCAAAGTTCCAGGGTCTCGGAATCACGGAACAGGTAGATCGAGCAGACCTCGGTCCCCATGCTATGGGCGATCAGATGGGTAATCCGGTCCAGACGCGCCTGTCCGGCTTCGTCCGTTGCCATGGCCTCGCGCAGCCGCCCGAGCAGCTTGCGCGATTCGCTTTCCGTGCCGTCCACCATCGATTCATTGCCCAGTTATGGACAGGCACGTCCGCGTCCGAATTGATCAGGCGGCCTTGTCCAGTTCAAACGCATCATGCAGCGCCTGTACGGCAAGTTCCATGTATTTCCGGTCGATCAGAACGGAAATCTTGATCTCGGAGGTTGTGATGACCTTGATGTTGATCCCCTCATCCGAGAGAATCTTGAACATCTTGGCAGCCACGCCCGACTGGCTGCGCATGCCGATGCCCACTACCGAAACCTTGCAGACATCATAGTCGATGATCAGCGACTCAAATTCCAGTCCGCCCGCGTCGCGCACCGCGTTCATCGCCTTTTCCGCGCGCGCCACCTGATCGGTCGGGCACGAGAAGGTCATGTCGGTGATGCCTTCTTCGGACACGTTCTGTACGATCATGTCAACGTTCACCCCGGCATCGCTGAGCGCGGTGAAAATGGTGGCGGCGACACCGGGCCGGTCAAGCACCGATACCACGGTCAACTTGGCCTCGTCGCGGGAATAGGCCACACCGGAAACGACATTGGATTCCATGATTTCCTCCTCATCGACGACCAGCGTTCCCGCCTCGTCCGATTGTTCCTCGAAGCTGGAGAGGACACGCAGTTTCACCTTGTAGCGCATCGCCAGCTCGACCGAGCGGGTTTGCAGCACCTTGGCCCCCAGCGAGGCCAGTTCGAGCATTTCCTCGAACGAAATCTTTTCAAGCTTGCGCGCCTTGGAGCAGATGCGCGGATCGGTCGTGTAGACCCCGTCCACATCGGTGTAGATGTCGCAGCGCTCGGCGCCAAAGGCAGCGGCAAAGGCCACAGCCGTGGTATCCGAACCACCCCGGCCCAACGTGGTGATACGGCCTTCGGGGCTGACGCCCTGGAACCCGGCAACCACCGCAACCTTCATGCCTTCGGCGAATTTCTGGTTGACGTTGTGCGGCGGGATATCCTCGATCCGTGCCTGGCTATGGGCACTGTTGGTGATCAAGGGCACCTGCCAGCCCTGCCAACTGCGGGCGGGAATATCCATCTCCTGAAGCGTCAGCGCCATAAGGCCGGCCGTGACGTTTTCTCCGGATGACACGACCGCATCGTATTCGCGCGCATCGAACAAGGGCGAGGTTTCGTTGACCCAGCCGACCAGTTCATTGGTCTTGCCCGCCATGGCCGAAACGATGACGATCACGTCATAGCCTTTGGCAACTTCGACGCCGACGCGTTTGGCCGCGCGGCGGATTCGATCGAGATTGGCAACCGATGTGCCGCCGAATTTCATCACGAGCGTTGGCATGGGGGTCAAAGTCTCCGCGCCTTGGAATTGATCTGGTGCCTCATATGCGAGGGGGGGTGCAAGAGCAAGTGGGCATTGCGGGCGCACCTATTTGACGCAGAGAGAACAATCCGGGAACGAGATTTCGGCGCAGGGTCCAGATCACACCGCGCCAGCGCAAGCTGCGAGATCAAGGATTATCCATGCGCGCCGCCGTTTTGCCGCCAACCTCTTCGCGCAGTTTTCGAATTGCCCGTCGCAGCGCCCGGCGCTCAATAGGGATGGGCGCGCCCGTCCCAGGTTTCGAAACAACCCGTCGTTTCGAGAGACAAATCGGCAAACCGGGCGGCAAGCCCGGCGGCGGCCTCGTCCTTGCCGATGTCAGCTGCACCGCCACCCATATCGGTCTGCACCCAGCCGGGGTGATAGATCCCGACAGCAATTCCGTCAGCCGCAAGGTCCGCGGCAAGATTGCGGCCGAGATTCAGCGCTGCAGCCTTGGAGGCGCGATAGATATAGCTCCCTCCAGGCGCCCGCGTGTGCGAGGCCATCTGCGACGAGATGATCGCAACCTTGCCGCGGGCCGCGCGCAAGTTCGGCAGCAAGGCTTGAACGGTCAGGAATACACCGGTGACATTGGTGGCAAACGTGTCGGCCCACATCTGCGCCGGATAACCTTCGATTTTCTGCCCCTTGTCCAGATAGACGCCTGCATTGCAGATCAGCAGATCGACCGGTTGCCCGGAGAGTGCAGAGGCCATGTTCCGATGCGCCGCAGCATCGGTCACATCGAGCGTGATCTCGGCGCTGCCGTCCCTCGCTGTGCCGGTTACACGGCTCCCGGCAGCCCTGTACAGATCGGCCAGAGCTTTGCCGACGCCCCGATTGGCGCCAGTTATCAGCACGTGCATTTCAGTTTGCCTTGCGATTGGGCAAGAAGGGCAGCGGAGCGACCGGGATGCCCTCCTCGATCAGCGCCTTTGCCTCGTCGATCCTGGCCTCGCCATAGATCGAACGCTCGGGCGTTTCGCCCAGATGCATCCGGCGTGCCTCGGACGCGAAATCGCGACCGACATAGTCCGAATTCTGCTCGATCTTGCGGCGCATTTCGGCCAGAGCCTGTTCGGCGGGAGTTGCCGGCGCGCTCAATGGCCGTTCGGTAGCCGGGGTTTCCGCAGCCGAACGCGCCGGACGAACCCGAGGAGTCATGATCGCCTTCTCTACCCGGCTTCCACCGCAGACCGCGCAGCTGACCATGCCGGACGCGGCCAGCTTGTCATAGGCGGCAGCCGACTGGAACCAGCTGTCAAAGCTGTGGCCCTCGCTGCATTTCAGAGAATATTGAATCATCAAGACATTCCCAGATGGTCTGCCTAGTAAATATCCACCGCTTACCGAAGATCAAGTGGAGCGGCTGTCATCAAGCATTTCTTGTCGAGCCTGGTGCAACCGGGTCAGGTCGACGGACGTCAGGAATCGTGCAAGATCGGCCTCGGTCACCACTTTCGCCGCCTTCTTCGGCGAAAACCATTTCCGCCGCCTTTCGCCACGTTCCGGATAACGGTCCGACAGTTGGCTGACGTGGATCGGAAATACTTGCACCATGCAGGGAACCGGCCCCTCCTTGCCGAGGATCTTGGAATAGAAATACAGTCCGACGCTGCTGGCATGAACCGTACCGACGACTCCGGCCTCCTCCCAGGCCTCGCGCGCGGCAGTTCCGGCCCCGTCACGCCCTTTCATGGGCCAACCCTTGGGCAAGATCCAGCGCCCGGTGCCGCGGCTTGTTACCATCAGAACCCTGGGTTCAGCGCCCTTGAACCTGTAGCACAACGCTCCGTACTGAACGCGGACACCCCCGATCGTCGGGACAAGGGAGATGTCAGGCAGCAAGACGGAACTCATGAGCAGGCCGAAGGGAATGACTCGCAGGGAACATGCGCGGCCGGGCGCGCGACTGGCTTGTGCTTAGCCGATGAAGCAGTCGGGGTACATGATGGAATTCACCGGCTGGCTATGGTCACTTCCGCAAAAGCGCCATCCTGTCTTCAAGACGGGCGACCAGTTCACTGTGCGGGATGTCCGCATCTATCGCCAACCTTCGCAGACCGAAATGCACATGCGCGATCTGCTGATAATAGCGGGTGTACACGTAGTTCACCGAGGCACCAGCCATGGCCCCAAGGATCGGCACCGACTGAACCGCAAGTTTCTGGCCCATTGCGGCAGCGAGGCGTGGGGCCACGGCCGCGATCATCTTCTGCATCGCATTGCCGGTCAGGGTCAGGCGGAGTGAAACGAACCCGAGATCGGCCCCATCGTCGACCGCCAATGGACCGGCGGCAGAGAACACCCGGACACAGTCGAATTGCACATTCTCCGAACCCGGGTCAAAACCGTACTGGACCGCCACATCCTGGATCGCGCGCAACAGGACCGTTGTGGTGACGGGCAGTTCGACAAGTGCTGTGGATAACCCGCCCAATCCGCCGACCGCCCCCATGGCCGTTGTCCAGACCATGTTCGTGCGCTCGCTCTGTTGCGGTACAGCCTGTCGCGACCCCTGAGCGGCCCGCATCGCCAGGGCCAAGGCACGTTCGGTCGCCTCGGTCAGACCCGAGCGCACCGGTGCCGGCAGACGGTCAAGCAGCGACTCCGCCTTGCCTCCGACCGCGTTCAACAGATGTATGCCGATACCGCCAGCGGCGCGATAGCGCTTTGCCAGCGCATCCAGTTCCGCCTCGGCATCCACCGGCGCAACGATCACGATATCCTGCATGGGTGCACCTCCCGTTCTGCTTGAACATCGGGTACCGCGAACCGGATTTCAACGGCTCAGCGCGTCCAGCGGGTCACCTGGCCGCTGATTCCATGCCATGCGCCTTGCGTCAGCTCCAGCCCAAGTACGCGCTCGGGGTTGGTCGGGGGCGGCATGACCACCCCGTCCAGCCGCGAAAACCCGAATCGGCCATAGTAGGGCGCATCGCCCACCAGCATCACCCGGTCCCATCCGCTTTTGCGCCCCGCTTCCAGCCCCTCCTGGATCAGGAACCCCCCCAGACCTTCACCCTGGTGGGTCGGGTGAACGGCGACAGGCCCCAGCAAGAGGGCGTCGACCGCCCCCACATGAACGGGCCAGAACCGGATCGCACCCGCGACCGTGCCGTCACTGTCGCGGGCCACCATCGACAGGCCGGCGACCGGCGGGACATCGTCACGCAAACGGTACGAGGACAAGGCGGTTCTCCCGGGCGCAAAGCACAGGTCGTAAAGCGCCTCGATTTCCCACCAATCGTCCGGTGTTTCCGGCTTTACTTCGATCACCTGCTGCCCTGCCTCTCCTCATGGGTGGCAATCGCCCTATCACTTCGTTACCCCTAGGGCAAACGCTTGGAGACAAACCACTCATGTTCTATCGACCCGAGGATGGCCACGGCCTGCCGCACAACCCGTTCAACGCGATCATCACGCCCCGTCCGATCGGATGGATCTCGACCCGGGCCGCCGATGGCACCAACAACCTTGCCCCCTACAGTTTCTTCAATGGTGCGGCCTATGTGCCGCCGCAGGTGATGTTCTCGACCACGGGCAGCAAGCCCGACCAGGACAACACCAAGGACACCGTTGCCAATATCGAGGCGACGGGCGTGTTCTGCGTGAACATCGTCGAATACGCGATGAAGGACGCGATGAACGCCTCTTCCGAAACCCTGCCGCGCGAGGTGGACGAGTTCGCCCATGCCGGCCTGACGCCGGTCGAGTGCGAGACGATCGGCTGCGCACGCGTCGCCGGCGCGCCCGCCGCGCTGGAATGCAGGCTGACCCAGATCGTCACCCTGCCCGGTGCGTCGAACCGTGTGGTCTTCGGCGAGGTGACCGGGATCCACATGCGCGACGACTGCCTGAGGGATGGCATTTTCGACATCACCACCTATCAGCCGCTGGCCCGGCTCGGGTATCGCGACTACACCGTCGTGCGCGAACTCTTTGCGCTCGCACGACCGGACGACAGATGACCCTGCCAGACGCTGGCCGCCGCTATCCGATCACCCTGCCGGATGGCTCCGATCATGCCGGAACCGTGTTTCTGAACCAGGTGATCGACCACCCGCGGCTTGTTGTCGGGGATTACACCTATGCGTCGGATTTCGACCCGCCCACGGATTGGGCAGCGCGACTGGCACCCTATCTGTTTCCCACCTCGGCGGAAACGCTCCGCATTGGCCGGTTCTGCCAGATCGCCCACGGGGTAAGGTTCATCACCGCCTCGGCCAATCACGCCATGGACGGTCTGACCTGCTTCCCCTTTCCGGTGTTCGACCCCGACCGGATGGCCGGCTATCAGCCCGACCGGCGCGATACCGTGATCGGCAACGATGTCTGGATCGGATATGGCGCGCTTGTCCTGCCCGGCGCGGTCATCGGCGACGGAGCCCTGATCGGCGCGGGCGCGGTGGTGCGAGGCACCGTGCCGCCCTATGCAGTGGTTACAGGCAACCCTGGCCATACAGTCCGATACCGGTTCGACGCCGATGCCATCGCGACCCTTCTGGATCTCGCCTGGTGGGACTGGCCTGCCGATCGAATTGCCCAGGCCGAAACCGCGCTGCTCGAAGGCGATATCGACCGGCTCGTCAGCCTTCGTCCCTAATCCTTCTTTCTGGTTCCAAATACTTAGGAGCGCGAGGCAGCGCCTCGCATCCCGCGCCGAAAGGCGCGGCGCAAAAAAGCGCGCGCCAAAGGCGCGCTCCGCCTTGCATCGGATCAGTGACCGCCCAGAATGCCGGTGCGCACGGAATAGTCCACCGCCAGCCCATAGTCGGGGTCATCATCGCTGTCGACCATCAGGTGCCCCGCTTTTGTCAGCAACTGGTGGCAGTCGCGGCTCAGATGTCGCAGCATCACCCTTTTTCCAGCCGCCTCGTAACGCCCCGCAACCGCCTCGATCGCCTGAAGCGCCGACTGGTCAACGACCCGGCTCTGCTTGAAATCGACGATGACGGTCTCGGGGTCTGTATCGACCTCGAACAGCTCGCCGAACCCGTCGGTGGAGCCGAAGAACAGCGGCCCCTGGATCTCGTAGACCTTGGCCCCCTTCTCGGTATGGGACTCGCGGGTCACCGCGTGAATGCGCTTGGCATTGTTCCAGGCATAAGCCAGGGCCGAGACGATCACGCCCACGACTACGGCGACAGCCAGGTCCTCCATCACCGTCACGACGGTCACCAGTACCGTGACGAAGGCATCCGTCAGCGGCACCTTGCGCAGGATCATCAGCGAGTTCCAGGCAAAGGTCCCGATCACCACCATGAACATCACGCCCACCAGCGCAGCCAGCGGGATCTGTTCGATCAGCGGTGCCGCGAACAGGATGAAAACCAGCAGGAACAGCGCCGCCGCAACCCCCGCGATGCGGGTCCGCCCGCCCGATTTCACGTTGATCATCGACTGGCCGATCATCGCGCAGCCACCCATGCCGCCAAAAAACCCGGTAACCACATTGGCCGCGCCCTGGGCGATGCATTCCTGGCTGGCGCCGCCGCGCTTGCCGGTAATCTCGCCGACAAGGTTAAGCGTCAGCAGGCTTTCGATCAGGCCGATGGCGGCCAGGATCACCGCATAGGGCAGAATGATCTCAAGGGTTTCCCAGGTCACGGGCACCATCGGAATATGGAATTGCGGCAAACCACCTTCGATCGAGGCCATGTCGCCCACCCGCGGCACATCCAGTCCGACACCAATCACCAGCGCCGCGACCACCGCGATACCGGCCAGCGGCGCCGGGATGATGCGGGTAACGCGCGGCATGATCCAGATCACCGCCATGGTCAGCGCCACCAGCGCGAGCATCAGGTAGAGCGGCCCGCCGGACAGCCATTCACCGCCGCCCATTCCGTGGCCGGTGTTTTCCATGCTGCCCGGCACCTTGAACTGCCCCAGTTGCGCCAGAAAGATCACGATGGCCAGACCGTTGACAAACCCGAGCATGACCGGATGCGGCACCAGGCGGATGAACTTGCCCCATTGCATGACCCCCGCGATCACCTGCAATAGGCCCATGAGCACGACGGTGGCGAACAGGTACTCAACCCCGTGCTGGGCCACCAGCGCCACCATCACCACGGCCAGGGCGCCCGTTGCGCCAGAGATCATGCCGGGCCGCCCCCCGATCAGCGCGGTGATCAGCCCGACCAGAAAGGCGGCGTAAAGGCCGACCAGCGGATGCACGCCGGCAACAAAGGCAAAGGCCACCGCCTCGGGCACCAGCGCCAGTGCCACGGTCAAGCCGGACAACAGCTCGATCCGCAGCCGTGATGCGCTGAATGGCTCGTCCGGCATCCAGCGCAGGTCGGGAAATGCTAGGCGATTGGCAACACTTGCCAGGAAGGCACGGGGCATCGATCTTGTCCAGTGGGGATTGTTCGCGTTCCGGGCTTTCTAACGGTTCAGTCCCGGTCCGGCCATGGGCTTGGCCGGGTAGCAGCATTGCACTGAGAACATAGCGGGTATATCGCCGCATCGTGGCCCTTGCCTGGCACAAGGGCATTCGAGCAGGCGGATCGACCTGGCCGTCTTCCGTGATTTCCACCCAAAAGCAACCTCCCGGCTCTTCGGTTGCGGCCGGTTCTATCAGAACTTACCCCTTGAAAATGCGCCGGGAATCCGCACAACTCGGGCGCGAAGCCGGTAGCAGACGGAAAGGCCCGCACATGACCAGCACCAAGATCGCCGTGATCGGCGGCTCTGGCATCTACGACATCGACGGGCTGGGAAGTGCCGAATGGGTATCGGTCGAAACGCCTTGGGGGTCTCCCTCGGACCAGATCCTGACCGGCCGACTTGAAGGCGTCGACATGGCCTTTCTGCCCCGGCACGGGCGCGGGCATGTGCATGCTCCGACCGACGTGCCCTATCGCGCCAATATCGACGCGCTGAAACGGCTGGGCGTAACGGATGTCATTTCGGTCTCGGCCTGCGGGTCCTTCCGCGAAGCGATGGCGCCGGGAGATTTCGTGATAGTCGATCAGTTCATCGACCGGACGTTTGCGCGCGAAAAGAGCTTCTTCGGCACCGGATGCGTCGCTCACGTCAGCGTAGCGCATCCCACCTGCCCGCGCCTGTCGGAAGCCTGCGAAACTGCGGCGCGCGCTGCCGGCATCCCCGTTCACAGGGGCGGCACCTATCTGGCGATGGAAGGACCGCAATTCTCGACACTGGCCGAGTCGAAGATGTATCGCGAGCACTGGGGCGCGGATGTGATCGGCATGACCAATATGCCCGAGGCCAAGCTCGCCCGCGAAGCCGAGCTTTGTTATGCCTCGGTCGCCATGGTCACCGATTACGACAGTTGGCACCCCGATCACGGTGAAGTCGATGTCGCGCAGATCATCGCCACACTGATGCGCAATGCCGACAATGGACGCGCCTTGGTCAAGGGGCTTCCTGCCCTGCTGGGACCGGATCGCGCGCCCTGCCCGCATGGGTGTGACCGGTCGCTGGATCATGCCATCCTCACCGCGCCCGACAAACGCGATCCCGCCTTGCTTTCCAGGCTCGATGCCGTGGCGGGGCGTGTGCTGTAGTCCATTGCCCGCGGCCTGACGTCATCCGTAGGCCCAGCCCGAGGTGTCCGGGGCCAAACCTTGGGCGTGGCGATGCCTGTGACCTGTGGCTGGCCCTTACAGCCCTTTTGCCGAAGCCGGGGCCGACCGCGCTGCTGCGACACCCTGCATGGCGCCGTTATTGACCTTTTTCATGTTCCTTCATGAAGGTTCGGATGAACCGCCGGATTTCCCGCGCTGCGCTGGTATCGAGCGACTTGCACATCTCAACGAAGTCGTCCCTTTCCTTCTTGCCCAGCCGAAGGACCAGTTGAGAATCCTTTTTCGAGTGCGATTTCGTTTCTTTCTTTGACACTTCGAGATCCGTTGCGGTTGAATTCACAGCATATGCATTGTATATACATAGCATATGATATGTCGGTGCAACAGCACCGTAACAACAATAAGGAGGCATTGGCAAATGAACCTGCATACCGCACAGAACTTGCTTGTTCAGGACCGTCATGATTGGGTCAAACCGCATCTCGGCTGGCTCCCCGGATCATTGTACCGGTTCTACAGTTCAACGCGACGGAACAAGTAGGCAAGGGCCCGCGTCAGGTCGCGGGTCCAGCTTTCCCGGCATGTCTTCGCGCTTGAATAGCGGCTCGGCTTGCGCCACACCGACAAAGGTCAAAAAGCATAGCGAGGGATGCCGCATGTCCAGAACCAAATCCGTCCGGGACTACATCCGTACCATCGTCGATTTCCCGCACGAAGGGATCATGTTCCGGGACGTCACAACGCTTTTTGCTGATCCGCGCGGATTTCGAATAGCCATCGACCAGATGCTGCACCCTTATGCGGGTGAGCGGATCGACAAGGTCGTGGGGCTTGAGGCCCGCGGCTTTATCCTTGGCGGCGCCATCGCGCACCAGCTATCGGTCGGCTTTGTCCCCATCCGCAAGAAGGGCAAGCTGCCCGGCACCACGATCAGCCAAGATTACAAGCTGGAATATGGCGAAGCCATCGTCGAAATCCATGACGACGCGATCCAACCCGGCGAAAAGGTTCTTCTGGTCGACGACCTGCTGGCCACTGGCGGAACGGCGGCCGCCGGAATCAAACTGATCGAACGGTTGGGAGGCGAAATCGTCTCCTGCGCCTTCATCATCGACCTGCCCGAACTTGGCGGGCGCAATGTGCTCGAAAATATGGGGATGGACGTGCACGCGCTCTGCGAATTCGAAGGCCTTTGATCACGGAACTTCACGAATTGTTGACTGGAAAACTCTAAAGCCTGTGGCTTAGTCCGCAGGTTTTTTGTGTCAAGGACCCGTGCGCCGTTCAGGCGGTCATCCAGCGGGCAAGGCAGTGCGTAACCTTTGCGATGCCATGACCGGCAGCTTTAGCACAGGAGCTATGGAATGTTTCGCAAGACTGCACTCGTAACTGCAACCGCTTTCCTCTTTGCAACCTCCGCCAGCGCGGGAGGCGGCGCCAAGGATATCGTCGATACCGCCGCAGGCGCGGGCTCGTTCTCGACCCTTGTTGCCGCCGTACAGGCCGCCGGTCTTGTTGACACCCTGAAGGGCGAAGGCCCCTTCACCGTTTTCGCGCCCACGGACGAAGCCTTTGCCGCCCTGCCCGCAGGCACCGTCGAAAACCTGCTGAAGCCGGAGAACAAGGACCAGCTGGTAGCCGTTCTCACCTATCACGTCGTACCCGGCAAGGTGATGTCGACTGATCTGAGCGACGACATGACCGCAACCACCGTTCAGGGCGGTGCGGTGACCATCGATCTGGACAACGGCGTCATGGTGAACGACGCGACCGTGTCCACGGCGGATATCGAGGCCAGCAACGGCGTCATTCACGTCATCGACAAGGTCATCCTGCCGCAGAGCTGACCCTACAGCGTCGGGGCCGGATTATCCGGCCCCGAATGCTCCCGAACCTTACGGACGCACGTAGGCGTAGCCCTGTTCCTGCAATTCGATGAGCCGAACAACCCCCGACGGCACGACAGTCGCTTCGGCCATCAATTCGATCTCGTGCCCCGCCTTCTTGCTCATCGCCGCCTTGGTATTTCCGCAAGCAGCAAAGGACAGGTTCGGGATTTCGAGGCTCATGGCCGATATGCGGTCCGCCACCGGGCTTTTGTCGGGGATGTACATGTTGAGACCCGGACCATAGGCGACAACCTCGACGATGACAGTGTCGCCCTGGCTTTCATAATACTTGGCAACATTCGCCACGTTGTTCAGCGCCATGTTCATCACCTGCGGATCGTTCTCGTCCACATGGATGGCGACATGGTGGGTCTGGCCTTCCGCCCAGGCAACCGATGCCATTGAAAGAGTAAGGCCCATGGCCAATACGAGGTTTTTCATTCTGATCCTCCTCCCTGATCTGAAGAACAGTTTCACCCAACTTCGACGCCATGCATAGAAAAAACATGTTTTCTGCATTCATTTTGTTGTAACAACCCGGCGCGACCTCGAAGGGCAAAAACTTCGCGGAAATCTTGCGAGTCGCGGAACCGTATCTGCCACTCCGACGGGCCGCCGTTTTCAGCCAGCGCCGCCCCTTTGGTCGGGGACCAGAACCGCGCCCGGGTTCATGATTCCGCACGGGTCGATCGCCGCCTTGATTGCGCGCATGGCCACCAGCTTTACCGGGTCGCCATAGCGGACCAGATCGTCCGTCTTCAGCCGCCCGATTCCATGTTCGGCGCTCACGGACCCGCCCAGGTCATGCACGATGTCATGCACGGCACGTTTCACGGGATCGGCCATTTCGGAAAATTCCGCTCGGCTGCGGCCTTTGGGCGGAAAGACGTTGTAGTGCAGGTTCCCGTCGCCGAGATGCCCGAAATTGTTGATCCGGAACGGTCCGATGCCCGCGATGGCCTCAGCTGCCCGATGAATGAAATCGGGGATCGCAGACAAGGGCAACGAAACATCGTGGCTGGACACCGAGCCGATCAGACGGTTTGCCTCGGGCAGGTGTTCGCGGACCGTCCAGAGTGCGTTGCGTTGCCCTTCGCTCCGGGCAATGACACCATCCTCCACAAGCCCTGCCTCATTGCCCGTCTCGAACAGCCGTTCAAGCGCTTCGCCAGCATCAGCGCCGCCTGACAGGCCCAATTCGATCAGAATGCACCACTCTGGCGTTGTGTGGAACGGCTGGCGTACCTGCGGCAAGACCTCGGTCAGGAAATCGAGACCCTGGCGGTGGATCAGTTCGAAGGCGCTGACAGCCTCGCCCACCTGCTCACGGGCCAGGGCCAGCAGGTCAAGAGCTGCCTGTGGCGAGGACACCGCGAGCATGGCGGTTCCGATCGAGGCCGGCACCGGCGAGAGCTTGAGCGCGGCGGCGGTAATGATGCCAAGCGTCCCCTCCGACCCGATCAGCAGATTCCGCAGGTCATAGCCTGTATTGTCCTTCCTGAGCCGCGACAAGCCATGCCATATCTGCCCGCTGGGCAGCACGGCCTCAAGCCCCAGGCACAAGTCACGGGTATTGCCATATCGCAGCACATTGACCCCGCCCGCGTTGGTCGCCAGGTTGCCACCGATCCGGCACGAACCCTCGGCCGCGAGCGACAGGGGGAACAGGCGGCCCGCATCGGCAGCGGCAGCCCGGATATCGGCGAGGATACAGCCAGCCTCGGCCACCAGCACGTTTTCACTTGGGTAAACGGCACGGATTCGGTTCATGCGCTCCAGCGAGATCACAAGCGGCGCAGGCCCTTCCGGCATGATCTGCCCACCGACCAGCCCTGTACCACCGCCATAGGGCAGCACGGGCACCCGCCACGCCGATGCCGCACGCACCAGGACAGCCACCTCCTCCGCGTTGCGCGGCAGGGCGAGCACCCCGGCCCGCCCGTTCCAGCGGCCGCGCGGCTCGGCCAGATAGCGCGGTTCGACAGGACGCAGCACAGCTTTGGGCAGCAGGCTGTCAAGATGGGCGGCAAACAGGGCGTCGGCGTCATTGAGCGTCATGATACCAGTGATGCCGCAGCGCCTTTTGCCCGGCAAGCCTTATTCATCAGGGCGCAGGTAACGCGGCTCCAGCACAACTACGGTGGGGCGATCCGGCAGATTGCGCAAGCTCACCTCGATCGAGGAAGCACCGTCGCGCCGGATGTCGAATTCATCGCCAATTCCAGCCAGGAATGCATTCAGCGAGTATCCTGAAAACCAGTGCATCGGGATCACCACCGATGATTTCAACCGCCTGAGCACCTGCATCATCTCGGGCAAAGACATGGTGGTGCCGCCATCGACCGCCGCCATCACGACATCGAGCCGCCCCAAGGCCGCAAATTGCGCATCGTCGGGCACATGATGCAAATGGCCAAGATGCCCGATGCACAGTCCCGCCACCTCGAAGACAAAGATGGAGTTTCCATTGGGCTCGATACCGGTGAAATCGGATCTGATGTCGGTCGAGACATTGCGAACCAGCATCTCGCCGAGGTCGAGATAGTGGTCGATCCCTTCGCCGAAATCCCCCCAACCTTCGAGGACATGCGGAATCGCCGGATCGGGAAAGGCCGTCCAATGCGTTTCATGCGCATGGTTCATCGTGACGACATCGGGGATCAGGGGCGCGGTGCCGATGAAGCCCGTGAAGTCGGTTACTGCAGTCAATCCGCCCTGTGTCTGAAGCAGGAAAGACGCATGAGCGATATAACTGATCCGTACCGAATAATCCGGCACCGGCAATTGCCAACTGGCCCGATGCAGGTATTCAACCCCCGGCGCGGCATCGGCGATCGCGATGCAGTGGCTTGGCCGACGCTCCTGTGCGCCTGCGGGGGTCATTGCCAAGGCGAGCAAGACAGAAAAAAGCGGTCGCAACATCCGTATCCCTCCTTTCCGGGAGGGTAGCACGCTTCCAGCGTTCGTCGAACCTTGCTCAAGCCCCCCGGAAGGTCGCGGGCGAAGACTTCGCGCTGTATCTCGCGTGTTCCCTCGTAGATGCACAGGATACGGGCATCTCGGGAAAGCGGTTCAACGAATCGCGCCACGCTATCTCGAACCGCGGATTGCTCGTCGCTCTAGTCAAACCCAAGTCATCCTATGTCGGGAAACCGTACCAAGCCGCACCTCCCTCGGTATACTCGAGCATAGGCTTCGGCATCGGGGATGGATCACGTCACTTTCTACGAAAGTACCGATGCGTTTCTGCATGCCTGACGGCCTCAGCCGGCGTCGGTACGACCACGCCTGTCCGAGCGCAAGGCGGCATAAAGAACATGCGTGCGCCAGCGGCCGTTGATTTGCAGGTAGGATTGCGCGACGCCTTCATACTTGAAACCCGAGCTTTCCAGCAGCCCACGCGAGGGCTGGTTCTCGGGCAGGCAGGCAGCCTCGAGCCTGCTCAGGTCGAGTCGCGTGAAGGCATGATGCACAACTGCGCCGATCGCCTCGCGCATATAGCCGTGCCGCGCATGGCTCTGCCCGGTCCAATATCCCAGCGTTCCGGCCTGTGCGGGACCACGGCGAATATTGTCGAGCGTGATTGCACCGACGAGGACGTCATCCTCGCGCCGGAACAGGAAAAGCGGAACAGCAGTGCCGTTGGCGACAGATCGCTGCGCCCAATAGACCCTGTTGGTGAAACTTTTGCGGCTGAGGTGGTCGGGCGCCCAGGACGGTTCCCACGGGGTAAGATAGGCCGCCGAGGCACGGCGCAGCGCCGCCCAGTCGCGATAGTCGGAATGCACGGGCGGGCGCAGGCTCAGCCGCTCGGTCTCGAGTTTCAGCTTGCGCCTGCCCAACAGCATCACGCCGCGCGCCTCTCCTGCAACTCCGCCAGTCCAGGCGCGCCCGAGACCGGACCATACAGAGCCAGGGCCGCCGGCGCGGTTATGGCCATGGTCTCGGCAAAGGCGCGGACATCCGCGGTCGTGACCGCGTCAATCCGGGCAATGGTCTCTTCCAGCGACGGCACGGTGCCCCAGATCTGGACCAGCCGCGCCAGCCGTTCGGCCCGGTTCGACGGGCTTTCCAGCCCCATCAGCATTCCGGCCTTCATCTGGGCACGTGCACGGGCAACCTCGGCCTCGGACATGTCATCGGCGGCGCGCTTCATCTCGTCGATGGTGATCGCCGCCAGTTCTCCGAGTTGCTCGGCGCTGGTTCCCGCGTATATCGTGGTCGTTCCGGTATCGGCGTAGGCACCGGTCTGGGCAAAGATCGTATAGCAGAGGCCGCGCACCTCGCGCACTTCCTGGAACAGCCGCGAGGACATGCCGCCCCCAAGCGCGGAAGAATAGATCTGTGCGGTATAGATGGAATTTTCGCGATACCCCGGACCTTCGAAAGCAAGGGCGAAATGCGCCTGTTCCAGGGCCTTGTCGTGCCGCGCCTCGCCCCCGGTAAACCGGGCCGGCGCGGGGACAAGCCCCTTGCGCGGCTTGAGGTGACCGAACATTTCCGAGGCCATTTGCACCAGCTCGTCGTGATCGACCGCACCGGCGGCGGACAGGATCATCTGTTCGGGGCCGTAATGTTCCGACACGAATGCGGACAGATCATCGCGCGAGAAGGACCGCACGCGTTCGACCGGTCCCAGGATGGTCCGGCCCAGCGGCTGGTCGCGATAGCTTTCTTCCTGGAGCCAATCGAAGATGATGTCGTCGGGCGTGTCATGCGCCTGTCCGATCTCTTGCAGGATCACGCCCCGCTCGACCTCGATCTCACGCGGGTCGAACACCGGGTTCAGCACGATGTCCCCGATCACGTCGAGCCCCAGTCCTACGTCCTCTTTCAGCACGCGCGCGTAGTAGGCTGTGACCTCACGCGAGGTGTAGGCGTTGATGTAACCGCCCACATCCTCGATTGCCTCGGCAATCTCCAGCGCCGAACGTCGCTTCGTGCCCTTGAACGCCATGTGTTCAAGGAAATGAGCGATTCCGTTCTGTTCGATCCGCTCGTGGCGGCCGCCCGCTGTCACCCAGATGCCGATGGCGGCCGATTGCAGGCCCGGCATATGCTCGCTGACGATGCGAAAGCCGTTGGCCAGTTGGTCTTGTCTTACAGTCACTCGGCGATTTGCCCTCTGATATGGTCCTGGATGGCCGCCAGATCGTTGGCGATGCGGGTCAGCCGTTCCGGACGTTCATACAGGTCGGACATGCGCGGGGGAAGGGGCGGAAACACGCCGCTGGCCTTTTCGACCGCCGCCGGGAACTTTGCCGGGTGCGCAGTGGCGAGTGTGATCATTGGAACATGGTCGCCCTTGCGCGCCTCTTCGGCGACTTTCACGCCCACTGCCGAGTGAGGACAGAGCAGTTCGCCGCTGGCCGCGAGGGTTGCCGTGATCGTCGCCAGCGTTTCCTCTTCCGAGGCGCGGCCGGAACTGTAGGTCTCGTGCAGGCTCTCCATCGCGCCCTGGCTGACGTTGAAACCGCCCGATTTCAACTCGTCCATCAACTGCGCCACGGCGCTCCCGTCTTCGCCATAGGCGTAGTAAAGGGCCCGTTCGAAGTTTGACGAGACCTGGATATCCATGGACGGGCTGATGGAGGGAATCGTTTCACCCTTGAAATACCCCTGCCCCGAAAGGCAGCGGTGCAGGATGTCGTTCTGGTTGGTCGCGACAACCAGCCGGTCCACCGGCAGGCCCATGCGCTTGGCGATATAGCCCGCGAAAATGTCGCCGAAATTGCCGGTAGGCACGGTAAAGCTGACCTTGCGGTGTGGTGCGCCGAGGCTGGTGGCAGCAGAGAAATAATAGACAACCTGCGCCAGAACCCGCGCGAAGTTGATCGAATTCACACCGGCCAGCCGGACCCCGTCGCGAAAGGTGAAGTCATTGAACATGTCCTTGACCCGCGCCTGGCAATCATCGAAATCGCCATCCAGTGCCAGCGCATGCACGTTACCATCCGCCGGCGTGGTCATCTGGCGGCGCTGCACCTCGCTGACGCGGCCGTGGGGAAACAGGATGAAGACATTGACCGCATCGAGCCCGCGGAATGCCTCGATCGCGGCCGAGCCGGTGTCGCCGGAGGTGGCGCCGACGATGGTCACCGTCTCGCCCCTCCGTTCCAGAGCCAGCTGGAACAGCTGGCCGATCAGCTGCATGGCGAAATCCTTGAAGGCCAGCGTGGGCCCGTGGAAAAGCTCGAGAAGGAAGTGGTTCTCGTTCAGCTGCTTCAGCGGTGCGCGGGCTGCATGACCGAAGCCGGCATAGGCGCGGGCGATGGCTCCCTTGAATTCTTCTTCGGAAAACGAACCGCTGACAAAGGGCCACATCACGCGGAACGCGATCTCTTCATAAGGCAGCCCGGCGAGCGCGGCGATCTCGCCCTGGCTCAGCGTCGGGATTTCCGCGGGCAGATACAAACCCCCATCGCGGGCAAGCCCAGTCAGCATCGCCTCTTCGAAGGACAGTTCAGGCGCCTGGCCCCGGGTCGAGATGTATTTCATTGGTATCAGCCTTTCGTGCGGGCGCGGCCGCGCCACAGGAACAGGGTGGTCATGGCGGCCCAGACTAGGGCCAGCCCGAACCAGGTGATTGCATATTGCAGGTGGTCGTTCGGAATGCCGGCGGTATCGACCGGCAGCGGCGTTACGCCGGGGTCGGTCCGGTCGCGGGCGACCAACAGAACAGGGTCGGTTCCCAGTGCCGCAGCCATCGCCGGGACATCGCGGGCGAACCAGATATTCGACTTGAGATCCGGCTCCGGTGTATAGCCGTCTATCTCATCCGGCCAGTGAAGGTTGCCGGCAATCTCCATCGGTCCCGGGTCGCGCCGGGTCTGCTTGGCTTCGGTTGTGATGAACCCACGGTCGATCATGATGCGGTTGCCCGTGTCGGTGACAAAAGGCGCGATGACCCTGTAGCCCGGCCCCACCATTTTCACCGAGACCAACACATGCAGTTCCTGCGGGCCGAAGGACCCGCTTACCGCAACGGGTAGGTACTTGTCCCGTTCCGGGTCAGGGTGCTGGGGCAGTTGTGCAGGCGCGCCCGCGATGCGGCTGTCGATCTCGGCCAGCAGAGCTTCCTTCCAGGCCAGCCGACGTACCTGCCAGGTCCCCAGTGACAGCAGAATAGCGAGGCCGGAAACCCCGAAGATCAGCAGAAACAATACTCGGCGCATGGTGGCTCCGGCAGGATGATGACCGGCCCGTTCAGGGCCGGTGCCTTGTTATGTTGGGAGACCCAGAATTTGCAACCGCACAATTGTATCGGATGCAATTCGGCATCCACCAAAGTCGTCCGGGTCAAAAAGAAAGCCGCCCGAAAGGCGGCCTTCCATCATTCGGATCCGGACCCCAGCTTAGAGATACGGCGCCTGTCCCCAGACGTAGACCGCAAAGAACAGGAACAGCCAGACCACGTCGACGAAGTGCCAGTACCATGCGGCGGCTTCGAAACCGATATGCTTTTCGGGCGTAAAGTCCCCCTTGAGCGCCCGCAGCAGACAGACGGCCAGGAAGATGGTACCGATGATCACATGCATACCGTGGAAGCCGGTCGCCATGAAGAAGTTCGAATAGAACTGGTCGCCGCCGAAGGTCCAGTCTTCATGCAGCAGAAGTTCCGCATATTCATAGCCTTGCAGGAAGGTAAAGGCGACACCCAACACGATACCGATGGAAAGGCCCTGGATCAGCGCCTTGCGGTCGTTGTTGTGAACCAGTGCGTGGTGCGCCCAGGTGACCGCGCAGCCCGACAGAAGCAGAACCAGCGTGTTGATCAGAGGCAGATGGAACGGATCAACGGCATGGATGTGCGGAGCGACATATTCGGTGCCGACATAGTCCTGCATCGGATACATGCGATGTTTGAAGAAGGACCAGAACCAGGCAAAGAAGAACATCACTTCGGACATGATGAACAGGATCATGCCGTAGCGCAGCCCGATCCGGACAACCGGCGTGTGATCGCCCTGACGGCTCTCGGCGACCACTTCGGACCACCAGGCGAACATGACGTAAAGCACGGCCACCAAGCCGGCCCAGAACAGCCAGGCCGTAATGCCATGCATCCAGAGCACGGCTCCGAACAGCATGGCGAAACCACCGATCGAGCCGACCAGCGGCCAGATCGACGGGGCAAGAATATGATAATCGTGGTTCTTAGCGTGTGCCATCAGTGTCCCTCACCTCGCGGCGTTAGTTCGTATTGGTTTCCGTCTGCTTATCGAGGGCGGCATAGCCCTCGGGCAGATCGATTTCGTAGAATGTATACGACAGCGTGATCGTATGCACATATTTCCCGTCCCGGTCGTTTACGATCTCGGGATCGACAAAGAAGCTGACCGGCATCTGAACCCGTTCGCCCGGTTGCAGAACCTGTTCTTCGAAGCAGAAACAGGCGATCTTGTCGAAATAGCCGCCGGCCGAATAGGGCGCGACATTATAGGACGCCTGCCCGGCGACCGGCCGGTCGGTCGGGTTGTACGCTTCGTAGAAGGCCAGACCGGTTTCACCGATGCGCAGTTCCATTTCCTGCTGGACGGGCCGGAACTCCCACGGCATTCCGCGTTCCTTGGAGGCGTCGAAACGCACCTTGATCGTCTGGTCAAGAATGCTGTCCGAAGCCGCCTCGGCGACACCTGTCGTCCCGCCAAAGCCTGTTACCCGGCAAAACCAGTCGTAGAACGGGACAGACGCCCAGGCGAGCGCCCCCATCACGAAAACGACGGAAACCAGTTGCACAACCGTCTTCTGAGGTCCTTTCAGAGCCATCAGTTCTGCACCTCCACATTGCCACGCGGCGGTTCGAAATCCCCGCGGGTCACCTTGACTACGGTCAGACCGAAGATGATGACGATCAAAGCTGCCAGCGTGAGCCCAACGCCAAGGTTGCGGCCAAAGCGTCGCTGATGCAGTTCATGGGGCGGTCTCAGGCTCATTGCCAGCCTCCCAGCCCGTAGGGCTTCAGGATGGCCTCGACCAGGATCGCGCCGAAATGCAGGAACAGGTACAGCAGGGACAGCTTGAAGAATCCCCGTTCGGTCCGGAAATTGTCGGCTTCGGACGCTGCCTCGTCCCGGCGCCAGATGCGGATCGCTCCCATCAGGAACAGCGCATTCAGAACCAGGGCCACGGCCAGATAGACCGGCCCGCCGATATCCGAGAAAGCGGTGCCCAGCGCCAGCAGCGCAAGCAGGATCGTGTATACGAGAATATGAACCCGTGTGGCGCGACGCCCGTGCGTCACAGTCAGCATGGGAACGCCGGCATCATCATAGTCGGACCGCATGAACAGCGCCAGCGCCCAGAAATGCGGCGGGGTCCACATGAAGGTGAGGGCGAACATCAGCCAGGGTTCGACCGACATGTCGCCGGTCGCGGCAATCCAGCCGATCACCGGCGGAAACGCACCGGCAGCTCCGCCGATGACGATGTTTTGCGGAGTCGTCCGCTTCAGCCACATGGTGTAGATCACCACGTAGAAGAAAATGGTGAAGGCTAGGAAGGCGCCGGCAAAGACATTGGTCGCGAGACCGAGCATCATCACCGACAGCCCGGACAGCGCCAGGCCAAACGCCATCGCCTCTCCCGGTTCCACCTTGCCGGCCGGAATCGGGCGCTTCCTGGTACGCTTCATGATCCGGTCGATATCCGAATCCCACCACATGTTGAGCGCGCCCGAAGCGCCACCGCCGATCGCGATGAACAAGATGGCGCAAAAGGCGATGAACGGATGGACCGGCACAGGCGCGGCGACAAGACCGACCAGTGCCGTGAACACGACAAGCGACATCACCCGCGGTTTCAGCAGCGCGAAATAATCGCCAAAGCCGGCCTCGTCCTGCCGGCTCGCGATCCGGGAAGGGCTTGCGTTGATGCTTGCGTCGCTCATGCAATGGTCTCTTGGGGCGAAAGCTGCGCGATCTCCGCGCAGCCTGTGTCAGTCTGGTTTCGGCAGGTGACCTGCCGGAAACGGATCAGTTGGAGGCTACCTGGAAGGACTGCGGAACGCCCGCATACTCTTCCTTGGCCGACTCCAGCCACTTGGCGTATTCCGCCTCGCTCACGACCTTGACCGTGATCGGCATATAGGCGTGATCCTTGCCGCAAAGTTCGGAACACTGGCCGAAGTAGACGCCTTCCTTTTCTGCAGCGAACCAAAGTTGCGCCAGACGGCCCGGAACGGCGTCCTGCTTCACACCGAAAGCCGGAATGGTCCAGGAATGGATGACATCGGCGCCAGTCACGCTCATGACCACGACCTTGCCGACCGGGACCACGACGGCGGTGTCGGTTGCCAGCAGGTATTCATCCTCGGAATAGCCGTGCTCGGCCAGCGAATCCTTGGCCAGCAAGAAGCTTTCGAAACCGAAGCCCTCGTCGGTGTACTCGTATCCCCAGTACCACTGGTAACCGGTTACCTTGATGTGAATATCGGCATTCGGAATTTCCTGGTTCTTGAACAGAACCGGCAGCGAGAACGCCCCGATGAACACCAGGATGATGATCGGGCCAACGGTCCAGAGAACTTCAACCGGGGTGTAGTGCGAGAACTTGGCAGGGTTCGGATTCGCGCGGCTGTTGAAACGCACGATACACCAGACCAGAAGGCCGGCGACCATGATACAGATGGCAGTGATGATGATCAGCACCATATGGTCGAGCGACTGCAACTCGCGGGCCAGCTCGGTAGCAGCCGGCTGGAACCCCATGGCTGCATCCGTCGGTTTCCCGATGATTTCAAGTTCCTGCGCCACGGCCGGGAGACCGGTGAATGTGGCGAGAAGCGCCGAAAGCGTCAAAGCGTTCTTCATGTTCTGTCCTGATCGTTTGATCTTTGCGTCCCTGAACGGGCAGATAGTGAATCAAATCCACTCCGCCCGTTGTCTTTGGTCGCGTTAAAAATCATATTCCGGGGGGCAGATAAAGCAAAATGCTTGCGTCAAACAGACGCTATTTTTGATCTGGATCAAACGACGAGGCCGCAATCCATGGCGCAAGACCCTTTCCGCCCCTTTGAAACATCGCTTCCGCTGGACGAGGCACTGTCCGTTCTGCGGCAGTCCACCCATGGCGCGGATGACGGCGAAATCTTCGTCGAACGGCGAAAATCCGAGGCGCTCAGCTTTGACGACGGCCGCCTGCGATCGGCCTCCTACGATGCCTCCGAAGGTTTCGGCCTGAGGGCGGTTTGCGGCGAAGTGGCCGGTTACGCACATTCGACCGAGGTCTCGATACCGGCATTGCGGCGCGCGTCGGAAACGGCGCGATTGGCCGTCGAGGCGGGTGGCGGCACCCTTGCGGCGGCTCCGCAACCGACCAACAGACATCTTTATTCCGAAGATGATCCCATCGACTCCGCCCCTTTCCCGGTAAAGATCGAGACTTTGCGCGAAATCGACGCGTTTGCGCGGGATCTCGATCCAAGGGTCGTTCAGGTGTCCGCCTCGATCGCGGCCAGTCTACAGGAGATCGAGATCCTGCGACCCGACGGCGTGCATTTGCGGGATGTCAGGCCGATGACCCGCGTGAATGTGTCGGTTATCGTCGAGCGCAACGGACGCCGCGAAAGCGGCAGCGCCGGTGGCGGCGGCCGGATCGGGCTGGATGGGCTCATCGCCCCTTCGTATTGGCAGGCGCAAGTGCGCGAGGCCCTGAGAATTGCCTTGGTAAATCTCGACGCCGTACCCGCACCCGCGGGCGTGATGGAGGTCGCCCTGGGGCCGGGATGGCCGGGCATCCTGCTGCACGAGGCGATCGGTCACGGGCTGGAAGGCGATTTCAACCGCAAGGGAAGCTCCGCATTTGCCGGGCTCATGGGGCAACAGGTGGCGGCGCGGGGCGTCACCGTCGTCGATGACGGCACCCTTCCCGACCGGCGCGGTTCGATCACGATCGACGACGAGGGCACACCTTCGGGCCGGACAGTGCTGATCGAGGACGGAATTCTGACCGGCTACATGCAGGACCGTCAGAACGCCCGCCTCATGGGAGTCGCCCCCACGGGAAATGGCCGACGTCAGAGCTATGCCCACAAGCCGATGCCCCGCATGACCAACACACTGATGCTCGGCGGCGATGCCAACCCCGCGGATCTGGTTGCCGAGATCAAGAACGGCATCTGGGCAGTGGGCTTCGGCGGCGGCCAGGTCGATATCACCAATGGAAAGTTTGTTTTCTCCTGTACCGAGGCCTACCGCGTCGAGAACGGCAAAATCGGTGCCCCCGTGAAAGGGGCCACCCTGATCGGCGATGGCCCTTCGGCGCTGAAACGGATCCGGGGGCTGGGCAACGACATGGCGCTCGACCCGGGCATGGGAACCTGTGGCAAGGACGGTCAATGGGTTCCGGTGGGCGTCGGGCAACCGACGGTCTTGATGGACGGGCTGACGGTCGGCGGTTCGGCGGCATGACAGACGGCACGGCAAGGTAAACGCAGTTGGCCGGGTTTTCCGTCCGAATTGCCGCGCAAGATCCCCGTCACACCTCCACTCGGATGATAAAATCTCTTGTTTTCAATCGCTTGACTTAAAACCTCGGGCATTCCGAAAAAAAGTGCCGAGAATTTGTTTTGATTCACCGCCTGTTAACAGGCCGGGTTGTAAACCTGTTCTTGCAAACAGGCGGAGCGACGGATGACCGAGGAACAGTTTTCTTCCTATCACCCCCCACTCCCACCCACCACGGAAGAAGACCGGTTTTCGTGGCTTCGCCTTTTGCGCTCGCGCAGGGTTGGTCCAACCACTTTCCGACGCCTCATGCACGAGCACGGTTCGGCGCAGAATGCCCTGGCCGCATTGCCTGAAGTGGCGCAAGCCGCCGGGGTCGAGGGATATGAAATATGCCCGCCCGGCATTGTCGAAGCAGAACTCAAGGCTGCAAAAGCCGCGCAAGCGCGGCTTTTGTGCCTGGGTGACAGCGATTACCCCGAGCATCTGGCGGAACTTGCCGATGCTCCCCCATTGCTTTGGGCCATCGGCAACGTCTCGCTTCTGCAACGCCCATCCATCGCGCTTGTCGGAGCGCGCAACGCTTCGTCGCTGGGGACGCGCATGGCGCGCGCGTTGGCGCATGATCTCGAGTCTGCAGGCTACACGGTCATTTCCGGACTGGCACGCGGCATAGACACTGCGGCCCATCTGAGTTCCCTGCCCTTCGGTACCATCGCCGTCCTGGCCGGCGGCGTCGATGTCATTTACCCCGCCGAGAACATGCACCTTGCCGAAGATATCGGTCGCCGGGGGTTGCGGCTGTCGGAACAACCGATGCGGCTTGCCCCGCAGGCCAGGCATTTCCCACGCCGCAACCGCATCATCTCCGGCCTGGCGCAGGCTGTGGTGGTGGTAGAAGCGGCGGCCAAATCCGGCAGCCTGATAACCGCGCGCGATGCGCTGGATCAGGGACGCGAAGTCCTGGCGGTCCCCGGTCACCCGTTCGATGCCCGTGCAGCGGGCTGCAACATGCTGATCCGCGACGGCGCGACACTGGTCCGCAACGCGGAGGATGTGCTTGCCGCCCTGCCGGCAAACCCGCCCGCCCCGCGTCGGCAGCCCGCCGGAGCGGAAACCGGTCATCCGCCACAGCGCACATCGGGACCACAGGCCAAGCGCAGCCTGCGTGAAACCGCAAGGCTGCATATGCAGATCCTGGACCGGCTCGGGCCTTCACCCGTTGCCGAAGATCAACTCATCCGTGATCTTTCCCTGCCTCCCGGCGAGATCGGGCCGGTCCTGGTCGACCTGGAACTTGATGGCAAGATCAATCGGCAGGCCGGCGGCCTGCTTTCGCTCGCGACCTGAACATTCGGCGCACGGGGTTCCGGCAAATGGCGCCGGACTGCCCGCCTCGTCCACCCTTCATGAATCGGCGCCCTAGCCGGCACCGCCGCAAACCGGCCCGCCGGATTGCCTGAAAACCCGACACTCGGACTGTGCAACCGTGCCGAAACGGCACAGATTGACAATCTGGTCTTGCACGCCACATGTTGCCCCGCCATAGAACGCGCCGTGTCCGATGAATGAGGTTTTCAGATAAATGCCTGTTGTTGTTGTAGAATCCCCTGCCAAGGCCAAAACGATCAATAAATATCTCGGTTCGGACTACACGGTTCTGGCATCATATGGTCATGTGCGCGACCTGCCGGCCAAGGACGGATCGGTCGACCCCGAGCATGATTTCGACATGACCTGGGAGGTGTCGGCGGACAGCCGCAAGCATGTCAAGGCGATTGCCGACGCGCTTGCCAAGGACAACGCTCTGATCCTCGCAACCGACCCCGACCGCGAGGGCGAAGCGATCAGCTGGCACCTTCAGGAAGCCCTGACCAAGCGCCGTTCGATCAAGAAGGACACCGCTGTCAGCCGGGTGACGTTCAACGCAATCACCAAGGATGCGGTCAGCAAGGCGATGGAGCATCCCCGCCAGGTCGACATGCCGCTGGTCGAGGCCTACCTGGCCCGCCGGGCGCTCGACTATCTGGTGGGATTCAACCTGTCGCCCGTGCTGTGGCGCAAGCTGCCGGGCGCGCGCAGCGCGGGACGAGTGCAATCGGTCTGCCTGCGCCTGATCGTCGAGCGCGAGATGGAAATCGAGGCGTTCAAGCCCGTCGAATACTGGTCGGTCAAGGCGCTGCTGGAGACCCCCCGCGGTCAGAGCTACGAGGCGCGGCTGGTCACGCTGGCGGGCACGAAGCTCGACAGGATGGACCTGACGAACGCCACGCAGGCCGAACTGGCGGTGCAGGCGATTACCAGCCGGGCGCTGACCATCCAGTCGGTCGAGGCGAAACCGGCCGCGCGCAACCCGTCCGCCCCTTTCATGACCTCGACCCTGCAACAGGAGGCCAGCCGCAAGTTCGGCATGGGTGCACGCCAATGCATGAGCGCGGCGCAGCGGCTCTATGAGGCCGGGCACATCACCTACATGCGGACCGACGGGATCGACATGGCACCCGAGGCGGTTGCCGCCACCCGCGACGCGATTGCCGACAGGTACGGTTCGGAATACGTGCCCGACAGCCCGCGCATGTACAAGAACAAGGCGAAGAACGCGCAGGAGGCGCATGAATGCATCCGGCCCACCGACATGCGCAAGGATGCCACCGCGCTCAGGCTGAAGGACGAGGACCAGCGCCGTCTCTATGACCTGATCTGGAAGCGGACCATCGCCTGCCAGATGGCGGCAGCCCGGCTGGAGCGGACCACGGTCGAGATCGGCAGCGCCGATGGCCAGGTGGGCCTGCGCGCCACAGGTCAGGTGGTGCTGTTCGACGGGTTCCTGCGCGTTTACGAGGAAGGTCGCGACGATGTCGAAGGCGACGACGACGCCCGCCTGCCGCAGATCATGCAGGGGGAAAAGGCCGTGTTTTCCCGCACGTCTCTTGCAGAACAGTTTGCCAAGGCAACCGGCACTGCATCCGTGACCGAAGGCACCCAAATCGCCAAGGAGGCGATCCTATCCGAGAACGAGTCGGTGCTGGCGCTGCAGCACCACACCCAGCCGCCGCCCCGCTATACCGAGGCGACGCTGGTCAAGCGGATGGAGGAACTGGGCATCGGCCGGCCCTCGACCTATGCCTCGGTCATCACCACGATCCAGGACCGCGAATATGTCCGCAAGGACAAGAACCGGCTGATCCCCGAGGAGAAGGGGCGTATCGTCACCATCTTCCTTCTGAACTTCTTTCGCCAGTATGTCGGTTACGAGTTCACCGCCAATCTGGAAGAGCAACTCGACGACGTCAGCGCCGGATCACGCGATTACAAGGACCTGCTGAGCCGGTTCTGGCGCGACTTTTCAGCCGCTATCAGCGAAACCTCGGAACTGCGCATCTCGGAAGTGCTGGACAAGCTGGACGAGGCGCTTGCCCCGCAGTTGTACCCCCCGCGCGAGGATGGATCCGATCCGCGGATCTGTCCCAAATGCGGCACCGGGCAACTGCACCTGAAAACCTCGCGTACCGGCGGATTTGTCGGCTGCGGCAATTACCCCGAGTGCCGGTATACCCGCCCGCTCAGCGGCGATGCCGACGAAAGCGGCGAAAGGATGCTGGGCGAGGATGCAGGCGACGAGATCTGGCTGAAATCGGGGCGTTTCGGCCCCTATGTGCAGCGCGGCGAGGTCAGTGAGGACAACAAGAAACCGCCCCGCGCCAGCCTGCCGCGCGGCTGGTCCGCGGATGATCTCGATCTCGAAAAGGCGCTCATGCTGCTAAACCTGCCGCGTGAAGTGGGCCCGCATCCGGAAGACGGCGCAATGATCGAGGCCGGGATCGGCCGGTTCGGACCATATGTGAAGCATGGCTCGCTTTATGCCAACCTCAAGGAGGTGGACGAGGTCTTTACCATCGGGATGAACCGGGCGGTCGAAGTCCTGGCCCAGAAAGCTGCCGGCCGTGCCGGGCGCGGCGCGGCTGCAGCTCCGCTCAAGGAGTTGGGGGAGCATCCGGAACTGGGCGGCGCGGTCAATGTTCTCAGCGGACGGTACGGACCCTATGTCAAATGGGAAAAGGTCAACGCAACCCTGCCCAAGGATGTGGAACCTTCGGATGTCACAATGGAGATGGCAGTACAGCTGATCGCGGAAAAATCCGCGAAATCCGGAGGCGGCAAGAAAACCGCGAAAAAGGCCGCATCCAGCAAATCTTCTGCCAAGAAGACTGCGGCCAAGAAGGCCCCCAGTTCCTGAGCTTGCACTGACCCGGTCCCCGGCCGGGTCATTTCGTTAAGTAGAAATACCCCCCGGTGAACGTCTCATTGACAGCGCGATGACGTGGCGGCAAAACCTGCGCAATCACCAAGTCATTGGGGGAGTTTCCATGAAGAAAATCTATGCCAACGCCACCGAAGCGCTCGACGGGGTGCTGCGGGACGGCATGCTGATCGCGGCGGGCGGGTTCGGCTTGTGCGGCATTCCCGAGTTGCTGTTGCAGGCGATCAAGGAATCCGGCGTCAAGGATCTGACCTTTGCGTCGAACAATGCGGGGGTCGACGATTTCGGCATCGGCATCCTGTTGCAGACCCGGCAGGTCAGGAAGATGATCAGCTCCTACGTGGGCGAGAATGCCGAGTTCATGCGCCAGTATCTCTCGGGCGAACTGGAGCTTGAGTTCAACCCGCAGGGCACCCTGGCCGAGCGCATGCGCGCCGGCGGTGCGGGCATTCCGGGCTTCTACACCAAGACCGGCGTCGGCACCGTGATCGCCGAAGGCAAGGAGCACAAGGAGTTCAACGGCCAGACCTATATCCTCGAGGAAGGCATCTTTGCCGACCTGTCGATCGTCAAGGCCTGGAAAGCCGACGAGACCGGCAACCTGGTGTTCCGCAAGACCGCGCGCAACTTCAACCTGCCGGCCGCCACCTGCGGCAAGATCTGCGTCGCCGAAGTGGAAGAGATCGTGCCGACCGGCTCGCTCGACCCCGATTGCATCCACCTGCCCGGTATCTACGTTCATCGCCTGATCCAGGGCGAGCATGAAAAGCGCATCGAGCAGCGCACCGTGCGCAAGAAGGAGACCGCATAATGGCTTGGGACCGCAACCAGATGGCCGCCCGTGCGGCGCAGGAACTGCAGGACGGCTGGTACGTGAACCTCGGCATCGGCATTCCGACGCTGGTGTCGAACTACATCCCCGAAGGCGTCAACGTGACCCTGCAATCGGAAAACGGCATGCTCGGTATGGGCCCCTTCCCGTTCGAGGGCGAAGAGGACCCCGACCTGATCAACGCGGGCAAGCAGACCATCACCGAACTGCCGCAGACCGCCTATTTCGACAGCGCGACCTCTTTCGCGATGATCCGTGGCGGCAAGATCGCCATGGCGATCCTGGGCGCGATGGAAGTCTCCGAGAACGGCGATCTGGCGAACTGGATGATCCCCGGCAAGCTGGTCAAGGGCATGGGCGGCGCGATGGACCTGGTGGCCGGCGTGGGCCGAGTTGTTGTCGTCATGGACCACGCCAACAAGCATGGTGAATCCAAGGTGCTGAAGGAATGCACCCTGCCGCTGACCGGCAAGGGCGTGGTCGACCGCATCATCACCAACCTCGGCGTGCTGGACGTCGTCGAGGGCGGGTTGAAGATCGTGGAACTCGCCGACGGTGTCAGCGAAGAGGAGTTCCGCGCCGCGACCAACGCAACCCTGGTCAACTGATCGGGTGAAAAATCCTAAAGGCCCGCCCCTGCGGCGGGCCTTTTCTATTGCAGGGCCGTGAACACACACCCATCGGTGATCAGTTGCGGCGGCGTTGCACACAGGCCCCGCGCCACCTGGTAGGCGGCCAGAACTTTGGGCACGTAGTCGCGGGTCTCGGCATAGGGCGGAACGCCGCTGTGCTTACGCACGGCGCCTTCGCCCGCGTTGTAGCCGGCCAGAACCATGACCGGATCGCGCCCGAACTCCCCCATCAACCAATCCAGATATTTTACTCCGCCTGCAATGTTCTCGTCTGGCGAAAGGCTGTCGGTCACGCCGAAACGCGCGGCTGTATCCGGCATCAGCTGCATCAATCCTTGCGCTCCCGCACGGCTGACCGCATCCGATTTGCCGGCCGATTCGACAGCGATCACCGCCAGGACCAAAGCCGGAGACACCTCGGTCCCGATCGTCGAACGCAGGATGGAACGACCCTGCGCACGTGCGATGTCCTGCAAGGCCTGCATTCGCGGCGCATCCACGCCGCCGCTGGTCAAGGTCCGCAGGATATCGTCCAGGCGCGCCGGGGTCGATTGTTCCAGAGATGGGGAAACCTTGTCCCAGAACCAGGCATAACGCCCCAACCTGTCGGGCGTCGGAGCAACCCCGGCGACCTGAACTTCGTCCGTTTCCGTCGCTTCGACCGGTCGTGCGCTGCGGCCAACCGGCGCCCGCGCATGCTCTTCTGCGGTGATCTGCACATCGACTCGCGGACGGCTGCCCGGCGCTGGCGCCTTGATCCGTTTGGGCTTGACCTCGGGAAATGGCGGTGGCGTGTCGGCCGACACAACAACAGGTTCAACCGCCAGGACGAATCCCGCAATCAGCGAAAGGTATCTGAGGGCCATCTGCTCGCCTCTAGATATGTTTTTTCAAGTATTTCTGCTCAAACACGGCGCCAAAAGCCAGAAAAACCTGCACAAATACGGCGATTTTGCCTCATTTGAAGCCTTTGCGCATCGGCACAACCAATGCATGAAATCCTTTTCAACTTTTTTTTCATTCAAAAACAATTGCTTATACGAAAAGTGAGGGAAAAGTTAAGCGCGTGCCGAAAAATTCTGGTTTTGGCCCAAATCCTGCCACGGCTGACCGGCAAATATACATCCATACCGCGACGGACATGAGCCAACGAGAGAGAGCAGGTTCAGACGGACGGCGAGGTTGAGAGACAATCTTGTGATCCTTAGGAGGGACTAACCATGATCAAGTTCATCAAAAACTTCCGCAAAGACGAAGATGGCGCAGTGACCGTTGACTGGGTCGTGCTGACCGCAGCTGTGGTGGCCCTGGCCGCCGTCGCCTACAACGGCATCTCGAGCGGCACTGGCACTCTGTCGACCGCCATCAACACCGAACTGAGCGGCGTGACGCCGTCGACCGGCCTCTAATAGGCAGGCTCGCCAAATCAGAACGGGGCCGCGTCTTTGAACAAAGACGTGGCCCTTTTTTCTGAATTAAACGCGACGGAGGTACTGCCATGCTGAAACGCTGCAAACTTTTTACAAAAGACGAAGACGGCGCCGTCACGGTCGACTGGGTGGTCCTGACCGCTGCAGTCGTGTCTTTGGCTGGAATTGCATACTCAGCCATCAATGGTCCGACCGGAGACGTTTCTACGGCCGTATCAAATACGATTGGCGGGGTGACGGTGAGTTCGGGTCTCTGACTGACCTGAACCCCACCAGGCCACAAAGCTTCAATTGGTCTCAGTAGGCCAGCAACCGGCCTGTTGAAACCCTCATTCTGACACAATTGAAGCCTATGAATACCGAGCCGAACCCCGCCGCCGGCAACAGTCGTTTTGCCGAAATGGCGGGTACAGAAAAGAGGTGATAGGATGCGAGCAGTATTTGGACTTGTCCTCATCGTGGGTATTGCACTCGCCGGTGGCGCGGTGATGATGGCCCGGAACTATATTTCCGCATATCAAAGCGAACTCGCACGCGAGCGCCAGGCCCGCGCCCAGATCGTTCCGACACAGGAAGTCCTGGTTGCAGCCCGGCCGCTTCGCTATGGCGAGCGCCTCACCAAAGAAGACGTCCGTGTCGTGAAATGGCCCGTCAATGCCATTCCCGAGGGTACGTTCACCGATTCCTCTCTACTTTTCCCAGAACGCGAAGAGGAGAACCGCTTCGTTCTGCGTGCCATCGAAAAGGATGAGGCGATCATGGTCGTCAAGGTGACCAAGCCTGGTGAAGACGCCGGTTTGACCTCGCAACTGGAACGCGGCATGCGCGCTTTTGCAATCAAGGTCGACGTTGCCTCGGGCGTATCCGGGTTTCTGCGCCCGGGTGACAGGGTCGATGTGTACTGGACCGGCGGCCTGAAAGGTATGCTGGAGGGTACGCAGGGCGAAATTACCCGCCTGATCCAGAGCAGCATCCAGATTGTCGCCGTGGACCAATCCGCCGGGGGCGACGTGACCGGAGCAATGATCGCGCGGACCGTGACGGTGGCAGCGCGTCCGGAACAGGTAGCGGCCCTGGCACAGGCCCAGACCACCGGACGTCTGTCTCTGGCACTGGTCGGTGTCGATGACGATACCGTGGTATCTGCAGTCGAAGTCGATCAGCGCAGCCTGCTGGGCCTTGGGGAATTGAAAGCCGCGCCCGAAGCAGTCGAGGAAAAGGTCTGCACCATCCGGACCAGACGCGGCGCCGATGTCGTGGATATCCCGATCCCGTGCACGAACTGATGCAAAATCTTCGAAACGACATGACAATCGGTCGCGGAGTACCGCGGCCGATTTTTTCGGTTGTTGCTCAATCCACACATAAACATCGAACGCAAAAGCATTGATTCTTGCAAAAAAACGGCAGGTCGCGCACACTATGGGAAAGATCGGGCGAAAAGACCCGCACCTGAGGCGTGATCGGAAAGGCAGGTCACATGAAAATTGACGCATTGATCAAGGCGGCAGTCGCCGGGTTCGCGCTGGCATGGACACCCATGGCTGACCCGGTATGGGCGCAGGACCTGCGCGTAGTCAAAAAGGGCATGGCCGAAACGCTGGACGTTCCGATGAACCGGGCGATTGTCGTGGAAAGCGAAACTCCCTTCGCAGAGCTTTCGATCGCGAACGCGGGCATAGCCGACATTTCTTCGCTTTCGGACCGCACGATTTACGTACTGGGCAAATCGCCCGGCCTGACGACCCTGACATTGTTCGATGCCGGGGGGCGGCTGATCACGAACGTTAATGTGCGCGTTTCGGCGGATGTCACGGAATTCAAGGAGCGCCTGAAGCAGATCCTGCCGAACGAGCGGATCGAAGTGCGCACCGCCAATGACGGTATCGTTTTGTCCGGAACGGTAACCAGCGCCGCGCGCCTGCAGCGGGCGCTTGATCTGGCCGAACGCTACGCGCCCGAGCGCGTTTCGAACCTGATGAGCGTGGCAGGCGTGCAGCAGGTCATGCTCAAGGTACGTTTTGCTGAAATGCAGCGCGCCGTATCGAAATCCCTGAGCGCCTCGCTGGGCGTCAGTGGCGGCAACGCGATCGGCGGCATCAACACCCTGAACAATCAGCCCGCCTTGAACAATGCGCTTGGCGGCAACATCCCTCCGCTGAACGCAAACACCGGAGCGATTCTCTTTGGCTTCAGCGCGGGGGCCACTCAGGTCCGACTGCTTCTCGAGGCTTTGGAAAGAAAAGGGGTCGCTCGGACCCTGGCCGAGCCCAACCTGTCGGCGCTTTCCGGTCAGGAAGCCAAGTTCCTTGCCGGCGGCGAGTATCCCATTCCTGTTGCACAGCGTGATGGGCTGTTCTCGGTCGAGTACAAACCCTTCGGCGTAGAGATGACCTTCATCCCGCGTGTGGTCGATGGCGATCTGATCAACCTCGAACTGCTGGCCGCGGTATCTTCGCTTGATCCCAACAATTCCGTTACGGTGAACGGGTTTGACATTGCCGCCTTCCAGCGCCGTGAAACCTCGACAACCGTCGAGTTGCGGGATGGAGAGAGCTTTGCCATCGCCGGGCTGATCGAAGACGAATTCCTGGACAACAACTCGCAACTTCCCTGGATCGGCGACGTTCCGGTGCTCGGCGCCCTGTTCCGCAGCGCAAACTATCAGCGCTCGCAAACGGAACTCGTGATCATCATCACCGCGCATCTGGTTTCGCCTACCAGGGGCGAGGCGCTCGCGCTGCCGACCGATCGGGTGAAGCCGCCGAGCGAGACAGATCTGTTCCTGCGCGGCAAGACAACGCGCACGGAACGCGCCCGTAGTGGTGCCGCGTCCGAGGTAGCTCGCCAGGATTTCAGCGGCTCTTACGGCTACGTGTTGGAGTAATCGGAGGATGGGACCGATGCGGAACTGGATGATCTGCCTGGGCGTTGCCGGAACTGTGTCCGCCTGCGGACTGGAAGCCGGATACCAGGTTGACTCGGGCACATTCGGCAATGCGACGCTGAACAATGTCCAGATGATGAACGGCGAACGCAGCTATGCACAGACATTGGCTGACCGCTTCGCCCGCGAAGTGCCGACCCAGATCAATTTCGCCTTTGACAGCGCCCAGTTGGACGCGTCGGCGCAGCAGATACTCACGCTGCAGGCGGACTGGATCAGGCAATTCCCCGAAGTGCGGTTCCGAGTCTATGGCCACACTGACGCGGTAGGCTCCAATGCCTACAACAATAGCCTTGGGATGCGCCGCGCGCAGGCCGTGGTCTCGTTCTTTGCCAGCCGCGGAATCAGCCGTTCACGACTTGAGGCGGCCGTTTCCTATGGCGAAACACAGCCGCTCGTTGCGACCAGTGAACGCGAACGCCGTAACCGGCGCACCGTTACCCAGGTGTCCGGCTTCCTCGATCGCCATCCGAACATTCTCGATGGCAAATATGCTGAAGTCATCTATCGCGAATATATCAAGAGCGCAGAGCCGAAAACCTCGCTCAAGATCGAAACTACCTCCAGCGCCTTCGAACAATAGGGTTGAATTGGGCGGCATCGTCGCCCCATTCCCTACAATTGGTTCTTTTCGGCCCAAATCTCGCCCAACTTACCCGCGACATTGCTTTCAATAGGTGACGTGCGACCAGTCGTTCGGTCGTTCGCGGGACAAGTCAGGCAGGATCGGAAAACCGGCAAACGTCTGCTGCCCGCCTGTAAAGAGGAATAGGCAATGAGCAGCGCGATGCCGCAACCCGAAGCAACTCCGATCCTGGCCTGCACGGTCAGCCGCGATGTGCAGAATTTCGATCTCCTGATCGAAGACATGGAAGCCGCAATGGGCGAAAGCTGGGGCGACCTCGGTTTCGCCGAAGCACTGGCCTTCTTCGGACAGCCGGAAGCCGAATCCCTTGAATTCATCGCGCTCGCGATCGACTCGGATGATGAGGACAATCTTGTCCTCATGGGCGAAATCATAACCCAGGCGAAATCGCGCGGGATAAAGGTGATCCTGATCGCGGAAGACGTGACCCCGGCGTCGCTGCACCAGCTGCTGCGCAAGGGAGCGGACGAGTTCGTCCCCTACCCTCTGCCGGAACGGGAATTGCAATCCGCAATCGACCGGTTGAGCCAGCCGGAACCACAAGTCGACTATTCCCAGCACAACACCGCCCACCTGAACAAGGGATCATCGCGCGAGGGCGCGCTGTTCGTGGTGCATGGGCTGGCAGGTGGCACCGGAGCCACGACACTGGCCGTAAACCTTGCCTGGGAACTTGCCAATATCGGCGGCACCGAAGCACCCCGCGTTTGTCTGCTGGACCTCGACCTGCAATACGGCTCGGTTTCGACCTATCTCGATCTGCCGCGCCGCGAGGCTGTTTTCGAGATGCTGTCCGAGACCGCCGGCATGGACGAGGAAGTCTTTGGACAGGCCCTGCTCAGCTTTGAAAACAAGCTTCAGGTCCTGACCGCGCCTGCCGATATGGTGCCGCTGGATATCATCACGCCCGAGGACATCTCACGCGTGATCGAGATGGCGCGAGCCCATTTCGACTATGTGGTCGTCGACATGCCCAAGACACTGGTCCACTGGTCGGAAACCGTCCTCCAGGCCGCCCATGTGTATTTCGCCATGATCGAACTGGACATGCGCTCGGCCCAGAACGCATTGCGAATGAAACGGGCGCTGCAATCCGAGGATCTGCCCTTCAACAAGCTTCGCTTTGCCCTCAACAAGGCGCCGAAGTTTACCGATCTCAGTGGCAAGAGCCGTGTCAAGCGGATGGGTGAATCGCTTGGGATTTCCATCGACCTGCAACTGCCCGACGGCGGGAAACAGGTCACGCAGGGGGCAGACCACGGTCTGCCGCTGGCATCGTCCGCACCGAAGAATCCACTGCGCCGCGAAATCGCGAAACTGGCGCAATCATTGCATGAGCTTGGTCAAAGCGACGCCAAGGCCGCATAACTCCATCAGACGAGGGGCTCGAACGTGTTTTCCAGATACAAAAAGACAGACAAGGCACAACCGATCGCCGCAGTGGTTGCACCCAAGATCGAGTCGCACCCCGGAAAGGCCGACGCCAAACCGATCACCAGCTTGCGCAAACCGATGGCAAAGGCGGCGGCCGAGGCCCAGCCCCAGGACCGCGACCGCAAGCGCAAGGAGCGGATGAGCGAGATCAAGATCGAGCTACATCGCGACCTTCTGGAAAACCTCAACCTCGCGGCGCTTGAACATGCCTCGGAGGCCGAGCTGCGGTCGGAAATCACGTCCATCACAAGCGAGATGCTCGAAACAAAGGGCATCGTTCTGAACCGTGAAGACCGTGCACAGCTCAACAAGGAACTCTACGACGAGGTCACTGGGCTTGGCCCGCTCGAAACCCTGCTTCAGGACGAGACGGTCAACGACATCCTGGTCAACGGCCCGCACCAGATCTTTGTCGAACGCGCGGGCAAGCTTCAAATGACCGACATCACCTTCAAGGATGAAAAGCACCTGCTGCGGATCATCGACAAGATCGTTTCCGCCGTGGGCCGCCGTGTCGATGAATCGAACCCCTATGTTGACGCCCGCCTGGCCGACGGGTCGCGTTTCAACGCGATGGTGCCGCCGATCGCGGTCGATGGCTCGCTGGTATCGATCCGGAAATTCAAGAAGGACAAGCTGGGCATCGACGATCTTGTGAAGTTCGGCGCCTTCACCGAAGAGATGGCCGCCTATCTGCAAGCTGCGGTCGCGACCCGGCTCAACATCATCGTGTCGGGCGGTACCGGTTCGGGCAAGACGACCACGCTCAACGCCCTGTCGAGCTTCATCGACAATTCCGAACGGATCCTGACCATCGAGGATACCGCAGAACTCCAGCTGCAACAGACCCATGTGGGCCGGATGGAAAGCCGTCCGCCGAACGTCGAAGGCAAGGGCGAGGTCTCGCCGCGGGACTGTCTGAAGAACGCCCTGCGGATGCGCCCCGACCGCATCATCGTGGGTGAAACCCGCGGCGAGGAAGTCATCGACATGTTGCAGGCGATGAACACCGGCCACGACGGGTCGATGACGACGATCCACGCCAACAGCGCCCGAGACGGGGTAAGCCGACTGGAAAACATGATCGCCATGGCCGGGATCGAAATGCCGATCAAGGCCGTGCGGAGCCAGATCGCCAGCGCCGTCAACCTGATCGTTCAGGCCAGTCGCCTACAGGACGGCAGTCGGCGCATGACGTCGATCACCGAGATAACCGGGATGGAAGGCGACGTGATCTCGATGCAGGAAATCTTTCGCTATCAGCGGGTGGGCCTGACCCCCGACAACAAGATCATCGGTCATTTCACGGCCACCGGCGTGCGCAGCCATTTCTCGGAACGGTTCCGCATGTGGGGCTATGACCTGCCGCCGTCGATCTACGAACCGACCACGATGTAAGGAAACGGATCATGGAACTAAGCGCCGAACCGATTATCTACGGCCTGATCTTTGTTGGGGTCCTTGTCCTGGTCGAGGGCATCTACCTGGTGGCCTTTGGCAAATCCATCAGCCTGAACAGCCGGGTGAACCGCCGGCTGGAAATGCTCGACAAGGGCGCCGGTCGCGAACAGGTGCTGGAGCAACTCCGCAAGGAGATGCAGCAGCACATGAAATCCAAGTCGATCCCGCTCTACTCCCTGCTTGCCGAAAAGGCGCAGAAGGCCGCGATCGCCTTTACCCCGCAACAGCTGATCATGATCATGGTGCTGCTGGCCGGCATCGCCTTTGTCGGTCTCAGCGTCGGCACCCAGACCGAGGTCAAGATCCGCGCCGCAATCTCGGTCGCGATCGGCATCGGTGCGGTCTACATCTGGGTGAACCAAAAGGCGAAGAAGCGCCTCAGCATGATCGAAGAGCAACTGCCGGACGCCGTGGAACTCATGGTCCGCTCCTTGCGGGTGGGGCATCCCTTCGTGTCGGCCATCCAGATCGTCGCCAAGGAATCCGAGGATCCGATCGCCACCGAATTCGGCATCATCGCGGACGAAGCCGCCTATGGCCGCGAGATCGGCGAGGCGCTGAAGGAAATGGCCGAGCGACTCGACATGCAGGACTTGCGCTTTCTATCGGTCGCCGTGACCATCCAGCAGCAATCGGGCGGCAACCTTGCCGAAGTCCTTGCGGGCCTGGCCAAGGTTATCCGCGCCCGGTTCCGCCTGTTCCGGAGGGTCAAGGCCATCACCGCCGAGGCGCAATGGTCCGGAAAGTTCCTGTCAGCCTTCCCGCTGGTGGCGCTGATGGTGATCTTGATCAACGACCCCGGATATTATGACGGCGTTCAGGACCACGAGCTGTTCATCCCCGCCTGCTTTGTCGTGGGTATCCTGCTCACCGCCAACCTGTTCGTCATGCGCATGCTGACCAACATCAAGGTTTGAGGAGATCGCAATGGAACTGCTGAAGACGGTCAACGATTTTCTCACCGCCAATCTTGGCGAATTCGGGCCGCTCATCGCGGTGGGGGTGCTGGGTCTTTTCATGATCCTGATCACCATCCCGATGATGCTGAACCAGCCCGAAGACCCGCTCAAGAAACTGAAACGGGACCAGAACCCCAAGAAGCCGGCGAAATCCAAGAAGGAACAGTTGCGGCAGGCCGGCCGAAACGAACAACTGCAACGGTTTGCCAACTTTCTTGAACCTCAGGACGCTGAGGAATTGTCTGCGATGCAGCTCAAGCTGCGGCAGGCGGGGTACCAGTCAAAGGATGCGGTCCGGTTCTTCCATTTCGCGCAGATGGCGTTGGGCCTTGTTGGCCTTCTGCTGGGAGTCCTTTACGTAACCGTGATCAACGGCGATCAGAACTACGACGCGCAGGCCATGTTGATCCGTGTCCTTGGTCCTGGGGCCGTGGGCTACTTCCTGCCCAAGTACTGGATCACCCGACGGGTCGATACCCGCAAGGAGAACATTACCCGGGCCTTCCCCGACGCGCTCGACATGATGCTGGTCTGCGTCGAGGCCGGTCAGTCGCTGGATCAATCCATCGTTCGTGTCGCCCGAGAACTGCGCGCCTCCTACCCTGACCTGGCAGACGAGTTCGAGATCGTTGCCTATGAGATGAAAGCAGGCAAGGAAAAGGACAAGGTCCTGCGCGACATGGGCACACGCTGTGGTGTTATCGACGTTTCCTCCTTCGTGACGGTGATGATCCAGTCGTCACAATTCGGCACATCGATTGCCGAAGCGCTGAGGGTCTATGCCGGCGAAATGCGCGACAAGCGCGTGATGCGCGCCGAAGAGGCCGCAAACAAGTTGCCAACCAAAATGACCCTCGCCACAATGATGCTGACGGTCCCGCCGCTGCTGATCATCCTCGTCGGCCCTTCGGCAAAAGGTATCATGGACCTGGGCAACATGAGTAACTGACAAGATGAAAAATCCGGGTGTGAGACGACCCACACCGATGTACCACCTCGCAGCCATGGCCATCGTCATGATCGTGACGATGGCCAATTGCACGAAAGAAGACGATCTTTCTCTGTCAGAGAATCCGTTCCCGCCCGGCATCGATTATCGCAAAGACGCGGTAAGCGGTGTGGAAGTCGGCCAAAGGTTGATGGCTGCCGGAGAGTATGAGCTTGCTCTGGACAGCTTCACCCGCGCGGCGCTCGACGAAGGCATGACAGCCGAAATATTGACAGGTATCGGCACTGCCAACCTGGGGCTGGGGCGATTGGGACAGGCGGAACCGCTGCTGCGCCGCGCGGTTGCCGAGGCGCCGGATTGGCCTGAAGCCTGGAACAACCTTGGCGTGCTCCTGATGGAAAAGGGCGAGTTGCCGGAAGCAACGCAAGTCTTCCAGAAAGCCTATGCACTGGACAATGGCGAAAGTGACTCAATCCGGGACAATTTGCGGATAGCACTCGCAAAATCGGAAAATGTTGTTAATACTGAACCCAAACAAGAAGAGTTCAAATTGGTGCAGCGGGGACAGGGCGACTTTGTAATCCGCAAGACACCGTGACGAGGGCAAGAGCAGCAAAAGGACGCAAAAATGCGCCACCATATTCTGATTCCAGTCATGCTGGCAGGCAGTTTGACCCTTTCGGCCTGTTCGGAGAATGCCGACGAAACAGTCGAACGCGCGTTTCAGGACGTCAATGTCGTCGATGAAACCAATCTCAACGACGTTATGCTTACGGTTGCAGACCCGAATGAGGCGGTCGACTATTTTCAACGCGCCCTCAACAACAATTCCGATCGCATCGACCTGCAGCGTGGGCTGGCCAAGTCATTGACGCGCGCGCATCGCAACACCGAAGCGGTCGCCGTCTGGGGCAAGGTCGTCAAGATGGACGGTGCCCTTCCGGACGACTCGGTTGACTATGCGGATGCGCTGATCCGCAATAACGAGTGGGAGCGTGCCGAACAGGTGCTGGATTCGGTACCGCCGACCCACGAAACCTTCAATCGCTACCGGTTAGAGGCGATGATCGCGGACTCGAACCGCGAGTGGAACAATGCAGATACGTTCTACGAGACCGCCGTCGGCCTGACCACGCGGCCCGGTGGTGTCATGAACAACTGGGGGTATTCCAAGCTGACCCGCGGCGATTTTGCCGAAGCCGAACGTCTGTTCGGCGAAGCCATTCGCCAGGACAGCAGCCTGTTCACCGCAAAGAACAACCTGGTGCTCGCCCGCAGCGCCCAGCGCAACTACACCCTTCCCGTCGTGCCGATGACACAGACGGAGCGGGCGCAGTTGCTGCACACGATGGCGCTCTCGGCAGTGAAGCAAGGCGATATCACCACTGGAAAATCCCTGCTGCGTGAAGCCATCGACACCCATCCTCAGCATTTCGAGGACGCGGTAAGGTCGCTGCGCGCGCTCGAAGCCGGCTAAGCCCATGGTGATCCCCGCCGAGGCGGCGCGCTGGTTTCTGCCGTTTGTGCTGCCGATCTGCCTCTATGTCGCCTATACCGACCTGAGCGAGATGAAGATCCGCAACCACGCGGTCACGGCCTTGGCACTGGTCTTTGTTTTGGTGGGCTTTTTCGTGTTCCCGCCTTTCACCGACAATTGGGCCTCGGGGCGGATAGCGACTGTGCCAATGGCCTTGCCGACATACGTCTGGCAGCTGCTGCATCTGCCGATGATCCTGCTGATCGGAATCGTATTGAACGCCGGCGGAGCGATTGGCGCGGGCGATGCCAAATTCGCCGCCGCAGCCGCGCCATTTATCTGGACCGGAGACTTGGTTTTGGCAATCGGACTTCTGACCGCCGGTTTGCTGGGCGCGTTTGTCACGCACCGCATCGCCAAGCACACGCCCTTGCGCCGCATCGCCCCCAACTGGAAAAGCTGGGCCACCGGCAAGAAGTTCCCCATGGGCCTGGCCCTGGGAGGAAGCCTGGCCGCCTATCTGGGGTTCGGCGCCTTCTATGGCACCGGATAGACAAAACCTTTCGCGTGGCTGCCCTTGTGATGCCACATTGATGAGCCAGCCTGCCTTGCAAGCGCCCCAGCCGCCGACATGTCACAAAAACTGCATCTGGTCCCGACGATGAACATGCAAGCCACCGCCGTCATGGCGCCTCCTGCCCCGAAACGGATGTCCGAAATGCAGCTCCCCGTCGTGATGATGCGGGACATCCTTCTCAAGACGATCTTTCGCAAGACCGTCGAGACCGTTTCGGAGATTGCCGAAGCGATCTGTCTGCCCATAACGGTTGCGCAGGAACTGGTCGACATGGCACGCAGCCAGAAACTGCTCGAGGCGACGGGAACGCTCAACGCCAACAGCGGCAACGAGATGGGATACCAGTTGACCGATGCGGGCAAGGCACGCGCGCTCGATGCCCTGAGCCAGTCGGAATATTTCGGCGCCATGCCTGTCCCGCTCGATGTCTATCGCGAACAGGTCAAGCGGCAGTCCATCCGCAATATACAGGTCACCCGCGACCAGTTGATCAAGGCAATGGGCCACCTGGTCCTGCCCGACAGCCTGCTGGATCACCTCGGCCCGGCCGTCAGCGCCGGGCGTTCGATTCTGATGTACGGGCCGCCGGGCAACGGCAAATCCTCGATTTCCAACGGTATCCGGGACGCGCTGGGGGACAAGGTCTATGTACCGCGCGCCATCGAATACTCGGGCCAGGTCATCACGGTCTATGACCCGATCGTGCATAACGCGATCGAGCAGGAACCCGAAGATCCGACACAGTTGCGGCGGCGCGCCCGGTTCGACAGCCGCTATGTCATGTGTGAACGCCCAACCGTGATCACCGGGGGCGAACTGTCGCTCTCGATGCTCGACCTGGTCTACAACCCGACCGCGCGCACCTATCAGGCGCCGTTGCAACTCAAATCCACCGGCGGCATCTTCATCATCGACGACCTTGGCCGCCAGGCCGAACCGCCACAGGCGATCATCAACCGCTGGATCGTGCCACTGGAAGAGGGCAAGGACATCCTCGGCCTGCAATCAGGCGAGAAATTCGAAGTACCTTTCGATACGCTGGTGATCTTCTCCACCAACTTCCACCCCAACGAGATCTTTGACCAGGCAGCGCTGCGCCGGATCTTCTTCAAGATCAAGATCGACGGCCCAAGCCAGGAAAACTTCCTCAAGATCTTCGCCCTGGTCGCCCGCAAGAAGGGGATGCCACTGGACGAAAAGGCGCTGGTGCACCTGCTGAAGGTGAAATATCCAACCATCGGAAATGTCTATGCCAATTATCAACCGGTGTTCCTGATCGACCAGATGATCGCCATCTGCGAGTTCGAAGGCATACCCTACCAGATGAGCCCGGAACTGATCGACCGGGCCTGGGCCAACATGTTCGTCAAGGACGAGAAGATCGTCAAATGATCGGCGTCGCAGGCTGTGGCAGGATGGGCGCGCCCATGCTGGCCGCCCTTCAGCGGGCGGGGTTCGATGCCCTTGGGTTCGACGTTCGGCCATCTTGCGAATTTGGCAACATGGAGAAGCGTATCAGCAATGACGCAACCCTGTTTTCGCAAGACCTGGAAACACTGATCACCGTAGTTCGCGATATTTCGCAAACTGAACAAGTGCTGTTCACCGACCAGAAGCTGGTTCACGCAAAGCGCCTCTCCCGTATTATCATCTGCTCCACCCTGTCACCGCGCTATGTTCGTGACCTGCGGGCACGGGTGCCCGCGCATATCACCCTGATCGACGCGCCGATGTCCGGCGCGCAGGTCGCGGCCGAGGAAGCGCGGCTGTCCTTCATGCTGGGCGGTGCGGCGGCGGATCTCGACAAGGCGCAACCGCTTTTCGATGCCATGGGCAAGCATTTCCACCGCATGGGCGACTATGGCTCGGGTATGCAGGCCAAGGTTCTGAACAACCTGCTGGCCGCCTCGAACACGGCAATGACGCGCCTGGTGCTCGACTGGGCAGATGCTGCCGGTCTGGACGAACGGGCGCTACTTGACCTCATCCATACAAGTTCGGGTCAGAACTGGTTTGCCAGCAACTTCGACAGTATCGAGTTTGCCCGCGACGGTCTGAGCGAGGACAATACAATCGGCATTCTGATCAAGGACGTGGCCAGCGCGCTCGATGCCGCCCCGGCGGGGGCGAATACCACCCTGCCCGGTGCGGTACAGGCCCAAATCCGCAAGTTGAAACCGCGCCCGGTCTCCAGCTGAAACCATACCGGCACGCGCGGATCCTTGCGCCCCTTTCCTCCGGCGCGGCCCGTGCTAATGTCTCGCCATGTCGGAAATCCCCGCCCCGATCACCAACTGGTTCGCCGCCAAGGGCTGGTCCATCCACCCGCACCAGCGGGCCATGTTCGAACGTGCCGCTGCCCCGGCAACCCTGCTGATCGCGCCGACGGGCGGCGGCAAGACCATGGCGGGCTTTCTGCCTTCGCTTGCGGACCTGGCCGACGGCAACCACCAGGGGCTGCACACGCTCTATGTCTCGCCGCTCAAGGCGCTGGCCGCAGACATAAAGCGTAACCTGCGCACCCCGGTCGAGGACATCGGCCTGCCGATCCGGATCGAGGACCGGACCGGCGATACCTCGGCCACGCAAAAGAAACGTCAGCGTGCCGACCCGCCGCATATTCTGCTGACAACACCGGAAAGCCTGGCGTTGCTGACTTCCTACGAGGACGCGCCGCATATGTTTGCCGGGCTGCGACGAGTGGTGGTCGACGAAATTCACGCCCTCGCCGAAAGCAAGCGGGGCGACCAGCTGATGCTGGCGCTGGCCCGGCTGCAAACGCTCTGCCCCGATCTGCGCCGGGTCGGGTTGTCCGCCACGGTGGAGGACCCCGCCGAAATCGCCCGGTTCCTGGCCCGGCACCCCGATCCCTGCGAGATCTTGCTGGCAGATCCGGGACCAGACCCCGACATTTCCATGCTCGACACCGCCGAGATGCCGCCGTGGTCGGGCGGCGGCGCTGCCTATGCCGTGCCGGCCGTGCTCGATCAGATCCGGCGTCACAAGACCACCCTGATCTTTCACAACACCCGCGCCCAGGCCGAGATCTTCTTTCACAACCTGTGGCTTGCGAATGATGAGGGCCTTCCCATCGGCATCCACCACGGCAGCCTGGACCGGGTACAGCGAGAGCGGGTCGAGGCGGCGATGGTGCGGGGTGAGTTGCGCGCTGTCGTCTGTACGGGCAGTCTCGATCTGGGTATCGACTGGGGTGATGTGGATCTGGTGATCCAGATCGGCGCGCCCAAGAACGTCAAGCGGCTGGTGCAGCGGATCGGGCGGGCCAATCATAGGTATAACGCGCCCTCCAAGGCGCTGCTGGTTCCCGCCAACCGGTTCGAGGTGGTCGAATGCATGGCCGCGCTCGAAGCGGTCAAGGCGCATGAACTGGATGGTGAACCGCGCGGCAGGGGGCCGCGTGACGTGCTCTGCCAGCACATCCTGATCGCCGCTTGTGCCGGGGGTTTTCAGGCGGACGTGCTGTTTGCCGAGATGACCACCGCCGGCCCTTACGCCGCTCTGTCGCGCGCAGAATTCGACGCCTGCCTCGATTTCTGCGCCACTGGCGGGTACGCCCTGCGCGCCTATGATCGCTGGCAGCGCCTGTTGCAGCGCCCGGATGGGCGTTGGCAGCTGCGCGATCCGCGCAGCGCCCAGCGCATCCGCCAGAACATCGGCACCATTCAGAACACCGACACGCTCAAGGTCCGCCTAAGGCGCAATCGCGGCGGCAAGCCGCTGGGCGAGATCGAGGAAGGCTTTGCCGCGTCTCTGACTCCGGGAGACACATTCCTGATCGGCGGCCAAATCGTCCGCTACGAGGGTATGCGGGACATGACGGTCGAGGTCACTCGCCGCGCTGACAGGAAACCAAAGATCGCAACCTTCATGGGCACGAAATTCGCGACCTCAACGCAACTGAGCGCGCGGATCCTGAACATGTTCTCGCAACCGGACTGGCCACAACTGCCCGGCCACACGGCCGACTGGCTGGCCTTGCAACGGCAAATCTCGCGCCTGCCCGAACAGGGGCGGTTGCTGATCGAGAGCTTTCCGCATGACGGGCTGGAACATGTCTGCTTCTACGGGTTTGCCGGACGCAATGCGATGCAGACTTTGGGCCTTCTGCTGACGAAACGGATGGAGGAAATGGGCCTCAACCCTCTCGGTTTTGTTGCGACCGACTACGCGATCCTGATCTGGGGGCTGGATGCGCTTGCCGATCCTGCGCCCCTGTTTCACATCGACAGCCTGCGCGACGGGCTGGACCAGTGGCTGGCAGGCAATGCGGTGATGAAACGCACCTTTCGCGCCTCGGCCACCATCGCCGGGCTTATCGAGCGCAATCAGGGCGGCCAGCGAAAGACCGGGCGGCAAGCGACCTTCAGTTCCGATATTCTCTACGATACCCTGCTGAAATACGACCCTGACCACCTCATGCTGGGGATCACCCGAGAAGAGGCCATGCGCGGTCTGGTCGATTTCGGCCGTATCGAAGAATTGATCGCGCGCGTGGGTGACAGGATCGACCTCGTGCGGCTTGACCGGGTGACGCCCTTGGCGGCGCCTCTGTTTCTCGAAGTGGGCAAGGTTCCGGTCAAGGGCTCGGCCGAAGAACGTCTGCTGGCCGAGGAAAGTGCGCGCCTTCTGTCCGTGGCAGGGGTTCTCGGTTGAAGGGGCTTGCACCGATCGCGCGAACGCGCAAAGAACACAACATGAACGGTTGCGATTTCACCTTTGCCGGGCAGCGGTTGACGGCACTTGGATCAGGCGCGCTCTGGTGGCGCGCGCAGCGCCTCTTGTGCGTTTCCGACCTGCACCTCGGCAAATCCGAGCGCATCGCACGGCGTGGCGGCGCGGCACTGCCGCCCTACGAGGTCGCCGATACGCTCGACCGGTTGGCGCATGACCTGAACCACACGGCGCCAGAAACGGTTGTCTGTCTTGGAGACAGTTTCGATGACCGCGAAGCCGCAATAGCCCTGCCGGAAGATGCGCGTCTGCGCATCGCTACACTGCAGGCAGGGCGGAAGTGGATCTGGATCGAAGGCAATCACGATCCGGGACCGGTGGGGATCGGCGGCACTCACTTGCAAGATCTCCGGGTCGGACCGCTGACGTTCCGCCACATTGCCGATCCGGCCGCCAGCGAAGAAATATCCGGGCACTATCACCCCAAGGCCAGTCTTCGCCTGCGAGGCCGCATGATTTCGCGCCCGGCATTTCTCGTGGACAGCGCGCGGATCGTGATGCCCGCCTACGGCACCTACACTGGCGGCCTGCGCAGCCACGACCCGCTGCTGGCAGGCTTGATGGCCTCCGAGGCACGGGCGATCCTGACGGGCCCCAGCCCCTGCGCAGTGCCGATGCCCCGCTAAGGGTTGCCCGCTATACCTCCAACGGCGCTAGATGATCTCCGCCTTTTCGAGCGTGGGGCGGTATTTTCGGCTGACCGGAACAAGGTCGCCGTTGCTCAGCCGGATCTGGATCTTGCCGGCACTGCGTTCGATGCTTTCGATCGCGGCCTCGGTCACCCAATGGGACCGATGCGTGCAATGCCCGCGCACCGGGTGCATTTCGTCTATGGCGTCGGCAAATCGCAATCGGATGGTATGCACCCCCTCTGTCGTGATCACGTCCACGAAATGATCACGCACCGTCAGGCGCAATATCTGCGCAGAGCACGCTTCGGGCAGTCGCTTGTAAATACGAGGCAGTTCCGGATTCGTTTCATGGACCTTCGGACCGCCCCATGCGATTCCACGCCGGACAATCAGGAGGCCCGAGGCGAAAATCGTTCCATAGCGCGTCATGCTCCAGGCGTCTGGTCTGTCCGCTGGTGCAGGCATGGCGATCAAGTGGATCAAAAGCCACAAGGCTGGCGTGAACAGGATCGTTATCGCAGCCACGATCAGGCCATCCCTGATGCCCTGGCGCACATGCGCTGCATGGCGGTCCACCATCAGGCAGCTAAAGCAGACAACCAGCGCTGCCACGCACAGAACCAGAAGCCAGAACAGCAAGCGGCCGGCAAAGGACATCCCTGTCGCGCCGAAAGGATTGGCGATTGTCGCCAGCAGCGACAGAAAAAGAAGCGACGGCGCGAGAATGCTTATGTTGTCGCTGACGAGAAAAGATCTGATCCTGGCGAACATGAACGGATTGGCTTGGGAAAAAATTGACGCAGAGTAACGTCATATAGCAGAGTTACCCAAGCCTCAAACCCTTGCAGCACTTCAGCGCCCAAAATCCTTTGAAATTCTGGAACCGATGCAGGTAAGCGTGATCTGGCTCCTGTTAGTATACGGATATTGTTCAGTCTTTTGGGAACCGACAAGAGCAGGGTGTTTCCGAAACAAAGACGGGGCCGCAGTGGCCCCGCCTTGAAATCAGCCGTCCGCAATTGCCGTCAGGCCGTCAACCCTTCGGGTTCGGGCAGTCCGTTGGCCCGGCAGCAGGCTGTCAGGGTGTTTGCCAGGAGACAAGCAATGGTCATCGGGCCAACCCCGCCCGGCACGGGTGTGATCGCTCCTGCGGTCTGCGCGGCGCTTTCGTAGTGTACGTCACCCACCAGCACATTCTTGCCGTCTCGCTCGATCCGGTTGATGCCCACGTCGATCACTGTCGCGCCCGGCTTGATCCAGTCGCCGGGCACCATTTCGGGGCGTCCCACCGCGGCCACCACGATATCGGCTCGACGCACGACATCCGGCAGGTCCTTGGTGCGCGAATGTGCGATGGTCACCGTGCAACTGTCCCCCAGCAGCAACTGGGCCATGGGCTTTCCGACGATATTCGACCGGCCAATCACCACCGCGTCCATACCGCTGAGCGAACCGTGGTGGTTGCGCAGCATCATCAGGCAGCCCAGCGGGGTACAGGGCACCATGCTTTTCTGCCCCGTTCCCAGCAGCCCCACGTTAGAGATATGAAACCCGTCCACATCCTTGGCCGGATCGATGGAGTTGATCACCAGATCCTCGTTCAGGTGCTTGGGCAGCGGCAATTGAACCAGGATGCCATGCACGTCCGGATCATTGTTGAGCCGGTCGACCAGAGCCAGCAGATCCTCCTCGGAAGTCGACGCATCGAGCTTGTGCTCGTAGGAATTCATGCCGACCTCGACCGTTTGCTTGCCCTTGGAACGGACATAGACTTGGCTGGCCGGATCTTCGCCCACCAGCACGACGGCGAGACCGGGAGTGATTCCGTTGGTCTTTTTCAGACTGGCGACATGATCGGCCACCTGCGCACGCACGTTGGCCGCAAAGGCCTTTCCATCGATGACTTTGGCTACCATCCTTGGTCCCTTTCCCTAAAACGAAACAGGGCCGTTCGGCCCCTCAAGCGGCTCCAAGCACCCGCTCTTCGCGGGCGATGGACCAGTCAATCAGAATGCGCCAAAGCCTTTCCGCCAAATCCGGGTCCAACCCGGTCAGCAGCGATTCGGCACGCACGTTTTGCACCACGGCCTCGACACGTTCCGGGATACGGGCCGGCAGCCCCTCGTCCGGTTTCAACTCGGCTGCCCGGTCAATATAGGCCGCGCGCCGGGTAAGCATTTCCACCAATTGCCTGTCGAACTTGTCGATCTCGCACCTGAGATCCAACATCGACCTGCATCGTTCCGGTGGTGTCAGAGGCTGCATTCGAAACTCCTGTGGCCCGGGTGATCCCGGGCCACGAGTTGACCCAATCGGCGGCTCAGAACAAGCCTTCGATCTGGCCTGCGTCATTAAGGCGGATCGTTTCCGCAGCCGGCTTCTTGGGCAGGCCGGGCATGGTCATGATCTCACCGCACACCACCACGATGAACCCGGCACCGGCGCTCAGGCGCACCTCGCGTACCGGCACCGAATGGCCGGTGGGCGCGCCACGCAGATTCGGGTCGGTCGAGAAGCTGTACTGGGTCTTGGCCATGCAGACCGGCAGGTTGCCATATCCGGCTGCTTCCCACTCCTTCAGCTGGCCACGGATCTTGGAATCCGCGAGGACCTCGTCAGCGCGATAGATGCGCTTGGCGATGGTCTCGATCTTCTCGAACAGCGGCATCTCGTCGGGATAGATCGGGGCGAAAATCCCAACACCCGAGTCCGCCAGCGCCACGACCTTGCGGGCCAGTTCCTCGGACCCTTCCGAGCCCAGTTCCCAGTGCCGCGACAGAACCGCCTCGACCCCATGTGTCGCGCAGTAGTCCTTGACCTCCTGGATCTCCGCCTCGGTATCGGTGACGAAGTGGTTGATCGCCACCACAACCGGCACGCCGAAGGATTTCACGTTCTCGATATGGCGGCCCAGGTTGGCGCAACCCTTCTTGACGGCCGCAGTGTTCTCGGCGCCCAGATCGGCCTTTGCCACACCGCCGTTCATCTTCATCGCGCGCACGGTGGCAACAATCACCACTGCGGACGGGGCGATACCCGCCTTGCGGCACTTGATGTTCATGAACTTCTCGGCACCCAGGTCAGCACCGAAACCGGCCTCGGTGACGACGTAGTCGGCAACTTTCAGAGCGGTCTTGGTGGCGATGACCGAGTTACAGCCATGCGCGATGTTGGCGAAGGGGCCACCATGGACAAAGGCCGGGTTGTTTTCCAGCGTCTGCACCAGGTTCGGCTGCATCGCGTCCTTGAGCAGGACAGTCATTGCGCCTTCGGCCTTGATGTCGCGGCAGTAAACCGGGGACTTGTCGCGGCGATAGGCAACGATGATGTCGCCCAGACGCTTTTCCAGGTCCTTCAGGTCGTTGGCCAGGCACAGGATCGCCATGACCTCGGAGGCCACGGTAATGTCAAACCCTGCTTCACGCGGGAAACCGTTGGAAACACCACCCAGCGAACAGGTGATCTGGCGCAGCGCCCGATCGTTCATGTCCACCACCCGGCGCCAGGCCACCCGGCGGGTGTCGATATCCTGCTCGTTGCCCCAGTAGATGTGGTTGTCGATCATTGCCGACAGCAGCGAGTGCGCGCTGGTGATCGCGTGGAAGTCGCCGGTGAAATGGAGGTTCATCTCTTCCATCGGAACGATCTGAGCATAGCCGCCGCCAGCGGCGCCGCCTTTCATGCCGAAGTTCGGCCCGAGCGAGGCTTCGCGAATACAGATCATCGCCTTCTTGCCGATGCGGTTCAGGCCATCACCCAGACCCACCGTAGTGGTGGTCTTGCCCTCGCCCGCCGGTGTCGGGTTGATCGCGGTTACCAGGATCAGCTTGCCGTTTTCGCGGTCCTGTACCGAGTTGATGAAGTTCTGGCTTACCTTCGCCTTGTCGTGGCCATAGGGCAGCAGGTCCTCGCTGGCGATACCCAGCTTTGCGCCGATCTCAAGGATCGGTTTCTTGTTTGCCTCACGGGCAATTTCGATGTCGGATTTATAAGCCATGGGTACGATCCCTGATTGGTGTGCCGGTATACCGGCGTACGCGCGCCGGGCTTGGGCACAGCATTAGCGTCGCAAATTGGCAGGCATGATCTGGATTCCGACATATTCGCGACGTGAAACGTCGCCGCTCGAATTCGGCGGACGCGGATCGGAAACAGAAGACCCCTACAGGCGCCAGCCCCGCTGGTCGGGGATGAACAGGGTCAATTGATCGCCGATCGTCAATCTTCCCGGTCTTTCCACCCAGGCCGTGACGCCGCGCCGCCCCTCGGCCGCCGGTTTGAAGGCCGCGCCGTGCCCGGCTTTTTCCGCCTCGATCTCGCGGCCGGGCAGAACGCAGGGCCGGTTTTCCATGTCCACGGTCAGCGTTGTGCCCGATGCCGATTGCAGGCGCGACGAAGGCGGAACATGCGTGAAATCCGGTATCCCGCGCAGCACTACATTCGCGCCCAGCAACGCCGGGTCCAGCTTCTCCAGCCCCATCTTCGCGGCGATGGCTTCAAGTTCCTCTGCGGCCAGAACGGTGAGTTGCCGGACGTTTCGGATCTCGGTCCCCCTGGGATAGAGGTTGCGCACCCGCACACAGGACTCGCGATTGGTCCCGGCATGGCGTCCCCCCCGCACACCTTCAAATCCAAGATCCAGTTCCAAAACGGGTTGTGCCCTGATCGAAGCGCCCGCAGGCACATGACCCAGCCACTCCACCCATCCCGAAAACCCACTGTCCTTCAACACCGGCATCCTGATCACGCTCCCTTGGGTGATTGCCGGGCCGAACTTACTGCTTTTTGACCGCGCGGCCAGAGCCGAAAAGAAAAAAGCCCGGCGGGGCCGGGCTTTTGCTTTTGCTCTAAATCAGGCCGTCGGCTCGGGCTCCATGCCGCCGCGCGGCGCCGACTTCGGTTTGGTCTTGGGAATCGCCGTCACGCTTGCGGCATTGCCCTTGTCCGCGCTGTCATCCCCGTCATCACCGGCCGTAGGCGGTTCGCCTCTCATGACACGCTTGATCTCGTCCCCGGTCAGGGTTTCATACTCCAGAAGGCCCTGAGCCAGACGCTCCCAATCCTCCTGCTTCTCGGACAGGATCTGGTAAGCTCGCTCATACCCTTCCTGGATGAACCGCTTGACCTCTTCCTCGATCAATTCCTTGGTATGCGCCGAGACCGAGAAGCCGGCCGTGTTGCCCGAGTAACCCTCGTGCGCCTCGGCATAGTCGATGTTGCCCACCTTGTCGGACATGCCCCAGCGCATCACCATGGCACGCGCCAGTTGGCTGGCCTGCTGGATATCGCCCGCAGGCCCGTTCGACACATGATCCTCGCCGTACTTGAGGATTTCAGCGGCCTTGCCCGCCATGGTCATCGCCAGTTTTTGCTGGCATTCGTCGCGGTGCCAGTTCAGCCGGTCCATCTCGGGCAGGCTGACCACCATGCCCAGCGCACCGCCGCGCGGGATGATCGTGGCCTTGTAGACCGGGTCGCACATCGGCAGAGCCAGACCCACAACCGCGTGACCGGCTTCGTGATAGGCGGTCTTTTCCTTTTGATCGGCGGTGAGCACCATCGAGCGGCGTTCGGCCCCCATCATGACCTTGTCCTTGGCGTTCTCGAAATCTTCCATGGTCACGAAGCGCCGGCCCACGCGGGCGGCCATCAGTGCCGCCTCGTTCACCAGGTTGGCCAGATCGGCGCCCGAGAATCCCGGTGTGCCGCGCGCGATGATGCGCAGATCGACATCCGGACCCAGCGGGGTCTTGCGCGCATGCACGCCCAAGATCTTCTCGCGGCCCTTGATATCGGGATTGCCAACGGTGACCTGGCGGTCGAACCGGCCCGGGCGCAGCAGCGCCGGGTCCAGAACGTCCTTGCGGTTGGTGGCGGCCAGGATGATGACTCCTTCGTTGGCTTCGAAACCGTCCATCTCGACCAGCAGCTGGTTCAAGGTCTGTTCGCGCTCGTCATTGCCCCCGCCATAACCCGCGCCGCGATGGCGGCCCACCGCGTCGATCTCGTCAATGAATACGATACAGGGCGCATTCTTCTTGGCCTGCTCGAACATGTCGCGCACGCGGGAGGCACCGACACCCACGAACATTTCCACGAAATCCGAACCCGAGATGGTGAAAAACGGCACGCCTGCCTCACCGGCAATCGCACGCGCCAGCAACGTCTTGCCGGTGCCCGGAGGGCCGACCAGCAGCGCGCCCTTTGGGATCTTGCCGCCCAAGCGGCTGAATTTCTGCGGATTACGCAAGAATTCGACGATCTCTTCCAGTTCTTCCTTGGCCTCGTCGATACCCGCCACGTCATCAAATGTCACGCGGCCATGCTTTTCGGTCAGCAGTTTCGCGCGCGACTTGCCAAAGCCCATGGCGCCACCGCGTCCGCCGCCCTGCATCCTGTTCATGAAATAGACCCAGACGCCAATGAGCAGCAGGAACGGCAACAGCGTGATCAGGAAAGACTGGAACCCGGATTGCTGCTGCTTCTCGGCCCGGACCGGAATGTCTTTGTCGATGAGCAGAGTCGTAACCTCGGCGTCGCTCGGCTTGATCGTGACATAGTCGCGGCCATCGGCTGTCCGATACCGGATCTGCTCCCCATCCAGGGTTACCTTGGTCACATTGCCCGCATCCACGGCGCTGACAAATTCGGAATAGGTCTTTTCCTGGCTCTGCAATGTTCCGCCCGACCCGCTGAACAGGTTGAACAGGGCGAGGATCAACAGAAACAGGACGACCCAGAAGGCGATGTTGCGTGCGTTGCCCAAGGACATTCTCCCAAAACTTCCCGACCGAACAGGGGTACGACCGGCTTGTTCCTTAAAATAGAGATGATCGGGCGAGGTTCAATGCGATAAAAGAGAAGCGTAGAAGTCTTCTTCCCCGCCCTTCAGGCGTGCGGTCCAGCTGCCCGGCATCCCGGCCAGGGGCGCAGCGATCAGATCGTCGCCCCGCCAGACCGCCGGTGTCGCCTGCAACGCCGCATAGGGGCGGCCAGTATTGCGCCATTCCGGGCATCTCGCCAGACCACCCGGTCCCAGTGCCCTGATCTCGGCATCCGCCGACACCGGTCCCGACAAGACCCAGCGCCCATCCCAGAGTTCGCCAAGCCGCGCATGCGCCGCCTCGACCGCCTTGAACTCCCGGCAGATCCAGACACGTCGTCCGCGGTTCAGGATCAGACACCCATGCAGTTGAGCGGATTTTTCCTGGCGCAGGGCAGACATCACCGCTGCCACGGCGGCCCGGCGCGGCGGATATTCGCCTCCTCGGATCCAGCACACCGCATGCAACAGCAAGCGGCGCGCGATTTCATCCGGCAGCGTGCGGAAACCGCGTAGGTCCAGCATGACATCGCCTGCATCGATCACGGCGAGGTCCCTGGCTGCAAGAAACGTATACCAATCAAGGGCTTCGCGCGCACGGGCCATGTTGGAGGCCACTTCGGACAATACCTGCGCATCCAGGCCCAACGGCTGCAATGTTGCAAGCGCCTTGCGCGCCTTGATACGGTCATAGCGGGTGTTTTCATTGGATGGATCATCGCACCAGCCCAGACCCGCAGCCGTCAGAAATTCACGCAGCGCGGCACGCGTCACGCCCAGAAGCGGCCTGACCAGGACCACCCCGTCCTGCATCCGTCTTTTCGGTATGGCCGCCAATCCCGAAACGCCGGCCGCCCGTCCAAGCCGCATCAGCACGGTTTCAGCCTGATCATCCGCAGTATGTGCCAGCGCGACGGTTTCGATCTGGTTGCGCCGCGCCCATTCTGTCAGCAGGGAATAACGCGCCCGACGCGCCTGGTCTTGCAGATTCCCGGTTCCGTCCCAGTCTTTCCAGATCAGAGTTTCGTGCGCGACGCCGATATCCGCGGCCACCCGCGCAACCCATTCGGCCTCGGCCACTGCCTCGGGACGCAATCCGTGATCAACTGTCGCAGCAAACAATTGAAAGTCTTCGCCCGAAAAGCAGCGCTTTGCCAGATGCAGCAGAGCGATGGAATCGCTCCCTCCGGATACGGCAATGCCAAGCCTTCTGGGCGGCTGGGCAGGAAACTGCGCCCTGAGAACCGAAAGAAGCTCTGCTTCGTTCTGACTCAAGAGCACCCCAGCGAAGACATTTCTCGTCCGGCTTCCGCGACCGCGGGCGCATTCGGGAACCGTACGGCGACCTCGCCCAGCGTCACGCAAGCCTGGCTGGTCTGACCCAGCTTTCCAAGCGCGGCACCCAGTTTGTAGAGCGCCTCGGGCGCAACGGGTCCCGTGCTGTCCCCGGTGAAACTGGCAAGGAAGGCGCGGGCTGCCTCACGTGTATCCCCCAGGCCTTCCAGCGCCTTGCCGCGATTCAGCCGCGCTTCGGCCGCGAGGGGACTACCGGGGTATGACCGGTCGAACTGCGCAAACAAATCAGCCGCCATACGATAGTCGCCCGCCGCAAGCGCCTGACTTGCCGCATCGAACTCGGCTTTCTCGCCTACGGCGAGTTCTGTCTGCGGTTGCGGGCTTGTCGCCACCGGAGCGGTCACCGATGGCGAGCTGCCGCCCAGGGTCGAGGTCTCGGACAACTTCGAGATGTCGCAATTGGCCTCAAGTTCGCACAGCCGGAATTCGAGATCGCCGACCTTGTTGGTGCCATCCGCGACGATCCTGTCGATTCGCGCATTCAACTGTTCAGTCAGACTGGTCAGTCGTTGCAACTCGGTTTCGATTGCATCGACCCGCTCCAGAACCGAGTTGCCCGCGAGGTTCGGAGACGGTGCGCCAGTGGTCGAGAACTCGCGCTTCAGCCGTTGAATCTCGACATGCAGAACGGTCAGTTCCTGGCGGATATCCGCCAGGGTCTGCTGGTCCTGCGCCATGCCCTGCCCCGCCAGCATGGTCGAAACGCTCAATGCCAAGGCCGCAAGTCTCATGCCGTTAACTCGTCAAGCCGGAGGCAAGTACCGTGACCGCGCGACGGTTCTTGGAGTAGCAGGCCTCGTCGCTGCAAATCTCGATCGGGCGCTCCTTGCCATAGCTGACCGTTTTCAGGCGCGTCCCGGCCACACCACGCGAAATAAGGAATTCGCGCGCGGCATTTGCGCGGCGCGCACCAAGCGCGAGGTTGTATTCGCGGGTACCCTGTTCGTCTGCATGGCCTTCGATCGTGGCCGAGTAATCCGTGTTGGTCAGCAGCCACTGCGCCTGCGCCGACAGAATGGCCTGCGCCTCGTCGCTCAGGTTGGACTGATCGACCGCAAACAGGACCCGATCACCGATCGCCTGCTGGAAATAGGCCGGCGATGTCGGGTCGCTGACAAGGCCGCTGCCGCCGGCACTGTTGTTCAGGTTGACCGCATCGTCGCTGCCGAACCGGTCGGGGTTGGTGCAGGCCGCCAGAGCCACCAGTGTGGCGACGGCTGCAATCTTGCTCAATACCTTCATTCCAAGTGCCTCATGTGTGCTTGTTGTTAAGACTTTCATACCATAGCCCATGCGCCATGTGAACGCGGACGCAGGCCGGATATCCGGGATCATTCCAGAAGTGGCGACCAGGTCGGGTCGCTGCCCCCGTCAGGGGTTCGCACCGGGCGCAGGTTGCGGCCCGAGATATCCACCGAGTAGAGCGATGCACGCCCGTCCGCACCCTGCGTTTCACGGGTGAACATGATGACACGCCCGTTCGGCGACCAGGTCGGCCCCTCATCCAGGAAGGACGCGGTGAGAAGGCGCTCCTCGCTGCCATCCGTACGCATCACGCCAATATGGAACCGTCCCTTGTTCTGCTTGGTAAAGGCGATCAGGTCGCCGCGCGGCGACCAGACCGGCGTGCCGTAGCGGCCCTGGCCGAAACTGATCCGCTGCGCTTCGCCGCCCGATGCGGACATGATGTAAAGCTGCGGCGTGCCCGAGCGGTCGCTTTCGAACACGATACGGCTGCCGTCGGGCGAATAGCTGGGCGCGGTCTCGATCGACGGCGCGCTGGTCAGCCGCGCACTCTGCCCGCTGGCGATGTTCATCGTGTAAAGGTCGGTATTGCCGCCCTGCGACAAAGAGAACAACACCGTCTGCCCGTCGGGCGAAAAGCGTGGGGCGAAGCTCATGGTGCCTTCCTGGCTTTGCAGCACCCGCTGCTCCACACGACCCACGTCAAGGATATGAATACGCGGGAAACCGCCCTGATAGCTGGTATACAGAACCCGGTCCCCGGTCGGAGAGAAACGCGGCGCCAGCACGATGGAGGAACTGTCGGTCAGGTACTGAACATTCGCACCGTCGTAGTCCATGATTGCCAAACGCTTGCGGCGCTGGTCCTTGGGTCCGCTTTCCGAGACGAACACGACCCGGCTGTCGAAATATCCGCCTTCGCCGGTGATCCGGCTGTAGACGGCATCCGCCACCTTGTGCGCCATCCGCCGCCAGCCGTCCGTGGTCCCGGCAAATTGCAGGCCGCTGCCCAGTTCGGTTCCCGCGAAAACATCCCACAGCCGGAACCGCACCGTCAGCCGGTCTCCCGACAGGCTGACACTGCCGGTGACCAGCGCCTGCGCGTTGATCGCCTTCCAGTCGGCGAACTGGACGGGCGCGTCAAAACTGGTGACCTGGCTGATATAGGCCGTCGACGGGATTTCCCGGAACAGGCCGCTGCCCGTCAGGTCGGCCGCAACCACACGGGCAATCTGGGCGGCATATTCGGTCGCGGCGGCCCCGTCGGGGACGAAATTGGGCACGGCCAATGGCAAGGGCTCGATGATCCCCTCGTCAATGGTGATCCTGAGCGGCTGGTTCTGCGCATGCACGGGCGCGGCAAGCAAAGTGGCGCCGACAAGCAGGCTGGTCAGAAATCTAATCATTTGATCCGCATCCTCTCGGGATTGAATGTCATTTCTATATCGCGCCAGTGATCGTATTTTTCACTGGGAAGATTGTAACCTTTCGTCCCGCATCGGATGATAGCACGGCGGGCGGCCTCGTAAGCCTGTTTCGCCGCGCCCGACGATCCGCCCGAGCTTTCGATCATGCGGATCGATCCGGTATCGGGCGTTCCGTCGGCATTCATACGCACAGACACCACGACAGTAGTGTTCAATGCCTCGGTGGAAAGCGATCCGACGTTCCAGCATTGTGAGACCGCCACCCGCAACGCGTCCTTTTCGCCGCTGCTCAGCGGCGGGCCGCTGGGCGCGGGCGCTGCGACGGGTTCGGAAGCGCTGGCAAGGGCCTCGGCCAGAGCGGCGTTCACGGCGCTGCTCGGCGTGGGCGCCGGATTTTCCGACGGTTCGACCTCGGGTTTGCTTTCCGGCTTTGCTTCGGCGGTCTGCGTCACCTGTGGCCGTGTCCTTGGGCGTGGCGAACGCGACGGCGCGACCTCGACGGTCGGTTCCGCCTCGGGCGTGATCCGGTCTGTCGCCTCCTCGGGCGCGGTAGCCTGCTGTTCGGGCTGGGGCGTTTCGGCCCCCTGCTCGGCACTGACGGGCGGAGTTTCGACCGGGTCGGGCCGCGCATCGGGCGGTGGAGCGGCGACCGGCTCGGGGGCCACGCGCTCGACCGGACGCGGTTTCGGACGCTTGCCCGGCGGTTCGGGCAGCAGCACCGTCTCCGGTTCCGGCTGTTCCAGGCTCGGGTTTTCTTCCGGCAGGGCCGGTTCCGGCGTCGGGGCAACCGCTTCGGGGGCGGGTTCCGGCTCGGGGGCGGGAACCGGTTCCGGCTCGGGCCGGGTTTCCACCGGTTCGGGTTCGGCGGCGGGCTCCGATGGCGTGGTCTGTTCCGCAGGGGCGATGGGCTGCGCGGGCTCGGCAGGGTTCTGGATGACTTCCGGCGCCTCGCGCGGCGCGCTGAGCGCGGCGAACTCCTCGGCCGATATCACCGAGACGTCCTGAACTTCAAATGGCAATGGTTCCGAGCGGAACGCACCGCCCAGAAAGGCCCATGCAACCAGTGTGACATGGGCGATACCAGAGATCTTGGTGCCGGTCTGCAACCCGCTGCCTCACTCTCCACTGCCGTCAAGGCGGGGGCCGCCAGTATCGGTCACAAGCCCCACGTTGGAAAACCCGCCTGCATTCAAAGCGCCCATGACCTGCATGACCTGTGCATAGGGAATGTTGCCATCCGCCCGCAGATAGACCCGGTCGCTGGTTCGCTCGGCCGCGATCGCGCGCAGGCGGGCAATGAACTCGTCTCGTGCCACCGGCGTGGTCTGAATCTGCACCTCGCCTTCGGCGGTAATGGTCACGGTCAGCGGCTCTTCGTCGTCCGACGGCAGAGCGCCGGCGGCGGTCTTCGGCAGTTCGACCGGCACGCCCACGGTCATGAGCGGAGCGGCCACCATGAAGATGATGAGAAGAACCAGCATGACATCCACGAAAGGTGTCACGTTGATCTCGGACATCGGGCGTGCCCGGCCACGCCGCCGCCCACGGCGGCGCCCGCCGCCCGCATCTGATTGTTGAACCGCAGCACCCATGGCTCAGCTGTCCAGCTGGCGGGACAGGATGGTGGCGAATTCGTCGGCGAACGCCTCGTAGCCCGCGAGGATCCTGTCGCTGTCCGCGCTGAGCTTGTTATAGAAGATCACGGCCGGGATGGCCGCCAAAAGGCCAAGCCCGGTAGCCAGCAGCGCTTCGGCGATACCCGGGGCCACGACGGCAAGGTTGGTGCTCTGCTGTTCGGCGATCTGGATGAAGGAATGCATGATGCCCCAGACCGTACCGAAGAGACCCACGAAAGGCGCGGTCGATCCCACGGTGGCCAGCACCGGCAGGCCGCGTTGCAGGTCTTCGGCCTCCTTGGCGATCGCGACATCCATCGACCTGTCGATCCGCGATTGCGCCCCGGCGATCAGCCCCCCGTCGTTGCGGTGCGAGCGCCGCCATTCGATCATTCCGGCGGCAAATATCTTTTCCGAAGGACCAGAGGGTTGCGTGCCAATCTGTTCGAACAACTCGTCCAGCGGCTCTCCTGACCAGAATGCCCGGTCGAACGTATCGGCGTCGCGACGGGCGGCGCGGTAGGAAATATGTTTCTGGATGATGATCGACCAGGCCCAGAACGAGCTGACGATCAGCAAGAGCATAACCAGCTTGACGGTAAATGTCGCACGGGCAAAGAGCCCCCACATCGAGAAATCGATTTCCTGCGCCAGCGCCAGGGCTTCCGTTTCCATAAACCTGCTCTTTTCTGCCGTATGGCCGTTTTTCGGCCTTGTTTCGCGGCAGGCTATAGCAGATTCCCGGCGATTTCCAACAGAACAGATGCGGCGCCGCGAAATGTTACATCAATGCGCGAATCTCCGCCGGAAGCCGCACCGGGCGGCCTTCGGCATTCATGCAGACCGCAGTCACCATGGCGCGGAAAACCTCGGTCTCGCCGCGCCGCACCAGTTGCGACATGGTCAGCCGCACGCCAGACAGCGACACCACATCGGTCTCGATGACCAACTCGTCCTCGAATTTCGCTGGAGCGAGATAATCGGCCTCGATCCGACGCACGACCCACACAAGTCCGGCATCGCGCATCGCGTTCTGGTCATTGCCCAGCTTGCGCACCCAGTCCGAGCGGGCACGTTCGATATAGCGCAGGTAGTTGGCGTGATAGACGATACCTGCCATGTCGGTGTCTTCGTAATAGACCCTGACGTGATAGACATGGCTCATTGCGCGCGCTCCATGCGGGCAGACAGGCGAAGCGCATGGGACGCATCCCGCGCCGACCCCGGCAGGACCGGATCATAGGCGGCCCGGATCAGCCCGGCAATCTCGGGCCGCAGGATCGTTGATTCACCGGCCAGCGCGAGCGGAGATTGTGCGGAAAATGCCTGTTCCGACCACAAAAGCATCACCTGGACCACCTGTGTCAGCGCCAGTGTCTCGGCCGGTTGTTCGGACATCTCGGCATCCATGCGCAGAAAGACGAAAGCCGCCTGGATCGCCCCGTCCCGGTCGAAACGGAAGGCGCGGTACTGGTTTGCGCCTGCCTTGATCAGGCGTTCGACCAGCGGCCCCAGATCAGGGATCAACCTGTCCAGATCGGGAACGGCCAGCAGTTCCTTCCAGTCGCGAAAGAAGAAGACCATGCAATTGGCGCCCAGTTCGGGGTCGGTCTCGGCCATCTTGTGGCCAGCCACCGCCACCACTGCCTCGAACGCGCCCTTGACCACCGGCAGGGTCTGGTCCTCGACCCCGAAGACGATAGGCACGATCGGCCGCCCCCAGCGTGAAAAATGGTAGCTGCCGTCCGAACGGGTGAAATGTCTTGCGATCTCGAGATGGTCCATGCGCCCGGGCTAACCGATCCGCCCGGCTTATGGAAGATATTCATCACGCCAACGCAGCATGATATTGAAGGAAATCGAAATCCGCGCCTCCTGGCTGAGGTTCACGTGCACCATATGATGCAGGAAGGCGGGCCAGATCAGCATTTCGCCGCCCTGCGGCAGGATACGGTGTTCAGGATCGACCTGCGGATCGCCCCTGATGGCCAGCATGTTGGCCTGCGGACGCGGGTCGAAGAAACTGATCGCATTCGGGGTCCGGTCGCTGCGGCCCGGCGGGGCGCCGTCGCCATGCGGAACCCGCACATAATAGGTGCCCGACAGCCAGGAATGCGGGTGATTGTGCAGATCATGATAATCGCCGAACCGGTTTACGTTGGGCCAGGCCTGCACCCGGAAATCCAGCGGATAGTCGATGCCGGTGCCGCGCGCGTAATCCAGAACCGCCCGCTCGATACAGGACTTGAGCCAGCCCAGCGCCGGGTGCGGATGCGCGAACAGGTCGCCGGACAGATAATCCGTGGTCATCTGGTCGCGTTCGGCGTCCATTTGCCCGATCAGACGCGCCAGGATCGGGTTCGCCTGATCCGCGCCCGGCAAGCGCACCCGCATCAGATGGGTCGGCCAGAGCGCCACAAAATCCGGGGTGGTCATCGTTTCACCTTTTCTAGACAGCGGCCACGTCCGGCGCCCGGTCAGAATAATTCCGCCTGCCCCGGCGTGGAAGGTGTCGCAAGCCCCAGATGCTTCCAGGCCTTTTGCGCCAGCATACGCCCGCGCGGCGTGCGCTGGATCAGGCCCTGTTGCAGCAGATAGGGCTCGATCACCTCTTCCAGAGAATCCCGGCTTTCGCTCAGCGCCGCTGACAGGGTTTCGATCCCGACAGGGCCGCCGCCATAATTCTCGGCCACCAGCCGCAGATAGCGCCGGTCGGCCCCGTCAAGGCCCAATTGATCGACACCCAGCCGCGTCAGGGCGTTGTCGGCCAGTTCGCGGGTGATGCGCCCGTCGCCCTCGACCACCGCAAAATCGACGACCCGCCGCAAAAGCCGCCCCGCAATACGTGGCGTACCGCGCGCGCGGCGGGCGATCTCGCGCGCACCGGCCTCTTCCGCGGGCGCGCCCAGCTTGCGGGCATTGCGGGTGACGATCTCGAACAACTCGTCCACCGTGTAGAACTGCAACCGGGTCGGAATACCGAACCGGTCACGCAGCGGCGTCGTCAGCAGCCCCATCCGAGTCGTCGCTCCGACAAGGGTGAAGGGCTGCAACTCGATCCGCACGGTGCGCGCCGCCGGTCCCTCGCCGATCACGAGGTCCAGTTCGAAATCCTCCATCGCGGGATAGAGCACCTCTTCGACCGCCGGGTTCAGACGGTGAATCTCGTCGATGAACAACACGTCGCGCGCTTCGAGATTGGTCAGAATCGCCGCCAGATCGCCCGCCTTGGCCAGCACCGGCCCCGAGGTCATGCGGAAATTCACCCCCAGTTCGCGCGCCATGATCTGCGCCAGCGTGGTCTTGCCCAGTCCGGGCGGACCGTGAAACAGCGTGTGGTCCATGGCCTCGCCCCGCTGGCGGGCCGACTGGATGAAAATGCGCAGGTTCGCGCGCGCCTCGGCCTGACCGATGAACTCGCTCAGCGCCTGCGGGCGCAGGGCGCGGTCGTTGTCCTCGGGCAGCGGTTCGGGCCGCAGGGTCGGATCGGCATCGATCATCGGCTCTCTCCCGCGCAACTGCGCATCATGACTTGGGCGCCAGCAGTTTCAGAGCCGCCTTGATCAGAGCCGCCTCTCCTGCGTCCGGCGCCTCTCCGGCCGCCTGCGCCACGGCAGCTGCGGCCTCGGAAGGACCGTACCCCAGATTCGCCAGCGCCGACAATGCGCCTGCGGTCGCGGCGGCGGCACCGCTCGGCGCAGCGGGTTGCGGCCGGGCGCGCGGTGCGGGCTCGGACATCTCTATCACGTCCGCCGCTCCTTCCATGGCCTGTGCGACCGTACCCCCCATGGCCATGACGCCAGGCGCCTTGTCCTTCAGGTCGAGCACGATGCGCTGCGCCGTCTTTGGCCCCACGCCCTTGGCCGACTTGACCGAGGCCCAGTCACCCAGCGCAATCGCCCGGCTCACCCCGTCCGGTCCCAGCGCGCCCAGAATGGCCAGCGATACCTTGGCACCGACCCCTTGCACCGAACACAACAGCCGGTGCCATTCCTTTTCCGCCAGCGACGGAAAGCCGTAGAGCTGCATCAGGTCCTCGCGCACCACCATGTCGGTATAAAGCGCGACAACCTCGCCCACGCCCGGCAGACCCGCCAGCGTCCGGTCAGAGCAATAGACGATGTACCCGACACCGCGCACGTCGATCAGGATGTGATCGGCGGCGCGATAGTCCAGCCGCCCAGTCAGCTTGCCGATCATGCCCGCACCTCCCTCAGGCTCAGCGCCTGCGCCCCGCCGTAATAGGCATGACAGATGGCTATGGCCAGCGCGTCCGCCGCATCGGCGCCCTTGGGCAGGCAACCCGGCAATTGCAGCTTGACCATGTGAATGATCTGTTCCTTCTCGGCATGCCCGACGCCGACCACCGTTTTCTTGACCCTGTTGGGGGCATATTCGCCCACCGGCAACCCCGCCTGCGCCAGTGTCAGCAACGCCACCCCGCGCGCCTGCCCCAGTTTCAGGGTGCCGGCGCCGTCCTTGTTGACAAAGGTCTGTTCGATGGCGGCCTGGTCCGGGCTGTATGCGGCAATCACCTCGACAAGCTGGTTGTGCAGGGACAGAAGGCGCTCGCCCAGATCGTCCCCATCAGAATGGCATAGCCCGTTGGCGACATGGCTCAGGCGGCTTCCCCGCGATTCGATCACGCCCCAGCCCATAGTCCTGAGGCCTGGATCAATCCCGAGAATGCGCATGGTGCCGCCCTGATCTGCCTGTTTTTGAAACTTTTCTCACGAATTAGCACGAAACGAGAACATTATCCAAGCGAATTGCATCACATTCGTTTTCGACGTCTCGGGATCCATTTTCGACATAACGCCCGAAAACGACATGCTGCAACGCAGAAATCGACATGATTTCAGGGTCGAATTCACCAATGTTTCAAAGAGGTTTCGCCCATATTCCGCCATTCCGAAAACGCATGGCGACCATGCGATTTCCGCACTTGCCTGACGCAATCGCACCCCCTAGATGCCCGCAGACTGAAACACCGACACAAAACGTCTATTACAAGGACACAGGAAAATGGCTGCACTGGACACCACCCGCACCATCACTGGCTCGAACGGCCTCGTTGGCCGGATCGCAGCCGTTTATAATAGCATCGCGTCCGCAATCGTCGAATGGAACGATGCGCGCGTCACCCGCAACGCCCTGTCCAAGCTGTCCGACCGTGAGCTGGAAGATATCGGGATGAGCCGCAGCGATATCGAAGCCGTGGCTGCCGGCAAGGCGGGATTCTGAGTACACCCCGATCTCCCTCTCGGGGAATACGCAAAACGCCGCATGCAGATCCTATGCATGCGGCGTTTTTTTTGGCCGAGGGAAAACTCAGCGCAAAATCGGTCCGGCTTGCTCGGCCAGAAAGACACTGACCGGATCGGGTTGCATGACCCAGGCCCCCGCCTGCTCGACCGGCGTTCCGGCGGCAAGGCGCTCGACACGATAATTATATGTGTCGGCCCCAAGGCTTGCGAGCAGGAACCCCTTGAAAACGAAAACGGCGGCGATCAGCAGAACCAGCGCCCGGATCGGAAATTGAATCCGTCCGCGCCGCGGTTTCACTTCGATCAGACCGTCCTTGCGCATCCGCCCATAGTAACCACGAGTCATTGCCTCGTGCTTCTTGGTCAGACGACGGACCCGGTGGTCAAAGTCGATACGGTTATCGACCATGGCAGCCTCCATACACTGGCCCCCACCAGCGTTGATACTAACCTACGTCGAAATTGGGGCGAAACCAAGGCTCACCCCTAAAAACCCCTTAAAACTGGCCTAAAATGCGGCATTTTTGGACAGCAGCAGAGTCGTCCAGTCGCCAATCCTGTCCCTCTGAACCAGATTGGTTCCGAACCGTGAATAAACCTCGATCACGTCGTCGGCCTGTTCGTTCAATATTCCTGACAGAATCGCGTATCCGCCGTCGCGCAGATGCGCCGCAACATCGGGTGCCAACGCCACGAGCGGCCCCTTGAGGATGTTTGCAAAGATCAGGTCATAGGGTGCGTGGGCCGCCAGTTCTTCATGCTCGAACCCGGCCGCTTCCAGACATCTTACCATCCCGGCCATTCCATTGGCCTTCAGATTGGCTTCGGCGACTTCGACCGCCACCGCGTCGATGTCCGAGGCCAGGATGTCACCGCTCCAGACCCGTGCGGCAGCCATCGCCAGCACGGCGGTTCCGCAGCCGATGTCCGCAACCTTTCCCGCCCTGAAACCCTGCTCGATCAACTTGTCCAGCGCCCGCAGGCAACCCAGGGTCGTTCCATGGTGCCCGGTGCCGAAGGCCATTGACGCTTCGATCAGCAGCGGAATCCGGTCCGCGGGGACTTTGTCGGCATCGTGGCTGCCATAGACAAAGAACCGCCCCGCCTCGACCGGCGACAACTCGCGTTTTACATGCGCGACCCAATCGGTTTCCGGCAGTTCCGAGACGGCAAAGGGCTGCGCACCATGGGCCGCGGCCAGCAGGGCCAACCCGGCCTGATCGGGGGGCTCGGTGAAATATCCGCCGACCTCCCAAAGACCCGACCCGTCCTCCAATTCAAAGACGCCCACACCGGTGGGTTCGGGGGTAAGCTGCTCCATGGCTTCGCCCAGCGCCTCGGCCTGGGACTTGCCGGTCAGGGTGGTCAACGCGGTAAAAGTGGGCATCAGCGCCTCCTGTATCTGTCGGGATGCGCGTAGGGCCGCGGCGGCGCGAGGTCAAGCGGCGGCAGCATCTGGCGTTGCAGGCCGGTCACGAACCGCCAGCCCCAATAGACCGCCCCCAGCCCAACCACGAGACTGCACAGGGCCTGCGCATAGATCACTCCCTCGGCCCCGAAAACCCCGGCCAGCCAAAGGGCCGCAGGCAAGGCCAGCACACCGTCGCGCAACCAGTTGGTCAGCGTCGCACGGCGCGCCTTGCCCAGCGCATTGAAAGCCGCGTTCGATACGAAGAGCATGGAACCGAAGACAAAACCGCCCGCGCCGACATGGGTAAAGGCCCGCAGAACCTCCTGCGCGGGGCCTTGCAGGTCGAACAGGGCGGCGATACCGGGTGCTGCCAGGCTCAGCAGCGCCCACATGATCAGCGTGTAGCCGACCCCGAACAACACCGCATCGCGATAGGTCGACAGCACGCGCGCATGATCGCGCGCGCCGAAGTTCTGGCCAAAGATACCGCCGATGGCGCCCGCCAGCGAGAAGATGCCGCCGAAAGCCACGACCATCAGCCGCCCGACAACCGCCCAGCCCGCCATGGCCTGATCGCCGAACTGCGCCATGACCGAAGTCAGGACATAGTTGCCGACCGGTGCGGCCAACTGGGTCAGGATCGCGGCGATGGCGATTGCCATGAATGGCCGGAGCGTCGCCATCACGTCGCGCCGCCGGGGCCGCGCCAGCAGGTCATGTGGCCCGGTGGCGAAGCGGAATGCCATGCCCAGCATCACGAATCGCGACAACACCACGCCCAGCGCTGCCCCGTCCAGCCCCATGCCGAGACCGTAGATCAGGAACGGGTCGATTACCATCGCAACTCCGCCCGAGGTAAGCGTGACCGACATCGACCGCAAGCCGTCCCCCTCGGCTCTGAGCGCACCGTTGGCCACCATCCCCGCCGCCATCACGCCTAGCGAGGGCACCGTCATCGCAAGGTATCGCGCCGCCAGCGCCGCCGTCTCGCCCGTGGCACCCGACAGGTCGACGATCTGGTGCCGGAATACCAGGATCAGCAGGCCGACAAGGCTCTGAATGGCAAACGCGATCATCATCGCGCTGGTGGCGTGGCGCCGCGCCAGGCCGTGTTGTCCCCGCCCGATCCCCCGCGAAATCAATGCCACCGCACCGATCATCAACCCGATACCGACACTGACCGACAGGAACTGGATGGCAAAGGAAAAGCCGATTGCCGCCATCAACTGCGGGTCGCCCAGACGCGAGATCCAGTAGAGATTGGCCGCATCTACCACAAAGACAAAGGTGATCCCCATGGCGCCGGTCAGGGTCATCCGGACCACGTGCCCCATGGTCGAGCCGCTCAGAAACCGCCCGCGCCGCTCCACCCCTGCCTACTCCGCCGGGGCGGGAGCGAATTTCGACAGCACCGTCTCGTTGCCCGGTTCGGGATGGCGCGGGATGAACAGCGACAGCGCCAGCGAACACAGTGCCATGCAGGTCGCCAAACCGAACACCGCCGAAGGCGAGACCACCCAGAGCAGCCCCAGCAGAACCGGCAGGAACACCGCTGCTATGTGGTTGATGGTAAAGGCGACGGCGGCCGTGGGCGCGATATCGGCAGGGTCGGCGATCTTCTGGAAATAGGTTTTCAGCGCCAGCGCCAGCGCGAACAGGATATGGTCGATGACATAGAGAACGGCAGCGATCATCACGCCCCAGCCGAACCAGTAGATGCCGCCGTAGCAGGCAAAGACCAGCGCCAGACCCGAATATTCGAACATCAGCGTATGCCGTTCGCCGAACCGCGCGACCGCCCGCCCCAGCATCGGCGCGGCAATCATGTTGACCACCAGGTTGATCAGGTAGAGCGCGGTCAGTTCATGCACATCGAAACCGAACCTCTCGACCATCATGAACCCGGCAAACACGACAAAGATCTGCCGGCGTGCGCCCGCCATGAACTGCAAGAGGTAATAAAGCCAGTAACGCCGCCTAAGTACCAGTTTTCTGATCTGCGGGGTCGGTGCCTCGAACTGTGGATAGGCCAGGAGGCAGAACAGGGCCATGACCGCCGTCAGCCCGCCAGCCGCCATGAAAACGGTGTTGTAGCTCAACCCGAAGCGGTCCCAGGTCAGCACGATCAGACCGTAGATCACCAGGGTCGAGGCAGACCCGGTGGCCACCAGCCAACCCAGCACCTGTGGCGCACGATCCTTGGGCAGCCATTGCAGTTGCAGCGACTGGTTGACCGTCTCGTAATAGTGAAAGCCGATCGAGCTGAAGAGTGTTACCATCAGCAATCCGCCAAGGCTTGGAAACCAGGCGGTGACGGCGGTCGCCACGCCGAGAAGGATCAGGGAAACAAGGCCCAGAACCTGCTCGCGCATCACCAGAAGAACGGCGATTACGCCGATGGCCAGGAAACCCGGTATTTCACGCACCGTGTGCAGCAGGCCGATGTCGGCACCGTCGAAATTGGCCGCCTCGATGACGAAGTTGTTGAGCAGCGCGCTCCACGCATTGAAGGCGATGGGCATGGTCATCGCCATCACGAACAACAGCGTGACGGGACGGCGCCAGAACGGAAGGCGTTGCGCCTCGGCCAGGGGAACGAGCGATATCATGAATTCCCTCTACGCCCAATCCGGACGCTTGGCGAGAGGAAAGCCGGGCCGCACAGACACCTTGCGCCGATGCGCAGAGACACGATTGCGTCGCTCTTTACAAGCAGCCAGAACAGAGTTGGCCGAAGCGTGCAAGGCACCTGGCCCGGGATGACATAAATCAAATCAAAGATCGGAATGTGTCTCTATAAATCTCCAACCGGATTCGGATGGAGAATGACATGGATATCGTCGGCCTTGTCGAACGCATCGGGGAAGCGCCGACAGCGGCGCTGTTCGGGCTGATCACCGGCGTCACCTTCGGCGTCGCGGCGCAGCGATCGCGGTTCTGCCTGCGCGCGGCGACGGTCGAATTCGCCCGCGGCCAGATGGGCGACAAGGTCGCCGTCTGGCTGCTGACCTTCTCGACCGCGCTGGTCTGGGTGCAGGCCGCGCAACTCATGGGGCTGATGAACGCCGCCGACGCGCGCATGATGGCGGTGCCGGGCAGCTGGTCGGGGGCGATCATCGGCGGGCTGATGTTCGGCGCCGGCATGGTGCTGGCGCGCGGCTGCTCGGGGCGCTTGCTGGTGCTGGCGGCGACCGGCAACCTGCGTTCGGTGGTGTCGGGGCTGATCTTTGCCGTGGTGGCGCAGATGAGCCTGTCGGGCCTGTTGTCGCCGCTGCGCGACCGGCTGGCGGCGCTGTGGATCACCGAAGGCGGGCGCAACATGAACCTGCTCACCACCTTTGGGCTGCCGGACTACGGCGGGCTGGTGCTGGGCCTGATGTGCGCAGTGGTGGCGCTGGTGATCGCGCGGCGCAACGCGATCGGCGCGGCGCGGCTGGTGTTCGCCTCGGGCGTGGGGTTCGCGGTGGCACTGGGCTGGGTGCTTACTTTCTCGCTGGCGCAGGTCGCCTTCGAGCCGGTACAAATCGAGAGCGCCACCTTTACCGGTCCGTCGGCGCATACACTGATGTTCTTTCTGGACCGCAACGCGGTGCTGGAGTTCGACATCGGGCTGGTGCCGGGCGTTTTCATCGGCGCGATGATCGCGGCGGCGCTGGCCGGTGAGATGAAGCTTCAGGCCTTCGACGGGCCGGTTACCATGCGCAAGGCGATGATCGGCGCGGCGCTGATGGGATTCGGCGGCATGCTGGCGGGCGGCTGCGCCATCGGCGCCGGTGTCACCGGCGGCTCGATCTTCGCGGGCACCGCCTGGGCGGCGCTGTTCTTCATGTGGGTGGGCGCGATGGTTACCGATTTCCTGATCGATCAGGAACGCGGCGCCCTGCGCGCCTGACGCGGGAATTAGGGGGCGCTGCCCCCGTCGCCCTGCGGGCGCCTCCCCCGGAGTATTTGGGACCAGAAAGAAGCCGCAACGCTTTTGCTTCTTTCTGGTTGAAAATACTCCGGAGCGCGAGGCGGAGCCTCGCAGGACCTCAGAGAAAGCTCTGCGGGTCGATATCGACGCTGAGGCGCAAATCGCCCTTGAGCCTGACCGGCGCGATCCAGCGGGCGATCGCCTCTTGCAGCGCGGCCCCCTTGGGGGCCTTGACCAACAGACGCACCCGGTGGCGGCCGCGGATGCGGGCGATGGGAGCGGGTGCAGGGCCGAAGACCTGCGCGCCGATCTGGCGCAGGGCCGCGTCGTTTCGGGCCAGCTTATTGCCGAGGTCGAAGACCGGCCCGGCCTCGGGCCCGGACAGCACGATCCCGGCCATCCGCCCATAAGGCGGCACACCGGCGGCCTGACGCTCGGCGGCCTCGGCCCGCCAGAACCCCTCTTCTTCGCCGCCGAGAATCGCGCGGATCACCGGATGTTCGGGCTGGTGGGTCTGGAGCAGCGCCTGGCCCGGTTTCTCCGCCCGGCCGGCCCTGCCCGCCACCTGCCGCATCAGCTGGAAGGTACGTTCGGCGGCACGCAGGTCGGAGCCTTGCAGGCCCAGATCGGCGTCGATCACCCCCACCAGCGTCAACTGGGGAAAGTTGTGTCCCTTTGCCACCAGTTGGGTGCCGATGACGATATCGGCCTCGCCCGCCGCGATCTGTTCGATCCTCTCCTTGAGGGCGCGGGCCGAGCCGAAGAGATCGGAGCTGAGCACCGCCAGCCGCGCCTCGGGGAAGGTGGCGGCGGCCTCTTCGGCGAGCCTCTCGATGCCGGGGCCGACCGGGGCGAGCTTTCCCTCGACGCCGCAATGGGGGCAGGTGTCGGGGATCGGCTTGGTCTCGCCGCATTGGTGGCACATCAGCCGTTTCAGGAACCGGTGTTCGACCATGCGCGCATCGCAGTGGTCGCAGCCGATCTGCTGGCCGCAGGCGCGGCAGAGCGTAACCGGGGCATAGCCGCGCCGGTTGATGAAGAGGAGCGACTGTTCGCCCCTGGTCAGCCGGTCGGCCACCGCCGCGCGCAAGGTTGGCGAGATCCAGATGCCGGGGGTCAGCGCCTCGGCCCGCATGTCGATGGCGCGCATCTCGGGCAGGGTGGCGGCGCCGAACCGCGCCGAAAGCTCCAGCCGCAGGTATTTGCCCGCCTCGGCATTGGCCCAGCTTTCCAGGGACGGCGTGGCGCTGGCCAGCACCACCCGCGCGCCGCAAATCGAGGCGCGCAGGACGGCCATGTCGCGGGCATTGTAGAGCACGCCGTCCTCCTGCTTGTAAGAGGTGTCGTGCTCCTCATCCACGATGATCAGCCCGAGGTCGCGAAACGGCAGGAACAGCGCCGAACGAGCGCCCACCACCAGTTGCGCCTCGCCCTGCCCGACCATCCGCCAGATGCGGCGCCGTTCGGTCATCGTGGCGCCCGAGTGCCACTCGGCCGGGCGCGCGCCAAGGCGCGCCTCGACCCGAGTCAGGAACTCGGCCGTCAGCGCGATTTCCGGCAGCAACACCAGGGCCTGCCGGCCCATGCGCAGTGCCTCGGCCACCGCCTCCAGATAGACCTCGGTCTTGCCCGCGCCGGTGACACCCTTGAGGAGCGTGGTGCCATAGCCGCCGCTGCGCAGCCCGGCGCGCAGGCTGTCGGCCGCCTGCGCCTGGTCAGCGGTCAGCGGCTTGCCGGGCAGGTCCGGGTCCAGATGCGGAAAGGGCAGATCGCGGGGGCTGTCCTCTTCGCGCACGGCGCACTGCTTGACCAGCCCCTTGACCACCGACGAGGTCACACCCGCCATCTCGGCCAGTTCGCGCAGGGTGAAGGCCAGCCCGCCATAGTCGCGCAGCACCGCGAGCACGCGGGCCCGGGCCTCGGTCATGCGGTCGGGCTCTGCCCCGCCCAGCCGGTAGATCTTGCGCATCGAGGGCGGATCGCCCAGGCCCGGCGCACGAGTCGCCAGCCGCAGCATCGCGGGCAGCGGCGTCAGCGTGTAATCGGCGGCACGGATCAGGAAGCTGCGCATTTCCTCTCGCATGGGCGCTACGTCGAGCACCCGGTTCAGCGAGCGGATTTTCGAGCGGTCGAAATCGCCTCGCCCCGGTCCCCAGACCACACCCAGCACCTTGCGCGGGCCAAGCGGGGCCTCGACAAAGGCCCCGGCAAAACAGCCGCCCTCGGGCGCGAGATAGTCGAGCGGCCGGTCGAGCGGCTGGGTGGTCAGGACCGAGACCAGGTCGCCTTGCTGGAAATATCCCGGTTCGTCCAAGCCCGATTCCCCTGCCTTCTGCCTGCCGGTGCCAACGAACCCGATGTTTCCGGGGTTCCCGGACCTTGTCTCATGAGGTAAAGGCAAGCCAGACCGAGGCCAACCCATCAAAGGACTGCCGACATGAAATTCTTCGTTGATACCGCCGAGATCGCCGCCATCGCCGAACTGAACGACCTGGGCATGGTGGACGGAGTCACCACCAACCCCTCGCTGATCAAGAAATCGGGCCGCGACATCATCGAGGTCACCCGCGAGATCTGCGCCATGGTAAGCGGGCCGGTTTCCGCCGAGGTGACGGCAACCGATGCCGACACGATGATCGCCGAAGGCCGCAAGCTGGTGGAAATCGCCGGCAATATCGCGGTCAAGGTGCCGCTGACCTGGGATGGGCTGAAAGCCTGCAAGGTGCTGTCGGACGAGGGCCACATGGTCAACGTCACGCTGTGCTTCTCGGTCAACCAGGCGCTTTTGGCGGCCAAGGCGGGGGCGACCTTCATCTCGCCCTTCATCGGGCGGCTCGACGACATCAACCTCGACGGCATGGAACTGATCGAGGATATCCGCACCGTCTATGACAACTACGGGTTCGAGACGCAGATCCTGGCGGCCTCGATCCGCTCGGTGAACCACATTGCCGACAGCGCCCGCGTCGGCGCCGACGTGATTACCGCGCCGCCCTCGGTGATCAAGGCGATGGTGAATCACCCGCTGACCGACAAGGGGCTCGACGCCTTCCTCGCCGACATCAAGGCCGCCGGCATCAAGATCCTCTGAGCCTGATTCGGGGGCGGAGTATGGAAGAAAATTCGCCGAATTTTCTTCCCCGCGCCGCGCGCAGGCGCGGCGCCCGGCCCAACGGGAGGCGCCCGATCGCAAGATCGGGCAACGACATGCGGGAGCCGCCTGCCCCAACGCTTGCATCCGCTGGTAGAAATCTGCCCAGATGTTGATTTTTTCGGCAGCAAAACAGCAATCCCGTGTTATAAAACGGTCCAACAAGAACACGAGGCTTAAATGAGCGGCAGCCCGAAACTGGACGACATGCTGCGCGAGGCGATCCTCGCGAAACCCCAATCGGTGCTGGACGACAAGGATGTCATGCACGCCCTCGTGGCCGCCAACGAGCGCGCAATGGGCGGCAATATCATTGACCTGCGCGGCATCGCGATGGAGCGGCTCGAGGCGCGACTGGACCGGCTGGAAGACACCCATCGTTCGGTCATCGCGGCCGCCTACGAGAATCTCGCCGGAACCAACCAGGTGCATCGCGCTGTGCTTCGGCTGCTCGAGGCGACCGACTTCGAATCCTTCCTGCGCGACCTCGGCGGCGAGATAGGCGAGATCCTTCGGGTCGACTCGGTACGGCTGGTGCTGGAAAGCAACCAGCCGGAACAGGGCCGCGCGCTGGAACGGCTGGGCGAGGTGCTGAGCGTGGCCGAACCCGGTTTCATCGAGCGCTACCTGACCGGCGGCCGCGGACCGGGCGCGCGGCAGGTCACCTTGCGCCAGATGCAGACCGGAACTCGGCAGGTTTATGGACGGCAAGCGGACTGGATCCGCTCCGAGGCCTGCCTCAAGCTCGATCTGGGAGCCGGACGGCTGCCTGGGATGCTGGCCTTCGGCGCCGAGGATCCGCATCAGTTCACTCCGCAATTGGGCTCGGATCTGTTGTCCTTCTTCGCCGGCGTCTTCGAACGGTCGATGCGCCGCTGGCTGTCGTGACCCTGATCTCGCCGGCCTGCCGCGATGCGCTGCAGCACTGGCTGGAGACGCGGTCGGCGCTGGCGGGGCAGGCCGGGAACACCGTCGCCGCCTATCGCGGCGACGTAACCGATTTCATCGCCTTCATGACCGAACATCGCGGCGCACCGCAGGGTCTGGGCGCATTGGCCCGGATCGGAGTGCCCGACATGCGCGCCTGGATGGCGCGCATGCGAGCCGACGGCGCAGGCGCGCGGTCGCTGGCGCGCAAACTGTCGGCAGTCAAAAGCTTCTACCGCTGGTTGGCGGAACGTGAAGGCTTCGAACCGACCGCCGTGCTGTCGACCCGCGCCCCCAAATTCCAGAAGAAACTGCCGCGCCCGCTGGCAGAGGATGCCGCCCGCACCATGATCGACACGATCGAGCTGCAATCGCAGACACCCTGGGTCGCGGCGCGGGACGTGGCGGTGGTAACACTTCTCTACGGTTGCGGGCTGCGAATTTCCGAGGCGCTGGCGTTGACCGGACGCGACGCGCCGCTGCCCTCGACGCTGCGCATCCGCGGCAAGGGCGGCAAGGAGCGGCTGGTGCCGGTCATCCCCGCCGCGCGCCACGCTGTCGACACCTATCTGCGCCTCTGCCCCTGGCCGCAGGAGGCCACCGGGCCGCTGTTCCGCGGCGTCCGGGGCGGGGCGCTCAACGCGCGCAGCATCCAGGCGGTCATGGCCCGGGCGCGGATGCAACTGGGCCTGCCCTCGACCGCAACGCCGCACGCGATGCGACACAGTTTTGCCACCCACCTGCTGGAGGCCGGCGGTGACCTGCGCGCGATCCAGGAGTTGCTGGGCCATGCCTCGTTGTCGACAACCCAGGCCTATACCGCTGTCAACACCGCGCATCTGATGGATGTCTACAATCGCACCCATCCCAAGGCGTGACCTCAAACCGGGCCGGGCCGTGATCTCGGTTTGCAAGACAACCGATTTTCCGTCATGAGGGGGAAATGACTTCACAGTTTCGCGCGCTCTGCGTTCACCTCTTCACCGCCACCGGCGCCGTTTTCTCCATGCTGGCGATGCTGGCAGCAGTGGATGCCAAGTGGGACCTCATGTTTCTCTGGCTGGTCGTGGCCTTCGTGGTTGACGGAATCGACGGACCGCTGGCACGCAAGTACCACGTCAAGACCTACGCGCCCGAATTCGACGGGGTGCTGCTGGACCTGATCATCGACTACCTGACCTATGTGTTCATCCCCGCCTTTGCCCTGTTCAAATCGGGGCTGATGGACGGCTGGACCGGCTGGTTCGCGATCATCGTCATCACCTTCGCCAGCGCGATGTATTTCGCCGACACGCGGATGAAAACCAAGGACAATTCGTTCTCGGGCTTTCCCGGCTGCTGGAACATGGTGGTGCTGGTGATCTTTGCGCTCGAACCCAATTTCTGGGTCAGCCTGGTGCTGGTCACCGTGCTGGCGGTGGCGATGTTCCTGCCACTGAAATTCGTCCATCCGGTCCGGACCGAGCGCTGGCGGGCGGTCACCCTGCCGATGGCGCTGGCCTGGACCTTTTTCGCGGGCTGGGCGGCATGGGTCGAATTCCACCCCGAAAGCTGGGCGCACTGGGGTCTGGTCGTGACCAGCCTGTACCTGATCTTTGCGGGCATCGCCCAGATGATCATCCCCGAGAGGGACCAGCCCCGCTACGGCTGATACCGCCCGGCAGGCGGCTTGGTGGGCGACTTGGGGGGCGGCCAGATGGCCACCCCCGCACGGCCCTACATCACGTCGTCGATCACGAACTCCGAGCCGTTGTGAGTGAAACTCTCGCCCATTTGCAGACCCGCCATCGCCAGGTAGATCGGGCTCTGCGTCGAGATCCCCATATAGGTCTTGCCATTGACCTCGAACCGGGTGGTCGAGACGCAGACGATGAAGTTGCGGCCACCGAACGACACCGCTGCGCCGGGCCGCACCGTATCTGTCAGGGAAAAATCGGTATTCTCGATCACGTCGATCTTGGCATGATGGGCCTGCACGGGCGCGTCGAACGCGGCAGCCAGGTCGCGGCTCTCGCGCGAGGCGACGAGGTCGTCCTTGTCATGCACCTCGCGGTCCGAGAGCTGCGATTCCTTCAGGAAGGCTTCGTAATGGGCCTTGGCCGCGGCCAGTTCGGCGGCCTCCAGCGACATCAGCTTGTCGTGCACGGCCTGTTTCAGAACGGCGCGGTCGGTCATGGGCGTCTCCTTGTTTTTCTCCGGCACGCTATCTGGCCGGGCTGCGGGTCAGATTGCCTTGATCTGGGTCATATGAGCAAGCCCGCAGCGCCCTCGAGACGCAAAAGAGCCACTTTTGTCTCCACCCCGCCGACCCCGGAAAAGCCGGTCAGCCCCCTGACCCCCAGAACCCGATGGCAGGGGATCAGGATCGGAATCGGGTTGCCGCCACAACACTGGCCCACCGCCTGTGCCGAGGAGCCCAGGTCGCGCGCGATCTCGCCATAGGTCAGGGTATCGCCATAGGGGATGGCGATGATCGCGGCGCAGACCGCGCGTTGCAGGGGCGAGCCGCGCAGATGCAACGGCAAGTCGAAGGATTTGCGCGCGCCCCGGAAATATTCTTCGAGCTGCGCCGCCGCCCGGTCGAGCAGCGGTGTATGATCCGCCCCGCCCCGTCCCCAGGTGGCGCGCGTGATCGCCCCCTTCTCTTCGGTCAGGACAAAGGGGCCGGTGGGGGTGTCGACAGTCAGGCTGGGCATGGCGCCAGTTTCGCCCTACACCCATCGCAACGCAAGCCTGCCCCGATCCGGTTTCAACTTTTCAGAAATACTCCGGGGAGCGCGAGGGGCAGCGCCCCTCGCCCGGTCGCCGCCGTCAGGCGGCGAAACCCCTATCCCAGCGCGGCGTCGCAGCGGCCGCAGACGCCGGCATGGGCGTGGCGGCCGACATCGGGCAGGATCTTCCAGCAGCGCTGGCATTTCTCGCCCTCCGCCGTCTCGAAAACCACGCCGACCCCTTCGACCTCGGGCAGGCGGAACGCCTCCGCAGGGGTCGGGTCGCCCGTCACCGTCAGGCCCGAGGTGATGCAGAGATCATCCATGTCAAGGCCCGCGAGCAACTCGCGCAGGCCCGCGTCCTCGACATGCACCACCGGGGCCGCTTCAAGGCTCGACCCGATCACCTTGTCGCGGCGCTGGATTTCCAGCGCCGAGGTCACCACCCGGCGCACCCGGCGGATGCGGGCGATACGCGCCTCCAGTTCGGCATCGCGCCAGTTAGCGGGTGTGTCGGGGAAATCGATCAGGTGGACCGAGCTGTCATCTGCGGGATAGCGCTCCAGCCAGACCTCTTCCATGGTAAACACCAGCACCGGCGCAAGCCAGGTGGTCAGGCGGTGGAACAGCAGGTCAAGCACCGTGCGCGCTGCCCGGCGGCGCGGGCTGTCGCCATCGCAATAGAGCACGTCCTTGCGGATGTCGAAGTAGAAGGCCGACAGGTCCACGGTGGCAAAGTTGAACACCGCGCTGTAGACGCCCTGGAAGTCGAAACCGGCATAGCCCTTGCGGACCTCTTCGTCGAGTTCGGCCATCCGGCTCAGCACCCAGCGTTCCAGCGGCGGCATTTCAGCCGGGTCGCTCACCCGGTCCGCCTCGGTGAAATCACCGAGCGAGCCCAGCAGGAAGCGCATGGTGTTGCGCAGCCGGCGATAGCTGTCGGCGACGCCTTTCAGGATCTCGGGCCCGATGCGCTGGTCGGCTGTATAGTCGGTCTGCGCCACCCAGAGCCGCAGGATATCGGCACCGTACTGCTTGACCACCTCGTCGGGCACGATGGTATTGCCCAGCGACTTGGACATCTTCATGCCCTTCTCGTCGAGGGTGAACCCGTGCGTGACCACGTTGCGGTAAGGCGCACGACCGAGTGTGCCACAGGCCTGCAAGAGCGAGCTATGGAACCAGCCGCGGTGCTGGTCGGTGCCTTCCATGTAGACATCGGCGATGCCGTCCGCGGTGCCGTCTTCGCGGTCGCGCAGCACGAAGGCATGGGTCGAGCCGCTGTCGAACCAGACGTCGAGCACGTCGAACACCTGTTCCCAGTCATCGGCGTTGTAATCCGCGCCCAGGAACCGCTCCTTGGCGCCCTCCGCGTACCAGCAATCGGCGCCCTCTGCCTCGAATGCGGCAAAGATGCGGGCATTCACCGCCGGGTCGCGCAGCAGGAAGTCCGCGTCGGTCGGCAGCGCGCCCTTGCGGGTGAAGCAGGTCAGCGGCACGCCCCAGGCGCGCTGGCGCGACAGCACCCAGTCGGGCCGCGCCTCGATCATCGAATAGAGCCGGTTGCGGCCGCTCTGCGGCGTGAACTTGACCAGCTGGTCGATCGAGGTCAGCGCGCGTTCGCGGATGGTCTTGCCATAGCTGTCCTGCCCGTCGTTCACGGGACGGTCGACGCTGGCGAACCATTGCGGCGTGTTGCGATAGATGATCGGCGCCTTCGACCGCCAGCTATGCGGATAGCTGTGCTTGATCTTGCCACGCGCGAGCAGGCCGCCCACCTCGACCAGCTTGTCGATCACCGTCTTGTTGGCATCGCCCTCGCCACCCTTGCGGTTGAGAATGTACTTGCCGCCGAAGAAGGGCAGATCGGCGCGGAAGCTGCCATCGTCCATCACGTTCCAGGTGATGACCTGCTCCAGCATGCCCAGATCGCGGTAAAGCTCGAATTCCTCCATCCCGTGGGAAGGGGCGCAATGGACGAAACCGGTGCCTTCGGTATCGGTCACGAACTCGGCGGCGCGGAAATCGCGTAGGTCGTCCCATTCGCCATTGCCGCCTTCGGCACCATGCAGCGGGTGGGTAAGGAAAACCCCAGCAAGGTCACTTGTCGGAACATCTGCGGTACGTTTCCATTGACCTTCGTCAAGCCGTGCACGGCGGAACACATCCCCAGCAAGCTTGTCGGCCAGGATGTATTTGTCGCCCACCGACGCCCAACACTCGTCTGGAGTGCCGGTCACCTCGTAGAGACCGTAGGCGATGTCATCGCCGAAAACCACCGCCTTGTTCGACGGGATGGTCCAGGGTGTCGTGGTCCAGATGACGACATAGGCTCCGCGCAGATAGTCTGTCTTCGAAAGGTCAATGTCATCGTCTTGAGACACCGAGTGGACCCGGAACTTCACCCAGATGGTGAAGCTTTCCTTGTCGTGATATTCGACCTCGGCCTCGGCCAGGGCGGTCTGTTCGATGGGCGACCACATCACGGGTTTCGAGCCCTGATAGAGCGTGCCGTTCATCAGGAACTTCATGAACTCGTCGGCGATCACCGCCTCGGCATGATAGTCCATGGTGACGTAAGGGTCGGCCCAGTTGCCGGTGATGCCCAGGCGCTTGAACTCTTCGCGCTGGATGTCGATCCAGCCCTCGGCAAAGCGGCGGCATTCCTGGCGGAACTCGACGACATTGACGTCATCCTTGCTCTTGCCCTTCTTGCGGTACTGTTCCTCGATCTTCCATTCGATGGGCAGGCCGTGACAGTCCCAGCCGGGCACGTAACGCGCGTCAAACCCCATCATCTGATGGCTGCGCACGATCATGTCCTTGATCGTCTTGTTCAGCGCGTGGCCGATATGCAGGTGACCGTTGGCGTAGGGAGGGCCGTCATGCAGGGTGAACGGCGCGCGGCCCTCTTTTTCCCGCAGGCGGTCATAGACACCGATGCGCTCCCAGCGCTCCAGCCACTGCGGCTCGCGCGCGGGCAGTCCGGCGCGCATCGGGAATTCGGTTTTCGGCAGGTTCAGCGTGTCTTTGTAGTCAGGCGTGTCGGCGCACATGGGGGCGTCCCTTGGATGGTCGTCTTAGCGAAAATGGGTGCGGTCGGTGCGAGGTCTCGAACACCTTTGCCCGGCGTCTCGGATAGATCAGAGCGCCGGGGACGTAATTCGAATAATGATGAGGCGCGGATGGCTCATGCGCGCCTTATATGGCGGGGCCACGCCGGGGTAAAGCGCCGAGACGCGGGTGCAGACCGCTTTTGCGCGCTCAATTCGCCGCATCAGGCATGGAACAACAGCCCGACCCCATAGGCGATCAGCGCCGCGGCGCCACCAATGGCCAGTGTCTCCAGGCCGGACCGCCACCAGGGCGCCAGCGACCAGAAGCTCTTCATCGTGCCAATCGCAAAGAACACCGCCCCGGTCATCCAGGCCGATACGGTGAACGCTTCGGCCAGCCCGAAGAGAAACGGCAGCAGCGGGATCATGCCTGCCACCAGAAAGGCCGCAAAGGTGGCCAGTGCCGCGCGCATCGGGTGCGGATCGACGCTGCCCAGCCCGTATTCCCCCTCGATCATAAGCGCGACCCAGTTTTCGCGATTGGCGGTGATGGCGTCGGTGGCCTGCTCCAGCACATCGCCCGACAGGCCCTTCTGCGCCAGGATCTCGCGCACCTCCAGCCGCTCGCCCTCGGGGTAGCGGGCGATATGGCGCTCCTCGACCACGCGCAGGCGGCGGATATTGTCCAGCTCGGCCTTGGTGCCCGAGTAGTTGCCCGCCGCCATCGAAAACCCGTCGGCCAGCACATTGGCCAAACCCAGCGCCACGATGACAAAGGGCGACAGCCCGGCCCCCGCCACCCCCGCCACGATGGCAAAGGTCGTCACCGACCCGTCAATGCCGCCATAAACGATGTCGCGCAACACCCCGCGCCCCGGCGGTGCGCCGATCCGGGCGGCGATGGCATCGGGCGAGTGGCTGTGATCGGTCATGGCGCATTTCCTCGTCTGGCTGGGGACAGTGTGCACCGGTATTGCCCCCGCGACCTTGCGTCAGGTCAAACCGGGTTTGCGGCGGCACGGCAAACGCCTATATGCAAGGCGCTCACTCAGGATTTCCACCCATGACCCTGCCCAATCCTCTTGCACGGTTCGACATCGCTCCCGGTCAGATCGACCGGGTGGTGGCCCGGTTCTATGCCAGGGTGCGCGCCAATCCGGTGCTGGGACCGGTCTTCGCCGCCCATGTGACGGACTGGCCCGGCCACGAGGCCAAGATCGCCGGGTTCTGGCGCAACGCGATCCTGCGCGAGCGCAGCTATGACGGCAACCCGATGCGGGTGCATGTGGCGCGTCCCGAGATCCGGCCCGAACATTTCGCGGTCTGGCTGGGCCTGTTCCGCGAGGTGCTGCGCGACGAACTTCCCGAAGACATCGCCGCACAATGGGCCGCGCTGGCCGACCGGATCGGCGAAGGCTTCCGCACCGGCATCGTCTCGATGCGCCAGCGACCCGACGAAGTGCCCTCGCTGTTCTGATCCCGCTTCTTTCTGGTTTGAAATACTCCGGGGGAGTCGCCGCCTGCGGCGACGGGGGCAGCGCCCCCTTCTCCCCCTCCGGTCAGCCCGATTTGCTCATCAAACCGGTCAGCGCCCGGCGCACGACCTTGCGGACCGAGGGCCTGCGCCCACCGGAAAACGGCAGGGGCCGGCAGACCTCCATCGCAGCGACGCCCACGCGCGCGGTCAGCGCGCCGTTGACCAGCCCCTCGCCAAACCGGCGCGACAGCTTGCTGAGCACCGAACCGCCCAGCACCGGTTCCAGCAGGTCGTCGCCGACGGCGACCGCGCCGGTGGCCACCAGATGCGACAGCACCGCCCGCGTCAGCCGCCAGCTGCCCAGCACCCCGGCGCGACCGCCATAGATCTCGGCCACCCGGCGGATCATCCTGAGCGACGAAGCCAGCGCGGTTGCCACATCGGCCAGCGCCATCGGCACCAGCGCCGTTACCGTGGCGACCCGGCGGGCCGCCGCCTCGACCTCGCGCTGCGCCACTGCGTCGAGCGGCGCCAGCAGAGTCTCTTCGGCCAGCGCCAGCAGCGTGGCGGCATCAAACTGTTCGCCGGCGCGCTCAGTCAGCCGCGCGCGGCCCCAAGCCAAATCCTCGCGTCCGCGATAAAAGCCGTCGAGCCGGGCGCAGACGGCGCGTGCCTGTGCCAGATTGTCCTCGGCCAGCGCCGCATCGGCGGCGCGGCGCAGGCCATCAATACGTCCCAGCCGCCCGATCGCCGCCAGTTCGCGCAGGGCGATCAGTCCGCAAACCAGCACGAAAACCGCCAGCAGAGCCGCCATCGCCCAGCCCAGCACCGGAACACGCGCGATCAGGTCATTGACCCAGCTCCAGGCCGTGAGCGAGACCATGGCCCCCAACAGTGACAGCGCCAGCCCCCAGAACCAGCGCGCCAGCCGCGAGGGCCGCCGGGCCGCGACCCGCGCGGCGGCCTGCATCGCCGTTCCCTGCGGCCGGTCGAGATCGGGCACCGCGGGTGCCTCGGTCACGGGCGGCGGCGGTGTGGTCTCGTCGCCGAGGTCGATCAGCACCGGGCCTTGGGTCATGTGCGGCTCCATTCATAGCGGACGTCGGGCAGGCGCTCATCGTTGCGGCTGCCATCGGTGCGCAGGGTCTCTCGGAACCCGTGCCGCTCGTAAAAGCGCCGGGCGCCTGCATTGGCCTGAAAGGTCCAGAGCTCCAGTTGCTCGGCGCTGTGCTGCGCCTGTTGCAACAGCCGCGCGCCAAGGCCCCGACCTTGCGCATTGCGCGCCAGGTAGAGCGAACAGATCTCGCCGCCATCGCGCGCGATGAACCCCGCGACCCGGCCGTTAAGAACCGCCACCGTGACCCAGCCGCGCGCGATCATCACGCCACAGAACATTTCGGTCTCGTCGCGGCAGTGCAGCAGGGGCATCCAGTCGGTGTCGCGGGCGAAAGCATAGAGGATCTCACCCGTAGCCGCGGCATCGCCGGGCAGCCCGGGGCGCAGCAGGGCGGTCACAGGCGGTCTCCGATCAGGAACTGGGCGGCGCGGTCAAGCCGGATATGCGGCGGGCCATCGCCAGGTCTCAACTGCATCGGGGCGGGCGCAAAGGTCATCGCCTGAAACCCGTCGTTCAGCCATTCGGTGGCGCCGCTGCGGGCCGTGCCAAGGAGCTGACCCGGATCCTGCGGCAAGGCGCCGGGATAAAAGGCGGCCTGCCGCCCGCCCTCCAGCAGGGTGCCACGCACGCAGGGCAATTCCCGCCCCTGATGCGTGCGCATCTCCTCGGTGGTGACGCGCAGCGCGGCCAGCGCCAGCGCCTCGGTCCCTGCGCCCGCGAATTGCGCGCGGTCGCGGGCCTCGCGGGTCAGTGCCTCGATGATCGCGGTCAGTTGCGGGTGCTGCTGGTGGTGCAGATGGTCGGCCTTGGTGGCGGCAAAGAGGATGCGGTCGACCCGGCGGCCCAGCAGCAGCCGGTTCAGCCAGGCGTTGCGGCCTGGGCGGAAGGCGCCCAGGATATCGGCCATGGCGCGGCGCATGTCCTCGACCGCCTGCGGCCCCTTATGGATCGCGCCCAGCGCGTCGACCAGAACCACCTGCCGGTCGATACGGGCAAAATGGTCGCGAAAGAAGGGCCGCACCACCTGTGACTTGTAGGCCTCGAAGCGGCGCTCCATCTCGCGCAGGAGCGTCCCGCGGCGGGATGCGCCCGATACCGGCAACGGCGCGAAGGTCAGCACCGGCGAGCCCGCCAGGTCGCCCGGCAGCAGGAAGCGGCCGGGGGTGCAATCGGAATAACCGGTCGCGCGGGCCGTTTCGAGATAGGCGGTAAAGCGGCGTGCCAGCGCCTGCGCCTGCGGTTCGTTATGGCGGGCATCGGGGTCGATCCCCGAGAGCGCGGCCAGATACTCAGCCGCCTCGGGCCGGGCGCGCAGGCGCTCCAGCGTCTCGGCCGCCCACTCGGCATAGCTTTTTTCCATCAGGCCGAGGTCGAGCAGCCATTCGCCGGGGTAATCGACGATGTCGAGATGCACGGTGCGCGGTCCCTGCAAACCGGCCAGCAGTCCGGCGGGGCGCACCCGCAGCGACAGGCGCAACTCGCTGACCGCGCGGGTACTTTCGGGCCAGTGCGGCGCAGGGCCGGTGAGCGCCGCCAGGTGCGCTTCGTAATCGAAACGCGGCACGGTATCGTCGGGCTGGGGTTGCAGGAAGGCGGCCTCGATCCGCCCCTCTTGCGCCGCGACAAGGCCGGGCATCCGACCGCGGTCGAGCAGGTTGGCCACCAGCGAGGTGATGAACACGGTCTTGCCCGAGCGTGCCAGCCCGGTGACGCCCAGACGGACCACCGGCTCGAACAGCGCTTCGCTGACCGTGTCGGAAACCGTCTCGACGCCGCGCACCAGACGATCTGCGATAGAGGAAATGACCAAACTCTGCCCCTGCCTGTTTCCCGGCCAAGATAGAGACCGGCGCGCCCGGTTGCTAGGGTTGCCATTTTCTTGCGAGGCTCTGCCTCGCGCTCCGGAGTATTTTTCACCAGAAAGAAGCCAAAACTGCCTGGTTTCTTTCTGGTCGGAAATACTCCGGGGGAGTCGCCGGCAGGCGACGGGGGCAGCGCCCCCACTGGACAGGGCGGCGGCGGCGCGATACCAGCGCGGTCATGCCCCGTTACGCTTTGAAAGTCGAGTATCATGGCGCCCCCTTTGCCGGCTGGCAGAGGCAGAAGGAGTTGCCATCGGTTCAGGGCGCCATCGAAGATGCGCTTGCGCGGCTGGAGCCTGGGCCGCATACCATTGCCGCCGCCGGGCGCACCGATGCCGGCGTGCACGGGCTGGGGCAGGTCGCGCATTGCGACCTGGCCAAGGACTGGGAGCCGTTCCGGCTATCCGAGGCGCTGAACTGGCACCTGAAACCGCAGCCGGTGGCCATCGTGGCGGCGGCACGGGTGGCCGACGACTGGCACGCCCGGTTTTCGGCTACCGAACGGCAGTATCTCTTCCGCCTGCTGATGCGGCGGGCACCGGCGACGCATGATGCGGGGCTGGTCTGGCAGATCGGTCACCGGCTGGATGTCGGCGCCATGCAGGCGGCGGCCGACCTGCTGGTGGGCCGGCATGACTTCACCACCTTCCGCTCGTCGATCTGCCAGGCGGCCAGCCCGGTCAAGACGCTGGACGAGCTGCGCGTCGAAGAGGTGGAGAGTTTTTCGGGACCGGAAATCCGCTTCCACGTGCGCGCACGCTCGTTCCTTCACAACCAGGTGCGCAGCTTTGTCGGCACGCTGGAACGGGTGGGCGCCGGCGCCTGGTCGCCAGCGGATGTGCAGGCGGCGCTTCAGGCGCGCGACCGCGCCGCTTGCGGTCCGGTCTGCCCGCCGCAGGGGCTCTACCTGGCACGGGTGGGCTATCCGGAGCCGGTTTTCGACCACGCAGGCTTGGGCTCGCGCTGAAAACGTCTGGTCTCGGGGGCAAAGGGGTGCCCCGGTCCCGGATCTGCCGAGCCACCTGTTGTCACGCTGGCCTGGCGCGGCGGACAGGGCAATCGACATTTGTGCCCGCGACGTGATCGAGATAGTTGGTTTGGATATGCGCGACTGGAGAGTCCCGTCTGGTGGTCGGGCATGATTGTCAGAGCTTGGTCGGTCCTTGGTCCTTGGCCCTCCAGGAGGACGTTCTCGGGCGCTGATGGGGGGCATGGGGAAAGTGCCGTCAGACCGCGTTCAGGAACAGCCCGCCCGCGATGGTGGCAACGATCAACCCGGCCGCCAATTCGACCATCGGCAGGGTGACATCCGCAACGCGCCAGGCCGAAGCTGCCCCGAGCAGCCCGCCGCGCAGTCCCGCCGAGGCGAGGCCCACACCGATGGTGACGCTGGCCGTGCCCAGGGCCATGGCGAAAGCCCCCGCGATACCGGCAGCCGCAATCCCCATCTGCCAGGTCAGGATCAGCACGAAGAGCGCCCCGGTACAGGGGCGCGCGGCGATGCTGGTGATCAGGACCAGCGCCTCGCGCAGGGTTCCGACCTGTTCGATCTCGGCCAGGTCGGGGCCGTGTTTGTGGCCGCACTGGGCGCAGGTGTCCCCCGCGTGATGATGATCGTGGGATCTGCGCGCGGTGGCCAGTCGACGCAATCCGCGCCAGACCAGCCAGAGGCCGATCAGCGCGATTGCGGCATAGCTGAGCGGAGCCATGACCTGTTCGGTCACACCGACAAGATGCTGGCGCGAGAGGTTCAGCACCGCGACACCGGCATAGACCAGCACCACAGCCGTCACCGCCTGCCCGAGGCTGGCGGCCAGCCCGATCAGAGAGAGCCGCAGCACCGGCACCCGGCGGCCCAGGCCGTAACCGCCGATCAGCACCTTGCCATGGCCCGGACCCACGGCGTGAAAGAACCCGTAGGCGAAACAGACCGACAGGAGCAGTGCCAGCGCGCCCGCCTGCCCGCCGCGCAAGCCGCGCAGCGCCTGGGCGATCTGGTTCTGAAAGGCGCGCTGCTCTCCCCCCGCCCACAAGGCCAGTTGATCGAACCCGCCGCTGGCCCAGACCCAGCCCAGCACTGCGAGCGCCAGCGCCACCGGCAAAATCACGAAACGGGACATGTCACCCGGATCTCGGTCGCAAACTCGGCCCCCATCAGGGGAATATCCAATTCCTCGAGGTCGGCATCAGCGTCGATCCGCAGCAGCATCTGCTGCATCTGCGCCAGTTGCCCGTCGATATCCGGCTCGAACCGCTGGACCGTGCAATCGTCGCGCCCGGTCAGGGTGACGGGGCGGGCGACCTCGTAGGCGGTATAGTAGGTCTCGTCATAGGGTTTGACGGAGAGCGCCGCGCCACCCAGACGGGGGGCATTCTTCACCGCGCGCAGATGAGTCGTCACGATGCGCCCGGCTTCGGTCGTGGCGGTGGGTTCGAGCGGGCCCGACAGGTCTAGCGCGCTGTCACCCAGCCGTATGTCGAGATCGCCGGTATAGCCTTCGATCCATTGGGCGTCGAAGCCGGCCAGTTGCTGTTCTTCTTCCCGCGTCAGCAGACCGTCGCCATCGGGATCGAGGCCCATGTCCTCGAGAATGATCAGGGAATAGAAATCGTCATAGGCCCAGGTGACACGCACATGGGTCAGCTTTTGGTCCGCATCGAAGATCAGTTCGACCCCGGTGTCGACAAAGACATGCGGGTGCGCGCCAAGCGGCGCGGGGAGCAACAGGGAAAGGAGCAGGGCGATCCGGTGCATGGCCAAACGATAGGGCGCAGGCGGCGGCCTGACAATCCGGCTCTGTGCGCCGATGGCGTTATTTCGCCATCGGATGCAGCACCAGCGTCTGAAGGGCCATCCCCACCGGCCCGGCCGTGTCATAGAGCACGGCTTGCGACATGCCGATCCCGTTGGGCTGCCAGTGTGAAACGGCCTCGGCCGCGAACCAGTCGCCCTGCGGTTCGCGGTGAATCTGCAGGGTCAGGTCGGTATTCATGAAGCCTAACCGCACCGGCGGTTCGTTCCACGACAGGCCGTTGCCGCAATCAGCGAGCGGGCAGATCGCCTGGATCGGCGAAGGCGCCTCGGTCGCCAGCAGGCGCGGCGCCTTCATCCAGACGGTTTTCGGACCCGGTCCGAGGTTTTCGCCACGCGGATAGGCCATTTCGACGAACTGGCCAAAGGCAGGCCGGTCGTGCAGTTTGCCCACCAGCAGGGGCGCACCGCTCTCTGCTTCGCTGAAATCCGGGGCGGCGACCTGTGCAGTGGGCACCGCGCCAAGATCCTTGCGCACCAGGTGCATCGAGGTGCCGGACAGGCAGAGCGTGCCATCGGTATCGTGCACGGCGACCCGCGTCGTGGTCAGCGTACGGCTGTTGCGCTGCATTTCGACCGAGACCCTGAGCCCCGACAGGGGCAGTGGTCGGAGCACATCGAGCGTGAGCCGCGTCAGCATCTTTCCCGGCCCGGCGGCGGTCTCGGCGGCGCGGACGACAAGGCCGGTGACCGGCCCCGCATGGCAGTGATCGGCCGACCATGGCCCGCGCGCGGGGTCGTTGCCGACGAACAGCCCCGGTTCGGTTTCGGTGAAATAGACCGGGGCCGTCACGGAGATCAGACCTTTTCCTGCGTGTACTTCTTCAGCTCGGTCCGGGCGATCTGGCGGCGGTGCACCGCGTCGGGACCATCGGCAAAGCGCAGAGTGCGCTGACCGGTCCATGCGGCGGCCAGCGGCGTGTCCTGGCTGATGCCCTGACCGCCATGCATCTGCATCGCCTCGTCGATCACCTTGAGCGAGACGCGCGGCGCCACCACCTTGATCTGGCTGATCCAGGGTGCTGCGGCCCGGGCATCGCCCTGATCCATCATCCAGGCGGCCTTGAGGCACAGGAGGCGGGCCATCTCGATCTCCATCCGGCACTCGGCGATGATGTCATAGTTGGCACCCAGATGCGCCAGCTTCTTGCCGAACGCCTCTTTCGCCAGCGCCCGCTTGCACATGCGTTCCAGCGCGATCTCGGCCTGACCGATCGAACGCATGCAATGGTGGATGCGTCCGGGCCCAAGCCGGCCCTGCGCGATCTCGAACCCGCGCCCCTCACCCACCAAAATGTTCTCGGCCGGAACGCGCACATCGGTGAACCGGATATGCATGTGGCCATGCGGCGCGTCATCGTGGCCGAACACCAGCATCGGGCGCAGCACCTCGATGCCCTCGGTCCCGGCCGGCACCACGATCATCGAATGGCGCTGATGCTTGGGCGTATCCTCGCCCCCGGTCTTGACCATCACGATATAGACCTTGCAGCGCGGATCGCCCGCGCCCGAGGCCCAGTATTTCTCGCCATTCAGCACATAGTCGTCGCCGTCGCGCACACAGGACATCGAGATGTTGGTGGCATCCGAACTGGCGACATCGGGTTCCGTCATCAGATAGGCCGAGCGGATCTGCCCATCCAGCAGCGGCTCCAGCCACTGCTTCTTCATCTTCTCGCTGCCGTACCGCTCGAACACTTCCATGTTGCCGGTATCGGGGGCGGAACAGTTGAACACCTCGGCGCCCAGCGGCGTCTTGCCCATCTCCTCGGCGAAATAGGCGTATTCGACGGTCGACAGACCAAAGCCGCGCTCGCTGTCGGTCAGCCAGAAGTTCCACAGGCCGGCGGCCTTGGCCTTGGCCTTGAGCCCTTCGAGGATCGCGGTCTGGCGTTCGGTGTATTGCCAGCGGTCACCCTTGGCGACCTCGGCATGGTATTCATCTTCGAGCGGCATGATCTCGTCCCGGATCATGTCGGCCACCCGGCTCAAGAGCTTGCGGTTTTCCTCGCGCATCCCAAAGGACATGTTCATGATGTTTGCCATGGTGCCTCCCATACCCCGACATTCGGGGTTTACCTTGGCCGAAAGGATGACTTAGCTGCCACGACAAAGTCTAGCGGCGTGACGAAACGTCACCGCGCTGAATGTGAGAGGGAGACGCGCATGGCCCTGCTGGTCGATACCGGAATATCCGGCTGGATGTCGAACGAAGAGATCGCGGCACAGTTGCAGGGGCATCTGCCCGGCGCCGATATCCGCACGCCCGAAGGGCTGGGGGATCCGTCGCAGGTGACGATGATGGCGGTGGCCAACCTGCGCGCCGATTGGCCCGCGCAACTGCCGAACCTGGCGCTGGTGCAGAAACTGGGCGCAGGGGTCGAAACCATCGTCGCCCATCCCGCCCTGCCGCCCCATGTGCGGGTGACGCGGCTGAAACCCGACGACCCGGCGCGCGAGATCGCTGAATGGTTCCTGGCCTATGTGCTGCGGGCGCATCGCAACCTCGATGCCCACCGCGCCAATCAGGCGCGGGCGGCCTGGGTCGATATCGAGCCGAAATATACCCCTGACACGGTGGTTGGGATGCTGGGTCTGGGTCATATCGGCGGGCGGACGGCGCGCATGTTCCGCGATATCGGGTTTCAGGTGCGGGGCTGGTCACGTTCGCCGCGTGACATTCAGGGGGTCGATTGCCGCCATGGCGCGGCGGCGCTGCCCGAGATGCTGGGCGACTGCGACCACGTCTGCGCCATCCTGCCCTCGACCGCCGAGACCGCCGGCCTGTTCGACGCCGGCCTGCTGGGCGCGATGAAACCGGGCAGCCAGCTCTTGAACGCGGGCCGAGGCAACCTGATCGACGAGGCGGCGCTGTTGACGGCGCTCGACGCCGGGCGGCCGGGTCACGCGGTGCTGGACGTGGTCAGCACCGAGCCTTTGCCCTCCGTCAACCCGCTCTGGTCGCATCCGGGCGTCACGCTCACCCCGCATATCTCGGGCTGGCATCTGGGCGACGCGATGAAGGACGTGGCCGAGAATTTCCGCCGCCTCGGCGCCGGCGAGGCCCTGTTGCACGAGGTCGACCGCCAGCGAGGGTACTGAGACTAGGACAATTCCCGCCCGAAGAACTCCATCGTTCGCGCCCAGGCCAGTTCCGCCGCCTCCGCGTCATAGCGCGGCGTGGTGTCGTTGTGGAACCCGTGGTTCACGTTCGGATAGAAATGCACGGTAAACGCCTTTTGATTGGCGCGCAGCGCCTCGGAATAGGCGGGCCAACCGGCGTTGATACGGTCGTCCAGCCCCGCGTAATGGATCATCAGCGGCGCCTCGATCGCGGGCACGTCCTCGGCCGCGGGCTGACGGCCATAGAACGGGACCGAGGCGGCAAGGTCGGGATAGGCCACCGCCAGCGCGTTGCAGACGCCACCGCCGTAGCAGAAGCCCACCGCGCCCACCTTGCCGGTGGACCCTTCGTGGTCACGCAGGAATTCGAAGGCGGCGAAGAAATCCGCCATCAGCCTGGCGGGGTCGAGCATCTTCTGCATCTCGCGACCCTCTTCATCTGTGCCGGGATAGCCGCCCAGCGAGCTCAGCCCGTCGGGACCAAAGGCGAGATAGCCCGCCTTGCCACAGCGGCGCACGACATCCTCGATATAGGGGTTCAATCCGCGATTTTCGTGCACCACCAGGATCGCGGGCAGTTTGCCCGACACCCCTGCCGGGCGCACCATCAGGCCGGTGATCTCGCCGTTGCCCTGCGGGCTGTCATAGGCAACGCGCGCGGTTTCGATGGCCGGATCGTCGGCGGCCACCTGTTGGGCCAGCGCATAATTGGGCTGCAACTGGTCGAGCAGCATCGCCCCGGTCACACCGGCGGCGGCATAGCGCCCAGCCTGGGTGATGAACTCCCGCTTGGACAGCGTGCCGTGCACGTAGCCGTCGAAAATCTCCAGAATACGCGGATCGAAATCCTGCGCGGACTTGCGGGGGGCCTGTGCCATCCGGGAAACCTCCGATGCTGAGCGGGCAGGCGCAAAATAACACGAAACCCGGTCAGCACAGAGGCGTTGTCAGGATCAGCTGATGAAATCCTTGTAGGCGGCCTCGTCCATGTAGTCGTCCATTGGCGACAGGTCGCTGGGGCGCATCTTGAAGAACCAGGCATCGCCCGTCGGGTCCTCGTTCACGAGGCTGGGGTTGTCGGCAAGCGTCTCGTTGACCTCGACGATCTCTCCATCAAGCGGCGCGAGGATGTCCGAGGCGGCCTTGACCGATTCGATCACCACGATCTCGTCATCCTTGCTGACCTCGGTGCCGACCTCGGGCAGCTCGACGAATACCACATCGCCCAGTTGTTCGGCGGCATAGGCGGTGATGCCCACCACGATCAGATCGTCCTCGGGCAGCAACCATTCATGTTCTTCGGTGTATTTCATCCGATGTCTTTCCCTGTGAAAAACGCACGAACAGAGCCTAGCCGCGCTCTCGAATCGCGGCAATAGATCAAATCGATCAGGACGCAGGCCGATCATTCGCCACGATCGGCGCCAACACCTGCCAACAGCCACGGTTCCGCGTTTTGCTGCACCCGGATGCAGTTACCGGTACACGAACATGGCCGGCATCCGAACAGACGTGGACATGGGCCGGCACCCCGGTGCAGTGTCCTTTGTCGACGATACGCAGGGCAGGACGAACCCGCCGCGACGACGCGCGGCGGGTGCCCTGCTTCAAACGGCCAACAAGCGCAGCGGACGGCCGGACGACATTGCCGAAGCGGCGGAAACGATGGCATCGGCGTCGATCGAGAAATACCGGTGCAAATCTCCGATGGATCCACTTTGTCCGAACCGGTCAACGCCCAGTGCCGCCACACGATGACCGTGAACGCCACCGATCCAGGACAGTGTGGCCGGATGCCCATCGACTACGGTGATCAGCAGGCAATGCGGAGGAATGTGTTCCAGAAGCCGCTCGATTTGCGAGCGCGCGGTTGCGATCCCGGTCGCGCGGGCGCGGCCGGCCGCAGCCCATCCGGCATGCAGCCGGTCGGCCGAGGTGACCGCCAGCACGCCGATATCGCGCCGGTCATTGCCGATACGTCCAGCGGCCTCGATCGCGGCAGGGGCCACGGCGCCCTGGTAGACGATCACCACCTCGGCATTCGGGCCCGGCTGGCGCAGCCAGTAGCCGCCATCCGTGACCCCGCGGCGGAAGGTGTCGTCGCGCGGGCCTTGAACCTGTTCGACAGGCCGGGTGGAAAGCCGCAGATAGACCGCGCCCCCGGCGCTGTCGGGCAGCCAGGTCCGGGGATCGGGATCATTGCCGTCCTGCCGCTGCATGTAATCGAAACCCCAGTCCATGATCACCGATAACTCGTCGGTGAACGCCGGTTCGAAGGACGCCAGGCCATCCTGGCTCATCCCGATCAGCGGCGTGCCGATCGACTGGTGCGCGCCGCCCTCGGGTGCAAGGGTGACGCCCGAGGGCGTGCCTGCGAACATAAACCGGGCATCCTGGTAACAGGCGTAGTTGAGCGCATCGAGGCCGCGGCAGACGAAGGGATCATAGACCGTTCCCACCGGCAGCAACCGCGCGCCGAACAGCGAATGGCTGAGCCCCGCGGCCCCGAGCGCCAGGAACAGGTTCATCTCGGCGATGCCAAGCTCCAGATGCTGGCCCTCGGGCGAGAACACCCATTTCTGGCTCGACGGGATGTTCTCGGCCTTGAAGGTATCCGAACGCGGATCGCGGGCGAACAGGCCACGACGGTTGACCCAGGGGCTGAGCCCGGTCGAGACCGTCACGTCGGGCGACATTGTAAGGATGCGCCGGGCAAGGTCGCTGTCGGATTTCGCCAACCGGTCGAGGATCTTGCCAAAAGCGGCTTGGGTGGACTGAACGGCCTCGTCAAGCCAGACCGGTCCGGTGGACGCCACCGCGTCAGCGGTCAGTCGGCGCGGCCCTTTCGCGAAGAACGGCGTACGATCCAGGAAGGCGCGGAAGGCCGGGCGATCGGAGACGGTGGCAAGCGGCTCCCATTCCTCGCCACGCGGCACCGCCAGCGCGGTTTGCAGCGTTTCCATCTGGGCCGCAGTCATCAACCCGGCATGGTTGTCCTTGTGGCCGGCCAGCGGTGTACCCCATCCCTTGATCGTGTAGGCAAGGAAAACCGTGGGGCGATCATCGGTCACGCCGGCGAAGGTTTCCGACAGGCTCCGCAGGCAGTGACCGCCAAGATTGTTCATCAGGTCATTCAACTCGGCATCGCTGCGCCGTTCGATCAGGGCGCTCACGTCGCCCTGATCGCCCAGATCGTCAAGAAGCCGCTGGCGCCAGGCCGCGCCGCCCTTGAAGGTCAGCGCCGAATAAAGCGCGTTGGGGCAAGTGTCGATCCAGTTGCGCAGCGCTTCGCCACCGGGCTCGGCAAAGGCCGCACGCTGCAGGACCCCGTATTTCACACGCACGACGCGCCATCCGAACGCGGCGAAAATGCCCTCGACCCGTTGCCAGAGCCCTTCGCGGACAACACCGTCGAGCGACTGGCGGTTATAGTCGATGATCCACCAGGTGTTGCGCAGGTCGTTTTTCCAACCCTCCTGCAAGCACTCGTATATGTTGCCTTCGTCAAGTTCGGCATCGCCGACCAGCGCCACCATCCGCCCCTCGGGCCGGCCCGCCGCCCAGCCGTGGGCCTGCACATAGTCCTGGATCAACGAGGCGAAGGCGGTAATCGCCACGCCAAGGCCCACCGAACCGGTGGAGAAATCGACATCGTCCACGTCCTTGGTGCGCGAGGGATAGGATTGCGCGCCGCCCAAGGCGCGGAAGTTGCGGATGTTCTCCAGGCTCTGGTTGCCCATCAGGTATTGCATGGCGTGAAACACCGGCGAGGCATGCGGCTTGACGGCGACCCGGTCCTCTGGGCGCAGCGCCGAGAAATAGAGCGCCGTCATGATCGACACCATCGAGGCGCAGGAGGCCTGGTGGCCACCGACCTTGACATCGTGCTCGTCTTTCTCTCGCAGATGGTTGGCATTGTGGATCATCCAGTTGGAGAGCCACAACAGGCGCTTTTCCAGGGTTGCGAGGTGGTGCAGATCATCTTCGGTCATGGCAATGCCTCCTTCGCGCATCGTCGCGAGCTTGTTTTGCCTGTCATCCTGCCCTGGGACGGGCCGCAAGTGCTGCTAAAGGTGGCTGCGAACTTTACAAGTTTTGGCAGATTCGGCATTGTTCAGGAGACTTAACAGCAGGAAATGCGGCAAATGACTCTAGATGCGACAGATCGCAGGATATTGACCGAGCTTCAGAAGCATGGTCGACTGACGAACGTCGACCTTGCAGCACGCATCAATCTTTCCCCGTCCCCCTGTCTTGCGCGGGTCAAGGCGCTGGAAAAGTCGGGCACGATCGACCGCTACGTGGCCCTGGTGAAGCCTGAAGCGCTGGGTTTGGGGCTGAGCGTCTTCATCCAGGTGACGCTGGAACGGCAGACGGAACGTGGGCTTGCCGATTTCGAATCCAGGATGCGGGCTTTCGATGAAGTCATGGAATGCTACCTTATGACAGGCGACAGCGATTACCTTGTGCGCCTCGTCGTCAAGGATATCGAAAGCTTGCAGCGTTTCATCGTCCGGGAGTTGACCACCATCCCCGGAGTTGCCAACATCAAGTCGAGCTTCGCCTTGAAACAGGTTAAATACAAGACCGCGCTTCCGGTCCCGCCATGATCGGAAGGCCGGTGATCTGGGAACAATTCTTGGCGCCTTGGCAGTCGCGGCTTTTGCAGCATGTTGTTCTTTTTTGTTGATTTGCCTTCGGTAGCCACTACGTTGTAAAGTAAGTTTACATGTTATGCCGAATCCGGAGGGTGACGTGGCCAAAGGCAAATCTGCATTGAAGGAGGCGGTCGGCTTCCCGCCCGATCGCAGCAAGGCGACGCTCAATCGCACGAGCTATGCAGACCAGGCTTATGCCTATCTGTTTCACCAGATCACCATTGGCGCCTATGGCGAAGGCGAACAGCTGCCGTCCGAGAACGAGCTTTGCGAGCTGTTCGGCATTTCACGCCCCGTCGTGCGCAAGGCGCTCGAGCGGCTGCGCGAGGATGATCTGATCGACTCGCGGCGCGGATCGGGGTCATTCGTGAAACGGCGCAAGAAACTGGCGAACGAAGGTGGTTTCACCGATGGCCGCCTGCGCGAGATCCTGATGAACCTGGAGTTTCGCAAGGTGATCGAACCGGCGGCCGCCTATTTCGCGGCCCAGCGGCGCAGCGATGCCGACCTCGCCATGATCAAGGCCGCTGTAGACGATTTCGAAGCCTATTCCGTCAAGGGTGGCAAGGTGGGCCGGCATCTCGATTTCAAGTTTCACCACGCGGTTGCCACCGCCAGCGGAAATCGCCGGTTCGTCGATGCGATCTCGGCCGTCGAATACGATGTCGACAACGCCGTGAACCTGGTGCGCTACCTGGCGCGTTTCGATCATCTCGAACGGGCCAAGAAGGTCTGGAGCGAGCACCTTGGCATGTATCAGGCGATCGAAAGCCAGAATGCAGAACTGGCCCGCAAACTGATGACAGAACATCTTGAACAGGCGCGCATCCGAATGATGGAGCACCGCCCCTAGGAGCGGGCAGGCTCGATATCCAGCCGCACGATACCGGGCAGCCCGGCGGCATCGACCGGGGCGAACCGTTCCAGCACCAGCGGATCGTGCCCCGCCACGATATGCGCAGGGCTGGGCGCCAGCCGCTTGACCGTCCGGAAGCCTTCCAGCATCGCCTCGGCGTCATGTATCAGAGGAAAGGGATGCTCCAGTTCGGCATTGGCGTAGTAATGCACCGCGTCCGAGGCCAGCACCAGCCGTCCGCGCCGGGTTTCGGCGGTGACCACCTGCAGGCCCCTTGTGTGGCCGCCGACGAGGTGGACGAAGACCCCCGGCGCGATCTCGGCCCTGCCCTCGTGAAACTGCACATGGCCGGCATGAACCCGCTTAACCAGCGCGGCGACCGAGGCCGGATCATAGGGTTTGCGCAAGGCCGCGTGGCACATGCAGGGACCGGTGCAATAGGCCATCTCGACCGCCTGCACATGCAGGCGCGCCTGCGGGAAAAGATCGTGATTGCCGGCGTGATCCCAGTGCAGGTGGGTCAGGATCACATCCTGAACCTTGTCGCGGGCGATGCCCAGCGCGGCCAGCGCGGTTTCAAGCGAAAGCAGAACCTCGCGGCCGCGCGCCCTGGCCTCGGCCTCGGCAAAGCCGGTATCGACGGCAATCACCCGGTCGCCCGACCTGAGAAGCCAGATGAAGAAACTCAGAGGCATCGCCGCATCGGCCCGCGGGAAGGCCGACGGCAGCGGCGCCGTGAAATTCTCATGGACCTGCCTGTCAGCGTGGCGGCCGTATTCGATGGCATAGGCCTCCCAGATGCCGGTGTCCGCGCTGCCCATTGCCGCGCCGCCTCAGGCCGGAATCGCGGCCCGATCCGCGGACCGCGCGACCGCGTCAGCAATCGCCGCGCCGCAGGTTTCGGTATCGGCCAGCCCGCCCAGATCGCGGGTGCGCAAGGGTTTTTGCGCCAGAACTTCCTCGATGGCCCGGACGATCGCCGCTGCTGCCTGGGCATGGCCGAGATGGTCCAGCATCATGGCCCCGGCCCAGATCTGCCCCACCGGGTTGGCAATGCCCTGACCAGCGATATCGGGGGCCGATCCGTGAACTGGCTCAAACAGTGACGGGAAGTCACCCGCAGGGTTGATGTTGCCCGACGGCGCGATACCGATGGTGCCGGTGCAGGCCGGACCGAGATCGGAAAGGATGTCGCCAAACAAGTTGGAGGCGACCACCACGTTGAACCGCTGCGGGTTCAGCACGAAATGCGCGGTCAGGATGTCGATGTGATACTTGTCCCATTTCACATCCGGATAATGCTTCGCCATCGCTTCCACCCGTTCGTCCCAATAGGGCATGGTAATGGCGATGCCGTTGGACTTGGTGGCCGAGGTCAGGTGCTTCTTCGGGGTACGCCGGGCCAGTTCGAAGGCAAAGCGCAGGATACGGTCGACGCCGACCCGGCTCATCACGGTTTCCTGAACCACCACTTCGCGCTCGGTGCCTTCGAACATGCGACCGCCGATCGACGAATATTCGCCCTCGGTGTTCTCGCGCACCACGTAGAAGTCGATGTCGCCGGGCTTGCGCCCGGCCAACGGCGACGGGACACCCGGCATCAGGCGCACGGGTCGCAGGTTGACATACTGGTCGAATTCCCGCCGGAACAGCAAGAGCGACCCCCAGAGAGAGACATGGTCGGCGATCTTTTCGGGCCAGCCGACAGCACCGAAATAGATCGCATCATGTCCGCCGATCTGGTCTTTCCAGTCAACGGGCAGCATGCGGCCGTGCTGTTCGTAATAGTCCCAAGACGAGAACGGGAATTCATCGAAGGTGATATCTAGCCCGAAACGCTCGGCGGCGGCGCGGAGCACCCGCAACCCTTCGGGCATGACCTCCTTGCCGATACCATCGCCAGCGATCACCGCTATCTTGAGTGCGTTTGCGCGTCGAGCCGCCATGATGCGTCCTTCTCTGATGGGTGCCGGCCTGGTGCCGGGCACTGTTGTCTCTGGACCTGTCAGTCGGCGTTCGGGCGGGCCCGGTCGCTGATCAGGTTGTGGGTGTGCACGTGGGCGCCCGGTTCGATCCGGGCGGTGGCCCGGCCGATGGGGGTGCCATATTTCAGAACCGGCGCGTTGGCCTCGATTGTTGCAAGCGCCAGTTTGTGGCCGAACGGTATAGGGTCGCGCAGAACGACTTTCGCTTCGTCTCCGCGCCCGCGGATGCGAACGATTTCGCCACCCGACAAGGGGCGCAACGCGGTGGCGACGTTGTCGCCCTGGTCAAGGGCAATGGCGTCGAAGCCCGGGCGTCTATCCTGAGCTGTCATAACGCGGCACCGAACCGGCTGACCACTTCGTCGCCCTCACCCAGAATCTCGCCCCAGGTGAGATCGCCGCTGGCGACGCCTTGCAGCGTCGCCAGCAGCCCATCTGTCAGCGCCTCGGGCTCCTCCTGCCCGGAAAGCGTGGCATCGGCGCAGAAATCGAATTGCTCTTTCAGCCGGGCGCAACTTTCCGGGTTGGCGCTGACCTTGATCGTCGGCGCCAGGGCCGAGACATAGGAATTGCCGACGCCGGTGGTGAACAGGATCGCCTGCGCCCCCGCCGCGACGAAACCGGTCAGGGATTCCGGTGCAAAGGCCGGCGCATCCATCAGCCAGAGTCCGGGATGGGCCGGCGCCTCGGCGTAGCCGAGCACGCCCTCGATGGGCCGGGCGCCCGACTTGGCGGTGCTGCCCAGCGATTTCTCCTCGATGGTGGTCAATCCCGAGGCGATATTGGTCGGCGTCGGGTTGCGCCCCAGCAGATCGACGCCCGCGGCGATGGCCGCCTGTTCGCGCCGCTTCACTGCCGTGGTGATGGCGTCCGCGACACCGGGCGTCCGGGCGCGGGCCGCCAGCAGGTGTTCGGCACCCAGCCATTCGGTGGTTTCCCCCAGGATCGCGGTGCCGCCGGCATCGACGAGCCGGTCGGAAACGCGGCCCAGCAGCGGGTTGGCCACCAGCCCCGAACTGGGATCGGAGCGCCCGCATTCCAGACCCAGAACCAGTGCCGACAGCGGCGCGGGCGCACGGCGTTGGCGCGACATGGCGCGGACAAGCCCGGCGCCTGCGCGCAGACCGCGTTCGACCAGGGTGAAGGTGTCGTTGCCGCACGCGTCCATGCTGAGCGCGACATGCGGCACCCGGCGGGTCGCGAGCCCGGACGCCAGTTCCTCCAGCACTGCCGGGTTGTCACCGACAAGCAACGCCGCGCCGACATTGGGATGGGATGCAAGCCCCAGCGCCGCGCGGTCGTGGATCGCCTTGTCCTCGCCGATCAGCCCGGCCTCGTAAGGCAGCACGACAACGGCTGCATCGCGCAGCCCGGCGGCGATCCGGCGGCAGGCCGGGCCTGTAAGCCCCCCCACCGACAGGATCAACAGCCGGTTGCGGATGCCGACGCGGCCGTCTGGCCGGTGATATCCCTCGAAGGTGGTCATCGTCCCGACCCTGCGCGCCCTTTCTCAACCGGCCTTCTTGACCGGCTGCTGGCGCGCCTCGACGCCAAGCTTTTCTTCGAGCATGAACATCAGCCGCGCGGTATCGCGGTCGCCGTAGCCCGCCACGATGGCGGCATCGAGCGCCGCCAGTCCACCCCGGCCGATCCGTGACGGAATGCCGAGGCTTTCCTCCAGCTCGCAGGCCAGGCGCACATCCTTGGCGGCCAGACGGATCGCGAAACCGGGGCTGTCGTCCCCCAGAAAACCTTTCTTCGGCATGGCCGTCGAAAACTGGCTGTTCCAGGCCATGGTGTTTTTCATCACGCTTTGCATCAACTCCAGCGTCAGGCCGCATTTCAGACCCATCGCCAGCGCCTCGGTATTGGCTACCATGATCGTGGTCGCCAGCACGTTGTTGGTGATCTTCATCGCGTGCCCCATGCCGGGGCCGCCGCAATAGTATTTCTCGTTGCCCATGCAGTCGAGCACCGGCTCGGCCCTGGCGATCGCTTCCGGCTCGCCGCCGATCATCAGCGTCAGCGTGCCGGTCACCGCATGTTCCGAGGTCTTGCCCACCGGGCTGTCGACAAGGTTCATGCCGCGCTTGCGCAGTTCATCGCCCACCGATTGCGAAGTCTTCGGGTCGATAGTGCTCATCTCGATCACGATGCCGCCCTTGCGCAGCCCCTCTGCAACGCCGTCCTTGCCGAGGATCGCCTCGCGCACATGGCGCGGCTCGGGCAGCATGGTAACGACGAAATCGCTCGCCGCCCCGACCTCGCGGGGCGACGAACAGGCTGTTGCGCCAGCCTCGACCAGGCGCGCGACCGCGTCCGGGTTGAGGTCGAACACGCTGAGCGAATGACCGCCCTTGAGGATGTTGAGCGCCATCGGCGCGCCCATGACACCCAGACCGATAAATCCAACGTTGGCCATTCTCTCTTACCTTTCTCTGGCGTTTCGTTATCCGCGGATCGTCAGGCCGATTTCTCGGTCCAATTATCCATGTTCCACAGCGGCAGGCCGCGCAGGTCGTTCACGTCGGTCCGGGTGAACTCGGCATCCGCGGTCTTCGAGCCCAGAAGTTCGTAAGCCTGCTTGGCGAGCGGCGCGGTCAGTTCGAACGCGCCCTTGACCTGATCCCAGCTCAGGGGCTGTTCGATCACGCCGCCGTCGACCAGGTATTGCGATGCCTGCTGCACGGCGCGCGCTTCGGCGTTGGTGGGCCAGGCCCAGCCGCGGCTGAAGATCAGGTCGTCGTTGACAACCTTGGCGCCATCCTCGGGGTCGAGCTTCCAGTAGTCGTGGACCAGTTGCGAAACCTCGCCCGGATCCTGTGCCGACAGGCGCGCCACGGCTTCCTGCTGAGCCGCCATGAAGGCAACGACGATGTTCGGATGCTGTTCGGCCAGCGAATTGCGAAGAACCCAGAAGGAACGGTGAATGTAGTAGCCTTCCGGATAGAAGGGCGAGTTCTTCACCGAAGGCAGCTGGATGCCGGCACCGGTGCCAAGCGGACCGTCGTAGAAATCCTCGGTGTAGCCGTAGGAGTTCCAGATCGCCTTTGTGCCGTTCTTGGCGGCGGCAAGATACATCGGCTGGATCGCGATGGCTGCGTCGAGCCCGGTGGGCACCGCGGCGGCCTGACTCAGCACCGGCACGTTGACCAGGTTGATGCCCAGTTCGCGCGGGTCGGCGGAACCCAGCTCCCAACGCAGCATCTGCGACAGGGCGTTGTAGGGGTCACCGCCCAGAAGCGAACCGATGGTCTTGCCCTTCAGGTCTTCCGGCTTGCGGATACCGCGATCTTCGCGCGTGACGATCATGAAGCGAAGGCGGCCTTCACCGACCACCATCAGGCTGAGCGGCAGGCCGGCGGCGATGGAGCGGATGATCGGCGTATTGCCCCACATGCCCATGTCGAGATCATTGGCGACGAAGGCTTCGACCTGCGGCATGGCGGTCGGATAGTCACGCCAGTCGACGGTCAGCTCATAGCCAAGCTCGGCGGCGTATTTTTCGAACAGCTTTTCCTTGATCATCAGGGCGGTCATCGGAGCGTTGCCCGCAGCCCATGGGATCCTGCCGCACGAGACCGTCAGCTTGTCGGTGGCCGCGCGGACGATCCCGGGCGCAGCAAGCAGGCCGCCTACGGCACCTGTTGCCGCCAGGAAAGACCGGCGATTGAGGGTCAGTAGTCGAGACTTGGAAACGGACATGGTTTTCCTCCCTTGGTCCGAATGGCTGGCCCTTGCGTGGCGGGCCGGTGAAAATGGGTCTGAGGCCGGGTCAGGCGATGGCGCGATAGGCCTCGTCGCGGATGAGCGACCAGATTTCCTCGCTCAGTTCGGCAAAGCGCGGGTCAAGCCGGACTTCCTCGGTCCGGGGGCGGGGAATATCGACATCGAGCACCGCACTGACGCGACCCGGATGGCTCGACATCACCACTACCCGGTCGGCCAGAAAGACTGCCTCGTCGATGCCGTGGGTGATGAAGATTACTGTCTTGCGGTCGTCCTTGTTGCCGGTCTCGCCCCAGATCCGGAGGAGTTCGACCTGGAGCACAAGGCGGGTCTGGGCGTCGAGCGCACCAAGCGGTTCGTCCATCAACAGCACGTCGGGTCCGTTGGCCAGCAGCCGGGCAAGCGCCACGCGCTGACGCATACCGCCGGACAACTGGTGCGGGTACTTGCTTTCGGCGCCCTTGAGTCCGACAAGCTGGACGAAATGGTTGATGCGGTCTTCGCGTTCGGCTTTCGCCATCCCGGCGCCGGCGGTGCCGTGACGCAGACCGAAGCCGACATTGTCGCGGACCGACTTCCAAGGGAAAAGCGCATAGTCCTGGAACATCACGCCGCGTTCCGCGCCCGGAGCCGAAATCGCCTTGCCGTCCATCTCAATCGAGCCGGAGGTGGATTTCTCGAGCCCCGCGATCATATTCAGAACCGTCGACTTGCCACAGCCCGACGGGCCGACAATGCAGATGAACTCGCCCGGCTGCACATCGAGGTTGAAATCGGCCACCGCCAGGGTGCGCTGCCCTGTCCGGGGCGCAATGAATTCCTTGGAGATTCCTTTCAGGCGCAGCTTTGGAGCGGGTTTCGGTTGGATCATCTGGACACTCATCGGGTCAGTTCCTCCAGGGCAGAAGATGGCGTTCGACAAGGCGGAACAACCGGTCGATCAACAGGGCGATGACACCGACCACGATCATGCAGACGACGATCCCGTTCAGGTCGATGGAATAGGCGTAGAAAACAAACATCATCTGACCGACGCCGCCCGACGTTCCGCCGCCCGACTTGGCGCCGACGGCCAGTTCTGCGGCGATGATTGCGGTCCAGGCGACGCCCATGGCCAGGCGCGATCCCAGCAGGACACTGGGAATGGCCGCCGGGACGACAACGGCGATGACGATACGCAGCCGGGAAATGCCCATTGTCTGGGCGGCGCGGATCAGCTGCCGGTCGACCCGGCTGACGCCATGAATGGTGTTGATCAGCAGCGGGAAGAAGGCGGCGTAGGCCACGATCGTCAGGGCGGCCGGGGTTCCGGTGCCGAACCACAGGATCGCGATCGGCAGGATCGCCATCGGCGCGATCGGGCGGAAGCTCTCGACAATCGGGTCAAGGTTCTCGCGCACCATCCGGCTTGATCCCATCAGCACGCCCAGGCTCAGGCCGGCGGCCAGTGCGATGGCAAATCCGGCCAGCACCCGGCCAAGGCTTTGCAGGGTGGCCCAGACCAGTTCGCCGCTGGCCGTGAGCTCGACGAAGGATTGAACGACCTTCAGCGGCGCGGGGGCGGGCGAAGTTTCGGGCAGGGTCATGGCCCAGGCCTGCCAGATCACCACGAGGATTATCGGCAAAGTGATCGCCTTGGCCCAGGGGGGCATGACATCGGCGGGACGGGTGTTCACGTTCATACTCATGCGTCGATCCCCAATCCTTCGGCCCAGGGCGTGAGTTTGCGTTGCAGGGCGCGCAGCACGAGGTCGCTGAGATAGCCGACGACACCGATCAGCACGATGAAGGAGAAGACTTTCGGGCTCATCAGCAGCTGGCGATACCATTCGATGGAGAACCCCAGCCCGCTGGGCGAACCGATCAGTTCGGCGGCGATGATCGCAGCCCATGCCGAGGCAAAGGCGATCCGGAAACCGACCATCACCGATGGCAACGCCGCAGGCACCACAACATGCACGAGCTGCGCCTTTCGGGTCACGCCCATCGTCTTGGCGGCGGCCAGAAGCTTCCGGTCGATGTCCCGCACACCGTCGATCGTGTTCAGGAGCAGCGGGAAGAAGGCGACATAGGTCATGATGAAGACCGGCAATGTACCTCCGACGCCGAAGATGAACAGCCCGAGAGGGATCCAGGCGATGCCCGAGATCGGCCGCAGCAACTCTACGATCGGGTCGAGATAGGCGTTCAGTTCGCGGCTCAGGGCCATGGCAAATCCCAACGGCACGGCGATGACCGCCGCCACCAGCAGCGCGACACCAAGGCGCGACGCGCTGATCAGGGTCTGGCTCAGGAGCTCGCCCTTGCGGGCGAGGCCGACCATCGCATCAAAGACCGTGGCGGGCGAAGGAAGCTGAAGCGGGCTGGCGACCCAAGCCGCCAGCAGCGCCCAAAGCCCAACGAAGATCGCAAAGGACCGCAGGGCGATGAACCAGCGCGACCGCCAGACCCGCAGGAAAAGCCCGGCTCCGTACCGAGCCGCCGGCGCGGTCGCAGCCTGTGGCGGTACCGCGGCTCCGCGTTCGCCGCCCGGCAGCACGGCTGCATTTAATGGTCGCTGTTTCGGCATTGTCGCAGGCATTTCCATAGCTCCATTTACTTGTAAGGCTACATATCAACTTTCATAGTTGTCAACTATTTTTACAATTTAAAATCGGAGAGAGTTACTCCTTGACGCACAACGGTTTTTCGCAACTGACAGCCCTTTTGCTCGCACCTGGCGGCGAATGCGTTCGCCCGGTAGATTCTCGCCGCGCATGCTTTCACCCCCAACACGGCAAGCGGCCGCGCAGGTTGCTGCGCGGCCGCGAAAGGCACTTGCCGCCCCAAGAGACGGCCCGAAAGTGAATCAGCGTGTCACCGCAGTGAACCCGCCGTCGATGTAGATCACCTGCCCGTTGATATACGCGCCCGCATCGGACGCCAGGAGCAATGCGGCCCCGGCGATATCCTGCGGTTTTCCCCAGCGCCGGCATGGCGTCCAGTCGCGCACGAAATCGTGGAATTCCTTGACATTGGCCTGGCTGAATTCGGTGATGGTATATCCCGGCGCAAGCACGTTCACCGTCACCCCTGTTCCCGCGAGATCGGCAGCAACGGCCTGGGCAAAGGAATGCACCGCCCCCTTGGCCGAGACATATGGGACGAGGTTCGGACGCGAGACATGGCCCATGATCGAACCCATGTTGATGATGCGCCCCGCGCCGCGCTCGACCATGATGCGGGCCGCTGCCTGCGCGACGGTGAAATAGGCATTGAGGTCGGTATCGATCACCTTTCGCCAATCCGCTTGCTCCAATTCCAGGAATGGTTTGCGCACGATGACGGCGGCATTGTTCACAAGGATGTCGAGCCGCCCGAAGATGCCCGCAGCCTGGTTCACGGCGGCGCCGGCAGCCTCGGCATCGTTGACATCGAAGGTCAGCGACTGCACCTCGGCTCCCGCTTCGCGTAGCGCCTGCGCGCGCGCGTGCACCTTCTCGTTCAGGTCCGCCAGGACCAGCCTGGCGCCGGCAGCGGCAAAGGCTTCGGCAACGCCCGAGGCGATGCCGCCAGCAGCCCCGGTTATCAGCGCCACGCGCCCCTCAAGAGAGAACAGTCGGGATGGTGCGAGTTGGTCAAACATGTTGACCTCCATTGCTTTCAAGGAATTACACTAGGCGATTGGGCACGCTCTGCCCCGCCGAACAGGCTTCGATTGCATCCAGCAACATGTGCCCCATGCGAACCCGCGTCCCCACGGTCGAGCTGCCCTGGTGCGGCTGCAGGAACACGTTGGGAAGATCCAGATACCCCGGATGAATGTCGGGTTCGCCATTGAATACGTCGAGCCCCGCCGCCGCGACATGCCCGGATTGCAAGGCGGCGACAAGCGCCTCGTCATCGACCAGATCGCCGCGTGCGATATTCACCACAATCGCACCGCGGGGAAGCAATGCGAGACGCTCTCGGTTCAAGAATCCACGGGTCTGCGGATTGGAGGGCGCGGCCAGGACCAGGAAATCGCTTGCCGCGAGAAGGCCCTCGGCATCTGGATGATAGATCGCCCCCTCCTCCAGGCCGGGCGCCAGTCGCGAGCGATTGTGATAGTGCAGCTCCATGTCGAAAGCCGTGCGGGCGCGCCGCGCAATTGTCCGCCCGATCCGCCCCATGCCGAGTACGCCAAGCCTTGCGCCGGTAACGTCGCGGCCAAGCAGTTGCGTCGGCGACCAGCCCTGCCACGTGCGCTCGTAGAGCATCCGCTCGCCTTCGCGGGCACGCCGTGCCGCGCAGAGCATCAGCATCAGGGCGATTTCCGACACCGCGTCGGACAGGATGTCGGGAGTATGCACAACCGCAATGCCGCGCGCCCGCGCCGCATCGAGATCGATATGGTCGTGGCCGACCGAGAGTGTCGCAATGATGCGCACGGCATCGGGCAACCTTTCGATCACCTGGGCGTCGATGCGGTCCATTGCCATGACCAGCAGCACCTCGGCGCGCTGCCGTTCCGCCGCCGCGATCAGCTCGTCGGCGGTCAGGGTGCGATCGAACGGGTTGGTCCAGACATCCCACCCCCGCGCAATGCGCCGGGAGAGTTCATCCGGCAGGGCGCGGGTGACAACCAGTCTGGGCAGCTCGCCCCGCCGTTGCCGATCATCTGTGAAACTTTCCATATCCGCACCTCGCCAGCCAATGCATTCTTACGGCTAGTTACATGTTTTCCGCTTGTCAATATTAATTACAAGTTGTAGGAGCAAGAGCATACTGACAGCAGGAGATGTTTTGATGGACACCGCCGCTCTTGATTCGCTTACCGTGTTTCGCAACCTGATCGCCGGCCGCTCCGAAGATGCAGATGCTGGCCAAACGCTCGCGGCACTTTCCCCTTCGGACGGAACGGCATTTGGAACGATCCCGCGATCCGGCGTCGCCGAGATCGATCGCGCGGTGCGCGCCGCACGCCATGCGTTCGAAACCACCTGGTGCCGTTTCACGGCGATCGAGCGGGGGCGGTTGCTGATGAAGCTGGGCGAGGCGATCCTTGCCCGGACCGACGAGCTGGGTGCGCTCGAATCGCTCGATACCGGCAAACCAATCAGCCAGGGCCGGGCCGATATCGTCGCCACCGCCCGCTACTTCGAGTATTACGGGTCGGCCGCAGACAAGCTGCATGGCGAGACTATTCCTTTTCTGAACGGCTATACCGTCGCCGTGGTGCGTGACCCGCATGGAGTGACCGGCCATATCGTGCCATGGAACTATCCCAGCCAGATTTTCGGCCGGTCGGTCGGCGCCTCGCTCGCCTGCGGCAATACATGCGTGGTGAAACCGGCCGAGGACGCCGGGCTGACTTTGCTCAGGATCGCCGAGCTGGCCCTGGAGGTGGGTTTCCCAGAAGGCGTTCTCAACATCGTCTTCGGTCTCGGCGCCGAAGCGGGGGCCGCGCTGACCGCACATCCAGACATCAACTACATCTCGTTTACCGGCAGCCCCGAAGTGGGAACCCTGGTGCAGAAGGCGGCGGCCGAGAACCATATCGGCTGCACGCTGGAGCTGGGCGGCAAGTCGCCCCAGATCGTCTTTGCCGATGCCGATCTCGATGCCGCGATGCCGGTGCTGGTCAAGGCGATCCTTCAGAATGGCGGGCAGACCTGTTCCGCCGGCAGCCGGGTGCTGCTGGAACGCCCGATCTACGATCAGGTCGCCGCCGAACTGGCGCGCCGCTTCGCCGCGACCAAGGCCGGCCCGCACGAGCAGGATCTCGACCTGGGCGCCATGGTGACGGCCAAGCAGCAGGCCCGCGTCAAGGCCTTCGTGGCCGAGGCCGAGGCCGCGGGCATCCCGGTCCTGGCGCAGGGCCAGGTTGTCGGCAACGCACCCGCAGGTGGGTTCTATGTCCAGCCCACCCTCTTCGCCCCCGTCCCGCGTGAAACCAAGCTGGCGCGCGAGGAAGTGTTCGGCCCGGTTCTCTCGCTCATGCCGTTCGAGGACGAGGCCGACGCCATCGCGCTGGCCAACGGCACCGATTACGGGCTGGTTGCCGGCATCTGGACCGGCAACACCAACCGCTCGATGCGGGTCGCCCGCGCCATGCGCTGCGGCCAGGTCTTCGTGAACGGCTTCGGCGCGGCGGGGGGCATCGAACTGCCCTTCGGCGGGGTGAAGAAATCCGGCCATGGCCGCGAAAAGGGCTTCGAGGCGCTCTACGAATTCTCGGCCTCGAAAACCATCGTACTCAATCACGGATAAGGAAATGACCATGCGTCTGAAGGACAAGACCGCTATCGTCACCGGCGCGGCCCAGGGCTTTGGCTATGGCATCGCCCAGCGCTTCGTCGAAGAGGGGGCGCGTGTCGCCATTCTGGACCTCAACACCGACAAGGCACAGCAGGCCGCCGACGAGATCGGCCATGGCACCCTCGCCTTCGGCTGCAACGTGACCGATGGCGCCGCGCTGAGAACGGTGGTGGACCAGGTCATCGCCGCCTTTGGCCGGCTCGACTGCGTCGTCAACAACGCCGGCACCACGCATCGCAACCAGCCGATGCTTGATGTCACGGAAGAGGAATACGACCGGGTGTTCGACGTCAACGTGAAGTCGATCTACCTGATGGCCCAGGCCGTGATCCCGCATTTCCGCGCCCATGGCGGCGGCAATATCGTCAATATCGGCTCCACCGCCGGGCTGCGCCCGCGCCCCGGCCTGGTCTGGTACAATGCTTCCAAGGGCGCGGTGAACCTGCTGACCAAGGCGATGGCGATCGAGCTGGCACCCGAGCAGATCCGCGTCAACGCGATTGCGCCGGTGGCCGGGGAAACGCCGCTTCTGGCGCAATTCATGGGCGAGGACACGCCCGAGAAGCGCGCCCAGTTCCGCGCCACCATTCCGCTGGGCCGGCTTTCGACCCCGCTCGACATTGCCAATGGCGCGCTGTTCCTGGCCTCGGACGAGGCGGCGATGGTCACCGGCACGGTGCTTGAGGTCGATGGTGGCCGCTGCATCTGATCCGGCCCCCGCAGGGCTTCGGCGCGAGGGCAGCAGCCGCGACATCCTGGGAGAATGCCCGACATGGGACGCGCGCGCGGGTGTCTTGTGGTGGGTCGATATCCGCCGTCCGGCGATTTGTCGGCTCGCCCCGGCCACCGGCGCCTTCGACAGCTGGGACATGCCCGGAATGATCGGCGCCCTGGCGCTGACCGAAGGCCCCGGCCTGATCGTGGCGCTGGAACGCCGGGTGTGCCTGTGGAACCCGGCCAGCGGCGCCTTTGAAACCCTGGCCGACCTGCCCGAGGTCGAAGGCCATCGCTGGAACGATGGTCGGGCCGACCGGCAGGGGCGGTTCTGGGCGGGCACGATGCACAACATCACCCGCGCGCCCGAAGGCACGCTCTACCGGCTTGACCGCGAAGGGCTGACCCCGGTCAGGGACAGTATCGCGATCCCCAATTCCCTGGCCTGGAGCCCCGACGGGACGCGGATGTATTTCGCCGACAGCCTGCAACACCGGATCGATACCCATGATTTCGACCCGATCACCGGCGCCATGAGCCAACCGCGCCCCTTCGCCGCCAGCACACCGCCGGCCTTTCCGGACGGCGCCACTGTCGATTCCGAAGGGCACCTCTGGGTAGCCGAATTCAACGGCGGCCGCGTCACCCGCCTTGCCCCCGATGGCACGGTCTCGGACCGCATCGACATGCCCGTCGATCGCCCGACCGCCTGCACCCTCGGCGGGCCCGACCTGAGAACTCTCTACATCACCACCACCTGCCAGAACATGACCGAAGCCGAGCGCATCGCCGAACCGCTTGCCGGCGCGCTCTTCTCGGTCCGCGTGCCCGTGCCCGGCCTGCCCGAGCCCCGCGTTATCCTGCCGCCGCGCTGAAAGGAGCCCCCATGCCCGCCATCGCCCGTATCGACGCCTTCGCCTTTCGGGTGCCCATCGCGCAGCCGATCAAGGTCGCCTTCGGCACGTTCCGCGACAGGCCGATGGTCCTGGTCCGGGTCACCGATACCGAGGGCGCCGAAGGCTGGGGCGAGGTCTGGTCGAACTGGCCCGCCGTCGGCGCCGAACACCGCGCCAGGCTGGCGGTGGATCTGGGCCAGGCGCTGGTCGGCAAGAGCTTCGGCGATCCGGCCGAGGCCTTCGACCACCTGACACAGCTGACAGAGGTCCTGGTGCTGCAAACCGGCGAGGTCGGCCCCGTGGCGCAAGTCATCGCCGGTATCGACATAGCGCTCTGGGACATGTCCGCGCGGCGCGCGGGTAAGCCGCTGGCGCGGCTGCTCTCCGACACCCCGATGCAGCGCATCCCGGTCTATGCCACCGGCATCAACCCCGATGGCGCGGCCGAGTTCGCCGCCGCTCGGTACGCCGAGGGCCACCGCGCCTTCAAGCTCAAGATCGGTTTCGGGCGCGCGCGCGACCTTGCCAACATCGCCGAGGTTCGCGCGGCCATCGGACCCGCTGCCGAGTTCATGATCGACGCCAACCAGTCGCTTTCGCCCGCCGACGCCGCGGAAATGGCCCGCGCCGCGGCCGAGCATCACCTACGCTGGTTCGAGGAACCGATGCGCGTCGACACGCCGCTGGACGACTGGGATGCGCTGGCCAAGGCGTCACCGATTCCGCTTGCCGGGGGCGAAAACCTGCGCGGCGGCGATTTCGATATCTGGTTCGCCCGGAAGGCGCTGCGCTACTACCAGCCCGACATCACCAAATGGGGCGGTGTCACCGGCTGCATGCGCGTGGCCCGCGCGGCGGCAAAAACTGGCGCCGTCTACTGCCCGCATGTCTTCGGCGGCGGCATTGCCAGTCTCTCGTCTCTCCACGCGCTGGCGGCTGCCGGTGGAGAGGGAAATCTCGAGATGGATTGCCATCCGAATGCAGGGCGCGAGTTGATTGTCGGCGATCTGTTGCCTGTAAGCGAAGGCACGGTCCCCTTGCCCGCCGGCCTCGGGCTCGGTACCGAACCGGACCTCGCCGCGCTCTCGCCCTTTGCCACCTGGACATCCGACCGGTGCTGAGGAACCAAGCGATGAAAGCCATCCGCGCCCATGCCTTCGGCGGCCCCGAAACCCTTGTCCTTGACGAAATCCCCGCGCCTGAACCCGGCCCGGGCCAGGTGCTGATCGAAATGAAGGCCGCCGGTGTCAACCCGGCCGATACCTATATGCTGACGGGAAATTACGCCATCACCCCCGATCTTCCCTACATTCCCGGCGGCGATTGTGCCGGTGTGGTCGCTACAGTGGGACCGCAGGTGGAAAAATTCGCCCCCGGCGACCGCGTTTTCGTCAGCGCCGCGCTGGGTCGCGACCTCTCGGGCTGCTATGCCGAATACGTGCTGCGCCCGGCGGAAAACATTCTGCCATTGCCCGAGAACGTCGGCTTCGCCGAGGCCGCAGCAATCGGCGTGCCCTATGTCACCGCTCATCTTGCCCTTTTCACCCGGGGCCGAGCGCAGGCGGGCGAGACCGTCTTCATCCATGGCGCCAGCGGTGCAGTCGGCACCGCGGCAATCCAGCTTGCCCATCGTGCCGGGATGCGCGCGATCGGCAGCGCCGGCAGCGCCGCGGGCCTCGACCTCGTTCGCGCACAGGGTGCAGAAGTCGCGGTCGATCATTCCCGGCCGGGATACCTTGACCAGGTCCGAAGCGCGACGGGCGGCGAGGGCCCCGCGCTGATCCTCGAAATGCTCGCCAACGCAAACCTTGCCGCCGACATGGACCTTGCCGCCCCGTTCGGGCGAATCGTGATCGTCGGGTGCCGCGGAGAAATCGTGATCTCGCCGCGTGTCGCGATGATGAAGGAGCTTGATATCGCGGGAACCGCCGTATGGAACGCACCCCGCACGCGGGTGCTGGACACGCTCGCCGATATCGGCGCGGGTCTTGCGGATGGCAGTCTGCGTCCGGTGGTGAACCGCACCTATCCGCTGGCGGAGGCAGCCGAGGCCCAGCGTGACGTGCTGCGCCCCGGTGCCCGGGGAAAGGTCGTGCTCACCGGTCGGATGATTACCTAGAGCCTTTCGGGATCGATCTGCCGCACCACGTCGGTGACCGATCCGTCGCGGTATTCCGAGACGGCGACAACCCGCCCATCCGCTCGGGCCGGTACGGCCCGCGTCGCGGCGTCGGCGGCCCGCGCCCCGAGTTCCTCGATGCTTAAAACCGGCAAACCGGCTGCGCGGAAACGTTCGCACAAATCGCCCCGTGCCGGGTTCACCGCGATGCCGCCATCCGTCACCACGACGTCCACCGTCGCGCCCGGCGTCGTCAGCGTGCCGACCTGCGGCACGATCTTCGCATAACCGGCCGCATTCAGCCGCGTGGTGATCACGCTCATCCTTGCACCCGCAGCGGTATCGGCATGCCCGCCCGACCCGCCGATGATCACGCCGCCCGCCTTGGTGGTGACGTTGACGTTGAAATTCAGGTCCACCTCGGCCGCGCCCAGAACCACCGTGTCGATCCGATCCACCACGGCCCCCCCGATATGCGGCGCGGCATAGACACCCGCCGACATCGACAGGTGCCGCGCGTCATCGCGATAGGACCGCACGGCAGCCTGGTCGAAACATTGCACGTCCATCAGGTTGCGAAACAGACCGGCCTCCAGCATGTCGACATGGAAACCGGTGATCCCCCCTGCGGCAAAACTGCCGGTGATCCCGCGCCGCGCCATCTCGCGCCCAACCGCCGCCGCGGTGGCAAGCGAGATCGACCCGGCCCCGGTCTGGAACGCGAACCCGTCTTCCAAGAAACCGCTGGCCGCGATCACCGCCGCGGCGGTTTCACCGATAGCCAGCCCAAGCTGATCCTCCGCCGGTCTGGTCGTCCCTGACGAAATCCCGCCCGGATCACCGATCGATCCAACGACGACCACGTGATCAACCTTGTCCTGGGCTATGTCCACCGGCCCGCAGGGAAAGGGCATCAGGCTGTCGGTTACCGCCACCACGCGGGCTGCAACCTCGACATCACATAACGGATAGCCCATCGTACCGCAGGCCGCCCGCCCGATCCGGCCGCTGATATTGCCCAGCTCATCCGCCGCGGGCGCCGCCACGAAGGCGACATCGACCTTCAGCTCGCCCTGGTCCAGCGCCCGCGCCCGTCCGCCATGGGTCCGCAGGATCACCGGTTCCTCCAGCGCCCCGGCGCTCACCGCCTCGCCCACCGGACCAGAGATGAAGTTGGCCGATATCCGTCGCACCGTTCCATTTCGGATATGCTCGACCAGCGGCGCATGCACCGGGAAGATCGAGGTCGCAGCGACATGGATGCCTCGGAGCCCGCGCCGCGCCACCGCCTCCATCACCGCATTCAGCACGCCATCGCCGTTGCGCAGGTGATGGTGGAAGGAAATCGTGTCGCCATCCTTCAGTTCACAGGCGGACAGGGCCGCATCGAGATCCGGCAGGATCTTGTTGCGGCGGGTCAACCGGCGGCTCAGCGTTTCGGTCGTGTCCGGGCTGCGCAGGCGGCCATAGCCGGCCAGGGTACGGGGAAGATCCAGCATTTCACACATGCTCCTGGGCGTTCGGGGAAAGATCGAGGATACGGCGCGCCGCGTCTTCGACCGGTTTGTCGACCATTCGGCCATCAACAGCGATCGCGCCAGCGCCAGCGGCCACGGCTGCCAGAACCCTGCGCGCCCAGGCCAGTTCCGCCTCGGTCGGGGCGAAACTTTCTGCAGAGGGCGCAACCTGAGCCGGATGGATCAACAGCTTGCCCCCCATACCCAGCGCCTTGGCCCGCGCCGTGTCCTCGGCCACGCGGGCAGGATCCAACTCGGGCGTCACACTGTCGACCGGCGCATCGCGCCCCGCCAGGCGCGACCGCCAGACCAGCCGTTGCCGCGCCAGCGTCAGCGCCTCCCATTCGGGCACGCAACCCAGGTCGAGCGCGTAGTCCAGATGGCCAAATGCCACCCGCCGCACGCCCTGCGCCCCCAGCAGGGCATCGACCCGCTCCAGTCCAAGTGCCGTTTCGATTTGCGGGATCACCTCGATTTCCCTCCCGATGGCGTCGCGCACGCGGGCCACTTCGCGCGGTTCTTCCGCTTTGGGCAGCATCACCGCCATAGCCCCCGTTGCAGCCACCGCAGACAGGTCATCGGCGATGAATTCCGTCGTCGCGGGATTGACCCGAACCACCACCCGGGGCCAGTCCAGCGCGGCGGCCCGTATCGCCGCCCGCGCCGCGGGCTTGGCCTCCGGGCGCACGGCATCCTCCAGGTCGAGGATCACCCGATCCGCGCCGGATCCCATCGCCTTGGCAAACCGCTCGGGCCGGTCGGCGGGAACGAAGAGATATGTGACAGGCGTGCGCATCGGCCAGACCTCAGACCGTGCGCCCACCGTCCACTTCCAGAACTGTGCCGGTGATGAACTCGGCATCGTCGGAAGCGAGGTAGAGACAAGCCCCGGCGACGTCGCGCGGCTCGGCCAGCCGGCCCAGCGGTACGGTGGCGATGAATTTCGCGCGGTTCTCGGGCGTGTCGGGCACGCCCATGAACGATTCCAGAAGGCCGGTCGCGCCCATCACCGGGGCCACGCAGTTCACCCGGATGCCGTCAGGCGCCAGTTCCACCGCCATCGACCTGCTCAGCAGGTTCACTGCTCCCTTTGTCGAGTTGTACCATGTCAGGCCCGGACGCGGGCGAATGCCCGCCGTCGACCCGATGTTCAGGATCACCCCCCTGCCTTGCGCCCGCATGACCGGCACCACGGCATTGGTCATGTGAAAGATCGATTTCACGTTGATTGCATAAACGCGGTCGAATTCTTCTTCCGTGACCTCCAGGATCGGCTTGTTGCGATGCGTCCAACCGGCGTTGTTGACCACTATGTCCACCCGGCCGCCAAAGCGTCGAGCTTCGTGTACCGCGCGATCGATATCCGCCGCTCTGGTCACGTCGCCCGCCACCGCCAGCGCCGCTGCGCCGATCTCGGCTGCAGTGGCCTCGGCCGCCGCGCCGTTCAGGTCCAGGATCACGACCCTGGCCCCCTCCCGGGCAAACACACGGGCAATCTCGGCCCCGAACCCGGCGCCACCGCCGGTGACGATCGCGGTCTTTCCGTTCAGACGCATCCTGCCATCTTCCTCAGAGCATGCCGATCTGCTGTTGCAGGCCGATGTTGTCGATGGCGGGCCATTGCTCGGCGATCTTGCCGTTCTCCATCCGGAACAGGTCCAGCACGGCCACGTCGAACCGCTTGCCCGTCGCCTGGTAGTCACCGAACGGCCCGGAATGGACCCCGCGGAACTGCAACCGAACCAGCACCTTGTCTCCCTCGGCCACGGTATCCTGCACGTCGAGCTCGATCTCAGAAAAGGCGCCGAGCAGCAGGTCGCCCAGTTGCAGCACGCCTTCGGGGCCGACCACCTCGAAGGGCAGCGTGGAGTCGTTGCGGATATAGGTCGCGGCCACGTTGGCCTCCAGCCATGCCCGGTCCTTGGTGGCAAATGCCTTGAAATAATCCTTGGCGCGTTTGCGGTTCGCTTCGATCGTGGTCGTTTCGGTCATGTCGATATCCTTCATTACGAGGACCTTTTCGGGTCTCAGGCTGCGGTTTGCGCGTCGGCGGGTGCAGCGAACACCTCGAAACCGGCACGCGGGAAATGGATGTGGTGCGTACCCGCCTCGGAGCTTTGCCGGGCGATCACGATCTCCTGCGCGTCAACGGCGACCAGCGTTCCAGCGACGGTCACCTTGGCATTGTCGTCGGGTGTGACCGTCACCGCCTGGCCGGGTTTCAGCCCGGTCGGATCGGCGTCGGCGGCAAAGCTGTCGGCGGGTTCGGCCTCCTTGGCCACCGCCAGCGCCTCCTCCGGCGTCATCTCGGTTGGCGTGCCGTGGCCGATCGCGGCGATCCGGTCCATCCAGGCGGTCACGGCGGGGCTCAGCCGCAACTGCGCATCAATCGCCTCGGCCCCGCAATTCGCGCGCAAAAGCCACAGCGAATGATAACAGGTGATATCGGCCGCGCTTACCGCCTGGCCGGTCAGGTAATCGCCATTCTCGGCCAGCATCGAGGCGAGCCATTCCCCGAAGGCGGTCATCTGCTGCACATAGGCCGACAGCATCGGCGCCATTGCCGACTTGGAAATGTCATAGCCCAGGTAATGGTCCTTGCGGTCGCGCAGGAACTCCTCGGGCAGATGCTCGCCGATGTAATCCACCAGGATGCCGATGGCCGGTTTCCAGGTCGCGCGGTCCCACCAGAACGACAGCGCCTTGGCGATACCCTCGCCGGCCGGATAGAGGCTGGGCTGCGGCTGGATACGTTCCAGCGCGCGAAAGATGACCTCGGTGTCGCAATAGATGTCGGCGCCGATCTGCATTACCGGCACCCGGCGATAGCCGCCGGTCAGAGCGTCGAGCAGCGGACGGGGCGGAACAGCCTCGACCTTGACCGACTTCCACGGCAGCCCCTTGTACCCCAGCGCCAGCCGAATTTTTTCGGAGAACGGGGACAGGTCGTAGTGATGCAGGATGATGTCGGTCATGGGGCGGCTCCTCTCCGCTGGGTCCAGTGATGACAGCGGCGCGGACAGCGCAGTCGCGGCGCATTGCCTTTCGATAACAGGGTTTCCCGAAGCGTCGGTAATATGCATTCACTCCGCCCGTCATAGGAAAAAGTTTTGACACCGATAAAAGCCCGGCGCTTACTGGCATTTGACGACAATTCATCTCTGCCTGTCAGAGGTTTTGCGTATGAAGCAGGGATGGCACCGGTCAAGGACAAGCGATGGATATCCGTCAACTCCGCTATTTCGTCGCCATCGCCGAGGAAGGTTCGCTTTCCGCCGCAGCCCAGCGCGTGAACGTGGCCCAACCATCGCTGTCGCAGCATGTGATCGCTCTCGAACGCGAACTTGACGTTACCCTTCTCGATCGTAGCCCCCGCGGCGTGTCCCTTACGGAATCGGGCGAGGTCCTGCTCAGCCACGCGCGCGAGGTGATCGCGGCGCTCGAACGTACCCGCGCCGCCGTCCGTGAAAGCGGCAGTGAACCGCAAGGCGAGGTCAGCTTCGGCCTGCCCAGTTCCATCGCCATGGTGCTTTCGGTGCCGCTGGCAGAAACCGTAAGGCTGGAACTGCCCAAGGTCCGCCTGCGCGCCATCGACGCGATGAGCGGTTTCATCAAGACATGGCTCGAAGACCAGTCCATCGACCTTGGCATGCTTTACGACATCGCCTCGGTCGGCCATCTGAGCCATCGCCAACTGATGACGGAAGAGCTGCACTTCTTCTCGGCCCCCGATGCCTGGCCCTTCCACAGCCGCGCCGGCAGCCCCGTGCGTTTCGCCGATCTGGCCGAAGTCGAACTCGTATTGCCCTCGCCGCATCACGGGCTGCGCAGCATGATCGACCGTTTTGCCCGCGGCCAGGGCGTAAGCCTGAATGTGGCCACCGAAATGGATGCATTGGCGCAGATCAAGATCATGGTTTCGCGCAGCAGCGGCTACACCATCCTCGCCCCCGCCGCCGCCATCGATTTCGTCGAGCGGGGCGAACTGATCATGGCCCCTATCGTGAAACCGGCGATGGTGCGGCCGGTCTACCTCGTGCGCAACCCGGCCCGGCCGGTCACCCGTGCAAGCCTCGAACTTGAACGGATAACGCTCGAAGTCATCCGGGATCTGGTGGCGCGCGGCATCTGGCAGGCCTTCGATCCGGCGGCGCGCTGATCGGCGCTCAGTTGCAGTGCGTCATGCCGGTGTGGCGGGCATGACCTGCATGATCCGCCTTGGTGTTATCATCGCACCGGGCGCCCTGACCCGGTATGAACTCCTGATCCAGGACGATCACGTCGCGGCGTGGGGCGTTCACTTCCAGCCGCAGCATCCAGCGCCCGAACATCTCGATGGTCAGCGGCACAGTGTAGCTGCCCGGTTCGCCCCCCGGAACCGCCGCCACCGGCGCGAGGTTATGGGCCATCGGCATCTCGGGCATGTCCGCCTTCACGGTAAACTCCGCCCCTTCGACCGGCGCCCCGGCCTGCGACAGGTGTATCGCGCAATCATAGGCAAAAACCGTTTCGGTGGCTGTGCAATCCACCTCGGCCAGCATCCGGTCGGCCAGTGCCGGACTGGCTGTCACGGCCAGGAACCAGGCTATCAGAACAGGTTTCGACATGCGCCCTCTCCTCGTTTCTAATGTCCAAGCAACAGTTCTTCCAGCCCGGCGGAGCGGTCGGCCTCGGCAGTACTCCCTTCGCCCACCGGGCGCCCGTGCTGCAACAGCAGGAACCGGTCGGCAAAGCCCAGCGCCAGATGCAGGTTCTGCTCGACGATCAAGACACCGATCCCGTCTTGCCGCAGCTCGGCCAGCGTATCGAATACCCGCGCCGTCGCCGCAGGTGACAGGCCCAGAGACGGCTCGTCCAGTATCAGAATGCGTGGCGCGGCCATCAGCCCGCGCGCCAGCGCCAGCATCGTCGCCTCGCCACCACTCAGCGTGCCGGCACGCTGGGTGAGCCGCCCGGCCAGTTCCGGGAACCGAGCCAGAACGCCATCGCGCCGCGCGGCCAGGGTGCGCGCGGAAACCCGCCCCGCGCCCAGCCACAGCGTTTCGCTCACGCTCAGAGATGGCGCCAACACGCGACCCTCGGGCACCAGCGCCACACCTTCCAGCCGGTGCAGGGGCCGCCCGGTGATCGCCTGTCCGTCCAGCCGCACCTGTCCCTCGCGCACGGGAACCAGCCCGCAGATCGCCCGCACGAGCGAGGACTTCCCGGCCCCGTTCATGCCCGCCACCGCCAGCGCCTCGCCCGCCTTCAGCGTCAGCGAGACACCCTCCAAAGCCCGGATGTGACCATAACGCACGCAGAGGTTCGACAACTCTAGCATGGCCGCGACCCGAAATAGCTTTGCCGCACCAGCGGGTCGTCCAGCACTGCCCGCGCCGGGCCATCGGCGATCTTGACCCCCGCCTGCAGCACCGCGATGCGCCGGCAAAGCGCGGTGATCAGCGGCATCTTGTGCTCGATCACGATCACGCTGCGTCCGGGCAGGACATGTTCGGCGATGATCCTGCTGATCCGCGCCGTCTCGGCGGGCGTCATCCCCGCCGCGGGCTCGTCCAGCAGCACCAACCGAGGCCGCGCCGCCAACAGCCGCGCGATCTCCAGTTGCCGCATCTCGACCAGCGTCAGCGCACCCGGCGCGTCATCGGCCTTGTCCTCCAGGCCAAAGAGCGCCAGCAGATCCATCAGCTGTGAACGCTCACGCCGCTTCGCCGCCCGGCTTTGCCAGAACAACTCGCGCCCTGACGCCGCCGAATGGGTCGCCGCGCGCAGATTCTCGTACAGCGACAACCGCTTGAGCAGCCGCAGGTTCTGGAAACTCCGGGTCACGCCCGCCCGTGCGATCCGGCGCGGCGCCCAACCAGCAATGTCGCGGCCATCGAGCCGCACGGCCCCTGCATCCGGCGCGTAATGCCCGCTCAGCACGTTGAACAGCGATGTCTTGCCAGATCCGTTCGGTCCGATCAGGCCCAGCACCTCGCCCGGAAGCAGGCTCAGATCCACCCCCGCCAAAGCGGTCACACCACCAAACCGGCGGGTCAGTCCGGAAATCTCTAGCGCCGCAGCCATGCCAACCCCCGCCGCAGCGCCGCCTCGTCGAGGAGCCCGCGTGGCCGCACGATCAACACCAGCGCCACCAGCCCGCCGAACACGATCATCCGGTAACCAGAAAAGACGCGCAGGGATTCCAGCGCACCGATATCCACCAGCACCCCCAGGATCGGCCCGAACACGGTGCCCAGCCCGCCGATCAGGCCATAGGCCAGCGCATGTACGCCCGGCATCACTCCGAACTGCGCCGGCTCCACATAGGTCGCCATATGGGCATAAAGCCCGCCGCCGAACCCGGCGACCCCGCCCGCCAGCGCCGCCGCGCCGATGCGCACGCGCGCCACGCTTATCCCCTGCATCGCGGCCAGGATCGGGTCCTCTCCTACGATCCGGAGGAGCGCCATGCCACGTCCCCGCGCCAGGCAGGCCACCAGAGCGATGACGGACAGCAGGCACCCACCGATCAGGATCAGATAGCCCAGAGGCTCAACCCCCGCCTCATAGGCCCAACGGATATCGCGAAACCCGTTGGCGCCGTCCGGCCCGGTCAGATAGCCCCCGACCTCGCGCCGGTAGCGAAAGATGTTCAGCCCGCTGCGCAGGAACTCGGCAAAGGCCAAGGTCGCAATCGCGAAATGCACCCCGGTGAGCCGCATCGCCGGCCACGCCACCAGCGCGCCGATTCCGGCGCCCAGAACGATACCGAACCCCAGCCCCAGTGCGAAGGGCCATTGCCAAACCGCCGTGGCAATCCCGGCGCCGTAGGCCCCAAGTGCGAAATAGGCCTGTTGCCCGAAACTGATCTCACCCGCGATCAGCAATATCCAGGCCGAGATGGCCAGGAACGAGAACAGCCCGATATTCGACAGCACCGAGATCGTGTAGGAGTCCATCGCTCAGAGCCTTCGCTCGGCCTCGGCCCGGGCGCCGGCCTCGGTGCGCCCGGCCAGCCCCGCAGGCAATAGCACCAGCGCCAGAAACAAGAGAGCATAGGTCGTCATCTCGCGCCCGGCGGCGCCCAGGAACCATTGTGCATTAGCCTCGACCACGCCCAGAACCAGCCCGCCAATGAGCGCGCCGCGCAGCGATCCGAGGCCCCCGATCACCATGGCGATCAGCCCTTTAATCGTCGCCCACAATCCGATCTTGGGCGTGATCTGCCCATCCGCCGCCGCAATCAGGAAGCCGGCGATGCCGCCGATTGCAGCGGCCAGAAGAAAGGTCAGGAACGCCACCCGCGCCACATTCACACCGGAAACCCGCGCCGCCTCGGGCCGGTCGGCCAGCGTGCGCAACTCCAGCCCGAACCGCGTATGCGCAAGCCCCCATTGCAGCGCCGCAACCAGCGCCGCCGCCGTGACCAGCATGACCAGGTACTCGGGCCTCAGCAGCACCGGCCCGATCTCGATCATCGGCATCCCGTCAAAAGTGGGAAAGCCATAGGTCCGGCCGGGAAACACGCGCGCCACGGCCTCTTCCAGCTGCATCCAGATGGCAAAGCTCGACGCCATCGAGGCCAGCGCCGCATCTCCCCGGATAGCGGCAAAGGATATCCGCTCGACATAGGCCGCCGTTATCACCGCGCCTGCCAGCACCGCCAGGAACACCGGCACCATCCCCACCGACCATTCCGCGTGCAGCCAGGCACCGGCAAAGATCCCGATCATGATCGACGGCCCGAACGCGATGTTCAGCCGCCGCATCACGCCAAAGATGAGGGTGAAACCCAATGCCAGCAATCCGTAGGCCGCACCGACGGCCAGCCCATCCACGGTGTTCTGTACAAGGTCGAGTAGCACGGCCCGGCCTCGCTCAGCTCGCCTTGCGCGCACCCAGATAAGCGCGCTGGATCAACTCGTCGTGGTCCACTTCGCCCGGCACTCCGCCAAAGGTCACATGCCCTTGTTCCAGCAGGTAGAAATGATCGGCATAATCCAAGGCCATATGGGCGTTCTGCTCGACCAGGAAGATGGTTTTTCCTTCATCGCGCAGCTGACCGATGATCTGGAAGATTTCCTCGACGATGATCGGGGCCAGACCGGTTGACGGCTCATCCATCAGCAAAATCTTGGGCCGGGCCATCAGCGCCCGGCCAACGGCCAGCATCTGTTGCTCACCGCCCGACAGCGTACCGGCATCCTGGTTCGCCCGCTCACGCAGACGCGGGAACCGTTCCAGAACTTCTTCCAGGTCCCGCGCCACGCCGCCCTTGTCCTTGCGGCGGCTGAACGAACCGGCGATCAGATTGTCCCTGACGGTCATTTCAGGGAACACCAGCCTGTTTTCCGGCACGGTCACGATCCCCTTGCCGACGATCTGCGGCGCCCGCAGCCCCGCGATTTCCTCGCCGTCGAGCTTCATTGACCCGGCCCGCGCCTTCAGGATGCCGGCGATGGTCCAGATCAAGGTCGTCTTGCCAGCACCGTTCGGCCCCAACAGGCAGGTCAGCCCGCCGTCGGCGATATCGAGCGAAACCCCTTTCAGCGCCGCGATCTTGCCATAAGAGGTGTGAATGTCGCGGATCTCAAGCATGAACCAGCTCCTCGTTCTTGTGGCTGCCACCCAGGTAGGCGGCGCGTACATCCTCGTTCATTTGCACCTCGGCCGGGCTGCCCTCGGCGATCTTGCGGCCGAAATTCAGCACCGCGATCCGGTCGGTGATGCCCATAACCAGTTCCATCATGTGCTCGATCAGAAGAACCGTGACGCCGCGGTCGCGCACCGCGCGGATGCGTTCGGCCAAGAGTTGCGCGTCTTCCTGGCTGGCACCGGCCGCCGGCTCATCGAGCAGCAGGACCCTGGGGTTCGAGGCCAGCGCACGGGCCATTTCCAGCCGCCGCATCTCGCCGAAGGACAGCGCATTGGCCTGCAGGTCGCGCTTGGAATGCAGCTGCGAGAACCGCAGCAGTTCCTCGATATCCGGTCCGTGCTCGCCGCCCGCCTTGAACCAGCGCGCCAGGAAATGCGCCCGGCGTTGTTCGTGCCCGTTCTGCGCCACCCAAAGGTTCTGCGCCACAGTCAGGTTGCCGAACAGGCGGATGTTCTGGAACGTCCGCGCCACCCCCATCGAGGTGCGTTCGTGTTGCGCCATCGCAGTCAGGTCGTGGCCATCCAGCGTCACCTTGCCCGTCGTCGGTGTATAAAGCCCGGTGATGAGGTTGATCGTGGTTGACTTGCCCGACCCGTTGGGGCCGATCAGGCCGAATATCTCTCCCTCGCGGATCGTCAGGCTGACATCGTCGACCGCGCGCACACCGCCGAAAAGCTTCGAAAGGTTTTCCAGCGTCAGCATCAGTTGGCTTCCTTCAGTTCGAGGGGTTCGGAGCCGGTCTTGCGGCGCCGGAACCAGCGGGGCGCATGTTCGCCCAAGAGGCCGGTCGGCCGCAGGTTCATCGCCAGCACGATCAGCGCGCCAAAGAGCAGCGACCGCCAGTCGCCAAGGAAGCGCAGTCCTTCGATCAGGAACCCCTGAATGAAAAGCACCGCGATCACGGTACCAAAGACCGACCCGAGCCCGCCAAGGATCGGATAGGCGATGGCAAAAGTAGCCAGCAGAACGCCGAACACGCCATGTTCGATATGCGTCACCGTATGGGCATATATACCGCCGCCCAGGCCCGCGATGAAGCCGCCGGCGGTCATCGCGCCCACTTTCACCGCCGTCAGGTTCAGCCCGATCGACTGCGCGGCGGTTTCGTCATGGCCGACGGCGCGCAGCACGGCACCCGCACGGGTCCGGTCGACCCACCACAGCGCGACCATCACCACGATCACCACGGCCCAGATGAACGCCGTCACATGCCACACCTCCCAGCCATGTTCGGGGAAGTAGCGGATCGAACGGAAACCTTCGGCGCCGTTCGGGCCAACCAACTCGCCGCCGCGATCAACCTGCCATGTCAGGTTGAAGAAGAAGAGCCGCACCATCTCGCCAAAGGCGAGCGTCGCCACGACCAGCATCAACCCCTTTACCCTGAGAGCCGGGAACCCGACGATGCAGGCAATCACCGCCGTCACCAGCCCGGCCACGATGATTGCGGGCAGGATGTGGATGCCGAACATCGCGGTGCCGGCTCCGGCGGTATAGGCGCCAATCGCATAGAAGCCCGCCTGCGCCATGCTGACCTGCCCGGTCAGCAAAACCACATAGGCCGAGAGACCGAGCAGCGTGTGCACGCCGAAGATCTGCAAGAGTCCGAAATAGAAATCCATCGGGGCCTCCGATCAATCGCGCGTGGCGGCCGAGCCGAATAGGCCACCGGGACGCAGTGTGAGGAAGAGGAAGAGCAGCAGCATCACGTAGATGTCGCGCTCGGTGACTCCGCGCAGCAACAGGAAGATGTTTTCGGCGGCACCGACGAGAAGTCCGCCGATGATCGCGCCGGGGATCGAGCCCAGACCGCCGATGACAACGACGATCAGCCCCTTGACGGTAAGCCCGGTCGCGATGATCGGCGACAGGATCCCGACGGCGGCGGCGGTCATGGCCCCGGCCGTGCCGCCCAGAACACCGGCGATAACAAATGTCAGCGCATTCACACGAGCACTGTCGATACCGCAAAGTTGAGCGGCGCGCGGCTGTTGCGACACGGCCCGCGTGGCCAGGCCCAGCGGCGTGCGGTAGAGCAGCCAGAACAGGAGCGCCATCGCCACGACGCAGATGCCGAACACGAAAAGCAGGTCGCCCCGGATCCAGATATCCCCCAGTTCCAGCGTCGCACCGCTCAGTACCGACGGGTAGGGATGTGGCATGCCGTGGCTGACATGGGTCATCATTTCCTCAAGGAACAGCAGCATCCCGACCGACGCCAGAAGCGACGCCATGGGATGGGCCTCGGGCGTGAACCTGAAGCAGCAGTAATAGACCACGAGGCCGATCAAACCGGCCCCGATGGCAGAGGCCAGGAACACCACGAAGGGCGGCGCGTTGAAGGTCAGGAACAATCCAAGACCCACATAGGTTCCCGCCAGGGCGGCTGCCCCATAGGCCAGGTTCAATTTGCGCATCACACCGAAGATCAGGGTGAACCCGATCCCGATCAGCGCGTAGGTGGTTCCGAACAGGAGGCCATCGGCCAGCGACTGCACGAAATCGATGATGAAGAAATAATCCATTGTGGCGCTCGTTTAGGAGGCCCGGGCCGCGCCGGTTTTCGCAGGGGAGCAGGGGCAGCCCGGGCACTGGCGGGAATGGCGCGCACGAGGTTCCGCGCGCGCCGCCGATCCGGCTCAGCTGCCGGGGTTGTGAACGACTTCCCAGGCGTTGCCCTGGGCATGCACGAAGACATAGGGCTTCACGGCCTCGCCATCGGGCATCCGCTTGTTCTCTCCCAACAGCCCATGCGCGGTGGTCAGCGCAGCCAGCCCGTCGCGGATCTTGCGGCGGTCGGCTTCCAGCGTGTCGGGTGTTCCTTCGATGCCGGCGGCATTGATCACGTCACGCAGGATCATGGCGTTTTCCCAGGCCGCAGCGCTGTGCAGGTCCAACGCACCGCCCTTGGCGGCAACCGCCTCAGCCGCGGCTTTCGCTTCGTCATTCACCGGGGCAAAGCTTGTCGGGATGATGATCCCCTGTGCCTCGTTGGCGCAGCCCGAAAGCGTCTCGAGGCTCGACGACGAGGTCAGGCCAACGAGTACCTTGGGCTGGATCTTCTGCCGCGCCATCTCGCGCAGCATCCCGCACGAAGTGAACGGATGGGCCGAGATCGCCACCACGTCCGGTTCGGCCCGGCGCATGCCGCGCGCCTGGTTCGAGAAGTTGGTGTCGTTCAGCAGCCATTGCGCCTCGCCGACCAGTTCGAAACCATGCGCTTCAGCGGCGGTTTTCATCACCGAATACCAGGTGAAACGCGAATGGGCGAAGTCCTCTTCCACGCCGCCATAGATGGTCTTGGCATCGGGATAGGTCTCGCGGATCCATGCAAACAGGTCATCATACATCTTGGCCTCGGACGGCGTGTTGCGGAACACCCATTCTGAGATACCGGCCAGCCCGCCCTTGATCGCCACGTCGGTGAAGACCGGGAATTGCAGACCGGTATCGCCAGCGTCGTCAACCTTGGCCTGCAGGATGCCGAACAGCGGTTCTGCCACGTTCGAGCAGGTCGGACCGATGGCGACCAGTGCATCGGTCGAGGCGATCCGGCGCAGGACCGAAATGCCCTCCTCGGCATTGCAGCGGTCGTCATAGTATTCGGTTTCGATCATCGCTTTCGAACCATCGGCCAGCGTGATCCCGCCTTCCGCGTTGATCTTCTCGAACGCCGCGCTCATGGCCGCGCCCGAGTTCTGACCGAAAATGCCCACAACGCCCGAGCTGGCGCCAAAGCCGACGATGCGCACGGTCTTGTCGGCGGCGAATGCCGCGGACGAAAGTGCCAGCGCTGACGCACTGATCATCCCGGCCGTGATGAGAGATTTGAGTTTCATGTGTCTCCTCCAGGTGACTGTCTTGGTCCGGAAGGATCGGCACGTTCAGATTCCATCGACCGCCCATGATCCGGTGGCAGCAGGATGAGGTGCGTAATATGCAGTCAACAAATAGCGATTTCCCATGTCCCTCAGATGATTTTCTTATATCGGCCAGCTGGCAGCTCACCGCGAAAAACAACAAACACATGAAAAAAAGCGATTTTATCCCGTCACGCCATCCCGCCGCATGACCGCTCTGCCCGATAGACAGCCCGGTATAAAAAATAACTATCACCCCTAGACCACAACAATATTTGCGCACACAGGCGGCGGGCGGGATTGTCGGCCCAACCTCAATTGCAAGAGAACGGAGAATGTCAGATGGGTGATCGTCTTAAGGACAAGGTGGTTTTCCTGACCGGCGCAGGCTCGATCGGCCCCGGCTGGGGCAATGGCAAGGCCGCTGCGGTTGCCTTTGCCCGCGAAGGCGCCAAGGTGTTCGCCCTCGATCTGAAATCGGAAGCGGTGGAAGAAACTGCCCAGATCATCCGCGACGAGGGCGGGATCGTCGAAACCGCCGTCTGCGACGTATCCAAGGCCGCCGACGTCGAAGCCGCCGTCAAAAAGGCAATGGAGAAATTCAGTCGTATCGACGTGCTGCACAACAATGTCGGCATCATCGATCCGGGCGGCCCCGAGGACCTGACCGAGCAGCAATGGGACCGGCTGATGGATATCAACGTCAAGTCGATCTACCTGACCTGCCGCAACATCCTGCCGATCATGGAACGCCAGGGCGGCGGCTCGATCATCAACATCAGCTCCATCGCCTCCACCCACTCGCTGGGCTATTCCTGCATATCCTATTCGGCCTCCAAGGGAGCGGTGAACGCCTTCAGCCGCGACATCGCGCTGAACTATGGCCGCAAGGGCATCCGCTGCAACTCGATCCTGCCGGGACTGATGAATACGCCGCTCATCCACATGGGCAATGTCACCGATGTCTACGGCTCGACCGAGGAGATGGTCCGCCAGCGTGACGCCCTTGTGCCGCTCGGCCACATGGGCGACGCTTGGGATGTCGCCTGGGCCAGCGTTTTCCTGGCTTCGGACGAAGCCAAGTTCATCACCGGCATCGAACTGGTGGTGGATGGCGGCATCACGCTCAAAGTCAAGTGAGGCTCGAAGATGAAACTTTTCGCCAACACCACATCGCCCTTTGTCCGACTGGTTCGCCTCGCGATCGAGGAAAAGGGCCTGTCCGAAAAGGTTGAAATCCAGATCGTCGATCCCTGGGCCGACCCCGCAGATTTCCTTGCCGCCAATCCGGCTGGCCGGGTGCCTACACTGATCACCGATGATGGTCACGCCATCGCCGAGGCCCACCTGATCCTGCGCTATCTTGACCAGATCGCGCCCGACGTGCCGATCTACCCCGCCCAGGGTCTTGCCGAAACGCTTTCCATCGCCGCCCCGGCTCTAGGCGCGGCCGAGGCTGCCACGGCCGTCATCATCGGCCGCAAGTCGGCGCCCGGGTTCGACACGGACATGGTGGGCGCCAAGCGGTTCCGCACCATGGCCGAGGGGCTGGCCCGGCTGGACGCCAACCCGCCGCGCGATTTCGCCGAGCGGCCCGATATAGCCAACATCGCCGCGATCACCGCCCTCGACTATATCGTTTTCCGCTACCCCGACCGCAACTGGCTGGCCGATCTGCCCGTCCTCGCCGCCTGGCGCGAGCGCCAGAAGGGCCGCGCTTCGGTCGAAGCGACCATGCCATTCATTTGAGCCCAGTTCCAGAGAGGCCAGACATGAACCCCCAAGCCCAAGCAAAGACCAACACGGCGCTTGCCTCCTATGACCACTGGATTGATGGTGCCTCGACGGCGCCATCGGGCGGCAGCTATATCGAAAATGTCTCACCAATGACCGGCGCACCGTCACACCGCGTCGCCGCCGGCACGTCCGAGGATGTCGCAGCCGCCGTTGCCGCGGCCCAGGCGGCCGCCGATGGCTGGCGCCGTTTCAACGCCGCCGAACGTGGCCGCCTGATGCTCGCCATGGCAGCCCGGATGCGTGCCGAGAAAGACCGCCTCGCTGAACTTGAACGCGCTGACACCGGCAAACCCATGGCCGGCGCCCTGGCCGAGATCGAGGGCAGCGCCCAGTATTTCGAATTCTACGGCAGCCTTGTCTATCTCCCCACCGGCGATGTGCTCGACGTCGCCCCCGACCAGCATGTCTTTACCAAGCGCGAACCCTTTGGCGTGATCGGCATCATCACGCCCTGGAACCTGCCGCTGAACCAGGCCGCCCGCGCCATCGCGCCGGCGCTGGTGGCCGGCAACGTGGTGGTGGCGAAACCGTCCGAGATCACGTCGCGCACCACTATCGAAATGGCCCGCATGGCCAGTGAAGTGGGGTTCCCCAAGGGCGTGATCAACATTGTCCTCGGCACCGGGCAAGAGGTCGGCGAAGCCATCGTCAGCCACCCGGCCGTGCGCAAGGTCGCCTTCACCGGCTCGGTCGCCACCGGCCGCGCCATCGGTCGCATCGCCGCCGAGCGGATCATCCCGCTGACGCTGGAACTGGGCGGCAAATCGGCCAACATCGTCTTCGAGGACGCCGATCTGGATTCCGCCGCCACCGAGGCGGTCAAGGGCTTCACACTCAACTGCGGGCAGGTCTGTTCGGCGGGCACCCGTCTTCTGGTGCAACGCTCCGTCTATGATGCCTTCCTCGAAAAGGTCGCCAAGGCCACCGAATCCATCGTCCCGGGCGAAACGCTGGGTCCGATCATCACCCCGGCCCAGTTCCAGCGCGTGCAGGGCTACTTCGAGGTCGCCAAGGAGGATGGCGCCCGCGTATTGACCGGCGGCGCGGTGGCCGAGGTCCAAGGCCAGGAGAACGGCTTCTACATCCAGCCCACGGTCTATGCCGATGTCGACAACTCCATGCGCATCGCGCAGGAAGAGATTTTTGGCCCGGTACTCGTTGCCATCCCCTTCGACACCGAGGAAGACGCGATCCGCATCGCGAATGACAGCGACTACGGCCTGATCGGAACGCTCTGGAGCCGCGACATCTCCCGCGCGTTGCGTGTGGCCGACCGGATCGATGCGGGCCAGATCTTTGTCAATGTCTGGAACACGATGTCGGTGCAGACGCCCTTTGGCGGGCACAAGAACTCGGGCTATGGCCGCGAAAAGGGGATCGAGGCGATCCACCACTATTCGCACCTCAAGACGGTCACCGTCAAAATCTGACGACCCGCAACCGGAAAGGCAGCGCCAAGCCATGACAATGCATGACACGCCTGGCGCCGCCGACCCAATCACCCGTTTCAACGGCGTGTTCATCGACAACGAATGGCACCCGCCCGCCTCAGGCAAGTCGCTCGACGTGACCGATCCGGCAACGGGTGCCGTCTTTGCCCGCATCGCAGCCGGGAACGCCGCAGATATCGATGCCGCCGTCGGTGCCGCGCGCCGGGCCCTGTCCGGCCCCTGGGGCCGGCTTTCGGCCACCGAACGCGGCCGCCTGCTCTCGCGCCTGGGCCAGGTGATCGAGACACATCGCGACGATCTCTCCCGATTGGAGGCACGTGATACCGGCAAACCGCTGGACCAGGCCCGGGGCGATATCGACACCGCCGCGCGCTATTTCGAATATTACGGCGCCGCCGCCGACAAGGTGCACGGCATCACCATACCGATGCGCCCCGGCCTGCACGCCAGCACCGAATACGTGCCGCACGGCGTCACCGGCCATATCATCCCCTGGAACTATCCCGCACAGATGGTCGGCCGTAGCCTTGCGCCAGCGCTGGCCATGGGCAATGCCACGGTCCTGAAACCGGCCGAGGATGCCTGTCTCACCGCCTTGCATCTGGCCGAACTGGCACGGGAGGCGGGTTTTCCCGCCGGCGCCATCAACGTCGTGCCCGGCCGGGGCGAGATCGCGGGCGCGGCGCTCACCGCCCATCGTGGGATCGACTTCATTTCCTTCACCGGCAGTCCCGAAGTCGGCACCCTGGTTCAGGTCGCCGCCGCCCGCCATCATATCGGCTGCACGCTCGAACTTGGCGGCAAGTCGCCCCAGATCGTCTTTGCCGATGCCGATCTCGATGTCGCCGTCCCTGCGGTCATCGCCGCCATCGTCCAGAACGCCGGGCAAACCTGCTCTGCCGGGTCCCGAGTGCTGGTCGATGCCGCTATTGCCGATGGCTTTACCGCCCGCCTCGGGGCCGCCTTTTCCCGGCTGGTCGCGGGAGCGCCCGCGCAAAACCCCGAACTCGGTCCGGTGATCAACCTCACCCAGCACCGGCGCGTCCAACGCTATTGCGCCATGGCCGAGGCCGATGGCATCCCGCTCATCGCCGAGGGCCGGATCGCCGAAGGCGCCCCGGCGGGCGGCCATTTCATCCCGCCGCGCCTCTACGGCCCCGTGCCCCCCGACCACCCGATGGCCCAGGATGAGATTTTCGGACCCATTCTCGCCCTCCTCACCTTCCGGGACGAGGCCGAGGCCATCGCCCTGGCCAATGGCACCGACTACGGGCTGGTCGCCGGGGTCTGGTCCGCCGATGGCAGCCGCGCCCTGCGCGTCGCCCGCCAGATCGCGGCGGGGCAGGTCTATGTCAACGGCTACGGCACCGGTGGCGGTGTGGAACTGCCGTTCGGCGGCATCGGCAAGTCGGGCCATGGGCGCGAAAAGGGCTTCGCCGCTCTTTACGATTTCAGCGCAACGCGGACCCTTGTTCTGCGGCACGGATAAGACGGCACCGCAATACAAGGGGGTGTGTTTTCCGCAGGCTCACATGGGGCCTTTGCAGGACATTCCACTCAGTTATCTCGCGCCCGGCATGCCGCTATACCCGCACCGCGCAGATGTCCGAACAGGTCATCCGCGAACTCGGCAAGCCTTCGCGCGGGCAATGAACGACACCGAAGTACCCGGCCCGGAGCCCTTCCTTACGGCGTCATCATCCAGACGCCGTCGGCACCCTTGCACAGGCGGGTGCCAATCAGCTTGGCCTGCTCGGCTCCGGTCGGGTGGATCGTGTGATGCAGCACGGCGCAATCGCCCTGCACCGCGTCAACCCGCACGGACCCGCGCGAGTCGGTGGCGGCGTTCTCCCATGTCGCCTCGCGCCCCACGACCGGGCGGTCATCGACCACCAGTTGGCGCGAGGCCGCGCCCATCAGCTGGAAATCTTCGGGTGAGAGGCCAAGTTCGGCAATGATCCGCGACAACGGTTTGGCGCCGGCCCCGGCGGCAAGGATCATGGCGGTCGCGGTCAGAAAAATGAGAATTGCGCGTTTCATCTGGTCCTCGAAATCGGTTCAGCTCTGCGGCCATCGTTACACGCCGCCGCAGCACAGACCAAGAGGCCGGACTATGCCGTCATCTTCAAAATATCCCGAATGAACCTATCGGGCCTTTCACCCTAGGACCGGGGAACCGCGTGTTCCAGATTGGCGGACAAGACAGGAACGAGGCACAGATGGCACATCCCAACTATTACGCGCCCCAGGGCGGGCATCCGGGGCAAGAGCAGCTTTTGACCGACCGGGCGATGTTCACCACCGCCTATGCGGTGATCCCCAAGGGCACGATGCGCGACATCGTCACCAGTTTCCTGCCGTTCTGGGACAGGACGCGGGTCTGGGTGCTGGCGCGACCCCTCAGCGGATTTGCCGAGTCCTTTTCGCATTACATCGTCGAGGTGCAGCCCGGCGGCGGCAGCTCCCGGCCCGAGACCGATCCCGGCGCGCAGGGTGTGATCTTTGTCGTCGAGGGCGCGGTAACGCTGACCATCGCGGGCGCCGATCACGTGCTCGAACCCGGCGGCTATGCCTACCTGCCAGCGGGCTGCGACTGGCAGTTGCACAACCATGCGGGACCTGCGGCGCGGTTCCACTGGGTGCGCAAGGCCTATGAGGCGGTCGAGGGGATCGACCGGCCCGAGCCTTTCGTCACCCGCGAACAGGACATCGTCCCGCGCGAGATGCCGGGCACCGAGGGGCGCTGGTCGACCACGCGCTTTGTCGACCCCGAGGACCTGCGCCACGACATGCATGTCAATATCGTCAACTTCCTGCCCGGCGGGGTGATCCCCTTTGCCGAGACCCATGTGATGGAACACGGGCTCTACGTGCTGGAGGGCAAGGCAGTCTACCGGCTGAACCAGGACTGGGTCGAGGTCGAGGCGGGCGATTATATGTGGCTGCGCGCGTTCTGCCCGCAGGCCTGCTATGCCGGGGGGCCGGGGCGGTTCCGCTACCTGCTCTACAAGGACGTGAACCGGCACATGGTGCTGCCCCGGCGGTAAGGCAGGGCAGAGGAAAAAGGCGGCGGCTGTCCGGTGGGCGGCCGCAAGCCGGTCTCTCGGGCGCGTCACCGGTGGCGACAGGCGCTGATCCAGAACTCCAACCTTCACCGCCCGGACCATACATACGTCCACCGGGGCTTCTCAGAACGCGCGCGATCTGCTCAAATCAGGGCAGGTAGTCGCATTGCACAGGAGGCCCTACCATGAATGTGCGTCTGATGCGTCCGGCCCTGGTCGGACTGGTCGCCCTGTCCACCTTCGGAACAAGCGCCATCGCGCAGGACGAGACGATCACCGTCCGGGTGATGAACCGGACCTGGGCCGTCACGCAAGTGTCGCAGGAGCCGGTCGTCTACCGCGCCACGCGGGACTGGAACAACCTCAACCCCTATGGGCCGCCCGCCCGGCTGCGCACCCATCAGGCGATTGCTGCCGTCCAGCAGGCGACCGGATGCACGGTGGATCGCAACACGCTCTACCAGAACATTTCCGGCCAGTTCTTTGCCCGGGTCACTTGCCGTTGAGTCCAGCGCCGCCGGGGCATTGAGGTCGGTCAGCGCAACTGCCATAGCTGGCGCATGAAAATCGCGATCAACGGATTCGGCCGCATCGGCCGCACCATCCTGCGGCAGCTGATGGCTGCACCGCAGGCCAAGGATATAGAGCTCGCGCTGATCAACGATATCGCACCGCTCGATACCTGTGCCTATCTCTTCGAATACGACAGTACATTCGGCCCCTGGCGTGGCACCGTCGCGACCGGGGATCAGGTCCTGGTGGTGGACGGAGTCGAGATCCCGGTGGCCCACAGCGCCGACCTGGCGCGAGTGGACCTGTCGGGGGTGGATGTGCTGCTCGACTGCACCGGGATCGCGCGCACATCCGACGTTGCGGCGCGGGGCCTTTCGGCCGGGGCGGGCAAGGTGCTGATCTCGGGGCCGTCTCCGGCGGCCGAGATCACCGTGGTGCTGGGCGCCAACGAGGACAGGCTGGGCAATGCCCGGATCGTGTCGAACGCCTCTTGCACCACCAACGCTCTGGCGCCGCTGGCGCGGGTGATCGACGAAATCGCAGGCATCGCCAGCGCCCACATGACGACCATTCATTGTTACACCAACAGCCAGCCGATGGTCGACGCGCCGCGCGGCGATGCCGCGCGCTCGCGGGCCGGCGCGCTGTCGATGGTGCCCACCACGTCCAGCGCCACCCACCTGATCGACGCGGTGCTGCCGCATCTGGCGGGCCGGATCTCAGGCGCGGCGGTGCGGGTTCCGACGGCCAGCGTCTCGGCGGTGGACCTCGTGGCACAGTTGCAGCGCCCGATATCCGAGGCCGAATTCGACGCCGCCCTGCGTGCGGCTGTGGCCGCCGCGCCGGTGCTGGGCTGGACCGATCGGCCTCTGGTGTCCTCAGACTTGCGCGCGCGGCCGGAATCCCTGATCGTCGCCGGGCCGGAAACCCGCATGATCGGCGAGCGTCAGGTCCGCGTCTTCGGATGGTATGACAATGAATGGGGGTTTTCGGCGCGGATGCTGGATGTGGCGCGCCTGATGGCGGGCTGAGCGCGCGGACCTCCCCGCGCGCTGCCCGGCCCAAGTCTTGTGCCCTGCATCCGTAATGCAGGGCAAAGAGGCGGGAGCGCCCCGCCTCCTGTCCGGCCCTACGTGCGCCCGTGTCCGGCCATGCCGCCCGAGACCTCCTCGGTCGCTTCCTCGCCCAGTTCTTGCGGCAGTACGAGATTCAGCACAATGGCAATCACGGCGGCCGGCAACAGGCCGCTGGTCATCAGGATCCGCGCGGTATCGGGCAGGTGTTGCACCGCGCCGGGTTCCAGTTGCAGGCCCAGGCCAATCGACAGCGAAATTGCGAAGATCACCATGTTGCGCCGGTTCCAGTCCACATCCGACAGCATCGAGACACCGGCGGCGACCACCATGCCGAACATCACGATGACGCCACCGCCCAGCACCTCGATAGGCACGGTGCGGATGATCGCGCCCACCTTGGGCACCAGCCCGCACAGGATCAGGAACAGGGCGCCGATGGTGACGACATGGCGGCTCATCACGCCGGTCATGGCGATCAGGCCCACGTTCTGACTGAACGAGGTGTTGGGGAAGGCCCCGAACAGACCCGCAATCGCGGTCCCCATACCATCGGCATAGGTGGCGCCGGCAATCTCCTTGTCGGTCGCCTCGCGCCCGGCACCGCCCTTGGCAATACCCGAGACATCGCCCACCGTCTCGATGGCCGAGACCACCGCCATCATCGAAAAGCCGATCACCGCGGCCAGCGAGAATTCGAACCCGTATTTGAACGGCACCGGCAGGGCGAACCCGGCGGCGCGGCTCCAGCTGGTGCCGATCGCCTCGAAACTGATCATGCCCACCAGCAGCGCATAGACATAGCCCGCGATCAGCCCGATCAGCACCGCCGAGACCGACAGCATCCCGCGGCTGAAGAATTTCAGCCCCAGCGTGACAAGGATCACCACCAATGCCGCCGACCAGTTGAGAAGCGAGCCGTATTCCGGCGTGCCGATGGCGGGCACGCCGCCGGCGGCATACTGGATGCCGACCTTGACCAGCGCCAGGCCGATCATCGTGACCACCAGTCCCGTGACCAGCGGCGGCAGGGCAAAGCGGATCCGTCCGATGAAGAACCCAAGGCAGAAATGGAACAGCCCGCCGATGATCGCACCGCCAAAGAGCGCCGCCAGCGCATCCACCCCCTTGCCCGCGACCAGCGGGATCATGATCGGCAAAAAGGCAAAGCTGGTCCCCTGCACGATGGGCAGGCCCGCACCGACCCGCCCGATGGTCACCGTCTGCAACAGCGTTGCCACACCGGCAAACAGCATAGACATCTGGATCAGGTAAAGAAGTTCGGGAAAGTCCGGCGAGTTCGAGCCGAAACCAAAACCGGCGGCGCCCGCCACGATGATTGCAGGCGTGACGTTCGAGACGAACATCGCCAGGACATGCTGGATACCCAGCGGCACCGCCTTGGCGAGCGGCGGGGTGTAGTTCGGGTCGCGGAGTTGCTCCGACGTCCCTATCGAAGTGTCGGCCATGATCTCTCTGTCCTCTCTGTTGGATCTCACGGGGGCCTTGCCGCCTCTTCTTGTGCGGGCGGCTTCATCTATCCGGCGACCACCTCATACGGATCGTCGAACCAGAATTCCTCGAGATTGGCGCCGGGGCCGATGCGGTCGACCACCGCGAACAGGCCGGGCGCGGCCAGCGGCGTCAGCACCCCGTGCCAGGTGCCGCGGTGATAGTTCACCGCTTGCCCCGCTTCGGTGACAAAGGCGCGCGGCCTGCCGGGGCGGCCGCCCTCGTCCGGCGCCACGATCACCAGAAAGGGTTGGTGGCTCATCGGGATGAAGGCCTGACTGCCATCCGGGTGGCGTTCGACCATGTCGAGTGTATAGGGCAGCGCACGCGGATTGGCGTCGAACAGGCTGATCCCCGCACGGCCCTCGAAGAAATCGAGCCGCGCGCGATCGTGATAGCGCCCGCATTGCCCCTGGTTGATGATCCTGTCGGGTTCACCCGCGATATCGAGAAGATCCCCGAAAGGGGCGAAAGCCTCCACCGTGATCGGCTCTGTAAGGATCCGGCGGTTCATGACGGAAGCACATCGCGCAGGCGGAATTCAGCGATGCGTTCGACCTGCCGGCAGGCCTCGGCGAATTCCGTCTCGCGGTCATTGTCGATGCGGCGGCGGAAGGCGGCGAGGATCGACGCCTTGTCATGGTCGCGCACCGCGATGATGAAGGGAAAGCCGAAGCGCGCGACGTAGTCCGTATTGAGCTGGGTAAAGGTGGCGCGTTCCTCGTCCGTCAATGCATCCAGCCCGGCCGATGCCTGTTCCGAGGTGCTTTCCGCCGTCAGCCGCCTGGCCTGCGCCAGCTTGCCCGCCAGGTCCGGGTGGGCGGTCAGTACGCCCATACGCTCTTCGGTGCTGGCCGAGCGGAACATGCGACAAAGCGCGTTGTGCAGCCCGCCCGCCGTGTCATGGGCGGGGCCGAGTTCCAAATCATGGGCACGTTCGGCGATCCAGGGGGAATGCTCGAATATGCCGCCATAGGCCGCCACGAAATCGGCGCTGTCCATTTCCGACGGGCGCACCCGGTCCACGGGCGGGTGTTCCCGCGCCCAGTGCTCGGCGATTTGCAGGCGGGTGGCGAACCATACGTCCGCGTGTCCGCGCGCATAGTCGAGGAAGCGTTTCAGCGCCATCACCCGGCCCGGACGCCCGATAAGCCGGCAATGCAGGCCGATGGACATCATCTTGGGTGCGCCCTCTGCCCCTTCGGCATAGAGCGCGTCGAAGCTGTCCTTGAGATAGGCATAGAACTGATCGCCCGAGTTGAACCCCTGCGGCGTGGCAAAGCGCATGTCGTTGCAATCAAGCGTATAGGGCACGATCAGTTGGTCGCGCCCGCCGATCCGCTTCCAGTAGGGCAGATCGTCGTCATAGGTGTCGGCGATGTAATCCATCCCCGCCTCGGCGGCGAGGCGCACCGTGTTCATAGAGCAGCGCCCGGTATACCAGCCGCGCGGGCGGCTGCCCGTGACCTCTGCATGCAGGCGGATCGCCTCGGCAATCTGGGCGCGCTCTTCCTCCTCGGGCATGTCCTTGTGTTCGACCCATTTCAGCCCGTGGCTGGCGATCTCCCAGCCGGCCGATTTCATCGCCGCCACCTGATCCGGCGAGCGGGCAAGCGCAGTGGCTACACCATAAACGGTTACGGGGAGGTCCTTCATCAGCCGGTGCAGCCGCCAGAACCCGGCGCGCGCGCCGTATTCGTAAATGGACTCCATGTTCCAGTGGCGCTGACCCGGCCATTGCGCGGCGCCGACGATCTCGGACAGAAAGGCTTCGGACGCGGCGTCGCCATGCAGGATGTTGTTTTCGCCACCCTCCTCGTAATTCAGCACCATCTGCACCGCTATACGGGCACCGCCCGGCCAGTTCGCCTTTGGAGGTGTCGCTCCGTAACCGATCATGTCGCGCGGGTAGCGGGGGGCTGTCATGGGCAAGGTCCTGCAAGTTTCCGGGTGTATGACTTCCTCAATAGCGCAGAAAATCGCGACCCTTTATCAAATGCAATTTGACGCAGTTTTCGGAAATGAAAAATACCGGCCCCACATTCGCAGCGGGGCCGGCAGCTTGACTTGGTCGCGATGCCCGCTGTGCACAGCAGGCCAGCGGCGCTCAGAAGATGAAGTCATCCGCGACGAGCGAGGCCAAAGAGACGTTGACCAGTGTCATCGAATTGCCCAGCCCGTCACTGATCACCGCGCTTCCGCCAACCTCGGTCAGGTGGTTGTCGACCAGATCGGTGAAGCTGATGATCTGCGCCGTGGTTGTCAGGTCGATTACGTCGTCTGCACCCGCGAAGAAATGTACTGTGTCGTTGCCCGGTGAAAATGCGAACTGGTCGCCACCGGGGCCGCCCCAAATGTCATCGTCTCCTTCACCGCCATTGATCGTGTCGGCCCCTGCCGCGCCAAAGATCGTGTCACTGCCGCTGCCGCCAAAGATCTGGTCGTTGCCGCTGCCACCGAAGAGCTGATCGTTTCCACTGCCTCCGCTGATCTGGTCGTCGTCCGAGCCACCGCCAATCTGGTCATTGCCATCGCCGCCGGCCAGCGTATCGTTGCCGGCCGCCCCCCAGATCTCGTCGTTGCCTTCGTCGCCGGACAGGCTGTCATTGCCGATCGATCCGCCCAACAGATCATCGCCAATGCCCCCCGAAGCGGTGTCGTCGCCGGCCGCTCCCCAGATATCGTCATTGTCCGCACCGCCGGAAAGACTGTCATTGCCGGATGCTCCACCCAGTGTGTCGGCTCCGGCGCCGCCTGCAAGCGTGTCGTTGCCGTCAGAGCCCCAGACACCGTCATTCCCGTTGCCGCCATCAAGCGAATCGTCGCCACCGGCGCCGCCGAGGACATCGTCTCCGTCGCCCCCCAGAACCGTATCGTTGCCGCCCGCACCGAACAGGAGATCGTTGCCGCCACCGCCTTCGATCCGGTCGTTGTCGGGACCACCGCCCAACAGGTCAGCCCCATCTCCACCGATCAAGGTGTCCTGCCCACTTCCACCATAGGCGACATCGTTGCCAACCCCGCCATTCAGGCTGTCATTGCCATCGCCGCCAAGCAGCGTGTCATTGCCTCCGGCGCCGTTGACGGTATCGTTACCGGCCTGCGCGTTGATGAAGTTGCCACCTGCGTCGCCGTCCAGTTGGTCGGCACCGGCACTGGGCGTATTGCCCGGGTTGAAGTTGCCCGCGATTGCATCGAGCAACGGGGTGTCCAACGGAACATTGGCGAATTGCTGGCGGATGAAGTTGAAACCATCCGTGATAAGCGAGGTATCGCCATTGATGAAATCCTGAAGAACTCCGATCGCCAGGTCGATCTGCGTAGTCGAAAGGCCGTTCCCCGCCAGAAGCGAACGGATCACAGGCAGTTGCGCCGACAGGAATCCCCAATCGAACGTGTTGAGGAAATTCTCGGCGAGATCGATCAGGTTCAGATATTGCCCTACCGTCAGGCTCGAAATCTCGGACCAGTTGAAGTTATTGATCAGACTGGTGTTTCCCGAGAAGGCCATCAGCCCGCTCAAATATTGGGTCCAAGTTTCAAGGCTCAGAATGTCAGTCAGGTTGTTCACTTGCGAGTTCCCCTCGTCACGAATTAAATTCAAATAATTCCTGGGCGCTTGACCAAATAACGGTCGCACCAAGACAGACCCAGATTAGCGTGCTTCCAGTTTCCCGCAATCCATTGTTTCTCGTGTTTGCAAGGGATTATCGCCGGTGATCTTCAAAAAGGAACAGAAACAGCCTCTGGCGAACAGGATTTGCATAGAGGGGGGATGCCGTGGAATCTGGCGGCGTTAGCAAGGAGGCCGAGATGAACGGATATCTGACCACTCATGTACTGGACACGGCCCGCGGGTGCCCAGCCGAAGGGTTGAACATCACACTGTACAGGTTGGATGGCAGCGAGCGGCGCAAACTGGCCGAGATGCGTACGAACGTCGACGGGCGCACCGACGGCCCGATCCTGCCCAAGGGCGATTTCGTGCCGGGGGTCTACGAGCTTGAGTTCGCGGCGGGCGACTACCTGCGCGCGAGCGGCCAGTCGGGGGACGAACCCCTGTTCCTCGACGTGGTGCCGATCCGGTTCGGGATCACGGACGGAGAGGCGCATTATCATGTGCCCTTGCTGTTGTCGCCTTTCGGTTATTCGACCTATCGCGGCAGCTGAGGGCAAGCGGAGGCGCTCCCGCCCGTCGTTCAGGCATCAAAGATGCCCTCCTCCGGTTGGGCCGGGCGCCGCGCCGGGGCGCGACGCGGTTTCAATGAAACCGGTGGTTGCGCCAGGAAACGACCCTGCCGGAGAGCAGGTCCGGCGCCGGGCACAACACCGGGCGTCACCCGCCAGGGTGGCGATCCGGGATCGGGAGGATCCCCTTGTCAGGACGCGCCCGCCTCGGCCGATTTCACCGCCCGCCCGATCCGTTCCGTCATGAACTCCATGAACAGGCGGGTCTTGGGGTCCTGATGCCGGCGATGCGTGTAGAGGCACGCCATCTGCACCGGCACCGGCGGCGTCTCATGCGCCACCGGGACCAGGCGACCGTCCTTGAGATGCCCGGCGACCTCGAACACGGGTTTCAGCGCGATGCCCTGCCCCGACAGAGCCCAGTCGGTCAGCACATCGCCATCGTCGCATTCGTAACGGCCCGAGACGGCAAAGCGCCGCGGCCCGTCCGGGGTCTGCAGCAGCCACTGGAACTCGGTCGCCCCGGGAAAGCGCAGGTTCAGGCAATCGTGACGCTGGTCGATCAGCGCCTGCCCATTCAGGGGCAGGCCGCGACGCGCGACATAGTCGGGCGCCGCACACAGCACCCGGCGGCAATCGGCGATCTTGCGGATGCGCAGGTTGCTGTCCTCGGGCTGGCCCAGGAAGAACGCAAGGTCCAGCCCTTCGGTCGTCAGGTCCACGCTGCGGTCGGTCAGCCGCAGTCGGATGTCGATCTCGGGATACTGTGCCAGGAATTCCGGCACGTTCGGGGCCAGCAACCGACGGCCCAGCCCCAGCGGGGCCGCGACATATATGGCGCCGCGCGGCGTCTCGGTCAGGTGCATGACCTGCGCCTCGGCCTCGTCCACGGCTTCCAGTACCGCCACCGCGCCGGGATAGAAGGCCCGGCCCTGTTCGGTGGGCGTCAGGTTGCGGGTGGTGCGCTGGAACAGGCGCACGTTCAGATGCTCTTCGAGCTGCGAAATCCGGGCCGAAGTCACTGCGGGCGAAATCCGCAGGTCGCGCCCGGCGGCGGACATGCTGCCCAGATCATAGACCCGCACGAAGGTTCGGATATTGTCGAGATAGGACATTGTTCCGGAATTTTTGATACAGCTTGGCAATATGCTGGAATACCGGAAAAAACTGCTCTTGCATAGTCTGGCGCAAACAGATCGGAGACCGACCCATGTATGATCTTGCCGTGTTCTGGGATTGGCTGGCCTTTGGCGTGCGCTGGCTGCACGTGATCACCGCCATCGCCTGGATCGGATCATCCTTCTACTTCATCGCGCTGGACCTCGGGTTGCGCAAGGCGGACGACCTGCCGCCCGGCGCGCATGGCGAGGAATGGCAGGTGCATGGCGGCGGATTCTATCACATCCGCAAGTTCCTGGTGGCGCCCGAGCGGATGCCGGAACATCTGACCTGGTTCAAATGGGAAAGCTATTCGACCTGGCTCAGCGGCTTTGCGCTCTTGATGATCGTCTACTGGGCGGGGGGCGAGCTGTATCTGATCGACCAGTCCAAGGCGGAGCTGGCCCTTTGGCAGGGCATCCTGATCTCGGCGGCGACGCTGTCGATCGGCTGGCTGGTCTACGACCGGCTCTGCAAATCCGGCCTGGCCGAGCGCCCGACGCTGTTGATGGTGCTGCTCTTTGGTTTGCTGGTCGTCATGGGCTGGGCGTTGAACCAGGTGTTCACCGGCCGCGCGATGATGCTGCATCTGGGCGCCTTCACCGCCACGATCATGAGCGCCAACGTCTTCTTCATCATCATCCCCAACCAGAAGATCGTGGTGGCCGACCTGAGGGCCGGGCGCGCGCCCGATCCGAAATACGGCAAGATCGCCAAGCTGCGTTCGACCCATAACAACTACCTGACGCTGCCGGTGCTGTTCCTGATGCTGTCGAACCACTACCCGCTGGCTTTTGCCACCCAGTACAACTGGATCATCGCGGCGCTGGTGTTCCTGATGGGGGTGACGATCCGGCACTATTTCAACTCGCTCCATGCCCGCACCGGCAACCCGACCTGGACCTGGCTGGTGACAGCCCTGCTGTTCATAGCCATCATGTGGCTGTCGACCGCGCCGATGCACCAGCAACTGGAAGCGGCAGATGCGGCGCCGCTCACCGCACAAGAGCAACGTCTTGCCGCCGCGCCTGGCTTTGCCGAGGCGCATGACGTGGTTCTGGGACGTTGCTCGATGTGCCACGCCCGAGAGCCGGTCTGGGAGGGGATCCTCTGGGCGCCCAAGGGCGTGCTGCTGGAAACCGAAGGCGATATCGCCCGCAATGCGCGGGCGATCTACCTCCAGGCCGGGGTCAGCCATGCCATGCCGCCGGCAAACGTGACCTTCATGGAGCCCGAGGGCCGGGCCGCCATCGTGGCATGGTATCGAACCGCCACCGAATGACAGCGGCATATTGCCGGTTTTGACCGCAGCACTACCATCCGTTGGAGCTGGGGGCGCTTTCTGCGTTCCTTTTGCTTAGGGGACTGTGTTATCCCCAAAGGACCTCGCGAGTCATCCTTGGGGGAAGGCCCGTGCTGTTGAGGCAGAGCTGTCTGGAGCCGGTTTGATGACATTCAAAGGCGCATTTTGTGCCCTGTCGCGCGGTCTGGCGGCCGCAGGGTTCTTGTTCGCCCCCGGTCTGGCAACGGCGCTTGAGGCGACGCTGACAGCACCCGGCGCACCGGAAGCCCTGACCAAGCGGCTGGAGCAGAGCTCTGCCTCGTTGTCGGCCCCCGCGCGCGGTCTCGATTCACCGCTGGAACTCCTGTCCTCGGCGCTGGCCGACTACCGGACGCTGGTACAGATCCTGTATGGCGAAGGGTATTTCAGCCCGATCGTTCACATCCGGCTCGATGGGCGCGAGGCCGCCAGCATCGACCCGATTCAGACACCGCCGCGGATCGACCGGATCGAGATAACCGTCGAGACGGGCCCACCGTTCCGCTTCGGAACGGCCCGGATCGGGCCCATTGCCCCCGGCAGCCTGGTCCCGCCCGAATTCGCAGCCGGTCAACCCGCCTCGACCAGGGTTATTCAGACGACGGTGCGCGGTGGGGTGTCCAGCTGGCGCGATGCGGGCTACCCAAAGGTCGAGGTCGGAGATCAGCGTATCCGTGCGCGCCACGCCGAGGCAGAACTGGACGCCGAGATCCGCCTGCTGCCGGGACCGCAGTTGCGGTTTGGCCAGATGCACATTCAGGGCGACACTGACGTGAAGACCGACGCGATCCGCCGAATCGCGGGCTTCCCGACCGGCGAGATATATTCGCCCGCACATGTGCAGAAGGTCGGCACCCGCCTGCGCCGGACAGGCACCTTCAACCTTGTGTCGATCACGGAACGCGAAACGCCCAACGCGGACGGCACGCTCGACTTCGACGCCACGTTCGAAGACCTGCCGAAACGCCGGATCAGTTTTGGCGCGGAACTCTCGTCGCGGGAGGGGCTGGACCTGTCGGCGGTCTGGATTCATCGCAACCTGCTGGGCCGGGCCGATCGCCTGCGCCTGGAAGCGACGGTGCGCAATCTCGGTGGAACCGAGGATATCGACGGCCGCATCGGCTTTCGTCTGGAGCGCCCTGATCGGCTGGGCCCGGACGACAGCATGTTCTATATTGGCGAGGCAGAGCGCCGCAACCGCACCCATTATGATATCACCCGCGCGGTTCTGGGCGTCGGCGCACGGCGCACCTTCTCGGACGAGCTCTATGCAGAGGCGGCGATCGGCCTCAACTATGGCGATGCGACCGACGCTTTCGGAAGCGGGCGCAAGTTCCGCTATTTCGGTCTGGATACCAGTTTCGAATGGGACAAGCGGGACGACAAGGTCAGCGCAACCCGAGGATTCTATGTGAGCGGCGGCCTGTTGCCCTTTGTCGGTATATCCGGCACCAAGTCGGGGGCCCAATTGGTGGCCGATGGCCGCGGCTACTGGGATTTCGGCACCGATGGCAGACTTGTGCTGGCCGGCCGGTTGCAGATCGGCTCGGTATTCGGTCCGTCCCTGTCCGAAATCTCGCCGGAGTTGCTGTTCTTTTCCGGCGGGGCCGGAACCGTTCGCGGTCAACCGTATGAAAGCCTGGGCATCCCCGTCGGGGCCAATACGGCCGGTGGGCGATCCTTTCTTGGCCTGTCCACCGAAGTGCGCGGCAAGGTGACCGAGAAAATCTCGCTGGTCGGCTTTTACGACTTCGGGATGGTCGGCGAGTCCGCTTTCGTCGGTTCAGGATCCGACAGCCATGCCGGTGCAGGTCTGGGCGTGCGTTATGATCTGGGCGGGTTCGGGCCGTTGCGGTTCGACCTCGCCTATCCGACCAGTGGCTCGACCGGCGACGGGCTTCAATTCTACATCGGGATCGGACAGGCGTTCTGATGAGACAGGTAACCTATCCCCTTGCCGTGACGCTGATGCTGACGACCTCGGGCCATGCCGTCGCGCAGAGCCTGGAGGAAAGCGGCGGCCTGCTGGTCGATTTCCTCGAGGACACGCTGTCGGGCGAGGGCCGCAACATCAGGGTGCGCGGCCTGTCCGGCGCACTGAGCGCCAAGGCCACAATCGAAGAGATCACGGTCGCCGATGACGACGGCGTCTGGTTGACGATCCGCGACGCGGCGCTGGATTGGAACCGGCTGGCACTGATCCGGGGGCGGTTCTCGGTCAACGCTTTGACGGCGGCGGAAATCCGCATCGACCGCGCCCCCCTGCCAGGCCCCGAACAGACCGAACTGCCTGACGCAGCCGCGACCCCGTTCCAGCTGCCGGAACTGCCGGTGGCGATCGAACTGGGCGAGGTCCGGGTGGACAAGCTGGCGCTTGGCGCGGCGCTGGCGGGCATGCCAGCCGATCTGTCCGTTCTGGGCAAGCTGACGCTGGCTGACGGAACCTTGGACAGCGCTCTCGATATCGAGCGGCTGGACCGTCGGGGCGATCAGATGCGGCTGGTCGCGGGCTTTACGAACGAGACTAGCCAGATCAAGCTCGACGTCGCGGTGACCGAGGACGCGGGCGGGCTGATTTCCACCAGCCTTGGCATTCCCGGTACCCCCGCCCTGCAACTGACCGCGGCGGGCGAAGGACCGGTGAGCGATTTCACCGCCGATATCGCACTCGCCAGCGAAGGGGCCGAGCGGGTGGCCGGCCAGGTCCGGCTGCAATCAACCCTGGCGGAAGCCGGCGCGGCGCAGCCCGGTACAGGCTTTACCGCCGATCTGGGCGGTGATCTGACACCATTCCTGGAGGCCGAATTCGATCCGTTCTTCGGCACCGAGACGCGGCTTTTCGTGACCGGGGTCAGCCATTCCGACGGCGCGCTTGACCTCGACGAATTCACCCTCTCCTCGCAGGCGCTGCGGCTCGAGGGCGAAATGGCGATGGCCGCCGGCGGCCTGTTGCAGCATGCCGCGGTGCAAGGGCGAATCATGTCGCCTGAAGGCGACCGGGTGGTGCTGCCGGTGGCCGGTCCGCGCATCACGCTGGAGTCGGCACAGGTTTCCGGGCTTTATGACAGGGCGAACGGCGACGGATGGGTGCTGAACCTGACCGCCAACGAGGTGGACACGCCCGAATTGCGGCTGGGCCGGGCCCGGTTCGCCGCCGAAGGCACGCTGACCACCGGACCCGAAGGCGCCCATATCGGCGGCGACCTGCAATCGATGCTTGCAGGGCTGATCTTTGCAGACCCGGCGCTGAACCGTGCCGTCGGCACCGCGATCACGCTGAACGGGCAGTTCGACCTGCCACCCGAGCAGTCGATGACACTGCGTGCCGTCGAACTGAAAGGCGCGGATTTCGCCGCGACTGTGGATGCGGTGATCGACGGGCTTACTTCGGGCTTTGCCATGGATGGAAAGGTCACGCTCGTGGCCGACGACCTGAGCCGCTTCTCGGATCTGGCAGGGCAGGCATTGGGCGGTTCGGTCAATGCCGAACTGACCGGAAAGGGCACACCGCTGTCGGGATCCTTCGATTTCGTGCTTGATGCCGAAGGTATGGATCTGTCCAGCGGCAGGGCCGAGATCGACCCGCTGATCGCAGGCCGCAGCACAATCCGCCTGGATGCCGTACGGGATGCCAGCGGCATGACGGTACGAGACTTCCGGCTTGACGCGCCAGCGGTCCGGGCCGAGGCGGCGGCGATGGTGACTCAGCCGGACGGGATACTCACTCTCGATGGCCGGGCACGGGTCGAGGCCCCCGACCTCGCCCCTTTCTCGGCCCTGGCGGGACGCGACCTGACCGGAACAATCGCGGCCGAGATGACGGGCAAGGCGACCCAGACGGGCGAGACCTTTGACCTTGTGCTGGACGTGGACGGGCGCGGCCTGTCGACCGGCATGGCCGAGATCGACCCGCTGATCGCCGGTCCAGTGACCCTGCATTTCGATGCAAGCCGCGACGGCGACAGTCTGAACCTGCGCAAGGTGACGCTGGACAGCCGCGCCGCAACCGCCGATGTCGAGGCCGAGATCACCGGCCTGAGCGGCGCCCTGGCCGTTGATGGCAAGGCCACAGTTTCTGCCCCGCGACTTGCGGTCTTTTCCGGCCTTGCCGGCCGGGATCTGGGCGGATCGGTTCAAGCCGAACTGAACGGTCGGGCACAGATTGCCGATCAAACCTTTGACATGCGCCTCGATCTGGATGCCACGGACCTGCGCGCCGGGATAGCACAGCTCGACAAGCTGATCGCCGGGCGCACGCGGCTGCATTTCGACGGTCTGCGCGATGGCGAGGGCCTCGATGTCCGGGCCTTCACGCTGGAGGGCAGTGCGCTCAGCGCCGATGCGCGCGGCTCGTTCCGGACGGCCGACAGCGAATTGCGCTTCAAGGCGGCCCTTGATGACTTGGCCCGCGTCACCCCCGCCGTTTCGGGACCACTGAAACTGGCGGGAACCGTGTCTCCCACTCCGACGGGCATCCGGACCGATGTGTCGCTCAACGGGCCGGACAGTTCCTTTGCCCGGCTTGACGGCACCGTCGACACCGATGGCACGGCGGACCTGAATTTCGACGCCGAACTGGCCCGGCTGGAACGCTTCGTGCCGGATCTGCCCGGCAGTCTGACGGCGCGTGGCACGGCGGATCGCTCTGCCGGGGTCTGGACGATCAGCGGGAGGGCGCAGGGCCCGGCGGGGATAACCGCCGAAGTGGCAGGCAGCTTCGACGAGACGAGCGGCCTGGTCGACATGACGACCAATGGTCAGTTGAGCCTGGGGGTGGCCAACAAGGCGCTCTCCCCCAACAAGATCGACGGAACGGCCCGGTTCGACGTGGCGATGAAAGGCACGCCGGGTCTGGCTGCGCTGACCGGCACGATCACGACATCAGGCACGACGCTGGCGATACCCGGGGCCGGGCAGACGATTACCGGCATCGGAGGAACGGTAAGGATCGCCGACCAGTCGGCGCAGATTTCCCTCAATGGCGGTGTGCGGGCCGGTGGCAGCTTCACCGTGTCCGGCCCGGTATCTCTGTTGCCGCCGTTTGACGGGCGCATCACTGTCGCGCTGAATGATCTGGTGATGACCGACAACCTGTCTTACGACAGCCGTCTTGGCGGCCAGATCACACTGTCTGGGCCGCTGACCGGAAACAGTTCCCTGTCGGGACAGATCAATGTCGGGGAGACCAACATCAACCTCAACACCGCCGGGGGCGCCGCCGGGGCGGCAGCGATCCCCGATATCGTGCACAGCCGCGAACCTGCTGCTGTGTTTGCAACACGCCAGCGTGCCAACCTGGTCGACACCGGCAATGGCGGCGGCGGCAATTCGGCAATCGCCCTGGACATCTCGATCGATGCGCCCGGACGGGTCTACGCACGCGGGCGCGGGCTGAACGCCGAAATGGGTGGACGGATCCACATTGGCGGCACAAGCGCAGCGCCGGTTCCCTCGGGTCAGATCGGGCTGATCCGCGGCGATTTCAACATCTTCAGCAGACGGCTGAACCTGACCAAGGGCATAGTCACCCTGCAAGGCGACCTGACGCCATTTGTCGAATTCGCTTCGACCACCACCACCTCGGAAGGGCAGGCCTCGCTTCAGATTATCGGGCCGTTGGACGCACCGGAGATCAAGGTAATCGCAGACCCCGATCGCCCCTCGGAAGAGGCGCTGGCGATGCTTCTCTTCGGCAACCAGTTTGCCGAGCTTTCGCCATTTGTAATTGCACAGATGGCGGCCTCGCTGGCGACATTGTCGGGGGCAGGCGGAGACGCCACCAAGGGTGTACGCAAAGCAACCGGCGCGGATACGATCGAGGTCGGCGCGGACACGGAAGGCAGGGCCCAACTGGGGGCCGGCGCCTATCTGGGAGAAAATCTCTACACCGATTTCACGGTCAACACGTCAGGCGATACCGAGGTGAACCTGAACCTCGACGTGACCGACAATCTGACGCTGAAGGGCACGGTGGACAATGCGGGCGACACCTCGGTCGGGATCTTCTTCGAACGGGACTACTGATCCGATGGAATTCACCACCCGCCCCGAGATCGCCGGCACCTTCGGCGTGGCCACATCGACGCACTGGATCGCCTCTGCGGTGGGCATGAGCCTGCTCGAGAAGGGCGGCAATGCCTTCGACGCCGCGGCGGCGATGGGGTTTGTGCTGCATGTGGTCGAGCCGCATCTGAACGGTCCGCTGGGCGACATGCCGCTGTTGATCAAACCCTCGTGCGACACGGTCCCGACCATGGTCTGCGGCCAGGGCACGGCGCCCGCGGGCGCCACCATTGCCCAATACAGGGCGCAAGGATTGCGGCGCATTCCCGGATCGGGATTATTGGCAACCGTGATACCCGGCGCCTTCGACGCCTGGATGCTGATGTTGCGGGACCATGGTAGCCTGCCCCTGCGCGATATACTGGAACCGGCCATCCACTATGCTCGCGCAGGTCACCCCACCCTGCCCCGCGTCGCCGCCACCATCGCCGGGCTGGCCGGGTTCTTTCGCGAGGAATGGCCCACCTCCTACGACACCTGGCTGCCGGGCGGTGCCGCACCGCAACCCGGCGCATTGATGAAGAACCCCGCGCTGGCCGACACCTGGACGCGGCTTCTGGCCGAGGCCGAGGCGAAACCGGGCCGCGAAACGCAGATCGAGGCGGCACGCGACGCCTTCTATCGCGGCTTCGTGGCCGAGGCGATCGACCGTTACCTGCGCGATGCCTGCGTCATGGATGCCGCCGGCGGTCGCCGCAAGGGGGTGTTGACCGGTCAGGACATGGCCGGCTGGCAGGCAAGTTACGAGGCCCCCATTTCGGCCCGGTACAAGGGCTGGACGGTCTGGAAGGGCGGCCCCTGGACCCAAGGCCCTGCCCTGCTGCAATCGCTGCAGATCCTCGACGGGTTTGATCTCGACGCGATGGATCTCCGCGGCGCCGATTTCGTGCATCTGGTCACCGAGGCAATGAAACTCGCCTTTGCAGACCGCGAGGCCTATTACGGCGACCCCGATCACACCGACATCCCCATGAGCACGCTCCTGTCGGAGAAATACGCCGAGGCGCGGCGCGCGCTGATCGGCGATGCGGCCTCGGTGGAACAGCGCCCGGGCCGGCTGGCGGGATTCGAGACCTGGACCGACGCCGCCCTGCGCCATGCGACCGAAGACTATGTCTCGGGCGGCGGCACCGGCGCGGGCGAACCGACCATGGCGCATCTGTCGCAGCGCCGGGGCGATACGGTGCATATCGACGTGATCGACCGATGGGGCAACATGGTATCCGCCACGCCCTCGGGCGGCTGGCTGCAAAGCTCGCCGGTGGTGCCGGGGCTGGGTATGCCACTGAACACGCGCGCCCAGATGTTCTGGCTGGACGAGGGGTTGCCCGGCTCTCTGACGCCAGGGCGCAGGCCGCGCACCACCCTGTCGCCCTCGATGGCGCGGGGGCCGGACGGGACCGAGCTGGCCTTTGGCACGCCGGGGGGCGACCAGCAGGACCAGTGGCAGCTCATCTACCTGCTGCGGCTGGTGCATGGCGGCATGAACCTGCAACAGGCGATCGACGCGCCGCTGTTTCATACCGGCCATTTCCAGGAGTCGTTCTACCCCCGGCCCGTGCGGCCGGGCCACCTGATGATCGAACCCGCCTTTGGCGAAGCGGTCATCACCGATCTGCGCCGGCGCGGCCACGCGGTCGAGGTGGCCGAACCCTGGACCGTCGGGCGTCTGACTGCAGCCAGCCGCAATTCCGACGGGCTCTTGCGCGCCGCCGCCACGCCGCGGCTTATGCAGGCCTATGCCATAGGTCGCTAGGATCCTGACCTTGGTTGGCGTGCCCCGGGTTTCGCTTCTTTCTGGTCCCAAATACTCCGGGGGTGAGGCCCGTCAGGGCCGAGGGGGCAGAGCCCCCTGCGCCGCCTCCGCGCCAACCGCCTGAAGCCCGCTGCCACGACCTGAACGCAGGGAATGCCCGCAAAAGCGTCAGGCGCGCCTGGCCCCCGCGTCATAGATCGCGTCGATCACCTCCTGCACGCGGCGCGACATCTCCAACGGAAATACCTCGCCCTCCCCTCGGGTGGCGCGCACGAAAGCATCCACCTGCGCCTCGTACTGGTTGACACCCGGGAACCGGAACACCTGGCGCGTCATGTTCTTCTGGTCGTGCAGCACGACCTCGTCAAACCCGTAGAGGCCGGCATTGAACGGGGTCGGCACATCGATCCAGCCGGTCTCGCCAAAAAACCGCATCGACTGATAGGCCGCCATCTGGGTGGCAACGTGGAAACTCAGGTCGAAGCCGCCGCAGCCGATCACCACGCGGGCGAAGATATCGGTGCCGAAGGCGGGTGAATAGTCGATCCGCGCCTCGGCCCATTGCATCTCGGCCCCGGTTGCCAAGAGCGTCGTGACCACCGGATAGACACCGATATCGGGCAGCGCGCCGCCGCCCAGTTCGGGCCTGTTGCGCATGTTGTCCGGGTCGGTGTTGTGATAGGAAAACCCTCCCGTGACCTGCCGCAGCCGTCCGATGGCGCCACCCGAAATCAGCTCGCGCACCTTGCGCCATTGCGGATGATACCAGACCATGAACGCCTCGGACACCACCCGGCCTGATGCATCGCGCGCGGCAATGATCGGGTCGATCTGGTCCGCCTTCAACGCGATGGGCTTCTCGCACAGAACATGTTTTCCGGCCTCCGCCGCGCGGATCGCCCATTCGGCGTGCTGCGCCGTGGGCAGCGGGATATAGACCCCGTCCACATCCGGATCGGAGAGGAGCGCATCGTAGCCGCCATACCAGCGCGGTGCCGAGAACCGTGCCGCCTGCGCCTGCGCGCGACCCGCGTCGCGGCTGGCGATGGCGTGGATCACGCCGGTTTCGGACCGCGCCATGGCAGGCATAACGTGTTCGCGCGCGATTCTGGCGGGCGACAGGATACCCCAACGGAACAGGGGCTTGGTCATGCGCATTCCTCCATCATCCGGGCGGCGCCGCTCAGCGCGGCGGCATCATCGGCGATCAGGCGCACCGGCACCCGATCCAGGTGATCGGCAAACCGGCCATCCGCCTCGAAGGACGACAGAAACTCCGCCCGTGCCGCAGAACCGAGGATACCACGCGCTGCGCCTCCTGCGAAATGGATGCCGCGAAACGGCAGGTACTGGAATACCAGTTCACGCGCGAAAAGACCAAGCAACCGCGCGGTCATCGTAACCGTGGCCGCGGCCCTGGGATCGCCGCCTGCGATGTAATCCGCCAGTATGTCCTGGCCGCGCCTGTCCTGCCCGGACAGGATATGGTGCAGCCGCGACAGACCCCGGCCCGAGAACAGGCACTCGTTGGTGCGAAACGTCCCCGCCGCATCGCCAAGCTGTGCGCGCAACTCTTCGGCAATGCCAAGCGGCAGGCTGGCATGGCCCATTTCCGCCTCGACCACGGCCCCGCCTTTCAGCAGGCAGGCGTTGAAGCCGGTGCCCAGACCCGCCACCAGCGCCTGATCGTTCGAGGGCTGCGCGGCACCTGTGCGGATCACGTCGAGTTGTGCCTCCATGAGCCCCGGCAGCGCATGGCCCAGCGCCACAAGATCGTTGATCAGCCGGGCGGGAATATCCCCCTGTCCCGGCAGCGCGGCCGCCAGCCCAGATTCCTCGAAGTGCCAGTTTCTGTTGGTCAATTCGGCGCGGCCCGCCGCGACCGGACCCGCGACCGCCACGCAGATTCCACGCAAGGCCGGCGGGTTGTGGCCGCGCGCATAGGCCGACAGCACCTCGGAAAACGAACCATAGGCATCGTTGCCGAAGCGGGCCAGCTGCGACAGTCGTCCGGACTGGGCCAGAGCCACGCGGGTATTGGTTCCCCCTACATCTGCCACCAGGACGGCCATGCTCACGCCTCGGCCTGGGCGCCCGGGTGCTTGCCCAGGATGATCATGCCCAAGAGATCGTCATCGGTGACCTTGTCCACATCCACCGTCCCGACCAGCTGGCCGTTCTTCATAACGCTGGCCCGGTCACAGAGTTTCATCACGTCATGAATGTCGTGACTGATCAGGAAAATCCCTATTCCCTGGGCCTTTAGCTGTTCGATCAGCTCGGCCACCATCTGCGTTTCATGGGGTCCGAGGGCGGCGGTGGGTTCGTCCATGATCAGGATGCGGGCGTCGAAATAGACCGCGCGAGCGATGGCGACCGACTGGCGCTGGCCGCCCGAAAGGGCCGAGACCGGTTCGTTGAACTTCTTGAAGTTGGGATTGAGCCGCCCCATGATCTTGCGCGTCTCGGCCTCCATCGCGTCGTCATCGACCAGCCCGAAGGGCGTCACCAGCTCGCGCCCCAGGAACAGGTTCGAGCTTGCATCGAGGTTATCGGCCAGCGCAAGTGTCTGATATATCGTCTCGATATTGTAACGCCTTGCGTCGCGGGGGTTGTGGATCTCGGCCTTTTCGCCGTTGATCCGGATCTCGCCCGAGTCCATCCGGTAGGCGCCCGAGAGGATCTTGATCAGGGTCGATTTGCCGGCGCCGTTATGACCCAGAAGGCCCACGACCTCGCCCGGATAGAGGTCGACGCTGACATGATCCACGGCATGCACGCCACCGAAGGAGATGCAGATGTCGCGCATCTCGACCAGAGGTGTACCGCGTTTTGACTGTTCTGTACCTGTCATGACGCACCTGTTGACCGTTTTGTACGCTGTTCCATCACGCGACTCCCGTCCGTTTGCGGTAGACAATGTCGATCAGCACCGCCAGCACCAGCACCGCGCCCACGACGATGTTCTGCAAGGGCGCATCGACCCCGACCATGGCCATGCCCGATTGCAGCGACTGCATGATCAGCGCGCCCAGGATCGCTCCGTAAATGGTGCCGAAGCCGCCGGACAGCGCGGTGCCGCCGATCACCGCCGCGGCGATGACGCGCAATTCGTCCAGCGTGCCGATGTCGTTGGAATGGTTGGTCAGACGGGCCGAGGCGACGACCGCCGAAATGGCGCAGAGCGCGCCCATAAGCGCGAATATCTTGACCGTCAGCAGGCGGGTGTTGATGCCGCTCAGTTCCGCCGCATCGGGGTTGCCGCCGGTGGCAAAGATGTAGCGGCCCAGCCGGGTGCGCCGCGCCAGCATGGTCATGGCGGCGGCGATGAAGATCAGCAGCAGCACCGAGATCGGGATGCCATAGGCTTCGGTATAGCCTTCGGGCAGGGTCAGGCCCTGCGCCTCGAAATCACGCTTCAACCGGGCGGCGGGAACTTCGTAGGCGTTCAGGATCGCCACAAAGCCAATGATCGCCGCCGAGATCAGCGCCGCCAGCACGCCTTCGGCCCAGAGCGGTTTGACCGAGAAGCCGTGGCGGATCTTGTTCTTGCGGCTGGTCCACAGGCCATAGAGCGCGGCAGCCAGCGCCAGCAGCCCGACGATCCAGGACCATCCCGCACCCAGCGTGCCGTTGATGCCACCGAACTGCATGAAGGTCGGGTCCAGCGGGCCGATGGTCTTGCCGCTGGTCAGGTACCAGCCGACGTTGCGCCAGACCAGCAACCCGCCGAGCGTCACGATAAAGGCGGGGATGGTCAGATAGCCCACCAGCCAGCCGTGAAAGGCGCCGATCAACGTGCCCACCAGGATGCCGAAGGCGATGGTCACCCAGGGGATCAGCGGATGACCCAGCCCGAGGCCCAGCATGTTGGGCAGGATCTCGGTCTGGGTCATCGCCATGACGGCCGAACAGGTGGCCAGCAGCGCGCCGACGCTCAGGTCGATATGGCGGGTGACGATGACGAACACCATGCCGGTGGCCATGATCGCGACCGAAACGGTCTGGATCGTCAGGTTGAAGATGTTGCGCGGTGTCAGGAAGCGGCCGCCGGTCACCAGGTCGAAGCCGATGCACAGGATCGCAAAGGCCCCGATCATGCCCAGAAGGCGCAGATCCAGTTCCAGCGTCCGTACAAAGGATTTTCTGGGTTGTGCCGGGGACAGCTCCGCCTCGGAATGAGTCATGGGATGTCCTGCGATTTTGGGGGTCTCACCCCGATGCAGGGTGAGACCGGTCGTGTTGGGAAAGGATCAGTTGCAGGGGGCGGGACCGTTGGTCACGCCCTGGCACAAGGCTTCCTTGGTGATCCAGCCGGCATCGACAACAACCGACAGGTTGTCCTTGGTGATCGGCAGCGGTTCGAGGAACATGGCGCTCATCTTTGTGCCGCCCGGCGAGGTCCAGTCGTCGGCGCCGCCGATGGCGTTCATCTGGGTGCCTTCTGCCAGCGACACGGCGATGCGCGCGGCGGCGCGGCCGAGGTCGCGGGCGTCCTTCCAGACTGAAACGGTCTGGGTGCCCTTGGCCACCCGGTTCAGCGCGGCATGGTCGCCATCCTGACCCGAGACCGGGATACCTTCCATGCCTTGCGCGGTCAGCGCCGCCACGACGCCGCCGGCGGTGCCGTCGTTCGAGGCGACCACCGCGTCGACACCGTTGTCGGTGGCGGTGAGGATCTGTTCCATGTTGCGCTGCGCGTTGGCGGGCAGCCAGCCGTCGGTATAGGCTTCGCCAACGATGGTGATGTCACCCTTGTCGATGGCGGCTTGCAGCACTTCCTGCTGACCGCCGCGCAGGAAATCGGCGTTCGGGTCGGTGGGCGAACCCTTGATCATGACATAGCGGCCGGTGGGTGCGGCCTCCAACACGGCGCGGGCCTGCATCCGGCCCACTTCGACGTTGTCGAAGGTCAGGTAGAAGGCGCGGCTGTCCTCGATCAGGCGGTCATAGCCCACGACCGGGATCCCCTCGTCGGCTGCGGCCTGCACGGCGGGGCCGATGGCTTGCGCGTCCTGCGCCAGGATGATCAGCGCGGTCGCGCCCTGCGCGATCAGGCTTTCCACGTCCGACAGTTGCTTGGCCGACGAGCTTTGCGCATCCGCCGAGATATACTTGGCGCCCTTGGCCTCAAGCTCGGCCTTGATCGCGGCCTCGTCGGTCTTCCAGCGCTCCTCCTGGAAGTTCGACCAGCTGACGCCCACGACGACATCGGCCGCCCAGGCCGCAGTTCCCAGCATGGCGCTGACGATCACCGCCGACGCGGTTGCATAGAGTTTCATTGTATCCTCCCAAAGTCATTTTCAGCCGCACGCCATTCCTTGCCTCGGGCGGGGCCGGTGCAACGATCGTGTGTCATTTTAATTTGTAAGTCAAATTAAATAAGATAGGCTTGTCTTGCCGCCAGTGTTCCGATCGGCCTTGGCCTTGCCTGCCTGGCTGGCTAGGATCGGGACAGATGGCAGGACCGCTGTTGGGAGGTGTCGCGCAAATGGCTGTAATGCAAAGGGAATACGGACGCCGGACCCTGTTGCGCGAGATCCGAAAGGCGGGCCGCATCCCCCGGATCGAACTCTCGGGCCTGACCGGGATCAGCCGCGCCACCGTCACCACCATCACCGCCGAGTTCCTGTCGGACGGCTTGGTCGAGGAGGTTTCGCGCGACGAGGGCGAGCCGGATTCCCGGCGCGGGCGGCCGCGGGTGGATCTCAAGATTCGCGGTGCCGCGCATCTGGTGGTCGGCGTGAAGATCTCGCATCACAAGCTGTCGCTGGTGCTTCTGGATTTCGAAGGCGAGCAACTGGCGACCGAGGAATGTGACCTGAGTCGCCCGGTCAGCAGCCCCGAGGAACTGGCCGCCGAGATACGGCAAGCCGTATCGCGCCTTGCCGGCCATATCGGTCGCGAACCGGGCGATATCTCGGGCATCGGCATCGGTATCGCCGGAATTGTCGAGGCCAACGACGGGTTCGTGCACTGGTCGCCCTCGCTGTCGGCGCGCAACGTGGAGTTGGGAGGGCTGCTGACAGGAATGCTGGGCGTGCCCTGTTTCATCGACAACGACGCCAACCTGGTGGCCGTGGCCGAACATACCTTTGGCCTTGGCCGGGACCACAGCGATTTTCTGGTCGTGACCATCGAAAGCGGCGTGGGTCTCGGCATGGTGATCGGCGGCGCGCTCTATCGCGGCACCCGCGGCTGCGGCGCCGAGTTCGGCCATACCAAGGTGCAGTTGAACGGCGCGCTCTGCCGCTGCGGCCAGCGCGGCTGCCTGGAGGCCTATGTCGCCGATTACGCGCTGTTACGCGAGGCGACGCTGGTCAGCGGGCAGGACGCCCATGCCGATCCGGCGAAACGGGTGGAAAACCTGCTCGACGCCGCCCGGGCGGGCGACGCCACGGCGCGCAGCATTGTTGACCGCGCCGGGCAGATCTTTGCCATGGGGCTGGCCAATCTCGTCAACATCTTCGACCCCGAACTGATCATCCTCGCAGGCGAGCAGATGCAGTTCGACCACCTCTATTCCGATGCGGTGATCGACACGATGCGCAAATCCATCGTGCAGGTGGACAAGGCCCCGCCCGAGGTGGTGGTGCACAAATGGGGCGACCTGATGTGGGCGCGGGGCGCGGCGGCCTATGCGCTGGACAAGGTGTCGGAAATGGCACTGGAAAGGCTGGACGAGCATGCGGCCTGAGGTCTTGTTGCTGGCACTGACCGCCGCACCGGCCCTGGCCGGTCCCACGTTCACGCCGGTGCCGGTGCCCGAGCATGTCTATGCCGGCGGGTGGGAACATTTCGTGGGCGGCGGCCTTGCCGTGTTCGACTGCGACGGCGACAGCCTGCCCGAGCTTCTGGCTGCGGGCGGCGAGAACCCGGCCACCCTGCTGCGCAACCGGTCAGACGGGGATACCCTGCGGTTCGAGGCGGACACGCCCGGGGTGCTGGCCGAACCGGGCATGATCGGCGCTTATCCGCTGGATATCGACGGGGATGACCAGATGGACCTGGCGGTTCTTCGGGTCGGGCCGAACCAGCTGTTGCGCGGCGGACCGGATTGCAGCTTTGCCCCGTTCGAGGGGCTGGGATTTGTCAGCGGTGACCGCTGGACCACCGCCTTTTCCGCCACTTGGGAGGCAGGGCAGAGCCTGCCGACGCTGGCCTTCGGCAACTATGTGGACCGAACCAACCCCAATGGCCCTTTCGGCACCTGCGACACCAACCTTCTCTACCGGCCCGAGGGCGACCGGTACGGCCCGCCCCTGATGCTGGAGCCGGGGTTCTGCCCGCTGTCGATGCTGTTCAGCGACTGGGCAAGGCAAGGCCGCGCCGACCTGCGGCTCAGCAACGACCGGCATTATTATGTCTCGGAAGGCGAGGAGCAGATGTGGGCGATGGAGCCCGTCCCGCGCTTGCTCGGCCCGGAAGACGGCTGGATCAGCCACAGGCTCTGGGGCATGGGCATCGCCCAGCGCGACCTGGACCGCGACGGAAGGCAAGAGGTGTTCCTGTCCTCGATGGGCGACCAGCGGCTGCAACAGATGACCGGGACCGGCGCCGGGTTCGCGGACGTGCCCTATGCCATGGGCACCACCGCACACCGGCCCTATACCGGCGGCGACGGCCGCCCCTCGACCGGCTGGCACATCGGCATTGGCGACGTACAGAACGACGGGCTGGACGATATCTTCATCACCAAGGGCAATGTCGAGCAGATGCCGGACGCCGCCATGGATGACCCCAACAACCTGCTGATCCAGCAACCGGACGGCTCTTTCGCCGAGACGGGCGACAGCGCCGGCATCGCCAGCCTGCACCGCGGCCGCGGCGGCGCGCTGGTCGATCTGAACGGCGACGGGAGGCTCGACATCGCCGTGGTCAACCGCCGCGCGCCGCTGGAGGTCTGGCAGAACGTGACGCCCGGCACCGGTGGCTGGCTGGCGCTGGCGCTGGAACAGCCAGGCCCCAACCGCAACGCAATCGGAGGCTGGATCGAGGTGGAGACGGGTCACGGACATGGCCACGGGCACGGGCAGGACGAGGCCCGGGAAAAATGGCACCTCCGCGAAATCACGGTGGGCGGCGGCCATGCCGGCGGTGCGGCGGGGTTCCAGCATTTCGGATTGGGCGACGCGGGCGAGATCGGGATCCGCGTGACCTGGCCCGATGGCACCAGATCGGAAACCATTCATGTCGGCCCTGATCAGGCGTTGACATTGGTGCGCAGCGCGATCGGGTTGAAGGTGCGGCGCTAGCCCCTTCTTCGTTTCTCAACTACTCCCGCCGGAGGCAAAGATTTTTCGTCGAAAAATCTATCGCGGCACGGTCAGGCCGCTCGGGACGCTGACCGGGATGCCAAGTCGCCCGGATACCGCCTTGGGGTCGGTCAGCGTATTGAGAAAGGCGAGAATGGCATCGACTTCGCCGGCGTCCAGTCGGACTGGCACCAGCCGGTTCGCCTTGGCGATCGCCGCGACCTCGGCCCTGTCGTCCGGAACCGCCCGATCGCTGGCAAAGGCGGGTCCAGGCAGCACCGCCGCGGAGATATCGTAGCGCCCGAGGCTTGCGACCGGGTCCAGGTGATGCTCGACCACCGCCCGCAGGCTGGCGTAGGCGCCGCTGTGCCCGTAGGGCGCGGTCACGGTCACATTGCGCAGGGAGGGCGTGCGGAACGCATAGGCGTCCGCCGGGTCGCCGGTCACCCGCATCCGCCCGATATCGCGGTGGTGCCGCTCGAACCGCGCCGCCTTGCCCGGCCCGATCTGCGGCATGGCGATGGCGTGAAACCCGTGATCGGTCTGGAACTGGCCCGCATGGCAGGCAGAGCACCTCGCCTTGCCGTAGAACAACTCCATCCCAGCCATGGCCGCGTCGGGCAGATCCCCCTGCCCGCGCAGGTAGCGATCGAACGGGCTGTCATCCGCGCGCCATTCGAACACCATGAAATCGGCGATCACATTGGCGATATCGGCAAATGTCACCGGGCGGTCGCCGATCACCGTGTCGAAGGCGCTGCGGTATTCGGGGATCGCCTCGACCCGCGCGGCCAGGATCGCCCAGGCCCCGCCCGGACCGGTCAGCATCCCACGGCGCACCGCCTGCGCCACGTCGTTTTCCGAGTAATGCCCGGCCATCTCGTCGCCCGACAGCACCGGGAACATCGCCTGCGCCGCCAGCGCCGAGGCGAAGCCCTGCTCCATGTCGGCCCCCAGCGGCGTGCGGATGCCCGAGGGGCGCGAGGGGTCGCGCTCCAGCCGGCCGTCGTGGAAGAAATGTGTGAACTCCGCCGCGCCCAGGTTGAACAGCGCCGGCGCATTGCGCGGGATGCGCTGTTCGGGCGGGTTTTCCGGGTCGAGGCGCATATCGGGGCCGATCCCCAAGGCCCCGTCGCCCAGGCCCAGCGACACGCCGTCCGAGGTGCCGAAGCGGGGATGGTGGCAGCTGGCGCAGGCCACGGTCTTGTTGCCGCTCAGGATCGGGTCGTAGAACAGCAATTGCCCCAGCCGCACCGCCGCCATGTCGGGGTCCGCGAATACCGCATCGGCGCGCGGCAGCGGATCGGCCAGCAGCGGGCTGGCCGCGATGGTCAGCAGCGTGAGCAGCCGCCTCATGCCGCGTCCTCCTGGTAAATGCGCACTGTCGTGCGCTGGTGATAGGGTCGGTCCGGTGTCACCAGCGGGATGGGAAAGCCCGGCGTGTTCACCGCGTTGGGATAGGCTTGCGGCTCCAGGCAGATCCCGGCAAAAGCCGCATGGCGCTGACCCGGCAGCGGGGCGTGTTCGGCGGTCAGGTATTGGCCGGTATAGAGTTGCAGGCAGGGCTGGTCGGTCTCGATCTCGAGCACGAGCCCGTTGCCCGCCACCCGCGCCTGCCCCCGGTCGAGCACGAAATTCATGTCAAGCCCCTGCCCGTCCGGATCGGCTTCGGCAATGCTCCGTCCGGCCCGGAAATCGAAAGTTTGGCCTGCGACCGCGGAAATTTCGCCCGTCGGGATCCTGGCCCCATCGTTCACGGTGTATCGGCTGGCGGGCAGGGTCACGTGGAAATCGCGGCAACTTTCTGCTCCAAGAGAGTAATAGGAATGCTGCGCAAGGTTCAGCAGAGTCGGCCGATCGCTGGTCGCGCGCATGTCATAGGTCAGGGCATCGCCTTTCAGGCTGATCATCACGACCAGGTCGAGCCGTCCGGGATAGCCGCCCTCGCCATGCCCGGACACCAGCGACAGCCGTACCGCGCGGGCGCCATCGGGCTGCATGTCCCACAGGCGCGCATGCAGGCCCTCGGGCCCGCCGTGGATGTGGTTCGGGGCCTCGTTGGCGGGCAAGGCGTAGCGCACCCCATCCAGCGTGAACCCCGCGCCCGAGATGCGGTTCGCCACCCGGCCCGCGATGATGCCCAAGCTGTTGGGATTATGGGCGTAATCGGCCGGGTCGGCATAACCCAGCACCACCGGCACGCGGGCACTGCGCAAGGGCACCTGCCAGTCCTGCGTGATGCAGCCCCGGTTCAGGATCGCGACCGCAACGTCGCCGTCCTCCAGCACATTCCGCCGGATATCGCCCCTGTCAGACAAAGCGGTTCACGTGGTTTTCCAGCATCTCCTGCCGGCCCGAGCGGGGGTGCGGGTCGATCTCGCCCGCCACGACGCGGGCGAAGAGACTGTCCAGATCGCTCTCCAGGATGCCCTGCCCATGGGCGCTGTCCCAACCCGCGTAGCGTTCGCGCAGCGCCGCCTCCAGCCCGCCATCCTCGATCATCGCGGCGGCGGCTTTCAGTCCCCGGGCGCAGATGTCCATGCCGCCGACATGGGCGGCGATCAGGTCACTCGCGTCCAGCGATTGCCGCCTGAGCTTGGCGTCGAAATTGGTACCGCCGGTGGTGAAGCCGCCCGCCCGCAGGATGTGGTAATAGCATAGCGCCACCTCGGGCACGTTGTTGGGGAACTGGTCGGTGTCCCAGCCCGACTGGTAATCGTTGCGGTTCATGTCGATCGAACCCAGCATGCCCTCGGCTGCCGCCACCGCGATCTCGTGCTCGAAGGAATGCCCGGCCAGGATCGCGTGGCCCTGCTCCAGATTCAGCTTTACCTCGTCCTCCAACCCGTATTTGCGCAGGAAGCCGATACAGGTGGCGGCGTCGAAATCATATTGGTGTTTCGACGGTTCCTGGGGTTTCGGCTCGACCAGGATCGCGCCCTTGAACCCGATCTTGTGCTTGTAGTCGACGACCATACTCAGGAACCGGCCCATATGGTCCAGCTCGCGCCCCATGTCGGTGTTCAGGAGCGTCTCATACCCCTCGCGCCCGCCCCAGAGTACATAGTTCTGCCCGCCCATCCGGTGGGTGGCATCCATGCAGGTTTTGACCGTCGCGGCGGCATAGGCAAAGACGTCCGGGTCGGGGTTGGTCGACGCGCCCGCCATCCAGCGGCGGTGGCTGAACATATTGGCGGTGCCCCATAGAAGCCGGGTCTTGCGGCTTTCCATTTTTGCAAGGAAATAGTCGATGATTTCCTCGAAATTGCGCAGGCTCTCGGCAAAGCTGGCGCCTTCGGGGCGGATGTCGGCATCGTGCCAGCAGAAATAGGGCACGCCGAGGATGTCGAACATCTCGAAGGCCGCGTCGGCCTTGATCCTGGCGCGCTCCATGTCGTCCTGCGGCTGCCAGGGCCGGATCAAGGTCTGGCCCCCAAACGGGTCGTTCCCCTCCCATGCAAAGGAATGCCAATAGGCCACCGCAAAGCGCAGATGATCCTCCATCCGCTTGCCCATGACCATTTCGTCGGGGTCATAGTGGCGAAAGGCCAGAGGGTTGGTGCTGTCCGGCCCTTCGAACCGGACGGGGGCGATATCGACGAAGAACTCGGTCATGGCATGGCTTTCAGCTTGGGGTAAGTGGCGGCGAAATCCGCATGGGCTTGAGAATAGGCATCGACCAGGTCGGCGTGGGGGTCGATGGTTTCGGCGATTGCCGGGCGGGTCATCACCTGGAGTGGATCGGCCCCGGTGACGCCGCAGATGGCGAGGCGCGCGGCGCCCAGTGCGGCACCGAATTCGCCCTGCGCCGGAAGGTCGAGCGGCAGGCCCAGCACGGTGGCCAGCAGTTCCACCCAGTAGCGCGAGCGAGTACCGCCGCCGATGGCCAAGAGGCACGGCAGATCGGCGCCAGTGGCGCGCAGCGCGTCGAGACTGTCGCGCAGGGCGAAACTCACGCCTTCGACCACCGCGCGGGTCAGATCGCGCCGGTCGTGGGCGATGTCGAGGCCCAAAAACGCGCCGCGCACGGCGGCATCGTTATGCGGCGTCCGCTCGCCCGAAAGATAGGGCAGGAAGCGGACCGGGCCGGGGGCAGAAAGAGCGCCCAGTTCGGCGGTCAGGGTCGCGGCATCAGCGCCGGTGATGCGTGCCAGCCAGTTCAGGCTGTCGGTCGCGGCTAGGATCACGCCCATCTGGTACCAGCGCCCCGGCACCGCGTGGCAGAAGGTATGCACCGCGCTGGCCGGGTCCGGGTAAAACCCGCTCCGCGCCGCCAAGAGCACGCCCGAAGTGCCCAGCGAGACGAAGCCGTCGCCTTCGGCCAGCGCGCCCACGCCGCAGGCGGCGGCGGCATTGTCGGCCCCGCCCGCCACGACCTGGACATCCGCTGGCAGGCCCAGCTCGGCGGCCAGATCCGGGCGCATCGGGCCGACGATCCCGGTCCCCTCGCGCAACACCGGCATCTGGTCGCGGCGCATGCCGCCCGCCTGCAACAACCGGTCCGACCAGTCGCGCGCGCCGACATCCAGCCAGGCGGTTCCGGCGGCGTCGGACATCTCGGTGCCAAACTCGCCCGTCATCCACCACGTCAGGTAATCCTTGGGCAGCAGCACCCTGGCGATGCGGGCAAAGACCTGCGGTTCGTGCCGCGCCATCCAGACCAGTTTCGGCGCGGTGAAACCGGGAAAGACGATATTTCCGGACAACGCCCGAACCTCGGGCATCGCATCGAGTTCGGCCGCCTCGGCATGGCAGCGGCTGTCGTTCCACAGGATCGCAGGGCGCAGCACCGCCCCCCCGGCATCCAGAAGCACCGCGCCATGCATCTGGCCCGACAGGCCCAGCCCCTCGACCCGCTCCATCGCCAGCGGATGGCGCTGCGCCAATGCCCGGATGGCCCTACGCGCCGCCTTCACCCAGTCAGCGGGGTCCTGCTCGCTCCAACCCGGGGCCGGATGGACCGCCAGAAGCCCGGCTTCGGCGCTGTCGAGCACATTGCCGTCCGGGCGCACCAGCACCACCCGCACGCCCGACGTGCCCAGATCCAGTCCGATGAACATGTGGCCTCCCAATTCCGCTTCCGACTGTCCACTCATTTAATTTTTGTGTCAAATTAAAAAATCATCCCCCTGCCCCTGTTGTGCCACAGAGACGTCGCAAAACCGTACTTTGGACGGGATAATCCCTGTCACCGGATGGAATCCGCGCGCAGTTTTCCTGTCGCGTGATAGGACGGGAGGGTCATCGACCCGGCACCCCAAGAAGGAGAAGACCGCTTGCGCATCACGTTCCTCAGCCCCCGCTCGAATCTGTCGGGCGGATTGCGGGTCATCGCGGTCTACGCCGAGATGCTGCATGCGCGCGGTCATGAGGTGACTATCGTAACGCCCTCGAGACCCTGCATCGGCTTGCGGCAGAAACTGGCTGCGCTGGCGCACGGCAGGGCACCGAACCCGCCCGAACCGCCGGGGCATTTCGAGGGGCTGAGCGTACCTGTGGTCGAAGCCGAACGAAGCGATTTCCAGTTCGGCGCAGGCGATGTCCCCGATGCCGACGCCATTGTCGCGACCTGGTGGGAAACCGCCTTTGCCGCCGCTGCCATGCCGCCGGAAAAGGGGCGCGGTTTCTATTTCGTCCAGGGGCACGAGGTGTTCGACTTCCTGCCCTGGCAGATTTCGCGCGCGACCTATTTCCTGCCGCTGCGGCAGATCGCGGTGTCGCGCTGGCTGTCGCAAACCCTGGCCGAGACCTATGGCCTGCCCGCTCCGGCGGTTGTGCCCAATGCCATCGACCACGCGCGCTTTTCCACCCCGGCGCGCGACCGTAATGCCAGGCCGGTCGCGGGTTTCGTCTATTGCCAGGGCGCATTGAAAGGGGCCGGGGAAGCAATTGCGGCGCTGCACCGCCTGCGCGTCCTTTATCCCGAACTGGGGATCATCGTCTTCGGCGCAGAACCGCTGAAGACTGGGCATGCCTTGCCGGAAGGGGCCGAGTTCCACCTGCGTCCCGCTCAGGCGGAAATTCCCGCGCTCTATGCCCGCTGCGATCTCTGGCTTTGTCCCAGCCATTCCGAAGGTTTCGGTCTGCCCATGCTCGAGGCGATGGCGGCGCGTTGCCCGGTGGTGGGAACCCGCGTCGGAGCGGCCTTCGACCTGATCGAGCCCGGGGTGACAGGGCAGTTGTGCGAGGTTGGTGACATGTCGGGTCTGGTGCAGGGGGCTCGGGCGATACTCGACCTGCCGCCCGCAGACTGGCGCACGATGTCCGACGCCTGCCATGCGCGCGCATCGGAGTTCACCTGGGAACACTCCTGCGACCGGTTCGAAGCCCTGCTTGCCGGGGATGCCGGATGAGTGGCAGCGTCGATCTGGTCCTGATCGGCCGAAACGAGGGGGACCGGCTGGCGCGCGCCCTGCGCGCCGCGCGCGGGCAGGCGCGCCGGTTGATCTATGTGGATTCGGGGTCCACCGACGGCAGCGTCGCGGCGGCCCGGGCCGCCGGGGCGCTGGTGGTGGAACTGGACATGTCGGTCCCGTTCAGCGCGGCGCGGGCGCGCAATGCCGGGTTCGAAGCCGCGCAGGCGAAGGATCCTGCGCCCTTCGTCCAGTTCATCGACGGCGATTGCGCCCTTGTTCCGGGCTGGCTGGAGGCGGGCGAGGCGCGGCTGAGGCAGGACGATCGCCTGGGTCTTGTCACCGGCTGGCGGTCGGAAATCGCGCCCGAGGTCAGCCTCTACAACCGTATCTGCGACCATGAATGGCGCCGTCCCGCCGGGCCGATCGTGGCCTGCGGCGGCGACATGATGGTGCGGGCCGAGGCGTTCCGGCAGGTGGGCGGGTTCAATCCCGCCGTCATTGCCGCCGAGGATGACGATTTCTGCCTGCGGCTGGCCGAGGCGGGATGGGCGCTGGAACGGCTGCCGCTGGAGATGACCCGCCACGACGCCGCAATGACCCGGTTTGCCCAATGGTGGCGGCGGGCAGTGCGGGCCGGACACGGCTTTGCCCAGGTCGGCGCGCTGCATCCCGGCCATTTCCGGGTCGAGCGGCGCCGGGTACTGGCCTATGGGCTGTTGCTGCCACTGATCGCCCTGATCGGTGCGTCCCATGGCCCCGCCGTGCCGCTGCTGGTGGCCGCGCTCTATACCCTGTCCTGGCAGCGCAGCGTTCGGGGCTTGCAAGCCGAAGGCATGGCGCCCGGCGAGGCGCGCAGACAGGCCGCGTTCCTGACCCTGTCCAAGTTTCCCAACCTTCTGGGTATGGGCAAGTACTGGCTGACCCGGCTGGCCCGGCGCAGCCCCAAGATCATCGAATACCAGTGAGCCGCTTATGACCCGCACCCCCCTTCGCATCGGCCTGATCGGCGCCGGATATATCGCCTCCTGGCATGCGGACGCCCTGCGCGCCGCGCCCGAGGTGGAGTTGAGCGCCGTCTGCGATCCCAATCTGGATCTGGCCGAGGGGCTGGCCAATGATCATGGCGCGCGCGCCTTTGCCACCGTCGAGGAGATGATCGCCGCCGGGGTCTGCGACGGGGTTCATATCCTGACGCCGCCCGACCTGCATCACCCGCTGGCGCTGCAATGCCTGAAAGCGGGCCTGCATGTACTGGTGGAAAAGCCCGTGGCGCTGAACGCCGCCCAGACGCAGGAGATCGAGGCCGCCGCGCAGGCAGCGAACCGGCGGTTCCACCCCGGGCACAACTTCCTTGGCCTGCCCAGCTATGAGCGCTTGAAGCGCGAGATCCGGCGCGGCGGGCTGGGGCGTGTCTCGGGTGCCGAGATCCGCTGGTGCTATCCCTTCGTGCCGCTGCGCTCGGGTCCTTATGGCATCTGGCCGCTGCGCGAGACCCGCAACCTGCTGTTGGAACTGGGGCCGCATCTGCTGAGCCTGGCGCATGACCTGTTCGGCACGGTCGAGATCCAGCATCTGGCGTTGAGCAAGCCCGTCGCCCTGCCCGGAGCGGGCACGCGCCCGCAGGGCTGGCGCATAATGGCGCGGGCCGGATCGGTTGACCTGACATTGACCCTGTCGCTGGTCGAAACGGTCGATGACCGCTCGGTGACGGTGCGCGGGTCTTCGGCCCGCGCCCGGCTGGACCTGGCCGCCGATACGCTGGTGATCGACGCCGAGAACACCGCCGACCTGGTGGCCAATCCGCTCTGGCGGCAAGTGTCGCTGTCGGGTCAGCATCTGGCGCAAGGCGTGGTGAATGCCGCCCGGCAACTCACGTCGCTCAACCGCAAGTCGCCCTATGCGCTGAGTTTCAGCGGGTTGGTGCGCGGCGTCTGGGGGCCGCTGGCGCGCGGCGAGGCGGCCGATCCGCGCTGGTCGGGTGCCTCTGCCGTTGCGGTGATGACGGCGCTGGACGATGTGCTGGCCCGCTGCGACTGGCCGGTGGTCAGCCTGCCCGCCGCCACCCGCAAACCGGCGCCAAAGGCGATGGTGATCGGCGGCACCGGCTTCATCGGCCGGGCGCTGACCCGCGAACTGGCGGCACGCGGCACCGATGTGCGCGTCGTCTCGCGCGGGCGGCGGGGGCCATTTGCCGATCTGCCCGACGCGGTGGAAACGGTCTCGCTGTCGCTGACCGATACCGAGGCGCTGACCCGCGCGATGGAGGGGATCGACACGGTCTATAACCTCGCCCGCTCGACCGACAGCAGCTGGGAGGATTGCCTGAAAAACGATGTCGCCGTGGCCGAGGGGATCGGCCGGGCGGCGCAGGCGGCGGGCGTGCGGCGGCTGGTCTATACCGGCACCATCGCCAGTTTCGACATGTCCGACCCCAAGGGTCGGATCGACGACGAAACGTCCCTGCCCGATCAGATGGAAGAGCGCAACCTCTATGCCCGGTCCAAGGCGGAATGCGAACATCGGCTGATGGCGCTGCACCGCCAGCACGGGCTGCCGCTGGTCATCGCACGGCCCGGCATCGTGGTCGGCGCGGGCGGGCCGCTGCAACATTGGGGCATCGGGCGCTGGCACGGGGCGGGCGCGGTGCGGCTCTGGGGCAACGGGCGCAACCCGCTGCCCTTCGTGCTGATCGGCGATTGCGTCGCCGGGCTGATCGCCTGCGCCGCGACGCAGGGGATCGAGGGGCGCAGCTTCAACCTTGTGGGCCCGCCGCTGCTGAGCGCGCGGGACTATTTCGACGCCATCCATGATACGCTGGGCGCGCGTGTCCAGGTCAGTTCCGGCAACCTCCACCTGATGTATGCCGCCGATGCGGTGAAACACCAGTTGAAGGCGCGGCTGCTGCGGCGGAGCGGGCTGACCCGGCCCTCGCGCGCGGACTGGCTGTCACGGGCGCATCTGACGCCCTTTGACAACAGCCGGGCGCGGACCGAGCTGGGCTGGCACCCCTGCACCGACCGCGCCAAATTCGTGTGTCTTGCGATCACCGAGGCCGGGTTGTTCGGCTTTTGATCTGGCTGCCGGTCCTGCGCAACCGGCGCGCGGCGGCGACCTGTCCAGGCAGGATCGCCGCACAGCGGGCATAGCGCGGCACCAGCCGCACAGGGTTGCTCAGCATCCGCCACAGCCATTCCAGCCCCACCCGCCGCATCCAGCGCGGCGCGCGCACCTGGTGGCCGCCGAGGAAATCGAGCCCGGCCCCCACCGAGGCAAAGCCGACGCCGGGCGCCAGTTCGCGCCCGCGCTGGGCCAGAATCTCCTGCCTGGGCGCGCCGAGCGCCAGAAAGCACAGGCCCACACCCCGTGTCGCCAGTTCCGACAGGATCGCCGCCGCCGCCGCGCCTCGGGGGTCGAAGCCATAGGGCGGCGCGTGGATCCAGACCACCGACAGACCAGGCGCATGCCCCTCCAGCACCCGGCGGGCATCAGCCAGCGCCGCCTCGGACGAGCCCACCAGCGCCACTGGCACGGCTTCTTCGGCGGCAAGTTCGGCCAATGGGAACACCAGATCGGAACCGGGCAGCAACGCGACCGGACGGCCAGCGAGACGCGACAGGGCCACGATGGGCCGGCCATCGGCCACCACCAGATCCTGTGCCGCATAGGCGCTGGCGAATTCCGGGTCGACTGCCAGTTTGACCAGGTGATCCAGATTGATCGTTGCCAGCGCGAAGCCCTCGCCGGCACGGAACCGCCGCCGCACTTCAGCCATCAGCTCCGCGCCCGTGGCCATGTTGACCTTGATACGGTTCGATCCGAAGTGGAATTCCACCTGGCTGCTCTCCCATTTTTCCAACTCCTTAACGGACAAGGGCGCGCGATGCCAAGACTTGCTGCGAAACCGTGCCGATCCTGCCACCGGATCGCCCAAATCGGGCTCTATCTGACGACAGGCCAAACCCGGTCTGATAGGATCGGCCTGGAATAGCGACCGGAACCAGCCAGACGGAGTCCAATGCCCAACCCAGTCGCCTATTTGATGCTGATGCTGTGGCCGCTTGTCTGCGTGGCCCTGTTCGTGCGGCTTCCCGTGCGACATGCCATCATCTGGGGCATTCTGGGCGGCTATCTGATCCTGCCCCCTGTGGCCGAACTCGACCTGCCGTTGATCCCGTCGCTGAACAAGGATTCGATCGCCTCCGTCGCAACCTTCCTTGCCTGCCTCGTGATTGCACGGCAAGCTGTTCCCCTGTTGCCCCGGGCCAGGCCCGTGCGCGTGCTGGTGGCCGCATTCATCCTGTGTGCGGTGCCTACCGTGCTGACCAACCGCGAGCCGCTGATCTTCGAGGTTCTGGCAGGCAGCGAACCGATCCGGTTCATCACCAATCAGATTCCCGGTCTCGGGCTGCGCGACCTGTTGTCCATCATGATCGGGCAGGTGATCGTGCTCTTGCCCTTCTTCCTGGGCCGGGCACATCTGTCCGACGAGAACGGCCTGCGCGCGATCATTCTGGGGCTTGCAGTGGCAGGGCTGGCCTATTCCCTGCCGTCGCTCTTCGAAATCAACTTCGCTCCGGTCATAAACATCTTCGTCTACGGCTTTTTCCAGCACGATTTCAGCCAGATGATCCGCGACGGCGGCTTCCGGCCCATTGTGTTCCTGCCGCATGGGCTGTGGCTGGCCTTCTTCATGGTGACGGCCCTGATCTCGGCAGCGGCGCTGGCCCGCGCGTCGCAGGACAACGAACGTCTGAAATGGGGAATGGCGACGCTCTATCTGGCGCTGGTCCTCAATGCCTGCAAGAGCCTGGCGGCGCTCATGTACGGCATGGCCCTTGTACCCGTCGTCCTCTTTCTTCGGCGCAAGATGGTGATCCGCCTGGCGCTGGCCATTGCGCTGCTGGCGATAACCTACCCGGCATTGCGGAACCTCGGGCTCATTCCGCTGGACGCGATACTGGAGAAAGCGGCCGGCATCAGTGCCGAACGCGCGCAATCGCTGGAATTCCGCTTCACGAACGAAGAGCTTCTTCTGGACCGCGCCCATGACAAGCCCTGGTTCGGCTGGGGCGGCTGGGGCCGCAACCTGGAGCTCGATCCGGAAACCGGCATGATCATCTCGATCCCCGACGGGGCATGGATCATCGTTTTCGGAACATTCGGGTGGCTCGGGTATATTGCACAGATGGGCCTTCTGGCAGCCCCGATCATCATGGCGGCCCTTCATATCCGGAAAACGCCGCCGGAAAGCGTGTCTGATGCCCTTGCGCCGATTGCGGTGATCCTGGCGGCAACGATGACCGACATGCTGCTGAACGCAACCCTGACCCCGTTCACCTGGCTCTGTGCCGGCGCGGTTGTCGGTTACATCGAACGCCAGTGGTACCCGGATTGGAGCCATAAACGGCGCGGCATGTTCGGCAGCGGCCCGGCGCTGGGTGGGACGGTGTCCCCAGGTGACAAGAGAACCATCCTGTAAACGGGCCGTGATGCCCCGAAAACTTCACCGAAAAGCACGGGAATGCACCTTCAATTGTCCCTGTTTCCGCCACAATTTCTCTGGAAAAACTGTGTTGTGCGCAATCGGGAACAGGACACATTCCGAAGGCAACAGGTTTCGTGTCATTGTCACAGTGCGTTAGGGAATTACGGCAAGAACAGTTAAAATTATTGCCTTTCAGCTTGGCGAAACGGCGGCTTAGATGGTGGCCGGGTAGGCGGGCTGAGGTAAACGAACAGGATCGTTTGGTCAGGCCATGGGAACGAGTGACTTTTGCAAGCAGGAAGGCGACATCGCCATCGTGGGCATGTCCGTGCACGTTCCCGGCGCCGCGTCGGCTGCCGAGTTTTGGGACAATCTCAGGGCCGGGATCGAATCGATCCGGCGGCTTGATGACGAGACGCTGATCGCGGCCGGAGAGCGCCCCGACCTGCTGGCAGACCCCAATTATGTCCGCGCGGCGGCGCCGCTGGACGGGTTCGACCGGTTCGACGCCGATTTCTTTGGCTTTTCCCCCAAGGAAGCCGCGATCCTCGACCCACAACACCGCCAGTTTCTGGAAACCGCCTGGGAAGCGATGGAAAATGCCGGTCATCCGCCGGATTCGGTATCCGGGCCGATCGGGGTTTATGCAGGCTGCGGCATGGGCAGCTATTTCTACTTCAACATCTGCTCGAACCCGGGGCTGGTCGATGACGTCGGCATGTTCCTGTTGCGCCACACCGGCAACGACAAGGATTTCCTGTCGACCCGCGTGAGTCACGTCTTCGACCTGCACGGACCCTCGGTCAATATCCAGACCGCCTGTTCCACCTCGCTGGTCGCCATCCACTACGCCTGCAAGGCGCTGCGCGAGGGCGAATGCGACATGGCGCTGGCGGGCGGCTCCACCATCGAACTGCCGCAGGGGCGCGGCTATCTCTACAAGGAAAACGAGATCCTCAGCCCCGATGGCCATTGCCACGCCTTCGATCACCGGGCGCAGGGCACCGTGTTCGGTTCTGGCGCGGGCGTGGTGGCGCTGCGCCGGCTCGAGGATGCGCTGGCCGACGGCGACCATATCTGGGCCGTCATAAAAGGCAGCGCGATCAACAATGACGGCGCCGACAAGGCGGGTTATCTGGCGCCCTCGGTGGGCGGCCAGGCGCAGGCGGTCAGCGCGGCGCTGAAGGCGGCGGATGTGCCGGCCGACACCATCGACTATGTCGAATGCCACGGCACCGGCACCTATCTGGGCGACCCGATCGAGGTATCGGCCCTGACCCAGGCGTACCGGGAACAGACCGCCGAGAGCGGCTTTTGCAAGATCGGCTCGGTCAAGACCAATATCGGCCATCTGGACACCGCCGCCGGGGTGGCGAGCTTCGTCAAGACCGCGCTGGCGCTGCATCACAGGCAGATCCCGCCCTCGCTGGGCTACGAGGCGCCGAACCCGGCGATTGATTTCGAGACCAGCCCGTTCCGGGTGAACGACCGGCTGACCGACTGGACCCCGCACAAGGGGCCGCGCCGGGGCGCGGTGAACAGCCTGGGCGTCGGCGGCACCAACGCGCATGTCATCCTTGAGGAAGCGCCAGAGCGCGCCGCCTCGGAGGAAAGCGATTTCCCGTTCCAGATCCTGTGCATATCGGCCCGCTCGCGCGCCGCACTCGATGGCAATGCCAAGGCGCTGGCCGGTTGGCTGCGCGCCAACCCGGAGGTCAACCTGGCCGATGTGGCCTATACGCTGAAAGAGGGCCGCCGCGGGTTCGAGAAACGCCGCGTGCTGGTGGCCGAAACCGCGCTTGAGGCCGCCGATTTGCTGGACCAGGGCGATCCGCGCCGTGTATTTACCCATGACGCGCTGGGAGCCGGGACCGATGTGGTCTTCATGTTCCCCGGTGGCGGGGCGCAATATGCGGGCATGGCGCGCGACCTTTACGAGGTCGAACCCGTCTTTGCCGAATGGATGGACCGGGGGCTGGCGCATCTGCAGAAAAGCCTCGATTACGATATCCGCGCCATCTGGCTGCCTGACGGTGACATGGCCGAGGCCAATGCCCGGCTGCAACAGCCCTCGGTGCAGTTGCCTCTGATCATGATCGTCGAATACGCGCTGGCGCAGCTCTGGCTCAGCTGGGGGGTGCGGCCCGCCGCGCTGGTCGGCCATTCCATGGGCGAGAACACCGCCGCCTGTCTGGCCGGCGTGATGCGGTTCGAGGATTGCATTGACCTGGTGCTGCTGCGCGGGCGGCTGTTCGACACGGTGGCGCCGGGCGGCATGCTGTCGGTTTCGCTGCCGCTCGATGAGGTGCAGGCGCTGATCGACGAGGATCTGGACATCGCCAGCGTCAACGCCCCCCGCCTGACCGCCGTCAGCGGCCCGCAGGCGGCGCTGGACCGGTTGGCCGAGGTGCTGAGCGCCCGCGAGGTCGAGTATCAGCGCATCCAGATCGATATTGCCGCGCATTCGCGAATGCTGGAGCCGATCCTGAAGGAGTACGGCGATTTCCTGCGCGGACTCAGCCTGAGTGCGCCGCAGATCCCGATCCAGTCGAACCGCACCGGCGAAGAGCTGACCGCAGAACAGGCCACCAGCCCCGACTATTGGGTGGCCCAGTTGCGCAACACGGTGCTTTTCGCCGATTGCATCGCGGCGCTGTCCGAGGGGCGCGACCGGGTGTTCCTGGAGGTCGGCCCCGGCAAGGCGCTGAGTTCGCTGGCACAGACGTCGCCCGCCGTGTCACCCGGCCAGGTGCTGAGTTCCCTGCGCCACCCCGACCAGGAGATCGCCGACGACGCCTATTTCTTCGGTGTGATCGGGCGGCTCTGGGCCTGCGGGGTCGAGGCTGACTGGCCGCAGATCTGGGGCGAGGCCAAACGCCACCGCCTGCCGCTGCCGACCTATGCGTTCCAGCGCAGCCGCTATTTCATCGAACCCGGTACCCTGCGGGCCGAGGAGCCGCGCGAGGTGCTGTCGCGGATCGACGACATGGCGCAATGGGGCTGGCGTCCAGTCTGGCGGCCGCGTCTGGCCGAATGCGACATCGACGTCGAAACCGAGCTGGAGGGCACCGCGCCGCTGAACTGGCTGATCTTTCTCGATGCCGGGGGGCTGGCCGCCAGGGCGGCCGACCGGCTCGAGGCCGCCGGCCATTGGGTGGCGCGGGTCAGAGCCAGCGACAGCTATGTCAAACAGTCCGACACCCGGTTCGAACTGGCCCCGGAACAGGGGCGCATGGGCTATGACCTGATGCTGCGCGATCTGGCGGCACAAGGCCGCCTGCCCGACCGGATCGGGCATTTCTGGCTGGTGACCGCGGCAGAAAGCTTCCGCCCCGGTTCCAGTTTCCACGACCGCAACATGGAACACGGCTTCTTCAGCCTCACATGGCTGGCGCAGGCCTTGGGGCAGGTCGAACTGCCGGGTCCGGTCCATATCACCGCCTTCACCACCGGCGCGGCGCAGGTCCGCAGCGAGACGCTGCCCTATCCGGCCAAGGCCACCGTCGCGGGGCCGCTGGGGGTGCTGCCGCACGAGATGCCGGGGATCACCTGCGCCTCGGTCGATATCGAACTACCCGCGCGCCTGCGCCCGCCGCTGCTGGCGCGGCTGCGCGGCGCCGCCCCCGAGCAGGACGAGGACCTGACCCCGCGCCTGCTGGAAGAACTGCTGGCCGAACCCGGAAATACAATCGCCGCCTGGCGCGACGGCAAGCGGTTCGGCCGCAGCTATCGCCCGGCGCCGCTGGAGGGGGATGCTCCTGCCTTCCGCGACGGCGGCACCTATCTGATCACCGGCGGATTCGGCGGCATCGGGCTGACGCTGGCGCGCCGCCTGATGCAGCGCCATGGCGCCAATGTGATCCTGCTGGGGCGCGAGGAGCTGTCCGCCGACCGCGCCGGCTGGCTTGCCACGCACAGCCCCGCCGACAAGACCAGCCGCCGCATCCGCGCGCTGGAGGCGCTGGAGGCGCTGGACCGGGGCCGGATCACCGCGATTGCCGCCGATGTCTGCAACATCGGCCAGATGCGCGCGGCGCTCGACACCGCGCAGGACCGGTTCGGCGCGCTGACCGGCGTCATCCATGCCGCCGGTCATATCGAGGACGGGCCGATCCTGGCCAAGACCGAGGCCGGGCTGGACCGGGTGCTGGCGCCCAAGATGACCGGGCTCCGGGTGCTGGACGAACTGTTCCCCGACGGCGTGCTGGAACTGATGGTTCTGTTCGCCTCTTCCTCGACCGCCAGCCGTCCGGCGGGCCAGGTCGATTACGTCGCGGCCAACGAATATCTGAATGCCTTTGCCAGCAGCCGCAGCGGGGCCAAGACCCGGGTCGTGGCGGTGAACTGGGGCGTCTGGGCCGATGTCGGCATGGCCGCCGAGGCGCGCGCCACGCGGCTGGGCAGCGATTCCGCCACCGAACGTGTTGCAACCGGCCTGCCGCTGTTGCACGAGGCCGGGTTCGACGAGGAAGGCAACCGGTTTTTCGTCTCTCGCCTGAGCGCCGAGGACTGGGTGTTCAACGAACACCGCACCGCCTCGGGCGAGGCGCTGCTGCCGGGAACCGGATATATCGAAATGGCTACCGAAGCGCTGCGCGCGCAGGGCGTGACGCATCCGTTCGAGATACGCGATCTCTATTTCTTCCGCCCGCTGCGGGTGAACGGCGCCCCGCGCGAGGTGATCGTGCGGCTCGAAACCACGGGTGATGGCTACGCCTTCACCGTGCACAGCGCCCTGCCGGGCGGCGGCTACGTGCAGAACGCGCAGGCTTCGCTGGTCGTCGCCCCCGCCGCGCAGGCCGGTACGCTCGACCTGGCCGCCATCGGCGCGCGCTGCCCGCAGGCGGCGACCGCTCCGGTTGGCGAGGTTCTGCATTCGCCGCAGGAAGCGCATCTGAAATTCGGCCCGCGCTGGCAGGTGCTGCGCGCCACTTCGCGAGGCGAGGACGAGGGGCTGGCCCGGCTGGCCCTGCCCGAGGAATACCGACGCGACCTCGACCAGGGCTACCAGATGCATCCCGGTCTTCTGGATCTTGCCACCGGCTGGGCCATCGAACTGGCGCGCGGATACCGGGGCCGGGCCCTGTGGGTGCCGGTCTCGTACCGGTCGCTGCGCGTCTTTGCCCCGCTGCCCGCCGAAATCCGCAGCTGGATGCGACCCACGCCCGGAACCACGCCGACCGAGGGGTTCGCCTCGTTCGATATCACGCTGACCGATCCGTCGGGCCGGGTGCTGGTCGATATCGCGGGGTTCCAGATGCAGCGCACCGCCGGCACCATCGACCTCGGGGATCCGGCCAGGGCCGATGCAGATGCCGCCGCGCTCGGGCTGGAACCGGTCCGCAAGTCGGCGGCCCTGTCGCCCGAGGAACAGCGCCTGCACCGCAATATCGCGCAGGGGATACGCGCCGAAGAGGGCGCCGCCGCGCTGGAGCGGGCGCTGAACAGCGGACTGCCGCAGGTGGTTGTCTCCTCGCTCGACCTGCCCCGGCTGGTTGCCGAGGCCGAGCAGATCTCGGCCCCCGCCGAGACCGGGCAGAGTTTTGAGCGGCCACAGCTCGATATCGAATATGTCGCGCCGCAGACCGAGACGGAAAAGACGCTTGCGGGGTTCTTCGAAACCCTTCTGGGGGTCAGCCAGGTCGGCACGCAGGACAGTTTCTTCGATCTCGGCGGCCATTCGCTGATCGCCGTGCGCCTGTTTGCCCAGATCAACCGCGCGTTCAGCGTGGAATTCCCGATCTCCGTCCTGTTCGAGGCCCCCAGCGTCGCCCGCATCGCCGAGAGGATCGACGCCCGGATCGGCCGCTCGGCGGCCCTGTCCGGCGACAGCGCGGAGCCGGCCGGGGATACTCCCGCCTTTGCCCATGTTGTGCCGCTGCACGATGTGGGTCCGGGCGGCAAAACGCCCTTCTTCGTGGTGGCGGGCATGTTCGGCAACGTGCTGAACCTGCGCCATCTGGCGCTGATGCTGGGGCGCGACCGCTCGGTGTACGGGCTTCAGGCGCGCGGGCTGGTAGGCGACGAGGCGCCGCATGATACGATCGAGGCGGCGGCGGCCGACTACATCGCCGAGATGCGTCAGATCCAGCCGCACGGGCCTTACCTGCTGGGCGGCTTTTCCGGTGGCGGCATCACCGCCTACGAGATCGCCCGCCAGCTTGAAACCGCCGGCGAGGAGGTCGCGCTTCTGGCGATGCTGGACACGCCGCTGCCGGTGCGCCCGGCGCTGGGCCGCCGCGACCGCGCCATCATCAAGCTGCGCCAGTTCACCGAGCAGGGCCCGCGCTTCCTCATGGATTGGGTCCGTACCCGGCTCGCCTGGGAGGTGAACCGCCGGCGCGCGCCGGTGCAGGACGCGGGCGGGGCGGCCTTCAACAATGCCCGGATCGAAGCCGCCTTTCGCGGTTCGATCGCGCGCTATCGGCCGCGCCCGTGGGACGGGCCGCTCCTGATGTTCCGCCCGCCTCTGGACCGGCGCTGGAAGGTTACGGGCGGCAACTGGGTCAGCGGCGCGCGCGAATACGTGTTCGACGACAACGACTGGGGAAAATTCGCCCGGAACATCGAGGTCATCGAAGTGCCCGGCGATCATGACAGCATGGTGCTGGTGCCGAATGTTTCGGTCCTGACCGAACATCTGCGCAAGCGGCTGCGCGATGCGGATGCCTGCCTGCCCCTGGACAAGGCTGCGGAGTAGAGGCATGAACGAACCGACCGTCCTGACGGTGATCCTGAACTATCGCACGCCGGATCTGACGATCCGCGCCTGCGAAGCGGCCATGCGCGAGATGCAGGACCTGCCCGGAGAGGTGATCGTGGTTGACAACGACTCGGGCGACGGGTCGGTGGAACGGCTGAAACAGGCGGCCGCCGCCCATGGCTGGGATGCAGGCGGCAGATTCCGCATCGTCGAAAGCGGTCGCAACGGCGGCTTCGGGGCTGGCATGAACTTCGGCATGCGGGCGGGGCTGTCGGACGGGTCTGCCCCCGATTTCTACTATCTCCTGAACTCCGACGCCTGGCCCGATCCCGGCTGCATCCGGGGGCTTCGCGACTTTCTGGTCGCGACGCCGCGGGCAGGGTTTGCCGCCAGCGCGGTACGCGGCGATGACAATGCCCCGCATCTTACCGCGTTTCGCTTTCCCTCGGCGGCCGGAGAATTCGAGGCCGCCGCCCGCACCGGCCCGATCTCGCGCCTGCTGCGGAACAGGATCATCGCCCCGCCTCTGCCCCGGACCCGGACCCGGGTGGACTGGGCATCGGGCGCGAGCCTGATGGTCCGGCGCGAGGTGATCGAGACCACCGGCGGCTTCGATGAAACCTTCTTTCTCTATTTCGAGGAAACCGACCTGTGCCGCCGCGCCGCTGCGGCGGGCTGGGAGACCTGGTACCTGCCCGAAGTCGGCGTTGTCCATATCGGTTCGGCCAGCACCGGGATGCGGAAATGGAAACGCACGCCGCAATACTGGTTCGATTCGCGACTGCATTATTCTCTCAAGAACCATGGCCGGGCCTATACGCTCTGGACCACCCTCGCCCTGATTGCGGGTACGCTGGTCTGGCGCCTGCGTCAGTTGATCCGGCACAAGCCGAGTTCCGATCCGGATGGTTTCCTGACCGACCTGATCGCCCATTCCTTACGCCGCACGCTGGCTCGCACCCCTGCGAGCCCGACGCCCGCCGCCGCTTTTCCGGAGGACAGCAGATGAGTTTGACCCATGTCGTGATCGGTAACGAGTCCCTGCTGATCGGATGCAGCGAGATGCTGCTCGACCGCGGGCACCGGATCACCGCGGTAATTTCGCAGGATGACGAGATCGCCGCCTGGGCGCGCAGGAAGGGCCTGCCGCACAGCCAGCGCATCGCCGATCTGGCGCAGCAATTCGCGCCGGGCGGGTTCGACTGGCTTCTCTCCATCGCCAACCTCTCGGTCATCCCGGATGCGGTGCTGGCGCTGCCCGCGAAGGGCGCCGTCAACTTCCACGACGGGCCGCTGCCACGCTACGCGGGCCTGAACACCCCGGCCTGGGCCTTGATGGCAGGCGAGACGCGCTATGGCGTGACCTGGCACCTGATCGAGGGTGGCATCGACGAGGGCGATATCCTCGCGCAGCAGATGTTCGACATCGCCGAAGACGATACCGCGTTTTCGCTGAACTCGAAATGCTATGGCGCGGCGCTCGACAGTTTCGCCCATGTCGCCGACCAACTGGAAACCGGGCTTGACCGCCGGAAGCAGGACCTGAGCCAGCGCAGTTACTTCGCGCGCGATGACCGGCCCGCCGCCGCCGGGCGGCTCGATTTCACGAAACCCGCCACCAAGCTGACGGCGCTGGTACGGGCGCTGGATTTCGGCGAGTACACCAATCCGCTGACCTGCCCCAAGATCGAAATTGGCGGGCAGGTCCTGACCGTGTCCACCGCAAAGTCCGAGGGCCGCTCGGGCGCGTTGCCGGGCACGGTTCAGACGGTTTCTTCCGATGCCCTGACCGTGGCGACCGGAGAAGGCGATGTGCTGCTCGGTGGTCTTCGGAGGCTCGACGGGACGCCGGTTGACCTGGTGCAGATGACAAAGCCGGGCGACCGCCTGCCCTCGCCCACCGGGGCCGAGGCACAGGCACTGGAGACCGCGCTTGCGGCGGCGCTGCCCGCCGAACGGCACTGGCGCAAGCGGCTGGCCGGGCTACACCCGCTGCCGGTGCCGCTGGCAGGGTCCAGCCCCGCCGAGCCGGTTACGGCCAACCGCATCTCGGTCCCGCATGGGCTCGACGATGACCGGCTTGCCGCCGCGGTGCTGATCTGGGCCCTGCGCAGCAGCGGCGAAGGCTTCGGCGATATCGCCCTGACCACCGGCGCCATCGAACAGACGGCCGCTGGCGGTTACCTGGCGGGCTGGGTACCGCTGCGCCTCGCCGATACCGATACCGTGACCGATACCCTGCGCCATGTCGCCGACATGCTGGCAGATGCGCGAACCAAGGGTGCGCCACCCGCCGACCTGCTCCTGCGTGATCCCCGGATCGGCCGCTGCCCGGTACCGCCGGTGGCGCTTGCCGTTGATGGTGCCGGGCCACTGCCCGGCGCGACCCTCACCGTATCAATCGGGAACGGCACGGCAACACTGCACGCCGACAGCGCCCGGCTCGACGGCAAGGCGGTCGAGTTCCTCGCCCGCCGGCTGGAAACGGCGATGTATTCCCTGACCCGCGCCGGCGACAATGACAGTCTGGCGAACGTGCCGATCCTGCCCGCATCGGAACGCTCGACCATGCTGAGCGACTGGAACCGCACCGCGCGCAATTACGACCGCACCCTGACCGTGCACCAGGCGTTCGAGGCGCAGGTTCAGCGCACGCCCGAGGCCACGGCGCTGGTGTTCGAGGGCCAGAGCCTGACCTATGCCGCGCTCGACGCCCGTGCCAACGGTGTCGCCGCCCGGCTGCGCAATCTGGGCGTCGCGCCCGGCAGCCATGTGGGGGTCTATCTCGACCGCTCGCCCGAATTGCTGATCGCCGCACTTGGCGTGCTGAAGGCGGGCGGCGCCTATGTGCCGCTCGACCCTGCCTATCCGGCCGACCGCATCGCCCATTACGTCAGCGACAGCGGCGCGGCGGTGATCGTGACGAGCGGCGCGCGCAAATCCAGCCTGCCCGCGACCGATGCCCATGTGCTCGACCTCGACACGCTGACAGAGGCACACGCGGAACCCGTCGACGGCGGCGCCACCGCCGACGATCTGGCCTATGTGATCTATACCTCGGGCTCGACCGGCACCCCAAAGGGGGTGATGGTCGAACACCGGAACGTGGTGAACTTCTTTACCGGCATGGACGACCGCATCGACCATGCCAATGGCGGCGTCTGGCTGGCGGTCACCTCGCTCAGCTTCGACATCTCGGTGCTGGAGCTGTTCTGGACCCTCGCGCGCGGTTTCAAGGTGGTGCTGAGCTCGGACGAGAACCGGGCCGAAGTGTCGAAAGGCCCGATCGCGGTCAGCGACCGGCCGATCGACTTCAACCTGATGTACTGGGGCAATGACGACGGGCCGGGGCCGAAGAAATACGAACTGCTGCTCGAAGGCGCGAAATTCGCCGATGCGCACGGGTTCAACGCGGTCTGGACGCCGGAACGCCACTTCCACGCCTTTGGCGGCCCCTATCCGAACCCATCCGTGACCGGCGCGGCGGTGGCTGCGGTGACGAAAAACCTCAGCGTGCGCGCCGGGTCCTGCGTGGCGCCGCTGCATCACCCCGCCCGCATCGCCGAGGAATGGGCGGTGATCGACAATCTCACCGGCGGGCGCGCCGCACTTGGCATCGCCTCGGGCTGGCAGCCCGACGATTTCATCCTGCGCCCGGAAAACACCCCGCCGCGCAACAAGCCCGCGATGTTCGAAACGATCGAAACCCTGCGCAGGCTCTGGCGCGGCGAGGCGGTGGAGTTCCCCAAGGCCGACGGCAGCATGCATTCGGTCGTCACCCAGCCGCGCCCGGTGTCGAAGGAACTGCCGCTCTGGGTCACCACCGCCGGCAACCCGGAAACCTGGCGCGAGGCAGGCTCCGTCGGCGCCAACGTGCTGACCCACCTTCTGGGCCAGAGCATCGACGAGGTGGCCGACAAGATCCGCATCTATCACGCCGCCCTGCGCGAGGCGGGCCATGACCCGGCCGATTTCAAGGTGACGCTGATGCTGCACACCTATCTGGCCGACAGCCGCGAGGAGGCGGCGCGCACCGCCCGCGAGCCGATGAAGGATTACCTGCGCTCGGCCGCCGGGCTGATCAAGCAATATGCCTGGGCCTTCCCCGCGTTCAAGAAACCCAAGGGTGTGACCAATGCGTTCGAGATGGATCTGGGCGTGCTCAGCGGCGACGAGCTGGAGGCCATCCTCGATTTCGCTTTTGACCGCTATTTCGAGGACTCGGGGCTGTTTGGCACCATCAGCGATGCGGTGGCCCGCGTCGAACAGCTCAAACGCATCGGCGTGGACGAGGTGGCCTGTCTCATCGACTATGGCATCGACCCCGCCGTGGTGCTGGAAGGGCTGAAACCCCTGGCCGAGGTGCTGAAGCGGGTGCGCGCGCCCAGCGCGCTGGCCGAGGATGATTTCTCGCTCGCCGCGCAGATCGTGCGCCATGGGGTGACGCATATGCAATGCACGCCCTCGATGGCGCGGATGATCGCCCTGAATGACGAGGCGCGCCTGGCACTTGGCCGGGTGAAACACCTGCTGCTTGGTGGCGAGGCGCTGCCCGGCGATCTGGTCGAGGATCTGCGCGAGGCGACCGGCGCCCGCATCCTGAACATGTACGGGCCGACCGAGACCACGATCTGGTCCACCTGCGAGGCGGTTGGTCCTGGCGTCAGCGGCACGGTGAATGTCGGCACCCCGATCGCCAATACCTCGGTCTATGTGCTGGACGGCGCGGGCCAGCCCTGCCCAATCGGCGTGCCGGGCGAGCTGTGCATCGGCGGCGAGGGCGTGACGCGGGGCTACTGGCAGCGCTGCGACCTGACCGAGGAGCGTTTCCCGCGCGACCCGTTCGCGGCCGAGGCCGGGCTGACCGTGACCGCCGCGCCGCAGATGTACCGGACCGGCGATCTGGTGCGCTGGCGTGCCGACGGGCGGCTCGACTTCCTTGGCCGCAGCGATCACCAGGTCAAGATCCGCGGCCAGCGGATCGAACTGGGCGAGATCGAGGCGGCCATCGCGGCCTATCCCGGCGTGACCGGCGCAGTGGTAATCGCCCGCGACATGGGCGGCGACACAAGGCTGGTGGGCTATGTCACCACCGGCGGGCCGGTGTCGGATGCCGCGCTGCGCACGCATCTGGCCGCGCGCCTGACCGAGGTGATGGTGCCCGCCCATATCGTGACGCTCGACGCCTTCCCGCTGACGCCGAACAAGAAGATCGACCGCAAGGCGCTGCCCGAACCGGTGCCGCAGCGCACCGCGCAGGCGGCACCCTCCGAGCCGCCGACCGGGGCCGAGGCACAGATCGCCGCCATCTGGTCGCGCATCCTGGGTGTGGGCGACATCCGGCCGTCGGACAACTTCTTTACCCTTGGTGGCCATTCCCTTCTGGCGGTGCAGGCCCATCGCGAGATCCGCGCGGCGTTGAACGTGCCGGCCCTGCCGATCACCGACATCTTCCGCTTCCCAACGCTTCGGAGGTTGGCCGCGCATCTGTCGCAGGGTGCGGCCCCGGCGGAACCGGCGCAGCCGGTGGTGGACACCGCCGAGCGCGCCGACACCATGTCGCGGCGGCGCGCGATGCGCGCCAACCGGCAGGAACGGGTCCGATGAGCAGCCCCGGCCCGACCGAGGCGCTGCTGCTCGCCTCGCCCCTGCTGGGCCGACAGGCCGCCCTTGCCGCGGCCGATCCGACACGGGACTATGAAGCCTATCCCGAGGAACTGGCCGCGATCCCAGGTGCGGTTGACAGGCGCCGGCGCGAGTTCGCCGCGGGCCGCACCGCCGCCCGGCTCGCCCTGCGTGAACTGGGCGCACCTGCGATGGCGGTTCCCATGGGCGCCGACCGCGCGCCGATCTGGCCGCCGGGCCTATTGGGCAGCATCACCCATACCGGAACCGCCTGCCTGGCCGCTGTCGCCTGGGAAGGGGAACTGCGGCTCCTCGGCCTCGATCTCGAAGAGGACACCCCCCTCGATCCCGACCTGATTCCGACTGTTTGCTCCCCGGCCGAACGTGCCTGGCTTGCCGGGCAGGATGACCCCGGCCATTGGGCCAAGCTGATCTTCTCGGCCAAGGAATGCGCCTACAAGGCGCAATACCCGATCAGCCGCACATTGTTCGGTTTCGACGCTTTGCGCATCGCGCTCGACACCGGCAGCCGCCGCTTCAGCGCCACTTTCCGCTCCGACATGCCCGGTTTCCGACGCGGGCATGTGCTGCATGGGCGCTATGCGGCCGGAGAGGGGCTGATTGTCACGGCAATAGCCGAGCCCGCGTGATATCCCGGCCCCGATGACCTAGATTTCGACCATGACTCGCTTTATCGCCCTGATCCTTCTCGTTCTCGGCCTTATGGTCGCCGCGTTCTGGTGGTTCTGGCTGCGACCGCGCCTGCCGGACGCCGCCATTGTGGCCGCCGCCTATGCCCAACCCCTGCCGCCGCCGCCGGGTCCGATGGCCGTGTTCCACCTGGGCCACAGCCTGGTCGGCCATGACATGCCCGCGATGCTGCAACAGCTTGCGCCCCAGGGCCACAGCTATGACAGCCAGCTGGGCTGGGGCACGCCGATGAAAGCGCATTGGGAGGCCGACGAACCGATCAAGGGCTTTGACGTGATGAACGCCCACCCCCGCTACCGGCCTGCGGACGAGGCGATCGGGTCAGGCGAATACGATGCCGTGATCCTGACCGAGATGCTCGAACTGAGGGACGCGATCAAGTATCTCGACAGCGACGATTATTTCACCAAATGGGCCGATCTGGCCCGGCAGGGGCGCCCCGACACGCGGGTGTTTCTCTACGAGACCTGGCATTGGCTGGACGATCCGGATGGCTGGCTCAACCGGCTCGACCGCGACCTGGTCGAGTTGTGGGAGAACGGCATCCTGCTTCAGGATCTCGCCCGAAATCCCGACCAGCCCGCGCATGTCATCCCGGTCGGGCAGGTGCTGTCGCGCTTTGTCCGCGAGGTCGAGGCGCGGGGCGGTGTCGGCGGCATCACCAGCGCCGAACAGCTCTTCGGCACCGATCCCGAGGGCAAGCTCGACCCGATCCACATGGGCGATCTGGGCAACTACATGGTGGCGCTGACCCATTACGCCGTGCTCTACCAGCGCTCGCCCGTGGGCCTGCCGCATGAGTTGCTGAAGGCCGACGGCACACCGGCCCGCGCCCCCTCGCCCGAGGCCGCGCGCCTGATGCAGGAGGTGGTCTGGCAGATCGTGACCACCTACCCCAAGACCGGAGTTCCGCAATGAGCTGGCTTTCCTCCCTGATCGGGGTTCTTTTCATCGGCCATTCACTGTTCGGCCCGACCAATCCCGACATGCTCTCGGCAGTGCTGGAGGGGCACGGTGTCCGGGTCGAAGCGCAGATCATCAATGGCGCGCCTCTCTCCTACAACTGGGAAAACGGCGACAAGGCCGAGGGCGTGAACGCGCGCGCGGCGCTGGCGGGCGGCGGTTACGATGCGGTGATCCTGACCGAGGCGATCCCGCTGGCCAACCAGATTCAGTACAACGACAGCCTTGGGTATGCCCGGCGTTATTACGACCTGGCGGTATCGGCCAACCCGCAGGCCCGCGTGTTCCTGCAAGAGACATGGCACGACCTGCGCTCGGGCAGCGGCGCCCGGATCGAGCATGACACGGGCGCCGGTACACCCTGGCGCGAGCGGATCGAACAGGACCTGGGCCAATGGCAATCCATCGTCGACGGGGTGAACGCCACCCGGCCTGCCGGCGCGACGCCGATGCAGCTGCTGCCCGCCGGACAGGCGATGCTGGCCCTGACCGACGCCATCGCCGACGGCACCGTGCCGGGCCTCGACCGGATTGCGCAGGTGTTTCACGACGACATCCACCCCAATCCCCTTGGCTTCTACTTCCTGACCATGGTGCAATACGCGGCCCTGACCGGAGAAAGCCCGGTCGGCCTGCCGCACCGGCTGAAGGACCGCTGGGGCAGGCCCTTCGACGCCCCCAGCCCGGCACTGGCCGCCCGCCTGCAAACCGTCGCCTGGGAGGCGGTGCAGAGGTTTGCGCCACCCGCCCCGCCCGCACCCGTCGCCCCTGCGCCCGACCCCGCCACGGCGGCGGACGAACCCGCCGAAACGCCCGCCACATTGGAACAAGGCTATGTTCCGCCGCCGGAACCCGACGGGCCGGTCGCCATCGCCATCGGGCTTGCCGGCGTCAACGACTGGTCGGTGCAACAACCCTTTCTCGACGTGTTCAAGACCGCACGCCCCTGGATCGGTCACCTGCCCGGGCAGTTCGGCGGCGCAACATATGACGAACTGAAGGACGCCGGTTACCTGGACGAGAACGGCTGGCCCAAGGCGATCCCGCCCGAGCTGGGCTCGATCGGCACCCTGATCCTGACCGACCTGCCGGTCGAGGCGGTTTCGGCCGCCGGGCGCTATGTCCTGCGGTTTGAGGGGCAGGGCATCGTCGAAGTCCTGGGCCGGGCCGAGAACGTGCGCTATGGCAGGAACAGGGTCGCGTTCGACTATACCCCCGGACCCGGGCCGGTCGACATCCGAATCCAGCGCACCCACCGCGGCGGCGAGTATGTGCGCAACATCACGGTGGTCAAGCAAGAGCATCTGGCCGCCTTTGACGCCGGCGCGCGCTTCAACCCCGGCTGGCTCGATCGGCTCTTCGGCTTTCGCGCGCTGCGCTTCATGGACTGGATGCAGACCAACAATTCGCAGCAATCGGCCTGGAAGGATCGCCCGAGGCCCGAGGATTTCTCCTGGGCGGTCAGGGGCGTGCCGGTCGAGATCATGGTGGACCTGTTGAACCGTACCGGCGCGGACGGCTGGTTCAACATGCCCCACCTGGCCGATGACGACTATATGCGCCGCTTTGCCGAGATCGTGCGCGACACGCTCTGGATCGAACAGCGCGCCTATGTGGAACTGTCCAACGAGGTCTGGAACTGGCAATTCACCCAGGCGCAATGGGCCGAGGATCAGGCCCGCGCCCGCTGGAACAGGAAGGACCATTGGGTCAGCTATTACGCCGCCCGCGCGGTCGAGATGGCCGATATCTGGGCCGAGGTCTTTGGCGATCAGGCCGAGGCGCGGCTGGTGCGGGTAATCTCGACCCAGACGGGCTGGATCGGGCTGGAGGAGATGATCCTTGACGCGCCCGCCTGGGTGGCCGAGGAACCGGGCCGCGCCGCCCCCGCCAGCCATTTCGACGCCTATGCCGTGACCGGCTATTTCGGCGGCACGCTGGGCTGGGAACAGCGCCTGCCCTTGCTGCGTCAGTGGCTGGCCGACAGCGCCGCCGAAGCGGCGGCGCAGGCCGAGGCCAAGGGGTTGACCGGCCCAGAACGCGATGCCCATGTTGCCCGGCACCGGTTCGACCTCGCCACCTCGCTGGCCTGGGCTGAGCTGCGCGATGGCGCGGCCAGCGGTGACGCGACCGATACGCTGGCCAAGAACCTCGGCACCCAGCTGCCCTATCATGCCGGGGTGGCGGAAAAATACGGGCTGGACCTGATCATGTACGAAGGCGGAACCCATGTCGTGGGAACCGGCCCGCTGATCGACGACGAGGAACTGACCGCCTTTTTCACCCATTTCAACTATTCGCCGGAAATGGGCGATCTCTATACCGACCTGATCCGGGGCTGGCACGCGGTGGGCGGGCGGTTGTTCACCGCCTATGCTGATGTCTACCGGCCCAACAAATGGGGCAGCTGGGGGCACCTGCGGCATCTCGACGATGCCAACCCGCGCTGGGATGCGCTGGTGGAGTTTCTGAAGTGACCCGGCACCTCAGCGTCATCATCCCGGCCCATGACGAGGCCGACTGGATCGGTGACTGCGCTCGCGCGCTCCTAGCCTCCGATCCGCTGCCCGAGGGCTGGCGGGGCGAGGCGGTGGTAGTTGCCAATGGCTGTTCCGACGACACCGCCGCGCGCGCCCGCGCGCTGGCGGATCTCGCCGCCGAACGCGGCTGGGGCTGGACGGTGCTGGAACTGGCCGAGGGCGGCAAGCTCGGCGCGCTCAACGCCGGAGACGCCGCGGCACAAGGGCCCTTGCGCGCCTATCTCGACGCCGATGTGCGGGTCGACCCCGATTTGATGGCAGCGCTGGTGAGGGCGCTCGACACTGACACACCCCGCTACGCCAGCGGCACGCCGCGCCTCGCCCCGGCCCTGAGCCGGATCACCCGCGCCTATGGCCGGTTCTGGCAAACCCTGCCCTTTGTCACCACCGGCGTGCCGGGTTTCGGCCTGTTTGCGGTGAACGCCGCCGGGCGCGCGCGCTGGCAGGACTGGCCCGACATCATCTCGGACGACACATTCGTGCGACTCAGCTTTGCGCCCGCCGAACGGGTGCGGGTTGCGCCCGGTTACGACTGGCCGATGGTCGAGGGATTTGCCAACCTCGTCCGGGTGCGCCGTCGCCAGAACGCGGGCGTAGCCGAGGTGGCCGCGCTTTATCCGCAACGATTGGAGAATGACGGAACACCCCGCCTCGGCGTCTCGGGTCTGATGGTCCGGTTGCTGCGAGACCCGGTCGGATTTGCGGTCTACGCTGGCGTATCGCTGGCCGTGAAATCCCCGCTCTTCCGTGCGCGCGCGCGCTGGACGCGGGGCCGCTGAGGTGGTCGCGCAGCCAGGAAAATTCGTCGAATTTTCCTGGCCTCCCCAACCTCAGCCGCTCTTGAAGAATTCGGCCAGTTTCGCGGCTTGCCCGTCGATGTCATGCCGTTCCAGCACCCGGGCCCGCCCCGCCTGTCCCATCCGGTCGAGCCTCTGTCGCCCGACCACGGCCACTTCCTCCAGCGCATCGGCCAGCGCCGCCGGATCCGCCGCCGGCACCAGCCAGCCGGTCTCGCCGGGCCACACCAGCTCGGGCGTGCCGGCGACATAGGTTGCCACCACCGGGCGGGCGGCCGCCATCGCCTCCATCACCACCATCGGCAGCCCCTCAGCGAAACTGGGCATCACCAGCGCATGCGCGGCGTCCAGCGCCGCCCGCACACCGTCCTGGTCCAGCCACCCGGTCAGGGTGACATTGCCGCCGAGGTTCAGCCCGACAATCGCCCGCTCCAGATCGCCGCGCATCTCGCCATCGCCCACCAGATCCAGATGCGCCTGCGGATGGCTCCGCACCAACCGCGCCATCGCCTGAAGCAGGATCATCTGCCCCTTCTGCTCGACAAACCGGCCCACCGCGACCAGCCGCAGCGGACCATCCGGCACCGGCACCGGATCGGCAAAGGCCGCAGGCTCGATCCCGCAATGGACCACCCGCAACCGGTCCCAACCCGCGAATGCCGTCCAGCGGCAGAGCTGGCTGCGGCCGAACTGGCTGACCCCCACCGCAAAGCGCGCGCGCGCCAGCTTCTCGGGCAGCGACAGCGCCGCCGGGGCATCGAACTCCTCGGGCCCGTGCACGGTAAAGGAAAACCCCGGCCCGCCCAGCGCCTCGGCCAGCATGGCAACGGTCGTGGAATTGGTGCCGAAATGGGCATGTACATGGGTCACGCCTGCCGCGCGGCAGCGGGTCGCGACATGCGCCGCCTCGGCCAGATAGATCACGTGCCGGAGCCGCCCCGCCGGCGACACCCGGCCGCAGCGCCACGCCAGCCGCAGCGCCGCAAAGCCACGACCTGGCGCGACAAGGAACCGGCGCAGCAACGCAAGGCCCAGCCCCAGCGCGCCGCGATCCAGCACATACTCTGTCCGCTCCGCCTCGGCCCTGTCGCGCGCATCGACCAGCGGCACCGCCGCGCGGCGCATCGCCAGCCGCAGGACCGGGACTCCCTGCCGCTCCAGCGCCTGCACCTCGCGCCGGATGAAACTGTGCGAGGGCTGGGGATAGGTGTTCAGGACATAGGCGATTGTCACGGCGGCGGGACCTGCGGCGTTGGCTTGGCCAAGAGGTAACGCGCCCGGGACCGCCTGCCTACCCGTCCGCCTGCACCCGGGCACCGCCTGTGGACGCCGCGCCACAAGGCGGCGCCCCTCTCCCTGGCTCCGATTGACCCGGAACGGCACGCTTTCTAGCGTGACGTCAAACCGGCAGGCCACGGCCACCAGCGGGGATCCCGAATGTCTCGTCTCCTTACCGCCTTCAGCGGCACCGGCCTGATGGCCCGCGTCCTGCGCAGCGCCTCGTGGCTGATGGTGGGCTACGGCGGCAGCCAGGCGCTACGCCTTGCCGCCAACCTGATCATGACGCGCCTGCTGTTCCCCGAGGCATTCGGCATCATGACCCTGGTCACCGTGGTCGTCGTGGGCCTGAGCCTGTTTTCCGATGTCGGTGTCGGCCCGTCGATTGCACAGAATCCGCGCGGCGACGACCCCGATTTCCTGAACACCGCCTGGACCATCCAGGTGTTCCGGGGCTGCATGCTGTTTGCGGTGGCCTGCCTGCTGACAGTGCCGGTCGCGCGGTTCTACCAAGAACCGGAGCTGGTCAAATACCTGCCGGTGGGCGCCCTAGCCCTGCTGGTGTCGGGGTTCTTTCCGACCCGGATCGAAACCGCCCACCGCCACCTGTTGGTCGGGCGTCTGACCGTGCTGGACCTGGCAAGCCAGGCCATCGGCATCGGCTTCATGGTGATCTATGCGGAACTCACCCAATCGGTGATGGCGCTGGCGCTCGGCGGCGTGGTCTCGGCCGTGGCCAAGCTGCTGCTGACGCATTTCCTGCTGCCCGGCCCGGTGAACCGGTTCCGCTGGGAGCCGGCGGCCGCCAATGACCTGATCCATTTCGGCAAGTGGATCTTCCTGTCGACGGCGCTGACCTTCGTCATCAGCCAGGGCGACCGCGCCATCCTGGGCCGCTACCTCAGCATCGACATGCTGGGGATCTACAACATCGGCTATTTCCTCGGCAGTTTCCCGATGATGGCGGGGCTGTCGATGATCGGTCGCATCATGATCCCCGTCTACCGCGACAAGCCGCCGGCCGAAGGTGACATGAACCGCCGGTACCTGAGCCGCCTGCGCGCCGGCATGAGCCTGTCGATCGGTCTTGCGCTGCTGCTGATGGCGGCAATCGGGCCGCAACTGGTCGGGCTGCTCTACGACGCGCGCTACCAGCTGGCTGGACCGATGGTGACGCTGATCTCGCTGGCCTTCTATCCCCGGCTGGTGATCCTGACCTATGACAACGTGGCGCTGGCCATGGGCGACAGCCGGTCCTACTTCATCGTCATGATGGTGCGGGCGGTGTTCCAGATCTTCTGCATCATCCTGGGGCTGGCGCTTTTCGGCCTGGTGGGCGGCATCGCTTCGATGGCCGTGGCAACGGTCGCAAGCTATCCGGCGGTGGTCTGGCTGGCACGCAAATACGGGGCATGGGACGCGGGCCACGATGTCGTGGCGATCCTGGCCGGCCTTCTCGCCACGGCCCTGATCCTGTGGATGCACTGGGCCGACATCGCCCTGCTTTCCGGCTACTGAGGCGCTATTCCGCCGGCGCGCGGGAACCCCGGAACCGGCGCGTCATGCGCCGCCACAACGACGGGCGCGGTGCGCTGGCATCGAGGAAGGGCACCACCACCACGGGGCGGAACCCCAGTTCGCGTTCCATCTGGTCAGCGCTGCGGATCACCGGGTTGCGCCACTCCAGCACATAGGCCAGCGCCAGCGCCAACCCGATGCTGGCAGCCAGCCCCAAAAGGGCGATCTTCTTACGGCTCTCGGTCACCGGATAATCCGGCAGGGCGGCCTCTTCGATCACCATCAGGCGTTCGGCCTGACGTTCGGCCTCGATCAGAAAGCCCATCTCGGCCTCGTTGCGGCGGCTCGCCACTTGCGCCAGCTGGTCGCGCAACTGGTCGAGACTGCGGTCATAGGCGCCCAGCACCCGTTCCACCTCGGGGCTGCCTTCTATCAGCCGTTCCAGAGCGTACTTGCGTTCTTCCAGAAGGTCGCGCTGCGCGTCCAGCGTGGCCAGTTGTTCACCCAGATCCTTGCGCAGGCGTTCTGCCGTGGCCGGGCGCTCGCTTTGCAAGGCCAGTTCAATCGCCCTTTCGATCTGGATGCGCTCGCGGGCGATATCGAGCAGGCCGTCGTTGATTGTGCGGATCTCGTCACGCCTGGCTTCGACTGCGCCCGGCAGGCTGAGCTGATGGGTGGCACGATAGGCTTCAATTTCGGCTTCGAGCGTTTCGACGTCCTGCTCCAGCGCCGCCTTCTGGGCGTCAAAGAAGTTGAGCGTCGCGCGCGCGTTTTCTATCCGGCTCTGCTTGCTCAGTTCCACCGTGCGTTGCCCGAACTCATGCGCCACCTGCTGCGCGAGTTCCGGCGTGGCCATGCGGGCCGTGATGCTGAGCACGGAAATCGCGCCATCATCGGCATAGCCTTCGCGCGCGGCAGCGATGCCCTCGATGCGGATGGCGTTGCGCAACATCGTGACCTTGGCCTGCGGTTTCAGCGCCGGCAGATCGTCGTAGATGCCGTATTTCTCGATGATTTCCAGCATCGTCCCCCGGGTCGTGAGAACCTGCTGGATCAGCTGAAGCCGCCTGGCGGCAGAGCCTTCGACCGTACTGCTGGCCAGTTCATCGGACACGACCGGACGGGCAATCTGGATGACTTCGTGGGATTCATACTCGTGCTGGTGCATCATCGCCGCGTACAAGGACAGCAGCGACCCCACGAAGATCACGGCGATGATCAGTCGCGCCCGGCGACGCAGCATATCGACCACATCGCTGATCGAATGGATCGGCCCCATACCTGTTATCTCACTCGTTTCCGAAGCCCTGCTCTCTTGCCCGCAAGAAAACAGGGTATACCGCCCAAATTAAGGCAACACGCCGGAAAAACGAAGGTCAAACGACGTAGTTTTCCGCCCCATTCCCGCGCCCGCGGTTCAGCACCACGCCCAGCAACGGAACATCCGCACCCAGCACCTGTTCGCACCGGCGTATCTGTTCGGAGGTCGTACGCGTTCCGTCCGCCACCAGCAGGACCCCGTCGATCCGTGGCACCAAGGCAACCAGATCGTCAAAACCCAGAACCGGCGGAAGGTCACACAGAACGACATCCGGGCGCAGGTCCTGCTGTATCTGGTCCAGCATGTCGGATGCGGTGCCGGAGTGCAGCAGTTCGGAGGCATCGCGCACCGGCCCGGCGCCCAGCCCCACCGCGAGCGTGTCGCTGCACCGGGTCAAATGGTCGAGATACGAGGTCTCTCCCTTCAGCAATCGGCGCATGTCGGCCCGCGCAGGCAGTTCCAGCGCCGAAGCGACACCCGGATCGCGCATGTTGAGATCCAGCAACACGGTGCGGCTGGCAGGAACGCGCGCCATGCTGAGCGCAAGGTTCACCGACGTGAAAGTCGCCCCACACCCCGCAGTCGGCGCAGCGATGGCGATCCGCGTCCATCCCTTTGCCTTGAGAGCCTGCAGTACCCTTGTCCGCATCACGTCGAACGCCCGGGCCACCGGATCGGTCCGAAACAGGTTGACCAGCGGCATACGGCCATCCCTCGGCAGGCTCAGCCGCAAAGGTGTCGCGGCCAGACGCTCCCACGGTTCCGGCTGCGTTGCAGGCAACTGATAGTGTGCCGGCTCCACCTGCGGCCTCCTGGTAGAGAGTTGGGTCTGAGGCTGAGAGACCATCTCCTCGGCTTCGGCGCGCAGGGCCGCCTTGCGCCGGAACGGGCGGGTTTTCGCCAGTTCATCGTCACAAGTTTTCTTCGGGCCCTGCATTACTGTCGTCACATTCCCGTTCAAGCCCAGATTTCTGCCATGATAAGCCATCGCCATCTCCCGACCGAAGTAAATTGGGTACCGAGCCTGTTCAATGGCCGGTGCGACGAACGACAACCGTTGTCGTTCTAATCAAAAGCGCCAGATCCCCCATCAGGCTCAGGTTCCGCGCATAGTCGGCGTCGAGCTTGGAACGATGGTCGAAGCGCGAGTTGTTGCGATCCGACACTTGCCAAAGCCCCGTGATCCCCGGGCGCAAGGAGAAGTATGCCTCTGCCTTGCCGTAGAGCGGCAGTTGCTCGGGCATCATCGGGCGCGGGCCGACGAGGCTCATTTCACCTTTCAGAACGTTCCACAGCTGCGGCAGTTCATCCAGCGAAGTCCGGCGCAGAAACCCGCCGACCGGTGTTATGCGCGGATCGTTCTTCAGCTTCTGCGTCGCGTCCCATTCGGCCTTCAGGGCCGGATTCTTGTCCAGGAGGTGGGCCAGTCGCGCATCGGCATCCATGACCATGGTACGCAATTTTACGATATGGTACTGCTTGCCCCCCCGCCCCAGGCGCGCCTGCCAGTAGAACGGGTTGCCACCTTCGCGCCACAGCATCAACGCACAGAACACAACCACCACGCCTGCAACCGGCAGGGACAAGAGCACAAGGGTGACATCCAGAGCACGCTTGCCCAGATCGGCATACAGGGCGCCCCGCCGGGAACCACGCCCCCCCTCGGTTCCCAGCGGAGCATTCAGATTGACTGGAGCCCGTCCCGACCTGGTTGCAGGAAGCGGCGTCGTGAACTGAACCGAACCTACCGATGTCGCACCGGCCAGCGATGCCTTTTGGGTATAGTCGCTCATTTCCCCCCCTGCGATAGGGACAAAGGCCACCCTGACCACGCCACCATGGCGTAGAAAGGCCAAGCCAAGACACTTGTTACAAACCCCGGGACAGTGGCAGCCGGCCCAAGGTTTCGCGGAAAGTTTCCTCTGTTCCGGCAGCGCCCTACGCGCTGCAACTCGAACTCGAATACGGCGCAGTCACGCCACATTTCCGCCATGATCAGGATTACGCCTGGACCGGCAAAAATTTAAGGAATTCTGCGTAAACAGATTGTTTCCATTTATAAACGCCCAAAACAAAGGATTTTTTCAAAAATCGAGATAATCAATTCCTCTCCGGGCGAGCAAATGTTCCCGCTTCGTGAACAATGGAATCCCGGAATCATTGTCCTGCGGCCTTGGTTCGGGTCACCGGAAACGAGGCGCAATTGTGTCAACGGTCCGGCAGGACCCCGGAGACCAAGTTGCCGGCGCCGCACGGTCAAGGAGGACCGCGAAATGACACCGCAGCAGGCGATGTTGACCGGCGCGGTCCCCACGGCGAGCGCAGACAATCCGGGATGTCCGATCAGGCAATGCGGCGCCTCGGGTCGCCCTGTCCAAAGCGCATGGCGCTTGCTCGACGGCGACGGGGCCGAGTGGCATGAGTATCGTCCTGCTGCCGGGTCTTGTCTGCGCCCCTGCACGCGAAGAAGGTGTTCGCGCGCGCTCCGGCAGGCCGCTACATCCAGTCAAAGCCGCGCATCTTCATTGATTTCCTGCGCTCGGAGCTGTCCCCGGCAACCGAAGGCCTGAACCGCCACCGGTTCACTCGCGGGCCGGCCGGTCCATCATGCCCAGCAGCTGACGGCAACCGGCCGCCGCCTCCCTGGTCTGTTCCGCCTCGACAAAGCCAAGCACCCGGCCAAGCGCCGCTTTCCCCGAGATCGGGTCAAGCGACCGTCCCGGCGCAGGCAGGGCGCGCCGCCGGATGGTGAAATAGGCGACACGGCTCTCCTGCGCGCCGAAACTGTACTTGTAGGGTTCGTTGCCATGGCAGAAATCATAGATTTCGTGTCCCTGCCGGATCGCCCAACCGATGGCTTGCGCATGCAGCAAAAGCCCGATGAAATGACCCTCGGCGCTTTCGTCCCGACCCGCGACGATGAAATGCACCCGCCGCATGCGCGGGTCGACGACATGGCCAAGCGCCCCGAGTACCTGGCCATTTCGCTTGAGAACCGGCATGTAGAGCAGTCCAAGCTGACTTGCGGTGGTCAGGATGCGCAGATAGTTCGCGGCAACCTGCCGCGCGGTCTCGACGCCCTTGACCGGCGCCCATTTCCGCATCCACAACCTGAGCAGCGCCGCCATGTCCGCCTTCAGCGCATCGCCCGAGGCATGGGAGAGGGTACATTCCCCGCTTTCAAGATACCGGCGGGTGAACCGGCGGATCTTCTGACGGGTATTCTTGCTCGGTCCGGTGGTCAGCCAGTCCTCGTATGTCGCCGGCAGATGCACCCGCGGGCAGATCAGGTTGTCGGTCTCGCCCTTGTTGATGAAATAGTCCTTGCGGCGCGCCGAGTATTCTTCGCCGGGAAAGGCAGCCATGAACTTCGCCGCACGCGCCTGCGAGCCTTCGTATCTCAGCGACAGCCGTACCCATGGGCGCTGCCGCAACACCTCGGCCAGCGCTGCGATCGCGGCGTCCTCGTAGGCCGGTTCGCACAGAAACCCGGTGTATTCGCTCCACAAGAGCCGCCCGCCCGCCTCGATCTCGGACTGGAACTCCTGCCGCGAACTGCTCCAGTGCACCCGGTACTTGAGTGGAAAGACGCAGACCAGCCGCGGGCCGTGGAACACGGCCAAGACCCGCCAACGACCCGGATTGCCGGAAAATGCCCGCTCCAGCCAGTCCCAGGAGAGGAAAACGGTGCCTTCCGGGTCGCGCCCTTCCAGCGCCCGCCATCGGTCGCGCAGCGCCGTCAGATCCTCCATCCGCTCGACAGAAGCGACCCGTAGCCCGCTCGCCTGCACGGCAAGGGTCAGGATATCGGCGGCGCCATCCATGATCAGGCGCTTTTCAACGAGCGCCCATCCTTCAGGATCGCCCGGAAATAGCCCTCCGACGCCTCGAAATTACGGGCCAGCGGCTCGGTCACCGGTGACTGGGCCGCATAATAGGCGCCCACGCGGCTGATCTGCATTGCGAACTCGGGATGCACCCCGGCATCGTCATACTTGCGCACCCGTTCCTTGGACAGCCAACCGCGTTTCCTGGCCTCTTTCGTGATCAGTTTCAGCCGCTGGACCGCATGGAAGGTCAGGTAGACCGACAGGTAGTCAAAGTAGTCGCCGATCCCGTGGCCGCAACCGGGGTCGAAGGCGTCGATCATCACATCCGCCATCTGGTCGGGCGCCACCGGCCAGGCTTCGTCGCCGATGAGCCAGGCAAAGTCCTCGGCCCCGTGGCGCAGGCCGGAATACTCGAAGTCGAACCACCGGAGCTTGCCCGCCCGGTCCAGCGCCGCATTGCCCGACCGGCAGTCCCACTTCACGAACTGCCGGCCCGGAGAGGCCAGTCGTTCGGCCGCCGCCTGCCGGTCAAAGCGGTGCGAAATCCCCATGGAATAGGGTTGCAGCACATCCACGGCCTCGACCAGGCTGGTCACCCAGCCGTCATTGGCACCCAGATGCGGCAACATCCTGTTGAGATCGGTGCGCCGCGCCGCGCTCTGTATGCGAAAGATCGCCGCTACCGCCTCGGCGGCCAGGTCCAGACGGCCCTTTTCCTTGTGGCGCACGATCTCCTGGTTCAGCCGGCGGCGCCCGACATCGGACTGGAACATGATCTCGCCCACCACGCCCAGGCATTCGGGCAGGTCGTCGCTATGGGCGCGCAACTGCTCCAACACAAAAGCTTCCAGATGGGTGCGCCGGAAATTCGGGCGCAGGGTGGCGATAACGTCCAAGTCGTTGAAATGCAGCCGGAAACTCGACCTCCCCTCGCCACCAGGAGCAGTGACTTTCTGCACAGGCCGCCCGAAATGCGTCTCTGCCGCCGCCACGATCCTTGTGAGCCTGTCGCCTTTCCCGCTGTCCGTCATGTCCCGCCTCTCTTTGACACTGGCACCGATTCATTTACCAACACGGACCGCCCCGCCCTACCGGCACGACCCGTGAGTCCGGGCGATATCACGATTGCCGATTCGTCCTCAGAACTAGCGCGATTCCCCGCCAGAATACGGGAAAAAGCCCGATCAATTCCCTAGTTTCCGGCGCATTGTTTCCAGCCTCGCCCAGCCCGCCGGAGTTTTGGCCATAATTTTGACACAAATTTGCCCCGTTACGCCACAATTGCCTACGCTGTCCTTCTCGCACGGAACTGGCGCTCTGCCGGTTCAATTGCAGGGCATTCACACTGGCCGGATGCGGGGCTCTATTCGGGGGATTTGTGTAATGGGTTACGGAAGAGGGAACTGGCAAGGCGGCCAGTACAGCTGGGGTACAAACAGCTACCACAATGGCGGAATCGAGGGAGATGGTTTCTCTTCCTGGTATGACACGCATATCGGAAATCGCTTTGCGGGTTTGACTTCGCAACAGCCAGAGGATGACGAAGGCTCCGGCGGCACAAAGGGGTCTGGCGGCACCAAGGGATCCGGCGGCACCAAGGGATCCGGCGGCACCAAGGGGTCCGGCGGTACCAAGGGCTCCGGCGGCACCAAGGGCTCCGGCGGCACCAAGGGCTCCGGCGGCACCAAGGGCTCCGGCGGCACCAAGGGCTCCGGCGG
>NZ_FMZV01000012.1 GCF_900101475.1 Ruegeria marina | reverse complement strand
GCCGCCAAGTGCCTGCCTTTTGTCCCGTGGGTCGCAAAAGCCCCCGCTTTTGGGCGGGGGCCTTCGGTTTTGGCTGTTTTTGCGTCCGGGTCAGGATGCGGCCTGGACGGCGCGGCGGGTCATCACGTTGACCAGATGGGCGCGGTAGGGTTTGGAGCCGTGCAGGTCGCCGATCATGCCGTCGGGGTCGACGGCGAGGTCCGTCAGCGCCGCGGGGGTGAAGCTCTGGTTCAGCGCCGCCTCGGCCTCGGACCAGCGGAACACCCCGTCCTCCGAGGCGCCGGTGACCGCCACCCGCACGCCATCGGCGTATTTCGCCACGAAGACCCCCACCAGGGCAAAGCGCGAGGCCGGCTGCACGAACTTCTGGTAATTCGCCGCCTCCGGCACCGGGAAGCGCACGCCGGTGATGATCTCGCCCTCTTCCAGCGCGGTGGTGAACAGGCCCTGGAAATAGTCATCCGCCGCGATCTCGCGCCGGTCGGTCACGATGGTCGCCCCCGATCCCAGCGCCGCCGCCGGGTAGCAGGCCGAGGGGTCGTTGTTGGCCAGGCTGCCGCCGATGGTGCCGCGATTGCGCACCGCCGGGTCGCCGATCCCCCCCGCGAGCGCCGCCAGCGCCGGGTAATGCGCCGCCGCCGCCCGCGCCACCTCGGCATGAGGGGTGCCGCCGCCCACCGAGACCGAGCCGTCGTCATTGACGCAGACGCCCTTCATCTCGGCGATGCCGCCCAGCGACACCAGCTTTTCCGGCGCCGCCAGCCGCTGCTTCAGCGTCGGGATCAGCGTCTGACCGCCTCCCAGCGCCTGCGCGCCTTCCGATGCCAGCGCCGCGACCGCCTCGGCCACGCTGCCAGGCCGCTCAAACTCGAAATTATACATCTCGCTCCTCCTCCAAGAGGCTCCGGGTCCCTGCCCTTTCCTCTTGCTGAAAATATCCCGGGGGTCCGGGGGGCAGCGCCCCCCGGCCGTCTCAGCCGTTCATCGCCGCCCAGACCCGCGACGGGCTCACCGGCATGTCGATATGCGCGACAGTCTTGCCGCCCGATTGCAGCGCGTCGATCACCGCGTTCACCACCGCCGGCGGGCTGCCGATGGCCCCGGCCTCGCCGCAGCCCTTCACCCCCAGCGGGTTGTGCGTGCAGGGCGTGGCGCAGGAATGATCCACCGCGTAGAACGGCACGTCATCGGCGCGCGGCATCGCGTAATCCATGTAGGACGCGCTGAGCAGCTGCCCGGTCTCCGGATCATAGGCGCAGTTCTCCAGCAGCGCCTGGCCGATCCCCTGGCCCAGGCCGCCATGCACCTGCCCCGACACGATCATCGGGTTGACGATATTGCCGAAATCATCCGCCGCGCTGAACCGCTCCACCGTCACCTTGCCGGTCTCGGGGTCCACCTCCACCTCGCAGGCATAGGCACCGGCCGGATAGGTGAAGTTCGATGGGTCGTAGAACGCCGTCTCCTCCAGACCCGGCTCGATATCCTCCAGCGGGTAGTTGTGCGGCACATAGGCCGCCAGCGTCACGTCGCCCCAGGCCACGGATTTATCCGTGCCCGCGACCGTGAACTGGCCGCCCTTCAGCTCGATATCGGCCTCCGAGGCCTCCATCAGATGCGCCGCGATCTTCTTCGCCTTGTTGATGATCTTCTCGGTCGCCCGCACCATCGCCGAGCCGCAGACCGCAAGGCTGCGCGAGCCATAGGTGCCCATGCCGAACGGGATCTTCGAGCTGTCGCCATGCACGATCTCGATCATGCTCTCGTCGATGCCCAGCATCTCGGCCACCACCTGCGGAAACGCCGTCTCGTGGCCCTGGCCGTGGCTGTGCGCCCCCACCATCACGCTGATGCTGCCGGTGGCGTTCACCCGCACCGTCGCCGCGTCGTAAAGACCCGCCCGCGCGCCCAGCTGCCCCACCAGGTTCGACGGCGCGATGCCGCAGGCCTCGATATAGCAGTTCACACCGAGGCCGCGCAGCTTGCCCTTGGCCTCGGACGCCGCCCGCCGCGCCGCAAAGCCCGCGATGTCCGCGATCTCTTCCAGCTTGTCCATCGTGGCGTTGTAATCGCCGGTGTCATAGACCACCGCGACCGGCGTCTGATAGGGGAACTCGGTCACGAAGTTCTGCCGCCTCAGCGCGATCGGGTCCACCCCCAGCTCGCGCGCCGCCTTGTCGATCACCCGCTCCAGCTGGAACGTCGCCTCGGGACGGCCCGCGCCGCGATAGGCATCCACCGGCACCGTGTTGGTGAACACCGCCTTCACGTTCACATAGATCAGCGGCGTCTTGTAATTGCCCGCCATCAGCGTCCCGTGCAGCCAGGTCGGCACCGAGGGTGCGAAGGTCGACAGGTACGCCCCCATGTTCGCCAGCGTCTCGGTCCGGATCGCGGTGAAATTGTTGTCCGCGTCCAGCGCCAGTTCGATCCTGGTCACATGGTCGCGCCCATGCGCGTCCGACATGAACGCCTCCGACCGCGACGAGGTCCACTTCACCGGCCGGTTGATCGCCTTGGCCGCGAAGGTGCAGAACGCCTCCTCGGCATAGTGGAAGATCTTCGAGCCGAAGCCGCCGCCCACGTCGGGCGCCACCACCCGCAGCTTGTGCTCGGGAATGCCCAGCACGAAGGCCCCCATCAGGAGCCGGATCACATGCGGGTTCTGGCTGGTGGTGTAGAGCGTCGACTCGCCCGTCGCCCGCGCATAATCGCCGATCGCCACCCGCGGTTCCATCGGGTTGGCCACCAGCCGGTTGTTCACCAGCTCCAGCGTCGTCACATGCGCCGCCGTGTCAAAGGCCGCGTCCACCGCCGCCTTGTTCTCCTCGACGAAACCCCAGTCGTAGCACAGGTTCGACGGCAGATCGTCATGCACCCTGGCCGCGTCCCCGGCCAGCGCCGCCTTCATGTCGACAACCGCCGGAAGCTCCTCGATCTCCACACCGATCGCCTCAGCCGCGTCCCGCGCCTGCTCGGCCGTGTCCGCCACAACCGCCGCGATCGGGTCGCCCACGTGCCGCACCTTGCCCTGCGCCAGCACCGGGTGCCCGGGCTCGGCCATCGGCTGGCCATGCCGGTCCGTCACCTGCCAGCCGCAGGGCAGACCGCCCACCCCCTCGAAATCGGCGCCGGTGAATATCCGCACCACCCCCGGCATCGCCGAGGCCGCCGCCGTGTCGATGCTCACGATCCGGCCATGCGCCACGTCCGAGCGCAGAAAATGCACGTAAGCCTGGCCGTGAATGTTGATGTCGTCGGTGTAATTGCCGGCGCCCGTCAGAAACCGCACGTCCTCGCGCCGTTTCGAACTCGCCCCGATGCCACTGTCCTTGGGCATGTCTCGTCTCCTCCCAGAAAAAGAATTTTCGCCGAAAATTCTCGGTCAGCCTATTCCGCCGCGATCCCGCTCACGTCCTGACCGGACGCCGCAAGAACCGCCTTGACGATGTTGTGATACCCCGTGCAACGGCACAGGTTCCCCTCCAGATGCGCCCGCACCTCAGCCTCGCTCGGCCGCGGATTGTCCTTGAGCAGCGCCGCCGCCGACATCACCATCCCCGGCGTGCAGAACCCGCACTGAAGCCCGTGATGATCCTGAAACGCCTGCTGCAGCGCGTTCAGCGTCCCGTCCGCCGCCGCCTGACCCTCGATCGTCCCGACCGAAGACCCAGACGCCTCCGCGGCAAGCATGTTGCACGACTTCACCGCAACACCGTCAACATGCACAACACAGGCCCCGCACTGACCCGTGTCACACCCAACATGCGTCCCCGTCAGCGAAAGATGATCCCGCAAAAACGTCGACAACAACGTCCGACCCTCAACCTCTCCACTCACGGCGCGACCGTTCACAGTCATTGAGATCTGTGGCATGAAACCCTCCCTTTTCGATTGTCTTGCTTGAGCCGAGTTAAACACGGCAGATTTGGTTTGAGAACAAAAATATCGTGGAAATCCGAGAGCCGCCGCTTGTGCATGCGGACAGATGTTCAGGGCTTGCGCCCGGCGCGCGGTTGCGGCCGTGTCGGGATCTCCTTGAGCAGCCCGCCCACGCCCATGGCCGCGATGTCCCGGCCGGTCACCGGGATTCCGCAGGCGACCCGGGACAGCACCCAATCGGCCCCGTTCAGCGCTGGCGAGCGGGCACAACCGGGCAATCCGATGATCGGCCTGCTCCCGAGCGCCCCCAGAAACAGAAGGTTGCCCGGATCGACCGGCATGCCGAAGCGTTCGATGGTTCCACCCGCCATGCGCACCGAAGAGGGCGCGACATCCTCGGGATCCGATGTGGCCGAGCCGGTCAGGATCATGAGCAGATCGCCGTCGATATCCCCCAGCGCCGCCGCCAGGTCGGCCTGCCGGTGCGGCACCGTGCGCAGGTCGCAAAGCTGCATCCCCAGAGCCTCGACCCGTGCCCGGATCGCCGCAATACCCTTGTCGTTGTCCGGCCCGCCCGGAATATCGGTGATGACCAGCCCGGCGGTCCGCTGCACGGGGGCCGCAAGGCGGATCGCGTCGCGGCCCACCGCCGCCGCCCGGTCCACATCCGCCTGAGGCACCGCGTAGGATATCACCTTGATCGTGGCCACCATGCCGCCCGGTCCCATCTGCTGATGCTGCGGCACGGTCGCCACGGTGATCATCGGGTGCACCATGTTGAACCGTTCGATCGCCTCGACATCCAGCACCACCACGCCCGGCCCGTCGGCCAGTAGGTTGACCCGGCCCGTGAAAGGTTCGGTCACGCGCAGGCCGGCCGAAGCCGGATCAGGCGCCAGCGCCGCCGCCAACTGTCGGGCGGCCGCATCTTCGTGGCAGTCGCCGGCGGCAAGTCGGGCAACGATCACTTCTTCGATTCCGGCGGCCTCCAGCTGTTCAAGATGCCCCGGCTCCAGCCGCAGCCCCTTGCGCAGCTTCCTGTCCCCGGCCTTGACCGAATGGGCAAGGATGGCGCCCTCGGCCGTGCTGACGGCAACGGGTCCGAACTTCATGCCCTGCCCCGCAACACGGCGGTCATCTGCGCCAGGATCGCGACCGCGATCTCGGCCGGTCCGGCAGCACCGATGTCGAGCCCGATCGGGCCGTGGATGCGCCCGATCTGCGCCTCCGCGAAACCGGCCTGTTGCAGGCGGTCGACCCGCTTGGCATGTGTACGCGTCGAGCCCAGCGCGCCGATATAGAACACGTCCGCGGCCAATGCCGCCTCAAGCGCGGGATCGTCCAGCTTGGGGTCATGGGTCAGCAGGACCAGCGCCGTGCGTGGATCGAGGCCCAGCCGCGCCACCGCCTCGTCCGGCCAGTCATGCAGGATGGTTTCGCCGGGAAACCTGTTCTCGCTGGCAAATGCCTCACGCGGGTCTACGATCACCGGATCGTAACCTGCAATCCGTGCCATCGGAACCAGCGCCTGCGCGATATGGACCGCCCCCACGACGATCAGCCGGAGCGGTGGATTGTGGACCAGAACGAAGGTCTGGCCATCCTCCTCGAAACCCGAACGGTCCATCCGCATCCTCTCGGGATAGGCGCCACGCTTCAGCGCGCGTTGGCCGGTCGTCAGATTGACTTCGTAGGCCAGCGCCTCGCGCCCGCTGCGGGCCGCGACCAGTTCGGCCAGCAGCTCCTCGGTCAGAACCTTGCCTACGGGTTCCACCAGGACCCGGATGGTGCCGCCACAGGCCAAGCCCACAGCAAACGCGTCTTCGTCGCTGACCCCGAATTCGAGCAGTCGCGCCTGACCCTCGTCCAGCGCCTCCAGCGCCTCGACGATGACCGCGCCTTCAACGCACCCTCCCGAAACCGATCCCTGGATTCGGCCGTCCCCGCCGATCACCAGTTGCGACCCGGTACGGCGCGGGGCGCTACCCCATGTTTCGACCACGGTCGCCAGGGCCGCGCCAAGCCCCTGACGATGCCATTCGAGTGCCGTTTCCGGGCTGTTGTCAAATCGTTCCATGCCTGCCTCCCTTGCCCAGTATGGCGTGGAAAGCCAGCAATTCAATGCTTCCTAAGTAGGTTCAGAGAGTCCGCGCAACAAACGGCCCGGCGCGGATGCAACGCCGGGCCGCAATCTGGCATGATGCCGAAAAGGCAGCCGGGAAACCATGCCGGCATTCGGAATATCTTGTGCTGCCTGCCGCTTATTCCGCGGGCGCCGGATGTGGGCGCCCCTGACCGACAAGACGTTCCGGCAAAGCAAAGGCGAGCGCCACGAAACCGAACCCCAGAACCACCCCGAGAATGTCCCCCGGCAGCGCAGTCAGTCCTTCGTATTCCGATCCCGGAACAGTGCCGAGTGTCACCGCACCGCCGGCGATCTTGTCCAGCAGCCCCGACGCTTTCCACGCCGGGTAACTCAGCATGTAGGCCGCAGCGCCCAACAGGCCGCCCGCGACAAAGAACAAGGCGTCCTTGCGCCCCGAGGCCAGTGCCACCACGCCGGTGCCGGGGCAATATCCCGAAGCCGCCCAGCCGGCCCCGAGCATGAGACCGCCCAGAAAGACACCTGCGTAAGCGGTCTTGACCGACATGTGGCCGACGTCGACCACTCCAAGCATCTGACCGGCGAACATCAGCGCCGAGCCGGTGCCGATCGCCAGCAGGATCGCCTTGGCCAGTCGCAGGTCGGTCAGGTTGAGCATGCGGTTGATCAGGTTGGGATTTGAGGCGCCGACACGGTCCAGCACGGCTCCAAAAGCGGCACCCAACACGATAGCGAGAAGAATGGACGACATGGCTCAGGCCTCCTTTCGGAACATCAGGATGGAAACGGGGATCGCGGCGGCAAAGGCTCCGGCGGCGAAGATGTAACCGCTGAGCGCGGTCTGCATCATGCCCGACATCATGTGCCCCGATGTGCAGCCCCCCGCGAGCCGTGCGCCATAGAGCACGACAAACCCGCCAAGAAAGGCAACGGCATACCGTTTGACAGCGCTGTCGCCGAAATTGGCGCGCCACAGCGTGGGCATCCTGCGTTCGCGGCTGTCCAGCCCGCCACGCGCCATGACGGAAAGGAACCCGCCCAGCATCATGGCGAGCACGAAAACGAAGGAATAGTTCAGCGGATTGGCCACCGATTTGGCATATTTGCCGCCCGATTTGGCAAGATATGCATTGGTCGAGGTGAAGCCGTCGCCGGTCTGCGTGACGATTTCCGGATTCACCGCGTCACCTATAATGCCGTCGAGGATCACAAACTGGGTCGATACCCCAATCGGCTTGACCAGCAGTACGGCGACGAAGAATACCAGCCCCAGCAGCAGCCCTCCGACCTTCCAGTTCACAGGCATGTACTTTCTCCCTCAAAATTACATTCCAAAAATCGCATACAACAAACATTCTCATGTTTGAATGACATGGATCAAATTCTCGATCTTGTGCCGCAATCACAAACGCCGGGCACACAGGTTGCGAACGTGGTTCGGCACCGCTTCGCCACGGGACGAGGACACCTGTCCAGGCCGCCGAGGCCGCTTGCCCGACCGGAAACGGCACGGTAGCATGAGAGGGTCAGGGGCGGCCTTCACGCTGCCAGACATAATATAACAAACTGTATTTATGGAGAAATATAGATGCCCACCAGATCAGTCATACGCCTCGCCCTTGCCGGGCTGGCGATTTCCGCCACGGCCGGTCTGGCCGATGAGTTTCAACCCTACGGAAGCGTCGAGGGATGGAATGTCTTTGTCGACGTGACCAAGAAATCCTGCCTGATCGAAACCGTGGACGCGGCCGGGAACGTGGTGCAGATGGGCCTGACCAACGACCGGGGCGTCGCCTATATCGGTGTCTTCACCAAGGCCGATACCGGCATCAAGCAGGGCGACAAGGAAGCGGTGGCGATCCTGCTGGGCGACAAGGTCTTCATTGGCGAGGCGACGGGCATGCGCGGAAATATTACCGGTGGATATTCAGGGGGTTACGTGCTGACCGACGACCCGTCGGTAGTCGATGCGGTGGCCCGGGAACACGAGATGATCGTGTTTCCGGAAAAGGCCTATACCTTTGCGGTGAACCTCAAGGGCACCTACAAGGCCATCGAAATGGCGCGCGAGTGCAACGACAAGCAATTGGAGTAAACGGGCGCGATTTGACCGTTTTGTACCGGCTCCAGGCGGGCAATTGACCGTTTTGTATCGCGACCGGAACGCTCGGTCTTGCCCGCCAGGAACAATTTCAGAGATAGTGAACGGCTTGTGCGGTCGTCTGCTATCGGCCTACTCGGGCTTGTAACAGACGATCTGAACCGGTTGGGTGCGTCGTTCTTCGATGTTGCGCGCGGCGTTTTGTACGATCTGCGGCGCCAGTTCTCCCAAGAGAATATGTGTGCCGAAAACCGGAGCTTCGCCCTTTTCCGCAAGTGCCATCGCGGCCTTGTATCCTTGCAGGTATTTCTCGCCTGTATCCGTAACGTCGATGTTCACGAATCCGGTTGTGCGCAGGGCCTCCACCGTGTCCGACGGGCGCATCAGATAGGCCCCGCGACCGTCTTCGGACCAAGGCACCGGATGGTGCGGTTCGCCCACCTCGCCCAGCCCGTGTTCGGTGAGCGCAAGAAAGGCTCCCGGCTTCAGGACCCGAAAGGCCTCGGCGAAAAAGGCGTTCCGGTCCGGCACGTTCATCAGGACGTGCTGGGTGTATCCGCCATCGAAGGTTTCGTCCTCGTACGGGAGCTTCTGACCATCGCCATGTTGACACCGTACGCCGTCCGCCATCCCCACAAGTGCGCTCAGCTTGTTGGCGGCTTCGATGAATGGCGCGGTGATGTCTATCCCCTCGACGCGACAGTTGAAACGCTTGGCCAGGTATCGGGCCGGGCCACCAAGGCCACATCCGATGTCCACGAGAGTGTCGCCCTCTCGGATTGGCAAAGCATCTGCAAGCTCGACGGTGGCCGGGAACCCCCGCGCATGGAAATGGTCCACCGGTGCGAGTTGTTCGATGGTCAGAGAATTGGGATCAATCCCGGCCAATTCCATCGTTTCCAGGATACGGGAATAGACGTCCCCCTTGCCCCAATGATCGGAAATCTCCTGTGCGTCGGTCATTTGCCTCTCCCTTTTTCCCAATTCACAATATCACAGTTTCAGGGGGTCTGTGCAGTTCCGGATCTGATCCGCTGGCCGGCGGCCAAATGGCATCAACCCGGCGGTGTGGTGGCTTTGCGGTTAACCCTCGCGGAGCTCTGCCAGCAGCCGCGCCTTTTCGCCCACGTCGTCGGGGCGCGAGATGACCTCGGCCAGCTCTTCGAGCGAGGCGATGGAGTGGCCCGCGCGGAAGCTGTCGACATAGGGCAGCATGGCGCGGATGCCGCGCGCCTTGGGGGCGAATTCGGACCAGCGCAGGAGCGGATTCAGCCAGATCAGCCGCCGCGAGGAGAGGTGCAGGCGCTCCATCTCGGCGGCGAGCGCATCGGGGTCGTCGCGGTCGAGCCCGTCGGTGATCAGAAGCACCACCGCGCCCTGCCCCATCACCCGGCGCGACCAGTCGCGGTTGAAGGCGTGCAGACAGGCGCCGATGCGGGTGCCGCCCTCCCAGTCCTGCGCCTCGGCCCCGGCAGCCTTGAGCGCGGCATCGACATCGCGCTGACGCAGATGCCGGGTGACGTTGGTGAGCCTTGTGCCAAAGGTGAAGGCATGCACTTTGGCCCAGCCCTGCCCCTTGGCATTGGATACGGCATGGAGAAAATGCAGGATGATCCGGCTATACTGGCTCATCGAGCCGGAAATGTCGCAAAGCACCACAAGATTGGGCCAGCGCGGACGCGGTTCGGCCCGGGCGATGGTGTGCATCTCGCCCCCTTGCCGCATGGCGGCGCGCAGGGTGCGGGCGCGGTCGATGCGCGGGCCCAGCACCGCCGCCTGCTTGCGGCGCGAGGGGATCGGTTTCACCGGCAGGCTGAGCCGGGCCAGCATCCGCTTGGCGCGGGCGACCTCCTCGGTACTCATCTGTTCGAAATCGAGTGTCTTGAGCTTTTCCTCGGCGGACATGGTGAGCGAGGCGTCGACCTCGATCAGGGTTTCCTCGCCCTCCTTGTCCGGTTCGGGTTCCGGCAATTCGGGCTGGATCCCGTCGAGCAGCGCTTCGGCGGCGCGTTTCTCGGCGGCCTGGGCGCTGCGTTCCTCCTGCACGCCGCGGATGGCAGGCAGCATCATCGACATCATGTGTTCCAGATAGCGCGGGTCGCGCCAGTAGAGGCGGAAGACCTGGGCAAAGACGGCGCGGTGTTCGGGGCGGTTCACGAAACAGGCGTGCAGCGTCCAGTAGAAATCGCGTTTCTCGGTGAATCCCGCCGCCTCGACCGCGCGCACCGCGTCGATCACCCGGCCCGGCCCGATCGGCAGGCCCGCCTTGCGCAGGGCGCGGGCGAAATGGATGATGTTCTGCGCCAGACGCGGATTGTCTGGGAGCGCAAGGGGGGCGTATTCAGGCATGCGGCCAACGCGGGGGCTTTGCCCCCGCACCCCCGGAGTATTTAGCACCAGAAAGAAGCATCATGCGGGTTCCAGCGAGGCCCTGGCCTGGTCGAGGATGCGTTTCGCCTCGGAGCCCTGGAGTTTCTGGATATCGTCCTGGTATTTCAGGATCGCGCCCAGCGTGTCGGCGATGACCTCGGGCGAGAGGTCGACCACGTCGAGCGCGAGCAGGCACTTGGCCCAGTCGATGGTCTCGGCCACGCCGGGTTTCTTGAACAGGTCCTCGGTGCGCAGGGTCTGGACGAAGGCCACCACCTGGCGGGAGAGGGTTTCGGCGGCCTCGGGCGCGCGGGCGTGCAGGATTTCCACCTCGCCGTCGAAATCGGGGTAGTCGACCCAGTGGTAGAGGCAGCGGCGTTTCAGGGCATCGTGCACCTCGCGCGTGCGGTTCGAGGTGAGGATGACGATGGGCGGCTCGGGCGCCTTGATGGTGCCAAGTTCGGGGATGGTGACCTGAAAATCCGAGAGTGCTTCGAGCAGGAAGGCCTCGAACGGCTCGTCGGTGCGGTCAAGCTCGTCGATGAGCAGGACGGGCGCGCCTGCGGGATCGGGGCGCATCGCTTGCAACAGCGGGCGTTCGATCAGGAACTCGTCCGAGAACAGCTCGGCCTGGAGGGCCGCGCGGTTGGCGCCGCCGGCGGCCTCGGCGGTGCGGATGGCGACCATCTGGGCGGGAAAGTTCCAGTCATAGACGGCCGACGCGGCATCGAGCCCCTCGTAGCATTGCAGGCGGATCAGGCGGCGGCCCAGTGCGGCGGCGATGGCCTTGGCGATCTCGGTCTTGCCGACGCCGGCCTCGCCCTCGAGAAACAGCGGCCGGCCGAGGCGCAGCGACAGGAAGACCACCGTGGCCAGCGCCCGGCCGCAGACATAGCCCTGTTTGCCCAGCATCTGCTGGACGTCGTCGATGGATTGGGCTTGGGTCATCTGCTGTCTCCGCTCGGGTTTCCCGCTCTGGCCCAATGGGGCATCACCCCGGCGCCGCCGTCAAGCGGCTGTGACCCGGTTTTGCACCTTGGGGCCTGCGACATAAGTCGAATGCTTAGGCGAATATTGACGCTTGGCCGCTCAGATGGCATCACTTCGGAAACAACGAGGGGGCGGAAAAACCGTCCGCGACAGGCGATGACAGTGAGATATCCATCAGTGACCTGCGGGTGCGGGGCCGGTCGATGCGGATAACGGCGGTGACCTGTGTCAAGAACGAGGGGCCGTTCCTGCTGGAATGGATCGCCTTCAACCGGCTCTTGGGCGTCTCCGATTTCCTGTTCTATTCCAACGATTGCAGCGATGGCACCGACCGGCTGCTGGATGCCCTGGCGGCACGCGGGGATCTGGAGGCGCTGGCGGGGCGGGTGGTGCATCTGCCGAACCCGGCCGAGGGGCGCAATTACCAGATGGAGGCATTGAAGGACGCCGCCCATCAGCAGGTGGTGAAGCGCGCCGATTGGGTCTGGATCGCGGATGTGGACGAGTTCCTGAACATCCATGTGGGCGATCACACCATACCGGCGCTGATCGCGGCCTGTGGCGATCCGGCGGCAATCTCGGTGCATTTCCAGTTCTTTGCCAACGATGGGATCGACGCGTTCGAGGACAAGCCGGTGATCGCGCAGTTCACCCGCAGCCACAATCCCGACATCTGGTGCGGCGAGACCGCGATCGAGGTCAAGTCGCTGGTGCGCAGGGATTTTCCCTTGCAGTATTTTGGCGCGCACCGGCCGTTTTTCAGCGAGCGCAAGGGCGACAAGAAGGCGCTGGCCTGGACCGACGGATCGGGGCGCAAGGTGCCGCACAAGTTCCTGGTCGCCGCCAATCCGCGCCGCATCCGCAAGTTCCCCGCCAAGGGCGCACGTGATTTCGCGACGCTGAACCATTACGCGCTGCGCTCGCTGGACAGTTACCTGGTCAAGAACGACCGGGGCGACGTGAACCGCGAGAACCGGGCGTTTGATGACACCTATTGGCGCGAGCGCAACGATCCGGCCTGGCAGGACACCAGCATCGCCCGTTACCTGCCGTCGCTGGAGGCGGCGCTGAAGGCGCTGAAGGCCGACCCGGAGATCGGCGCGCTGCATGCCGAGGCAGTGCGGCTCCATCGTGAGAAGCGCGATGCGCTTCTGGCCCAGCCCGCCTATATGCAGATGCAGGAGCAGCTACGCCGGGCCCGCACCCTGCCGCCCGAGGAAGAGGCGATGCTAATAGAGATGGGGATGCTCTGACGTGGCGCGCCTGAGAGTCATCAACCTGGGCCTGCCCAAGTCGGGCACCACGACGCTGGGCGTGGCCCTGCGCGCCTCGGGGCTGAAGGTGGCCGACTGGAAGGTGCGCAAGTTCCAGTCCGCCAACCCTGAGGTGGCGCGGCATTTCCTGGGCGACCTGATGTATCGCGGCTATTTCGAGACCGGCGACCCGTTGCACTGGCTCGACGAGTTCGATGCGCTGACCGAGATCAACGTGGTGGGCGGCGATCTGAACCGCTGGCCGCAGACCGACTGGGGCCTGTTGTCGGCGATCATCGAGCGGCATCCCGGGGTGAAGTTCATCCTCAGCCACCGCGACCCCGAGGCGCATGCCGACAGCATGATCCGCTGGACCAATCTGGGCCGCAAGCGATTGAAGATGTTCGATGTTCCGGGCCTGCCGGGGAAATATGGGCGCGAACCGGCGGATCTGGTGCGCTGGATCGATGGGCACAACCGGTTCTGCCGGCAGGTGTTTGCGGGCAATCCGAATTTCCTGGAATACGACATTCTGGACGAGGAAGCGCCCGCCAAGATCGGCGCCTTTCTGGGCCTGCCGATCCGGTGGTGGGGCAAGGTCAACGACAATCCGGCGGACGAGGAGGCAGAGCCCGTCCCGGCCGCGGGAGACAGTCAGGACGAGTGATGCGGATCATCCTTCATATCGGGCCCGAGGTGGCCGGTGCGGCGCGGATACAGGGTATTCTGGATACCAAGCGCGATGTGCTGCGCGCGCAGGGGGCGCTGTTTGCGCGCAGTCCCGGCACCCGCAACCACATGCGACTGGCGATGGCTGTCAGCGATCCGGGGCATGTGGACCTGTTCCGCTATAACCGGGGTTTCACCGCGCCCGAGGCGCAGGAGAAGCTGCGCTCGCAGGTGATGGAGGCGCTGACCCGCGAGGTGGAGGAGGCAAAGCCCGAGACGCTGATCCTGTCGGCGGCGCAGATGGCGACCTCGCTGCACCGCCCGTCGGAGATTGCGCGGCTGCGCGAGCTGCTGGCGCCGCTATCCGATGATGTGCAGGTGGTGGCGGTGGTCGGCGATCCCGCCCGCCTGTTGCTGGCGCATTACGCCGCGCAGGTGTCCGAGGGGCGGGCCACGCCGCTGGATCAGGAGCTGGCGCTGGCGGCGGCACCCGACTGGTGGAACACGGCGCTAGCGGGCATGCCCGCGATCGACCCGCTGAAAGGCCAGTTCGAGGAAACGCAAGGCCCGGCCTTCTGGCTGGATTTCACCGCTTTGCAGGCGCTCTGGGAAGTGGGGTTCGGGCCGGGGTCAGTTCGGTTCCTGCCCTATGACCCGGAGGCTCTGGCCGGGCATGGGGCCACGGATTTCGTGCGTGCGATGTTCGGGATCGAACGCAATATCGGACGTGCCGCGGCAGAGGAGCTGCCCGCCCTGCCCCCGGCGGCGACGCTGACGCGGCAGCGGCAGTTCAACGAGATCCTGCTGAGATACATCGCAAGTGGCGACAAGGTGGTCACAAGGCAATTGTGGCGCGCGCTTTTGGATGAGGTGGCGACCGACGGCCCGCCGCCCGACGCGGGCGGGCTGGCGGCACTGTCGGCGCGGTTCCGGGCGGCCAACGCGGCGCTGACGGCACAGCATCCGGCGCTGACCGAGGCCTGTTTCGCACCGCCGCCCGCGCCCGTGGCCTGGGTCGAGGCCGACCCCGAGCGCGGCTATCGCGCCTCGCAATACCTGCTGGCGGCGCGTTGGCGGATCGACAAGACGACCGAGGAACATCTGAGCGCGCGGGCCGAACAGATCACCGCCGCCCCCCTGCCCGAACCGCTGGTGCGGGCCGAGGCGGTAGTCGAGGCGGACGCGCCCGAGGACAATACACTGAGCCCGGCGGCGCGGCGGCTGATGCCGCCGGCAGCGGTGGAGAATTTCGAGAAGCTGCGCTCATCCTCCTATGCGCCGCATAACCGGATCGGCGCGGTGGACGAGGAACAGCTGGCCGCCGCGTTCACGCCCGCCAAGCCGCGCAAGCTGGCCAAGGGCAAGACCGGCAACCTGATCGTGGGCTGCATGAAGAACGAGGCGCCCTATATCGTCGAATGGGTGGCCTATCACCGGGCCATCGGGGTCGACAATTTCCTGATCTACACCAACGACTGTTCCGACGGCACCGACGAGATCCTGCAAAGGCTGCAGGAACTGGGCGTCCTGCAACACCGCAACAACGACAAGTGGAAGGGCAACTCGCCCCAGCAATACGCGCTGAACCAGGCGTTGAAGGAACCGGTGCTGAAGAACAGCGACTGGATCATCCATATCGACGTGGACGAGTTCATCAATATCCGCTGCGGCAATGGCACGTTGGATGATTTCTTTGCCGCCGCGCCGGATGCCACCAACGTGGCGATGACCTGGCGGCTGTTTGGCCATAATGGCGTGACCGGGCTGAAGGACGAGTTCGTCATTGACCAGTTCGACGCCTGCGCGCCGAAATACTGCCCCAAACCGCACACGGTCTGGGGGTTCAAGACCATGTTCCGCAATATCGGCGCCTATGAGAAGATCAGCTGCCACCGGCCCAACAAGCTGGACGAGGAATTCAGCGACAAGGTGAAATGGGTCAACGGATCGGGCGAGGACATGACAGGCGAGGTGCTGAAAACGGGCTGGCGGAATTCCAAGAAATCCATCGGCTACGACCTGCTCCAGCTCAATCATTACGCGCTGCGCAGCGCCGAGAGTTTCCTGGTCAAGCGCCAGCGCGGCCGGGCGCTGCATGTGGATCGCTCGATCGGGTTGAACTACTGGATCCGGATGGACTGGAACGACCATCGCGACGTGACGATCAAGCGCAACCTGCCGCGGCTAAGGGCGGAGTACGAGCGGCTGATGCAGGATGACCGCCTGCGCGAATTGCATCAGGCTGGGCTGGACTGGCACCGGGCCAAGGCGGATGAGTTGCACGGGATGCCCGAGTTCGAGGAGCTTTACGAACAGGCGCTGGAGGTGCGGTTGAGCGGGACCGAACGCGTGGCCTATGCGCTGGCGCTGGATGTGGAGAGCTGAGCCATGGCGGACGGCACCCGAACCGACGACGGCAAGTTCATCATCTCGCGCGGGATGCGGTTTCCGCTTGAAGGCGACATCCTGCCGAAACGGGTACGGGTGCTGTTGCGCACCGACGGGTACGAGGCCAAGGAGGCGCGCGCCGCCTATCGGCTGGTGCAGGAGGGCGACGTGGTGATGGAGCTGGGCGCCGGCATCGGGTTCATGTCGACGCTGGTGGCGACCAAGACCAAGGCCGCCGAGGTGCATTGTTTCGAGGCCAATCCGCGCCTGATCCCCTATATCGAGGCGGTGCATGCCGCCAACGGCGTGACCAACGCCCATATCCATCATGCGCTGTTGGGGAAGAAACCGGGGCGGCGGGCCTTCTATCAGCGCGCCTCGATCCTCGACAGTTCGCTGGAGGTGCTGCCCGAGGATGACAACACGGTGGAAAAGGTGCAGGTGCCGGTTATGGACGCCGCCAAGGCGCTGGCACGGATCAGGCCCAGCGTACTGATCTGCGATATCGAGGGGGCCGAGGCCGACCTATTGCCTGAGCTGGACCTGAGCAGCCTGCGCGCGGTGCTGATCGAGCTGCACCCGCAGTGGATCGGCAAGGAGGGCATCGCGCGGGTGTTCGAGACGATGAGCCGCGCCGGTCTGGTCTTTTTCCCGCGCTGGTCCCAAGGTAAGGTTGCGGTATTCCGCAGCGACTGGTGAGGGTGCATGCGTATTCTGGCCGTTCTGACCGTACGCAACGAGGCGGCGTTTCTGCTGGAATGGCTGGCCCATCACAAGGCAGTGGGCTTTACCGATTTCCTCGTATTTTCAAACGATTGCCAGGACGGCACCGACCTGATGCTGGACCGGCTGGCCGAGATGGGCCTGCTGGTGCATCTGCGCAACGACGGCCCCTATGACAAGGGCGGCATCCAGTTCACCGCGCTGAAATCCGCGTCCAAGCACAAGCTGGTGAAACAGGCCGACTGGATCCTGCCGCTGGACGTGGACGAGTTCGTCAATATTCACGCGGGCGGTGGCACGGTGCCCGACCTGCTGGCCGCCCTGCCCGAGGCCAGCGCTATCACCCTGACGTGGCGTCTCTTCGGCAATGGTGATGTGACGCGCTTTGCCGATGAGCCGGTGACACGCCAGTTTACCCGATGCGCGCCGGAAATCCTGTATTGGCCCTGGCGCGCCTCGATGTTCAAGACGCTCTACCGCAACGACGGCATCTACCGGAAACTGGGCGTGCATCGGCCGCGCAACCCGGTACCCGAGCGGCTGGACGAGGCGCGCTGGTTCGACAGCCATGGGCGCGAACTGGACGCGCAGTTCCGCGAAAGCCGCATCTTTTCCAGCTATGGGCGGCCCAACTATGGGCTGGCGCAGCTGAACCATTACCCCCTGGGCGCGATGGAAAGCTATATCCTGAAGGCCGACCGGGGGCGCGCGGTGCATTCCGACCACATGCTGGACGTTGATTACTGGGTCGAGCGCAATTTCAACAGCGATACCGACACGTCGATCGCCCGGATGGAGACACGGTCGGAGCCGATCCGGCAAGGATGGATGGAAGATGCGAAACTGGCCCGGCTGCACAGGCGCGCCGTCGCCTGGCGGCAGAAACGCTTTACCGAACTGATGAAACAGGAACCCTACCGGGCGCTTTTCGCGCGGCTTTTGATGACGCCGCCGTCGCGCCTGATCAATGCCGCCTCGGCCCGGACGCTGGTGGGATTTGCCAATCTGGGCCGGATGGAGGCCGCCGGGGAAAGCCCGGAAAACGGCCCGAAACCGGCGTGAGATTTGCCCAATTTGGCCTCAATTCGCCGATAATCATCGATCCCGTAACCGGCCCGTCGCGAGGCCGGATTGTCGAGGATCAGTTATGCAGGACCCACAGACAAGCATCGATGCATCCATTGCCGGATTCCGCCGCGAAATCTGGAAGCAGAAGCTTCTGGAGCAGGCCGAGGCCGAAGGCATGGCCCAGGACCTGGGCGCGCGTCACTTCGCGACCTTCATCGACCGCGATGCCACGCTGATCGTGACCTTCGAGACCGCCGAGGGCATCCGCGCCCTGTCGGAAACCCACCAGCCGTTTGGGTTCGAGCTGGTGAAGTCCAAGGGCTGGTCGCATCTGTGCATCATTTCCGATGGCGACACCTGGTTTCGCGACCCCAAGGTGTATGGTTTTTTCGACCGCCTGATCGACGACGGGTTCTTCGAGGATTTCAACCGGGTGGTTTTCTATGGCGCCGGTCCGTGCGGCTATGCGGCGGCGGCCTTTTCGGTGGCCGCACCCGGCGCCACCGTGGTGGCGGTGCAACCCCAGGCGACGCTGGATGCGCGCATGACCGAATGGGATGACCGGTTCACCGAGATGCGTCGGGTGTCCTTCACCGACCGCTACGGCTATGCCCCGGACATGCTGGACGCGGCTGATCATGCCTTTGTCCTCTACGACCCTGCAGAAAATCTCGACGCGATGCACGCGACCCTGTTCCAGCGGTCGAACGTGACACGTCTGCGGATGCGCTACATGGGCGCGGAATTGCAGGCCCGCCTTCTGGACATGAACCTGCTCTATCGCATCCTGATCATGGCGGGCACCGGCAAGCTGAATGCACGCAGCTTCTTCCAACTGTACCGCGCGCGCCGCTCCTATCCCCGTTACCTCAAGGGGTTGGTCGCCGTTCTTGACAGGCAGAACCGGCCTTACTTCAACATGATCGTCTGCCGCAACGTGATCGCGCGGATGCCCGCGCGGCGATTCCGCCGCCGGCTGGAAGAGCTGGAAGAGGACGCGCGCGCCGGCAAGTTCACGCCGCCGCCCGGTCAGGTCTGAGATTTCAGCAGGCGCTTGCGGATGTGATGGCGCCATTGATGCGTGATCCGCAGCCAGAACAGAATCAGCGGCGCCATGAGGCCTGCGGCCTCGATCTCGATCCGGTCGATCAGACGCGCCCGCCCGCCCTGCGGAACGACTTCGAGCGCGTGCACCATGCGGCGCATGCCATGGCCGATCTCTTCGGACGTCATCCGGCGGGCCTGCGCGTCGAACAGGGTCACCTCCATCCGGTAGGGCTGTGCCGGCAAAAGACCCAGCAGCGAGAGATCGACATCGATCACCTGGCCCTGCCGCACCTGGCCCGAGGGCAGATGATCCAGCCGCATCCAGGGCCGGATCACGGCATCCAGCGTGTCGAGATCGGTGACCAGCTGGAACAGCCGGTCTGGATCTGTGTCATAGGTGTGTTCCAGTGTCAGCCTGCGGCGCATCTCGTCCCCCTGCCGGGCCACACTGCCGCGCAAGAACGTCCCTGAGAACCGCGCAAATTGCCTCGCCCCCTTTCCCGATTGCCGCACCTGTGCTAGCGGGACGGCATGACCCAGAGCCTCACGATCCGCCGCCCCGACGACTGGCACCTGCATCTGCGCGACGGCGCCATGCTGGCCGCCGTGCTGCCCGAGACCGCGCGCCATTTCGCCCGCGCCATCATCATGCCGAACCTGGTGCCGCCGGTGGTGACCGGGGCGCAGGCGGCGGCCTATCGCGACCGGATCATGGATGCGATGCCCGAAGGCGCGGATTTCACCCCGCTGATGACGCTCTACCTGACCGAGGACACCGATCCGGCGGATGTGGCGGCGGCGCATGCAAGCGGGCTGATCACCTCGGTCAAGCTTTACCCGGCCGGCGCCACCACCAATTCGGCCAGCGGCGTGAAGAATTTCGACAAGGTTCGCCCGGTGCTGGAACGCATGGCCGAGATCGGCTGTCCGCTCTGCGTGCATGGCGAAGTTACCGACCGCGAGATCGACATTTTCGACCGTGAGGCGGTGTTCATCGACCGGGTGCTGGACCCGATCCGCCGCGCCACGCCGGGGCTGCGGGTGGTGATGGAGCATATCACCACGAAGAACGGCGTCGATTACGTGGCCACGGCCCCCGAGGATCTGGGGGCTACGATCACCGTTCAGCACCTCATGTTCGACCGCAACGACATGTTGGTGGGGGGCATGCGCCCGCATTACTACTGCCTGCCGATCCTGAAACGGCGCGAACACCGCGACGCGCTTGTCGCCGCCGCGACCTCCGGCGACAAACGCTATTTCCTGGGAACCGACAGTGCCCCGCACCCGACCCACGCCAAGGAAGCCGAATGCTGCGCCGCAGGCTGTTTCACTGCGCCCATCGCGCTGTCCTGTCTCGCACATGTCTTTGAAGAGGCCGACGCGCTGGACAAGCTGGAAGGCTTTACCTCGCTTTACGGTCCGGCGTTCTATCGCCTGCCGGTGAATGACGACACAATCACGCTGACCAAGGGCGATCCGCTGGAGATTCCGAAGACCCTGCCCGCCGGGGACCACACCGTCACCGTGTTTGATCCGGGCGTCCCGCTGCACTGGCGCGTTCAAGGCTGACATCGCCGGCCACCGGGACACCAAGCGCGCGGGCGGTTTCCAGAATCAGCCGCCCGTTCACCTCCATGTCCATGCCTTCCTGGTAGATAAAGTAGTCCACCCGGAACCCCGGCAGCGCGGTCATCATCCGCTCGACCACGGCGCGGGCCTCGGTCTCGCGACCCAGCTGTTCCAGCGCCACGGCGGTAAAGAGGTGCCGGGTGACGTAATCCGGGGCAACTTCGAAGGCCGCGACGGTGCCCTCCCAGTCGCGCGCGGAAAAATGCGCAAGACCATCGCCGATGGCGTACCAGGATGGCGGGTCGGGATTGAGGCTGCGCGCGCGGCTGACCCAGCCGATGCCTTCCTCGCCCAGATCGACGCGCAGGTTGCCATTGAGCGCCGCATAGGCCAGCACATCCGGATTGTCCGGAGCCAGGGCCGCCGCCCGTTGCACCGATTGCCGCGACGCCGTGTGATCCCCGCGCCGCGCCTGCAGCCAGCCTTGCTCCATCAGGACGATGGGATGTGCCGGGGCCAGCGCGACCGCGGTTTCCACTGCCGCGACCCGCTCTGCCAGAACGTCTTCCAGCGCCGCGATGTCGGTCTGTATCAGGGCGCGCAGATTGTGGACCACGGAGAGCGTCGCCCAGGCGTCGACAAAGCCCGGGTCGATCTCGACCGCGCGGCCGAGCAGGTGCCGCGCCTCTTCGAACCCGTCCGGTGTGAAGCGGTGCTTGGCCTGTGTGCCGCGCAGGAAGAGCTCATAGGCGTCGAGGCTATGGGTCGGCTGGCGCCCTGCGCGCGTCGCATCGAAGCGCACGACAGCACCGGACCAGTGGCCGCTCAACTCCGCTGCAGCCTCATGGGCCACGGCGGCCTGAAGCGCGAAGAATTCCGCCTCCGCCCCTGTCCAGCTTCTGGACCAGACCAGCCGCCCGCTGTCGCGTTCGGTGAGCCGCGCGCCAATATGCACCTCGCCCTCGCGGGGGTGCACCGTGCCGGACAGCCGGAACCGCGCCGCGTCTGACTGGGCATCCGTGAAGACCTGCAACCATTTGTTGGCGGCCAATTGCCCCGATATTTCAGCCGCCAATGATTGGCCCAGCGTATCCCAGCGCGGGTCCTGGCTGAGGTTGTCGAACATCGCCACGCTGACGCCCGGCGCTTCCGCCGCGGCATGGTCCGCTCTGGCAGTCGCGGCAGGAACATCCCCGGCGACATAGCCTGCCACCGCAAGATCCTGCCCGGTGCTGCGCTTATCTTCGGCGGGAAAAAAAGCTCCGATCATCACGGTGCCCGCCAAAAGCACGGCGCCGCCCGCGATCCAGGGCCATTTCATGACAGTCCCGTGGCCCGCTGCGATCCGCTCAAGCACATAGCCCCGCCCCGGCACGTTGCTCAGCGTCAGTCCTGACTCGGGTCCGATGGCTTTTCGAATGTCGGCGATGCATTGATAAAGCGAGTTTTCCGTCACCTCCACATCCGGCCAGACCGCATCCATCAGGTCATGCTTTGACACGACCGTGCCGTGATGGGCCAGAAGGTGATCCAACACCGCCGCGCTATGCGGGCGCAATTGGGCACGGATCGCATCCCGTGCGGTGGTAAAGCCATCGGCTGATCGGCCAATTCCAGGATCAACCATAAGAGTCCCCCTTCGCCTGCAATACCGGCGTTTCAAGACTTTTCAGAAAATTTCAGACCCCGTTTCAGGACAAAAAAGCACGCAACTCCGACTTTGGTCGCATGAATTATCATGACCTGAAGGGTGCAAAAATGGAACTCTTGATCGATGCATTACTCGACTGGATTGGCAAAAACAGCAATTACACGATCGAGAACATCCCGCATCCGATTGTCCGCCAGCTCTCGCCACATGAGTTGACGCGCGAATATTATGGCAACGTGGCGCATCTGATGCCCGATGACGGGGTGGATGAACGGATCAACGCGCTGTTTGCCCAGACCGATGGCCCCAACGGCACGATCTATATAATCGCCGCCGAACACGTGGAAGGCGCGGCAGAGTTCGACCATCCCACCGACAACCCGCTGTTTCGCGAAATCCTGCTGCATGAACTGGTCCATCACGTGCAATGGCAGACCGGGGTTTCGGCCAATTGGGACTGCCTCGCGCTTGGCGAACCCGAGGCCTATCAACTGGGCGGGCGTTACCTGAAACAGACCGGCACCACCGATCCCCTGCCCAATCGCAATTTCTGGGCCCGGATTTATGCCCGTTGCTGAGATGCGGGGCTTCAAATGCTGTCAGGATTGATCTAATCGGGCGTGAGCATTCATCTGAAAGGCCCGCCCGCATGATCCCTTCCTCGTACCCCACCCGCGAAGAAATCGCCCGACTGACCGCCCGGATGCTGCTGGAAATCGGCGCGGTGAATTTCAACACCGAAAAACCCTATATCCTGGCCTCGGGCCTGCCCTCGCCGAGCTATATCGACTGCCGCAAGCTGATCAGCTTTCCGCGCATCCGCTCGACGCTGATGGATTTCCTGACCGTCACGGTGATGCGCGACGCAGGTTTCGAGGCGTTCGACAATATCGCCGGCGGCGAGACAGCCGGCATTCCCTTTGCCGCGCTGGTGGCCGAGCGGATGGCGCTGCCGATGACCTATGTACGCAAGAAACCCAAGGGATACGGCCGCAACGCCCGCATCGAGGGTGCGATGAGCGAAGGCCAGCGGGTGCTTCTGGTCGAGGATCTGACCACCGATGGCGGCTCCAAGCTCTCTTTTGTCGATGCGATCCGCGAGACCGGGGCCAGTTGCGGGCACACGGCAGTGATCTTCTATTACGGCATCTTCCCGGAGACGGAAAAGACGCTGGGCGATCACGGGGTCGCCCTGCATTATCTGTGCACCTGGTGGGATGTTCTGGCCGAAGCCAAGGCGCAGGCCGCGTTCGACGCGGCCACCCTGGCCGGGGTCGAAGCCTTCCTGTCGAACCCGCGCGCCTGGCAGGAGGCGAACAAGCCCGCCTGACGTGCTGGACGTAGGGTCAACCTGGACGCCTGCAGCCATGCGGGCGCTTCCGGAAACAAGATGTTGACCCAACCCCTTCAAAAACGTCAATATGATGACGTGGGGAGATATGCACAGCATATCCCCAAGAACATACAATTTGGCCGACTCGCGGCGCTCCGGTATGACCTCTGTCCCAAAGGACGGTAGAGCAGCAATGAACGAAATCAGCACGATCGGACAGGCATCCGCCGAGATCCAAAACCCCGACACCATGCCGCATTCGGTCGAGGCCGAGCAACAGCTGTTGGGCGCGATCCTGACCAATAACGACCTTTACGACCGGGTGGCCAATATCATCGGGTCCGAGCATTTCTACGACCCGGTGCATGCCCGCATCTGGGAGGTCGCGGCGGCGCGTATCGCCAAGAATGCGCTGGCCTCGCCGGTGACGCTGAAATCCTTCATGGCCGATGATGCCGGGCTCGCGGAACTGGGTGGCGCGACCTATCTGGTCAATCTCGCGGGCGCCTCGATCAGCGCCTTCGCCGTGCGCGACTATGCGCAGATGATCTATGACCTGGCGATCCGGCGCGAGCTGATCCGTCTGGGCCGCGACATCTCGGACAAGGCGGCACGGGTCGATGTGGCGAGCGAACCCAAGGAGCAGATCGTCGAGGCCGAACAGAAGCTCTACAAGCTCTCTGAACAGGGCCAGACCGACAGCGGGTTCAAGAGTTTCCTCAAGGCGGTGACCGAGGCGGTCAATGTCACCAACCAGGCCTATCAGCGCGGCGGCGGCATGGCCGGGATCTCGACCGGGCTGGTGGATCTGGACAAGCAGCTGGGCGGGCTGCACCCGTCGGACCTGATCATCCTGGCCGGGCGTCCGTCGATGGGGAAAACCTCGCTGGCGACCAATATCGCCTTCAACGTGGCCAAGGCCTACAAGCGCGGGACGCGCCATGACGGCAGCGAGGGGGCCGTAGATGGCGGCGTGGTTGGGTTCTTCAGCTTGGAAATGAGCGCCGAGCAGCTCGCCGGCCGGGTTCTGGCCGAAGCCTCGGAGATCTCCAGCCACAAGATCCGCCAGGGCGACATGACCGAGGCCGAGTTCCGCCGTTTCGTCAATGCCGCCAAAGAGCTGGAAGCCTGTCCGCTGTTCATCGACGACACGCCCGCGCTGCCGATCAGCCAGCTGGCCGCCCGCGCGCGGCGGCTGAAGCGGACGCATGGGCTGGACCTGTTGGTGATCGACTACCTCCAGCTCTGCCGCGGCATGGCCGAGAACCGGGTGAACGAGATCGCAGAGATCTCGATGGGAATGAAGGCGATTGCCAAGGAGCTGAATATCCCCGTCATCGCGCTGTCGCAGCTTTCCCGCCAGGTGGAGAACCGCGACGACAAGCGCCCGCAGTTGAGCGATCTGCGGGAATCGGGCTCGATCGAGCAGGATGCCGACGTGGTGATGTTCGTGTTCCGCGAGGAGTACTACAAGGAACGCGAGAAACCGTCGGATCACGAGCTGGACAAGATGGAAGAATGGAAGGCGGCGATGGAGCGGTTGCACGGCAAGGCCGAGGTGATCGTGGGCAAGCAGCGTCACGGCCCCATCGGCACGGTCGAACTCAGCTTCGAGGCGCAGTTCACCCGGTTTGGCAACCTGGTGAAACCCTGGCAGCAGGGCGGTGAAATCCAGGGGTACTGAGCCTCAGGAGCGCAGGAAGTAGAACAGCGTCAACAGGATACCGAACCCGATGACCCCGCCCCGCAGCAGGGATTGCGGAATATGCCGGGCCAGCGCGCCGCCGCCATAGCCGCCCAGCGTGGCGCCGGCCATCATCACCAGCGCTTCGGGCCAGGCGACGGCGGCGCTGAGGCCATAGATCGCCACCGCCATCACGCTGATCCAGCCGATCACGGCATTCTTTGCCGCATTGGCCGTGTGGAAATCCTCGTATCCCGCGAGGATCAGCGCGGCGAGCATGATCTGGCCCAGCCCGGCCCCGAAATAGCCGCCGTAGACCGAGAACAGAAACAGCATCGCCCAGACCGCTCCCTGTCCCAGCGACCGGGCGGCGAGCCAGCGGCGCAAGCGCGGGGCAAAGGCGAACAGCGCCGTGGCGCTGGCCATCAGCCAGGGCACCAGGCGTTCGAAGAGCTCGCCGCCCAGACCCACGAGCAAGAGCGCGCCCGCGACCCCGCCCGCACCGCAAACGGCCAGCAGCGGCCAAAGTGCGCGGCCGATGCTGCGCAACTCGGCCCGGTAGGCGGGCAGCGCGGCGAGGTTGCCGGGCACCAGCGCCACGAAATTGGTGGCATTGGCGACCATCGGCGGCAGGCCCGCTGCCATCAGGGCGGGAAAGGTGAAGAAGGTGGCGCCCCCCGCCACGGCATTCAGCGCCCCGGCCAGCAGGGCCACGACAAGAAGCAGACCGGCGGTGAGAAGGTCGGGCATGGTCATCCGGCGCATCTGAACCGTAACCGGGAACACTGGCAAGAGGGATTGACGCAAGGCGCCTTGCTGTTTGGCGACGGGTCTCGACGACCGGTTCCCGAACCCTGTAATGTGGGCAAGACATGACCGAATTCACCGATATCCCCGTTGTCCGGCTGGGCGACCGCCCCGATGCCGAAATCGCCGCCGATTTCCGCGCCGCTTATGGCACGACCGGCTTTGGCTATGTCACCGACCACGGCATCGACCCTGACCTGGTCGAGGCGCTTTTCGACGCCTCGCGCCGGTTCCACGCGCTGCCGCTGGAGCGAAAGATGGCCGTTGCCGTCGACCGCAGTCATCGCGGCTATATTCCGATCAACACCTCGACCGACGTCAATTCGACCCTCGCCACCGTGACCAGGCCGAACCAGTCGGCCAGTTTCATGATGATGCGTGAGGATGCCGTTGCGGACCCCAGCGAATACCTGTCGGGTCCGAATCGCTGGCCCGAGTTGGAGGGCTTCCGCGAGGTGCTGGAAACCTATGCTCAAGCGATGGGCGCACTGGGCAACAGGTTGATGAGGATCGCGCTGCAAGCCGTTGATATAACGGATACCAAAGCGATGAGCGCATTCGAAAACCCGACCATCTGGCTGCGCCTGCTGCACTATCCGCCACAGCCTGCGGAAAGCCCCGAAGACCTCTATGGCTCGGCCCCGCATACCGATTTCGGCTGCCTGACCCTGCTGGTGCAGGACGATGTCGGCGGTTTGCAAGTCAGGACTCCGGCCGGCACCTGGGTGGATGTGCCACGGCTGCCGGGCAGTGTGGTGGTGAACGTGGGCGACATGCTGCACCGGATGTCGAACGGGCGGCTCAGATCCACGCCGCATCGGGTGATCAACCGGTCGGGCCGCGAACGCTACAGTTGCCCGTTCTTCTACGATCCGCATGTGAACACGGTGATTGAACCGCTGCCTGGAACCGGCGAGCCAAATTTTCCGCCGCTGAAATTCGCCGATTTCCTGCGATCCGAACTGGAAGCGGCCTATGATGCGCATAAACCCGCCAGCGGTCAGGGCGTTTCCGCTTGACCTCTGGCCTTGCCGTGGCATGAACGGAACATGAGCACCGCACATCTGACCATCGACCTTGACGCGCTCGCCGACAACTGGCGGGCGCTGGATGCACGCACAAAGTCCGAGACCGCCGCCGTGGTCAAGGCAAACGGTTATGGGCTGGGCGCGGGTCGCGTTGCCGCCCAGCTCGCGCAGGCAGGCGCACGCAAGTTCTTTGTCGCCGTCGCCGAGGAAGGCGCGGCGGTGCGCAAGGCGGTCGGCCCCGGTCCGATGATCGGCGTGTTCTCGGGCCACATGGAGGGCGACGCCGGTATCCTGCGCGCCAATGCGCTGACGCCGATGATCAACTCGGTCGACCAGATGCTGCGCCATGTCGAACGGCTGCCGGGGCACCGGTTCGGCATCCAGCTGGACACCGGGATGAACCGGCTGGGGCTGGAGCCTGACGACTGGGCGCAGCTGCGCGACATCGCGCTGGGCCAGAATCCGGTTCTGATCATGTCCCATCTGGCCTGTTCGGATCAGCCCGGATATGAGATGAATGAAAAACAGCTTCGTCTTTTCAAAGAGATGACGGCCGGAATTGAAGTGCCTCGTTCGCTCGCTGCTACCGGCGGCATCCTGCTTGGCCCCGAGTACCACTTTGACCTCTGCCGCCCTGGCGTGGGGCTGTACGGCGGCGAACCCTTCGATGAGGCCAAGGCGGTGGTGACGCTGGAGCTGCCGGTGATCCAGGTGCGCGAGGTGGCCAAGGGCGAAACGGTCGGCTATTCCAACACCTGGACCGCGCCCCGACCCAGCCGCATCGCCACGGTGGCTGCAGGCTATGCCGACGGGCTGCACCGGGCGCTGGCGGGCGGTATCGATCTCTATGCCGGCAAGACCGCCTGCCCGGTGGTCGGGCGGGTGTCGATGGACCTGATCACTGTCGATATCACCGATCTGGATCACGAACCCGCGTCCATGCAGATGCTGAACAGGCTGCAGACGGTCGATGACCTGGCCGAAGCCGCCGGAACCATCGGCTACGAGATCCTGACCTCGCTGGGGCAGCGGTACCTTCGGAGCTTTGTGTCCCGGTCCGAGGCAGCCGAGCGCGCGGTCGAATCGATCCGCGACAAGTTGCGGCGGGTCCGGCCCGGCCTGATCCCGGAAAGCGCGGCGGAATGAACCCCATCGGCCTTTTGGCGCGTCTCGGGCGGCTGGCGCTGGCAGTCATGGCCAGTTTCGGGCGGGTAGCCCTGTTCGCCCTGCAAACCGCCAGCCATATCCTGCGCCCGCCCTACTATCCGCGCGAACTCGGCGTGGCGCTTCTCAACATCGGCTGGCTGTCGCTGCCGGTGGTGGGGCTGACCGCGATCTTTACCGGCGGTGCGCTGGCGTTGCAGATCTATGCCGGCGGCGCGCGGTTCAACGCCGAAGCCGTGGTGCCGCAGATCGTCGCCATCGGCATGGTCCGCGAACTGGGGCCGGTGCTGGTGGGGCTGATGATCGCGGCGCGCGTCACCTCGTCCATCGCGGCGGAAATCGCCACTATGAAGGTGACCGAGCAGATCGACGCGCTGGTGACGCTGTCGACCCACCCGATGAAATACCTCACCGCGCCGCGGGTGCTGGCGGCGCTGATCACCGTGCCGCTGCTGGTAGGGATCGGCGACATCATCGGCATCATGGGCGGCTACACGGTGGCGACCCAGAACCTGGGCTTCAACGCCGCCGCCTATCTGAAGAACACGGTGGATTTCCTGGAAACCCGCGACGTGGTGTCGAGCCTCGTCAAGGGCGCGGTATTCGGTGTGATCGCCGCGGTGATGGGCTGCTACTACGGCATGAACTCGGGCCGCGGCGCCCAAGGCGTCGGCCGCGCCACCAAGGGATCGGTCGAGGCAGCGGCGGTGCTGATCCTGGCCGCCAACTTTGTACTGACGGGGGTGTTCTTCTCGATATGATCCGGATGGAGAATGTCCACAAGGCCTTTGGCGACAACCGCGTGTTGCAGGGGATGAACCTCGAAGTCCCACGCGGGACCTCGATGGTGATCATCGGCGGCTCGGGCACCGGCAAGTCGGTGGCGCTGAAATGCGTGCTGGGGCTGATCAAGCCCGACAGCGGCACGATCTACGTCGATGGCAAGGATGCCGCCGGCACAAGCGACCGCGATGCCTTCCTCGCGCGCTTCGGCATGCTGTTCCAGGGCGGCGCGCTGTTCGATTCGCTGCCCGTCTGGCAGAACGTGGCCTTTCGCCTGCTGCGCGGCTCGCTGAAACGCCCGGTGGACGAGGCCCGCGCCATCGCCATCGAGAAACTGCGCCGCGTCGGGCTGAAGCCGGAGGTGGCCGACCGCTTTCCGGCGGAACTGTCGGGCGGCATGCAGAAACGCGTGGGCCTTGCCCGCGCCATCGCCGCCGAGCCCGAGATCATCTTCTTCGACGAACCGACCACCGGGCTTGACCCGATCATGGCCGGGGTGATCAACGAACTGATCCGCGAGATCGTGACCGAGATGGGCGCCACCGCGATGACCATCACCCACGATATGACCAGCGTGCGCGCGATTGCCGACAACGTGGCGATGCTGCACGGCGGCGTGATCCAGTGGACCGGCCCGGTGAGCGAGATGGACCACAGCGGCGACCCCTATCTGGATCAGTTCATTCATGGCAGAGCGGAAGGGCCGATCGAGGCGGTGCGGTAAGACATTGCACACTTGCGGGTCGAACCCGGACGGCGCCGCTAGACCCCCGGCATCCCGGTATAACCCTCCTCCACCCAGGCAAGCGCCTTGGCCCGCAGCGCCTCGGGCAGCGTTTCGGCCCGCCGGGTCTCGAGGTTGAGCAATACGCATTTGAAGAGCGTGTGGAACGCCTCCTTCCCGTCCGCCGCCCGGAACAGCCGGTGGCGGAAGGTCAGCGACTTGCCACCGAACTCGACCACGCTGGTGCGCATGAAGATGGCATCGCCCGCCGACAGTTCAGCGAGGAAATGACTGTCCGCATGCACCACCGCAAAGGACAGGCGCCGCCCGCTGCGCATGTCGTCAGCGGTCAGACCCATTTCCGACTGGGCCGCGACCACCGCGTCCGAACAGGCCGCGAAATAGCGCGAGACATTCATGTGACCGAGGAAATCACAATCCGACGAATCGACGACTGAGCGGAAAGAAACAAACTCTGACATGAGACACTCCCCTTTTCCCCGTTCAGCATAACAGGTTTGACCCGGTTCGGGTCTTGTGGCGCTGCGGGCGGCTGCCTAGGTGGACCAGAGCCAACAACGAGAACCCCGATGTATCTGCGCCTCGCAACCCTGTCGCTGCTCTTGCTCTATCCCGTGGCCTGGTTCGCACCGCTGATGCGCGCGGGCCTGCTGCCGATCTTTGGCCTGAGCGAAATCAGCGTGATCACCGGATTGCAAAGCCTCTGGGCCTCGGACGTGGCGCTGGCGCTGATCGTCACCGCCTTCGCCATCTTTGCCCCCTATCTCAAGACCATCGGCCTGGCGCTGGTGCAATGCAACCTGCTCGACCCACGCGCCCTGCCGGTCCTGCATGTGCTGGGCAAGCTCGCAATGGCCGACATCTTCCTGATCGCGCTCTACATCACCCTGGCCAAGGGCATCTCCTACGCCACGATCGAGACCGCCTGGGGCCTCTATCTCTTCACCGGCTGCATTCTTGCCTCCATCGCACTTGGCCTCCTGACCGAACGCCAGCAGCGACAGTCGGCCTGAGCGCGCTCCAAGGCCAGGATCGGCAAGCCCGTTGGCTGCTTCTTTCTGGTTCGAAATACTCCGGAGCGCGAGGCGGAGCCTCGCAAAGAATCCGCCGCGCCGCGGCGCCCGGCCCAACACCCGCAGGCGTCCCGCAAGGGGCGGCCCAAGGGGGGCGCGAGCGCGCGCGCTCTTGAGATGGCGCGACAGACAGGGCAGTAAGCGGATATGGCAAAACCCTCTTTCTCCTGCTCCGCCTGCGGGGCGTCCTTCACCAAATGGTCCGGCCGCTGCGAGGGCTGTGGCGAATGGAACACCATCTCGCAGGACGCGGGCCTCTCGACCGGTCCCGCCGGCAAGTCGCTGGGCGCCAGGCGCGGCCATGCCGTCGCGCTGAGCGATCTCGCCTCCGAAGAGATGCCGCCGCCTCGGGCGCTTTCGGGGATCGAGGAGCTCGACCGGGTACTGGGTGGCGGGCTGGTGCCCGCCTCGGCCATCCTGGTGGGTGGCGATCCGGGCATCGGCAAGTCAACGCTGCTGTTGCAGGCCGCCGCCGCCTTTGCCCGCAAGGGGCTGAAGACGCTCTATGTCTCGGGCGAAGAGGCCAGTGCCCAGGTACGAATGCGGGCGCGGCGGCTGGGGCTGGCGGATGCGCCGGTGCAACTGGCGTCCGAGACCAACCTGCGCGACATCCTCACCACGCTCGAAGCCGAGAAACCCGGCCTCGTCATCATCGATTCGATCCAGACCATGTGGGCCGACAATGTGGACAGCGCGCCGGGCAGCGTTTCCCAGGTGCGCGCCTCGGCGCATGAATTGACCGCCTTCGCCAAGCGCACCGGCATCTCGGTGGTCATGGTCGGCCATGTCACCAAGGAAGGCCAGATCGCTGGCCCCCGCGTGGTCGAGCATATGGTCGACACCGTGCTCTATTTCGAGGGCGAGCGCGGCCATCAGTTCCGCATCCTGCGCAGCGTCAAGAACCGCTTCGGCGCCGCCGACGAGATCGGCGTCTTCGAGATGACCGGCGTGGGGCTGGCCGAGGTCAGCAACCCCTCGGCCCTGTTTCTCAGCGAGCGCGGCGCGCCCAGCCCCGGCTCGGTGGTCTTTGCCGGGATCGAGGGCACCCGGCCCGTTCTGGTGGAATTGCAGGCGCTGGTCGCGCCATCCCCCCACAGCCAGCCGCGCCGCACCGTGGTCGGCTGGGATGGCGGGCGGCTGGCGATGATCCTCGCCGTGCTCGAGGCGCGCTGCGGCATCCCCTTTGCCGGGCTCGACGTCTATCTCAACGTCGCGGGCGGGCTGAAGATCTCGGAACCCGCCGCCGATCTGGCGGTGGCGGCCGCGCTCCTGAGCGCGCGCGAGGATCAGGCGCTGCCCGCCGACACGGTGGTTTTTGGCGAAATTTCCCTCTCGGGCGCGCTGCGCCCGGCCAGCCAGACCGAAAACAGGTTGAAAGAAGCGCAAAAACTTGGTTTCACCTCAGCCATCGCCCCGGCGGGCGGCAAGACTGCCGCCGTCGCGGGTATCGCCCTGAAACGGCCTTCGGATCTGGTGGGATTCGTTGGCGAGTTCTTCGGGGCAGGATAGAATCGCCCTTCACGGGCACAAGGAGCGGACAGGCGAGGGCCATGGAAGGTTTCACCATCATCGACGGGGTCGTGGCCCTGATCATCGTGCTTTCGGCATTGCTGGCCTATGCGCGCGGTTTCGTGCGTGAGGCCATGGCCATCGCCGGCTGGGTCGCGGCAGCGGTCCTGGCGTTTCTCTTTGCCCCCAAGGCGATGCCGCTTATCCGGGAACTGCCGGTGGTCGGCGAATTCCTGACCGACAGTTGCGAACTGTCGGTGATCGCGGCCTTTGCCGCCGTATTCGCGCTTGCGCTCGTGGTGGTCAGCTTCTTCACGCCCCTGTTTTCCTCGCTGGTGCAGCGTTCGGCGCTGGGTGGGCTCGACCAGGCGCTGGGGTTCATCTTTGGCGTGGCGCGCGGCGTGCTGCTGGTGGCCATTGCCTTCTTTGTCTATGACACCGTTATGACCGGGCAGAATTTCACCGTCGTGGACGAGAGCCGCTCGGCGCAGGTCTTTGCCCAGATGACCGGCAAGATCGAGGAGCAAAATCCCGAGGCCGCCCTGGGCTGGGTCACCCAGCAATACGAGAACCTGGTGGGCACCTGCACACAGTAAGCCTCACCGGCTTTGCCCGAATCGACCCGCGCAATCAGTTGCGCGGGTTTTTTTGTTGGTTAACAAAACCTTACCTCGCGTTCACCGATGGAATGGAATGCGCCTGCCGGGCGGGCTGTGTCCACGCAGGGGAAACGGTTCTTTGATTTGGCCGCAATCGTGTCGAAAATTTGGCGGAATTGGGCAGCCATCATGGGGACAGTCCAGAACAGACCTCAGCGACAGGAGGATCCCAGATGCTGCTTTCCCATGACACCGCTTTCGCCGATTTTGAACCCATACCGGAGCCGGTCGCCGGGTTCTCCGGCAAGACGCTTGTCGAAACGCCAGACGGCTGGCGGTCGGTGAATTCGCTGCGTGCAGGCGACCGTGTCGCCACGGTCGACGGCGGGTTCGCGCAATTGAATGCCGTCATCGCCTTTGCAAACGCGCATGCAAGGGCCTGGCGGGTGCCGGGTGGCACGCTGGGCGCCTGTTCCGACCTGACCCTGTACGACGGTCAGTACCTGGCGCTGAACGGCCCCTGTTGCCGGCAGCTGTTCGGCCTGCCGACGGTGCTGGCCCCCGCCGGGGCGCTGGTGGGGTTTGAGGGAATACACCGGGCTACCGCATCGGCCCAGCCCGCCTATCAGCTACGCTTTGCCGAGGAGGAACTGGTCTGGGCGCAGACCGGTGTCCGCATCCTGGCGCCGGGTGCCGGCAGCGCCTCATGGTATCAGCGTCTGGATTATGGCCAGACTCGCGCGCTGCTGCTCCTGATGTCGGGCGGGACCCTGGCCCCGGACATCGCGGCCTGACCGGTCTTGCGGCAAAAGAATTTGTGATCCTTTCGTGACAGTGGGGGTTTCAGGCATTATGTGAAGGCCAGACCTGAAACGGAATCGGAGCTGCCCCCGTGCAAAGCCCGCAAAAGCCCACCCCCGCCTTTCCCAGGGCTCATCCCTTTGACGACGACAAGCTGCGTGAGGAATGTGGAATATTCGGGGTGATCGGCGTGCAGGACGCCGCCAGTTTCGTGGCGCTTGGCTTGCATGCCCTGCAACATCGCGGACAGGAGGCGGGCGGCATCGTCACGCATGACCCGGAACAGGGTTTCAATTCGGCCCGCCGCTTTGGCTATGTCCGCGACAATTTCACTTCGCAGTCGGTAATGGAAACCCTGCCCGGCCCGCTGGGCATCGGCCATGTGCGCTATTCCACCGCCGGATCCAAGGGTCAGACGCAGATCCGTGACGTGCAGCCCTTTTTCGGCGAGTTTGCCATGGGCGGAGCGGCAATCGCGCATAACGGCAATATCACCAATGCCAACGCGCTCAGGCGCGAACTGATCGAGCGCGGCTCGATCTTTCAGTCCTCCTCGGACAGCGAATGCATCATCCACCTGATGGCGCGGTCGTTGCAACGCACCATCCCCGAACGGATGGAGGACGCGTTGCGCCGTGTCGAGGGCGCGTTCTCGGTCGTGGCGATGACCCGGACCAAACTGATCGGGGTACGCGACCCGCTGGGCGTGCGGCCCCTCGTGCTGGGCCGGATCGGCGACGGCTGGGTGCTGGCCTCGGAAACCTGCGCGCTGGATATCATAGGGGCCGAGTTCATCCGCGAGATCAAGCCCGGCGAGATGGTGGTAATCACCGCCGAGGACGGGGTGCAGAGCCATTTCCCGTTCCGCCCGCAGCCGTCCAAGTTCTGCATCTTCGAACACGTTTATTTCTCGCGCCCCGATTCGATCCTGGGCGGGCGCAGCGTTTATGAAACCCGCGAAGCGATCGGCCGGGAACTGGCCAAGGAAAGCCCGGTCGAGGCCGACCTGGTCTGCCCGGTGCCCGACAGCGGCACCCCGGCAGCAATCGGCTTCTCGCTGGAAAGCGGGATTCCCTATGCGATGGGGATCATCCGCAACCAGTACATGGGGCGCACCTTCATCGAGCCGACGGAACAGATCCGCAACATGGGCGTGCGGCTGAAGCTGAACGTGAACCGCGCCCTGATCCGCGGCAAACGGGTGATCCTGGTGGACGATTCGGTGGTGCGCGGCACCACCAGCCGCAAGATCAAGGACATGATCCTCGATGCCGGCGCCAAGGAAGTGCATTTCCGCATCGCCAGCCCGCCGACCGCCTGGCCCTGTTTCTATGGTGTCGATACGCCCGAGCGCGAGAAGCTGCTGGCGGCGACGATGACCGAAGACGAGATGCGCGAGCACCTGGGCGTCGACAGCCTGAAATTCATCTCGCTCGATGGGCTGTACCGCGCCGTGGGAGAAATCCAGGGGCGCGACAAGGCTTGCCCGCAATATTGCGACGCCTGTTTCTCGGGGGAATACCCGGTCACGCCGTCCGACATGATCGAGAAAGGCTTTGCCCTGAAGGCAGCGGAGTGATCCAGGCACCGCGCCCCTGGAAAATCCGGCGAATTTTCCGGGGCGCTGCCGGCGATATCCTGCCCATAACCAGGCTTGCTCTGGTCGCCACCCGCGTCGGCTGATACGCGGCGGTCTTCGGAAATGAAGCAGCAGGCGAATCGATGGCGAACAGCAAGGTCAGTTCGGCGGCAACACAGGCCGCCGACATTCAGAGGAACGCATTGACCGTCCTGGGCATCTTCGGCCCCGCCGATGACATGCGCGCCCTGGTGCGCCTGCCGGGCGGCAAGGTCGAGCAGGTGGCGCCCGGCGACAGGCTGCGCGCCGGCGAGATCCTTGCCATTGATGACGAGGGCCTGATGCTGCGGCATGGTGGCCAGACCCAGCGCGTCTCCATTCCCGGCAGCTGAACGCTCTTGACGGGCGGGCGTCACGCCGTCAAACCGCCCGCATGACACAAGAACCCAAACTGGCCCTGATCACGGGCGCCTCGCGCGGCCTTGGCGCCGCGCTGGCCGAGGCGCTGGCCCCGACCCATCACATCGTCGCCGTCGCCCGAACCACCGGCGCGCTGGAAGAACTGGACGACCGGATCAAGGCGCGGGGTGGCAGCGCCACCCTTGCGCCCATGGATATCACCGACCCGGCCGCGATGGCGACGCTCTGCCGGGGCATACACGACCGCTGGGGCCGGCTGGACCTGTGGCTGCACACTGCCATTCACGCGGCACCGCTGAGCCCGGCGGTTTTCGTGGATCAGAAGGACTGGACAAAATCGGTCGCGGTGAACGCGACGGCGACATCGCTGCTGATCCCCTTTGTCGCGCCCTTGCTGGGCGAGACCGGAATGGCGGTGTTCTTCGACGATCCGCGCGCGGGGCAAAAGTTTTTCGGTGCCTACGGCGCCACCAAGGCGGCGCAGATGGCGCTGGCCCGCAGTTGGGCCGCCGAAACCGAGCGGACCGGACCTCGGGTCCGTGTCTTCGAACCCGCTCCCATGCCCACCGCGCTACGCGCTCGGTTCTTTCCGGGCGAGGACCGGGAGGCCCTGACGCCCTGCTCCCGGGAGGCCGCCCGAATCGTGGCCATGCTCTGAAGGGGTTGGCCCTGCGGGCCACGCCTCCGGCGGGCGTATGTCGGAAAAGATGAAGCGCCGGCGCACAATCGGTGCAGCGCGCGTTTCTTGGAGAGTTCGGAACCCGGGGGCGCCGCCCCCCGGTCAGCGGCAGAGCGGCAGTCCGACATTTACCCCGCCATCCGAACCATAGAGCGTACCATATTTGTTTCGACATTTTGGGGGTTCGGAATCGGCAGCATGTTCGGGCGCCTGCGCCGCAGGCGCAGGCTTTGCGGTAGGGGTATTCGACGATGGTTTGGGCGCGGCGGCCGCCCGCGCAGGCTTGGGCGCCTGCCTGACTGCGGCGCATTTAACCCCGTCCGAGCGCTCGATCCTTTCCAGAACCGCCGCAAGCAGGTCGGGATCGGAGTTCGTGTCGAGTTTCAGGTCGGTTCCGGCCGCGCGGTTGAACCGGGACAACGCCGCCGCGGATCCCCGTCCCCAAATCCCGTCGATACTGCTGAGATAGCAACCGCGATCCTTCAAGGCCACCTGCAGGTCGCGTTTCAATTCCTCGCGGCTGAGCAGCGGGGGAGCGGGATCAGCCAAGGGCCCGGCTGTAGAAGGCACAGTCACGGCGGGAACGTCGGCAGGCGTCTCGGGCGATTGACGCACGGCTTGGGACGGAGACGGGAGCGCGGCGATCTGCGCACCCTCGGCCTGTTTCCGGGCTCTTTGCGCAAGTATGAACAACATATGCGAGGACTGCCCGGCGTAAGCCTCGAGAAACCCCTCCCAAGCCTCGACCGTGCCCGAGAACTCGGCCTTTGCATAGTCGCGAAGCATTTGCGCCTCGTCCTGTACGGCGGGTGCCGGCGCAGCAGCGGCTTGTGGCCTTTCGGGCTCCGATTGTGCCGAGTTCGGGTTGATGATCACCTGTTCGGCTCCGAGCGAGGAATAGACAAAAGGCACCGCGCCGGGAACGGTACGACTCAACTCGTCGCGGACCGCACCGAGCAGGATGCGCACGTCCGAGGGCGGGCGGTCCAGAGCCGCAAGAAATGCCGAGGTGAAGGGCGAGTTCCTGCCGTCCGGCCCGTCCGGCGTCACTTCACCTGCGGCCGCGGCGTAGGCGATCAGGGTCGCGGCCTCGGCACTGGACACCAGGGCCAGTCCCCGGCCCACGTTGCGCCCCCTGTTTTCGCGCTTCATCTTGTTGACAAAGGGATTGTCCCTGCAGGCGTCCAGAACGACCATCTTGAGTTTCTTCGCACCGGACAACTGGTTCAGGACCGCATCCATCTTGATCATCTCGATATCGGCGTCGCGTTCGTCGGAAAGCCGCGCATCGACGGGGATCAGGTAATTCTGGCCCCCCACCTCAATGCCGTGCCCGGCATAATAGACCATCGCCACGTCGGCCCGGTCGGCCTTGTCGCGAAAATCGCGGAGCGTGTTGTAAAGCGCGCTGCGCGTGAGGTCGGTGGCGATGACAACGTCGAACCCCTGACGGGCAAGCGCCGCAGACACGGCATCGGCATCACGGGTCGGGTTGGCCAGAGGCGAGACATGTTCGTAGGCCGCATTGCCGATGACCAGCGCCACTTTCTCGGCCAAAAGAACGGTTGGCAAGACGCTGAGCAGAAAGGCAAAGACAAGCGTGCGCATGAAATCAAATCCCCCGGAGAGGTTTCAGGTAGTCTGCCACAGCGTGCGCAGCCGATCAACCGGACCCGGTCAGATCGCCACGCCCTGACGTCCGGCCAGATCGACGAAGAACTGCCAGGCCACCCGGCCTGAGCGGGCGCCGCGTGTCGCCTGCCATTCGATTGCCTCGGCCCGCAAGGTCTCGGGCGCGACAGACACACCATATGCTGCGCAATAGCGGTCGATCATCGCAAGATATTCATCCTGATCGCAGGGGTGGAAGCCGAGCCAGAGGCCGAAACGGTCGGAGAGCGAGACCTTTTCCTCGACCGCCTCGGAGGGGTTGATGGCGCTGGAGCGTTCGTTTTCGATCATGTCGCGGGGCATCAGGTGGCGGCGGTTGGAAGTGGCATAGAACACCACGTTCTCGGGCCGTCCCTCGATCCCGCCGTCCAGAACCGCCTTGAGTGACTTGTAATGCTGGTCGTCATGGCTGAACGAAAGATCGTCGCAGAACAGGATGAACCGCTGCGGCGCGCTGCGCAGGTGGTTGAGCAGACGCGCGACCGAGGGCAGATCCTCGCGCTGAAGCTCGACCAGTTTCAGATCCGGGAACTCGGGCTGAAGGGTGCCGTGCACCGCCTTGACCAGGCTTGATTTTCCCATTCCGCGCGCCCCCCAGAGAAGGGCGTTGTTGGCCTTGAACCCGGTGGCAAAGCGGCGGGTGTTGTCCAGGAGCGTGTCGCGCGAGCGGTTAATGCCCACCAGCAGGTCAAGATCGACCCGGCTGACATCGCGCACCGGTTCCAGCCGTTCCGGCCCCACATGCCAGACAAAGGCGGGCGCGCTGGCGAAATCGGGGGCGCGCAGGGGGGCCGGCGCCATGCGTTCAAGGGCCTCGGCAATGCGGTTGAGCGCGTCGTTGTCCATGTCTCTCCTCCCTGCGGTCGGGCACAGAAACCATGTTCGCGGCGGCGCGGCAAGGGCCGGATTGACCGTTTTGTACCGGTCCCAAAGGCGGGATTGACCGTTTTGTACGGCATTGGACAGGGTGCGAGACGGCTTGATCGGCGCGGATCGGGCTGACACTCTGCAAGGCCGGGGCAAGCGGAGGGCGTGATGCTGGGGTTCCTGACATTGATACTGGTGTGCCAACTGGCCGGGGAACTGGCGGTGGGCGCGCTGAACCTGCCGGTCCCGGGGCCGGTGCTGGGCATGCTGGCGCTGTTCGCGCTGCTCATGATCCGGGGCGAGGTGCCCGAGGTGCTGGAACAGACGGCGGGCGGGTTGCTGCGGGCGATGTCGCTGCTGTTCGTGCCGGCGGGGACCGGGGTGATGCTGCACTTCCGCCTCCTGGGCGAGGCGCTGGTGCCGCTGGGGGTGGCGCTTGTCGTCAGCACGCTGGCCACCATTGCGGTGACCGCGCTGTTGATGCGCTGGCTGGGCCGGGGAGAGCAGCGCGATGGGTAGTCTTGCCGAAACCTGGGTCTATCTCAGCGCCTCGCCACTGTTTCACCTGACGCTGACGCTGGTCGCCTTTCAGGCGGCAAGCTGGCTGTTCGAAAGGGGCGGCCGCAGCCCGTTCCTGAACCCGGTGCTGGGCGCGGTGCTGATCGTGGTGGCGGTGCTGGTGCTGACGGGAACGGATTACGCCACCTATTTCCAAGGCGCGCAATTCGTGCATTTCCTGCTGGGCCCGGCGACGGTGGCGCTTGCCGTGCCGCTCTATCGTCAATGGCACCGGGTCAAGCGCTCGGCGCTGGCGATCACGGTCAGCCTGTTGTGCGGGTCGCTGACCGCGATCCTGACGGCGGTGGCGGTGACCCGGCTGATGGGCGGATCGGGGGCCTTGCTGGCCTCGGTTGCGCCCAAATCGGTGACGGCGCCGGTGGCGATGGCCATTGCCGAGGAACTGGGCGGGCTGCCGTCGCTGACGGCGGTACTGGTGATCGTGACCGGCATATTCGGGGCCATGTTCGGGCCGATGCTGCTGAACCTGCTCGGCATCCGCGACTGGCAGGCGCGCGGGTTGGCGATGGGGACCGCCAGCCACGGCATCGGCACCGCGCGGGCCTTGCAGGTGAACGAGACGGCGGGCGCGTTTTCGGGGCTGGCCATGGGGCTGAACGCGGTGGCCACCGCGCTGCTGTTGCCGCTGCTCTGGGCGCTGCTGCTGCGGTTCGGCCTGGTCTGAGCCGGTCTGAAAGGACAAGCGGCGCCCCGTCGGAGCGCCGCCTGATCAGACCCAAGGTTGGAAGATCAGGACTTGCCCTCTTCCTCGTCGAACTCGGCCATCAGCGGATCGTCGAATTCCTCTTCGTCGTCATAGTAGCCGTCGGCGCGCAGCTGGGCCTCGCGTTTCTTTTCGACCCGGGCCACCAGGAAGATCGAGATCTCGTAAAGCCCGTAGACCACCACGAAGAGGATCAGCTGGGTCACCACGTCCGGCGGGGTCACCAGTGCCGCCAGCACCAGGATCGCCACAACCGCGTATTTGCGCACGCTGCCCAGCCCCTCGGCGCTGACCAGCCCGGCCTTGCCCATCAGGGTCAGCAACACGGGCAGCTGGAAGCACAGGCCGAAGGCCATGATGAACTTGAGCGTGATGTCGAGTGATTCGTTAACCTTGCCGAAGAAGGTGATCTTGACCCCTTCGGAGGTTTCGGGAACCACCGCCACGTCTGTGGACACCTCCCCCGCCGCCCCCGACAAGAGGTTGGCAAAGATCGAGCTGACATCGGCAAAGCCCAGGAAGAACTGCATCGCCAGCGGTGTGACCACGAATTGCGCAAATGCCGCGCCCAGAAGGAACATGAAGGGCGAGGCAATCAGGAAGGGCAGGAACGCGCCCTTTTCCGAGCGGTAGAGCCCGGGCGCGACAAAGCGCCAGAGCTGGTAGCCGATCACCGGAAAGGACAGCGCGAAACCGAACACCATCGAGATGCGGAACAGGGTGAACAGGTATTCCTGCGGCGAGGTGTATTGCAGCGTGGGCGACGGGTCGCCCAGGTCGCGCAATGTCGCCTCGATGGGCGCCAGCAGGAACTGGAGGATCGGCTCGGCCACGACAAAGGCCAGCACGATCCCCACGATAAAGGCCATGACCGCGCGGATAAGCCGGGTGCGCAACTCGGCCAGATGCTCGATCAGCGGGGCGGAAGTGTCGTCGATCTCGTCGGTCTTGCTCATGTCTCGGTTCCGGGTTTCAGCGCGGCCTCGGCCTCCCTGGCCTTTTCAAGCTCGGCCGTGGCCTCGCGCAGGCGCCGCTCGGCCGCGACGCGGGCCGTGGCGGCCTGGATCTTCTTGGCCTGCTCGGCGCGCTCGGAGGCCAGCTTGCCGGTCGCGCTGCCGGGGTCGTACTTGGTCGGGTCAATGCCGGTGCGCAGGTCGCTGGCGGCCTTGCGCACTCCGTCCAGGGCCGAATCCACCGGGTTGGTGGCGGTCTTGATTCCCTTGGCGATATCCTTGACCCCCGCCTCATCGGCGGCGTCATTCATCGCCCGGCTGAATTCGCGCGCCAGCCCCCGGGCCTTGCCGACCCAGCGCCCGACATTGCGAAACAGCACGGGCAGGTCCTTGGGTCCCACGACGATCAGCGCCACGACGCCGATCACCAGAAGCTCGCTCCAGCCCAGATCGAACATATGCGGTTACGCCTTGTCCTTGTCGGTCTCGGGGGTGACGTCCTTGGCCGTCTGCGCCGCGTCTTCCTCAAGCTCCTTGGTGCCGTCGCTGACGCCCTTCTTGAAGGCGGTGATGCCCTTGCCGACCTCGCCCATGAGCGAGCTGATCTTGCCGCGGCCGAACAGCACGAGGACCACGACGGCGATGAGCAGAAGGCCGGGAAGGCCGATGTTGTTGAGCATGGAAGGTCTCCTTTGTCGTCATCGGACGCATGCCGCATCCGGGAACATGTCTGGCTCCGGGTCTAGCGGGCGGACGGGCGGCCGCAAAGAGGCAGCTGCCGCGCGGCGCCCCCGATCCCGGCAAATTTCCCGATTTTGCCGAGGAGGCTTGCCCCTCCTGACAATTTAATGTCAGTTAGTGATGGCGCATGCCGCAACACGGACGGAGGAAACCCCATGCCCCGGATCAAAGGGTCGGACCCGGTTGACGAGCAGGCAGGCCGGTGCGGAGACTGAGCCATGCGCCGCACCGACCGCCTGTTTGACATCATCAGGATCCTGCGGGACGGCAAGCTGCATCGCGCACAGGACATCGCGGACCGGCTTCAGGTGTCGGTCCGCACCATTTATCGCGACATGGACACGCTGGCCGCCTCGGGCATCCCGGTCGAGGGCGAACGCGGCGTCGGCTACATGGTGCGCGAACAGATCACCTTGCCGCCGCTGAACCTGACGACCGCCGAACTGGAGGCGCTGAACCTGGGGATGGCGATCGTGGCCGAGGCGGAGGATCCCGAACTGAAGGCGGCCGCGCAAACACTGGCGGACAAGATCGACGCGGTGCTTCCCATCCGGACCGTGGCGGAAACGGAGGCCTGGAAATTCGCGGTATACCCCTTCGCCGACGCCGCCCGAGGTCTTGCGCATATGCCGCCGATCCGGGCCGCGATCAAGGCGCGCCAGAAACTGCGGCTGCGCTATCGGCGTATCGACGGGGTGCCGACCGAGCGCACCGTCAGACCCCTGCACATGGAATACTGGGGGCGGTCATGGACCCTGACCGCCTGGTGCGAGCTGCGCGAAGCCTTCCGGATATTCCGCATCGACCTGATCGAGACGGTCACCCCCATGCCGGAACTCTTTCGCGACGAGCCGGGAAAGACCCTCGCCGACTACGTGCCCTGACGCGGTCAGGGGGCGCTGCCCCTGTCGCGTTTTCGCTTCTTTCTGGTTCGAAATACTCCCGCCGGAGGCACGGACCAAAGGTCCGTAATGTTCATTTCAGATAGGGTTCGGGATCGTAGCTGTCGAATCCCTTGCGCACCTCGAAATGCACATAGGCATTGTCGCCGTCGCGCAGCCGGGCGATCTTCTGGCCGCGTTTGACGGTGTCACCCTTGTTCACCTCGATGCCGTCCACATTGGCATAGACCGTCAGCAGGTTGTCCTGATGACGGATCACCACGATCGGCACCTGGTCGGCATCCGCGGTGATCGCCGCGACGGTGCCCGCTTCGGCGGCGCTGACGGCACTGCCGGGCGCGCCCGCGATGTCGATCCCGTCGTTCTTGCCCTTGGAATAGGGCCGTACGATCTTGCCCTTCACCGGGAAGGCCAGTTGCGAGGTGCTGCCCGAGGGCGCGCCGACAGAGACGTCGGGGACAGCCGGGGCGACTGCGGCGACTTTCTCGTCGGGCAGCGGTTTCGTGGCGCTGGGCGGCATCGGCGTGGGCGAGCCGACTCCGGGCGCGGTGGTCGCGGCGCCGGTCGCCGCAGCGCTCTGCGTCCTGGGCGCGGGCTGGTCCTTGACCGGGATCAGCAGGTACTGGCCTTCGCGGATCGCGAAATCGGAGCCGAGCCCGTTCCATTCGGCCAGCGCGTTGACCGGCACCTGGTAGAGGCGCGAGATCGTGTAGGCGGTTTCGCCGCGCGTCACCTTGTGTCGTACCGGTTCCGTGCGGCTGGGTTTCGCGGGAGCGGCCGCTGCGGGCCCCGAAGGTTCCAGCGTGGTGGTCTCGACCGGCGTGGTGTCGGGGGCCTGGTCGATGGCGCTGCCGGCAAGCGTCGCGATATCGACATTGCCGCCCTGTGCCGCAGGTTCTGCCACACGGCGCGGCAGCGCCAGCACCTCGCCCTCGCGCAGGCCGTCGTTCGGTTGCAGGCCGTTGAACCGCGCCAGTTCGCCCGAAGGCAGACCGACCCGATCAGCCAGCGAGGTCACTGTGTCGCCGCGCCGGGCTACTGCCACCTGGTAGTTGGGATAGGAAATCACCCCGCGCGCATCGGGTCTGGGGCGCGGCGCGGTCTTGGCGGCCTGCGCCGCCTCGGTGGTGTTGAAGGCGCCGATCTGGCCGCGCAGGTCATAGTCGAGCGGCTCTTCACAGGCGGCAAGCAACGCCAGCGCGGCACAGGCCAGGGCCGGACGGATCAGGGGGCGGAACGGAACACTCATCTCATTATCCTCAATGCTGTCCCCCATGTGGTCCGGGGGTTCGCGACATAACCGGGGCCCGGGCGTTTCAGCCTTCCTTGCCCAGCCCTTCGAGCAGCGGGACGAAACGGACCGGGCGCAATTCGTCATAATCGAAACCGGTTTCGTGACGGCGTACCCGGATCAGGGTCTGCACCGTGTCCGACTGGCCGACGGGCAGGACCATGATACCCCCGATCTTCAGTTGCGCCAAGAGCGGTCCGGGCGCGTCTTCGGCGGCGGCGGTGACGATGATGCGGTCGAAGGGCGCCTGGTCGGGAAGGCCAAACGATCCGTCCGTGGTCATGGTAGTGATATTGACAAGTTGCAGGCGCTGGAACAGCGCCTGCGCCTCGCGCACCAGGCGGGCGTGGCGGTCTACGGTGTAGACCCGGCGCGCCAGCTTTGCCAGGATCGCCGCCTGGTAGCCCGAGCCGGTGCCGACCTCGAGCACCTTGTCGCGCGGATTGACCTCCAGCGCCTGGGTCATCAGACCGACCACCGAGGGCTGGCTGATGGTCTGTCCACAGGCGATGGGCAGCGGCATATCCTCGTAAGCGCGCTCGGCGAACAGCCCGCGCACAAAGAGGCCACGGTCGACCTCTTCCATCGCCGCCAGCACGTGCCGGTCGGTCACCCCCTTGGAGCGGAGCGCGAACAGGAACTGCATCTTGGTTTCGGCGTCGGGTCCGCTCATAGGGTCGCCTGCAATGCCTCCAGCGTGTCCTCGGCGGTCAGGTCCGCGCGCATGGGCGTGACCGAGATAAACCCGTCCAGATTGACGGCGGCATCGGTATCCGGAGCGGTATGGGCCTGCTGGTCGCCGCCCTTGATCCAAAGGAAACGCTTGCCCGAGGGCGACAGGTGCGGCTCGACCGCATAGCGCGAGCCAAGGCGGAAGCCCTGGCGCACCACCCTTGTCCCCTTGACCTCGGCCGCGGGGACCGGCGGGAAGTTGACATTGAAGAACAGCCGGTAGTCGGGCCGCTCCTGCGGCCAGGCCGCAAGGATACGGCGGATCACATCGGCGCCATGGCTGTGGGCGATCTCGAACGGATCGTCGCGGCCATAGTTGCGCGGGCCGAAGTATTGCGAAAGCGCGATGGCGGGCAGACCCTGGAGCGCGGCCTCCATCGCGCCGCCCAGCGTGCCGGAATAGAGCGCGTTCTCGGCCGAGTTGTTGCCGCGGTTCACCCCCGACAGCACGAGATCGGGGGGCGCGTCCTTCATCACATCATGCAGGCCCGCCAACACGCAGTCGGCGGGGCTGCCTTCGGTCGCGAAACGCCGTTCGCCGAGCTTGGCGATCAGCATCGGATGAGTGTAGCTGATGCAATGGCCGACACCGGATTGCTCAAAGGCCGGCGCAACCACCCAGACCTCTCCCTCCGGCCCGGCAAGCTCGCCGGCCATTGCCTCGAGCGCCGCCAGTCCCGGCGCGTTGATGCCGTCGTCATTGGTGATGAGAATACGCATGTCGTCCTGCCCCGTTTCGCCCTTGATAGACGCGGGCTCCCCGCGCGGCAAGCTTGCCGGCCTCCGGATATGCGGCATTCGGGCACCAGATGGCTGCAAAACCGCAGCGATCGGAAATGGAGAGACCGATTTTCCGAAATTTCCGGAGAATCTCAGAGTCTTTGTCGTTCCGCAGGGCGGGCAGGGAACACGAAGCATCGGTCGCGCCTGATGGTCAGCCACATCACCCGGCCTGGTTCGGGAATGAACACGTTGGGCACAGTGGCCTTCAGCATCGAACCGTCGAAATCCATCCGGAACTCGACCAGGCTCTCGCTGCCCAGGAAACGCGCCCGTTCGACCATCCCCCGCGCGGCGACCCCGTCCGAGGGTGTCGGCAACGGCCCCCGGCCGCCCCGGTCGAAGTCGAGCTTCACATGCTGGGGTCGGAACACGATCTCGACATCGGTTCCGTCGGGGACGCCGGGCGCCAGGAACTGGCCAAAGGGTGTGGCGGCCAGAGCACCGTTGACTTGCGCCCTGAGCGTATTGATATCGCTGAAGAAAGCAACCGCGGCCTTGTCCACGGGACGGGTATAGACGTTGTAGGGCGCGCCCTGTTGCACGATCCGCCCGTCGCGCATCAGCGCGATCTCGTCGGCCATGCGCATCGCCTCTTCCGGCTCGTGCGTAACCAGCAGGACGGCAGCATCTTCTTCCTTCAGAAGCGCCAGGGTGTCGTCGCGGATGCCGTCGCGCAGCCGGTTGTCGAGACCCGAGAACGGCTCGTCCATCAGCATGATCCGCGGCCGCGGCGCCAGGGCACGGGCCAAGGCCACCCGCTGCTGTTCACCGCCCGAGAGCTGGTGCGGATAGCTGTCGATATGGCGCGACAGCGACACGCGCGCCAGCAACTCCTCGACACGCACCTGCTTTTCCTCGCGGCTGCCCTTCAGGCCGAACGCCACGTTGCCCGCCACGCTGAGATGGGGAAACAATGCGAAATCCTGGAACATCAGCCCGATCTCGCGCCGTTCGGGCGGGACCCGGAACATGGTGTCGCAGATCAGCTTGCCATCGACATGGATCTCGCCGCTGTCCTGCATCTCGACCCCGGCGATCATCCTGAGCGTGGTGGACTTGCCGCAGCCCGACGGCCCCAGCAGGCAGGTCACCTGCCCGGCCCGGATGGTCAGCGACACGTCGTCGACCACCCGCTGCCCGTCGAACACGCGCACCAGATTGCGGATCTCGAGCCGCGGAGGGGTCTGTCCTGCCGTCACCTGTCGGGCCTCGCTGCCTATCCCAAGCCTTTTGGTCGGGAGTTCAGGCCGGGGATAGCAACCCCGTCCCCGCAGCGCAAGGCACCCGTGCTGCCCCCCCGACAGCAGGCCCCGTGAATGGCGCAGCGCCGCCGCCCCCGCGAGCGGTCTGTCAAAAAGTGCGACTGGTCCTTCATCTTTTTCAGATACTCAGGGGGAGGCGACAAAATTCGACGAATTTTGTCAGACGGGGCAGCGCCCCCGCCCTACCCCTCCAGATCGAAACTGCCAGTGGCGCGCACCCGGCCGTTCACCTGGATCTCGACCCGGTGCGGGCCGGGCACGAGGGTGAATGTGGTGGCGTCGCCCTTCAGCCTGTGGCGTTTGTCCAGCCGCAGCCGACCGCCGGTCAGCCGCGCCTGTTTCAGCTTGTGCACCCGGGCCGATACCTTGCCCCCGGGACGCTGGAAATGCACGATGTAATCGACCAGCACCGGCAGGCCCGGTTTCCCTTCCAGCACCACGCCCAGAGCCAGTTCGTCACCGATGCGGGCGCGCCCCGGCAGGTCCAGCGTGACCGTGACAGGCGCCTCGGGGTCATATCCCAGCATGGACATCGCGCCCGGGTGGCCCGCCTTGACCAGCCCGCGCAGCGCGTGCGCGGTGATCCAGTCCCGCTCTGCCGCGCTCTGCCGCCCGGCCTCGCGCCAGGCCGCGAGCCGCTCAAGCACCAGGTCCGGGTCCTTTTTCGCGATGTCGTTCAGATGGTTGGCGACCGAGCGGGTGACATAGCGGGTGGGATCGGCGTGCAGCCGGTCGAGCAGCGGCAGCGCGGCATCGAGCGGCAGCGCGATGCCCGCGCCCCAGGGCAGCCGCGGGCGGGTGCCCTCGCTGACCAGCCGGCGCACGTGATAGCTGTCATGGTCGCACCAGTCCCGCATTCGCGCCAGCACCAGATCGGGCCAGCGGTTCAGGAACGGGCGGATCGCCCATTCCATGGAAAACCGTTGGGTCAGTTCCGCCAGCAGGTCGAGCGCCGGTTCGGGGTGTTCGATTCCCGCAACCGCCACCCATTCCCCGAGCGGCGCGAAGATGAAATCGCCGAAATCATCGTCCGTCCGGCTGGGGTCGAGCGGCGGCGGCAGGGCACGCAGGATCGCGGGCGCGACCTGCGGCAGCGCCCCCGGCAGGGTCTCGGACAGGCATTCCGCGATCCAGTCGATACGCTGTTTCAGCTCCAGCTCCGGCAGGCGCTGCATCACCCGCGCACGGAAAACCGCGCCGTCGAACTTCGGCCCGTCGAAAAGGCCGGCGAGATAGCCGACCTTTTCCGCGTTGAACAGCTGATCCTTGAGCGAGAACCCCTGGGCCATGCCTCACATCGTCAGGTTGGTGCCGCCGCCGTCGAGCAGCAGGTTCTGTCCGACGATGAAGCCCGCATGCTGCGAGCAGAGAAAGGCACAGGCGGCGCCGAATTCCTCGGACGTGCCGTAGCGGCGAGCGGGAATGGTGGCGGCGCGCTCGGCCCGCGCCTCTTCCAGGCTGATACCCTTCTGCTGCGCCACCGGGCCGTCCAGCGCATTGGCGCGGTCGGTAGCGTGGATGCCAGGCAGCAGGTTGTTGATCGTCACGCCAAAGGGCGCGACCTGGCGCGAGGTGCCGGCGACATAGCCTGTCAGCCCGGTGCGGGCGGCATTCGACAGGCCCAGCGCCGGGATCGGCGCGCGCACCGATTGCGAGGTGATGTTGACCACCCGGCCCCAGCTCTTGTCGATCATGCCAGGCAGGAGCGCCTTCATGAAGGCGATCGGGGTCAGCATGTTGGCGTCGAGCGCACGGATGAAATCGTCGCGATCCCAGTCCGACCACAGGCCCGGCGGCGGGCCGCCTGCATTGGTGACCAGGATGTCGACGCCTTGGGCCGCCTCGATCACCTGCGCCTGCCCCGCCTCGGCGGTGACGTCACAGGCGACGGTGGTGACCGTCACCCCATGCGCCGCGCGGATCGCCTCCGCCGCAGCCTCCAGCGCCTCGGCGCCGCGCGCGTTCATCACCAGATCGACGCCTGCGACCGCCAGCGCCTGGGCGCAGCCCAGCCCCAGCCCTTTGGACGAGGCGCAGACCAGCGCCTTCTTGCCCGCGATACCCAGATCCATGTCCCGTTCTCCCTCTATGGTGTCGTTGCCGCCGAGTTAGCACCAAATGCCCGGCGATCACCACCCGGCTGACCGAGATCCGCCACATTTTGGCGGCAGAATGGATTGCACTTGTGCCGGAAGCCACTCAGATTGATCATGAAAGACCTTGCCCCGCAGCCTCCGTTGGATCCCGTGACCAGACACGCGCCCGCCCAATCCGTACCCGTTTACCGCGCCGACGCCTTCGTGGTGACGAATGGCGCCAATCTGGGCGACGAGATTGCGCCGATGGACGAATTGATGCTGGACGATGTCTATGGCCTGGATCCTGTCGCGCCGCTGCGCCGCCTGGGGCTGGAGGTGCTGGCCGATGGCGCGTTCCTGGTCTCCGGGGATACCGAATGCGGGCGGCCCGGCCATGCGGTGCATCTGGATTGCGCGCTGAGCCTGATGAGCCCCGACGGCATGACCACCGACGCAATCGTGCTGGTCGAGGTCGACGCGAGCGGCCATATCGCCGATGTCTACCTCTTGCCGCTGGCGCCGCTGGCGGCCAGAACCGATTACACGCTGGTGGGTATCGACAGCGAGCGGGCACGGCAGAAATTCGCGCAGGTGGCCTGTGTCTCGTTCACGCGCGGCACCCATATCACGCTGGCCTCGGGCGCGCAGGTGCCCATTGAGGAACTGAAGGTGGGCGACCGGGTGCTGACCCGCGACGACGGGGTGCAGCAGGTGCGCTGGATCGGCCAGAGCACGGTGCGCGCGGTGGGCGATTTCGCCCCCATCGTGATCCGCGCCGGTACGCTGAACAACGACAACGATCTGGTGGTCAGCCCCGATCACCGGCTGTTCGTCTACCAGCGCCGCGACGAGATCGGCGCAGGCCAGCCGGAACTGCTGGTAAAGGCGCGGCACCTGGTCAACGGCGATACGGTCTTCGTTCAGGAAGGCGGATTCGTCGATTATTTTCAGCTTCTGTTCGACCGGCACCACATCATCTATGCCGAGGGGATCGCGGCCGAGACCATGCTGCTGGATCCGCGCACCCGGCCCGCCCTGCCCGAGGAACTGCTTGAAGAGGTGCGCCTGCTGCTGGACCAGCACGGGCGCGGCGACGGGCACGGGATCGATGTGTCAAAGCGGCTGCTGGACCGGCCGGACGCCATTGCGCTCCTGAAACGGGCCTCGACCAACCGCTGAGCCCGCTGGATCGCCGGATGGACCGCCCTTCGTCCGGCACGCCATGCAGCAAGCCGCGTGCGCATTCTTGCACGGGCGGCGCAACCTGATATACGCGCGCTCATGTTGGATATCGCCTCGAACCGCCCCGTATTGCCGCCCGAGATCGCGCGGCGCCGCACCTTCGCCATCATCTCGCACCCGGATGCGGGCAAGACCACGCTGACCGAAAAGTTCCTGCTGTTCGGCGGCGCGATCCAGATGGCCGGACAGGTGCGCGCCAAGGGAGAGGCGCGGCGCACGCGGTCGGACTTCATGCAGATGGAAAAGGACCGGGGCATCTCGGTCTCGGCCTCGGCAATGTCGTTCGATTACAAGAGCTTCCGGTTCAATCTTGTGGACACGCCCGGCCACTCGGATTTCTCCGAGGACACCTATCGCACACTGACGGCGGTGGATGCGGCGGTGATGGTGATCGACGGCGCCAAGGGCGTCGAGAGCCAGACGCGGAAGCTGTTCGAGGTCTGCCGCCTGCGCGACCTGCCGATCCTGACTTTCTGCAACAAGATGGACCGCGAAAGCCGCGACACGTTCGAGATCATTGACGAGATCCAGGAAATGCTGGCCATCGACGTGACCCCGGCAAGCTGGCCCATCGGCCAGGGCCGCGATTTCATCGGTTGTTACGACATCCTGCGCGACCGGCTGGAGCTGATGGACCGCGCCGACCGCAACAAGGTCGCCGAGAGCATCGAAATCAATGGGCTTGACGACCCCAAGCTGGCCCAGCACGTGCCCGCGCACCTGCTGGAGAAGCTGCACGAGGAACTGGAGATGGCGCGCGAGCTCTTGCCCGCGCTCGACCCGCAGGCGGTGCTCGAAGGACATATGACGCCGATCTGGTTCGGCTCGGCCATCAACTCGTTCGGGGTCAAGGAACTGATGGAGGGGATCGGGAAATACGGCCCCGAACCGCAGGTGCAGAGCGCCGAGCCAAGGCAGATTTCCCCTGATGAGACAAAGGTTTCCGGCTTTGTCTTCAAGGTTCAGGCGAACATGGACCCCAAGCATCGCGACCGGGTGGCCTTTGTCCGGCTCGCCTCAGGCCATTTCCAGCGCGGCATGAAGCTGATGCATGTGCGGTCGAAGAAACCAATGGCGATCTCGAACCCGGTGCTGTTCCTCGCCTCGGACCGGGAACTGGCCGAGGAAGCCTGGGCTGGCGACATCATCGGCATCCCCAACCACGGGCAATTGCGCATCGGCGACACGCTGACCGAGGGCGAAGCGCTGCGGGTGACCGGCATCCCCTCGTTCGCGCCGGAATTGTTGCAGGGCGTGCGCGCGGGCGACCCGATGAAGGCCAAGCACCTGGAAAAGGCGTTGATGCAATTCGCCGAGGAAGGCGCCGCCAAGGTGTTCAAGCCGATGATCGGCTCGGGCTTCATCGTGGGCGTCGTCGGCGCGCTGCAATTCGAGGTTCTGGCCAGCCGGATCGAGCTGGAATACGGGCTGCCGGTGCGGTTCGACGGGTCGCAATTCACCTCGGCCCGCTGGGTGGCGGGCGACAAGGCGGCGCTGGACCGGTTCGTCAACACCAACAAACAGCACATCGCCCATGACCACGACGGCGACATCGTCTACCTGACCCGGCTGCAATGGGATATCGACCGCGTGGTGCGCGATTACCCCGAACTGAAGCTGACCGCCACCAAAGAGATGATGACCTGAACCGCGCCCTGCCCTAAGCTGCGCGGGCAGGCAACGGACAGGGACAGCGGGCATGGGCGACAAGGGCGTGACCTGGGGCGTGGTGGCGACCGTAAAGGCGCCCCAACGCGATATCCAGCAGTTCGCCGCCTGGCACCTGGAACTGGGCGCGCACCGGCTCTACCTCTATCTCGACGAGCCCGACCCTTCGGTATTCGCCCGGCTCAAGGCGCACCCGCGCATCCGGGTCTGGGCCTGTGACGACAGCTATTGGAGCCGCCGCAAGCTGGCCCGCCCCGCCAAGCACCAGGCCCGCCAGACGATGAATGCGCGCCATGCCTATAACCGTGCCGAGGTGGACTGGCTGGCGCATATCGACGTGGACGAGTTCATCTGGCCCGAAACCCCGCTCGCCGGCCTTCTGGATGCGTTCGGCCCCGAGGTGCTGTGCGCCCGGATGCGCCCGCTCGAGGCCCTGGCCGGTGACGACACGCTTTACAAGGCGTTCATCCCCGGCGGACCGGCGCGGGACGAGACGGTACGGCGGCTCTATCCCACTTACGGCGCCTTCGTCAAAGGCGGCTTCATGAGCCATGTGGCGGGCAAGGTGATCGCACGCACCGGACTGGAAAAGGTCGATTTCCGCATCCACAACATCTTTCGCAACAAGGAGATGAACCCAGGTCAGGTGGAGCTGGACAGCGTCGACTTGTTGCACCGGCACGCTGCCGACTGGGGCCACTGGATTTCCGCCTACCGCTATCGCATCGCCAAGGGCTCGTACCGGCCGGACCTGGCCCCCAATGTCCCGCGCGAGGCGGGCGGTATCAGCATGCACGAGCTGCTGAGTTCCATCGAAGAGGCGGATGGCGAGGCCGGGCTGCGTGCCTTCTTCGACGAGATGAACGCCGTTTCACCCGAAGGACGCGCACGCCTGGAGGCCGCCGGAATGCTGAAACGGCGCCGCCTCGACCTTGAGGCGGCAACCCGGAAGCAGTTCCCCGATTGATCCATTGACGTTTGCCAATGCGCAACAATGAGCGCGAATTCCGGTGCTGCAGATGCAACATTTGACGATGGCAGGGGTTTTTGATATGCCCCGCTCAGCCGTAGCGCGCCCGACAGGCGCAGCGCCCATGACGGGCCCGGCAAAACGACAGACGCGCGGGCCCGGTGAGTGTCCGCATATATCGGACACACATGACAAAATTTTCTGATCTGAACCTGAATCCCAAGGTCCTCAAGGCCGTAGAAGAAGCCGGTTACGAAACCCCCACCCCGATTCAGGCAGGCGCAATTCCTCCCGCTCTGGAAGGGAAAGACGTGCTGGGCATCGCCCAGACCGGCACCGGCAAGACCGCAAGCTTTACCCTGCCGATGATCACCCTGCTGGCCCGTGGCCGCGCCCGCGCCCGGATGCCGCGCAGCCTGGTGCTCTGCCCGACACGGGAACTGGCCGCGCAGGTCGCCGAGAACTTCGACACCTATACCAAGCATTTGAAACTGACCAAGGCTCTCCTGATCGGCGGCGTCAGCTTCAAGGAGCAGGATGCGCTGATCGACCGGGGCGTCGACGTGCTGATTGCCACGCCGGGCCGGTTGCTCGATCATTTCGAGCGCGGCAAGCTCCTGCTGACCGGGGTGCAGATCATGGTGGTGGACGAGGCGGACCGTATGCTCGACATGGGCTTCATCCCCGATATCGAGCGCATCTTCAGCCTGACGCCGTTTACCCGCCAGACGCTGTTCTTCTCGGCCACCATGGCGCCCGAGATCGAACGCATCACCAACACCTTCCTCAGCGCGCCCGCGCGCATCGAGGTGGCCCGCCAGGCGACGGCGTCGGAAACCATCGAACAGGGCGTGGTGCAGTTCAAGGGCAGCCGCCGCGACCGCGAGGCCAGCGAGAAACGCGCCGTTCTGCGGGCGCTGATCGACGCCGAGGGCGAGAAATGCACCAACGCGATCATCTTCTGCAACCGCAAGTCGGATGTGGATATCGTCGCCAAGTCGTTGCAGAAATACGGTTATGACGCGGCGCCGATCCATGGCGATCTGGATCAGAGCCAGCGGACCCGCACACTGGACGGGTTCCGCGAAGGCAAGGTGCGCCTGCTGGTGGCCTCGGACGTTGCCGCGCGCGGCCTCGACATTCCCAGCGTAAGCCATGTGTTCAATTTCGATGTGCCCGGCCACCCCGAGGATTATGTGCACAGGATTGGCCGCACCGGCCGTGCGGGACGCGCCGGCAAGGCGATCACCATCTGCATCCCGCGCGACGACAAGGCGCTCGATGCGATTGAAAAGCTGATCCAGAAGGAGATCCCGCGTCTCGAAAATCCGGTAAAGCTTGAAGAGTTGCCGGAGACCAAGTCGCGCCGCGACGATCGCAGGAGCAAGTCCGACAAACCGCAGCGGGACACGGAAAAGCGCGCCGACAAGGCACCGCGTGAGGACAAGCGCGACGCCCGTAGCGAAGAAAAGCAAGACCGTCCCCCACGGCAAGAAGAAAAACGCAATCGCGAACGGAACGAGGACCGCGGCGCGCGCGTGGTAGGCATGGGCGACCATCTGCCCAGCTTCATTGCGCTGAGCTTCGAGGAACGCCGGGCAGGATAATCCGGCACCGTTTCAGGGGGCTCTGCCCCCGTCGCCTGACGGCGACTCCCCCGGAGTATTTTTGACCAGAAAGAAACCAAAACGCTGCGGCTTCTTTCTGGTCACAAATACTCCGGAGCGCGAGGCAGGGCCTCGCAAAAGACGCCGCGCGGGACGCGCGGCCCGCCCAATCCCAAACTGGTTTCTGCCAGGAGAAACCCGGCGCCGGCGCAGAAGCCTCTGGTCAGATGGTCAGCACAAGCGCCAGGATCGACAGGCCCAGCAATCCCATACCGGCGATCTCGCGCCCTGTTATGGTTTCCCGGAAGAACAGCATCGAGGCCATCAGGCTGAAGAGCAACTCGACCTGGCCTAGCGCCTTGACATAGGCCGCGTTCTGCAAGGTGAAGGCGAAAAACCAGCAAAAGGACCCGCCGAGGCTGGTCAGCCCGACGAAGGCGGCTGTATCTCGCGCGGCCCAGACGGCAGCCAGTTGTGCCCGGTCGCGCACCCAGAGCCAGAGCGCCATCGACACCAGCTGGAACGACACCACTGCGGCAAGCGTCACCAGCGCCCGGAACCAGGGGGCGATATCGCCCAGTTCCAGCGAGGCCGCCCGGTAGCTGACCGCGGAAAAGGCGAACAGCACCCCCGACCCCAGCCCAAGTTGCGAGGCGCGGTTGGTCAGGTGGCGCCACCAGGCGCCGCTGCCGCCGGGCGCCCTGGACAGGACCAGCACCGCCGCCAGCCCCAACAGGATCGCACCGAGGGCGCCCCAGGACACGCCCTCGCCCAGGATGACGAAGCCGACGATCGCGGTCTGGATCACCTCGGTCTTCTTGAAGGTAATGCCGACCGCGAAATTGCGCTGCTTGAACAGCGCCACCACGCAGATTGTGGCAAGGATCTGGGCGGTGCCGCCGATGGCGGCGAAGAGCCAGAACCGCAAGTCCAGCAGCGGCAGGTCATGGCCGCCCGCAGTGGTGGCTATCAGCAGCGCAGCCAGCGCCAGCGGCGCCGAATACAGAAACCGGGCGAAGGTTGCCCCGGTTGCCGACAGTTTCACCGTCGCCAGCGATTTTTGCAGCATGAACCGAACGGTCTGAAACAGCGCGGCGGCGAGGGTGACGGGAATCCAGAGGCTCATGCGCTCCTTGTGGCCTCAAATCAGGAATTTGGCCAGAAGGGATGCGGCACCGGGTCCTTGGCGCGCCAGAAATAGCGGCGGAATACCTCGGCATAGGAGCGGTAGCAGTAGCCCTCGTTGCAGGCCAGGTAGCGGTCCTTGCCGGCGCGGTAGAGCGCGGGCAGCGCGTACCAGGACGCGCCGGGGTTCATGTGATGCACCACGTGGTAGTTGTTGTTGAGAAACAGGAAGGCCAACGGCCCGCGGTCCTCGATCACCACCGTGCGGGCGCGGGATTTCTCATGCGCGCGATGTTCCAGGAAGGTGCGGATCTTGAGCAGGCCAAGACCGATATAGACCGACAGCACGAAGGCCCAGACCGGCATGGGCGACAGCCACACAACCCAGAGCACCGCCGCCATGCCCGGCAGGTGCAGGGCCCAGGCGAGCAGGATGTCGCGGTCGCCGCGCAGCGCGCCGCGTCCTTCGTCGCGGAAGAACGTCACCTGCCCGATCAGCGGGCCCAGCGCCATGCGCCCCATCAGCGTGTTGTTCATCGCGTAGAGGCGCCGTTGCCAGCCGGGCAGACGCGACCAGACAGCGGGGTCCAGGTAATTGCTTTCGGGATCGTCATAGGGGTCGGTCAGGTTGGCGTCCTGGTGATGGGCGAGGTGCAGGTCGCGGAACCGGTTGTAGGGGATGCACAAGGTCAGCGGCAGCGCCATCAGCGCCTCGTTCAGCCAACGGAAGCGGAACGGGTGGCCGTGCAGCGCCTCGTGCGTCAGCGAGGAATGCAGCGCTGCCACCAGGCCCATCACCGGCACCGCGAGCCAGAGCGACAGGTCCGCCAGCCAGAAGACGGCCACGAGCCAGGCGGCGTAGCAGCCGAGGATCAGCGCGAAGGTGCCCCATTCGGGGCTGTTTGGCAGGCGCGGCTCAGACATGGCGGCCCCAGCGGATACCGGCCCAGATGCGCTCGTAGACAAGGTATAGGGTGAAGCCCAGCGCCGTGTTCACCAGCGCCAGCGTGCCGCCGATGGCGGCGGACCCGGTTGCCGCAAGCCCCACCAGGGTCATTGTGACAAGACCCATCAGGTTCCAGACAACCGCCTTTACGACCGATCTTTTTCGCGTTTCCATTCCGCCTCCTGCCCGCGCTTTCACGAAACTGTTACTGCGCGGCGATGGTCGCTGGAATTCGGAATATGATTAACAAAACTCAGCAACTGTGATATTTATCACGACATGTGGGAAAAAATGGACAAACGTGACCGGGCAGCGCAGTTCCGCCTGCGGCTGGCCCGGGCAATGGAGCAGCGCCAGATGAGCCAGAGCGCGCTGGCGCGCCAGGTGGGGGCGGATCGCTCGACCATTTCGCAGCTGCTGACCGGCGACGGGGCACGACTGCCCAATGCGCATGTGGTGGGGGCCTGCGCCTCGGCGCTCGGGGTGTCGGCGGACTGGCTGCTGAGCCTGTCGGACCGGCCCGAGAGTGCCGCCGAACTGCTGGCCAGTTCGCTGACCATGGCCGAGGCGCCGCGCGCGCTGGTGGACGAGCGGATCTATGAATGGCACCGCGAGGCGGCGGGGTACAAGATCCGCTATGTCCCGGCCGCCCTGCCCGACATGTTGAAGACGCGCGCCTTTCTGGAGTGGGAATATGCGCCGCACCTGGGACGCACGGCGGATCAGGCGATCGGAGCCTCCGAGGACCGGCTCACCTGGATGCGCAGCGCCCAGTCCGATTACGAGATCGCCATGCCGCTGTTCGAGCTGCAAAGTTTCGCGCATGCCACCGGCTATTACCACGGGTTGCCGCTGGCCCTGCGGCTGGAGCAGATCGACCGGTTCCTGGCGCTGAGCGAGCAGTTGTATCCCCGCCTGCGCATCTACCTTTACGATGCCAAGCGCCTTTATTCCGCGCCGATGACGATCTTTGGCCCGTTGCTCTGCGTGTTTTATGCCGGCAGCCATTACATGGCATTCCGCGACAAGGACCGGATCGAGGTTTTTACAAGGCATTTCGATACCCTGGTGCGCGAGGCGGACCTGACCGCGCGGCATTTTCCGACCCACCTTCGGCAGCTCCGGGCGGCGATTGCCCGCTGATCCGGTCGTCCGGGATGCACACGGCGCAGTTATCTGCTATGGTGGGCTTCCTGACACCAGACAGGACCAACCGGACCCAAAGAACGGAGGAGACCCGATGGACGCAATCAGGAGTGCAGAATACGCCCGCGCGCTCTATGCCGCACATGGAGACAAGGCCGAAGCAGAGGCTGCCCAGAAGGAACAGCATTGCAAGGCGATGGGCAATCTGGACCAGGCCGAGGATTGGCAGGCGGTACGCCGGGCCATCCGCCAGTTGCGCGGGGCAAACCAGAGCTAGGGCCGGATCCGTCTCACCCCGGTTCGGGCAGCGGGGCTACCGCTCGCGCGCAAATGCTCTATATCGACCTGAATGAGAGACGAGCATTTCGATACCAGAACCGGGCTTCCCGAGGCGCTGCGGGTGCTGCTTGAGGCGCATCCGCGCGAAAGCTGGCAAGCCGATCCGAATTTTCATGGCCTGGTCAGTTTCTGGCTGGAGCGGCACATGATGTTCCGCCAGATCATGGCGCATATGCAGGCCGAAACCCGGGCGTTCCTGAACGCCGACCGGGACACGCAGCTATTTTCTCAGGGCATCGCCCGATATGGCGGCATGTTCGTGAACCAGTTGCACGGGCATCACCAGATCGAGGACCATCATTACTTTCCGCTGCTCCGGACCATGGACAGCCGGATCGAGACGGGGTTCGACCTGCTGGATGCGGACCACCATGCGCTGGACGGTCTGTTGAGCCGCTTCGTGGAGCAGGCCAACGCGGCGATTCGCTCGGCCAGCGGACCCGAGGCGCGCAGCAGCGCCGGGGCGCTGCTGACGGGGCTGGGTGGCCTCGAACGGATGATCGGCCGGCATCTGGAGGATGAAGAGGACCTGATCGTGCCCATCATCCTGAAACACGGCACCGACGGGCTGGGCTGACCTGGCACCTGTTCCGTCAAGTGGCGCGGAAGGAACGGCATTGCAGGGCGACAGGCATACGAGCGGGGAGCGGTGGACCGGGCGATCCGGCAGAGGCGCGGCACCAGCCGAAGCTGATGCCGCCCGACACTGCTCCAGAACCCGAGAGGCTTGGTGCGGCGATCCTCGTTCTGCCGATGGCCGCCGGGCGGCAGATGACTCAGGGTCCGCCGGGGCCGCTGGGACCACTACCGGAGAGGCCCAGAGCGTCCATCGTGGCAGAGAGATCACCGGATGAGACCACATTGGCCAGACCGGCGCGCGGCTCGTCCGAACTCGTGGGACCGTGGCCGTCGCCGCTTGGATCCGAGGCATGTTCGCCTTGATTGAAACCGCCAGTGACCTCTTGGCTTGTCACGGCGCCCCAGCTTCCATCTTCACGCTGTCCCGGAGGCTCTTTGCCGCTTTCGGCAACAACTGTGCTGGCAATGACCAGAAAACTTCCTGAAAGAAGACCAAACAGGTTTTTCATTTCGCGTCCTCCAAAAGTCGTCTTCGAAAAAATCGTGCGCATTGTAGCGCGAAAAAGAAAATTTTTCCACTTCGACGGGGCAAACGGCGGCTCTCGAAACGGTTGCGGGGCGTTTTCAGATTTTGGGGTCCGGGTTCACCGTGTGGCCGTCGACGGCGATCACCTGCCCCGACACCAGCCGCGCCGCGTCCGAGGCGAGGAAGACTGTCATGTTGGCGATGTCGGTCGCCTCGACGAACCGGCCCATGGAGGTGCCCGAGGCATAGCCGGCATAGACCTGATCCCGGGTCATGCCCTTGGCGGCCGCCTCGCGCGCCAGCACGCCCTCCATTCGCGGCCCCTCGACCGCGCCGGGGCAGATCACGTTGCAGCGCACCCCGTGCGGGCCCAGTTCCATCGCCAGCGTCTTGGCAAGGCCGATCACCCCCCATTTCGCCGCTGCATAGGGTGAACGGTGCGGGTAACCGTATTGCCCGGCGGTGGAGGATGTGATGACGATGCTGCCAGCGCCTTGCCGTTTCAGCAGGGGGGCGGCGTATTTGGCACACAGGAACGCGCCGTCGAGATTGACCGCGATGCAGGCGCGCCATCCGTCGAGCGGCATATCCTCGACCAGCGCGGTCGGCCCGGCGATGCCCGCATTGGAACAGAGCGTATCAAGCCCGCCCCAGTCGGCCTCGATTTCGGCAAAGAGCGCCGCGACCGGGGCCTCATCCGCCACATCGACGACACTCTGCCGCCAGTGGGTGGGACAGGCGGCAAGCGCCGCCTTGTCCACATCCGCGATCCAGACCCGTGCCCCCGCAACATCGAACGCCTCGGCCATGGCGCGGCCGATGCCCGAGGCCCCGGCGGTGATCAGGACACGTGCGCTCATGCCGGTTTGCGGATCGCGCTGCCCGCGCCCTCAGGGTATGGCAAACCTGCCTGCGCCTCCGCGATGCGGGCCATGGCGGCCTCGATCTTGGGTGAGGGCGCGCAGGGCTTGCGGGTTTCGAGGCTGACATGCAACAGGAAGCTCTCGCCGGTGGCCAAGAGCTTGTCGCCCTCGTACATGCGGTGGAACAGGTGCAGTTTCTTGCCCTGCCCCAGCAGCATCTGGGTCTCGACCCGGATCCGCGCCCCGGCATGGGCTTCGTCCAGATGGCGGATATGGGTCTCGGCGGTGAAATAGCTGCCACCGCTGGCGATGTAGTCAGCATCGCAGCCGATGATCTCCATGAACCGGTCAGTCGCGTTCGCGAAGGCTTCGAGGTATTTCGACTCGGTCATGTGGCCGTTGTAATCGGTCCAGTCGAGCGGCACCGCGCGCGAGAGCGTCAGGATCGGCTGGCTGAGGTCGGCACTGTCGAGATCGGGCAGGGCCTTGGGTTTCAGCGCCGCATCATGTCTGTTCAGCACCGCGCCCGCGCCCCAGTTCTGCGCCTTGAGCGCCCGCATCATGCCGACAAGGTTGTTGTCGCGGATGCGTTCCAGCTCGCGGATCGTATGGTGCCCCGATTGCGCATCCGACTGGCCCGCGATCAGATCGACCAATTCGTCGGTGAATTCGGGCACATCCATCAGCTTGGTCCAGGGCCAGCTGAGGCAGGGCCCGAACTGGGCCATGAAATGCTTCATGCCCGCCTCGCCGCCCGCCACGCGGTAGGTCTCGAACAGGCCCATCTGCGCCCAGCGGATGCCAAAGCCCATGCGGATCGCCTCGTCGATCTCCTCGGTGGTGGCGATACCGTCCTTGACCAGCCACAGCGCCTCGCGCCAGACGGCTTCGAGAAAGCGGTCGGCGATATGGGCGTCGATCTCCTTGCGCACATGCAGCGGGAACTGGCCCAGTCCGCGCATGATCTCCTTGGCGCGCTCGATCATCTCGGGGCTGTTTTCCGGCGTCGTCACCAGTTCGATCAGCGGCAGCAGGTAGACCGGGTTGAACGGATGCGTCACCACGATCTGACCGGGGCGCAGCGCACCCTCCTGCAACTCGCTGGGCTTGAAACCAGAGGTCGAGGAGCCAAGGATCGCCTGCGGATCGCAGGCCTCCTGGATCGAGCGATAGACCTTGAGCTTCAGGTCCAGACGCTCGGGCACGCTTTCCTGGATCCATGCGACCCCTTTGACCGCCTCGGCCAGATCGGTGTGAAAGCTGAGCTTTCCCTCGGGCGGCAGCGGCACGTCGCTGAGACCGGGCAGCGAGCGGCGGGCATTGGCCAGCACCTCGCCGATCTTGCGCTCGGCCTCGGGGTCGGGGTCGAACACCCGAACATCCCAGCCGTTGAGCAGAAAGCGCGCGGCCCATCCGCCGCCGATCACGCCACCACCGATGATTGCAGCCGTTGTCATGACGGCCTCTCCTTCTTTGTCCATGTTCCGTGTTTCAACGCGGGTCTTGTGCCACGTCGATCAGTTTGCTCGTGTCATAGCCATTGGCGGCCAGCGCCGCCTCGGCCCGGGCGCGCATGTCGGCGCCGATCCGGGGCTGGCGCGCCAGGATCCAGCCGGTCTTGCCGCGCGGTGTACCGATGGCGGCGACGGTATAGCCCTCGTCGATGTAGAGAACCCAGTAGTCGCCGCGCGCAAAGGGCAGCCAGGGCACGAAGGTGACCGTCAGCTTTCCCGGCCCCTCGACCCGCGCCACACCTTCGGCGGTGGTCACCGGACCGTCGAGCGCGCCCTTGCGGCAGGTGTTTGTTACGCTCACCTGCCCGTCGTCGCGCAGGGCATAATCGGCGGTGACGCCGACGCAGCCCTGTTCGAACCGGTTGGGAAAGCGCGCGATCTCGTACCAGCGGCCAAGGTAGCGGTCGATGTCCAGCGCCGGCACCGCGCTGATCGCGACCGAGCGGTCGCGATAGGTCTCGGCCCCTGCCACTGACGCGGCAAAGGCGAGAAGTGCCGCAAGAACCGCCGCCAGCCGGGTCACTTCGCCACCGGCGCGCGTTTCACCAGACCCAGCTTCTCGCGCACTTCCTGCGGCCCGATCACCCGCGCGCCCATGTTCGACACGATGCCTGCGGCCCGTTCGACCAGTTGCCAGTTCTCGGCCAGCACGCCCTTGTCGAGCCAGAGGTTATCCTCGAGCCCGACGCGCACATTGCCCCCCGCCAAAACCGCGGCTGCGGCATAGGCCATCTGGTTGCGGCCCAGTGAAAAGGCGCTGAAGGTCCAGTCGTCGGGCACATTGTTGACCATCGCCATGAAGGTGTTGAGGTCATCGGGCGCGCCCCACGGCACCCCCATGCAGAGCTGCACCAGCGCCGGACCCTCCAGCACGCCGTCCTTGACCAGCTGCTTGGCATACCACAGGTGGCCGGTGTCGAACGCCTCGATCTCGGGCTTCACGCCCAGTTCGGTCATCATCCGGCCCATCGCGGTCAGCATGCCGGGCGTGTTGGTCATCACGTAGTCGGCCTCGGCAAAGTTCATGGTGCCGCAGTCGAGCGTACAGATCTCGGGCAGGCATTCGGCCACGTGGGCGACGCGCTCGCTGGCGCCGACCATATCGGTGCCCTTTTCGCGCAAGGGCAGCGGGTTCTCGACATCGCCAAAGATCATGTCACCGCCCATGCCGGCGGTCAGGTTCAGCACCACGTCGACCTCGGCGTCGCGGATGCGGTCGGTCACCTCGCGGTACAGGTCCAGCCGGCGCGAGGGCGCGCCGGTCTCGGGGTCACGCACGTGGCAATGCACCACCGCCGCCCCCGCCTTGGCGGCGGCAATCGCACTCTCGGCGATCTGTTTGGGCGAGCGCGGCACATGCGGGCTGCGATCCTGGGTGCCGCCCGAGCCGGTGACGGCACAGGTGATGAAGACCTCGCGGTTCATTTCGAGGGGCATGTCGGTTATCCTCTGTTCCTACCGGGTTTTCCGCCGGGTTTTCCCCAGATTTGTCCCCGGATTCCGATTTGCGTTGCTTCCGACTCTGGCGCAGCCTTACGGCAACCACTTGCCAGAATGCGAATCGAACTTGATGAAATCCGCAAAAAACATTCTCCAGCCCGAACATCGTGCGCTAAAATGCGCGCTGCTGGTGCTGGACGATTGCAACACGCTCAGCTTTGCCGCCGCGGTGGATCCGATGCGCGCCGCCAACCGGCTGGCCGACCGGCACGCGTTCGACTGGGACTATGTCACCGCAACCGATGCCCCGGCCCGGCTGACCTGCGGGCTGATGGTGCCGGGCCTGCCGCTGGCACGGCTCGAGGGCTGCGACCTGCTGATCGTGGTGGCGGGGTTCCAGCTGGCACGCCACGCCACGCCCAGCCTGCTGGCCGGGCTGCGCCGGATTGCTGCCAGCGGTGCGACGCTTGCTGGTATCGACGGCGGCCCGTGGCTCTTGGCCGAGGCCGGTCTGCTCGACGGTCACGCCGCCACCACCCATTGGGAGGATCTGGACAATTTTGCCAGCCGGTTCCCGGCCATCGACGTGCGCCACGACCGGTTCGCGGTTTCCGGCAACCGGCTCACCTCGGGCGGGGCGATGCCGGCGATCGAGATGATGCTGCATATCATCGCCGCGCGCCATGGCGCGGGTTTTGCCGCAAGGGTGGCGGGGCTCTTCCTCTACGAGGGTGCGCCCCAGCCCGGCACCCCGCAACGCCGCACCGGCGCGCCGCACCGCCACAACAAGCTGACCGCGCGGGCCAACGCGCTGATGGAGGCGGCGCTGGACGAGCCGCTGTCGCTTGCCGAGATCGCCGACACGCTGGGCACCAGCGCCCGCACCCTGCAACAGCAGTTCCGCCTGCGGCTTGGCACCACGCCACAGGACCACTACCTGCAACTGCGCCTGGCCGAGGCCCGCAGACTGGTGACCGAAACCGACATGCCGCTGATGGAGGTGGCACAGGCCACCGGCTTCACCTCGCAATCGAGCTTCGCCCGCGCCTTCCGCACCCAGCACGGCCAGTCCGCCCGCGACCTGCGCCAAAGCCGCGCCCAGCCGGCAGCGTCCTGATCTTCATCTTTTCCGAAATACTCCGCGGGTGAATTGGCCGCAGGCCAAGAGGGGGCAGCGCCCCCTCTCCCGTCCCGATCCTCAATACGGCATCGGATGCGCCTTGTGGGCCGCCGCGATCTCGGCCAGCACATCTTCGGACAATGTCACCTGCACCGCGCCCAGCGCATGATCCAGTTGCGCCAGCGTGGTGGCCCCGAAGATCGCCGACATCATGAACGGCCGCGTCAGCGACCAGGCCAGCGCCATGTGCACCGGATCCAGCCCATGACGTCCGGCAATATCGAGATAGGCAGCTACCGCGCCAAAAACCCGCTGCGACTTGCGCCCGCCCATCTCGGGCACCAGCGACATGCGCGAGCCGGCCGGCACCTGTCCCGCCTGGTATTTTCCGGTCAGCAGACCCGCCGCCAGCGGCGAAAAGGCCATCAGACCGACATTCTCGTTGACGCTCACCTCGGCCATGTCGGTATCGAAGAGCCGGCAAAGAAGCGAGTATTCGTTCTGCACCGATGCGACACGCGGCCCGTGCCCGGCCTCGGCCAGTTTCAGCCATTGCGCCGTTCCCCAGGCGCTTTCGTTCGAGAGGCCGAAGGCGCGGATGGTGCCGCGCTCGACCTCGCGTTGCAGCGCCTCGAGGCAGTCGATCATGTTGTCGCGAATTGCTGACGGATCCTGGCCCGAGGGGTCATAGCTCCAGTTCTGACGGAACATGTAGCTGCCGCGGTTGGGCCAGTGGAACTGGTAGAGGTCGACATAATCGGTGCGGAGCCGCTTGAGCGAGGCCTCAAGCGTGGCGCGAATGGTGGCGCCAGAGATCGGCGCGCCGTCGCGCACATGCTTCATGCCGCTGCCGGAATGTTTGGTCGCGAGGATGTAATCGCCGCGGCGCGCGGGATTGGCCGCATTCCAGGCACCTATTATTTCCTCGGTCCGGCCGATGGTCTCCTTGCTGACCGGGTTGACCGGGTACATCTCGGCGGTGTCGATGAAATTGATCCCGGCCGCCAGGGCCATGTCGATCTGGGCATGAGCCTCGGCCTCGGATGTCTGGGTGCCGAATGTCATCGTTCCCAGGCACAACTCGCTTACCTGGATGCCGGTACGTCCCAGCGGTCTCTGTCTCATCGCGCGTCCCTCTCGTTTGCTTGCCGGAACCCTAGCGGCATGGCCAATCGCGGCAACCCCTCTTGAGCTGCCGGTGGGTTTCGGCCAGCCTGCGCAGGAACCAACGGAGGACAGCCATGGCACAGACCATCACCAAGGGGATCAAGGCACTGCTGGACGAGGCCAACGCGGTCGTCAGCACCTTGCCGGTCGAGGAGGCAAGGACGCTCTACGACAATCCCGACTATGTGTTTGTCGATCTGCGCGATATCCGCGAATTGCAGCGCACCGGCATGATCCCCGGCGCCTTTTCCTGTCCGCGCGGCATGCTCGAATTCTGGATCGACCCCGAAAGCCCCTATCACAAGGAGGTTTTCAACCAGGACAAGACCTATGTTTTCTACTGTGCCAGCGCCTGGCGGTCGGCCTTGTCGGCCAAACAGGCGCAGGAGATGGGCCTGAAACCCGTCCTGCATCTGGAAGGCGGGTTTACCGAATGGTCGAAACAGGGCGGGCCGATTGCCCGGAAGGACTAGGTGAGCCAGGAACGCCGCGGGCGGGTCCATGTTGTGCAAGCCGCATCCATGGCTTAGAGATTCGGCCAAGTCATTTTCCAAGGGAGGTACCCAGATGTCCGACAGCCCCGCCTACGGGTTCGACACGTTGCAGATCCATGCCGGCGCCAGGCCCGACCCGGCCACCGGCGCCCGGCAGACGCCGATCTACCAGACCACGGCCTATGTGTTCCGCGACGCCGATCACGCCGCCGCGCTGTTCAACCTGCAAGAGGTGGGTTACATCTATTCCCGCCTCACCAATCCGACCGTTGCCGTACTGCAGGAGCGCATCGCCACCTTGGAAGGCGGTGTCGGCGCGGTATGCTGTTCGTCGGGCCATGCGGCGCAGATTATGGCGCTGTTCGCGCTGATGGGGCCGGGCTGCAACGTGGTCGCCTCGACCCGGCTTTATGGAGGCACCATCACCCAGTTCAGCCAGACCATCAAGCGGTTCGGCTGGTCGGCGAAATTCGTCGATACCGACGACCTTGACGCGGTGAAGGACGCCATCGACGAGAACACCCGCGCGGTCTTCTGCGAATCCATCGCCAACCCCGGCGGCTATGTCACCGACATCCGCGCCCTGGCGGACGTGACCGATTCCGCCGGCATTCCGCTGATCGTCGACAACACCAGCGCCACGCCCTATCTGTGCCGCCCGATCGAACAGGGCGCCACGCTGGTGGTGCATTCGACCACCAAGTACCTGACCGGCAATGGCACCGTCACCGGCGGCTGCATCGTCGATTCGGGCAAGTTCGACTGGTCGGCCAACGACAAGTTCCCCTCGCTCAGCGCGCCGGAGCCGGCCTATCACGGGCTAAAGTTCCACGAGACCTTCGGCTCGCTCGCCTATACGTTCCACGGCATCGCCATCGGGTTGCGCGACCTCGGCATGACGATGAACCCGCAGGCCGCCCACTACACGCTGATGGGGATCGAGACGCTGAGCCTGCGCATGCAGCGCCATGTGGAGAACGCGCAGAAGGTCGCCGCCTGGCTCGAAGCCGATCCGAGGGTCGACTATGTCACCTATGCCGGCCTGCCCTCCTCGCCCTATTACGACCGGGTGCAGAAATGTTACCCCAAGGGTGCCGGCGCGCTGTTCACCTTTGCGGTCAAGGGCGGGTACGAAGCCTGCGTCAAGCTGGTGAACGCGCTCGAGATCTTCAGCCATGTGGCCAACCTGGGTGATGCGCGGTCGCTGATCATCCATTCCGCCTCGACAACGCATCGACAGCTGTCACCCGAACAGCAGGAGGCCGCAGGCGCCGGCCCCAACGTGGTGCGGGTGTCGATCGGTATCGAGGATGCGGCAGACATCATCGCCGACCTTGACCAGGCGCTGACCAAGGCGACCGCCTGAGCGAGACAGGGGCGGCCCGGCCGGGCCGCCCAATCCTCATGCCAGGGTCGGCCTGGCCATGCGGATATCCTGCAACCTTGTCCCGCAAGGTGCAGGGCAGGTCCGTTCGGTTCGACCGGCGGACGTCGCCGGACATTTACGCCGACTCATGACGCGGTTACTGGCCAATCTCGAAAACCATCGTCACCGATCCCGAAATCCCGATCTCACCCCCGGCAACCGGCACGTCCAGGCCCTCGGCCATGGCGGACATGCGCATCATCGGGCGCGGCTGCGAGTCGAAGGACTGTTCCGAGATGGAAATGACCCGGCCCAGCGAGACACCGGCCGCCTCGGCCAATTGCCGGGCCTTGTCCTGCGCATCGGCGACCGCCTTTGCGCGGGCCTGATCGCGAAGTGGCTTCGGCTCCTTCAATGCAAACTCCAGCCCGTTGAACGTATTGGCGCCGTCCGATACCACCGCGTCCAGTATCTCGCCCAGACGGGCCAGATCGCGCACCCGCACCGTGACCCGGTTCGACGCCTGAAATCCGGTGATCGTCGGCCGTTCATCGGCCGTGCCGCGTCCGGACCAGACCGGCGAAAGCGACAGGTCCGAGGTCTGGATGTCCCGCGACTCGATTCCCATTCCCTCCAGCCGGTCCAGAACCCGGCCGACCGCCTCCGACGTGGCAAGCAGCGCGGCGCGCGCCTCATTTGCCTCCTGGGTGACGCCAAGGGTGATGACAGCCATATCGGGAACGCTTTCGACAAGGCCCGTACCCGTCACGGTTATCTGCCCCGGATGCTCTTCGGCGCGGGCCAGACCGACCGCGGCGAACAGCAGCGCGATCACCAGAAAAACCAATGTCCTCAATTGTGCTCTCCTGTTATTCTGTGCAGACAAGATGGGACGGCGGCATACCGCGCGGCAAGAGGCAAGGTTTGCGTTTTCCTTTCCCTCGGCGGTTCCTTGCTCTAATGTCTCGCCGGGATCCCTTCCGGCTCCCTCTGCGACCTTGATTGGATTGGTCAACTGGTAAGATGAAACCCGCCTTTGCGCTAACCTTGTCCTTCGAGGGAATAACCCTGCTGCACCGCGCTGCCGGCGGCTGGCGGCAGGTGGGGTCGGTGGACCTGGACGCGCCCGATCTGGCCGATGCGCTTGGCCGGTTGCGTAAACTGGCGCTGCGGCTCGAACCCGACCTGCGCTGCAAGCTGATCCTGCCCAACGACCAGATTCGCTATCTTACCGTCGACACCGGCCCTTTCCGGGGCGAAGCCCGACTCGGCGTGATCGAACAGGCGGTCGCAGGCGCAACCCCCTATCGGCTGGACGAACTGGTCTGGGACACCTCCCCTGAGGGCGCGGCAACCCACGTGGCCATTGTCGCGCGCGAAACCCTTGCCGAGGCCGAGGCTTTTGCCGAAGAGCACGGGTTTCATCCGGTCAGTTTCGTGGCCATACCCGAGGACAATCCTTTCCTGGGCGAACCCTTCTTCGGACCAACCAGCGCCGCCCGCGACCTGACCGGGTCCGAGGCAGTCGATCCCGACGGAATCGCCGTGGTCGTGATTGGCGAAGCAGTGGTTCCGGATATCGAGCCGGATCCGCTTCCTCCGGCCGGGGTAGAGCCGTCGGCACCGATGATCGGTTTCTCGACCAGACGAGGCAAGCCGGACGATGACGAACCCGCCCGTGCGCCCGCGCCAGCTTCCGGCGTGACGGAAACGGCATCGGCCGCGGACAGGGCAAAAGACGCCGCGCCCGAAACCGTGGCGGCGACCGACACCGGCGTTCAGTCACGCCGCCCCGCCCGGAATGACGGGGACGCCCCCAGGCAACCCTCGGCGCCCGGCCCCAAGCCCGTTACATCGCCGGTTGCGCAACCCGTGACCGAAGAGATGCCGACCACCGGTTTCGGCCCGGCGGTGCGGTCAAGCCAGGTTCCCAAAACCGAAGCGGACCGGCTCACCATCTTCGGCGCGCGCAAGGGCGGCGTCGGCGGCAAGCCTCGTTACCTGGGCATAGCGCTGACCGTCAGCCTCCTGCTGTTTCTGGCCGGTGTGGCGGCCTTTGCGGCTTTCGTGGTTTCGGGCGGGATGAGCGGGTTTTCGGAGCGGGACATGATCGCGGTTCCCGTAGCACCGGAACCGGAGCCGCCGCAGGTCGAAGAGCAGCCGAACGATCCCCCGGCCACCGAAGAACCCGAAGCGTCGCCTGGCGCCACAAGCGCACCTTCCTCGATTGACGAAGACCCGGTTGACCTGAATGCCGGGCAGTCGGCGCCGCCGCTGCCCGCGCTCAGCGGTGCCGACGACGCGGTGCTGCATGCCCTGCAGACCGATCCCAGGCAGGTCGAGGAACTGGATTTCGAACCCGAGCCGGAAACGGCAACCCGGGAAACCGACGACGGTGTCCTGTTCGCGGCTCCGGACGCGCCCGAGGTCCCGGGCCTGATCGGACTGGGTGATCTCTTCGTGGCCTCGATCGACCGCACCGACCTGTTTCATGACGCCGTCGCCCTGCCGAATGTCACCCGTTACGACACCGACGACCTGCCCGAAGGCAGCAACGCCCCTGCCTCCGCAGGCCAAAGCTTTGCCTTCGACGATCGCGGGCTGGTCGAACCCAGCCCCGAAGGCACCCTGAACCCGGACGGCGTTCTCGTCTACGCGGGTCGGCCTGACCGTGTGCCGCCAGCGCCGCCGGTCCGCTTCGAAGCCGCGCCCGAACCTGATCCGGCGCAGGAGCGGCTTGCATCGAAACGGCCAAAGGCGCGCCCCGACGATCTCATCGAACAAGCCGAACGCGCGCAGTTCGGAGGCCGGTCCCGCACCGAACTGGCGTCCCTGCGGCCAAGGGCGCGGCCTGCTTCGATACAGGAACAGTTCGAGGCAGAGCAGGCCACCGAACCGGAAGACACCGTTCAGGAGGTCAGCCCTCTCGCGGTCACCACCGCACGCAAACCCCGCCCGCGTCCGGAGAACCTGACCATTGCCGCCTCTGCCGCGAACAGCAACCCGGGATCCCTGGTCAATCCCAGCCGGGGCGCCGGGGCGGAAGAGGATGGCGACGGTTTCGTTGCGGCCACCGTCAAGCCCAAGGCGCCCTCCCCGACCTCGGTCGCCCGGCAGGCGACACTGGACAACGCGATCAACCTGCGCGACCTGAACCTGATCGGGGTCTACGGCACCCCGTCCAACCGGCGCGCGCTCGTCCGTCTGCCTTCGGGCCGCTACAAGAAGGTCAAGGTCGGAGACACGATCGACGGCGGCCGCATCACCGCAATCGGCGACAGCGAGTTGCGCTACCAGAAAGGCTCCCGCAACCTGACGCTGAAGATCCCCAGCGGCTGACGAAAAAGGACGGAGCCCGCGCCCCGTCCTTCATTTCGCTCAAAATACTCCGGGGGAGTCGCCGTCAGGCGACGGGGGCAGCGCCCCCTGCCCCGCTCGCCCTACTCGGCGGCCTTGATCTCGCCGCTTTCGATCTGCTCTCGCTCGATGCTTTCGAACAGTGCCTTGAAGTTGCCTTCGCCGAATCCGTCATCGCCCTTGCGCTGGATGAATTCGAAGAAGATCGGCCCGATCACCGTCTTCGAGAAGATCTGCAACAGGATCTTGGTCTCGCCGCCATCCACCACGCCTTCGCCGTCGATCAGGATGCCGTGTTTCATCATCCGGTCCTTGGGTTCGTCATGGCCTGCGACCCGATCGTAGGACATGTCGTAGTAGGCCTCGTTCGGACCGGGCATGAACTTCAGCCCCTTGGCCGCGATCGCGTCCACCGAGGTGTAGATGTCGTCAGTGCCCACGGCGATATGCTGGATGCCTTCGCCGTTGTATTTCTTCAGATAGCTGACGATCTGGCCGGTCTCGCCCCGGTCCTCGTTGATCGGGATGCGGATACGACCGCAGGGCGAGGTCAGCGCGCGGCTGTAGAGGCCGGTGAACTTGCCCTGGATGTCGAAGAAGCGGATTTCGCGGAAGTTGAACAGGTCGCCGTAGAACCTGAACCACTTGTCCATGTTGCCCTTGTAGACATTGTGGGTCAGGTGATCGAGGTAGTAGAACCCGTCGCCGCGCGGCTTGGACTGTTTCAGCCAATCGAACTCGGTGTTGTAGGGCGAGGTGTGGTAGTACTGGTCGATGAAATAGAGCAGCGAACCGCCGATCCCCTTGATCGCGGGCACGTCCATGGTCTTGTCGTCGCCCTCATAGGGTTCGGCGCCCATCTTCACCGCATGATCGAAGGCCGCCTGCGCATCGACCACGCGCCAACCCATCGAGGGAGCGCACGGACCGTGCAGATCGATGAATTTTTCGGCAAAGCTGCCTTTTTCGGCGTTCAGGATATAGGTGATATCCCCCTGCTGCCACAGCTCGATGCCCGGTTTGCTCTTGTGGCGGCCAACCAGGTCAAACCCCATCTGGGCGAACAGATCGCGCAGTACCTGCGGTTCGGGATGGGCGAATTCGACGAACTCGAACCCGTCGGTGCCGGCGGGGTTCTCGGGGGTGATTTCGGACTTCGGGGCGTTATGCGGGAAAGGACCCATGGTGAGTCTCCTTGACAGTCAGAATTAATGCTGAGTCGAGAATACGCCTTAGGTCGCGCTTTTTCTGCGCATACTTATAACGATTATCCGATTTACATGCGTGAATTGCGCACTAGAATTAAAAAAAACGAGGAAAATGCGCACATGCTGGATTCCATGGATTTGCGCCTGCTGGCAGCCCTGCAAAAGGACGCCCACCTGACCGCGCAACAACTTGGCGAAATGTTGCACCTGTCGACCAGCCAGGCCGGGCGGCGGCGGCAGCGGCTGGAGGCCGAAGGTTACATCACCGGCTATGCCGCGCGTCTTGATCCCCTGAAGCTCGGGCTGCATGTCCAGGGCTTCATCCAGGTCCATCTCGGCACTCATGGACCCGATCAGTCCGCCGGGTTCGCCCGCATGGTGAATTCCCGCCCAGAGATCACAAGCGCATGGACGATGACCGGCGAAGCGGATTATCTGCTGCATGTCTATTGCGCCGACCTGCCGGCGCTGAATCGGTTGCTGCACGAGGTGATCCTGCCGCATCCGGCAGTGGCGCGGGTGCAAAGCCAGATCGTGATGGACCAACTTAAACGGGACGCGCCGCTGCCCACCTGACCCCAACGAGAGGACAAGCATGGAAAGTTTTCTGTACCAGGCGACGATCTATCTCGCTGCTGCGGTGATCGCGGTACCGCTATCGGCGCGCCTTGGGCTCGGATCGGTGCTGGGCTACCTGGCCGCAGGCATCGCCATCGGCCCGGTTCTGGGGCTGGTAGGGGCGGAAACCGCGCATCTGCAACATGTGGCCGAGTTCGGCGTGGTGATGATGCTCTTCCTGATCGGGCTCGAACTGGAACCGCGCGCGCTTTGGGACATGCGCGACAAGCTGCTTGGCCTGGGCGGCTTGCAGGTCGGCGTCTCGACGCTCGCGATCATGGTGGTGGCGATGGTCGCCGGGCACCCCTGGTCGGTCGCGCTGGCCGTTGGTCTCACCCTGTCGCTGAGTTCGACGGCCATCGTGCTGCAGACCCTGTCGGAAAAGGGCTTGATGCAGACCAACGGGGGGCGCGCGACCTTCTCGGTCCTGCTGACGCAGGACATCGCGGTCATCCCGATTCTGGCCTTCTTGCCGCTGCTGGCAAGTGCGCCCGGCATACAATTCGCCGGTGACGGCTCGATCGACCGGGGCTTGAAATCGGCCGACGGCGACCATGGACATGCATTGTCGCTGGTCGAGGGGCTGCCGGGCTGGGCGGTGACGCTGGTCACCATCGGCGCGGTCGTGTTCGTGGTGCTCGCCGGCATCTACCTGACCCGGCCCCTGTTCCGCTTCATCCATGCCAGCCGACTGCGCGAAATGTACACCGCGCTGGCGCTGATGATCGTGGTCGGTATTTCGTTCCTGATGACGCTTGTGGGCCTGTCACCGGCCCTGGGCGCATTCCTGGCCGGCGTGGTCCTGGCCAGCTCGGAATTCCGGCACGAGATGGAGAGCGACCTGGAACCCTTCAAGGGGCTGCTGCTGGGGCTGTTCTTCATCACTGTGGGCGCGGGGATCGACGTCGGTTTCTTCTTTGCGGACCCTCTGGACCTGATCGGGCTGGCGCTCCTGGTGATCCTTCTCAAGGGCCTGATCCTCTACGTGGTCGGGCGCGCCTTTAGGCTGAAGGGACGTGACCGCTGGCTGTTCACCCTGGGGCTGGCGCAGGCGGGCGAATTCGGTTTCGTGCTGCTTGCCTTTTCCACCCAGCAACACGTGATCCCCCAGCATCTGTCGCAAAAGCTGTTGATGATCATCGCGCTGACCATGCTGATCACGCCGCTCCTGTTCATCGCCTACGACATCCTGTCGCGCAGGATACGCGACCATGCGGCGGAAATTAAGCCTGACAAGATCGACGAACAGGGGCCAGTCATCATCGCGGGCATCGGCCGGTTCGGCCAGATCGTCAACCGGCTGGTCACCGCCAGCGGGTTCAAGACCATCGTTCTGGACCACGACATGGAAACGATCCAGCTGATGCGGCGTTTCGGGGTCAAGGGTTTTCTGGGCGATCCGACCCGGCCCGAATTGCTCAAGGCCGCGGGGCTGGGCAAGGCGAAGGTGCTGGTAGCTGCCATGGATGATGACGCACAGGTCACGAAACTAGTTGCCTATGCCCGCCGCCAGCGGCCCGACCTGCATATTATCGCCCGCGCCCACGATCGCAACCATGTCTACCAGCTCTATCGCGCCGGGGCGAACGACATCGTGCGCGAGATGTTCGACAGTTCGGTCCGTGCCGGCCGCTATGTGCTGGAAAACGTCGGGCTCAGCGAATACGAGGCGGCGCAGGCGGCGCAAACCTTCTATCACCACGACCGGCAGGCGGTTCGGGAACTGGCCGAGGTCTGGGATCCGAACATCCCGACCGGGGACAACAAGGCCTATCTGGAACGCTCGGAAGCGTTGCAGAAGGATCTGGAAACCGCACTGATGGAGTTGAGCGAGGATCTGGCCCGGAAATACGCCTGATCGCCGGGCCAGTGGACGGCTGTCAGCCGTCCGACACGCCGGCTTCGGCAAAGGTCGCCATGCCCGAATGGCAGGCCACGGCGCTTTTCAGGATGTTGATCGCCAGCGCCGCGCCCGATCCCTCGCCCAGACGCAGGCCGAGGGACAGAAGCGCCTCTTTTCCCAGTTTTTCCAGCAACACCCGGTGCGCGCCTTCTGAGCTCTGGTGGCCGGCCACGGTGTGATCGAGGGCATCAACCGAGATCGCCGCCAGCGTGGCAGCCGCAGCGGTGCAGATGAACCCGTCAAGGATCACCGGAATGCGCAGTTGCCGCGCCGCCGCGATGGCGCCTGCCATGGCGGCAAGCTCACGCCCGCCAAGGCAGCGCAACACCTCCAACCCATCGCGGCTGCGGTGCAGAGACACGCCTTCGGCCACGACCCGCGTCTTGTTTGCCAGCCCGGCATCGTTGACGCCCGTGCCGCGCCCGGTCCAGTCGGCGGCCGTGCCACCAAAAAGCGCATGTGCGATCGCGGCGGCAGGTGTGGTGTTACCGATCCCCATTTCGCCCACCACCAGCAGATCGGCCTGCGGATCAACCGCCGACCAGCCGGTTTGCAGCGCCGAAAGCAGCTCGGCTCCGCTCATCGCAGGACCTTGGGTGAAATCCTGCGTGGGACGGTCGAGTTCCAGCGCATGCACATCCATCCGCGCCCCGGCCGCGCGGGCAAGCTGGTTGATCGCGGCGCCGCCGTGCCGGAAATTCATCACCATCTGAACCGTCACCTCGGCGGGAAAGGCCGAAACCCCCTGCGCGGTGACCCCATGATTGCCGGCAAAAACGATGACCTGCGGCGCCTTGATCTCGGGTCGCGCGTCGCCGCGCCAACCGGCATACCAGATCGCCAGATCCTCGAGCCGCCCCAGAGCGCCCGGCGGTTTGGTCAGTTGTCCGTTACGCGCTTCGGCCTCGGAACGCGCGGCGGTGTCTGGGCCGGGAGCCTTCCCCAACAGGTCGCGGAACTGGGCGAGATCGGTAAGTGCTGGCAGCATGGAAAGCCTCTTTGCAACTGGGGTCTGCCCGTGTTTAACCGTTGCACCCGGTGCCACAAGACCTTGAAAGGCGGACAGGTGCGCAAAACCGACATCTTCGACATTTCTCCGTGGGATACGGCGCTGGCAATGGTGCTGCTGACACGGTTGCCGCTACCGAAACTTCCCGAGGTTGCCTTTGCCCGGCAGGCGGCGGCGGTCTGGGCCTTTCCGCTGGCCGGGCTGGCCGTGGGGCTGCTCGCCTGCCTTGCAGGTGCGCTGGCCCAGGCGGGCGGGCTCTCGCCGCTGGCGGTGGCGGGGTCGATGCTGGTCGTGATGGTGATGTCCACCGGCGCCATGCACGAGGACGGGCTGGCCGATACCGCTGACGGGCTGTGGGGCGGATTCACCCCTGAACGGCGGCTGGAGATCATGAAGGACAGCCGCATCGGCACCTATGGCGTGCTGGCGCTGATCCTGTCGCAGGTCCTCCGGCTGGCGGCGCTGGCGGCGCTGGCAGCCAGCGGCGCGCTCTGGTCATTGCTGGCCGCGGCCGTCTGGTCACGGGCGCTGATGCCGGTGCTGATGGCTGCCCTGCCGAATGCGCGGGGCGCGGGGCTGAGCCAGTCCGTCGGACGTCCCGCGCCGGCCCCCGTGGCGCTGGGGTTGGCGCTGGCGTGCGGCCTGTCGCTGTTGGTGGCCGGGTTTGCCGCAGGCATCCCTGCCCTGCTGGCAGCACTGGCGGCTCTCGGCCTTGCCGCATTGGCAAGGGCCAAGATCGGCGGGCAGACCGGCGATATTCTGGGTGCCGCCCAGCAAGTGGCCGAGATCGTGTTCCTGCTGGCCTTGTCGGCCCGGTTCAGTTGACGCCGCCGGTTTCGATGTGGATCAGCCTGCCGCAATGCTTGCAATGCACCGCGTCGGGATCGTGCCGGTACAAACCGCAGCCCGGGCATTTGTAGCGTACCTTCTGCGGTGAGAAGATCGCGGTTGCCACGCGAACGAACAACGCCACGCCCACCACCATGACAAAGACCGAAAAGAGCTTTCCCGCCGGAGTGGCCAGGGTGATGTCCCCAAACCCCGTGGTCGTCAGTGTCGCTATGGTGAAATAAAGCGCGTCTATAAACGGCGTTTCGCTGCTCTCGGGCGGAATGAAGAATACCAGGACCGCCGTCGTGGTCAGAAAGATGAAGACCAGCAGGTTGACCGCCGCGATGATCGCATCCTCGCGCCTGCGAAAGAAACGGCTATCGCGGCGCAGATCGTGCAACAGATGATAGGAATGGATGAGCCTGAGCCCCCGCACGATACGCAGGAAGGCCAGGCTCTGGGTCAGGAAGGGGTCGAGCAGAAGCGACAGGATCACCACGACGTCCGCAATCGTGTAGACCCGCGTCAGGAATTCGCGCTTGTCTCGTGCGATCCACAGCCGCGCCGAAAAATCGACCAGAATCACGAGACCGACCATCACGCTGATCGCAACCAGTACAGGCCCGTGATCCGTATATGCCGTCGCCACGAAGAAAAGAATTGTCACCAGGTCGAACAGGATCAATCCATAGCGGAACCGAACCGAGGTACGATCGCGCCCGACATAGAGTTTGCGAACCCAGAGTTTGAATGCGCGCATCTCGCCTCCGTACAATTGCGCAGCGATGCAGGGTCGGCCCCCGTGAAAGCGCAAAAGGTTCAGCTGTCACGAAAAAGGGCCGTCCGAAAGACGGCCCCTTGCAGTCCGCGATTCGCGCCGCTCAGGCTGCGCGCGACGTAAGCACCGCATCGACCTGTTTGGCGGCGGCGATTTCGTCGGCGCCGGAGACAGCCGCGACTTCGCGGGTCAGGCGCTCCAGAGCGGCCTCGTACAGCTGACGCTCGGAATAGCTCTGTTCACGCTGATCGTCGGTGCGGTGCAGGTCGCGCACCACTTCGGCAATCGAGATCAGGTCACCCGAATTGATCTTCTGTTCGTATTCCTGCGCACGGCGGGACCACATGGCGCGCTTGACCTTGGCCTTGCCCTTGAGGGTTTTCATGGCCTGGCTGATCACGTCCGGCGAGCTGAGCGACCGCAGGCCGGATTCGTTAATCCGGTTGGTCGGCACACGCAGGGTCATCTTGTCCTTCTCGAAGGAGATCACGAACAGCTCGAGCTTGAACCCGGCGACTTCCTGCTCCTCGATCGATATGATCTGGCCAACGCCATGCGCCGGATAGACCACGTAATCATTGGGGCGGAACTCGAGCTTTTTCGACTTGGTCATTCAGATCTTTCCTAGGTTGCGAACCGGGTTTCAGACGACAAAAAAAACCACGCGCGGGGCAAAGGGCTCCCCGAATGCGGGTTGTTATTGTCGATCATTCTATTGCCCCAAAGCACCGCTGCTTTCGGGTCCCATCCCAGTCCTTGTCATCACATAGTCATATATCATACCACAAAAATGGCCCCTCCGAAAGATGCAGCCTTCGGGGAGCCATGCAAGCACAGCAATATCAGCATATTGCCAGCGCATAGTATGTCAATTTACGCGATTCCAGAGCGAATCGGTTGCATTCAACCGCCTTCTCCGGGCGCTTCGGAGAAATACTTTTCCATCTTGCCGTCTTCGCCGTCCCGCTCCTCGGCTTCCGGCAGCGGGTCCTTCTTGGTCACGATGACCGGCCAAAGCTCGGCGTATTTGCGGTTGAATTCCACCCATTGATCCATGCCCGGCTCCGTGTCAGGGCGGATCGCGTCCGCCGGGCACTCCGGTTCGCAAACGCCACAGTCAATGCATTCGTCGGGATGGATGACCAACGCATTCTCGCCTTCGTAAAAACAATCGACCGGGCAGACCTCGACACAGTCGGTGTATTTGCAGGCGATGCAGTTCTCGGTGACGACGTAGGTCATGGGCAGAAATCCACTTCTCGTTTGCCCGACTAGCTAATTCAGTGTGGCGCGTTCTTCAAGGGAGGATCGCCCCGTCGAGGGGCGTTAAAGAGCGCATGTCCGGAAAAGCGGCGCAGCGGCGGAATCTGGTCTGCGCCTTCAGGTTTCGCCGGAACACCCGTCCCGGCCCTGGTCCAGATCGGTGTACAGCGTCCGCGCCTCTGACGCCGGACCACGGCGCAGGCCAATCGCCTCGACCCGGACAACGCGCACCTGGTCGCCCTGGGCAAAGGTCAGCACATCTCCCGGACCGACCGCATATGCGGGTTTCGTGACCCGGTTTCCGTTGACCCGGACACGCCCGGCGCCAGCCACTTCCGCAGCCAGCACGCGCGTCTTGAAGAACCGCGCGTGCCAGAGCCATTTGTCGATCCGCAGCCTGGGCGGAGGAGCCGTCATCGCCGCTCAGTTTTTCTCTTTGAGAGCCAGGAGCGCGGCGAAGGGGTTGTCCGGGTCAATGGCCTTTTCCGGCTTCGGCGGACGGGCGGAATAGCTCTTGGCGCCTTGCTGCGCAGGCTTTCCGCCCTTGCCGCCATGAGGTTTGCCGTCGCGGCGGCGTTCACCGTCCTGTGGCTTGCCCCGCGGTTTGTCGCGGCGGCCCTGGCGTGCCTCGCCCTGGGGTTTCTGCTGCCCTTCCGACCGCTGGTCGCGGCGCGGACCGCGGTTCTGCTGCTTGGTCCGGCCCCAGGTAAAGGTGAAGAACACTTCGAGCTCGGGTTCCTCGGCACCGGTCGGAGCGTCGCCGGCGGCTGCCTCGGCATCGCCGTCCTCGGACGCCGGTTCGGCGGAAACCTCGGCGGCCACTTCAGCCCCCGGCGCTTCGGCGGTTTCGATTGCGCCTGTTTCACCGGCCTCGGTCGTAGCCCCGGTCGTGGCTTCGGATGCGGCGGGTTTGACCTTGGCGCGCTCGCCGCGCTCGGCCTTGTAGCCGAGCCCCTGCATCAGGTCGGCAAACTGCTCCAGCGTCATGCCCGTGATCGACAGCATGTCCGCCGTGGCTTCGAACCCGGTACGGCTGTCCTTGGCGCGCAGCATGTCGGCAAGCCGTTCCAGCATGTCGATGCGGATCGCGCGCTCACCGGACATGCGGTAGCCGCACATGGTATCGACGCCCGGTTCGGCATCCTTTACCGACGGCACTGTGACCAGACCCGGCGGCGGCGCTTCGGGGAATTCCTGCAATCCTTTGGCCAGGGACCAGAGCACCAGCCGCAGCCGCGTCGGCGCAGGCTTCAACAGCAGCGGCATGAAGATGGTGAACTGGCCGAACCGGATACCGTGCTTGCGCAGCGCGCCGCGCGCCTCCTGATCCAGATCCTTGACCTCCTGCGCGACATCGGCGCGCGGCAGGATGCCGAAATTCTCGACCATGCGGAAAGCAAAGCCGCGTGCAAGCCCGGTCAGCGCCTCGTCGCGCTGAAGTGCCAACAAGGGTTCGAACAGCGCGGCCACCTTGCGGTCGATGAAATGTTGCAGCCGGCGCTGGACTTTCTGCTCGACATCGGGGCCAGCGGCCTCGTCCACGAACACCTCCACCTGAGGCTTCAGCGGATCGGCCCCGGCCACCAGCTTGCCGACGGCGTGCTCGCCCCACATCAGCCCGCCCTGTTCGGTAAAGTCGATCTCGGTGTCGGGCGCGTTGTAGAATCGATCCGCGCGCAGATGGAAATGCGGGGCCAGCGCCTGGAGCGCCGCTGATTTCAGCGCCTTGGCCTCAGTGCCCTGCGCGCTCTTGTCCGGGCTGAACCGGAACCCTTCCAGACGACCGACGAATTCGCCTTCGACGGTCACTTCACCCTTGTCGTTCACTTCGGCCAAAAGGGCCTCCTTCTGCTTGAGCCGGCGCAGCAGCACACTGGTGCGCCGGTCCACAAATCTCTGAGTCAAACGTTCGTGCAATGCGTCCGACACCCTGTCTTCTACAGCGCGGGTCTCGCCACGCCAATGGCTTTCGTCGCGAACCCAGCCGTTCCGCTGCGCGACATATGTCCACGTCCGGATAAAGGCCAGCCGTTTCGACAAGGCATCGATGTCACCATGGGTATGATCGATTCGCCTGACCTGGCGCGCGATGAAATCATCGGGGATATGACCGCGTTCGTGCAGATGCTCGTAAATCACCTGCAAGAGGCCGGAATGTTCGGCATGGCTGATGCCCCGGAAATCGGGGATACGGCACACGTCCCACAAAAGCCGCACCGCCTGGCCCGAAGTGGCGCGGGCCATCACTTCGGGAACCTCGGCGAGCGATTTCAGCGCCATCAGGTCATCGGCCTCGCGCGCTTTGGCCAGATGTTCCCCTGTGGGCGGTTGTTCGAGCGACCGGATCAGCGCGTCAATCGTTCCGAAGACGAGATCGCTGTTGCGCCAGTTCAGCGTCTTCAGCGGGGTGAACCGATGATCCATGATCGCCTGGGCCATGCCGTCATCCAGCGGCCGCGCCTCGCCGGTTACGCCGAATGTGCCGTCGGACATGCCCCGCCCCGCCCGGCCGGCGATCTGCGCCAGTTCGTTCGGAGCCAGCTGCCGCATCCGGCGGCCATCGAACTTGGACAGGCTGGAAAAGGCCACATGGTCGATATCGAGATTCAGCCCCATACCGATGGCGTCGGTGGCCACGAGATAGTCGACCTCGCCATTCTGATAGAGCGCCACCTGGGCATTGCGGGTGCGCGGGCTGAGCGCCCCCATCACCACGGCCGCGCCGCCCTTCTGCCTGCGGATCAGTTCGGCGATGGCATAGACGTTTTCCACCGAAAACCCCACGATGGCGCTGCGCGGCGGCATCCGGGTGATCTTCTTCGAGCCGGTATAGACCAACTGGCTCATCCGCTCGCGGCGCATGAACTGTGCCTGCGGGACCAGCGCGGCAATCGGCCCGCGCATCGTGTCCGAACCCAGGAACAGGGTTTCATGCAGGCCCCGCGCCCGCAGCAGCCGGTCGGTGAACACGTGGCCGCGTTCGGGATCGGCACAGAGCTGGATCTCGTCCACGGCGACGAAATCGGCCCCCATGCCCTCGGGCATCGCCTCGACCGTACAGACCCAATACTGGGTGCGCGGAGGCACGATTCGCTCTTCGCCAGTGACCAGCGCCACGACAGATGGTCCGCGCATCGAAACGATTCGGTCGTATACTTCTCGCGCAAGCAGGCGCAACGGCAGGCCGATGACCCCGGTGCGATGCCCCAGCATGCGCTCGATCGCGTAATGCGTCTTGCCTGTGTTGGTCGGGCCGAGAACGGCCACGATCCGGGAGGATCCGTTCACCTGTCTGCCCCCTGCCCCTTGTCCGGCGCGTCAGAGCGCCTGGCCCTCGATCCGGGGCTTCAGCCGATTCACGGCACTGGTTACTTCCTCGTGATGGGGATGTATAGCCAGTGCACGGGAGTAGGCGGCAAAGGCCGCCTCGGGCCGGTTCAATGCCTCGAGCATCATGCCCAGCCCGTAGATGGCGTTGTAATGGTTCGGGTTCAAGGCCAGGGCGTGCTCCAGATCGGCGATGGCAGGCCCATACAGGTCCGCGGCAAAATAGGCCGAAGCGCGAGCGTGCCAGCCCTCGGCGAATTCCGGCGCGTGATCCGTCAGGGCCGTCAGATGCTCGATCGCGGCGGGAATATCCTGACGCTCCAGCGCGTCGCGCCCGCGCTTGAGCAGGAAATCGGCCGAGGCGGAGCCGGATTTGGCCCAGAGCGCCTGCAATTGCCTGTCAAGCTGACGCGCCCGTGCCGTGTCGGCCTGAGCGAGTTCCGCCAAAAGCGCGATTTCGTCGCCGGAATCGGCCTGCTGAGCGGCAACGCCGCCGCAAATCGCGACGAGCAGACCGATTGCCGCTACGATACCTTTGAGATTGAATGGCGCTTTCGTCATAACAAGTGACACATTAGCGCTATATGCGCCGTTGTCCAATCACGGACAGCGTCACGAAAAGAGGAAGAAGATGAGCGACATTCTTGAACAGGCCGTGGCCGAACTGAACGAAAAGATCGGCGGCGCCGGGTTTGCCTCGTCGGCCAAGTTCGACATCGCCGAAGTGGGTTCGATCGTGCTCGACGCCAGCGGTGCGCGGATCAGCGACGACGACGCGGATGTCACCCTGTCGGCCGATGTCGACACGTTCCAGCAGATCTTTTCCGGCGATCTGAACCCGACCAGCGCTTTCATGTCCGGCAAACTGACCATCGACGGCGACATGGGCGTCGCCATGCAACTGGCCTCGGCGCTGGCCTGATGGAGTTCTCGCCGGCTCCGCTGTATCAGGACGTGGCCGGCGGACCGCCCGGCGGGGCGGCCCACTGGCTGCGCACCGACGACGGCATTCGCATCCGCGTCGGACACTGGTGGCCCGAGGGAACCGCGCGCGGGACGGTATTCCTGTTTCCGGGGCGCACAGAATATGTCGAGAAATACGGCGATGCTGCGCGCGAATTCACCCGCCGCGGCCTGGCCATGCTGGCGGTCGACTGGCGAGGCCAGGGGCTGGCCGACCGCCTGCTGGCAGACCGGCGCCTGGGTCACGTGGCCCGGTTTACCGACTACCAGCGGGATGTCGCCGCTGTTGTCGCGCTGGCCGCGACACTGGATCTGCCACGGCCATGGTTCGTGATCGGCCATTCCATGGGAGGGGCCATCGGCCTGCGCGCGGTGATCGAAGGCCTGCCCGTGGCGGCCTGTTCCTTCACCGGGCCGATGTGGGGGATCTTCTTCACCCCTGTCATGAAGCCGCTGAGCTGGCTCACGTCCAATCTGGCTCCGGCGCTGGGATTGGGGCATCGGAACCCGGCCACCACCTCTCCGGAACCCTACGTGATCCTGCAGCCGTTCGAGGGCAACAGCCTGACCCGCGACCAGGCGATGTACCAGATGATGCGCGACCAACTGGCCGCCTATCCGGACTTGTCGCTGGGCGCGCCCACCAACATCTGGCTGCGCGAAGCGCTTGCCGAATGCCGGAAACTGGCAGACCACAGCGCGCCCGACCTGCCCTGCCTGACCTACCTGGGCAGCAATGAGCAGATCGTGGACCGCAAGGCGATCCGCACCCGCATGGCCGCGTGGCCTCGTGGTGAGTTGGTGGAAATTCCCGGCGGCGAGCACGAGGTGCTGATGGAGTCCCCGGCCGTGCGGGGCCCGGTCTACGACCGGTTGGCCGCACATTTCCTGGCGGCGACCTGAGCCGCACGCCAGCCGGCGCCGTAGAAGAAAATTCGACGAATTTTCTTGTAGCGCGCCGGGCATGGTCTGGCATCCGCCCTGCAACGGGCTAGTCTTGCCGCATGGCGCGTCGTCCGGTTCTCGAATTTACCGACCGTGGCATCCATTGCCCGGCAGGTGGCTTTCATGTCGATCCCTGGCGCCCGGTAGACCGGGCGGTGATCACCCATGGTCACGCGGACCATGCCCGCTCCGGTCACGCCCGCTACCTGGCCACTGCCGGCTCTGCCCCGATTCTGCGCCAGCGGCTGGGGGACATCGTTCTGGATACTCTCCGCTATGGCGAGACGCGGCAGATCGGCGATGCGCGCGTCTCGTTTCATCCGGCCGGCCATGTTCCGGGATCGGCGCAGATCCGGGTCGAGGTCGCTGGCGAGGTCTGGGTGGTCTCGGGCGACTACAAGCTGCAGGCCGACGGTCTGAGCGAGCCCTTCGAGCCGGTCCGATGTCACGCCTTCGTCACCGAAAGCACGTTCGGCCTGCCGGTCTTTCGCTGGCCCGATCCGGCACAGGTCGCGCAGGAGTTGAACGGCTGGTGGCGCGACAGCATCGCCAGCGGCCGGACACCGGTGCTGGGCGCCTATGCGCTGGGAAAGGCCCAGCGCGTCCTGTCGATGCTCGACCCCGGTATCGGCCCGATCCTGACCCATGGCGCAATCGAAACATCCACTGAGGTTCTGCGCAGACAAGGTTGTCGCCTGCCCCAAACCTTCGCCGTGATGCCGGATGCGCAGCCGCGCCCGGACCCCGGTGCCCTGGTCATCGCGCCCCCCGCGGCGCTGGGCAGCGCCTGGATGCGCAGGTTCGGCCCGGTCTCGACCGGGTTCGCCAGCGGATGGATGATGCTGCGCGGCATTCGCAGGCGGCGGGCGATGGATCGGGGTTTCGTGCTGTCCGATCACGCCGATTGGCCCGGCCTGAACTTGGCCATCGGTGAAACCGGGGCCGAAAAGATCTTCGTCACGCATGGCTATACGGATATCTTCGCGCAATGGCTCCGGTCGCGCGGCATCGACGCCGATGTGGTGACGACAGAGTATGCGGGCGACGAGGCGCAACAGGAATGAACCGGTTCGCAAGCCTTTTTGCCGCGCTCGATCAAAGCACGCGCACCACCGACAAGGTCGCGGCGCTTGTTGCGTATTTCTACGAAGCCGACCCGGAAGACAGGCTCTGGACGGTTGCGCTTTTCTCGGGCCGGAGGCCGCGCCGGGCCGTGACCACGACCGAATTGCGCAACTGGGCTGCAGACGCTGCCCGGCTGCCCCTCTGGCTGGTCGAAGAGAGCTATCCCGTGGTTGGCGATCTGGCCGAAACCATCGCCCTGATCCTGCCGCCGCCTGACACACGATCGGAGCGCTCGCTTTCGGAGTGGATGGCTTTTCTTCAGGATCTGTCCGGTCAGCCTGAAAGCGTGCGCAAGAGCGCAATTCTGGACGCTTGGGCGCAGCTCGACACGTCTCAACGGTTCCTTTTCAACAAGCTGGTGACCGGCGGCTTTCGCGTGGGCGTCAGCCAGAAGCTGATGACCCGCGCGCTGGCGCAGGCCACCGGGCGCAGCGAAGCCGAACTGGCCCATCGCCTGATGGGCGACTGGTCTCCCGACACGACAAGCTGGGAGGCCCTGATCGAAGCCGATGACGCCGGGGCCGATGCCTCGCGCCCCTACCCATTCTGCCTGGCGTATCCGCTTGAGGGCGATCCGGGTGATCTGGGCCCACCGCAAGAGTGGCGGGCCGAATGGAAATGGGACGGGATCCGCGGCCAGTTGATTCTGCGCGAGGGGTTGCACTTCGTCTGGTCCCGCGGCGAGGAGTTGATGACGGACCGTTTTCCCGAACTGGCGCGGTCGGTCGACTTTCTGCCGCCCGGCACGGTGATCGACGGCGAGATCCTGGCCTGGGACGGCGGCGCGCCACTTCCCTTTGCCGCTCTGCAACGCCGGATCGGGCGCAGGAATGTGCCGAAGAAACTGCTGACCGAAGCGCCGGTGATCCTGCTGGCCTACGACCTGCTCGAATGGCAGGGCAAAGACCTGCGCGCGCTGCCCTTTTCAGAGCGGCGCGGGCTTTTGGACCGTTTGCTGCACAATCTGCCGCCCGAGGCGCCGGTACGCCCCTCCCCCCTTGTTGCGTTCCAGGGCTGGCAGGAGCTTGCAACGCTCCGCGCTGACGCCCGCAACCGGCGGGCCGAAGGGTTGATGCTGAAACGCGCGGGCAGCCCCTATCACGCGGGGCGCAGGAAAGGCGACTGGTGGAAATGGAAACTCGATCCCCACACGGTCGATGCGGTGATGATCTATGCGCAGGCCGGGCACGGGCGGCGCGCCACGCTTTACACCGATTTCACCTTCGCGGTCTGGGACGGCGACGCGTTGGTGCCTTTCGCCAAAGCCTATTCCGGCCTGACCGATGCCGAGTTTCGCGAGATCACCACATGGGTCCGGGCCAACACGCTGCAAAGGTTCGGACCCGTGCGGCAGGTGAGACCCGAACTGGTGTTCGAGATCGCCTTTGAGGGTATCCAGCAAAGCCCGCGCCACAAGTCAGGCATTGCGCTGCGGTTCCCACGCATGTTGCGCTGGCGGCGCGACAAGCCCGCCGCCGAAGCAAACAGGCTGGAGGATCTGAAACGACTGCTGGACGCGACGAAGAGCTGACCGGCCGCCTTGCTGGTTGCGGCGGGCGGCAACGCTCCTTAAGTGTGGGACGACCAGACATGACGAGGTTTCCATGCTCCACCTGCCCTTTCCCGTTCGCGACGCCCATGCCGGTTCCGGCTCCAAGGATCTCGGCAAGCTGCCCGAATGGGATCTGAGCGATCTTTATTCGGGCGAGGATGCGCCCGAACTGAAACGCGACCTCGACTGGCTGGAGAAGGAATGCGCCGCCTTTGCAGCCGATTACGAGGGCAAGCTGGCCGATCTGGATGCCGCCGCCCTGCTGACCTGCGTGCAGCGCAACGAGAAGATCAGCACCATCGCGGGCCGTATCATGTCGTTTGCCGGGCTGCGCTACTATCAACTGACCATCGACGCCGGCCGGACCAAGTTCATGTCCGACTGCCAGGAGAAGATCACCAACTTCACCACGCCGCTGGTGTTCTTCACGCTGGAACTGAACCGGATCGAGGACGCTGCCCTGGCCGCCCGTTTCGCGGAAAATGACGAACTCGCGCGTTATGCCCCCGTGTTCCGCCGCATCCGCGCCATGAAACCTTACCAGCTGAGTGACGAGCTGGAAAAATTCCTGCATGATCTTGGCGTGGTGGGCGACGCCTGGGAGCGGCTGTTCGACGAGACCATCGCCGGGCTGACCTTTACCGTCGATGGCGAAGAGCTGAACATCGAGGGCACGCTGAACCTGCTGACCGAACAGGACCGCGCCCCGCGCGAGGCGGCGGCGCATGAACTGGCGCGCGTCTTTGGCGAGAACATCAAGATCTTTGCCCGCGTGCACAATACCGCCGCCAAGGAAAAGGAAGTCATCGACCGCTGGCGCAAGATGCCCAGCGCCCAGACCGCGCGCCACCTCAGCAACGATGTCGAACCCGAAGTGGTCGAGGCGCTGCGCGAAGCGGTGGTTGTCGCCTATCCGAAACTGAGCCACCGCTACTACGAGCTGAAGCGCAAATGGCTGGGGCTGGACCGGATGCAGGTCTGGGACCGCAACGCGCCGCTGCCGATGGAGGATACCCGCACCATTACCTGGGACGAGGCCGAGCGCACCGTGATGGAGGCCTACAACGCCTTCGATCCGCGCATGGGCGAGATCGCCGCGCCGTTCTTTTCCAAGGGCTGGATCGATGCGGCCGTGAAACCCGGCAAAGCTCCGGGCGCCTTTGCGCACCCGACCGTGACCGAGGTGCACCCCTATGTGATGCTCAACTACCTGGGCAAGCCGCGCGACGTGATGACGCTGGCGCATGAACTGGGCCATGGCGTGCATCAGGTACTGGCCGCCGGTCAGGGCGAGATGCTGTCTTCGACCCCGCTGACGCTGGCCGAAACGGCGAGCGTGTTCGGCGAGATGCTGACCTTCCGCAAGATGCTGGAAAAGGCCGCGACCAGGGAGCAGCGCAAGGTGCTGCTGGCCGGCAAGGTCGAGGACATGATCAACACGGTCGTGCGCCAGATCGCGTTCTATGACTTTGAATGCAAGCTGCACGCCGCCCGCCGCCAGGGTGAGTTGACGCCCGAGGACATAGGCGCGCTATGGATGAGTGTGCAGGCCGAAAGCCTCGGGCCCGCCTTCGACTTCATGGAAGGGTACGAGAGTTTCTGGGCCTATATCCCGCATTTCGTGCACTCGCCGTTCTATGTCTATGCCTATGCCTTTGGCGACGGGCTGGTGAATGCGCTCTACTCGGTCTACGCCGAGGGCAAGCCGGGCTTCCAGGATCTTTATTTCGAGATGCTGAAGGCAGGCGGCTCCAAGCACCACAAGGAGCTGCTGGCGCCCTTTGGTCTTGACGCCTCGGATCCGAAATTCTGGGACAAGGGGCTGAGCATGATCTCGGGCTTCATCGACGAGTTGGAGGCGATTGAGGATTGAGCGACTGGCACAAGAGGCGCGCCGCGCTGCGCACGCGCCTGCACCCGATGCTCCAGCGTATCCGCCGCAATGTGCCGCGCGGACTGCGCATCGTGGTGGGACTGTTGCTGATCATCGGCGGGCTGTTCGGATTTCTGCCCATTCTCGGGTTCTGGATGATCCCTCTGGGCGTCCTGGTGGCGGCGATGGATGTCGAACTCTATCGCCGCTGGAAGCGTCGAAAGCGGCGAAGCGTCTCGGAAAAACATTGAAAAGCCAATGCTCTGCCGCGCTCCACACTCTCGTGGCATCGGTGATGCCGTAACATCAAGGGCGTTCTCGAAATGCCCTGATCAGACCGATACCGCCGCCAGCAGATCATCGCGCGCGACCTCGCCCGCCCGCCCGCGCAGGCAGACCTGACCGCGCCTGAGCGCCACGAAACTGTCCCCCAGCCCATAGGCGAAATCGAAGAACTGTTCGACCAGCACGATAGCCATGCCGCCCTGCGCGCGCAGATGCGAAATCACCTCGCCGATCTGCTGGATGATATTGGGCTGGATACCCTCGGTCGGTTCGTCCAGCAGCAACAGTTTCGGGCGGGTGATCAGCGCCCGCGCGATGGCCAGTTGCTGTTGCTGGCCGCCCGACAGGTCGCCGCCGCGCCGGTTCTGCATCTGCTTCAGGACCGGAAACAGCTGGAACATCTCCTCGGGAACCTGCCAGTCGGCGCGCGGCAGGCAGCCGAACCCGGTTTCGAGGTTTTCGCGCACGCTGAGCAGCGGGAATATCTCGCGCCCCTGCGGCACCAGCGCCACGCCCTTGCGCGCCATCGCATGTGCGGGCAACACGCCCAGCGCCTCGCCATCCAGCGTGAGTTGCCCGCCCGAGCGCTGATGCGTTCCGGCAATCGCCTTGATCAGGCTGGTCTTGCCCACTCCGTTCGAGCCCATGAGGCAGGTCACCTCGCCCGCGCGAGCCTCCATCGAGATGCCGTCCAGAATGCGCGAATGGCCGTAATGCAGGGTGATATCGTCGATCTTCAGCATGTGTCAGCGTCCCAGGTAAACGTCGATGACCCGTTGGTCGGCAGTCACGTGATCGAGGCTGCCCTCGGCCAGGACCGCACCTTCGTGCAGGACGGTGACCTTGCAGCTCAACCGGCGCACGAACTCCATGTCATGTTCCACCACCACGACGGCGCGGGTTTTCGCGGCCTCGACCAGAATGGCGGTGGTGTGTTCGCGTTCGGCCGGGGTCATGCCGGCGGCAGGTTCGTCGACCAGCAGCAGGCGCGGTTCCTGCGCCAGCAGCATGCCGATCTCCAGCCACTGCTTCTGCCCGTGCGACAGCTCTCCGGCCTTGCGCGCCAGGTGATCGGCAAGGCCGATCTCGGCCGCCAGTTCGTCGACCCGCGCAAGATCGGCTGCCGCCGGCCGGTAGAACAGCACCGCCCAGGGGCCGCGACGGCCCTTGAGCGCCATCAGCAGGTTTTCGTGCACGCTTTGGTCCTCGAACACGGTGGGCTTCTGGAACTTGCGCCCGATCCCGGCCCGCGCGATCTGCGCTTCTGACATGCCCAGCAGCGACTGGCTGCGCTCGCCCCACAGCACCCGCCCCTCGTCGGGCCGGGTCTTGCCGGTGACGATGTCCATGAAGGTGGTCTTGCCGGCCCCGTTGGGACCGATCACCGCCCGCATCTCGGCCTGACCGATGCGGAAGGACAGGTTGTTGATCGCCTTGAACCCGTCGAAACTGACCGAGACGCCGGAAACTTCGAGAAGCGTGCTCATTCCGTGGCCTCCTTTTCGCGCAGCGCGCCCGCGTTGGGCCCCAGGTCCGCCCCGTGCCGGTCGGGATGGCGCCGCCCCTGCCAGAGATCGAAAAGCCCGCCGATGCCCGAGGGCGCAAACAGCGTGACCAGCACGAAGGACAGGCCCAGGACGATGGTCCACCAGTCCACCCATCTGATCGTCAGCGGACCCAGCGCCAGGTCGGGGATCTGGCCGCCGGTGAACCACGAGGACACCAGGCTGACGAACGCGGCCCCGATCACCGCGCCGTAAAGCCGCCCGCGCCCGCCGATGGCGACCCAGACGGCGAGGTAGATCGAGGCGATGGGCGCAATCTCGGCCGGGTTCACGATACCCGCCTGCGGGTAATAGAGCGCCCCGGCAATCCCGGCGATGCAGGCGGTCAGGGTGAAGACGGCCAGCTTGTAGATCTCGACCGAATAGCCGAGGAAGCGCACCCGCGCCTCGTTGTCGCGTATACCGCGGATGACCGAGCCGAACTTGCCCGAAACGATCCAGGCCGCCAGCAGGTAGCCCAGCGCCAGCGCCAGCGCCGAGGCCCAGAAGAACCACAGGCTGACAACCGATTGCGGCGCCTCGACGCCCGGCAGGTTCTGCAACCCCGACAAGCCGTTGTTGCCGCGCAGCCCGCTGTCGTTCTGGAAGAGGTAAAGCGCCAGCGCCAGCGTCATCGCCTGGGTCAGGATCGACAGGTAGACGCCGGTCACCCGGCTGCGGAAGGCCAGCCAACCGAATACCAGCGCCAGCAGACCCGGCACCAGCACCACCAGCGCCAGTTGCAGGGCAAGGCTGTCGGCGAAGGCCCAGACCAGCGGAAACTCGGACGAGCCCACCACGCCGAAGATCTGGGTGCCGATGGCAGCCACGATTTCCTGTTCCGTGGGCGGCAACGCGCCCTGGGCCAGCGACCCTTCGACGATGAGCCGGGTGCGTTCATACATCAGCCACATGCCGATCATGTAACCGCCCAGCCCGAAAAACGCGAAGTGGCCGAGGCTGAGAATGCCGCAATAGCCCCAGATCAGGTCCATCGCGACCGCGATCAGGCACAGGCACATCGTCTTGCCCAGTGTCTTGACGAAACTGGTCGAGATCAGGCCGATGCCGAAGCCTTCGGCCAGAACGGTCACGCCCAGGGTAAAAAGCGCCAGCAGGGCCAGGAAGATCAGCACCGAAGGATGCCGCGCGACGAATGAATCCCTCATGGCGTCAATCCCCCGCCGCGCGACCCCTGAGGGCAATGATCCCCCGTGGCCGGAACTGAATGAAGATGATGATGAAGATGATCATGTAGGTCTGCGCCGCCAGAGTGTTCGAGGGGTTGAGCCATTCGATCCCCTTTTGCAGCGTGCCGATCATCGCCGCACCCGCCAGCGTGCCCCAGATGTTGCCGACGCCGCCCACCACCACGGTCATGAAGCTTTGAACGATGTAATCGCTGCCCAACTCCGATGTGACCTTGGCAAAGAGGCCGATGGCGACGCCCGCGATGCCCGCGATGCCGGAGCCGAGACCGAAGGTCAGCATGTTGATGCGGTCGGGGTTGATGCCCATCGACGCCGCCATGCGCGGGTTCTGGGTGACCGCGCGGGTCTCCAGCCCCAGACGGGTGCGCCGCATGATGAACAGGAATAGGCCCAGAAAGATCAGCGCAAGGACAAAGATAGCGATGCGTATATAGCTGATCGACACCACGTCGTTCAGCACCCAGGCCCCGTCCAGCCAGCCCGGCGCGGTCAGCGGGCGCGCTTGCGTGCCGAAGATGTTCTTGGCCAGTTGCTGCATGGCGATCGAGATGCCGAAGGTGGCCAGCAGCGTTTCCAGCGGCCGGTTGTAGAGATGCCGGATCACCAGCCGCTCCATCGCGACACCGGCGGCAAAGGTGACGGCAAAGGCCAGCGGGATCGCCACCAGGATCGACAGCGTGTGATCGGCGATGACCTGCTGCACCATGTAGCCGGTATAGGCCCCCATCATGATGAATTCGCCATGGGCCATGTTGATCACCCCCATGACGCCGAAGGTGATGGCCAGACCTATGGCGGCCAGAAAGTAGATCGAGGCGAGCGAAAGCGCGTCCAGCCCCAGATCGAACGCCTGGTTCAGGCCGACGCGCATCTCGATCTCGTCCAGCGCCTGTTCCGCCGCTTCGGTAACCGCGGCAGAGGGTTCGTTGTAAACTTCGACAAAGCGGTGCCGCGTCACCACCACCTCGGGCGCCTCGGCGGTGGACCAGCGCGGCACCAGCCCGGCCTGAGCCAGTTGCACATAGGCCGCATCTCGCGCTGCCTGGGTGTCCAGTTGATGGAGGGGGATTCCGGCAACCAGCCCGTCGGCGGCGTGCTCGATCAGAAGCGCCTTGCGGGCCTCTGCATCCGGGATCGGCTGGGCCAGACCAGCCGCGATCAGCATGTCATAGGCGGCCGCCAGGCCAAGCGCCGGATCGCCCGGCTTCACTTCGCGCCGGATGTTGGCGGTTGCGGGCAGCCCTTCGGCCAGCACGATACGGGTCACGAGCAAGGGGTTCAGCGTCGCGCGCATGTCGACCCCCAGGTCGCCCGACATATCCTCGATAGCAGTGATCCGGGCCTGGTCGTCAGGGTCGTAGGCCATGGTCAGCAAGCGCTCCACCCGCATCTTGCGGTCTTTCAGCGCCGGGTCGGGTTCCGCCGGAATCGAGGCGCGCAGGGGGGCCAGCAACTCGGCAGCCGGGCTGCGCTGGATCGCGTCCAGCGCCTCGGCCCGCCGGATCGGGTCGGGATCGGACAACTGGAACTGCACCAGCGCCGTGCCGATCAGGGCACGTACCCCGCTGTTGGGCTTGATCTGCTCCAGATCATCACGGTCGAGCATTCCCACGCTCTGCCCGCTGTCGAAATCGAACAGTTCCACCTGGCGACCGGTTTTCTCGACCCCTCGAAAGAACAGCCCGTCGCCGCCACGCTGCCACATCTCCTTGGCGGCCCAGACCTGAAGCACGTCCTGTGCCTGCGGTAATCCGCTGGCGGCAATCGCGTCGATCGCCGCGCCGATCGACTTGCGCGAGCCCTTCTCGATCGTCTCGCGATGGGCCTGGAGTACGCTCTGAACCGTGGCGTCTTGCGCCATCGCCTGCGTGCACAGCAGAAACAGCGCGGTCAGCGCGATCATCAATCTTGTCATGTCGTGAAATCCGCCTGTGGTCGGAAGGGGCGGAGCGCCCCTTCCCGTCTGTCCCGATCAGTAGTTGGACAGGGTCTGCACGCAGGTCTTTGTCTGGGTGTTGTACATGCCGCAGCCAAGGTCCTTCCAATCCGACATCAGCACCGCCGATTCCGGCAGGAAGTCGGTCCAGGCGTCGCCGGGAACCTCGGAGGTCTGGCTGATGATGTCGAACTGGCCATCAGCCTGGATCTCTCCGATCAGCACCGGCTTGGCCAGGTGATGGTTGGGAAGCATGACGGCTGTGCCGCCGGTCAGGTTGGGGAATTCCTGCCCGTACATGGCGCTGCGCACGGCGTCCACATCGGTGGTTCCTGCGGCGGTGGCCGCGTTCACCCACATGTTGAAGCCGATGTAATGAGCCTCCATCGGGTCGTTGGTCACGCGGTCCTCGCCCATCCTGGCCTTCCAGGCCTTCACGAACTCGGCATTGATCTCGGTATCGGCCGACTGGAAGTAGTTCCAGGCCGCGAGATGCCCGACCAGGTTGGTGGTATCGAGACCAGACAGTTCTTCCTCGCCGACCGAGAAGGCCACCACCGGAATGTCGTCGGCGGATACGCCCGCAGCCGCAAGCTCCTTGTAGAAGCCGATGTTTGCGTCCCCGTTGATGGTCGAGATCACGCCCACCTTCTTGCCATCGGCGCCAAGTGCTACCACGTCGGCCACGATCTTGGACCAGTCGGAATGGCCGAAGGGCGTGTAGTTGACGAAGATATCGGCCTCCGCGATGCCTTTCTGCTTGAGATAGGATTCGAGGATGTTGTTGGTGGTCCGGGGATAGACATAGTCGGTGCCCAGCAGCGCGAATTTCTCGACGCCCAGTTCCTCGAGGAAATAATCGGTCGCCGGGATCGCCTGCTGGTTCGGCGCAGCACCGGTGTAGAACACGTTCTTCGAGCTCTCCTCGCCCTCGTACTGGACCGGATAGAACAGCAGACCGTTCAGTTCCTCGATCACCGGCAGCACCGATTTGCGGCTGACGCTGGTCCAGTTGCCGAAGATCACATCCACATTATGCACGGTCAGCAACTCGCGTGCCTTTTCGGCGAAGAGCGGCCAGTCCGAGGCGGGATCGACCACCACGGCTTCAAGCTCGCAGCCCAGCAGACCGCCCTTGGCGTTCTGCTGTTCGATCAGCATCAGCATGGTGTCCTTCAGCGTGGTTTCCGAGATCGCCATGGTCCCGGACAGCGAATGCAGCACGCCCACCTTGATCGGGCAGTCGGCAGCCATGGCCGGGGCGCCGAACGCGGCGAGCAGCGCGGCAGTTGCGAGAGAGGATTTCAGTTGGGTCATGTTTGTCTCCTCGCAGGGGCGCGCTTCCGGGCCTTGCCCAGCCGGGCATTACGGCCTAGGTCACCCCTGCAACAACGTGTTGCATCCGTGTGGCGGCCGGTCAGAGCTCCAATTCGTCTGGTCGCCACACACCCGCATTCGGAGCAGTTCTCCTCAACTCGGGCACCCTTATCGCTTCTGCATTGCAGCATCCGGCGCAACAGGTCGTTGAATTGCCGGAGCGCTCACGAGATCACTCGCCCCATTTTTGAGCATACCTTGGCGATATCGCCCACTATTTAGGCAGTCATTGCGGTATCACCTTTCAAACTGCCTGCGATCACTGACTTGGCCGCGAGGCTGTGCTGTCACTTTGAGCAACGAAACGCCCGCCCCGAGGACATCGCCATTACCGCAGTGCACCACATAGAGTCCCGGCCGACCGCCACGACCCAACCACGGGCCGAGGGCGCGGTGGCGGTTTCGTTCAAGTTGCGCGAAGGCCGCGGCGAACTGTCTGGCCTGCGCCAGTCAGGGTCGCTCAAGCTGCTTTTCCCGCGCCGCTCGAGTGCTGCCGCGCAAGCGGTTCTTGTCAATACGGCCGGAGGCGTGACCGGCGGCGACCGGTTCTCCTTGCGCGCCGAGGTCGGTCCGGGCGCTGCCGCGACACTGACGACGCAGGCCGCCGAGCGCGCCTACCGCGCCCGCGATGCAGAGCCGGGCCGCATTGACACACGCCTTCGCGCGGAGGCTGGCGCTGAACTCAACTGGCTGCCGCAGGAAACCATCCTGTTCAACGGGTGCAGGATTGCGCGCAGCCTGCGGATCGACCTTGCCACAGATGCGCGGTTGCTGCTTGCGGAATCGCTCGTGTTCGGTCGTGCCGCCATGGGGGAAACGATTGATCGAGCATGGTTTTCCGATCGAATCGAAATAGTCCGCAGCGGCAAGCCCGCGTATATCGACAGGCTGGATTTCGCCGGCGACATCAGCGCACAACTGGCCCGCCCGCATGTGGCCGGCGGCGCCGGCGCGATCGCCAGCCTTGTACTGATCCGACCGGATGCCCCCGCGCACCTGGCCTGGATCCGCGCCGCCTTGCCTGCCACCGGAGGCGCCAGCCTCGTGGGCGAGGACATGCTGCTGATCCGCCTGTTGGCCGCCGACAGCTTCCTGCTGCGCCAAACGCTGGTTCCAATGCTGAACCGCCTGACCTGCCACTCTCTGCCAAGACCCTGGATGATCTGACATGCAACTGACCCCACGCGAAAAAGACAAGCTGCTCATCGCCATGGCCGCCGAAGTGGCGCGCCGCCGTCTGGCGCGCGGCGTCAGGCTGAACTACCCCGAGGCCATCGCCCTGATCACCGACGCCGTTGTCGAAGGAGCCCGTGACGGGCGCTCGGTCGCCGACATGATGGAAGCCGGCGCACAGGTCGTCACCCGCGCCCAATGCATGGAGGGCGTACCCGAGATGATCCCCGAGGTCCAGGTCGAGGCCACCTTTCCCGACGGCACCAAGCTCGTCACCGTTCACGAACCCATCCGCTGAGGAGACATGCTCATGAAACACCTTCTATCGCTTTCCCTGATCCTGCTGGCCGCGCCCGTACTGGCGCATGAGGGCACGCATATGCATCCGCATGGTTCCGGCGACTGGCTGGCCGTTTCGCTGGGTCTGACCGCATGTGGCCTGGCGTTGCTGGCCGGGCTCAGGATCCGCAAATGATCCCGGGAGAAGTACTGACGGCCTCCGGCACGATCACGCTGAATGCCGGGCGAACGGTGGTCACTCTGGTAGTGGCCAATACCGGCGACCGGCCGGTGCAGGTCGGCTCGCACTACCATTTCGCGGAAACCAACCCCGCGCTCGACTTCGACCGGGCCGCAGCGCGCGGGATGCGGCTCGACATCGCAGCCGGCACCGCCGTTCGGTTCGAACCGGGCCAGCGGCGAGAGGTGCAGTTGATCCCCATCGGCGGGAATCGCCGCATTTTCGGGTTCAACGGTCAGATCATGGGGGAACTCTGATGCCGGCTGAGATCAAACGCTCGGACTATGCCGCCATGTATGGCCCGACCACGGGCGACCGGGTGCGGCTGGCCGACACCGAGCTTTTCATCGAGGTCGAGCGCGACCTGACCACCTATGGCGAAGAGGTCAAGTTCGGGGGCGGCAAGGTGATCCGCGACGGAATGGGACAAAGCCAGACCACGCGCGCGGCGGGCGCCGTCGACACGGTCATCACCAATGCGCTGATCGTCGATTGGACCGGCATCTACAAGGCCGACGTGGGCCTGAAGGACGGGCGCATCCACAAGATCGGCAAGGCCGGCAACCCGGATAGCCAGCCAGGCGTCGACATCATTGTCGGCCCCGGCACCGAGGCGATCGCGGGCGAAGGCCGCATCCTGACGGCAGGCGGGTTCGACAGTCACATCCATTTCATCTGCCCGCAACAGATCGAGGACGCGCTGCATTCGGGCCTGACCACGATGCTGGGCGGCGGCACCGGTCCCGCGCATGGAACACTGGCCACCACCTGCACCCCCGGTCCCTGGCATATCGGGCGGATGCTCCAGGCGGCCGACGCCTTCCCGATGAACCTGGCCTTTGCGGGCAAGGGCAACGCCTCGCTCCCCGCCGCGCTCGAGGAACAGGTGCTGGCCGGAGCCTGCGCCCTGAAACTGCACGAGGATTGGGGCACCACGCCCGCAGCCATCGACTGCTGCCTGTCGGTTGCCGACGCCTGGGACGTGCAGGTGATGATCCACACCGATACACTCAACGAATCCGGCTTTGTCGAAAATACCGTGGCCGCCATGAAGGGCCGCACCATCCACGCCTTTCACACCGAGGGCGCGGGCGGCGGCCATGCCCCGGACATCATCAAGATCTGTGGCGAGGAGCATGTCCTGCCGTCCTCGACCAACCCCACGCGCCCCTTTACCGTGAACACGGTCGAGGAGCATCTCGACATGCTGATGGTCTGCCACCATCTCGACAAGTCGATCCCCGAGGACGTGGCATTCGCCGAAAGCCGCATCCGGCGCGAGACCATCGCGGCCGAGGACATCCTGCACGACATGGGGGCGTTTTCCATCATCGCGTCCGACAGCCAGGCGATGGGCCGCGTAGGCGAGGTGCTGATCCGCACCTGGCAGACTGCGGACAAGATGAAGAAACAGCGCGGCCGTTTGCCTAAGGAAACCGGCGACAACGACAATTTCCGGGTTCGCCGCTATATCGCGAAATACACGATCAACCCGGCGATTGCGCATGGGATTGCGCATGAGATCGGCAGCATCGAGGAGGGCAAGCGCGCCGATCTGGTGCTGTGGAACCCCGCCTTCTTCGGCGTCAAGCCCGAGATGGTGCTGCTGGGCGGCACTATCGTTTGCGCCCAGATGGGCGACCCCAATGCTTCGATCCCGACCCCGCAGCCGGTCTATTCCCGGCCCATGTGGGGCGCCTATGGCCGCTCGGTCGAGAACTCGGCGGTGATCTTCGTTTCCGAGGCGGCGCAGGCCGATGGTGTCCGGGCAAGGCTTGGACTGGCCAAGCAGACGCTGGCTGTCAGGAATACCCGCGCCATCGGCAAACGGGATCTGAAGCTGAACGATGCCCTGCCGCGTGTCGAAGTCCATCCCGAAACCTACGAGGTGCGCGCGGATGGAGAATTGCTCACCTGCCAGCCGGCCGAAGTCCTGCCCATGGCACAACGCTATTTCCTGTTCTGAAGGGAGCCGAGATGCAAGTAGCCACCACCCAGAGGATCCGCCGTCACGGCGACTGGAGCGAGGCGGACGGGTCCGTCCTGCTCACCTACGAAAACCGTTTCCTGCGCCGCAGGATGCTGACCACCCTGCATCGCGAGGATTTCCTTGTCGATCTGGCCCAGACCACGTCGCTGGACGGCGGCGACGCCTTTGAACTCAGCGACGGGCGCCTGATCGAGGTGGTCGCCGCAAACGAACCGCTGCTGGCAGTGACGGGCGACAACCTGACCCGGCTGGCCTGGCATATCGGCAACCGCCATACGCCCTGCCAGATCGAGGCGGACCGGTTGCTGATCCGGCAGGACCACGTGATTCGCGACATGCTGGAAAGGCTCGGCGCGCAGGTGAGCGAGATCCACGCCCCCTTTGCGCCCGAAGGCGGGGCCTATGGGCACGGGCGCACTCACGGGCATGACCACGGGCATTCTCACGCGCAGGGTTCCCCTCACGCCCATGGCCACTGACCTTGATCTGCTGACCCTGGCGCAATGGCTGTCGCCCGCCTATCCCGTTGGGTCATTTGCCTATTCCCACGGGTTGGAGCGGCTGGTGCAGACCGGCGCGGTGGCGGATGCGGACGATCTGGAGAACTGGCTTTGCGACCTGCTCGAATTTGGCGCGGGCTGGTCCGATGCCCTGTTTCTGATTGCGGCGGCGCGCGCGGCCACAAGGGACGAGGTGCAAGAGATCGACGCGATGGCGCGGGCCTTTGCCGGCCCTGTCGAACGCCGGATCGAGACCGTCCAGCAGGGCGCGGCATTTGTCAGGGTCACGTCGCGGGTCTGGGGCGGGGACGATACCGAATTGACCTATCCGGTCGCGCTCGGCTGCGCGGCGCATGCTTTGGGCCTGCCGCTGCATCTTGCCGCCAAGATGTATCTGCACGCCTTCGTCGCCAACCTTGTCTCGGCAGCGCAAAGGTTGATGCCGCTGGGCCAGACGGCGGCGCAGGCGCTGGTCCACCGGATGGCGCCCCGCTGCGCCGCGCGGGCCGAGGCGGCTCTGGCGTCGGATCTGTCCGCCCTGTCAGGCACCGCCTTTCTGGCCGAGATCGCGGCGATGCAACATGAAACCCAGGAACCGAGGATATTCCGAACATGACCCAGATGAACGGCCCCCTGCGCGTCGGCATCGGCGGCCCGGTGGGCGCGGGCAAGACCAGCCTGACCGCCGCCCTGGCCCGTGCGCTGCGCGACACCCATTCCATCGGCGTGATCACCAACGACATCTACACGCAGGAGGATGCCGAGGCGCTGATGCGCATGCAGATCCTGCCACAGGACCGGGTGATCGGCGTCGAGACCGGCGGTTGCCCGCATACCGCCATCCGCGAGGATGCCTCGATCAACCTGGCCGCGGTGGCCGAAATGGTGCGCCGCCATCCGGAAGTCGAAATCGTGCTGATCGAATCGGGCGGCGACAACCTGTCGGCTACCTTCAGCCCGGAACTGGCGGATGTGACCCTTTACGTGATCGACGTGGCCGCAGGCGAGGAGATCCCGCGCAAGGGCGGGCCCGCGATTACCCGGTCTGACATACTGGTGATCAACAAGACCGATCTTGCGCCATATGTGGGCGCGGATCTGGGCGTGATGGAGCGGGACGCCGCGCGCATGCGCGGAGAACGCCCCTTCGTTTTCACTTCGATCCGCCATGGCGAGGGTGTCGAGAAGGTTCTGGCGCTGCTGGACCGCATCGGAGGCATCGGGCCGGGCCGCAAAAGCGCGGCCTGAAAGCCTGTCATTTCAACTGGCTGTCCTTGGACCCGCGACGGTTGATGCCCCCGCGTGCCTTATAGGCACCGTCACGCTCTTGCTGGCAGTCGAGGCAAAGCTTCACACCCGGCAGCGCCTGCCGCCGGGCCCGGGGGATTTCCTCGTCGCATTCGGCGCAATGGGTCAGGCTCTCGCCCACCGGCGCCTTGCGCGCTTTCATCCGCGCAAGTTCGTCGGAAATCGACGCCTCGATCTGTTCGCTCACCGCACCGTCACGGGCCCAGCCTCCGGCCATGTTTCACCTCCGCTCTGTCGTCGAGATTATCGCCCCGAGCCGCGCTTTGCAAAGGTCCGGTCGGTTCGGTGTCATCGGCCCTGCCGGTCTTGTGCCCTCTGCGACGCCCCTGTCCGGTACAGACCCGGCACCAGCGCCTCTGCGCTGGCCTTCAGCTCTTGGGGCCGGGCACCCGGCGGCCATGGCCTGGCATAGAAAACGTCGTAGGAGCCGCCCAGTTTCTCCATCAGTTCCGCCGCATAGCGCAGGGATCCGACCATGGCGCCGAAATTGTCGTCGCCGCCGCCCAGAAACTGCGCGAACCTGCGAAGACCATAATAATAGCCGGTGTTGCGCGCATCCAGCGCCGCTGGCACGATTGGCGCACTGCAAAGTCGCGAAATGCGGGTTGTCCCGCCGCGCCAGTCCGGCTCGACCAGATGACCGTTCCGCAGGAATGGCACACGGCCCGACCCGAACACCAGCAAGGCGCCCTCGCCCATCAGATGCCGTTCCATCGCGGCAAAGGTCGTGCTGGCCGAAACGGCGCGGTTTGTTTTGTCGATATCGACCGGGACGATGCTGTCCTCACCGAGGAACCGTTCGGTTTCCCGGTTGGCGAGCACCTTGAGATCCGGACGCCGCGCCAGCAAGGCGCCGGCATGTGCGACGAAATCGAACATTCCGGTAGGATGCGTCGCAGCGATGATCACCCGTCCCTTGGCCGGGACATTGTCCAGTCCATGCGCGGTGATCGTCGTTCCTCCGTTGCGGTCCAGAATGTGCTCGACCAGAGGCTTGCCGGTGAGGCCGGCAATCTCGTCCAGCAAATCTTCGGTCTCGCGCAGGGCGACAAACGGCCGGCGAAGGACCAGCCGGCTGACGGCATCCGCCGCATTCAGGCACAGGCGCACGAAGCCCAGGCGGAACCGGTCGTCCTGCGACAAATGCAGTCGGGCTTGCAGGACCGGGTCCAGTGGATTTTCCCTTCGGAACGAGCGATGGGAGCCTGGGAAAAGCTTCATCAGGTTCCCCCGCTTCGGCGTTCACGCGCCCCAGGCGGTTCCTGGCCTCGACGAAAGGAGATGCCGAACCAATCCGCCATGGGGATACAACCTTCCTGCACTGCCGTTGGCACTGATAGCCGTCGTCGATCATAGTCGCTGAAAGGCCGGTTCGAACACCCAAACATGGCTTCGCGGCACGCGGACCGGCCGCGTTCCGGAACCGCGGGCGTTCGAGCCGGCAACTCCAGCCGTCGACCGCTGTCCGGATTGCCCGGCTTGCCCGAAGGCCGGCTTGACCCCGCGCTTCCTCTCGCCCACAACTCTTCCCGACAGCCCAGACAGAACGGATGCCCGACATGGACTACGATCCCGACAACATCTTCGCCCGGATCCTGCGCGGCGAAATCCCGTCGACCCGCGTTTACGAGGACGACGATACGCTGGCCTTCATGGACATCATGCCCCGCGCAGACGGGCATCTGCTGGTGATCCCGAAAACGCCCTGCCGCAATGTGCTCGACGCCAGCCCGGAACAGATGGCCGCCGTCATGAAGACGGTCCAGAAGCTCAGCCATGCCGTGATGAAAGCCTTGGGCGCCGGGGGCGTCACCCTGCAACAGTTCAACGAGGCCGTGGGCGGGCAGGAGGTGTTTCATCTGCATGTCCATGTCCTGCCCCGGTACGAGGGCCAGCCGCTGCGTCCACCCGGAAAGATGGGTGACATGACTCTGATCGCCGAACAGGCCGAGAAGATCCGGGCCGCATTGGACTGAAAATGTCATGCGGGCCTCTTGAACCTGCGGCCGCTGCAGGGACGAGCCAGGGCTGCGAACCGGTACGAGGAACGCATCCGGATGACACAGGATCATCATGGCCACGGCCATCATCATGTTGACGCTGCCGCAGGCGACCAGCGTGTCGCCTGGGCCATCGCAGTCAACATCGCGTTGACCCTGGCGCAAATTGTGGGCGGTCTGCTGTCCGGCTCGCTGGCGCTGATCGCGGACGCGCTGCACAACTTCTCGGATGCGGTGGCCCTGATCATCGCCTTCCTTGCGCGCAAGGTCGCCCGGCGACCCGCCGACAACCGTATGAGCTTCGGCTATGGCCGGATCGAGGTGGTGGCCGCGCTGGTCAACTACACCACTCTGGTCGTCCTGGCGCTGTTTCTGGCCTACGAGGGCGTGATGCGCTTCATCGACCCGCAGCCGATCGACGGCTGGCTGGTGGTCTGGATTGCCGCGCTGGCTTTGGTCGTCGACCTTGTGACCGCCGCCTTGACCTGGTCGCTGTCCAGAACCTCGATCAACATCCGGGCCGCCTTCCTGCACAATGTCGCCGATGCGCTGGGTTCGGTTGCCGTGATCGTGGCCGGGGTGGCCGTCATCCGGTTCGGCTGGACCTGGGTCGATCCGCTCGTGACACTGATGATCGCGACCTACATCCTGTGGCATGTCCGCTCCGAGATCGGCGGGACCGTACGCATCCTGATGCTGGGCACGCCGCCCGGCCTCGATCCGGAACAGGTCGCCGACTATGTCGAGAGCATCGAGGGGGTGCAAGCCGTGCACCACCTGCATCTTTGGTGCCTGCAGGAGGACAAGTCCGCCCTGACCGCCCATCTGGTGCTGCGGTCAGGATTCTGGCAGGATGCCGACGCGATCAAGGCCCGGGTCAAATCGGGGCTGGATCAGAAGTTCGGGATCGGTCATTCGACACTGGAAATGGAATGCGCCACCCACGCCTGCCTTCAGCCCAGCAGGATCGGCAGCAATCCGGCCTGAGCCAAAAAATTGCCGCCCCGCAACATGCGGGGCGGCAGAAGGGGAAACAACTGGCGCCAGAAGCCGTCATGGGGAACGGCACAAGCACCCGACTTTTGAAAACACCACTCACTCACTGAACGGTACTGCGGATCTTGCCATGCGTCCGACCTGCACGGCATGACCCATTTGGGTTATTTCAACAACAATTTCACGCCGATCAGGATGGTATAACCCATCCGGGCGATTGTATCGGCGCAAAGTTCTCCTAGGTTGAGGATAATCAAGGAGGTGGACCCATTCGCGACGACACCGAAAAATCCTTTGCACAGAACCGGGAACAGATCATCGCAGCGATCTACGAGACGGTCTTGCGGCCGGATCTCTACGACCGGGTCATGTCGGCCTGGGACGATCATCTGGGGCGCCTGTTGCAGCAGGCTGGCGTCTTGTCCGATGTGGACGACATGTCATCCGGTTCGGAGTTGCCTATCGATCCCGAGTTGCAGGACCATTTCCGGCGCGCACATGTTATTCTCGAACAGCTCGGGCGAAAGGCCCCTCAGTCGGAACTCGAGCGGCGCATCAACGGGATCCCGGGGTTCGTGATACTGGCAGGCGCCGACGGCAAGGTGCGCGCAGCCGGGCGTCAGGCCCGCAGAACGCTGAACAATCCTGCCGACGTCGCGGCGCTGAGACCACATCTGGCCGCACAAAGCGTACAGATGCTCGACGGCTTGCTGGAGTCCGCGCGAGCCGGAAGGATCAACGCGCAGACGATGGTGCTGAACACCGACATACGCCCCCGTCACCTGATCGCCCGGGTCACCACCTGTCCGGATACGGCGGGCCAGCTGATGATCGAGGGTCTCGACTACCAGTGGACGCCGGCGGCGGAACGGATGCTTGTCGCTTCATTCGGCCTTTCGCCGGCCGAAGTGGACATCGTCCGCAACCTGATGGATGGGCGCAGCCTGAAGGAGATTGCCGAAAAATCCCGCAAATCCGAACACACGGTGCGAAACCAGACCAAGTCGGTGCTGGCCAAGACCGGTGCACCGGGACAGGTGGACCTGATCCGGCTGGTCGCATTCCTGATCGACCGTGGAAACCAGTTGAGTACTGCGGGACATCCCGGAGCCGTCGACCTGCGAAACGAAGTTCTTGAGATGCGCACCGGCCTCAAGATGCAGCTCTACCAATGTGGCGCACCCGATGGGCATCCGGTGATCTATCTGCACGGCATGCTGGACGGAATGGCCCCGCTTGAATATCTCAAGCCGCGGTTTCATCAGCGTGGCCTGCGCGTTCTGGCACCGGTGCGTCCCGGATATGGGCGATCGGATCCGGTATCCGATCCGATGGCCAATTTGGAAGTCATGTCCGAACATGTCCTCGAGTTGATCGACCGGTTCGGGCTGAAGAGGGTTGCGATCCTGGGCCATATGGCGGGATCGGTTCAGGGCCATGTTGTCTGCGCTGGTGGCGATGCGCGAATTCGCGGCATGGTCGCGGTGGCCGGCTGCGGCCCGATACTTCGGCGAGAGCATTACGCAGGCATGGCCCGGCGCCAGCGGATCATGGCGTACACTGCGCGCTGGGCGCCAAACCTGCTGCCCTTTTTCGTACGCGCCGGTATTTCGCTGATCGACAGCGAGAACGTCCAGACCTTCATGGATGCGCTTTATCCCCCCGACAGCCACGAGCGCGCCGTGGTCGACCGCTTGCATCTGTCAGAACTCATGCACGCGGGCTATCGATTTGCCGCGCAATCCGGCACCGACGGTTTTGTCAGCGATTCGCGGGTCATGGTCTCGGACTGGTTCTCTGCCCTGCCCCAGACCGGCAAGCCGGTGATCCAGCTGCATGGCGCGCTGGATCCGGTTGTTCCGGTCAACGCGGTTCAGGAATTTACCGCAAAGCGCACGAACGTAAGTTTTCGCAAACTGGACAACGTCGGCCAGTTCCTGATCTATGAACGCCCCGAAGTCGTGCTTGATGCCATCGACGAGTTGCCTGAGTGAAGGTCAGACCGCCGCAGTCTCTCCGAACACCTTTTCAAAGCTGCTGCGCAACGCGACATCGACATCGGCCAGGGTCACGGGCAACCCCAGATCGACCAGAGAGGTAACTCCGAATTCGCTGATTCCGCAGGGCACGATACCGGAAAAATGCTCGAGGTCGGGTTCGACATTGATCGAAATGCCGTGAAAACTGACCCACTTCCGAATGCGGATTCCGATGGCGGCAATCTTGTCCTCGGCCGGTTTCCCGCTGACTGTAAGCGGCTTGTCGTCGCGACGCACCCAGACGCCGACACGCCCTTCGCGGATTTCGCCCCGCACGTTGAACTCTGCCAGCGCCGCGATCACCCATTCCTCAAGCTGCTGGACGAAGCGGCGCACGTCGTGACCACGCTTGCCGACGTCGAGCATGACATAGACCACCCGCTGACCGGGGCCGTGATAGGTATATTGCCCGCCCCGCTTGCTTCCATGGACCGGAAAACGGTCCGGGTCGGTCAGATCCTCGCGCCGGGCCGAGGTCCCGGCGGTATAAAGCGGCGGATGTTCCAGCAGCCAGATGCATTCTTCCGCCTCGCCCGCGGCGATAGCCGCGGCGCGCGCCTCCATGAAGGCCACGGCCTCTTCGTAATCGGTCAACCCGTCGGTGATCTTCCATTCCATGTGCGTTCAATAGCCGGGGCAAGGGCATGATGAAAGGGGTCAGGCGGCCTCGGTCAGACAGCGCCCGATGACCTGCGCGTAATTCTCCACCCCCTGTGCCCCGGTCAGAAGGTACTTGCCGCCAAACACCATTGACGGCACGCCAGAGATCCCGCGCGAGGTCCAGAACGCCTCTTTTTCGCGCACTCTGTCCACATGCGCGCCCGAGGCAAGCGCCGACCGCGCGGCCTCCGGATCGAGCCCGGCAGCCGTGACCGCCTTGATCAGAACCTCATCGTCCGAGACATCCCTGCCTTCGGAGAAATAGGCCGCGAACAAGGCCATCTTCAACGGATGCTGGCGGCCTTGCCCCTCGGCCCAGTCAAGCAGCTGGTGGGCGCGAAAGGTATTCACGATCCGGCTGTCATCGGAAAAGTTGAAGGCAAACCCCAGTTCGGCCCCGATCGCCGTCAGCCGTGCGCGAGCAGTTTGGCTCTGCTCGGCAGTCGAGCCGTATTTTTCCATGATATGCGCGCGCAGGTCCTGCCCTTCCGGCCCCATGCCCGGATTGAGTTCGAACGGATGCCAACGCAGCCGCGCAAGGGCGCCGGTTTGCGCAAGCGCCCGGTCCAGCTGAAGAAAACCGACGATGCACCACGGGCAAACCACATCCGACACGATATCGATCTGCACGATGGGACGAGTGGTTTCGACGGTCATTCCGGTCTCCTTGGCGCACGGGTCTTGAACGTGTTCGGTTAGTATATCGGGCGCGGAAGGAGAATTCAAAGCAACGTGTTTTTGCCTCTTCACATCGCCGCAACCCTCGTCTATACGCCGCTCTACCAAGTCACAGACAGTGCGGTCGTGGCGGAATTGGTAGACGCGCAGCGTTGAGGTCGCTGTGGGGTAACTCCCGTGGAAGTTCGAGTCTTCTCGACCGCACCATAACTTGGCCTTGAAGGCCCTGTTTTTCAAGAAATCAGCCGTGTAGCGCCCGTCCCGGGACACTTTTCGGGGCACAAATGGGACATTTGCGGCAGTGGCGAAGGTGAAGCTCAAATACGTTGACGAACTTTCCGGGGGCCGCAGACGCTTCCGGCGGCATTGTCTCCGGGACGCGGCCGGGGTGCTTGGCGATGAAATCGTTCAGACCCTCATGAAGGCCTCACATGCACCCCCTGTTTCGCTGGCTGCCCGAGGCCGAGAAAGCCGCAGTGTTCAAGGGGGTGCGGCCATTTATCTTGATCCAGATCAAACTCCACCATTGATGCGGCACGGCTCACATTCTAAAACCAGCGGGAATCCGCGTGGCCCGGAGTTTCCGGGCTGCGCGTAAAATCTGCAAGGAGGCACCTAAATGGCAGACGCAGCCATTCATGGTCACGGGCATGAGGACAACCGCGGTTTCTTTACCCGCTGGTTCATGTCGACCAACCACAAGGACATCGGGATCCTGTACCTGATCTTTTCGGCCATCGCCGGTCTGATCTCGGTCCTGATGACCGTCTACATGCGGCTCGAGCTGATGCATCCGGGCGTGCAGTACATGTGCATGGAAGGCTTCATGGCCGATCCCTGTACCCCCAACGGCCACGTCTGGAACGTGATGATCACCTATCACGGCGTCCTGATGATGTTCTTCGTGGTGATCCCGGCGCTGTTCGGCGGCTTCGGCAACTTCTTCATGCCGTTGCAGATCGGTGCGCCGGACATGGCGTTCCCGCGCATGAACAACCTGTCGTTCTGGCTTTATGTCGCCGGTACTTCGCTGGGCGTCGCCTCGCTGCTGACGCCGGGTGGCAACGACCAGCTGGGTTCGGGCGTGGGCTGGGTTCTCTACCCGCCGCTGTCCACCACCGAGGGCGGCATGTCGATGGACCTGGCGATTTTCGCCGTGCACCTGTCGGGCGCCTCCTCGATCCTGGGTGCGATCAACATGATCACCACCTTCCTGAATATGCGCGCGCCGGGCATGACCCTGTTCAAGGTGCCGCTGTTCGCGTGGTCGATCTTTGTCACCTCGTGGCTGATCCTGCTGTCGCTGCCGGTTCTGGCCGGTGCGATCACCATGCTGCTGATGGACCGCAACTTCGGCTTCACCTTCTTTGACCCAGCTGGCGGCGGCGACCCGATCCTGTACCAGCACATCCTGTGGTTCTTCGGCCACCCGGAAGTGTATATCGTGATCCTGCCCGGCTTCGGCATCATCTCTCACGTGATCGCCACCTTCTCGCGCAAGCCCGTCTTCGGCTACCTGCCGATGGTCTGGGCAATCATCGCGATCGGCGCGCTGGGCTTTGTCGTGTGGGCGCACCACATGTACACTGTCGGCATGTCGCTGCACCAGCAGGCCTATTTCATGCTGGCCACGATGGTCATCGCGGTGCCTACGGGCGTCAAGGTGTTCAGCTGGATCGCCACCATGTGGGGCGGTTCGATCGAGTTCAAGACGCCGATGCTCTTTGCCTTCGGCTTCCTGTTCCTGTTCACCGTCGGCGGCGTGACAGGCGTGGTGCTGAGCCAGGCCTCGCTGGACCGTGCCTATCACGACACCTACTACGTGGTTGCACACTTCCACTACGTGATGTCGCTGGGCGCCGTGTTCGCGATCTTTGCCGGCATGTATTTCTACCTGGGCAAGATGTCGGGCCGCCAGTACCCCGAGTTCTGGGGCAAGGTTCACTTCTGGATGTTCTTCATCGGCGCCAACCTGACCTTCTTCCCCCAGCACTTCCTGGGCCGTCAGGGCATGCCGCGTCGTTACATCGACTACCCGGAAGCCTTCGCCTACTGGAACTACATCTCGTCCTGGGGTGCGTTCATCTCGTTCGCTTCGTTCATCCTGTTCTTCGGCATCGTGTTCTACACGCTCACCCGTGGTGCCCGCGTCACCCAGAACAACTACTGGAACGAATACGCCGACACGCTGGAATGGACCCTGCCCTGCCCGCCGCCCGAACATACGTTCGAGACGCTGCCCAAGCGGGAAGACTGGGACAAGAGCCACGCGCACTGAGCGACGGCACCAGTCACTGAACAACAGGCCTCCGCACGATGTGCGGGGGCCTTTTTCATGTGCCCGACGCACAGGAACCGGCGAAGGAAAACGGTCATCTTTCCGTTCTATGATTGTTACATTCCCGGATTACGCGTCCGCCGGAGGTTCCGGCGGGCAGGTTCTCGTTGCGATCCGATCAATTTCTTGAGGTTTTCGCAGGGGAAATGTCCATGACCGCTCAAGTGTATCCGAACGTTACTGCAACGATGATCGCGCAGTTCGACAGTGGGGTTGGCGAGGCAGGGTCCGAAGTGGTGTCGCATCACGCCGGCCAATTGTTCGTGACCAATGGGGCCGAAGGCCGTATCGACATCTTTGACCTCGCACAAAACCGGTTGGCGGGTTCGCTGGATCTGACGCAGATTTCCGGTTTTGGCGGGCTGAACTCGGTAAGCGTGTCGGACGCAGGCATTGCCGTCGCAGTGCAGAACGCCGACCCGAGCGCCAACGGGTTCGTCGTGCTGTTCGACCTGTCGGATACAGACGCCGCGCCGCAGGTTTTCGAAACCGGCAACCTGCCGGACATGGTCACCTTTTCCCATGACGGCACCCGCATCTTTGTTGCCAACGAAGGCGAGCGGAACGAAGCCGGAGATCCCGCAGGAAGCCTGTCGATCATCGACGTGGCGGCGGGTTCGGTCCAGACATTCGGGTTCGAGACCTTCGATAGCCGGGCCGAAGACCTGCGTGAGATGGGTATCCGCCTGTTTCCCGGCACCCTGCCCTCGGCCGATTTCGAGCCTGAATATGTCTCCGAAGGACCGGATGGCCTTCTCTACGTGACTTTGCAGGAAGCCAACACGGTTGCCGTTTTCAATCCGGCAACCCTGAGCTGGTCCGCGCTGCTGCCATTGGGAACGGTCGATCATTCGCTACCCGGATTCGCGCTTGACGCCTCCGATCGCGACGATGCCATCGATATCCGCAACTGGCCGCTGAACGGGCTTCGACTGCCCGATGCGATCACCAGTGTAGAGATCGGCGGCGAGGTCTATTTCCTGACCGCGAACGAAGGCGACGACCGCGGAGATTTCGACGAAGGCGGCGACGCCGCACGCGTAGGTGACATTCTGGATGGAGACGTCGCAGGCGTGTCAATCGACCCGTCTGTGGATACTGAAGGGTTGGAACGGCTGACAGTCTCGATCATCGACGGCGACACGGACGGTGACGGCGACATCGACGTGCTGCATTCCTACGGATCGCGGTCCTTCACCATCTTCGACGCCGCCGGAAACGTGGTTTTCGACAGCGGCGACATGTTCGAGCGTATCATTGCCGAGCTTCGGCCGGCCAATGCCTTCAACAACGACGGCTACCCTTCGGAGGATCCCGAGGTGGTGGACGAAAACCGCTCTGACAACAAGGGCCCCGAGCCCGAGGCCATCGCCACAGGCGTCGTAGACGGCCACACCCTGGCGTTTATCGGTCTGGAACGCGACAGCGGTATCACGGTGTTCGACATCTCGAACCCGAACGCCCCCCGGTTTCTCCAGTACATCGAGGGACAGAGCAACGGCAACGTTTCCCCTGAGGTGATCACTTTCATCGATGCCGCCCACAGCCTCACCGGCTTGCCCCAGATCGCGGCATCATACGAGGTCTCGGGGACCACCGCGCTTTACGATCTGGTTTTGGGTCAGACCATCGCCGGATCCGAAACCAGCGAGACCTTGAATGGTACGGCCGGGGGCGACGTGGCATATGGGCTGAGTGGCGACGACCTGGTGCAGGGCAACGCCGGAGACGACAATCTTGGCGGCGGCCTGGGTAACGACACGATCTGGTCAGGCACCGGGCGCGACCTGGCCGCAGGCGCGGAAGGCGACGACCTGATCGGCGGTGGCGACGGAAATGATACCCTGTGGGGCGGCCGCGGGGACGACATATTGTGGGGTGGCGCAGGAGACGACGAAATCCGCGGGGGCCGCGGGGACGACCTTGCGGGAGGCGGCACAGGGAACGATCATATCTGGCTCGAAGGTGGTGATACCGTTTGGGGCGGTGCCGGCTCCGACCTGTTCGAGTTCGTTTCGGGCAGCAGTCTGATCCGGGATTTCGACGCTGTCAGCGACGCCGAGAAGCTGGATCTGCAGGCCATGGTCGGTATCGACGATTTCGCCGATCTGTCGGCATCGCATATGGCCCAGATCGGAACAAGCGTGGTTATTCTCGACGACGCCGGCAACACGCTGACGCTGAGCAACGTGACTCTCGCCGATCTCGACGCCAACGATTTCATCCTCTGAAGAAGGCAAACGCAAATGCGCGCCCCCGCCACCTGCGCGGGGGCGTCTTTTTTGAGTTCAATGCCATGATCGTTGTTTCGCGGGGCATCAACGCATCGAGCGCGGAACCTTTTCCATAACTGCGCCCCCCCCGGAACGACAGCCGGCGGCTCGCCTTCACAAATGGCCGCTGTGCCGGATGCGGCCGGGCCAGCGTTGCAAAAAGCCAACGTTGCGGGCCGGATACGCACTCCGGACGCCACCACGCTGGCCAACGGCTTCGATTTGTGGCGTTTTTCTTTAAAAAGAAAAACAACGTGAGGTAGTGATGCGGCAGACATGGAGCGTATACTCCATGGTATGCGAGCCGGAGGAGGTGCTGCGCCGGTTCGTGGAACATAACCTGGCCATGGGGGCCAGTTACGTCCATCTGTTCTTCGACAAGGCGGACGACCCCGCATATGAGCATTTCGCCAACCAGCCCGGCGTGATCGCGCAACGTTGTTGCGACACCTACTGGACCGGGCTGAACCGGCGCAGACCACCCTATGTCGAGCGGCGGCAGCTGGTGAACGGCAGGTTCGCCTACGAGCGCTGCCTGACCGACTGGCAGGCGCATTTCGATGCTGACGAACTGGTGCTCACACAGGGCGCACCGCTGGGCGAGTTGCTGGCGGACATGCCACAGACCTATCAGACCGCGCATCTGGGCACGGTCGAGCCGATGCTGGTGCCCGAGGGTCACAAGGGACCGATCCCGTTCCGCCGCTCGGTCCGGCATCTCAAGTTCCGCAACCGGCTGCATATCTATGGTGCGGACCTTCAGGTGTTCCGCAACGGGCTGTTCGGGCACTACCAGGGCAAGTCCATCCTGCGGGCCGGTCTGGCGGGCTGGCGTCACGGCATCCATTTCCCACGCCCCTCGGGGCCAGAGGTTCAAAACAGCATCTACCAGATGCAAGAGGCCCATATCGCCCATATGCATTGCGAAAGCCGTGAACTGTGGGTGAAGCGAACCATGGGAAAGATGCGCGACCACGCCTACAACCTGCGCACCGGAACCTATGACCTGTTGCCGTTGGTCGCGCCGAGCGAGCAAGCTGTGCCAGATCCAAGCGAAGAAGACCTGCTGGAAATCCTGACCGGGTATTACGACCGTGTCAGCCTTTTGTCAGACGCCCTCCGCGCCCGGTTGGAAGCGTTCGGCCTGCTCCAGTATCACGAGGTCGAGAGGCTGGGCTGAACACTGGACGCCGCCCGCAGGCATGATAGATTTCCTCCATGCCTTATGATTGGAAACAGCGCTCGGACAGCGCTCAGGAACTGCATCTATGGCCGCATAACTCGCTGCCTCCGCGCGGGGCGGCGGCGTTCATCCTGATGGTCTTTGCGTTTGGCTCGCTGCCGCTGATCGCGGTGCTGGGATCCAAGCTCATGTGGGGGCTGTTGCCTTTCCTGCTGATCTCGGTCGCGGGCTTGTGGCTGGCGTTCGAGGCGAACTATCGCCAGCGCCGGGTCCTGGAGGTGCTGACGCTGGACCCCGAGCGGGCGCATCTGGTGCGCCACAATCCGCGCGGACCGGCGCAGGAATGGGACTGCGACCGCTATTGGGCGCGGGCGACGATGCACGAGCATGACGGCCCGGTGCCCCATTACGTGACCTTGCAAGGCGCCGGGCGTGAGGTGGAAATCGGCGCCTTCCTGTCCGAGGACGAGCGCATCGCGCTGTATGACGATCTGAGCCGGGCACTGGCGCGGTGATTGACAGGGCCGGTGCCGACCATTAGGCAGGGGCCATGCAGCAGACCTTTGCCCTGATCAGCACCGTCTATTATCCGCCGTTCCCATAACGGCGGCTGCATTTCCTGTTCAACCGCCGCGATCCGGCGGTCCGAACATCTCCTGGCACAGACCACCTGACCCGGCATCGCGGCCCCTTCGGAGCCAACAATGTCCTGTCATCTGACCTTTTCCTCTTTCGGCCTTCTGGGCTTTGGCGCCTTCGGGCGGCTGATCGCCGCGCATCTGGCACCCCACCTGCCCTGCCTGATCCATGATCCCGCATTGCCCGATGGAACCGCCCTGCCACCTGGCGCAACCGCCACCAGCCTGGCCGAGGCGGCGGGCTGCGACCTGGTGATCCTGGCAATGCCCGTTGCCGAAATGGCCGCGGCCTGCCGCGCCGTCACCCCGCATCTGCGGCCCGGCGCTGTGGTGGCCGACGTGGGCTCGGTCAAGTTGGCCCCGGCCGCCATCATGCAGGCGCATCTGCCCTCGCATGTGGCGCTGGTCGGCACACATCCGCTGTTCGGCCCGCAAAGCGCGAAGGGTGGCATAGGCGGGCGCAAGATCGCCGTCTGCCCGATCCGGGGCAAGGCGCACCTGCCGATCGCGGCATTCCTGCGGGCGCGGCTGGGGTTGCGGGTGATTCTGACCACGCCCGAAGCGCATGACCGCGAGGCGGCGACGGTGCAGGGGCTGACGCATTTGATCGCACAGGCGCTGACCCGGATGGGCCCGTTGCCCAGCCGCATGACCACCGCCAGTTTCGACCTGCTGATGCAGGCGGCGGAGATGGTGCGGCAGGATCCGCCCGGCGTGCTTGCCGCCATCGAAAGCGCCAATCCCTTCGCCGCCCCCGTGCGCACGGAATTTCTGACCCTGGTCGCGGAACTGGATCACGGTTTTTCCGGGCCGGATTGAAAAAGGCCCGCGCGGGCGGGCCTTTCATCTTGCTGCGAGAAGGCGGATCAGCCGTTGCCGGAGGCGCAGAGCTGATCCTTGACCATCGGGCCGACCTTGCCGAAGTCCATCTGGCCGGTATAGCGGGATTTCAGCTCTCCCATCACCTTGCCCATGTCGCGGATCGATCCGGCGCCTGTGGCAGTGATCGCCTCGCGCACCGCCTTTTGCACCTCTCTCTCGTCCAGCTGCCTGGGCAGGAATTCCTCGATCACCGCGATTTCCTCGCGCTCGCGCTCGGCGAGGTCAAGCCGGCCGCCCTCTTCATAGGCCCGGGCGCTTTCCTGGCGCTGCTTGGTCATCTTGCCGAGAATCGCCAAGACCTCTGCATCGCCGCAGCAGGCCGCGTCCTCGTCGCCGGAACCGCGGGCCGCGATATCGCGGTCCTTGATCGCGGCATTGATCAGGCGCAGCGTCGACAGGCGGGCAGTTTCCTTGTCCTTCATCGCCTGTTTCAACGCGGCATTCACCCGGGCGCGCATGTCCATATGTTCTTCCCATCCCCATGAGATTTCTCAAGTTCCCGACAATACCGAAAGAAAAAGCCCGGTACAACCGGAAGCAACCCAAGTTAAGTTATTGAAATATATAGACAGCCCAAAAATTGATCGCCCTTGACCCGGCCCGCCAACCCTCTTAGGTATGCGTCCGTTTACCCAGACAGGAGAGTCGCGTCATGGCCCAGAACGCCACGTCCAAGCCCACCGCATGCCTGGCGCTCGCCGATGGGACGATATTCTACGGCACCGGTTTCGGCGCCACCGGCCAGACCGTGGCCGAGCTGTGTTTCAACACCGCGATGACCGGCTATCAGGAGATCATGACCGACCCCTCCTATGCAGGGCAGATCGTGACCTTCACCTTTCCCCATGTCGGCAATGTCGGCGTCACCCCCGAGGATGACGAGACCGCCGATCCGGTGGCCGCCGGCATGGTGGTCAAATGGGACCCGACACAGCCGTCGAACTGGCGCGCGGCCGAAGAACTCAAGGGCTGGCTGACACGGCGCGGCCGGATCGCCATCGGCGGCATCGACACCCGTCGCCTGACCCGCGCGATCCGGCAGCAGGGCGCTCCGCATGTGGCGCTGGCGCATGATCCCGAGGGCAAGTTCGACATCGCGGCGCTGGTCGCCGCGGCGCGCGCCTGGCCGGGGCTGGAAGGCATGGACCTGGCCAAGGACGTGACCTGTGCGCAAAGCTATCGCTGGGACGAGATGCGCTGGGCCTGGCCGCAGGGCTATGCACGGCAGGAGGCGCCCAAACACAAGGTCGTGGCGCTGGATTTCGGCGCCAAGCGCAACATCCTGCGCTGCCTCGCCTCGACCGGTTGCGACGTGACCGTGCTGCCCGCCACCGCCACCGCCGCCGAAGTTCTGGCGCATGCGCCCGACGGGGTGTTCCTGTCCAACGGTCCGGGCGACCCGGCAGCAACCGGCACCTATGCGGTGCCGATGATCCGCGAGATCCTGGACAGCACCGATCTGCCGATGTTCGGTATCTGCCTGGGCCACCAGATGCTGGCGCTGGCGCTGGGCGGCCGCACGGTCAAGATGAACCACGGCCACCACGGCGCCAACCACCCGGTCAAGGACCTGGAAACCGGCAAGGTCGAGATCACCTCGATGAACCACGGGTTCGCGGTGGATGCCCAGACCCTGCCCGAAGGCGTGATCGAAACTCACCGGTCCCTGTTCGACGGGTCGAACTGCGGCATCCGCATGACCGACCGGCCGGTATTCTCGGTTCAGTACCACCCCGAGGCCAGCCCCGGGCCGCAGGACAGTTTCTACCTGTTCGAGCGGTTTTCCGAGGCAATGGACGCACACAAGGCGAACGCCTGACCGGATTGTCGGCGATTGCAATCCTTCTTTCTGGGCTTAACGATCCGTTAACCTGAAATGCGCAACCCTGACGCCGGTACCGGCTGTCAGGGCAGCGCATGATGAGTGACCTTCACCTCGGACTGATTTCTGCGGCCCCGGCATGGCCGATGCCCGGAGCCCAGCTGCCGCTGGGCCGCCACCTGGTGCGCAACGGGGTCATCACACAGGGCCAACTGGTGGCCGCGCTGCAAATGCAGTCGCGCCTCAACGCGCCCATCGGCGAGATCCTCGTGGCCGAGGGTTGGGCCGAGCCGACCGATGTGATGCGCGCACTGGCCTTGCAGAACGGGGTCCAATGGGCCGACCTGGCACTGGAACCGCCACGGGCCGAACTCCGCGCGCTGATGCCCCACGATTTCTGGCTGCGGCACGGGGTGATCCCCTGGATGCGGCTGGGACCGATGGTCATCGTCGCCACATCACGGCCAGACCTGTTCGACGAGGTGCTTGCCGAAATGGCCGCAACAGGTGTCCTGTTGATGCCCGCTCTGGCAAGCGCCGGGCAGATCGAGGCGGCACTGGCGCATCACTATGCGCCGGTGCTCGCACGGCTGGCGGAAACCCGCGTGGATGCGGCCTATAGCTGCCGAGACTGGGATGTCCGCACGCGGCTGCCTGCCGTGCTGGCATTGGTCGGCGTCGTGCTGGCCGTCTGCCTCGCGCCTCTTCACGGCTTCGTTGTCTTGTTCCTGGTCTCGGTCCTGACCCTGATCCTGTTTACCGGGCTCAAGGCGGCGGCCCTGATCACCCACCTGCTCAACCAGGCACATCTGACCGCGCCCGGCGGAGCCGCAAAGAAAGTGGGCATGCAGGAGCCGCGCCTGCCCAAGATCTCGGTCCTGGTGCCGCTCTACAAGGAACGGGAGATCGCCGGCGCGCTGGTGGCGCGGCTGAACCGGCTGACCTATCCCAAGGCCCTGCTGGACGTGATCCTGGTGCTGGAGGAAAAGGACCAGGTGACGCGCGACACGCTGGCGGGTTGCAAACTGCCTCACTGGATGCGGGTGATCGAGGTACCGGGCCATTCCGGCCTGACCACCAAGCCGCGGGCGATGAACTATGCGCTGGATTTCTGCCGCGGCGAGATCATCGGCGTCTGGGATGCCGAGGATGCGCCAGTGCCCGACCAGCTGGAGCATGTGGCCACACGGTTCGCCCAGGCCCCGCGCGACGTGGTCTGCCTGCAGGGGATACTGGATTACTACAACCCGCGCAGCAGTTGGCGGGCACGCTGCTTTACAATCGAATATTGCAGCTGGTTCCGCATCATCCTGCCGGGAATCGCCCGGCTTGGACTGGTTGTTCCGCTGGGGGGCACAACCCTGTTCTTTCGCCGCGACGCGCTGGAGCGGCTGGGCGGCTGGGACGCCCATAACGTGACCGAGGATGCAGACCTGGGCGTGCGGCTGTGCCGGGCTGGATACCGGACCGAACTGATCGACACCGTCACCTATGAAGAGGCGAATTTCCGTCCCTGGCCCTGGGTCCGGCAGCGTTCGCGCTGGCTCAAAGGGTTCATGGTGACCTACCTTGTCCACATGCGCTCGCCCCGGCGGTTGTGGGCCGACCTTGGCCCGGCGCGTTTCCTCGGCATGCAGGCGTTTTTCCTGGGCACCCTCGGGCAGTTCCTGCTGGCGCCGGTGCTGTGGTCCTTCTGGCTGCTGCTTCTGGGCCTGCCGCACCCGCTCGAAGGGGTCCTGCCACCCGTGGTCCTTGCCTTTTGCATGTCCTTGTTCGTCTGCACCGAGGCACTGGCGCTGGTCGCCGGGCTGGTGGCCGTTTCCGGACCGGAACGGCGCTTCCTTCTGCCCTGGGTCGTGACGATGCCCCTCTATTTCCCCCTCGGCGTGGTCGCGGCATACAAGGCGCTCTACGAGATGGTCGTGAAACCCTATTTCTGGGACAAGACACAGCACGGACAGGCGGTGGAAGAAAAATCCCCGTGCCGCCCGGCAAGCCATCGCGCAGGCGGGCGACACGGTCTCGTGGAAAACCTTGTCGGCAGGATCACCGGGAATTCCTGAGATGCGCCCGAGTTCAGCGGCGCTCGCGGCGGCCCGCGTCGAGCTTGAGCCGGGTCATGAAGGCGATCGAGATATGATCCTTGAGCGCCTGCGCCGCCGCCTCCTCATCACGGGCGGCGATGGCCTCGACGATGCCCTTGTGCTCGCCCTGCGCGATCTGGCCCCGGCCTTCGGCGGCAAGGGAGGTTGTCGCCATCAGCGCCATGGTGCGGTGCACGAGGTCGAGTTGCTGCACAAGGTAGCGGTTGTGCGAGGCGAGGTGGATCTGCTCGTGAAAGCGCCGGTTCGCGCGGCTCAGCGCCTGCGGGTTGTCAACGAGCTTGTCATCGGCCGCGACCATGTCGCGCAGCACCTGGATTTCCTCGGCGGTGGCATGGCGCGCGGCCAGCCGCGCGGCCAGCCCTTCGAGTTCGCGCCGGACCTGGTAGAGCTCGGCCATCTGGTTGTGGTCGAGCGAGGCCACGATCATCGAGCGCCCGTCGCGTTCCAGCAGCGACTGGGTTTCGAGCCGTTGCAGCGCTTCGCGGATCGGCGTGCGCGAAACACCGAAGCGCTCGGCCAGTTCGCTTTCCACCAGCCGGTCGCCGGGTTTGTAGATGCCGCTGTCGATGGCTTCGAGGATCAGATGATAGGCGTCTTTCTGGACGGGGCGGCCCTGGGTCATTGTTGTTTTCTTCTCCCTGTTCGGACTTGTGTATCCGCCCCGCCCCGCCGGGATCAACCCTTGGCATTGCACTGGCGCCGGAACTGGCCTAAGTCCGGACCATGGTGCGCGATGCCTTCTCACATGTGACGACCTGGGTCTTCGACCTCGACAATACCCTCTACCCCCCGCATATGCGGCTGTTCGACCAGATCGAGGTCCGGATGACCGCCTATGTGATGGAGGTGCTGAAGGTCGATCGGGCCGAGGCCGACCGGCTGCGCGCCACCTACTGGCTGCAGTATGGCACCACGCTGGCCGGGCTGATGCGGGAACATGCCATCGACCCCGATCCCTATCTGGTGGCGGTGCATGATGTGGACATGAGTCACATGACCCCCGACGCCGCGCTGGCGGATCATATCCGCGCGCTGCCAGGCCGCCGCATCGTCTATACCAACGGCTCGGCCCCCTATGCCGAGCGGGTGCTGGCCGCACGCGGCCTAAGCGGCCTGTTCGACGCGATCTACGGGGTGGAACATGCCGGATACCGGCCCAAGCCCGAGCGCGCCGCCTTCGAAGAGGTGTTCACCCGCGACGGGGTGATCCCGGACCGCGCCGCGATGTTCGAGGACGACCCGCGCAACCTTGCCGCGCCGCATGAAATGGGGATGCGCACGGTGCACGTGGCGCCCGACCCGCACGAGGCCGATCACATCCACCACCACACCGACGACCTGGCCGCCTTCCTGGCACGGCTGACCTGAAGGGGTCGGGGGCTCTGCCCCCGTCGCCGCAAGCGGCGACACCCCCGGTGTATTTTCCGAAAAGATGAAGCGGCAGCCGGGTCCGAACCGATGCGGTATATCTCCCTCGGGGCCCGTCACCGGCGACAGGCGGATGCGCGTCATGCGCCGCGGTGGGCGTGACGAACGGCCTGCGGCATCGCGCTGCACTGCGGCCAAAGGTTCCATTTGAATGCATCTTTGCGCCTCTATCTGAACAGCATGTGTTGACAGAAAGGACCTGACATGAGCGCCATCGACCTGCCCCGCAACCTGCCCCTGGGCCAGCGCCTGCTGTTCGCCATCCCGCTGCTGGGGCGCATCGCCAAGGAGGTGGCCTATGGCGACAAGGACAATATCTATTACGCCATCGCCGCGGGGCTGAGCCTGTGGGGCTGTGCCATAATGCTCTTTGGCCTGCCGGGTCTCTACCTGCCAGCGCTGGCCATGGTGCCGGTGATGTGGATCATCCTGATCCTGATCTCGCGCGGGTAAGGAATGCGGACAGGATTTCGCTTGGAACCCGGGCCCGTTCCGGCCTAGGGTATGGCGCAAAAGACGGAGCCCGCCCATGCCTGAGAGCTGCGACATCCTGATTTCCGGCGGCGGCATCGCCGGGCTGACTGCGGCGGCCGCCTTTGGCAGCGCCGGATTCCGGGTCATCTGCGTCGACCCGGCCCCGCCGGTGACCGAGCGCGACGTCGACGGGTCGGACCTGCGCACCACTGCCTTCCTGCAACCGGCGCAGGGGCTGCTGGAAAGTTGCGGCCTCTGGGCGCGGCTGGCCGATCATGCCGCCCCCTTGCAGATCATGCGCATCGTGGATGCGGGCGGCGATTTGCCCGAGCCGCGCGTGGTGCGCGAATTCAACGCCGCCGATCTGAGCGACAAACCCTTTGGCTGGAACCTGCCCAACTGGCTGCTCCGTCGCGAGATGGTGGCGCGGCTGGCCGAAATGCCCAATGTCGATTTCCGCCCCGGCACCGCCACCACCAGCCTGTTCACCCGCACTGCCGAGGCGCGGGTGGGGCTGAGCGACGGGTCGCGCGTTCAGGCCAGGCTGGTGGTGGCCGCCGACGGGCGCGGCTCGCCCATGCGCGAGGCAGCAGGCATCGCGGTGCATACCACCCGATACGGGCAGAAGGCGCTGGCCTTTGCCGTCACGCATCCGATTGCGCATCAGAACGTGTCGACCGAGATTCACCGCTCGGGCGGGCCGTTCACGCTGGTGCCGCTGCCCGACTGGCAGGGGCAACCCTCTTCCGCGATCGTGTGGATGGAGCGGGGGCCGCAGGCGCTGGAGCTGCTGGCGATGGAGCCCGCCGTCTTCGAGACGGCGATGACGGAACGCTCCTGCGGGCTGTTCGGGCCGCTGAAACTGGCCTCGCGCAGGACCATCTGGCCGATCATCAGCCAGCAGGCCGAGCGGCTGGCGGGCGAACGCATCGCGCTGATGGCCGAGGCCGCACATGTGGTGCCGCCGATCGGCGCGCAGGGGCTGAACATGTCGCTGGGCGATCTGCGCTGCCTGCTGGACCTGGCGCAGGCACGGCCCGAGGGACTGGGCGATGCGGCGATGCTGGCGGCCTATCACAAGGCGCGCCATGCCGAGATCGCGCTGCGGGTCAAGGGGATCGACCTCCTGAACCGCGCCTCGATGGTCGAGGCGCGCCCGCTGCGGGACGCGCGGGCGATGGGGCTGAACGCGCTTTATTCGCTGGCGCCGGTGCGCCGCACGCTGATGCAGATGGGTCTGGGCGTACGGTGAGCCCCGGGGCGCTGCCCCGGACCCCGGAGTATTTCAAACCAGAAAGAAGCCAGGCTCAGAGCACCTGGTCGAGCACCCGTTTCAGGCGGGCGATGGTGGCATCCACATCATAGAGCTTGTCGAGCCCGAACAGGCCCAGCCGGAAGGTCCGGAAATCGGCCGGTTCATCGCATTGCAGCGGCACCCCGGCGGCGATCTGCATGCCGAGGGCCGCGAATTTCCGGCCGTTCTGGATATCCGGATCGCCGGTATAGCTGACCACCACGCCCGGCGCGCCGAAACCTTCGGCGGCGACGGAGACGATGCCCTTGTCCTTCAGCAGCGCACGCACCCCGTTGCCCAGCGCCCATTGCGCCTCGCGCAGCCGCTCGAACCCGTAGTCGCGGGTCTCGGCCATTGTGTCGCGGAAGGCGCGCAGCGCATCGGTGGGCATGGTGGCGTGATAGGCATGGCCGCCGCCCTCATAGGCCTTCATGATATCGCGCCATTTCTTCAGGTCGATGGCGAAACTGTCCGATTGCGTCTCGGCCAGCCGCGCCTCGGCGCGCTCCGACAGCATGACAAGGCCCGCGCAGGGCGAGGCGCTCCAGCCCTTTTGCGGGGCCGAGATCAGCACGTCGACGCCGGTCGCCTTCATGTCGACCCAGACACAGCCGCTCGCGATACAGTCAAGCACCATCAGCGCACCGACCTCATGCGCGGCGGCGGCCATGGCCGCGATGTAGTCGTTGGGCAGGATCACCCCGGCGGCGGTTTCCACATGCGGCGCAAAGACCACGTCGGGTTTCTGTTCGCGGATCGTCGCCACCACATCCTCGATCGGGGCGGGGGCGAAGGAGGCCGTGCTTTCATTGCCGCTGCGGCGCGCCTTCATCACCACGGCCTCGGCGGTCAGCCCGCCGGTCTCGATGATCTGGCTCCAGCGGTAGGAGAACCAGCCGTTGCGCACCACCAGCACCCGGGCGCCGCGCGTGAACTGGCGGGCGACCGCCTCCATCGCATAGGTGCCGCCGCCGGGAATGACGGCGACGGCATCGGCGTTGTAGACCGCGCGCAGCATCTCGGAGATGTCGCGCATCACCTGCTGGAAACTGGCCGACATGTGGTTGAGCGAACGGTCGGTGAAGACGACGGAGAACTCTTCGAGCCCGTCGGGATCGACGGTATCAAGCAGGGCGGGCATGCGGGGTTCCTTCTGCGGTTTGCCCAGACAGTACCTGCGCTGGGCCCGAGGTAAAGAGGCCAATTCGTCCTTCATCCTTTCCAAGTCCTCGGGGGGAGGCGACAAAATTCGACGAATTTTGTCGGCCGGGGCAACGCCCCTCTCCCTAGCCTAGAGGATCGCCGGCAGGTTCAGGCCGTGTTCGCGGGCGCAGTCGCGCGCGATCTCGTATCCCGCATCGGCGTGCCGCATGACGCCGGTTGCCGGATCGTTCCACAGCACGTTGGCGATGCGGCGGTCGGCATCCTCGGTGCCGTCGCAGCAGATCACCATGCCGGAATGCTGGGAAAAGCCCATACCAACGCCACCGCCGTGATGCAGCGACACCCAGGTCGCGCCGCTGGCGGTATTCAAAAGCGCGTTCAGCAGCGGCCAGTCGCTGACCGCGTCCGAACCGTCCATCATCGCCTCGGTCTCTCGGTTCGGAGAGGCCACCGAGCCGCTGTCGAGGTGATCACGCCCGATCACGACCGGGGCCTTCAACTCGCCGGTGCGCACCATCTCGTTGAAGGCCAGTCCCGCCCGGTGCCGGTCGCCCAGGCCGATCCAGCAGATCCGCGCCGGCAGGCCCTGGAAGGCGATCCGCTCCTGCGCCATGTCGAGCCAGCGGTGCAGGTGTTCGTTCTCGGGGAACAGTTCCTTCATTTTTGCGTCGGTCCTGCGAATATCCTCAGGGTCGCCCGACAGCGCGCACCAGCGGAACGGGCCGATGCCACGGCAGAACAGCGGGCGGATATAGGCGGGTACGAAACCGGGGAAGGCAAAGGCGTTCTCGAACCCCTCTTCCAGTGCCATCTGGCGGATGTTGTTGCCGTAATCCACGGTCGGAACGCCCATCTCGTGGAAGGCCGCCATGGCTTCGACCTGCACACGCATCGAGGCGCGGGCCTCTTTCTCCACCCGTTTCGGGTTGCTTTCCTGCCGTTCGCGCCATTCGGCAACGGTCCAGCCCAGTGGCAAGTAGCCGTGCACCGGATCGTGAGCCGAGGTCTGGTCGGTCACGATATCGGGGCACATGCCGCCCTCTTTGGAACGACGCAGGATTTCCGGGAAAACGTCTGCCGCGTTGCCGATCAGGGCAACCGACTTGGCCTCGCCCGCCCTGGTCCAACGGTCGATCATCGCCAGCGCTTCGTCCAGCGAGTGGGTCTTCTCATCGCAATATCTGGTACGGATGCGGAAATCGGCGCGGGTTTCGTCACATTCAACGGCGAGGCAGCAGGCGCCAGCGAACACGGCGGCCAGCGGCTGGGCGCCGCCCATGCCGCCAAGACCGCCGGTCAGGATCCATTTGCCGGTCAGGTCGCCGCCGTAATGCTGGCGTCCGGCCTCGGCGAAGGTCTCGTAAGTTCCCTGCACAATGCCTTGGGTTCCAATGTAAATCCACGATCCGGCGGTCATCTGGCCATACATGGCCAGGCCCTTTTTATCCAGTTCGTTGAAATGGTCCCAGGTGGCCCAGTGCGGCACCAGGTTCGAGTTTGCGATCAGCACACGCGGCGCGTCCTTGTGGGTGCGGAAGACGCCGACCGGTTTGCCGGATTGCACCAGCAGGGTCTGGTCCTCGTCCAGCTCGCGCAGGCTGGCGACGATGCGGTCGAAATCGTCCCAGGTGCGGGCGGCGCGGCCGATGCCGCCGTAGACCACCAGTTCATGCGGGTTCTCGGCCACGTCGGGGTGCAGGTTGTTCATCAGCATCCGCAGCGGTGCCTCGGTCAGCCAGCTTTTCGCGGTGATCTCGGTGCCGGTGGGGGGATAGATGTCGCGGGTATTCTTGCGGGGATCGGTCATGCCGGCCTCCATTCTGTGAGCAGGGTCAGGATCTGGGTGAGGTAGGCGCGCAACCGGTCCGCCCGGTCGGGCAGATAGGTCCAGGGCGCGGCCTCGGTCATATAGGTGGATTGCGCCAGTTCCATCTGGATGGCGTGCAGCCCCTCGGCCGGGCGGCCATAGTGGCGGGTAGTCCAGCCGCCCTTGAAGCGGCCATTGAGGATGTGCGTGTAACCCTCTGCATCGGCGCAGATTTTCAGAACGCCCCTTTCGACCTCAGGCGCACAGGTTGCCCCCATGTTGGTGCCGATGTTGAAGTCCGGCAGGGTGCCGTCAAACAGGAACGGGATATGGCTGCGGATAGAATGGCAATCGTAGAGCACGGCAAACCCGTGCAGCGCGCGCACCCGCTCCAGTTCGGTCGCAAGGGCCGCGTGATAGGGCGCATGCCAGGCGTCGCGGCGGTGGGCGATCTCGGCGGCGTCGGGTTCCTGCCCCGCGCGCCAGATCGGGTTTCCGTCGAAATCGGTCAGCGGGCAGAGCGTGGTGGTGTTCTGGCCCGGGTAGAGGCTGACGCCCTCGGGGTCGCGGTTCACGTCGATCACATAGCGATGCACGGTGGTGCGCACGGTCGTTGCCGGCACCAGCCCCGTATAGAGGTCGTGAATGTGCCAATCGGTATCGGCCAGCGCGCGGCCGGTTTCGTTCAGCCTTCCGGCAATTCCGTCGGGCAGATCGGTGCCGGTATGCGGCAGGCCCAGAACCAGCGGGCTGTCGGCGCAGGTAACCTCGATCATGCCGCCACCTCCATCCCGGCCACACGGGCGATATCGCCGTCCCGCACCATGGCCGCGGCGGTCTCGATATCGGGGGCGAGATAGCGGTCCTCGGCCAGCGTCGGCACCTGGGCGCGCAGATAGGCGATCACCGCCTGCAACCGCTCCGACGTGACCAGCGGCGCGCGCGCCTCGATCCCCTGCGCGGCACACAGCAGTTCCACGCCGAGGATCACCGACAGGTTGTCAGTCATCCGGCGCAGGCGCAGCGCCCCATGGGCAGCCATGCTGACATGGTCCTCCTGGTTGGCCGAAGTCGGGGTCGAGTCGGTCACGCAGGGATTGGCCAGATGCTTGTTCTCGCTCATCAGCGCCGCCGTCGTCACCTCGGCGATCATGAAGCCCGAGTTCAGGCCCGGATCAGGGGTCAGAAACGGTGGCAGATCGTGGCTGAGCGTCGGGTCGACCATCAAGGCCACACGTCGCTGTGCGATGGCACCGATCTCGGCCACGGCCAGCGCGATCTGGTCGGCGGCGAAACCCACATATTCGGCATGGAAATTGCCGCCCGAGACGATCTGACCCCGTTCCACCAGCACCAGCGGGTTGTCGGTGACGGCATTGGCCTCGATCTCCAGCGTGCGGGCCGCCATGCGCAGCACATCGAGCGCCGCGCCCACCACCTGCGGCTGGCAGCGGATGCAATAGGGGTCCTGCACGCGGGTGTCGCCTTCGCGATGGCTCTCGCGGATCTCCGAGCCCTTCATCAGCTTGCGCATGCCGCGCGCCACGTCGATCTGGCCGGCATGGCCGCGCAGGGCGTGGATCTCGGGCACCAGCGGCGCGGTCGAGCCCATGATCGCATCGGTCGACAGCGCGGCGATGACCATCGACGCCTCGGCCATGCGCCAGGCGTCGAACAGGCCGGCCAGCGCGTTTGCGGTGGAAAACTGGGTGCCGTTGATCAGGCCCAGCCCCTCTTTCGGGCCCAGCACGACCGGGGTCAGCCCGGCCTCGGCCAGCGCCTGGTCGGCGGCCATGCGGCGGCCCTGGAACATCGCCTCGCCCGCGCCGATCATCGCCGCCGTCATATGCGCCAGCGGCGCCAGGTCGCCCGAGGCCCCGACCGAGCCCTGTTCCGGCACCACCGGGATCACGCCGCGCTCCAGCATCGCCTCGATCAGTTCGATGACTTGCCAGCGCACGCCCGAGGCGCCGCGGCCCAGCGACAAAAGTTTCAGCACCATCATCAGCCTTGTGCGCGCCTCGCCCAGCGGCTGGCCCACGCCGCAGCAATGGCTGAGGATCAGGTTGCGTTGCAGGGTGGCGGTATCCTTGGCCGCGATCTTGGTCGAGGCGAGCTTGCCGAAGCCGGTGTTGATGCCATAGACGGCTGCCTCCCCCGCAGCGGCCCTGGCCACCATGGCGGCGGCAGCATCGACGCCCGCGCGCGCCGTGGGGTCCAGCCGGACGGGCGCGCCGGTGCGATAAATGTTGCGGAGCGTGGCCAGGTCGGTGGACCCGGGGCTTAGCGAGATCATTCAGAGCTCTCCGATCAGTCTTTCGTTCAGGGGGTTGAAGCCGATGCGATAGGCCAGCTCGGCCGGTGTCTCGACATCCCAGATGGCAAGATCGGCGCGCAGGCCCGGCGCGATCCGGCCCCGGTCGTCCAGACCCAGCGCTTGTGCGGCGTGACAGGTCACGCCCGCCAGCGCCTCGGCCGGCGTCATGCGGAACAGGGTGCAGCCCATGTTCATGGTCAAGAGCAGCGAGCTCAGCGGCGAGGAGCCGGGGTTGCAATCGGTCGCCAGCGCCATCGGCACGCCATGGGTGCGGAAATGGCCGATCGGCGGCTGTTGCGTTTCGCGGATCGTGTAGAAGGCGCCGGGCAGGATCACCGCGACCGAGCCGCTGGCGGCCAGCGCGCGAGCGTCCTCCTCGGTGGCGTATTCCACGTGATCGACCGACAGCGCGCCATAGCGCGCCGCCAGTTGCGTGCCGCCCAGATGACTTAGCTGTTCGGCATGCAGCTTGACCGGCAGGCCCAGTTCGGCGGCAACCCGGAACACGCGCTCGATCTGCGCAGGCGAAAAGGCGATGCCCTCGCAGAACCCGTCCACCGCGTCGGCCAGACCCTCGGCATGGGCGGCGCGCAGGGCGGGAATGCAGACCTCGTCGATATAGGCATCGTCGCGCCCCTTGTATTCGGGCGGCGTCGCATGGGCGCCCAGGAAGCTGGTGCGCACCGTGACCCGCCGCTGCCGGCCCAACGCACGGGCGGCGCGCAGCATGGCAAGCTCGGTCCCCAGATCCAGCCCGTAACCTGACTTGATCTCGACGGTCCCCGTGCCCTCCGCGATCAGCGCATCGAGGCGCGGCAGCGCCCCGGCCACCAGAACCTCAGCGCTGGCCGAACGGGTGGCGCGCACGGTCGAGACGATGCCGCCCCCTGCGCGCGCAACCTCTTCATAGCTGGCCCCGTTCAGGCGCATTTCGAACTCGGCGGCACGGTTGCCGCCGAACACCAGATGGGTGTGGCAGTCAATCAGCGCGGGCGTCACCAGCCGCCCATCGAGATCACGGCGGGGTAGATCCTCGGGCAGCGCAGCGCCCTGCTCCAGCACCTCGGCGATTCGCCCCCCGCGCACCGCCAGCGCACCGCGCCGCAGGCCGTAACCCGCTGATCCTTCGGTCATTGTCGCCAGATGGGCATTTGTCAGCAGATAATCCGTCCTGTCGCTCATCCGGTTCGCATCTCCTCTTGATTGCCGATAACGTATGTGAGTATTATCATTATGTCTAGACATTAGAGGAAGAGATGCAGAGGATTCTCGCAGGCCGCGCCCGCACCGCCGAAGGCTGGCAATCCGATGTCGCGGTCACTGTCGAAAAGGGCCGGATCAGCGCCGTCGAAAGCGGCCAGATGCCGCGGCCCGGCGACATCCGGGTCGATGTTCTGCTGCCTGCGCTCGGCAACCTGCATTCGCACACATTCCAGCGGGCAATGGCCGGCATGACCGAGCATCGCGCCGCCGGGCAGGACAGTTTCTGGACCTGGCGCAGCCTGATGTACCGTTTCGTCGACCAGCTGACGCCCGAGGATTACCAGGCGATCGCGGCGCTGACCTTCATGGAGATGATGGAGGCCGGATATGCCGCCGTGGGCGAGTTCCACTATGTCCATCACGCCCCCGGCGGCGCGCCCTATGCGCGGCTGACCGAGCTGGGCGACCGGGTCTTTGCCGCGGCTGCCGAAACGGGCATCGGGCTGACCCATCTGCCGGTGCTCTACAGCTGCGGCGGCGCCGGGGAACAGCCGCTGGCAGGCGGTCAGCAGCGGTTCGGCAACGATATCGAGCGGTTCGCGCAACTCGTCACCCAGGCGCGGGCGCATGCCGCCCGCACCTTGCCGGCCGATACACGCGTTGGCGTCGCACCGCATTCGCTGCGCGCGATCCGGCCCGGCGACCTGGCCGAGGCGGTGGCGCTGGCCGACGACAACCCGATCCACATCCATATCGCCGAGCAGCCGCGCGAGGTCGAGGAGATCGGCGCCTGGCTGGGCGCACGTCCGGTCGAATGGCTGCTGGCCCATACACAGCTGGACGCGCAATGGTGCCTGATCCACGCGACCCACATGACCGAGCCCGAGACCGTGGCGATGGCGCGCTCCGGCGCGGTGGCGGGCCTCTGCCCGATCACCGAGGCGAACCTGGGCGACGGACCGTTCAACGGGCCGCTCTACCTGCAACATGGCGGCGCCTTTGGCATCGGGTCGGATTCCAACGTGCGCATCGCCCTGGGCGAAGAACTGCGGATGCTGGAATACTCCCAGCGGCTGCGGCATCTGCAACGCAACGTTATGGTCGCGGGCCAAGGCTCGGTAGGCGCGGCGCTTTACCTTGGCGCGGCGGCGGGCGGCGCGCGGGCGCTGGGGCGCGATGCCGGCCGGATCGCCCCCGGCACGCTGGCCGACCTGGTGGCCATCAACACGGGCGGGTCCGTGCTCTGCGCGCTCGACGGCGACCAGTTGCTGGACGGGCTATGCTTTGCCGCCCCCGACCGCGTAGTCACCGATCTGTGGTCCGCCGGGCGACACATGGTCAGAAACGGTCGCCACGTTAACCATGATTCAGTTACCCAAACCTACAAGACCCGGCTAAAAGCGCTGGTGGCGCGCCTGTGACGCGAAACAGGGTCAACACCTTTTCACAACCGCCCGAAAGATCGGGCGATAACCCGAAGGCGGCACGAACAGGGGACAGGGACAACTTGAAACAGCAGACAAGAACCAGCTTTCACACCGTCCGGGACGAGGTGAAACGCCGGATCGAAAGCCGGATCTGGCCCCAGGGGGCCTTGTTGCCCACCGAAGCGGAACTTGCCCAGGAATTCGGCTGCGCCCGTGCGACCGTGAATCGTGCGCTGCGGGAACTGGCCGAACAGGGCTTCGTCGAGCGCCGCCGCAAGAGCGGCACCCGTGTCAAGACCGCCCCGGTCAAACAGGCCCGCTTCGAGATCGCCATCGTGCGCCATATCGTCGAGGAACAGAATGCCGAGTACCGATACGCGCTGGTCGACCGCAGCGTGACCGAGGCCCCGGCCTGGCTCACCTCGCAACTGGGCCTCAAGTCCGGCACGCGGGTGCTGCACCTGATGTGCATGCATTACGCCAACAACCGCCCCTTTCAGTTCGAGGAGCGCTGGGTCAACCTGGATGTGGTACCCGCCATCGAACAGGCCGACCTGTCCAGGATCGGCCCCAACGAATGGCTGCTGAACGCGATCCCGTTCACCGATGCGGAAATCGCCTTTTCCGCGGTGGCCGCCGACAACCGGCTGGCCGATTTCCTGGCCACCACGCCGGGCACGCCCGTGATGCTGCTGGAGCGGACCACCTGGTTCAAGGGCCAGCCCGTCACCTTCGTGCGGATGACCCATCATCCAGGCTACCGGGTGCGCTCGGAATATTGAGCGCTTGCTCCCCGGAGCCGATGGGACCGGGCAGCCGTTCCTCGCTGAGCAGGACGTTGGCCTCGACTTCGCCGGCACCGGGCAGGGTCATGATGCGGCGGCGCAGGATCCGTTCGAAATCGCTGAGGTCGCGCGCCACCACTCGCAGGCGATAATCATAGAGACCCAGCACATGCTCGACCGTCTGCACCTCGGGAATGGCGCTGACCGCACGTTCGAAATCCTCAAGGCTCACCCGCCCCTTGCGCGCCAGCTTGACGCCGAGGAACACGGTCACCCCGAACCCCAGCGCCTCGGCGTTCAGACGCAGGCGGCGGCCCTTGATCACGCCCGCCTCCTCCAGTCGCCGGATACGCCGCCAGGTGGCGGGCTGCGACAGGCCGACCCGGCGGCCAAGCACGCCGGCGCTTTGGCTCGCATCCTGCACAAGGGCGCGCAACAGCTTGCGGTCGATCTCGTCCAGTTCGGTCATACCGGCAGCACCTCGTCGCGCTTGACCCGCGCGATATGCATCAGCGCCTCGATATCGGCGATATGCGGCAGGGTCAGGATACGGTCGCGGTAGAGCTGCTGGTAATGCGCCATGTCGCGGGCGATCACCGACAGACGCACATCGACCCGACCCAGAAAGGTCTGGATCTCGATCACCTCGGCCACCTTGCGCGCGGCGGCGATGAATTCGTCAAAGGCGCGGGGCTGCGTCTTGTCCAGCGTGAAGCGCAAGCTGACCTCGACCGCAAAGCCCAGTGCCGCCCAGTCGATCACCGCCTCCTGGCCCTGGATGATGCCGGCCGCCTGCATCTTCTCGATGCGTCGCCAGCAGACGCCCGGGCTGATCCGGCAGCGCTCGGCCAGTTCGGCGGCGCTGAGGCTCGGATCGGCCTGGAACTGGCGCAGGATGCGGCGGTCGATATCATCAAGCATGAAATTCTCGAAATTTGCCAATTTCGCGAATTATTCTTCACCATTTCTTGCAAATACTCAAGCACAACAGCCTCGTAAACCCCGGTCCAGGTCGATAGAACCACCGCAATCGAAACAGAAAGGACCGGCATCATGCGCGTCTATTACGATCGTGACTGTGACATCAACCTGATCAAGGACAAGAAAGTGGCCATCCTGGGCTACGGCTCCCAGGGCCATGCCCACGCGCTGAACCTGCGCGACTCGGGTGCCAAGAACCTGGTCGTCGCCCTGCGCGAAGGCTCGGCATCGGCAAAGAAGGCCGAAGGCGAGGGCCTCAAGGTCATGGGCATCGCCGAGGCGGCCGCCTGGTGCGACGTGATCATGTTCACCATGCCGGACGAGCTTCAGGCCGAGACCTACCGCAAATACGTGCATGACAACATCCGTCCGGGCGCGGCCATCGCCTTTGCCCACGGCCTGAACGTGCATTTCGGCCTGATCGAGCCCAAGGAAGGCGTCGATGTCATCATGATGGCGCCCAAGGGCCCCGGCCACACCGTGCGCGGCGAATACACCAAGGGCGGCGGCGTGCCCTGCCTGGTCGCTGTCCACACCGACGCCACCGGCAAGGCGCTGGAAATCGGCCTGTCGTACTGCTCGGCCATCGGCGGCGGTCGCTCGGGCATCATCGAGACCAACTTCCGCGAGGAATGCGAAACCGACCTGTTCGGCGAACAGGCCGTGCTCTGCGGCGGCCTGGTCGAGCTGATCCGCATGGGCTTCGAAACCCTGGTCGAGGCAGGCTATGCCCCCGAGATGGCCTATTTCGAGTGTCTGCACGAGGTGAAGCTGATCGTCGACCTGATCTACGAAGGCGGCATCGCCAACATGAACTACTCGATCTCGAACACCGCCGAATACGGCGAATATGTCTCGGGCCCGCGGGTTCTGCCCTACGAGCGCACCAAGGCCGAGATGAAGGCCATCCTGCGCGACATCCAGACCGGCAAATTCGTGCGTGACTTCATGCAGGAAAACGCCGTCGGCCAGCCCTTCTTCAAGGGCACCCGCCGTCTGAACGACGAGCATCAGATCGAGCAGGTGGGCGAGAAGCTGCGCGCCATGATGCCCTGGATCTCGGCCGGCAAGATGGTCGACAAGTCGAAGAACTGATCGCCGGACACCCGGTGATGCAGGGGGCGCGCCGTTGGCGCGCCCCTTTGTTGGTAGATTTTTCGCTATAAATTCGGTCCCAATTTGGAAACGAATCGTTTCACGGGTTCGCGAACCCTTTTTCTTGCCATTTTGAAGATAGCCGAAAAAGTCAATACTTGACTGACCTGAGTAACCGCCCTCCACTAGCGCCCTATTTTTCAGGGGGGAATACAATGGCCACATTCATCGAAATCGCTGGGTTTTCGAGCGGTCCGTTCGCAGACGACACGTTTGACAGCGCAGATACCGGAGACAACTTTCTGATCGGGGACGCTGGGAACACGCTGCTCGGCCCGGGAACGGGCGGCAACGATACGCTGTCGATTTCGGCAAGCTCTTCCGGAACAAATGTCATCGCAGGAGACAGCAGCAACCTGGCGAGCGGGGCCACCGGTGGAAACGACTCCTTGACAGGCGGTGACAATGCTGAACGGAACGAGATGTACGGTGATGCCTACAACATGCAGGCGTTTTCAACCGGTGGAAACGACCTTCTGATTGCGGGTGACGGCGCGTTCACAAACGAGATGTACGGCGACGCTTACTTTGGGAATTTCCAATCTGTTGGCGGCAACGACACCCTGATCAGCGGAACCGGCAACGACCTTTTGGTTGGGGATTTCATGTTTCAATTTGGGGCGCTCACGGGTTCGGACATCTTCGTATTTCGTCCAGATAATGGCCAGGATCAGATAGTCGATTTCGAGCGGGGCAAGGACAAGATAGACCTGTCCGAACTCGTAATAATCGACCTTTCAATCCCGAAGAAGGGCCTCGACAGACACCCTGAAAAGGCTCTTGACGCGCTACTGGCGCGACACTCGCAATCCTTGAGCTTCGACGACCTGGATTCGAACGGTAGTGGCGTGCTGGACGACGGCGACGATTTTGTTTCAGTTGCCGATGGCCAAACGACGATAGACCTTGGGGCTGCCTTGGGCGGCGCCGTGGGAGAAAACACTGTTGAAATCCTGGACGTAACGGGTCTAACAGTCGACGACTTCATTTTCTAAGGCTGCCAGAGCGGCGACGTTGGCGAAATCCCAACATTGGCTCATTTACTGGCGTGATCCCGCGCGGGTTCGTTTTGATGTAATTGGCCAATGTGCGATTTTGCAGACTGGCGCGCTGCCAGCGGCCGCGACCCAAGTCGGAATCTTGATTGCCGCCACCGCGATCGAGCACCTGCTCGACCGGCACCTGACCGACGAAGAGGATCACGCCGTACCGATCCTGCTGCATCACAAGCTGCGGAGCTAACCTGCGGCCGTCACCGAACGCTTGCCCATTGACCCCGGCCCCGCGCCGGGGTCTCTATCCCGCATGACCGATACTCCGCAAATCACCTCCGCAAGCTGGGCCATGATCGCCACGCTCGGCTTTGTCTGGGGCGGCACCTTTCTGGTGCAGGCGATGGCGCTGGAGACCGCGCCACCCTTCTGGGTGGCCGCCGGGCGCATCGGCTTTGCCGCCTTGCTCACCGCTCTGGTCTGGCAGTTGCGCGGCGCCCGCATGTTCACCACCGATGACACCGACTGGCCCACGCTGACCCTGGTGGCGGTCCTTTCCGCCGCCGCCCCATTCATGCTGATCGCCTGGAGCCAGCAATACGTGACTTCTTCGTTTACCGGCGTGTCTATGGCGGCGGTGGCACTGATCGTGCTGCCGATGGCGCATGTCCTGCTGCCGGGCGAGCGGATGACATGGCGCAAGTCCCTGGGCTTCGTCATCGGCTTTGCCGGGATCGTCGTGCTGATCGGCCCCGGCGCCTTCGCCAGCAGCGGCGCGGGGATGGAGCCGCTGGGCCGGCTCGCCTGCCTGTCGGCGGCGGGCTGCTATGCGATCAGTTCGGTGCTGATGCGGCGGCTGCCGCCGCTCGATCCGGTGGGGTTGTCGGCGGCGACGCTGCTGATCGGCTCGGCCGTGGTGATCCCCCTGGCGCTGGCCAGTCACGGCCTACCCGCGAACCCGGGAAACAAGGGGCTGATGCTGATCGCGCTTCTGGGTCTGGTGCCGACCGCGGCGGCCAATCTGCTCCGGATCATCGTGGCGCGCACCGCCGGGCCGGTGTTCATGAGCCTGACCAATTACCAGGTCCCGGTCTGGTCGGTGCTGCTGGGCGCGCTGGTGCTGGGCGAAGACCTGCCACCCACCCTGCTCTGGGCGATGCTGATGATCCTGACCGGGGTCGCGCTCAGCCAGTATGGCGCGCTGCGGCGGCTGTTCACCGGCCGTTGACGTCACCCTCGCTTCATTTCGCTGCAAATACTCCGGGGGAGTCGCGCAAGGCGCGACGGGGGCAACGCCCCCTAGGCCGGCGCGGACACCGCGTCGGCCACCGCCTCGACCACGCTGTCGACGGTGCGGGTCAGCAGCGCCTCATCCTCGCATTCGGCCATGACGCGGATCAACGGTTCGGTGCCAGACTTGCGGATCAGCAACCGGCCCGCCCCTGCCAGCGCCGCCTCGGCCTCGGCAATCGCCTGCTGCACCGGCGCCATCTCGAGCGGCGCTTGGCCGGCGGCATAGCGCACGTTCTTCAGCAATTGCGGCACCGGCGCGAACTGGCGCGCGAGCATGCTTGCCGGCTGGCCCGACCGAACCATCTCGGCCAGGAAATGCAGCCCCGCCATCAACCCGTCGCCGGTGGTGGCATAATCGCTCATCACGATATGACCCGACTGTTCGCCGCCCAGGTTGAAGCCGCCCTCGCGCATCCGCTCGACCACATAGCGGTCGCCCACCGCGGTGCGTTCCAGCCCGATCCCCCGCGCCGACAGGAACCGTTCCAGCCCCAGGTTCGACATCACTGTCGCCACCAGCGCGCCACCTTTCAGCTGCCCCTCGGCCGTCCAGCGCGCGGCGAGCAGCGCCATCAGCTGGTCGCCATCGGCGGGCGTGCCGGTCTCGTCGATCATGATCACCCGGTCGGCATCGCCATCCAGCGCGATACCCACATGCGCGCCATGCGCCACCACCTGTTCGGCGGCAGCCTGCGGATGGGTCGAGCCGCAGCCGCGGTTGATGTTGAGCCCATCGGGCGCGGTGCCCACCGGGATCACGTCCGCCCCCAGTTCCCACAGGATCTCGGGCGCGGCACGGTGGGCCGCGCCGTTCGCGCAATCGACCACCACCTTGAGCCCGTCAAGCCGCAGATCGCGCGGAAGCGAGGATTTGATCCGTTCACCATAGCGGAACCGGGCGTCATCCACCCGCTTGGCCCGACCGATGTTCTGCGCCTGCGCCGGGCGCACACCCGCATTGATCAAAGCCTCGATCTCGATCTCCGCCTGATCCGAGAGCTTGAAGCCGTCCGGGCCGAAGAACTTGATCCCGTTATCCTCGGCCGGGTTGTGGCTGGCCGAGATCATGACGCCCAGATCAGCCCGCATCGAGCGGGTCATCAACCCCACGGCGGGCGTCGGCACGGGACCGAGCAGCAATACGTTCATGCCGGTCGAGGTCAACCCGGCGGTCAGCGCGCTTTCCAGCATGTAGCCCGACAGGCGGGTATCCTTGCCGATCACCACCCGGTGCACGCCGCTGGCGTCGCGGCGGAAATAGCGGCCCACCGCTGCCCCGATCCTCAGCGCCATCTCGGCGGTCATCGGGTGGGTGTTGGCGGTGCCCCGCACCCCGTCAGTTCCGAATAGCTTTCGCATCGCCGCCTCGCTGTCGTTCTGGTGTCGTGGTCAGCAGCTTTAGCGGACGGCGCCCCACAGGCGCAAGGCCTGCGCGGTCTCGACCACGTCGTGGACGCGCAGGATCTGGGCGCCTTGCGCGATTCCGGCCAGTCCGACGGCTATCGAGCCGGGCGCGCGCGCCTCGGTCAGCGGTTCCTTGCCGATGGTTCCGATGAACCGCTTGCGCGAGACGCCCAGCAGGATCGGGCAACCGATACCGTGAAACAGCGACAGGTTGCGCAAGAGCGTCAGGTTATGTGCCTGAGTCTTGCCAAAGCCGATGCCCGGGTCGATCACGATCTGCCCGCGCGGCAGGCCCGCCGCCGCCAGCCGGTCCACCTGCGCAGCCAGGAAGTCGTAGACATCGAGCAGGACATTGTCGTACCGCGGATCCTGCTGCATGGTCGCGGGGTCGCCCTGCGCATGCATGATGCAGACCGGCGTGCCGGTATCGGCACAAAGCGGCGCAAGGGCCGCGTCAAAGGTGAAGCCCGAAACATCGTTGACCAGGCTCGCGCCCGACGCCAGCGCCACCTCGGCCACCGCCGCCTTACGGGTGTCGATGGAAATCGCGGTGCCGGTCTCGGCGCGGATCGCCTCGATCACAGGTTCGATGCGGCGGATTTCCTCCTCCACCGGCACTTCGGCCGCCCCGGGCCGGGTGGATTCGCCGCCGACATCCAGAATCGACACGTCCTGTGCCACCATTGCCAGCGCCGTTTCCACCGCATCGGCGACGTCAAAGTGTCGACCCCCATCCGAGAAACTGTCGGGCGTCACGTTCAGGATACCCATCAGGTGCGGGCGGGACATGTCGAGCCCGGCAATGGCGTCACGCGGTGCGGCCAGTCGCTCGGCAACGCCGGTCGGCAGATCGCGGACAGGCAGTATTTCGGATGTTCCGTCGCGGTCCAGCCGTTCGGCATGGGTGAACCACAGCGCCCCGCCCGCCAGAGGCAGCGCACCGGGCACGCGAATGTCACCCTGCTGCACCAGGGGCCGGAAATACCCGCTCACAGTTCGGCCTGCTCCACCGGCACCGCGCGCAGCGGCACGCCCGGGTCCTTCGGCAGCGCCGCGCCGATCACCAGCATCTCTCCCGCCTCGAAGGTTGCCGCGAACCAGGCCGCCAGCGCCACCGCGTCCGAGGGTTTGGCCGACGGGCCGTCGACCGCGTCGAGCACGATCTTGGAAGGTGCCCAGACGCAGATCTGGCCGTTCTTCATTGCCCAGTCCAGTTCGGTCCGGGTCGCGACCACCTTGCAGCGGTGATCCTTCGCGGCCAGCCGCCAGGCATTCTGTTCGATCGCCAGAAGATCGATCCGGCGCTGGGTCATCGCGTGCCCGGTCTGCGGCACCGCCAGTGCCGAGGCGCCGACACAGATGATCAGCGGGCGCTCGCGATGTTCGAGCTGGTCGATCCAGCCCCTCAGGTTGTCCGAGTCGATGGCTTCGTTCGCAAGGTAGACAAGGCGCGGATGCGGCCGCAGGTCCTGGGTGTGATCGACATGCAGCTTGTCGCGGCTACGCACGATCTCGACGCCCAGCGCGCCCGGACCCCGGTCGAGCTTTTCGATGCGGACGAAGACGCGCACCGCCTGCGGTTCATGCAGGATCAGCTCGGCCACCCGTTCGGCAAGCGTCTCCAGCAGGTTCAGCCGCTCTTCGGCCAGCGCCCGCGCAATCGCCTCGGTCACCCTGTCATAGGACAGGATGCGGTCGACATCGTCGTCGATCGGGCCGGTCAGCGGCATCACCTCGACCACCACGTTGAAGCAGATGCGTTGGGTGGTGCCGCGTTCGGCCTGGAATGCGCCGATCTCGACCTCGACCACATGGTCGCGCAGCGAGATACGGTCGAGCGGGCCGCGTGTCGCCGTCGCCTCGGAGCGTTCCGAGGGATGGGCGAAGGCAAGGCGGATTTCGGATACCATCGAGCTGGCCTTTCGGGTTCGTGGGTCACGTCCAGCCTAAATAGGCGCGAGCCCCGCCTATAGCAGGGTGATACGCGCCGCACCAGCCGCCGAATGCGTCATCAGGCGACGCGAAACCAGCTGGTCATGCCCGACATCGCATGGCCCAGCATGTGACAATGCAACAGCCACCTGCCCGGATTGTCGGCCACCAGCGCGATCTGCCGGGTTTCGCGCGGCGGCACCAGCACCGTATCGCGCCAGGGGCCGGGCGCGCCATCGGCGCCGATCAGGCGGAAATGGTGACCGTGCAGATGCATGCCGTGGTCGAAATTCGTCTCATTGACAAAGGCGATGCGGTGCAGGCTACCGCGCGCGGCATCCAGAAAGGGCGTGTCGGGCCGGTCGGCCCGGCCGTTGAGCGCCCAGAACTTGCCCAGCTGCGCCAGTTCCTGCCCGCTCATCTCGGTCTCGCCCAGTCGGGCGCTTTCGAGCCAGCGCATCGCGCCGCCCTGGAGACGCATCTCGTGCAGAGGTGCCGCCGCCAGGTCGCCGATCTCGGGCAGCGGGTTGGCCGGCAGCGGCGCGGGTGCGTTCCGCCGGGCCCGCGCCCCCTGTCCACTCACGTCGAACCGGCAGAGGCCATAGCCGCCATCACGTTCAATGCTGAGCAGGCTGGCCGCCGCGCCGCTCTCGGCGGTGACATCCACGAACAGGTCCGCGCGCTGCGCCGGGGCCAGCGCAAAGGCGCCGCCGACCGGCAGCGGCGCATCCAGAGGCATCCCGTCCAGCGCCACGATCCAGCCTTCGAGACCGTCGAGGCCGATCTCGAACACCCGCGCATTGGCGGCATTGACCAGCCTCAAACGCAGACGTTCATGCTGTTTCACCTCGAAAGCAGGGTCGAACCGGCCATTCACCGTCATCAGGTTCCCGAAACGCCCGGCATGGCTCAGGTCGTGGCCATTGTCGAAATTTCCGTCGATTGCGGCGGTTTCGGGGTCGAGCCGCCAATCGTCGAGCATCAGCACGATATCGCGGTCGACATCGGGCGCCTGCGGCTCGTCCACGATCAGCGCGCCGTAAAGACCGCGCGCCACCTGTTCCATCGAGCGGTTGTGCGAATGATACCAATAGGTGCCCGCATCCGGTACGGTGAAGTCATAGTCGAAACTGGCGCCCTCGGTCACTGCCTCCTGCGTCAGACCGGGCACGCCGTCCATCGCATTGTCTATGCGGATACCGTGCCAGTGCACCGCCGTCGGCTGCGGCAAGCGGTTGACCAGCCGGCGGGCGACCCGCGCCCCCTGCAAAACGCGGATCTCGGGGCCGGGGGTGCCGCCGCCATAGCTCCAGATCGCGGTGTCGGGATAGCCATCCGGCGCGATCTGCTGGCGGGTTTCTGCCGCGACCAGTTCGGGCATGGCGGCAAGGGCGCGGCGCGGCAGCATCGCCAGCGCCGCGGCGGATGTCAGGACCTGTCGGCGGGTGAATGTCATTGCGGGCCTCCGTGACCCGCAATATAGGCGCGCGCCCGCTCCGCGCCAGCAGGATTCCAGCGCGGGTGCGTCAATCGGCGCGCAAGCGCTCTGGTCAGTTGCTGGCGGTGCGCTGGCCCGGGCTGTAGAACACGTGAACGCCGATCTTGGCGGTCTGGGTAAACCGGCGCGACCAACTGGGCCGGACTGCCGTGGTGTGATAGTAGGTTGCGCCGCCCGTCAGTTTCTCGGCCACGCCGTCAAGCGCCAGCCGCGCGACCTTGGCGACCCGTTCATAAGCGGCCTTTTCCGCAATGACGTCCTTGCGCCCGTCGCAGGTATAGGTGAACTGGCACTGGTACTTGCGGCCGGTGCCCTGCTTGATGACGCCGCAGGGCGTGTCGGGAAAACGCTCGCTCTGGACCCGGTTCAGGATCACTTCGGCCACGGCGAACTGTCCCTTGACGGTCTCGCCGCGCGCCTCGAAATACAGCGCTTCGGCCAGGCAGGCCCATTGTTCGCCACCCTGAGCCTTGGGCAACTCGTCGATCCACGAACGCGAAAACGACACCTCGACCGGCTCGGGTTCAGATTGCGGCATTAAGGCGTTGAGATAGTCGCGAAAGCGCTTGCCAGAAGACGCGGCCGTGTTACTCTTTTCCACGGTCACACGTTCGTTGCCCCGATCGGCCGAGGAAATATTCGGCACTGCGATGGCAGCCGACAGCACGGCTGTCAGTAGAAATCGTTTCATGTCCAAACCCCCACACAAGGCGTGAACGCCGGTTCCTCCCCAGGCGGCGCATCGGTGCCCCATACCTCAGAGTTGGGCAAAGGTCCAGTTTTAGAGAATTTGCAAGGGTATTTCGACCCAAAACACACAGATTTTTCAGGCGCTTAACGCGCGCCCCGCCACTATATATAGCGGTTCACAGGGGCGCTTACACCAAGTTTATCCGAAATGGCCAATTGTGCCGCAGCCAGCCTGGCGACCGGCACCCGGAAGGGCGAACAAGAGACATAATCGAAGCCGGCCGCCCTGCAAAAGGCGATTGATTCGGGGTTGCCACCATGCTCTCCACAGACTGAAACGGTTACTTCAGGCTTGGCCCGGCGGCCCCGTTCGACACCCAGTTTCAGCAGCTCTCCCACCCCGTCGCGGTCCAGCACATGAAACGGGTCCTCGGTGAAAACGCCCTGCCGCACATAGGCCGACATGAACCGCCCGGCATCGTCGCGCGACAGGCCATAGGTCATCTGGGTCAGGTCGTTGGTCCCGAAACTGAGGAACGAGGCGCAATGCGCGATCTCGTCGGCACGCAGGCAGGCGCGCGGCGTCTCGACCATCACCCCCAGCCGGTAATCGAACTCCTGCCCCCGCTCGGACGCAACGGCAGCCGCCACCGCGTCGATCCGGGCCTTGACCAGTTCCACCTCGCGCTTGGCCGAGACCAGCGGGATCATCACCTCGGGCACCACGGGCTCGCCCCTGCGGCTGGCCTCCAGCGTCGCCTCGAAGATGGCGCGGGCCTGCATGTCATATATCTCGGGCACCGTCACGCCCAGGCGCACGCCGCGCAGGCCCAGCATGGGGTTGTATTCGCTCATCGCCTCGACCCGGCGGGTCACGTCGCTGATCGGAATGTCCAGCGCCTCGGCCAGTTCGCGTTGCCCGGCGCGTGTGGTCGGCAGGAACTCGTGCAGCGGCGGGTCGAACAGGCGAATGCAGACCGGCTTGCCTTCCATGATCCGGAACAGCTGCACGAAATCGTCCCGCTGCATCGGCAGCAGGCGCTCCAGCACCGCCTTGCGGCCCGAGGGCGTGGCGGCGAAGATCATCTCGCGCATCACCGTCAGGCGGCCGGGATCGAAGAACATGTGTTCGGTCCGGCACAGGCCGATGCCCTGCGCATCGAAATTGCGCGCGGTCTGCGCATCGGCGGGCGTGTCGGCATTGGCGCGGATGCCGATGTCGCGCTCGGCATCGGCCCAGGCCATCAGCGTCTGGAAACTGTCGTCCAGCGCCGCCTCCATCATCGCGGGCTCGCCCGCCAGCACCTGCCCGGTGCTGCCGTCGATGGTCAGGATGTCGCCGGTGCGGAACACACGCCCGTCGGGCGCCTTGAGGATCCGCGCCTTGCTCTGGAATTCCATTTCCGAGGCCCCGACGATGCAGGGCAGGCCCAGGCCGCGCCCGATCACCGCCGCGTGGCTGGTCATGCCGCCGCGCTCGGTCAGCACTGCCACGGCGGCATGCATGCCGCGCACATCCTCGGGCGAGGTTTCCCGGCGCACCAGCACGCAGGACTCGCCGCGGGCGGCGCCGGCCTGCGCCTCGGCGGCGGTGAACACGATCTTGCCCGTGGCCGCGCCCGGGCTGGCGGCGATGCCGGTGGTCAGCACGTCGCGCCGGGCCTGCGGGTGCACCTGCCGGTGCAGAAGTTCGTTGATCGAATGCGGGTCGATCCGCATCACCGCCTCCTGCGGCGGAATGATGCCGTCTTCGGCCAGCCGCACCGCGATGCGCAGCGCCGCGCGGGCGCTGCGGGGCACCCGCACCCCGTCGAGAATATGCACATGGCCGTTCTCGATCACGAATTCGACCTGCATCTCCTCGCGGAGTTTCTGACGCATCAACGCCGCGTGCTGCTTGAGCGCGGCAAAGGCTTCGGGCGCCACATCCTCGAGCGAGACGCCGCGCGGATCCTTTTCGAGATAGAGCGCCTCGGCCCCTGCCCCCAGCGCGTCGCGGCCCTGGCTCTGGCTCAGGTAGCGGCCGGTGATCTGGCGCTTGCCGGTGGTGGGATCGACCAGTTGCAACACGCCCGAGCCGCATTCGCCCTGACCGACGCCGGGGATCATCTCCTGCACCACGAGCCCCAGGCCGGCATCGGCGGGCGCGCCCTTGGCCTGGCGCAACAACCGGGCCGAGGTGCCCTCCCACGCCCGCGCCATCGACCGCAGCACCGCGGCCAGCTGTTCGCCAGGATCCTGCGGAAAGCTCTCGTCGGTCTCGTCCTCATAGGCGCGCAGGCTCTGGCGCAGCCCCTCGCGGCCGTCAGCCTCGATCTCGTCGAACACATCCGGATCGAGCCGGGCCACGTGGATCGCATAAGTCTGCACGAAGCGCAGGTAGAGGGCCGCCGCCGCCTCGGCCCCCATCCTGTCGCTGAGTTCGACGAAACGCGCATCGTTCATGCCGATGTTGAGCACCGCGCCCGGCCCGCCCCAGTCGGGATCCTCGGAACTGGGCCGCACGCACAAGAGCGACGTCGGGTCGAACTGGCTGACGATGGCCGGGATATCCGGCAGGTGCCCCTGGGCGATGTCATGCACCGCCGAGAAGGACAGCGCCACGGTACGCGGTACCGGCAGGTCGAGCCGGACCAGCCGCTGCAAACATTTCGCGCGTCCGCCATGGGTGGCAGTGGCCACGGGCGCTGTGGCGGTGATCAGCGTGGTATCGGGATTATTCTGCACTGCGGCACCTTTTGTTTATGTGCAGAATAGGAGCCTTTGGGGCTGGCGCAAGCGCGTTCTGGCCGCATGTCGCGCCAGCCCTGATCGGGGAATTGAGTATTTTTGACCAGAAAGAAGCAGCAGGGTCGACAAGCGACCGGCGCGCGCCGAAACCCGAACGCCGGTTGCCGGGCGCGCCTGCCCTCGGGGCTCCGCCCGTTCGGCGCTGACATCGGTCCGCCGGACCGATGTCCGGGCGCGCCTCACCCCTCGATGCGGGTCAGGTCGGCGACGCTGGAACAGATGCCGCGGATCTGGCTGAGCAGGTTCAGACGGTTGCGGCGCACCACCTGGTTGTCTGAATTGACCTGCACCTCGTCGAAGAAGGCGTCGATCGGGCCGCGCAAGGCGGCCATGGCGGCCATGGCGACGGGAAAATCCTCGGCCTTCAGCGCCGGCTCGATCCGGGCCCGGGCCTGCTCCAGCGCGGCGAACAGCGCCTTTTCGCTGTCTGATTCGGCAAATTTCACATCGGCGCCGAAGGAATATTCCACCCCGTCCTTTTCCTCGGCCTGGGTCAGGATGTTGTTGGCCCGCTTGAAGCCCTGCACCAGGTTCTCGCCCTCTTCGGTGGCGATCACGGCATTCAGCGCGCGCGCGCGTTTGACCAGCAGGTTGAGATCGTCGTTCCCCGCCATCGCGATACAGGCGTCGATCACGTCGTGCCGGATGCCTTCGTCGCGCAGGAAGACCTTGAGCCGGTCGTGGATGAAGGCAAGCAGATCGTCGGAGAGGTCCGGCACATCGCCGGCCAGTTTCTCCAATGCGTCCGGATCGCCCAGCTTTTCCCTGATCGTCTCGAAAGCCGCGCCGAACACGCCATGATCGGCGATTTCCTCGATCAGGTCGCGCAGGGCGGCCTCGCCATTGCTGGCGTGATACCTGTGCCGCAACAGTTGCGCGTCGATGTAGCGATCGAGCGGCATCCGCAGGTCGTTTGCCAGCACCAGCCGGATCACCCCCAGCGCGGCGCGGCGCAGGGCAAACGGGTCCTTGGAGCCGGTGGGCTTCTCGTCGATGGCCCAGAAGCCGGTCAGCGTATCGAGCTTGTCGGCCAGCGCGACAGTGACCGAAAGCGGCGCGGTGGGCACGTCATCGGACGGGCCGAGCGGCGAGTAATGCGCCTGCGCCACTGCGGCAATGGCTGCATCATGGCCGGCGGCTTCGACGTAGTAGCGCCCCATGAGGCCCTGAAGTTCGGGAAATTCGAACACCATTTCCGAGTTCAGGTCGACCTTGGCCAGTTTGGCGGCCTGTTCGGCCCGATCGGCATCGGCACCCGCCAGCGGAGCCAGTTCGCGTGCCAGCGCGGCGATGCGGCGGATACGGTCACCCTGGCTCCCGAGCTTGTTGTGGAAGGTCACGTTTTCCAGCGCCTGCGCCCAGGCGTCCATGCCGGCGCGGGCCACGCGCAGGTCGTTTTCCCAGAAGAACTTGGCGTCCGACAACCGCGCCGACAGAACCTTCTGGTTGCCTGCAAGGATGGTGGCGCCCTGATCGGCGGTTTCGCGGTTGGCGACGGTGACGAAACGCTCGATCCGGCCGGTTTTCGGGTTCTTGACCGAGAAGAACTTCTGATGTTCACGCATGCTGGTTTGCAGCACCTCGGGCGGCAGGTCCAGGAAGGCGTCGCCGATCCGGCCCATCAGCACCACCGGCCATTCGACCAGCCCGGCCACCTCGGCCAGCAGCCCCTTGTCCTCGACCAGTTCAAGGCCTGCGGCAAAGGCCATGTTCTGCGCGTCGTTCCAGATATGTTCGGCCCGCTCGGCCGTGTCCAGCATGACGAAGGCGCGTTTCAGCTTGGCCTGGTAATCCTCGAACGAGGTCACCGCGAACCGCGCAGGCGCCATGAACCGGTGCCCGGCGGTGGTGTTGCCGGCCGCGATCCCGTCGATGTCGAGCGGCACCACCTCGGCCCCGGCCTCGGTCGTCAGGATGCAGAGGATCGAATGCAGCGGCCGCACCCAGCGCAGGCTGCCTGCGCCCCAGCGCATCGACTTGGGCCAGGGAAAGTTGCGAATGGTGTCTTCCAGCACCTCGGCCACGATCTCGGCCGCCGGGCGGCCCGGTTTCTCGATCATCGCGAACCAGACCGCGCCCTTGGGCGTGTCGCGCTCTTCCAGCTGGTCGCGGGTGATCCCGGCCCCGCGCAGGAACCCTTCGACCGCCTGTTCCGGCGCGCCCACCTTGGGGCCCTTGCGCTCTTCGCGGATCGTCGGGCTATTGGCCAGCAGCCCCTCGACGGCGAGCGTCAGGCGACGCGGAGTGGTCAGGGCGGAGGCATGGGCATAGGTCAGACCGGCCTCGACCAGACCATCCGTCATCCGCTTTTTCAGGTCCTCACCGGCACGGGATTGCATGCGGGCGGGGATTTCCTCGGAAAACAGTTCGATCAGCAGGTCGGGCATGGTCGGTCCTTAGAAATTGACGATCGTCTGGATGACAAGCGCATTGGCGATATCCACGAAGAAGGCGGATACAAGGGGGAGCACGATAAAGGCAAGGGGGGACGGACCATAGCGCTTGGTCACGGCGGTCATATTTGCAATCGCGGTGGGGGTGGCGCCCAGCGCAAAGCCGCCGAACCCCGCCGCCAGCACCGCCGCGCGATAGCCACCGCCCATCGTGCGGAACAGCACCAGCAAAATGAAGCCCACGGCAAACAGCGTCTGCGCCGCGATGAGCACCGCCAGGGCAAGCCCGGTCTCGGCGATGGTCCAGAGTTGCAGGCTCATCAGCGACATCGCCAGGAAGGCGCCCAGCGCGAATTCCGAGATCAGCGCCAGCGTTGGCGTCCGCGATACGCGCGGGGCATGCGGAAACAGGGCCGTGCGCAGGTTTCCCACGACGATGGCTGTGAGCAGGCAAGGCACGAAAAGCGGCAGTTTCAGGCCCATCTGATCAATGGTCTCGTGAAGGCCGTAGCCCAGCAGGATCGCCACATTCAGCGTCAGCAGCACCCGCATCAGCGACTTGTGGTCGATCCGGGGCGGTTCCTCGTCCATCTCGTTGGGCAGACCGACGGTCAGCTCCTCGTCCGGGCGGTTCGGTGTCAGCTGGCGGCTCGCCACCAGATAGGTGGCGATCGGCCCGCCGATCAGCGCCGCGATCACCAGGCCCAGCGTCGCCACCGCGACACCCAGTTCGGTGGCCGAGGTCAGGCCGGTCACCCGCGCCACCTCGGGCGCCCAGGCGATGGCGGTGCCGTGGCCGCCGATCAATGCGGCGGAACCGAACAGCACCCCCGACTGCGCCGGAAACCCGAACAGAACCGCGCCCAGAACCCCGATGACATTCTGCGCCACGATGGTCAGCAGGGTGAGCACCAGCAGGATGGCAAGCGGCTTGCCGCCCGCCACCAGGTCACCGAACCGCGCGTTCAACCCGATCCCGGTGAAGAACAGAACCAGCAGGAAATCCCGCCCCGTCAGGTCAAAGGCCAGTTCGATCCCGAACCCGGAATGGAGGCCGAGCACCACCAGCGAGGCCAGCAATCCGCCGGTCACCGGTTCAGGGATGCTGAAGCGCTCCAGAAACGGCAGCCGGTCGTTGATCTGCACCCCGACGAGATAGACCGCCAGACCCAGGGTCACGGTCATGAAGGCCGATATCTGGAGTGTTTCGGTCACCTGTTCCTGTCTTCCGCCTCAATTCTCCGGGCGCGGCGGGCATTCCTCGCCGATCACCGTGCCGTCATAGGCCTTCTGGCCGCAGTTGTTGAGCACATGCCAGGCATATCCCCGCCCGTCCTCGGTGATGGTCACGATCCGGTCGACGCCGTAGTGAACGTTCTTCGCCCCCAGAAAGGCCCGCGCACGGCCGTTTTCCAGCGCCTCGGCGATCTGGCCCGCATCGTAGCAGTCGAACCAGGCAGGCGCTGTCAGCGGCTCGGGATTCTCGGCGGGCGCATAGGCGGCGCTCAGCGCGTCAAGGTCGAGCGTGGTGGTGAAACAGGCGCGATAGCGGATGGGCGAGCTGTCGGCGTCGATGGCCCGGAACCCGTCATAGGCGATGAATTCAGCCGTCTCGCTTCCCTGCGGCACCAAAGTCACTTCCTGTCCCGGGCGCGGCTCGACCTCGTAATAGAAACCGTAGACCTGAAGGTAATACATCGACAGGCCGGCGCCGACCGCGCACAGGGCCAACAGGATGACAAGAACTTTGCCGGTCATTGGTTTCTCCTTGTCCCGTTCCGCCGGTTCCCTTCCCGGACAGAATCGGGTCAGTTGCTGTCTGCGCCTTGATGTAGGACAGCGCCCCCGGATGCCAGCTTTGGCGCCGTTTTTTCCGCCGGATCGTCGAATTACACGCTCAGATCCAGTCCAGATTGACCTTGGTGGGCGCATACCGCTCGGCCATGCGCGACTTCAGCGCCCGGAACCGGTCGCGCAGGTCGGGGAACTTGCGTTCATGGGTCTCGACAAGCGTCACCCGGATCGGCGCAAAGAGATCACGCGCGTCCATCTCTTCGAGGATATCCAGCTCCGCCCCCTCGATATCCATCTTCAAGAGCGCGATATCGCCATGCTCCGCGATCAGCCCCTCCAGAAAGGCGGGAAAGTCGATCATCCCGACCTCGATCGCGTCGCCTGCATCCGCGCTGATGCCGCGCCCGCCGGGCAGCGTGGTGCTCATCACCGTCTTCTTTTCCGGATCTTCGCCGAATGTGGCCGCGCGCATCAGGCCGATACTGCCCGCTGCGACACCCGCCGCCTTGTTGTGCAGGATCACGTTTTCCGCCGCGCCGAACCGGCGTTCCAGCAGCGAAAAGGCATAGGGGTCGGGCTCGAAACAATGCACGGTGGCGCCGGTCGCCGACAGAACCTCGGTCACGTCGCCCACATTGGCGCCGCAGTCGACCACCACGTCGCCGGGCCTCAGCATGGCGGCGGCCCCGGTCATGAACCCCTCGCTCTGCGCCGTGCGCACCTGCCGCTTCAGCTGCCGCCGCGCCTTGCGCAGCTTTTCCTCGTAGCGCTCGCGCGTCGCCTCTTCCATTCGGATGCCCCTGCCCTCGTGTCCTCAGGCGGCAGCATAGCCCCCGGCGGTGGTCTGCACAAACGCATCCGCGCATTGCTTGGCCAGCGCCCGCACCCGGCCGATATAGGCCTGCCGCTCGGTTACCGAGATCACGCCACGTGCATCGAGCAGGTTGAAGATATGGCTGGCCTTGATGCACTGGTCATAAGCCGGATGCGCCATCACGATGCGCTTGCCGGTCTTGGGATCGTCATGGCTTTGCGCCAGGATCGCGGCGCATTCGGCCTCGGCCTCCTCGAAATGCCTGAGCAGCATCTCGGTATTGGCCACGTCGAAATTCCAGCGCGCATATTCCTCTTCGGTCTGCCTGAACACGTCGCCATAGGTCAGCGGAATGGGGGACTGCGGGTCGTTGAACGGCATGTCCATCACGTGGTCGATGCCCAGTACATACATCGCCAGCCGCTCCAGACCATAGGTCAGCTCGCCCGAGACCGGCGCGCAGTCATGGCCGCCCACCTGCTGGAAATAAGTGAACTGGCTCACCTCCATGCCGTCGCACCAGACCTCCCAGCCCAGACCCCAGGCGCCCAGCGTCGGGCTCTCCCAGTCGTCCTCGACGAAACGGATGTCATGCAGGGAGACGTCGATGCCGATGGCCTCGAGGCTGCCCAGATACAGATCCTGCAAGTCGGGCGGGCTGGGTTTGATCAGCACCTGGTATTGATAATAGTGCTGGAGCCGGTTCGGATTCTCGCCATAGCGCCCGTCGGTCGGGCGGCGCGACGGCTGCACATAGGCCGCGGCCCAGGGGGCGCTGCCCAGGGCGCGCAGCGTGGTGGCCGGGTGAAAGGTGCCCGCCCCCACCTCCATGTCATAGGGTTGCAGGATGGCGCAGCCCCTGGACGCCCAATAGGTCTGCAGCCGCAGGATGATTTCCTGGAAAGAGCGCGGAGCGGTGCGGGTCGTGTCGGTCATCGGGCGGCCTCGGGCGCTGTAAGGAACGGATTGCGCCTTTCCTATGCAAGCAGGGGGACAGCGTCAACGGCGCTTGTGACCAGACCGCCGCCCCTGCTGAGGTGATTGCGCCACACCCGGTTTTCCCCTGTTGCCGGCCATGGCATTTGCGCCAATTTCCTGCATAACCTGTGTGAACAATACGTATTTGAAGGTACGGAACCGAAGAATGACCAGACTTTTTGCAGTATTCCTTTCCCTTGTTTCCTTTGTCGCCTCTCCCCTCCTTGCCCAGTCGGATACCGATGTCGTCTGGGTGCAGATCGAAGCCCAGCCCGACCTGCAGACCGCGCGGGCGCGGGCGCAGGACTATACCGCCACCCTGGAAGACGTGGCCGGCTTCTTGCTGGGCAGCGGCTGGTACGGGATCGTGCTGGGCCCCTACCTGCGCCCTGACGCGGAACAGGTGCTGAACGTCTATCGCGCGGAGCGGCGCATTCCGGCCGACAGTTTCATCACCCTGAGCTCCGCGCTCGGCCAGCAGTTCTGGCCGATCGGCGCCAACGTGCTGGGCCAGGATGCGGTGATCGCCCCGGTCGAGCAGGCCGCGCAACCGGCAGCCCCCACGGCGCAGCCCGAGCCCGCCGACGAGACCCTGGCCGAGGCGCGCCGCAGCGAACAGGCGCTGAGCCGCGAGGAGCGGCAGGATCTGCAGATCGCGCTGCAGGCGGCAGGGTTCTACAATGCCGCCATCGACGGCGCCTTTGGCGCGGGCACCCGCCGGTCGATGGCCGACTGGCAGGCGTCCAACGGCTACGAGGTGACGGGCGTGCTGACCACGCTCCAGCGCAAGGCGCTGATGGATCAGTACAATGCGCCGCTGATCTCGGTCGGCATGACCCGGCGATACGATGCGCAAGCCGGGATCGAGATGGACATGCCGCTGGGCGCCGTGCGCTTCAGCCGCTACGAGCCGCCCTTCGCCCATTACGAGGCCACCGGCGACGAGGACATCCGGGTACTGCTGATCAGCCAGCCGGGCGACAAGGCAACACTGTTCGGTCTCTACGACATCATGCAGACGCTGGAGATCGTGCCGCTTGACGGTCCGCGCGAGCGCGACAGCGATAGTTTCACGCTCGAAGGCCGCGGCAAGGGCATCGTCTCCTACACGGAGGCGGCGCTTGAAGGGGGTGAGATCAAGGGCTTCACGCTGGTCTGGCCGCAGGGCGACGAGGAACGGCGCGCACGGGTTCTGGCGGCGATGAAGCAGAGCTTTACCCGTACCGAGGGTGTGCTGGACCCGGCGGCCGGCGGCGAGGCCGAGCAGCGGGTCGACCTCGTGTCGGGCCTGCAGATCCGCAAGCCGCGCCTGTCGCGCTCGGGCTTCTATGTCGATGGCGCGGGCACCGTGATGACCGTGGCCGAGGCGGTGACCGGCTGCACCCGGGTGACGCTGGACCATAACTACGAGGCCCAGGTGATCGACACCGATGCCGGGCTTGGCGTCGCCGTCCTGCGCCCGGCGCAACCAATGGCGCCGATGCAGGTGGCCGACCTCGCGACCGAGGATCCGCGCATCGCCGCCGAGGTGGTCCTGTCGGGTTTTTCCTACGAAGGCATCCTGGGCGCGCCGACGCTGAGCTTTGGCTCGGTGGCGGATGTGGCGGGCCTGCGGGGCGAGATCGAACTGGCCCGGCTGAACCTGATGGCCCAGGCGGGCGATGCCGGCGGGCCGATCCTCGATGCCAGCGGCGCCGTGGTCGGGATGTTGCTGGCCGAACCCGCAACCGGCCAGCAACTGCCCCGCGATGTCAGCTTTGCCGCAAAGGCGCGGGCGCTGCGCGACGTGCTGGCGGTGACCGGCATTCCGGCGCGGGACGCCGGCGACCCTGTCCCGGTCACGCCCGATGAGATCAGCCGGCGCGCCAACGGGATGACGGTGCTGGTGAGTTGCTGGAACTGAAGCCAGGCCCCGAGGGCTGGGGGACCAGTCCCCCAGACCCCCTGGAGTATTTCCGACCAGAAAGAAGCAGGACCGCCACGGCGATCAGGCGTCGGGCAGGTCCGGGGTCAGGCGGATGAGCGTCGGCCCCCGGCGGGACAGTGCGGCCCCGACCTCAGCCTGAATCCCGGCCAGGGTCGCCGGGGCCGCGGCGGCGGCACCGTAGGCCTCGGCCAGCTTGAGGAAATCGGGATTGCGCGCGGTGACCGCGTTGGGCGCGATCTGGGCGCTGAGCATGCTGTCCTCGATCTCCTGAAGCTTGCCGTTGTCCCACAGGAGGATCGGCAGCGGCAGGCCCAGTTCCACCGCCGTGCCCAGTTCCTGCAGCGTATACTGGAACCCGTAGTCGCCGGCGATGGCAACCACAGGCTTACCGCGCCGGGCCACCGCCCCGCCGATGGCGGCGGGCAGCGCATAGCCAAGGGTGCCAAAGCCGGTCGGGTGGTGCCAGTGCCCCGGCAGGGCCATGGTCCAGATCTCCTTGGCGACATAGGCGAACTGGGTCATGTCGGAATAGATCATGGTGTCGGGCGGCAGCGCGGCGCGCAGGGCCTCGGCCACCCGCGCGATACCGGGGCGTTCGGCCTCGACCTCGGCCCGCCAGCGGGTGCGGGCGGCGGCGATTTCCTCGCGGCTCCAGCCGGTGGCGGGTTTCGCCGCCTCGGTCGCGGCCCAGAGCGCGCGCGCGAAACTGTCGGCATCAGCCAGCAGCTTGACCTGGGCGCGCTGACCGTCGGCCAGCACCGAGGGGTCGATATCGACCCGCGCCAGCATCGCCGAATGGCCCAGATGCGGGCGCCAGAGATCGACCTCGGCCAGTTCGGTCCCCACCGCCACCACCAGATCCGCCGAGGCGATCACCTCGGCCGAGGAGGGCCGCGCCAGCGGCGCGCCGAAATCGAGTGGATAGTTCAGCCCCGGCAGCCCGCGCCCGGCACAGGTGGTCATCACCGCCGCGCCCAGCTGGGTCAGGATCTGCCGCCAGAGCGGCGAGCGGGCACCGCCACCCAGGATGAAGAGTGGCCGGCGCGCGAGGTTCAGCAGCGAAACCACCGGCCCGACCTCGGGCGGCACGGCGCGGACCCGCTGCGCCGGCTGGGCCGGAAAGGGAGCCGGATCGGCTTCGGCCTCGAGCGCCGCGATCGGCACCTGGATGTGCTTGGGGCGCGGGCGCGCGGTCTCGAACTCTTCAAAGGCGCGCTCGACCAGCCCATAGGCCGCTTCGGTGCTGCGCGCCTCTTCGGACCAGTCGCAGACCGTGGCCGCCGCGCCGTGCTGGTCGCGCATCTGGTGCAGCTGACCGCGCCGGGCCGCCGTTTCGTCCAGGCAGGAAGAGATCACCAGCATCGGCACCGAATCCGACCAGGCCTGCCCCATCGGTGTCAGGATGTTGCACAGGCCCGGCCCGGTGATCACATAGGCCACGCCGGGCAACCCGCTGGCGCGGGCATAACCGTCGGCCATGAAGCCCGCCCCCTGCTCGTGCCGGGCCAGCACATGGAAGATGCCCGCCTCTTCGATGCCGCGATACATCTCCTGATTATGGACACCGGGAATGCCGAAGATCACCTCGACGCCGCGGTCGCGCAGCATATGGGATATCTGGGCTCCGAGAGGACGTTTCATCAGGCTCTCCAGAATTGTACGGTAAAGAGGACATAGACCGACAGCACCTCGAGCCGGCCGATCAGCATGCCCGCGCTCAGCAGCCATTTGGCGGTATCGTTCAGGCCGGAGAAGTTCCCCGCCGGGCCGATCTGGTCGCCCAAGCCCGGGCCGACATTGGCGATCGCCGTGGCCGCCCCCGACAGCGAGGTGATGAAATCGAGCCCGGTCAGCGACAGCGCCCAGGACAGGATGCCCAGCGACACGATGAAAAAGACGAAAAAGCTCATCACCGAGCTCAGTACATCAGGTCCGACCGCGCGTCCCTGATACCGCGGCAGGAACACGCCATGCGGCGAGCGGATGCGCTGAAGCTGGGTCTTGATCGACGCGAACAGAAGCTGGTAGCGGAAGATCTTGACCGAACAGGCGGTCGACCCGGCGCAGCCGCCGATCAGCCCGATCACAAAGAACATGGTGATCAGAAGCGGCCCCCAGTTCATGTAATCGACACTGGCGTACCCGGTGCCCGAGATGATCGAGGTGATGTTGAACAGCGCCTCGCGGAACGCCTGTTCGTGATGATGCGGAAAGATCGAGGTGAGCACGAAAGTGGTCGCCACCACCAGCACCGCAATGACGATCAGGAATGTCTGGATCTGGCTGTCCCTAAGGATCGGAGTGGAATGGCCGTTCAGCAATTGCACATAGCGCACGAAAGGCAATGCCGCGAGAATCATGAAAAACGACGCCGCGTATTCCGCCGGACCCGAGAAGGTGCCGAACGAGGCGTCGTAATTCGAGAACCCCCCGGTCGACAGCGTGGTCATCGCATGAACCAGCGCATCGAAGAAGCTCATCCCCAGCGCGGCATAGACCGTCAGGCAGGCAACGGTCAGCGCCACATAAATGACGGTGATCTGGCCGGCGATCTCCTGCGCGCGCGGCAGGATCTTGCCCATCGTGTCGAACCCTTCCGAGCGGAAGATCTGCATCCCGCCGACCCGCAATTCGGGCAGGAACACCATCGCCACGACGATGATGCCGATGCCGCCCAGCCATTGCAGGATACCACGCCACAACAAGAGGCCGCGCGGCAGACCGTCCAGCCCCGAGATCACCGTGGACCCGGTGGTGGTCAGCCCCGACATCGCTTCGAAAAACGCATCGACGAACCGCAACTCGGTCGCCCCGAACACAAAAGGGATCGCGCCAAAGATCGGCAGCGCCACCCAGACCAGGGTGGTCAAGAGAAAGGTCTGCTGGATGGTCAGCCCTTCGCGTACCCCGTTGGCGCAACTCAGCGCCATCAGCCCACCGGTCAGCACACTGATGATGCCGCTTTGCAGAAAGACATGCCATTCGCCGCGCCCGTCGAGAACATCGACAAACATCGGGAACACCATCGTCGCGCCCAGAATGGCGACGAGCAGACCGATCACATATCCGACGGGGCGCATGTCCAACATGAGGCGCAGGGTTGGCTTGCGCCACCGCCGGTGTCAAGCAGGCGCGGCCCCATTACCCTTGGGTTTTCGGGGATGCCGACGGCATCGGCGCGGGCGTCGAAGGGGTCTTGCGACGACGCGCGGGCCGGGCGGCCGGCTTTTCGCCGGCCTTCGCTGTCCGGCGGGCCGGCTGTACCGGCGCGTCCGTCTTGGGCGCAGCGGCAACCGGCGCGTCCGCCACCACGGCCGCCGCGGGCTTTTCCGCCTTGGATGCGGCGGCAACCGGCGCATCCGCCACCACGGCCGCCGCAGGCTTTTCCGTCTTGGGTGAGGCGGCAACCGGCGCATCCGCCACCACGGCCGCCGCAGGCTTTTCCGCCTTGGGCGCGGCGGCAACCGGCACGTCCGCCACCACGGCAGCCGCAGGCTTTTCCGCCTTGGGCGCGGCGGCAACCGG
>NZ_FMZV01000027.1 GCF_900101475.1 Ruegeria marina | reverse complement strand
TATACGCCCGACGCCGATTTCAACGGCACCGACAGCTTCACCTACACCCTGTCGGACGGACAGGGCGGCAGCACCACCGCCACCGTCACCGTCACCGTCACCCCGGTCAACGACGCGCCGGTGGCCGCAAGCGATTATGAATTCACAGATCAGAACGTACCGGTTACATTCGACGTGATCGCAAATGACAGCGATGTCGACGGCGACGCCCTTGCGATCAGTTCAGTCGGCACCGCTTTCAACGGCACTGTCAGCTACGACGGACCTTCGGTTACCTACACGCCCAACGCGGATTTTTTCGGTGTCGACAGCTTCACCTATACGGTCAGCGACGGCCAGGGCGGCAGCGACACAGCAACCGCGGTTGTCATTGTCGGACAAGACGTGACCACGCTGCCGGACGATGTGCCGGTTTCAATCACCTTCAATTCGGAAACACCAGGAGACCCGCCCGGATCTTTCATATTGGAAGTGACCCCGACTTCGTCCAACGCGATCAATCTGCTTATCGCCATGGACAGTTCAGGCAGCATCACGCTCAGCGGCTGGAACGATCTTCTGAATTCGGTCTCTACGGCACTCGATACACTGTCCAATCAATTTGCCGGCTCGGCAACCGAGGTCAACATATTCCTCACCTCGTACAGCGGTACCGCCAATACGATTGGTCCGTTCAATCTTGTAGAAGACCATGCCGAATTGATCACTCAGCTGAACAATCTGCCCTTCCAGAGCGGATCGACCAGCTGGGAAGCCGCGCTCAACGAGGCCAACGACATCTTGAGCGGACAAAGCCCGGATGACGCCAATATCCTTTACTTCATCACGGACGGAAACCCGTTGCCGCCCCAACAGGACTGGCAAGGAGCGCTTCTGAATCTCAACAACAGTGTAGCAGTTGATATCGAGGCTTTCGCCGTAGGGCCCAATGTCACTCTTTCGAATCTTGAGATTGTCGATTCGGACGGAACCGCGACCTCAGTCACCACGCCTGCCGCACTTGCCGACGCATTAGATCAAACACCCCTGTTCAATGCACAGTTGATCGATTTTTCTCTTTCGTTGAACGTCGATGGTGTCGACCTGGGAGAGGTCGTCGACGAGAACAGCAGCGCGCTGACGAGCAGCGGTCTCAATTATTCCGTGGCGCTCCAAGACGTTCCGAATATCGAAAATCTTCTGGGCTCCATAAACGTGTTCTATGCGTCGGCCACTTTCGACCTCGACGGCGATAGTTCGACCACAGCTGACCAGATCGAACTGTTCGCTGGCGGGGTCATCGAAATCGCGCCTACAAGCGGCGCAACCGCACGCTCTGCACCTTCGAACGAAACAGGTAGCGAACCGTCCGAAATGACGTTCATGCTGTCCAATGACTTATTGCCGGTTTACCATCAGGAAGAGCTTTCCACCTCGGTTATCGGGGACTCTTCGTCGAATTTTCAGGAGCTAAAACTTTCCGAGCTTCTGCATACGGCATCGGAAACACCGGATATTTTCGAACAAGGTAGCGTTCTGGAAGGAACAAATGGCGGGGAGCACAAGCTGGTGTCCGCTTTCAACGGAAGCCAGCCAGATTTCGAAGCGGTCAGCCACACCGGCATGTATGGGTCCCTCGGACTGGAGGAGGTCGTCGCCACAACACTGCCGACGACCTGATTGGCGCTGTAACGCCGAGACGATACCAATGCGAAGAACACGACAACCCAGGGCACTTCTTCAAAGCCGGCGGTCAGAAATCTCCCAGCGCCCCGCAGGGATCATCGCCGATGTAAAGGAGATGCCGGAAGCGGATGTTTCTCGGCAGGATGACTGAGGCGTTTCCGATAAAGAAGGCATCCGTCACTGGAGCGCAACATGGCGCGTACTTTTCGGAATGGTTGAGGCGAATACTCAGCGTGACTGCCCTGCTCCAAGGCCCCAAACTTACCCCATCCGTCAAAAACGCTTAGACCGCGCCAAGCAAGCGCGAGCGTCGGGGGCATGGCCCAGCGCCCGGACATGCTCTGACAGGCTCATTCGGCGGCTTGCCTCGTATTGGCCATTGCCAGCAGGTCGGCCAGTTCGGGGCGGCAGGAGCCGCAGTTGGTGCCCGCCTGCAGCGCCGCCCCGATGGCGTCGACGTTCATCAGGCCCTGGGTTTCGATGGCCGCGAGGATACGGTTGATACCGACCCCGAAACAAGAACACAGGATCGGCCCGGGATCGGGCCTGTCGGCGGGCGAACGCCCGGAGAGCAGGCTGTGATCAGGGACATCCGGCAGACCGGCGAGGTAGTCTCGCATCACGGCCACCGGCTGTGGCGAAACGAAAAGCGCCGCCACCAGGCATCCGTCCTTGCGAAGGGCGATGCGGGCGCTGCCGCGCGCCGGATCGAGAACGGAGGTCAATTCCGCCTCCGGCAGGCCAAACAGCTCGCGCGCCGCCTGTTCCCAGTCGTCGACCGGGGTCAAACCCGCAAGTTCCGCGCGGACGCCCCGCATGGTGGTCGCGCGTGCCCAGTAATCGGCGTTCGGGATAATGCCGCCAGTCGAGACCGCAAAGCCGTACCATGCCGCTTGCAGGCGGGTGACGTTGACGACGCTGGCCTTGCTTTCCGGCTGGCCCGAGACGGGATCGGTGATCGCGGCGACCAGCGCGTCGATGCGCGCCGATGGCGCGGTCTCGCCGGTCCAGTGAATCGGGGCAAATACCTGACCAGGCTTGACGCTGTCGGTGATGCGAGCGCGCAGGATGGCGCTGCCATGAGGGCTTTCGACACGGACGAGATCGGCAGCGGCGATGCTTCCCGCCTGCGCGTCCTGTGGATGGATCTCCAGGAAAGGCTCGGCCAGATGGGCGGCAAGGCGCGGCGACAGGCTTGTGCGCGTCATGGTGTGCCATTGGTCACGGGTGCGCCCGGTGTTCAGCCGGAAAGGGTAGCGCGGCACGGTCCTCGCGGCGGGCGGACGGAAGGCGACCGGGAGGAGCCTGGCCTTGCCGTTGGGATGGAAAAACCGGCCATCGGCGAAGAAACGGCCGCCGGTCCGCCCCGTCGTGATCGGCCAGCGTGTCGGGGCAAGCGTCTCGTATTCCGTTTCGCTGAGGGCTGCGAGGCCAGAGATGTCGAAATCGCGCCCGAAGGTCTCGGCGATGCCCGAAAGGGCTGCGTATTCGCGGAAGATCTCGGCGGGCGACTGGTAATCGAAGGCGGCGGTCCAGCCCATGCGGCGGCCGACCTCGGCCAGGATGGCCCAGTCCGGGCGGGACAATCCCGGCGCCGGCAGGGCGGCGCGCTGCCGGCTGACGGTGCGATCGGAATTGGTCACGGTGCCGTCCTTCTCGGCCCAGGCCGTGGCAGGCAGCAGGATATCGGCGAGGCGGGCGGTATCGGTGGCGCCGGTGATGTCGCTGATCACGGTGAAGGGACAGTTGGCGATGGCATCGCGCACGGCGTCGGCCTCGGGCATCGAGACGACGGGGTTCGTATGGATGATCCAGAGCGCCTTGATGCGCCCGTCGCCCGCGGCGCGAAACATGTCGACGGCCTTCAGCCCCGGTGCGTCGGGTACCGCGGGAGCGGACCAGAAATCGCGCACGGCGGCGCGGTGGTCGGCGTTTTCCAGGTCGAGGTGGCAGGCAAGCATGTTGGCCAGACCGCCTACCTCGCGCCCGCCCATGGCATTCGGCTGCCCCGTGACCGAGAAGGGGCCACAGCCCGGCTTGCCGATACGGCCGGCGGCGAGATGGCAGTTGAGGATGGCGTTGACCTTGTCCGAGCCCGAGCTGGACTGGTTCACACCCTGGCTGAAGATGGTGACCACCTTCTCGGTGCCGATCCAGAGACGGCAGAAGTCCCTGACCTGCTGTTCGGACAGCCCCGTGACGGAAGAATCTTCACGGCAGGCGGTGCGCAGGGCCTCGTCGAAGCCCTCGGTGTGGCGGAGATAGGTCTGGTCCACCGCGCCTGCTGCGTAGATTTCGCGGAACAGGCGGTTGAACAGGGCAACGTCCGTGCCCGGTTCAAGCGCAAGGTGCATCTCGGCACCATCGCAACTGGCGGTGCGGCGCGGATCGATGACGACAAGCCGTGTGCCACGCGCCCTCCGGGCGGCGAGGATGCGCTGGTAGAGGACCGGATGACACCAGGCGAGGTTGGAGCCCACGAGGACGATCAGGTCCGCCTCATCGAGATCCTCGTAGGTGCCGGGCACAGTGTCGGTGCCGAAGGCGCGCTTGTGCCCGGCAACGGTGGAGGCCATGCACAGGCGCGAGTTGGTATCGATATTGGCCGAGCCGATGAAACCTTTCATCAGCTTGTTGGCGACATAGTAATCCTCGGTCAGCAACTGACCGGAGACATAAAATGCGATGCTGTCGGGGCCGTATTCGGCAATGGTCTCGCGAAAGGTGTCAGCCACCTTCTGCAGCGCCGTCTCCCACGAGACGTCCAGCCCCCGGATGCGCGGCGCCATGAGGCGCTGACCAAGGCCGAGGGTCTCGCCCAGCGCCGATCCTTTCGAACAGAGTCGCCCGCGGTTCGCCGGATGGTCGGGATCGCCGCGCACGTCGAGCCCGCCCTGGCCGTCGGGCGTCAGCAGCACGCCGCAGCCCACCCCGCAATAGGGGCAGGTCGAACGCACCGTCTTCTGTTCGCAAGCGCCCCCGTCATCCATCAGGCCGCACTCCTCTTGGCGAGGAACGAGACATCAAGCAGGATGCGGCCCTCCACGATCTGTACCGGATAGACCTCGATCCGGCCATCGTCGGCACCCTGCGCAAGACCCGTATTCAGATCGAAAACCCAGTTGTGCAGCGGGCAGGTCACCTTCTGCCCGTGAACGATCCCCTCAGACAGGGGGCCGGCCTTGTGCGGGCAGGTGTCCGAGGCGGCAAAGACCTCCGTCTCGGCGGTGCGGAACACCGCGACACAACCTTCATGCGTCTTGACCAGCCGCGCCCCGCGCAGTGGGACATCCTCGACGGCACCGATATCGATCCAGTTCATTCCGCAGCCTCCTTGGTAAAATCGGCGAGGGGCTGGAAGCGGCGGGCCGCCTCCGGACTGGCCCGCTCGGCCCAGGGATCCTTCTGGTAGACGCTCTGCGACACGTCGAAGCGTTCGACGAGCGCGGTGCGCTCGGCGTCATTGCCCAGCACCTCCTTGACCCAGTCGAGCCCGACCTTGGCGACCCACTTGTAGGGCCGGTCGAGGTACTTGGCGTTCTCGCGGTAGAGCTGGATGAAGGCGGTCGTCCATTCGATCGCCTCCTCCTCGGTCCGGACGTCGACAAGACGCTCGGTCTCCTTGACGTCCATGCCCGCAGCCCCTGCCACTCCGACCTGGTAACCGGAGTCGACGCAGATGATGCCCACGTCCTTGCAGGTGGCCTCGGCGCAGTTGCGCGGGCAGCCGGACACTGCCAGCTTGACCTTGTGCGGCGTCCACGAGCCCCAGAGCTTCTTTTCCAGCTTGATGCCCAGGCCCGTTGAATCCTGCGTGCCGAAGCGGCACCAGTCCGAACCGACGCAGGTCTTCACCGTACGCAGACCCTTGGTGTAGGCGTGGCCCGAAACCATTCCGGCCTGGTTGAGATCGTACCAGATTCCCGGCAGATCCTCCTTGCGCACGCCCAGCAGGTCGATCCGCTGGCCGCCGGTCACCTTGACCGTGGCGCCATATTTTTCGGCCGCCTGCGCGATGGCGATCAACTCCTGTGGCGTGGTCATTCCGCCCCACATCCGCGGCATGACGGAATAGGTGCCGTCCTTCTGGATGTTGGCGTGATTGCGCTCGTTGACGAAGCGGCTTTGCGGGTCGTCCTTGTATTCCAGCGGCCAGTCGGCCAGCAGGTAGTAGTTCACCGCCGGGCGGCAGGCATGGCAGCCGTTGACCGTCTTCCAGCCAAGCTCCTGCCAGACCGCCTCCTGGCTCTTGAGCTCCTTGGTCTTGATCAGCAGACGAACGTCCTCGTGGGTCAGTTCGGTGCAGCCGCACATGGGCTGCGCCGCGGGTCTTTGAAAATCGTCACCCAGTGTGACCTGGAGAACCTGTTCCACTAGCCCGGTGCAGGTGCCGCAAGAGCCCGAGGCCTTGGTAATGGCGCGCAACGCGCCAAGGTCCCCTGCCCCGCCTTCGATGGCCTTGACGATAGTTCCCTTGCAGACGCCGTTGCAGCCACAGATTTCCGCCTCAGGCGGCAAGGCTGCAACGGCTGAGAGAGGGTCCGCTTGACCACCTCCCTGGCAGGCGGGGCCAAAGATCAGCGTCTCGCGCATCTCCTCGATGTCCGCGCCGTCCTTGATCAGGCCGAAGAACCAGTTGCTGTCGGCGGTGTCGCCGTACATCACCGCACCGATCAGCCGGTTGCCTTCGATCACCAGGCGCCTGTAGACGCCGCGCGCCGGGTCGCGAAAGACGATGTCCTCGCGCCCCTCGCCCTCGGCGAAGTCGCCGGCGCTGAACAGGTCGCAACCGGTGACCTTGAGCTTGGTCGACAGTTCGCGGGGTACGAACTCGGCCGCCTGCGCCGTCAGTGTGGCTGCCGCGACCTTGGCCTGATCGTAGAGCGGCGCGACAAGCCCGAAAAGCTGGCCGTTCAGTTCGACGCATTCGCCGACGGCGAGAATGTCGGGATCGGAGGTCAACATCTGCGGGTTCACCTCGATGCCACGGCCAACCTCGAGATGCGCATCGACGGCAAGCCGGGTCTCCGGCCGGATGCCGACCGCCATCACCACCAGATCGGCATCCAGGACGGTGCCGTCTTCCAGCAGTACCGCCTCGGCCCGGTCTTCGCCAAGGATCGCCTTGGTCGAGGCGTTCGTCAGCACGGTGATGCCGCGCCTTTCCAGGTCCTTCTTCAGCAGGTAGCCCGCCGCCTCGTCCAGCTGACGCTCCATCAGATGGCCCATCAGGTGCAGGACGGTGACCTCCATGCCCCTCAGCCGCAGGCCTGCCGCCGCTTCCAGCCCCAGCAGCCCGCCGCCGATCACGACGGCCCGCGCGCCGGATTTGCCTGTCGCCGCGATCATGGCGTTGGTGTCGTCGAGATCGCGATAGGCCACGACGCCCGGCAGATCCTTGCCCGGAACGGGGATAATGAACGGGGCCGAGCCGGTGGCGATCAGGAGCTTGTCATAGGGGACCGCGCCTTTCTGGCCGTGCACCTGCTTCGCCTCGCGGTCTATCCTGACGACATGCTCGCCGAAGCGGCAGGTCACCTTGTTGGCGGCGTACCAGTCATCGTCATGCGTGACGATCTCAGGGTATGATTTTTCTCCCGAGAGCACAGGCGAGAGCATGATGCGGTTGTAATTGCCACGCGGTTCGGCGTTGAACAGCGTGATTTCGTAAGCGTCCGGCGCAGTCTCGCGCAGGTGTTCAAGCACCCTGCCCGAGGCCATGCCGGCTCCGATGACGACCAGTTTCTGCATGTCGTTTCGTCCTCTCAGCAATTCCACGCCACGATGTGCGCGATGTCTCGGTCGTGATGGATCGGCAGGGCGACCATCGTCTCGGATCCCGCGGTCACGCCACCAGGCGCCCAGCTCTCGACAACGGGATGGCCGGTAGCCACCGCCTTGCCGGGCAGCCCCTCGCCTTGGGCGAACCGCGTCGCGCGCGAACCCTCTTCGAAGGCCGCGAAGGCGCAGCAGTTGCCATCGGCGAGCGTCGGTTCCTCGCCTTCCGGCACCCGGACCGTGCGGACCTTGATGAAGGTCTGCATCCGGATGTCCGCTTCCAATTTCGTTTCCATCTCCGGGTCCCTTTCAGGAGAAGTTCAAAGGCCGCGTCAGTCGGCAGTTTGCGTTTCTGTCGGATAGGCCGCCGCGATCATCACACCGGACAGCGTGGTGTAGGCGGCGGTCCAGGCCGCCTCGACCTCGGGGGGGAAGGCGTCGCCAAGCCCCTTGTTCAGCGTGCGCAGACGCGAGGCGCCGACCTTGGCGTAATCTTCTGCCTGCACACCATAGGCGACGTGCCGTATGGCAAGCTGCTCGGCGACAGGCACGATGGCGTCCAGGTTGTGTAGCCCGTTTACCACCGTCCCGAGGGTCATCATCAGCTTCTTGCCCTGCTCGGTGATGTCGGTGCCGCGGAAGTAGGGCTTCACCTCGGGCGCGGTCTCGAAAAGGTCCGCGTAGAAGAGGCCGGCCGCCGTGTCGGCGATCGGCACGACCTTGGCAAAACTGGCCTGAACGAGGCTGATCTGGGTGTCCTGCATGTCGTTTCCCTTTCTTTTGCCGGTGTTGCCTGGCGAAGGCCGCTCTCAGGCGGCTTTCCGCTTCTGCGATTTCGTCGCTCCGGCCTTGCTTTCGCTCTTGCCATGCTTGCCGTGTTCGTATTCCTCGAGGAAATCGAGAACCTGGGCGCGGTAGGTGTAATAGTCCGGGTGTTCGAGCAGCGCCTTGCGAGAGCGTGGGCGCGGCAGGTCGACGTCGATGATCTCGCCGATGGTGGCCTGCGGGCCGTTGGTCATCATCACCACGCGGTCGGCCAGCAGGATCGCCTCGTCCACGTCATGCGTGACGCAGATGGCGGTGACCTTGGTGCGGTCCCAGACCTCCATCAGCACTTCCTGCAGTTCCCAGCGCGTCAGGCTGTCCAGCATCCCGAAGGGTTCGTCCAGCAGCAGCAGCTTGGGCGAGAGCGCGAAAGCCCGCGCGATGCCCACCCGCTGCTTCATGCCGTTCGACATGTCAGACGCAGGCCGGTCCATCGCATCGGCAAGGCCGACACGTTCGAGGTAGTAGTCCACCACGTCCTGCCGCTCTGCCCGGCTGGCGCCGGGATAGACCTTGTCGACACCTATGGCGCAGTTCTCGCGCGCTGTCAGCCAAGGGAAGAGCGAGGGCGACTGGAAGACCACCGCACGCTCGGGGTCGGCGCCTTCCACGTGGTAGCCGTCAAGGCGGATCGCGCCCTTGGAGATCGCATTCAGACCGGCAGCCATGGTCAGAACCGTCGATTTGCCGCAGCCCGAGTGGCCGATCAGCGAGATGAACTCGCCGCGATCCATCTTGAGGTTGAAGTCCTCCACAACGGTCAGCGGTCCCTTGGGTGTCGGGTAGATCTTGTGCAATTGGCTGAAGTCCAGGAAGCGCTCGTCGATCAGTCCCTCCTGCGCCTGCTGCACGGCCTTCGGAACGCCGTGGATCGGGGTGACGTTGGGCAGCAGCCGGGACCCCTCGGCCTTGGCCTCGATGCCAACATCCATCAGGTACTGGGTGACCTTGCCGCGCAGGGTCTTGAAATACGGGTCGTGGTTCATGGCGCCGCGTTCGCGGGGGCGGGCGATTTCCACATCGAACTGCTCGCCCAGTGTCCCGTCCGGGTTCAGCGCGATGATGCGGTCAGCCAGCAGGATGGCCTCGTCCACGTCATTGGTGATAAGCACGCAGGTCTTGTTTTCAGCTTCCCAGATCTTCTCGATCTCGTCCGCCAGATTGGCGCGGGTCAGGGCATCCAGCGCGGACAACGGCTCGTCCAGCAGCAGGACCTCGGGGCTCATGGCCAGCGCCCGAGCCACGTTCACCCGCTGGCGCATACCGCCGGACAACTCCGCCGGGCGGCGCGTTGCAGCGTGGCTCAGGCCGACCATCTGCACATAATGGGCGACCTTTTCCGCGCGTTTGTTCTTGGAAAGCTCGGGAAATACGGTGTCTACCGCAAGCTGCACGTTGCCGCTGACCGTCAGCCAGGGCATCAACGAGTAGTTCTGGAAGATCACACCGCGTTCGCGTCCGGGGCCCTCGATGGGTTTGCCCTTGAAGGTCACGCTGCCCTTGGTCGGCTTTTCCAACCCGGCCATCAGGTTGATGAGCGTGGTCTTTCCCGTGCCGGAGAAACCCAGCAGGACGAGGAACTCGCCTTCCCGTATCGAGAGGTTGATGTCCTTCAGCACCTGTGTCGCATGAGTGCCTTCGCCGAAGTTTTTCGAGACATTCTTGATTTCAATGACAGTCATCTGGATCACCGTTGGTTCGAGAAGGTGAAGAGGGACTGCAGCGCGTACATCACGCGATCCAGCAGGAAGCCGATGATGCCGATGGTGAAGACCGCGACCATGATCTTGGCGAGCGACGAGGAGGAGCCGTTCTGGAACTCGTCCCAGACGAACTTGCCCAGGCCGGGGTTCTGCGCCAGCATCTCGGCAGCGATCAGCACCATCCAGCCCACGCCCAGCGAGAGACGCAGACCCGTGAAGATCAAGGGCAGGGCCGAGGGCAGCACCAGCTTGGTGATCTTGGTCCAGGTGCCCATCTTCAACACCTTGGAGACGTTGATCAGGTCCTTGTCGATCGAGGCCACGCCCAGTGCGGTGTTGATGATCGTCGGCCAGATCGAACAGAGCGTCACGGTGATGGCCGAGATCAGGAAGGACTTGGCGAAGAAACCGTCATTGGTCACGTAGACCGCCGAGACGACCATGGTCACTATGGGCAGCCAGGCCAGCGGCGAGACGGGCTTGAATATCTGGATCAGCGGGTTCAGCGCCGCGTTGGCGGTGGGCGACAGGCCCGCCATGATGCCCAGCGGGATGGCGATCACGGTGCCGATGAAGAAGCCGAAGAAGACGGTCTTGATCGAAGTCCATATCTGCTCGTAGAAGCTCGGAGCGCCGGTATAGGCAACCTCCTTGACTTCGTCCGACTTGCCGGCCGCGATCAGCTTTTCGTTACGCTGGGCGACCATCGCCTCGAATTTCTCGCGCTTCTCGGATTTGGCCAGCGCGTCGGCGTGCAGGTTGACGGCCTCTTCCCAAACGGCGGCCGGCCCGGGCACGGCGCCCAGCGAGGTCTGCACCTGCGGCGCCAGCGTGCCCCAGAGCACGAGGAACCCCGCGATGGCCAGCAGCGGCACGGCGAGAAGGCGCCAGAGTTCCTTCATCTGGGCGCGTGGGTTGTCGCCGGCCAGGGCCTTGATCGCCGGGGTTATCCAGCTGAGCCCCAGTACCTGGAACCACTTGTCGGCGGCATTGATGCGGGTGAAGAGACGCGCACGGCGGGCTTCCCGGTCGGCGCTCTCTGTGAAATTCGGGTCGACGGTTGTCATGGGTGCGATCCTCGGAAGGGTGAGTTGTGTTGGGCGTCCGGGGTCGGGAGCGCCCCGAGCCAGGCACGCTGGGCGGGGCGTCGTGCTTGCGCGCGCGCCGTCCCGCCCAGCCGCCTGCTCAGCTCTTTACCTCGGTGCCGACGACGGTCTGCTCGCCCTTCAGGCCGATCGGCAGGCTGTCGAGGTAGGCGTTGGGCGTGCGGCCGTCGTAGGGAATGCCGTCGATGATGTCGGCCGCCGGGGTCGGCTCCTTGTAGCCGTCGCTTTCCCAGGGGAAATCGGCCTCGTTGGCCAGCCCCTCATCGACCAGCATCCGCGCGGCCTGCAGGTAGATGTCGGGTCGGTAGACCGACTTGGCGACCTCGGCGTACCAGCTATCCGGCTTGGCCTCGGAGATCTGGCCCCAGCGGCGCATCTGGGTCAGGTACCAGACCGCGTCCGAGTAGTAGGGGTAAGTCGCGTTGTAGCGAAAGAAGACGTTGAAATCGGGGATGTCCCGCTTGTCACCCTTTTCGAACTCGAAGAAGCCGGTCATCGAGTTGGCAATGACATCGTAATCGGCGCCCACGTACTCGGGCCGCGACAGGATCTGCACCGCCTCGGGGCGATTGGCGTTGTCGTTCTCGTCCAGCCAGATCGCGGCGCGGATCAGTGCCTTGGTCACGGCCAACGTGGTGTTCGGGTACTGCTCGGCAAACTCCGCGGTTATGCCGAAGACCTTCTCGGGGTTGTTCTTCCACAACTGGTAATCGGTAATGACCGGGACGCCGATCCCCTTGAATACCGCCTGCTGGTTCCAGGGCTCGCCTACGCAGTATCCGGAGATGGTGCCGGCCTCGAGGGTGGCAGGCATCTGCGGCGGTGGGGTCACGGACAGGAACACATCGGCGCCAATCTGCCCGGTGACGTTTTCAGGGCTGTAGTAGCCGGGGTGCAGACCACCGGCCGCCAGCCAGTAGCGCAGCTCATAGTTATGGGTGGACACCGGAAAGACCATGCCCATGTTGAAGGGCTTGCCCTCGGCCTTGAACTCCTCGACCACCGGGGCAAGTGCAGAGGCGCTGATCGGGTGCTGCGGGCGGCCATCATCCATCTTGGGGATATGCGGCAGCATCTTCTCCCAAACCTCGTTCGACACGGTTATGCCGTTGCCATTCAGGTCCATCGAAAAGGGAGTGATGATATGCGCCTCGGTGCCGAAACCGATGGTGGCGGCCAGCGGCTGACCGGCCAGCATATGCGCGCCGTCCAGTTGGCCACCGATCACGCCGTCCAGCAGCACCTTCCAGTTGGCCTGCGCCTCGAGGGTCACGAACAGGCCCTCTTCGAGGAAATAGCCCCGTTCGTAGGCCACGGCGAGCGGGGCCATGTCAGTAAGCTTGATGAACCCGAAGGTCAGCTCGTCCTTTTCAAGCTCCAGCATCTCGGCGAAGGCCGGGCTGACGAGAGCGGTGGAGGCCGCGAGGCCAAAGAGGATAGACTTCATGTCCTTCTTTCCTTTTGTTCGTCTGCGCGCCTGGGGAGGGAGAAGCCCCAAAACGCAAAAAGCCGCTGCACTTTTCGTTCTGTCTGAACGAAGAGTGAGCGGCGTTGCTCGGATAATCCCAGTCTGCGGGAGAATTTCGCGAGGCGCACTCCATTGCGCGCCTTCTACCCATTCATCAGTCAAACCCGCGCTTCGATCAAAGGGTTTTTCGAGCGGAATGGCTCCGGAACCCGATTCAACCCCGGCAAAATGCTGCACTGCCGCATTTTTTGGCACTACACCTTGTCTGGATCAAAAATACGCCCGTCGAAGAAGGCATCCGGCAGCAGCGAGAGCTGTCCTTTCTGCGAGGCGACGGCCGTGGCTTGGCGAATCGAGCCTTCAAGCTTTTCCGATGCGCCGGGGAAATCGACATGCGTCGCCGACATCTCGCGGCGGTAGATGTCGCTGCGAAAGACCTCTCCCGCCTTCGCCCTCGCGGTGGCCGGATCGAGCCCGTAGCGGGTGGCCAGACGGTGTGCGATCCACTTCGCCTGGCTGCGCCAGGGAAAGTTCGCCACCCCGTCGTGAAACTCGATGAAACCTTCGACCTGCCTTTGTTCGCCTTGACCCGACACGGTGAAATGCCCGGTCAACGCCCGGTCGATCACCTCTGAGGGAAGGTCGAGGTAGGCTTTCTTGGAGAGAATCTCGGCCACCGATGTCCGCCGCTCTGGCGCGTTCAGCCAGCGCCCTGCCCGCCAGACCGCGCGCATCAGCTTGCCCAGCAGGTGCGGCTCGGTCTCGGCCCAGTCCGTGCGCACGGCCAGCACCTTTTCCGGCGCGAACGCCCAGATCGCCTTACCCGGCAGAAGCAGCGCGCCGGAGCATTTCTCGACAGCCACGGACCCCCAGGGCTCGCCGACGCAGAAGGCATCGACGTCGCCCGCTGCCAGTGCCTGCGCCATCAGCGGCGGCGGTACCGTGCGCACCTCGAACCCCACGCGCGACAGGTTGGAGGCTTCGAGCCAGTAGTGCAGCAATTCGACATGCATCGAGAAGGGAAATGGAACGCCAAAGACCAGCGGCCGATCCGCCACGCGGGCCAGCGCCGCTGCCGCACCGGCAGCATCCGCGAAATCGAACGTGTAGCCGATGCCGCGCAGACGCGCTTCCAGAGCCGGGCCGACACCTATCACGTTGCCGTTGACCGAGAGGACAGAGACCGCCGCGAGCGGTCGTGCAACACCACCCAGCCCCAGCGCCATGGCAACGGGCACCGGCGATAGTAGATGCGCTGCATCCACCCGACCGAACGCCAGCATGTCGCGCACCGAGGACCATGAAGGGGCGGCGACAAGATCCAGTTCGATCCCCTCTTCGTGGGCGAAGCCCATTTCGCAGGCGACGATCAGCGGCGCGGCGTCCACCAGCGGCACATAGGCGACAGGAAGGGTGACGGTCTTCATGACAAAAGTCCCGAAGCCGTGACCAGCGCCTCGGCCACCTCGGCCACGCGCCGGCCCTGATCCATCGCGGCCTTGCGCAGCAGCGCGTAGGCTTCTTCCTCCTGCAGACCGCGGGCCTTCATCAATAGGCCTTTGGCGCGATCAATGACCTTGCGTTCCTCCAGGGCGCGGCGGGTTTCGGCCAGTTCGCTGCGCATCTGCCGGACGATCTGGAACCGCGCAATGGCAGCATCCAGCACCGGCTTCAGCCGCTCGGGTTTCAGCCCGTCCACGACATAGGCCGAAAGCCCCGCCTCCACCGCTTCGCGCGCCAGACCGCCGGCCGCGCCGGAGACGAACATGGCCACGGGCCGCTCCAGCGGACCCGAGGCCAGCGTAAGTTCCTCAAGCATGTCGCGGGTGGGGTTGTCGATGTCGATCAGCACCACGTCCGGAGCAAGGGCGGCGATACGCCGGGCAAGGCTGGAATGATTGCCGATGACATGCACGTCATAGGACCCCGAGGCATGAAGCGCATCGACGATGGCGATTGCGCGGTCCCGGTCCTCTTCGACAACGACGATGGTCATGCGGTCTGGCATGGCGCCATTTCACAGCCAGATGCAGGCAGGGCAAGCCAAGACGCACCGCGCGCGCCCTCCCGTCAGGCACTTGCATAAAAATTAATCAATCGGTGGGATCAAGAGCTATTTTCGCACAGGGCGACCACTGCGGGCGACCGCCCGCCGAACTCTGAAACCGTCGTCAGGATGGTCCAAAGGCCGATCATGCACTGCCAATCAAACGGGTCCTCATGCCACGAGCAACCCGAGAAAGCCCCTGCCCGGCCCAAGCCGGTTCCCCTTGCATGACCGCCAGGGAAGGGACCAGAGCGCCTTGTCAAGAATTGCGAGGAGATCGTCCCAATTCTCCGGGCTGACCGAACGACGGATCCCGACGGACCGTTCTTTTCAGGCAATCCCAAAGCCGGTCCGTGCTGGAACTGGTGCGGCCGAAGGTCCGGACCGCATTGGCCCTGAGGGGCACGGTTCCCAGATCTTCCTCCAACGAAAAAACGATGCCTGCCTTCAGGTCGTGCTCGATCATGGATTTCGGCAGCCAGCACGCAAGCGAACGCCCCGCCACCAGACGGGCGACGGCGGGAGTCAGGGCGGTCTCGATCCGGGCTGATACCGTCAGCCCCTGCGGCAGAATCGGCAAGCATTCGTCGCGCAGAACTCGCCCGAGGAACGAATCCGTCGGATAAAGAACGGCGGGCAGGTCGAGCGCAGTACCACTGGCAACAGCTTCGCTGACGCGGCCCGCCAGGGCACGATCCCCAGAGACGGGCACCAGCCAGTCCTCCTCCAACCACAAACGCTCGACATCAATCGCGCCAAGGGCCAGCGGATGACGGTCGGTTTCGTGACAGATCAGCACATCCGCCGCGCCGGTAAGCAGCAGCACGAGCCCATCCGAGCGGTTCAGCGAGCGCAAACGCACCATGGCAGAGGGCAGCGATGCATCGAGCTGGGCATAGAGCCATGGCATCAGCGAGATGGCCAGACTGTGCTGCGCCGCGATGATCATCCGCGCGCCCTCGGCTTGCGAGCGCCGCAAATCCTCGCGCAGTTGGTTCAGGCTCGAGGCCGCGCTGCGCAGATCGGGCAGAAGTGATTGCGCCTCTGGACGCAGGCGCAACGGGCGGCGCGAGCGGTCCACCAGAGTCGCCCCGCACCATTCCTCTATGGCCGCGATCCTGCGCGAAAAGGCTGGTTGCGTGACATGGCGCGCCGCTGCCGCCTGAGCCAGCGTCCGATGCTCTTCAAGAGCAATCAGGTCTTCGATCCAGCCGATATCCATGCCTCGCCCCTTTATGCGAAACTTGCATTTTAATCCGCATATTAAGCATTGGACGCGGATTTTACATTCGAATTGTGTTTACTATGTGGATTTTCACACGGATGTGGCATGCTGTTTTTCCTGATCCTGGCACTAAGCATTCTCGGCCTGCTGGCAGGCGGCGCGATTGCTTATGTGGTCGGCGCGGCCTCGGTACTGAGCTTCGTCGCCGGCGGATCGAGCGACTTCCTCGCGATCCTGCCGCAGCGTGTCTTCAGCCAGCTCGACGTGTTCGCGTTCCTGGCGATGCCGCTCTTCGTGCTGACGGGCGATCTCATGAACCGCGGCGGCGTCACCCGGGCGCTGATCGACCTCGCGATGGCCCTGGTTGGTCGTTTCAAGGGCGGCTTGGGGCATGTGAACATCATGGCAAGCGTGTTCTTTGCCGGTGTCTCGGGCTCGGCAGTGGCCGATGCGGCGGCCATGTCGAACACGCTCGTTCCCGCAATGCGCGAGCGCGGCTACACCGAAACCTATGCGGCGGCGGTCACGGCGGCCTCGTCGATCATCGGCCCGATCATCCCGCCCAGCGTGATCCTGATCTTTTACGGCGCGCTCATGGGCGCGTCGGTTCCCGCGCTCTTCGCGGCCGGGGTGATGCCGGGGCTCTTGCTGGCCGCCGTGCTAATGGCGATGAACGCGTGGTTCGCGCGCCGCGACGATCACCCGGGCGGTGCCGGGATCGCTGTCCCGCGACTCGGTCCGGCGCTCTGGCATGCCCTGCCCGCCCTGTCCTTGCCGCTGATCATTCTGGGCGGCGTCCTGTTCGGTTTCGCCACCCCTGCCGAATCCGCCGCCGTGGCAGTTCTGGCGGCGATGGGCATCGGGATCGCCCGCGGCGAACTGGACTGGGCCGGGATCGTCAAGGCTGGCGAGCGTACCGCCGTGATGCTGGGGGCGGTGTTCGTGATCCTCTGCGCAATCGCCGCCTTCTCCTATCTCGCGGCCCTTTACCAGCTGCCGCGCCGCCTCGGCGAGGAAGTGGCCGAGCTGGGCCTCGGGCCGGTCGGCTATCTGATCGCAATAAATGTGGTCTTCCTGCTCGCCGGCATGGTCATGGACGTGAAAGCCGCCGTCGCGCTTCTCGCGCCGATCCTGGTACCCGTCGCCCTCGAAATGGGCGCCGATCCGGTTCATCTGGGGATCGTGATCTGTTTCAACATCACGCTCGGACTCCTCAGCCCGCCCTTCGGGGGCGTCCTCATCATCATCTCGACAGTGACAAGCGTGAATTACTGGTCTCTGGTCCGGGCCGTCGCCCCTTTCCTGACCGCCCAGATCGCCCTGCTGCTGATCCTGACGCTTTTTTCCGAAATCACACTTTGGCTGCCCCGGTCGCTCGGGCTTCTCTAACACAACGGGAGGAAATGAAATGAAACACCTTGCACTGTCGGCATTGATCGCCGCGACCTTGGCCCTGCCTGTTTCGGCCGAAACCATCCGCATCGCGATGAACGATGCCGAGGACATCGTGACCAACGGCGAATTTGCCTTCGTCGAGGGGTTCCGCCCGGTCGCCGAGGCGGGCGGATTCACGGTCGAGGTGTTTCCCTCGAACGCACTCGGTAACGAAGAGGAGCGCCTGAGCCAGACGACCCAGGGCCTGATCCACATCAATCTCGGGGCCGCGACGGCCCCCGCCTCGATGAGCCCGCTCCTGCGCATGACGATTCTGCCCTTCCTCTTTGCCAGCACCGAAGAGTTCGACGCGGTCATGGCCAGGACCGAGCTGCTCGGGAACCTGAACTCCCCGTTGCTGGAAAACGGCGTGCGGATCGCAGGCTTCAACGTGCGCGGTCTCGATGCTGGCTTTTTTAACACCAAAACGCCGGTCGCCACGGTCGAAGATTTGCAGGGCCTGCGCATGCGCGCGTTGAACAAGGGCCAGGTGGCTTTTTTCGGCGCTCTGGGCGTCAGTTCCACCATCGTTGATTGGTCCGAGGTCTCGAACGCCCTGCAAACGGGAGTGGTCGATGGCTACGTGAACCCGCCGAACTCGGCGCTCCGCACAGGGCACACCGAATTCCTGCGCCACTACACTCCTGCGGCGCTGGCCCCCAGCTTCCGCGCGGTGATGGTGTCGGAAGACTGGTATGCCGGTCTCTCGGATGAGGCGCGCGCCACAATCGACGCCGCGCTGGCCGCCGGCTTCAAAGCCAACCGCGACTGGCTTCCGGGCTGGGCGGCTCAGGTCGATGCGCGCTTTGCCGAGGCAGGCGTCACAGTGACCGAGCTGGCCCCCGGTGAACGCGACCGGCTTGTGGAAATGTCTACGCCGATCCACGCGCAACTGCTGGGCGAAGAAGGTCTGGAACGCGTCATGGGTGCGCTGAACCAGATACGGGGCCAGTAAGCATGCGCGCCGCCCTGATCTCGCTCTCCGACGCGCTCCACGCGGCAACACGTCTGGTGGCCCTCGTCATGCTGGCAGTGCTCGTCGGGGCGGTCAGCCTGCAAGTCATCGCACGGTACGGCTTCTCGGCACCTCCGGTCTGGACCGAAGAAGCCGCGCGCTACGCGATGATATGGGTCGGGTTGATGGGGGCGGCCATGTCCTTCAAGGCACGGTTCGATCCAGCCCTCTTCACCCCAAAGACGGGGCGTCGTGGCCGGATCGCCCTGCGCGCCGTACAAACCCTCTTCGTACTCATCTTCACCGCACCCATTCTCTACTACAGCGTGATCGGTACGAACGGCACCTTTGCGCGCAGCTTTCTGGGCCGCGCGATACGCTCGACCTCGGGCGCGATGGATCTGCCAATGATCTGGGTGGCCGCCGCCGTTCCCGTGGCCTTCACCGTGATCCTCGTGCATCTGGCGGCCCGTTGGGCTGGCGATGCGCGCGACCTGAAATCCGAGTTGCTGACATGAACACCGCCGACCTGATCTTGCGCAACGCCCGTCTGATCGACGGTACGGGCAGCGCCTCTTGTACTGGGGATCTGGCGATCACCGATGACCGTATCACCGGCTTGGGTGATCTCGGTACCTGGCACGCGGCGCAGGAGATCGATGCCCTGGGACTGGCGCTTGCGCCGGGCTTTATCGACAGCCATTGCCATGACGATCTCGCCCTTTTGCAAACCCCACTGCTCGAACCCAAGATCAGCCAGGGCGTGACGACCGTGGTGAACGGCAATTGCGGATTTTCTCTGGCCCCGCATCCAGAGGGCCGCGGTCCGCTGCCGCAACCGCTGGCCTCTCTGGTTCCCGACCAGTCGCTGATGTTTCCTGACTTCGCCGCCTATTTCCAGCGCCTCTCCGACCAGCCTGCCAGTGTCAACTCGCTCTGTCTCTGCGGCCACACGACCCTGCGCCACGCGGTGATGGACCGGTTCGACCGTGCCGCCACCCCGGCGGAAATAAAGGCCATGCGAGACCTGCTCGACAAGGCGCTCGCGCAAGGTGCGGCGGGCATGTCCACGGGCCTTTATTATCCCCCCGCCTCTGCCGCGCCCACGGAAGAAGTGATCGAGATCGGCGCGGTCTTGCAGGCTTATCAGGCGCTATATGTCACCCATATGCGCAACGAGGCCGATGGCGTGGTCGCATCCGTCGAGGAGACGCTGCGGATCGGCCATGAAACCGGCGTTCCGGCCATTGTTTCGCATCACAAGTGCATGAACCCACAAAATCACGGGAAATCAAAGATCACCCTGGGCCTGATCGATGCGGCGTTGGCTGCCGGCCAGGATGTCGGGCTTGACGCCTACCCCTATATCGCCGGCTCCACCTTCCTATTTCCCGAACGAGTGGAACAGGCAGCCCGAGTGATTGTCACATGGTCCAAAGCCATGCCCGAAACGAGCGGCCGCGATCTCACCGAGATCGCCGCTGAACTTGGCCTCTCTCTGCGCGAAGCCGCAGAGCGGCTTTTGCCCGCGGGGGCCGTGTATTTCCAGATGGACGAGTGCGATCTTCGGCGCATCCTTTCGCATCCTCTCACGATGATCGGTTCGGACGGGCTGGTCGCGGATCCCCACCCGCATCCGCGGGCTTGGGGAACCTTTCCTCGGGTGCTCGGCCATTATGCGCGCGACGAAGGTTTGTTCCCGCTGGAAGAGGCCGTACACCGCATGACGGGCCTCACAGCCAAGCGTTTTGGTCTCGCCGGACGCGGCGTGCTGCAAGTAGGGGCCTTCGCCGATCTCGTGCTGTTCGATCCGGCGGCCATTCACGACTCTGCCCGCTTCGAGGATCCGCAGCGCCCCGCTGCCGGGCTCCATGGGGTCTGGTGCAATGGCCGCCTGACATGGAACGGCCACGCGGCAACTGGCAACCGGCCCGGCCGCGTGCTGACCCGATCTTCCTGACACTTTCAAAAGGACCCTGCCCGTGATGCTCTCCCGATTCCCGCGCATTCGCCTTGGCCATCTGCCCACGCCCCTGGAACCCCTGCCCCGGCTTACCGAGGCATTGGGCGGGCCGGAAATCTGGGTCAAGCGCGATGATTGCACGGGGCTGTCCACCGGCGGCAACAAGACCCGCAAGCTGGAATTCCTCATGGCCGAAGCCGTTGCACAAGGTGCTGACATGGTCATGACCCAAGGCGCCACCCAGTCGAACCATGCCCGTCAGACGGCCGCCGCGGCCGCCAAACTGGGCATGGCCTGCCACCTCTTGCTGGAGGATCGCACCGGATCCACCGATCCGAACTATACGGGCAATGGCAATGTCTTGCTGGACCACCTGCACGGAGCCACCACCGAAGCGCGCCCCGGAGGGCTGGACATGAATGCCGAACTCGAGGCCGCGGCCGGGCGGTTCCGCACCGAGGGCCGCATCGTCTATACGATCCCCGGAGGCGGCTCGAATCCGACGGGGGCGTTGGGCTACGTCAATTGCGCATTCGAACTGCTGGGCCAGATCAACGAGACCGGGCTGGTATTCGATCACCTCGTTCATGCCACGGGCAGTGCGGGCACTCAGGCGGGGCTGATCACCGGGCTGAAAGCCAGCAATGCGAGGCTGCCGCTCCTTGGAATAGGCGTGCGGGCATCCAGGCCCGTACAGGAAGAGAACGTGTTCAAACTGGCCACCGCAACTGCGGCGAAACTCGGGTGCGCAGGTGTCGTTGCGCGCGCTGATGTCATCGCCAACACGGATTATGTGGGCGCGGGCTACGGCATCCCAACCAATGGCGGAATCGAAGCGATCCGCTTGTTCGCCGAACTCGAGGGCCTGTTGCTGGATCCCGTCTACTCCGCCAAAGGGGCTGCCGGCATGATCGATCTGATCCGAAACGGGCATTTCACCAAAGACGAACGGATCATTTTTCTGCACACGGGCGGTGCCGCTGCCTTGTTTGGATATGATCGAGTGCTGAAGAAAATGCCGATTTCACAGTAAATTGGGTGGCTTTTTTTGTCAGTGGACTTGTTTTGTGATGCCGCGAATGTTGTCCGTTTCCTCGGGGTCGATCCGTGCGCGAGCCTGCGCCCGCATGTAACGGCTGACAGGCCGGTGGCTCGGACTCAAAGTTGTGCTATCTCTTTCCCATGCGCGTCTTTTCCCTTCTGTTGACCATGCTGTTCACAGCCCCAGCCGTTGCGCAGGACGTCGACCTTGAACTGGTCTTGCTGGCCGATGCCTCCCGCTCGATCTCCGAGGAAGAAATCCGGTTTCAGCGGCAGGGGTATGCCGAAGCATTGACCGATCCACGCGTTCTTGCGGCCATCGGCAACACGGCTTACGGCGCGATAGCGGTGACCTACGTCGAATGGGCCGCAAACACGGCGGTCGTTGTTGACTGGACCAGGATCGACGGCCCCGAGAGTGCCAAGGCTTTTGCGGACGCGCTTATCAGCCCGCCCAGACAAGCCTATGGTCGTAATGCGATCGGCGCAGCGCTGCTCGATGGAAAGCGGCTCATCGAACAAAACGGGTTCGACGGATGGCGAAAGGTCATCGATTTTTCGGGCGACAGTCCGAACAGTTTTTCCGGGCCGTCCATTCAGTCCGCGCGCGACGAGGTCGTGGCTGCCGGTATCACCATCAACGGCTTGCCCATACTTTGCAGGTTTTGCGACACGCCAGCCCGGTATCCGGATCTCGCGGCCATCTATGAGGACCAGATCATCGGCGGTCTTGGCGCCTTTGTCGTGACGGCGACCAGCGAAAAGGATCTCGCCGAGTCCATCCGACGGAAACTGATCCTCGAGATATCGGGTGAAATGCCGGCCCACGACATTGCAAGCCGGTAAGCGAACCGGATCCTTCAGGGCTCCAGCAGGATGCTGCCCAGAACCTCGATATCACCGCCTTCGAACCAGATGATCAGCACTTCACCCGAACGCGTCGCCTGCCCGGCGAGCGCCGAGATATTGACCTGATGCGAGACAAGCATCACGCGGCCCTCCTGCTCCCGCAGCAAGGCGAGCGTGTCGCGGGTCTGAGCATCGCGCCGCTCGTATTTGCCGAAAAACGAGTTTAATGCCGGAACTTCGCGCACCGGCCCCAGATTCAGGAGTTCGGCGGTTTCGCGGGTCCGGCACCACTGGCTGGTCAGCACAAGGTCGAAAGAAATCCCGCGCTCCCGAAAGGCCGAACCGATCGCACGCGCCTGATTGCGGCCGCGCTCGTCAAGGTTCCGCTGGGTTTCGCAATTCCCGAGTTCGAAATTGGCGGGATCGCCGGTTCCGGGGGCGAGCGCATGCCGCATGATCGCGATCGCTCCGGGTTGTTCGAGGGCGGCCCAGTCATTGGCCAAGAGCGATGTGGGCAGGACAAGCAGTATGAGTGTGAACAAGCGCATGAGCGGAAACTAGTTGCCGCAACTTGGCTTTCCAGATCTCCATGCCGATCCGGGAGCGGTCATGAACGGACGGCTCCTTTTCACAAGGGTTGATTACCGGGCTGATACGAAAAACGCGACGAGGCTGGATTTGCCCCCCCTGAAAGCCTGCGAGACTGTCCTGTCCGCCTCAAGCCGGTTTGCTCTGACAACGTCCCTTCAGCAAATAACATGTAGTACATGACGATGACCCCAGGTCTCGCACATCACTCCAGCTTTCCCGGAAATTGTCCGCGGAAACCCCAAAATGACCTTTGAACCGTCATGCCTTTTTCAAAGTTCGGAGCCAGACTGGAAAAATTCCACAGTAGTATTTTATCATCTTTGCCCCGCTGGTCTTCTTGATCTGCGGGGCTATTCTTGTGGTCAGTCTTTGAAGGTGCAAGGCATGCCAATTGCGCTAGTGGCGCTGCCTTCTGTCGACACCTTGAGAAACGGGATGGATCGCCTCGATCATACAGCGGAAATGGCCACTTCGGCTCCGAGCATCAGGCGTCATTCAGGCCCCGGCTGGTCACCCCCCCGTCTTCGAACGAAAAGCCACTTGAATGAGCAATCCGAACGGCATCGTACCATGGCAGGTCCGGATGCCCGGTCAGAAAAGCGGACCTTTGAAAAGGTCCGCTTTAGGCTTGGTACAGGAAGAAGTCAGGGCGTCAGCGCGGCTCGTTCATCAGGCCCCGGACGATCGCATAGCAGGCAGCCAGCAGAACGATCGTGAACGGCAGCCCGGTGGATACCGCCATGGCCTGCAGTGCCGCCAGACCGCCGCCCAGCAACAGGGCGATTGCCACCAGTCCCTCGAGTATGGCCCAGAACACACGTTGCACCACGGGCGCATTGACCTTGCCACCCGCCGCGATCGTGTCGATCACAAGACTGCCCGAGTCCGACGAGGTGACGAAGAACACCACGACCAGGACGATTCCCACCAGCGAGCTTATCCCGGCCAGCGGCATCTGGCTCAGCATCTCGAAGAGCTTCAGTTCGAGCGCCGCGTCCTGCACGCCGGTGAAGCCGTCGTTCAGCACCTGGCTGATCGCTGTGCCGCCAAGGGCCGTCATCCAGAGCACCGACAGAAGCGTCGGCACGATCAGCACCGCGAATAGGAATTCGCGCACCGTGCGCCCGCGCGAGACGCGCGCGATGAACATGCCGACAAAGGGGGACCAGCTGATCCACCAGGCCCAGTAGAAGGCCGTCCAGCCTGAGGCGAAGTTGCCGTCCTCGCGGCCGAAGGGCATCGACAGGGCAGGTAGATATTCGCCATAGGCCACCAGATTGGAAAAGAACCCGGTGGCGATATCCGCAGTCGGACCATAGGCGACAACGAAAACCAGCAGCAATGCGGCCAACGCCATGTTGATCTCGGACAGGACCTTGACGCCGCCGTCGAGGCCTCGCACGACCGACACGATGGCAATGGCGGTGATGAAGGTGATCAGGAAGATCAGTTGCGAATTCGCGCTGCCGAACCCGAACAGGTAATCCAGCCCGGCGGCCGCCTGCTTTGCCCCGATCCCGAGCGAGGTTGCCAAACCAAAGATCGTGGCAAAGATCGCGAGGATATCGACGATATGCCCCGGCCAGCCCCAAACCTTTTCACCGAAGATCGGATAGAAGGCCGATCGAAGCGTCAATGGCAGGCCCTTGTTGTAGGAAAACAGCGCCAAGGCCAGCGCGACCACGCCATACATCGCCCAGGGGTGCAGCCCCCAGTGGAAGATCGTCGCGGCCATGCCCAGGCGGACCGATTCAGCGGCATCGCCCGCGGCTCCGCTCAATGGCGCCCAATCCGAGCGGAGGCCGTTTTCACCAAGGCTGATGCCCTGGAAGGACGAGGAAAAATGCGACATCGGCTCGGACACGCCGTAGAACATGAGGCCGATCCCCATGCCCGCAGCGAAGAGCATCGCGAACCAACCGACATATCCGTAATCGGGTGTCGCCTCCGGTCCGCCGAGGCGTATCTTGCCAAGCGGCGAAATGATCAGGAACAGACACAGGACCACGAAGATGTTGCCAGCCAGCAGGAAGAACCAGTCGAGGCTCGATGTGAGCCAGTCGCGCAGCCCGGTAAACAGCGGTTCGGCTTCGGTCTGGAAGATGAGCGCGAGAATGGTAAAGCCCACCACGCCGATCGCCGAGATGGTGAAAACCGTCTGGTGGAAGTCGAATTCGAGCACCCAGCGCGGAGCGATATTGTCCTGGCCGATCTCATAGCTGGTCTTGATGATCTCGGTATGGCCTTCCGGCTCGGGGATGGGTTCGATTTCGGGGGAGCCCCCGGGAGTTACCTGCTGGTCCCGCAGATCTTCGGTCATGTTTTCTTCTTTCATTTTTTCGGGTCGGGTTCGTGCAGCGTTCAGCGCACCACGAAAACAGAAGCGTCCGAATGCTCGGCGACGTTTCCGGCATGCGAAGGCAGGATCCAGTTCATCACCGTGGGCGGATGCGAGGCCATGACGACGAGGTCCGCTTCGAGATCCTTCGCCGCCTGCCGGATCGACCGATTGATTTCGGCCGCGGGGTCGGTCGAGACGATCATGTGCGCCCTTGCCGCGATCCCGTGCTTTTCCGCTTCGCCACGGGCAAAGGCCTGCAAATTCTCAAGGAACTCCTTGGGGTTGTGCCCCACCGGTCCGGGAGTTTCCTCGGCGATGGCGATATAGGTGACCGGAGCGGAACATGACCGCGCCATTTCAGCCGCGACCCCGAGCGCCTTTGTCAGCCGCTCGACATGGGCTAGATCCACCGGAACAAGGATGTGTTTGAACATTTTGCAGACCTCGCTGTTTTGCGCCGTTCAAGGCGACATTCTGAGTTCTGGCACGCTGACCAGTCCGATGGTGGTCTCCAAACGCCCGAAGCATATCTCGAGGCGGTTTTGCCCCATCAAACCGATGGTCCTGCGTCCTGAACACGGCCATCGGCCATTTTTGGGCCAACCTCTATCCCGCGCACGGCGGTTGAGGAGGCGTGTGCACGGCGGTTGAGAAGGAGATTGCGACATTGTGCGTTGGCACCATGACCCCACTCCGACATATCCTGCCGCCTTTCGCCGTGTGAGCGTCGCAGCCTCAGGCATGCATGCAGCTTGTCTCTTCAGCACCGCAGGACAAACCTGCGTCCTCCGAGATCGGCAGCGCGTCCACGTCCGCGCGCAGAGCTGCCATTGATCGCATTCCCGTACATCAGCCGCCGCCGTCTCCGGGCCTTTGTTCTTCCGCCGGGCCCAAGCCATGGCTTGCGGGAATGCCTTGCAGCTGGCACACTCGAAGAGAAATCTTCTCTGGTCAGGCCAGATGCCGAACGCGCCCGCCTCCCCTCTGGTCAGTACGCAATGGCTTGCGGATCACCTTGATGATCCCGGGATCCGAATAGTCGATGTTCGCTGGTGCTCCCGTTACGAGAACGGACGTGGGATCAGCCTCGACGACCCCGAGGGATACCGAGCCGGCCATATCCCCGGCGCCGTCTTTGCGGCCATGATCGCCGACCTCTCGGATCCCGATCATACGGTACCTGACATGATCGCGCCTGAGGAGCGGTTTGCCAGTGTGATGGGGCGGCTGGGCATCGACAATCGGCACATGGTGATAGCCTATGACAACATGGGCTTTCCCTTGGGGTCGGCGCGGCTCTGGTGGGCACTTAAACTGTACGGACACGACAGGGTGCGCGTTCTGGACGGTGGGTTGCGCCAGTGGACGCTCGAGGGGCGGCAACTCTCGACCGATGAACCCGAGATCGTGCCGCGCAGTTTCGTTCCACGAAGGAGATCCGAGTGGATCGCCACAAAGGATGATGTCGTAAACGCCATGGATCGCAGCGATACGGTAATTCTCGATTGCCTTACCCCCGAACTCTACGAGGGCCGTGGCGACCGTCACCTTTGGGGCCAGCGACCCGGACACATTCCCGGCGCGGTCAACATTCCGTATCTGGCGAATATTTCTCCCGCTCTTGCCGCCGCCACCGCATCGGAACGGGACGTTCTTCTCGCGGAGCGTACATCTTTCACGATGGCGTCCAAAGAGGAACTCTCCGAACTTTATCGGGGGGTCGGGATCAAGCAGAAGGAGCGTGTGATCGCGTATTGCGGCAGGGGCTACGCGGCAGCCTGCGGAGTGCTGGCACTGACGCACCTCGGTCACAGGGATGTTCGCCTGTATGACGGTCCTGGACCGAATGGAGTGCAGACCCGGACCTTCCGAGTGAAGAGTCCCCCTCAAGCCACGGGAATCAATCCGCCTGACGCGTCCTTCGGGCAAGTCGATATACAGACGTGCATTCATGGCGAAGGTGCAACAGGCTTGCGGCACGTTCCGAGGCGGCCGGGTCAGTCCTCTGCTTGCAGACGTTGGACCATCTCGGTGAACCCGCGCGCCTCGGCATGCCGAAGCGGCGTAACGCCATCCCTGTCGGCGATCGATCGGTCGGCCCCGGCGGACAACAGCGCGTCCAGCACGGCCTGATGATCAGCGCCGCCGTCGCCCAGCACCACCGCTTCCATCACTGCCGTCCAGTGCAGGTTGTTGATGTGATCGAGCGGTGCGCCTGCTTCGATCAGGCGCCGCACCACTTCGACATGACCAAGATGGGCTGCCGCGATCAGCGCTGTACCAAGATAGGGGCTGGTCACGAGACCGGGATCGTTGCCCTGAACGATGGCGAGGGACATAAGTTCGGGATCGTCCGCTACCGCGGCGATGGTCACGACATCATAGGCCCGATGCTCGAGTGCGTTCATGTCCGCACCGGCCTCGGCCAGCGCGCGGAGCGCGTCGTCCTGCGAAGCAAAGGCGGCCACGTGCAGAGGTGTCCGCCCCTTGGAATCGCGTGCATTGATTTCGGCTCCTTCCGCGGCAAGTCGCTCGATCTCGGCCACGTCGCCCTCGTGCGCGGCCCGGAAAAGACCGTCATAGGCCGCGACTTCGCGTGCCGAGGGGGCGGTTTGCGCCCAGACCGGACCGGCAAGTCCGAGGAGAAGGGCAATCAGAGGAAGGCGGCGCATGGGTCTACCTTTCTTGAGGCGTTCGTTTAAAGAGGCCGCGCGCCCGTCGCGCGCCCCCCGTCTTGTCTTATTCGGCGCCGATCGCGTCTAGACCGGCACGGGCGCAATCCGCGTCGATCGCACCAGACGGTGCGCCGCCGACGCCGATGCCGCCCACCAGCGCGCCACCGATCCGGATCGGCAGGCCGCCGGCCTGGATCACCAGGCGCTCATCCATGTCCCGCAGGCCATCGTTCTGCATGTTGCCGGAGATGAATTCGGCAAGCCCGGCGGTATCCCGGCCGAGACCGGCCGAGGTGAACGCCTTGCCCGTGGCGCTCGATGCTGTGTGGGGGCCGGAATTGTCGGCTTTCAGAAGCACCTTGGTGTTGCCGTCGCGGGCGACGATCGCGACGCTGACGTTGTGGCCTTCGGCGGCACAGGCAGCGAGGGCTGCGTTAGCGGCGTCACTTGCCATGGCGAGTGGCAGATAGGGACTGGTCGGCAGATCCTGCGCCACCGCTGCCACAGGGGTGGCAAGGGCGGCGAGAAGAGCAGTTGTTCTGAGCATGTCGGTTCTCCTTTGCTGGTCACAGGAAGACATGTACGCCATCGCCGCCCCCTGCCCCATTCGTAGACCGGCCCGACAGTTCCGTAGAACTACGGAGCGCTCTCGGCTTCGATCCAGAGACGTGTCATCTCGGCCGGCGAGGTTGTTCCGAGCTTTGCCCCGATCGCCGCGCGATGGCTTTCCACGGTCCGTGGCGAGACGTCGAGCGCTCCGGCAATGTCCCGGGTCGCGAACCCGCGCGCCACGAGCGACAGCACTTCGCGCTCGCGCGGCGTCAACCCGCCAATCAGCGCCATGGTTTCCCTGCGCGCGGCGTCTGCAGCGGCGGCCCGGTCGAGTGCTGCCTGTCCCCTCTGTATGGCGTCGATGAGGTCCTGTTCGTCCACCGGTTTCGACAGGAAGTCGATAGCGCCATTGCGGAACGCCTTGCGACAGGCCTCGATATCGCCATGTCCCGAAATCACCACTGTCGGCCAGGTCAGGCCACGCGCGTTCAGGCGTTCCTGAAGCTTCAACCCCGAGATCGCAGGCATCCGGATATCGAGGATCAGGCAGCCCGGGTCCAGCCTCGGGAGAGCCAAAAGGAAATCCTCGGGGCCGGGGAAGGCCCTGGCATCGATCCCCACTGTCGAGAGAAGAAGCGAGAGCGCATCGCGGACCGCCGCATCGTCATCGACGAGATAGACCGGCGCGCTCATTCGGCTGCCTCCCGCGCAACACGGGCCAGCGGCAGGCTGATCCTGAAGCGCGCACCCTCGCGGGTTTCGACCACCGCAAGATCTCCGCCCGCCCGCTCGACAAGCCGGTGGCTGAGCGCAAGGCCGAGGCCGGTCCCGTTTTCCCGGGTTGTCACAAAGGGCGTGAACAACCGGTCCCGCACATCCGGCCGGATGCCGGGTCCGGTGTCGCTGACATCGATCACCGCCAAGTCTCCGGCCAGAGACGCTTCAACAGCAACCTCGCGCGCCCCCGCACTCTCGGCAACAGCATCGAGGGCGTTCCGGATCAGATTGAAGAGAACCTGCTCGAGTTCCACACGATCCCCGTCCACCAACAGCGGCGTCGATGGCACCGTCACGTCGAGGCGGGCGTCTAGTTCCGCGGCTTGTCCCGCAAGCAGTGTTTGGGCCACATGGATACACTCTCGCAGGTCTACAGGTTCCGGATCTCGTTCCCGGGGTCGGGTCCAGGTCCGCAGGCGTTCAAGTATCGCGGATGCTCGACGCGTCTGTCCGACCACTTCCTCGAGGATGCCCGCGACGCGCTCTGTCTCGCCCCGCGCCGCAAGGCGCCGTGCTGCCTGCGCCTGCGCCAGGATTGCCGTCAGAGGCTGGGTCAGTTCGTGCGCCATGCCACTTGCCATTTCTCCAAGTGCATTCACCCGGGAAGCGTGACTGAGACGGGTTTCGAGACCGCTCAGTTCGGCCCGCGCTTCTGCTGCGCGCACCTTGGCGCGTTGCCGACCGATAGCGCGCAAGGTCAGGGCACCAAGCACGATCGCGGCAAGGACGAGGGCCACCCGGCCAGGCGGCAATACGTCAGATACTGTCATTCGGATCGCTGTTTGCAACCTGAGTGGTTGGGTTCCACTCGAGAGCGCGCGGGTGAATTGAGGCATGAACCCGTCCCCGACCGCAGCGACAAGCAGTGTTCCATCGGGCAGCGCCAGCCACCGCGCCACCTCCGGTCGCGTCCAATACGCGGAATCGCCGTCAAGCAGGGCCGCGGCATCGATCACGAGGGCAAGCCCGTATCGTGCGGACTCGGTGTTGGGGCTCCGCTTCACGATCAGATAGGCCGGGCGGTCGGACGGATATCGCACCAGAACCGGGGCGCCGGTCGAACGTCCGGCCGCATCCCGAATGAGATCACGAAGCTCTGCCTCGCGAATACCGATCTCAAGCCCGCCGTGCTGTCCGTCGAGCGGCACAAGCGATATGCCGACGATGCGGGGATAGAATCGCATGATTGCGCCAGCGACCTCGTGAAAGAGGTCGGGACGCTGCTCGGCGCCGGCCACTGCGATCGCCGACAGGGCCGTCAGGTGCGCATCATGCTGGTCGACGCGCTGCGAGGCGACCGCGTGAAGCCGCTCGCTCTCGGCCGTCAGGTCGGCGAGACGTGCGTTGCGTTCCAGAACCGCAATTGCAGTCAAGGCAAGGCCAACAACGAGCAACCATCTGACTGCGCGGAGCGGTGTCCAGCGCCTCGTTCCTTTGGCCAAATCTGTCCTACTCTGCACGTTTGCCGTTCCGATGCGTGTGATCTCGTGGGCGCGCCCCAATTCCTCTCCGAGCATAAGCTAAAGTCGGGGTATTGAAATCCGTAGGACTACAGAGGCCGATCGGGACGAGGTTGACGATCACCAGTCACCTTGCTGACTACGTGTGGCAGTGCTGTCGGCCTCCTCGCCTCACAGTTGGGCCGCAAGGCGTACGCAAATCCAGCGGCAGTTCACCTTGTTTTGCGAAAGAACGGCTTGCGCCATGTCAATGCCGATCCTCCACGAGGGGTCTAGTGTTCAGACGACCACATAACACACGGAGGTTACCATGCAGCGACTTGCTCTCGTGGTGGCGACACTCGCCACTCCTGCGATGGCTGATCCTGAAGAATATGGCCACATGATGGGATGGGGCCACGGTCATGGTTACGGAATGATCTTTGGCCCCGTTCTCTGGCTGATCGTACTCGGTCTCGTGGTTGCAGGCGTGATCTGGCTCGTGGGTCGTTTCGACAGTCATCCGGCCCAACGTGGAAACACGAGCGCACTTGCAGAGCTCGACATGCGTTTTGCTCGCGGCGAAATCGATGCTGACGATTATGCGTCCCGAAAGAAGCTCCTGAGTTCCTGACCGGAACCCGGCGGAGATACATTATCCGGGTCAGACGGCGCCCATGCCATTGGACCGCCGGACGTGTTTCGATTCCTGCGATCCTTCCGCGATAAATTCCGGCTGGATACGAGCAAGCGTTTACCCTGTTCTGACCCGTATAGCGGAGGTCGACAATCGCCCGCATGAGTTCCGTAGGCCCATGGCAACACTCTCTGGCTGGCAAATCCTTGTAATTTATCGGGTTTTCATGTAAAGTAACAACATGAGATCGGTCCGATAATCATCTCTCCGCGCGCATGACGTTCAAATGCCGGCCACTTGCAGCCCCACCAGCTTCATTGCACTCGACCGCCGCGCGCCTGTGCCGGGCGCCGCGCCTCACGAAATCCGGAGACCGATATGTCCAAGTACGCAGAAGAACGAATAGTCCACCCGCAAAAATACTATCGGGACGCAGAGGCCGTTGCCCACGATGCCAAACTGACGACCGATGAGAAACAACGCGTCCTGGACTCCATGGCCCTGAACGCAGAGCTTATGGCGACAGCGACCGAAGAAGGAATGACCGGAGGCGAACGACCGCCATCGCTAAAAGAAATCAAGGCCACACGCGAAAAATTGCTCGCGTCGACAAGCTCGTCAAAGAAAGCTCGATTTCAGACGATTGTCGTGGCTCTGAATGGCGACACGGAAATGGATGAGATGGTTGCTCAGGCCGGTTTCGATATGGCATCCACCGTCGGCGGCAAGGGACAAGGCAGCCATGTAAAGGTACATGTCATCAATGTCATCGAACCAACCGGAGGGCTGATAGCGGGAGCGGCGGCTCCCACGATGGCAATTCCGCATATGGCTCTGCATGTGGATCAGCAGCGTCTCGATCAGGAGCGCGCCAGACGTTCAGAGATCGCCAGCGACATCCGGCACAGACTGGGAAAGGATCAGCCGGGGGACGACGTGGTTGTCCATGGTGAGCCATCAACAGAGATCACCAGGTTCGCAAGCGAACGCGAAGCCGACCTGATTGTCCTTGGTGCCGTCGACCGATCATGGTTCGAAAAACTGCTGGGCATCTCCCCAACCCAAGAAGTTGCTGAAAACGCCCGCTGCCCGATCCTTTTTGTCCCGACTTCCTGACGAGGGCCATGCGATAACCCCTTGCGGCCGTTTCACGTTCGGACCATGCGTTCAAAGCTTGTCCGACATCAGGATCGGCGCGGGCGCCGACATTTGTGGAAGGCTCCGGTTTGGCCTTCTACTGCAAGCGCGCGACGTTCCATGGGTCGCAGACGATGAAGGTCAGGCGCAACCTGCCCGAAGCGCAGTGGAAGCGCCACCTGGCCAACGAGCACCCCGCCATCAGCCGTCCGTAGAAGGTAACTCAAAAGCATATCCTGCGCCGCGATCCCGGCACAGGATTTCTCCATGCGCGACGATGGGTCCGTCGGCCATGAGCTGACGGTCCGCCCTGTGCGACCCTGATCGCCGAGCACAGGGCAGGTTTTCTGCGAATGCCACCCTCTGCCTGTCGCACAATTACGAATTGCCCACCTACACTCAGGCGGACGGCGCCGCCGTGTCACGGAACGAAATCGAGGGCCTGCGCGACCTTGCCGAAACCTGCACGGCCAAAACCAACTGGCAGAACGGCGACAGCGTGCAGCAGAACCTCAACGTTCGGCAACGAGAGCGAAAATCACATCATGACCGAAAGGCGGATACATCCGGGCGGCTGTGGCGGGTCTTGAACGGGTCGCGTTTCGTCATGACCTAAGGCCATGAGACCACCCTGCCCGTCTCGATCCGTTGCTATCTGAAAAAACCTTGGCCGGGCTGATGAGTGGCGATAGCATCATTAACAATTGATTGATTTACAACCTCAGAGCTACTCGGAGAATTGGAATGGCAAATCTTACCGCGACAGACGCCGCGACGACGAGCGCGATTCAGGCCAACTCGTTCCTGCTGGGGTTGGCGTTTACGGAATTGACCGGCTATGAAGTCTGGGACAGCAACACCCTCACCTTCACGATGAACATGGGTGACGACAATCCGGACGGGACCACAGTCGGCACCTGGACCACGGCCCTCACCGATGCGATTTATCGCGCCCATTCGGACATCGAAGCGGTGGCAAACGTCACCTTCACCGAGGTGCCCGACACGGTGAACGGCACCGACGGCGCCGACATCGACTACTGGTACTACAATACTACCGCTTACCTTGGCTATTCCTACGGGGTCGGCGGCGACGGGGTATTCCTCAACGAACGATATGTCACCACGGCCGGTCCGGGATCGTCCAACGGGCTGGAGCCCGGCGGCTACGACTACATCACCGTGATCCACGAATTGCTGCACAACATGGGACTGTCACATCCCTTCGACGGTGCTGCCAGCTTTCCGGGTGTGAATTTCAACTCAGCAAACACCGGCGATTTCGCGCTGAACCAGAACGTTTACACGGTGATGAGCTACAGCGACATCAATCAGGTCGATGCCAATGGCGTGCCCACCACCAGCAACAACCTGACCGATGCAACCCGAGACCATGGCTTCACAACCATGGGTGCGTTCGACGTCGCGATGCTGCAGGTGCTGTATGGTGCGAACATGACCACAGCGACAGGCAACGACGTCTATGTGCTGCCCACGGTCAACCAGACAGGCACCTATTTCTCGGCGATTTGGGATGCGGGAGGAACTGACGAAATCCGCCACGACGGCTCGGCGGGGGCCATCCTCGATCTGCGCTCGGCCACGCTCGACCTTGCGGATGGGATGGGGGCGGGCGGCATGCTCAGCCGTGTACCGGGGATCTACGGCGGCTTCACCATCGCGAATGGTGCGGTCATCGAGAATGCCACGGGGGGGTCCGGGAACGACTCTGTCACGGGCAACGATTTCGCCAACACGCTTCGCGGCAACGACGGCAACGACGACCTGCAGGGCGGCGCCGGCAATGACTCGCTCTACGGCGGTGCGAATGACGACACGCTGTCGGGCGGGGCGGACGACGACATCCTTTTGGGCGGCACCGGCGGCGACCAGATGTCGGGCGACGCGGGCAACGATACGGTCAGCTACCTCTACGACACCACCGGGATCGCGGTCCGCTTGTGGAACAACACCGCGAGCGGCGGCGAGGCCGAGGGCGACACGATCTCGGGCTTCGAGAACATCACCGGCGGATCGGGCAACGACACGCTCACCGGCGACAGCGCGGCCAACGTGCTGGTGGGCAACGCCGGCAATGACTTCCTGTTCGCGGTGAACGGCAACGACGACCTGCAGGG
>NZ_FMZV01000017.1 GCF_900101475.1 Ruegeria marina | reverse complement strand
TGCCTGCTCGCGCAGGGTAAATTTCTGGATCTTTCCTGTCGAGGTTCTGGGTATTGCGGTGAACACGAATCTGCCCGGAACCTTGTAGGGAGCAAGCTGTTCGCGGCACCAGGCGCGCAAGGCTTCGGTATCGGCCTGCTGCCCCTCGGCCAGTTCGACGAAGGCGCAGGGCGTTTCGCCCCATTTTTCGTGGGGCATGGCGACGACAGCCACGACGGCGACGGCCGGATGGCGATAGAGCGCCTCTTCGACCTCGATCGACGAGATATTCTCCCCGCCCGAGATGATGATGTCCTTCGATCTGTCCTTGAGCTGGATATAGCCGTCTGGATGCATGACACCCAGATCACCCGAATGGAACCAGCCGCCGGCAAAGGCTTTCCCGGTGGCTTCGGGGTTTCGGAAATAGCCCTTCATCACCACGTTGCCGCGGAACATCACCTCGCCCATGGTCCGGCCATCGCGCGGCACCGGCAGCATGGTTTCGGGATCGAGCACGTCGAGCCCTTCCAGCGGCAGGTAGCGCACACCCTGGCGCGCCTTGAGCGCCGCCTGTTCGGGCTTGGGCAGGTCGGACCAGGTTTCGTGCCAGTCATTGACCACTGCCGGGCCGTAAGTTTCGGTCAAGCCGTAAAGATGTGTCACGTCGAAGCCGGCTTCTTTCATGTCGGCCAGCAGCTTTTCGGGCGGCGGGGCGGCGGCGGTAAAGAACTGCACGGTCCGGTCGAGCTGGCGCTTTTCCGCCTCCGGCGCCGAGATCATCAGCGACATCACGATCGGCGCGCCGCACAGATGGGTGACACCCTCGTCCGCGAGTGCGTTCCAGATCGGCGCGGCCCGCACCTGCCGCAGGCAGACATGGGTGCCGATGATCGCCGACAGGGTCCAGGGGAAACACCAGCCGTTGCAATGGAACATCGGCAGGGTCCACAGATAGACCGCGTGTTTGCGCATCGAGGTGGTCAACGCATTGCCTTGCGCCAGCAGATAGGCGCCGCGGTGATGCGAGACCACGCCCTTGGGATCGCCCGTGGTGCCCGAGGTGTAGTTGATCGAGATCGCGTCCCATTCGTCCTGCGGCATCAGCCAGGCATAGTCGGGGTCGCCGCCGGACAGAAAAGCCTCGTAATCCCCTGCTTCGACCTCGACGCGCGCACCGTCATATTCGGGGTCGTCACACTGGATCACCAGCGGGGACACCTCGGCCAGGGCCAGCGCCTCCTGCATAAGCGGCATGAATTCGCTGTCCACGATCACCACTTTCGACATCGCGTGATCCAGCTGGAACGCGATGATGGCCGCATCGAGCCGAGTGTTGATCGAGTGCAGCACGGCACCGCACATCGGCACGCCATAATGGCATTCCAGCATGGCCGGTGTGTTGGGCAGAAGCGCCGACACCGTATCGCCGCGCCCGATCCCTTGCCCGGCCAGGGCCGAGGCCAGCCGCCGCGAACGGGCGTAGAACTCGGCATAGCTGCGCCGCAAGGCACCATGCACGATGGCGACATGATCGGGAAAGACGCTGGCAGCCCGTTCGAGGAACGTCAGTGGCGTCAGCGGCTGGTAGTTTGCCGGGTTGCGGTCGAGACCGGTGTTATAAGGATTGGCCATGTTCAGGCATCCTGCCATTGGGGGCTGCGTTTTTCGATGAAGGCGCCGATACCTTCTTCGGCGTCGCGGGCCAGCATGTTCTCGACCATGACGCGGGTGGCGTAATCGTAAGCCTCGCCCAGGGTCATCTCGCGCTGCGCATAGAAGGCGCGCTTGCCGGTGGCGAGCGTCATGCTGGACTTGGCCGCGATTTTCCCGGCGATTTCCAGGGTGGTTCCGCGCAGCGCCTCGGGCGATACCACCCGGTTGACCAGACCGATCTCGGCAGCGCGGGCAGCGGGCGTCATGTCGCCGATCAGCAGCATCTCCATCGCGTGCTTGTTGCCGACATTGCGGGACAGGGCGACCATCGGGGTCGAACAGAACAGGCCGATATGCACGCCCGGCGTGCTGAACTGCGCGGTATCCGCCGCAACCGCCAGATCGCAGCTGGCGACCAGCTGGCAGCCCGCCGCCGTGGCAATCCCCGCGACCTCGGCAATCACCGGTTTGGGGCAGGTGATGATCGCCTGCATCGTGTCCGAGCACATCCCCAGGATCCTGGTGAAATAGGCCCGCCCGCGGTCGGGACCGGCCCGGCCGGCGGTCATTTCCTTGAGGTCGTGACCGGCGCTGAAGGCGGGTCCGTTCGCGGCCAGGATGATGACGCGCACCGCCGGATCGGCCCCGGCCTCGGCGAAGGCCGTGCCAAGCCGGGTCAGCATCGCCTCGGACAGGGGATTGCGCCGGGCGCCGTCATTCAGGGTCAGGCGCAGGATGCCCTTGTCATCCAGATCGTGCAGAAGGATATCGTCGGCTTGCATTGGTGGCGTTCCTTGGACGGGGTTACAGGATGTTGACGTCGACACTGTCGGCGAGCGTGTTGGCGATGAAGCAGTAGCGATGCGCGCGGTCCTGCATCTGGTCCATTTCCTCGTCGCCGACCTGAAAGCCGGTGTCGAAGCGGACCACCGGGTGCAGGTCAATGCGTGTCACCGACATTTGCCCCCGAGGGTTCTTGCCCAGGTGGGCGACCGCGTGATCGTGATAGCTGGCGACCGGCCATCCGGCCTTGGCCGCCAGCGCCAGGAAGGTCATCATGTGGCAGCTCGACAGGGCCGCGGCCAGCGCCTGCTCGGGATTGGTGTTGGCCGGATCGCCGCCCCAATCCGGGGCGGCATCAGCCATGACATCGAAGCTGCTGTTGTACTGCACCATGTGCTCGGCCGAATAGGCGCCCGGCTTCAACTCGGGCGTGGTGCGGTGCCAGTGCAACTGGATGGAAAGGTCAGACATCTCGCGTGTCTCCCGTTTTCCGCTCAGGCCACGGCCAGCGATTTCTTGGGGTCGTAGAAGGGGACTTCCACAACCGTGGCGCGGACCGGTCCGGACGCGGTGACGACTTCCAGTTCGGTGCCGATCCCTGCGTTGTCGACAGAAACCATCGCCAGGGCGATGTTCTGCTCCAGGCGCGGCGAATAGATCGCGGATGTGACCTTGCCCACCGGTTCGCCATTCCGGTTGATCGCCCAGAACGTGGTGTTCGGCCCCTTCAGCGGCTCGCCGCCGATGACCAGGCCCACCTGCTTGCGGCTGACACCCTGTTCCTTGATGCGGCGCAGCGCGGCCTTGCCGATGAAGTCGGCTTCCATGTCCAGGTTGATCAGCCGGTCAAAGCCCAGTTCGAACGGGTTGGTGTTGATATCGGCATCGGCATGGTAGGACAGCATGCCGCCCTCGATCCGGCGGATCGACGAAGTATGGCCCGGCTGCAGGTTGAACGGCTTGCCCGCCGCCATGATCTTTTCCCACAGCTCGTCGCCGCGCGATCCGTCCTGCAGGTAGAGCTCGTAGCCCAGCTCGCTCGACCAGCCGGTGCGCGACACGATCAGCGGAATGCCGTCCAGTTCGACCGCGCGCAGCCAGTAGTATTTCAGATCCATGATGCTTTCGCCGAACAGCGCACGCATGATCTCGCCCGATTTCGGACCCTGCAACTGCAGGGGCGAGACATCGGGTTCGCCAATCTGCACATCCATGCCCGAATGCACCGCCACACCCTGCGCCCAGAGCAGGATGTCGCTGTCGGCCAGCGAGATCCAGAAGTGGTTTTCCGCCAGCCGCAGCAGGATCGGGTCGTTCAGGATGCCGCCGTCGGCATTGGTGATCAGGATGTACTTGCACTGGCCCACGGCCATTTTCGAAAGATCACGCGGGGTGAGCATCTGCACGAACTTCGCGGCGTCGGGCCCGGTGATCTCCACCTGGCGCTCCACCGCCACGTCGCACAGGATCGCGTCGTTCACGAGGTTCCAGAAGTTCTGTTCCGGATCGCCGAAATCGCGCGGGATGTACATGTGATTGTAAACCGAGAACCCCTTGGCACCCCAGCGCACGGTGGCGTCGAAATAGGGAGATTTGCGGATCTGTGTGCCGAACCCGAAGCCGTCTGATTTCATCATTTCTTTCACCCTTTGCACCGCCGGGCCGGTCAGCCGCGGACTGTTTTGAACTGGGTGAGAATTACTCGCACAGACGGGCCGGGCGTGGACTGAAAACAGGCCTTGGAGAGACCAAACGGACTGATGTCCGACAGGCCGGCAGACTTTTCAGACGGGTTTCGTCATTTGCCGGATTTGGCCGCCAATCGGGCAAGATTCGGCTGGGCGGATTTGACATGGCGCGTCACGATGTAGGTCATGTAGCGGTCAATCCCAAGTTCGGCCGCAAGCAGGGTTTCCATCAACTCCTGAAAAACCGCCAGGTTCGGGGTGAATACCTGGAGGACATAATCCATGCCGCCGCCGGTGGCGATGCATTCCGTGACCTCGTCCAGCGCCCGAATATGGCCCTCGAAGCGGTCGAAATCAGACTTGCGGTGATGTGTCAGCGAAACCGTCACGACGACCTGGGTGAAATCGCACACGCGATCAAGCGCGATATCCGCATGATAGCCGCGTATGAAACCCCCGGCCTTCAATCTTGCAAGGCGGGCCAGACAAGGCGTCGGCGACAAATTGACAATCTCCGCCAGCTTGATCTTGCTCAACTGGCCGTGTTTCTGAACCGCGCTGAGGATGCGGATATCGGTCGCATCAAGGCTGAACTTGTCCATGCATCATGACCTTTCAAAGCGAGGGTTTTCCGGCGTAATACATTTACCGGCAAGAACCCGGAAGCAGCATCTTGCTCCGACAAGGCGGATCGGGGCGCGGTGCGGCGGCTGACAGTCACTCGGAGAAACTTGCCAAACAGCGTCTTGCTTGAAACCGATAGCAATCAACCGCCGCTACCTCTGGTCGGATGCCGGCACAAGAATTTCGGGTATCCTAGCAATCGACCATTCTTGAATGTTGACTTTTTCAGCCTTTGAGCAGCCATCAAGACACGAAGCGACGGTCGACATACCGCGCCGACGCATTCCGACGCGTAGCAGTAGAAATGTCTGGCGTTGTACCGCCGAGAGGGCCGACTTGATCCATTACATTCCGGCGCAAGCGATGTGACGGTCGCGGACAGGACCGTCGCGCCTTGCCATATCATCAAGCGATGAGATGTGTCGGGAGATCACCATGGCGGACCGAGGAGGATTCGAACCCCCGACCCCTTGATTCGTAGTCAAGTACTCTATCCAACTGAGCTATCGGTCCGCGTGGTGAGGGGCTATCTAGACGTTACATTTGGGGGGCGCAACCCGATTCTGCGAAATTCGGTCAAAAAGTTCTCTCGCCCTTTGGCAGCCTTATTTCAAAGGTTGTTCCGCTTGAACTGCTGTCTTTCAGCAGCAGTTCTCCGCCGTGACCGCGCACCAGTTCCGCAGATATTGCAAGGCCGAGGCCAGAGCCTCCCTTGCGAACGCCACCCTGAAACGGGGTAAACAGGTTTTCACGGGCTTTCGGAAGCAGGCCGGGGCCGGTATCCGAGACCTCGATCAGCCAGTCGTGATCCGTCTCGCGCCCGGTCACCGTTACGACGCCGGGTTTTCCCGTGGCTTCCAGGGCCTGCCGTGCATTGCGCACAAGGTTCATCACCACCCGGAACAACTGCTCGGGATCGGCGCGCGCCGTCAGGTCATTGGGCACTTTGTTGAGGATCTCGACGCCGACGCCAACCTGCGCCAGCCGTTCGCTGGCGGCCACGTCTTCGACCACCGAACGGACCCGGAGCATGGTCAGCATCGGCGCCGGTTCCTCGGCCCGTCCGAAGGCCAGAGTGCTTTCGCAAAGAGACACCGCGCGGGTGATCGAATTAACCAGCTTGGGCGCCATACGCCGAACCAGAGGGTCTTCGCTTTTCTCGATTCTGTCGGTGAAGAGCTGCGCAGAGGTCAGGATGTTGCGCAGGTCATGACTGACTTTCGCGACCGCGCCGCCCAGTTGCGCCAGCCTTTCGCGCTGGCGCAGGGCCTGGGTCAGCTGGGTCTGCAGCATTTTCAAAGCTTCCTCGGCTTCCCGCAGTTCGGTGACACCGGCATTCGGGTTGATGATACCGCGCACATCCTCTGGCGCACTGGCATAGCGTTGCATGTAGTCGACGACACCTTTGATGGGGCGCACCAATGTAGCCCGAACCGCCAGAAACAGGAAAAACGCCGTGATCACCGAGATCACCAGCGACAGGATCAGGATACGAATTCCATAGTCAATCATGGCCATGCGCAGCGGCGCGCTGTCCATGGTCACCTCGATCAACGATCCGGCGCCCTTGACCGGCTCGCCAATCACCCGGATCACTTCGTTCCGCGCAATGAAGAACCGTTTCAAGGCATCGCGCATCAAGGGCCACGGCCCTGCATCGCGCAGGTCGTAAGTATGTCCGATCGGCTCGGGGATCGGAGAGCTGAGCATCAACTGCCGCATCTCGTCGCGCCGCAGCACAATGTTGTACACACCGGCATTGGCCAGCAGTTCGGCCTCCAACTCGGTTGCGAGCATATCATCGGCCAGCAGCGCCAGCGAGGCGATCTGGGACCGTTCAAGCCTGTTCTGAAGGAAGTCCTGCCGGAAACGGGCAATGGACGGCACGAAGATCAACACTTCGGCCAACATCACGAAGACCACGGTCAGGATCAGGAACCGACCTGAAAGCGAGTTCAGCATGATCTCCTTTTCCGGTCAGGGGAGCCAGCGCTGGACCAACCCGACCACTCGTTCCACCGTTCTATTCCCGAACAACCGGGGAGAGAAATATGCGCCCGCGGCGCGTTTGTTAATCTCACCGATCGTCGGATATGGCGACACCATCGCCGCAAGCTGGCTCATCTTCAGGTTATTTATCAGAACAAGAGACCACAAGCCGATGTGTTCACCGGCCTGGTGACCGGCGATGGTGACGCCCACGGGCCGACCCTTGACCACCATGACCTTGATGAAGCCTTCGGCGCTGCGCTCGGCAATGGCGCGGTCGTTGTGGAGATAGTCGAAACGCGCGATTTCGACCCGGCCGCCATGCCGGTCGCGCGCCTCGGCGTCGGTCAGACCGACCTGGGCCAGTTCGGGGTCGGTATAGGTGGCCCTCGGGATGTGAGCCGTTTTCGTTCTGGAGGGCAGGCCGAACAAAGCCGAACGGATCACGATGCCGGCGTGGTACCCTGCAACATGAGTGAATTGCAGCCCGCCGGCGACATCGCCGATCGCATAGACGCGCCTGTTGGTGGTGCGCAATCCCGCATCTGTCCGGATACCCGAGCGGGTGGTTTCGATACCTGCGGCCTCGAGATTCAGACGTTCCGTATTGGCCTTGCGCCCGGCAGCGACCAGCAGGTGAGTGCCGGAAAATATTCGGCCCCCGGTGCTCACGATGTCAATCGCTCCGGCTTTGCCCCGGACCTGTCCAGCCGAAGTTGCTTCGACGATCTCGACGCCTTCGGCCCGCAAGCGGTCCAGAATCAAGGCCGCCGCCTCCGGATCCTCGCGGCCCAGTGCGCGGTCGGCCTCGATGACGGTCACGCGGCATCCCAGCCGGACATGCGCTTGCGCCATTTCCATCCCGATCGGACCGCCGCCAATGATCAGCAGATGGCCGGGCCGTTCGTTCAAACCGAACAATGTCTCGTTGGTGAGGTAGGGAACCTTGTCCAATCCCGGAACCGGGGGCACCAGCGGCGAAGAACCGGTGGCTATCACGATGCGGCGTGCGGTGATCACGCGGTCTCCGGCCTGAACCTCGGTTTCCGACAGGAAGCGGCCGTATTCGCGGATCACGCGGACACCCAGGCCCTCGAACCGCTCCTGGCTGTCGACCGGCGCGATCCGCGCGATGACATCGCGCACATGCGCCATGGCCGCGGCATAGTCCACTTGCGGCGCCTGATCGGCCACGCCGAACGCTGCTGCATGCGCCTGCCCATGCGCCGCCTTGGCACTGGCAATCAGCGCCTTCGATGGCACGCAACCGTAGTTCAGGCAATCGCCGCCCATCTCGTGGCCTTCCAGCAGCACCACGTTGGCACCCATCTGGCTGGCCCCTGCCGCGACAGACAGGCCGCCGGATCCGGCTCCGATCACCAGGATATCGGCCTTGATTCTCTGCACCTTTCACACTCCCCTGCGTCCACGGAAAGCCTTGATGACGATAGGCAGCGCCGCCAACACGCAAAGACCCAGGATCGGGCCAAGCACGAAGGGTTCGCGCAGCAGGGACAGGTCGGGCTTTTCGCCCCGGTCGAATACCTCGCCCAGCCCGACGCCTATCCAGGTAAAGACAATGGCGCCGGGAATGATACCCAGCGCCGTGGTCAGCACGTAGTTCCGGAACTTGACCCCGACCAGGGCGGGAATCAGGTTGGCGGCGAAAAAGGGCACCGCAGGAATCAGCCGCAGCAGGAACAAGACCGAAATCTCATTCTCGCGCAGCCCCTCCTTGAGCCGCCGGACAGTGCCTTCGGAGGTCTCCAGCCGGGCAGTCAGCACCGCACCCAGACCCGCGCGCGCGGCCAGAAAGATCAGCATCGCCCCGATGGTGGCCGACACGACGTTCAGCACCGTGCCCGCCAGAAGACCGAACAGGAACCCCCCCGTCATCGAGGCCACCGCCGCGCCGGGAAGCGAGAAGGCCACGATCAGCACGTAGACACACACAAAGATCGCAGCCAGCGCGCCATAATGGGCATCCCGAAAGCCAATCAGGACGTCACGATTTGCCGCCAGGGTTTCGAAGGTGAGATAGTCGCGCAGCAGGACTCCGCCAATCAGGGCGATCGTCAGGATGACGATCAGCGGCAGGTGTCTCAGCCCCCACCTGCGCGAGGCGTTTGCAGTTTCGCTCATGGGTTTGCGAGACGGGTCCGAGTCGTTGTCTTTATTCGTTGGCATGGTTCTCTTAACATGCAATCGCCGATGGTTCCGAAACAGCCCCTTCACGCCCGGTTGATCCAAGAGCATTCGAAACGTGAGATTTTTATCGTTCCGGGTCGAAACTGAAACCTTTGGGCTGGTATCGTCCGGGAAATTGTTGCAAAAGCCCGCAAAACCCGACGCAGAGGGTTTGACTTGCCCGGGAACTCGCAGTAGAGGACGGGCTTCGAATAGACCCGGGAGGCGAATCCGCGCCGCACCCGACCGCAAATTGGAGTACGGAGCGATGAAACGCACCTATCAGCCTTCGAACCTGGTTCGCAAACGCCGCCATGGTTTCCGCGCCCGCATGGCCACCAAGGGCGGCCGCAAGATCCTGAATGCTCGCCGCGCCCGCGGCCGCAAGGTGCTGAGCGCGTAAGCGCACACAGCCCGTTCTGACGGACATGACACCGCCGGAGGCCCCCATGGATGGCTCTGCCAAACCGGGGGACAGGCCTCCGGCGGTGTCCGTTTGCGCGGTTGTCCCGCTGACCGTCCTGAGCAAGCGCAGCGATTTCCTGAAAGCCGCCCGCGCCAGGCGGCAGCCGACGCCATCCATGCTGGTGCAGGCGCGCCGCCGCGCGCCGGGCGAGGCAGATGGTATCCGTGTCGGTTTCACCTGCTCCAAGAAGGTCGGGAATGCCGTCGCCCGCAACCGCGCCAAGCGACGCCTGCGCGAGATCGCGCGCGCCGTGTTGCCCGAACTTGGGCGCGACGGCTGGGATTACGTCCTGATCGGCAAACCCGTCGATACCGCCACGCGGCCTTTCGACCTGCTGAAGGACGATCTGCGCAAGGCGCTTGCCAAACTGCACAGTCGTTGATCCGGTCAGGACCGGCTGCCCGCCGGAAAGCCCGGTTCCACTCTGCCGGTTGTTCCGGACGTACCCTTGCCGGTGGGACCCGGATCGTCACTCGGCCTCCATTTCCGGTGTCAACAGGTGCCGGAGCAGCGCAACGGGATGCGCCCTGAGGCTCAAGCGCATCGCCACGTAATCCTCGACCACCTGCTCGCCCATCGACATCTGCGGCAGCAGGGCGGCGGGTTCGTCGATCATCTCGCCGTCGATATCCTGCGCGAACAGCGGTAGCGGCCGGGCCACGGTAATCGCCTTGGCCGCCCAGAGCGCCGCGCGCCGGTCGAGGCCGCAATCGGCGAAGACATCGGCCTCGGCCAGCCGGGACAGGATCGCGGGGCCCAGCCCCGCGCGGCGCCAGACATCCTCGACCGTGCCATAGCCATTGCCGCGCGCGGCGGTGAGCCAGCTGGCGTCCTCTTCGGACATCCCCCTGATCTGGCGGAAGCCCAGCCGCAGCGCCAGCCCGCCACGCCCGTCGGGTTCCATCACGTTGTCCCAGTAGCTGGAATTGATGCAGACCGGGCGCACCGTGACCCCGTGTTCGCGGGCGTCGCGGACGATCTGGGCCGGGGCGTAGAAGCCCATTGGCTGCGAGTTCAGCAGGGCGCAGGCGAAGATACCGGGATGGTGGCACTTGATCCAGGCGCTGGCATAGACCAGCAGCGCGAAAGAGGCGGCGTGGCTTTCGGGAAAGCCATAGCTGCCGAAACCCTCGATCTGGGAAAAGCAGCGCTCGGCAAAATCCTGGTCATAGCCGTTGCGGGCCATGCCGCGCAGGAACAGCGCGCGGAACTCGCTGACCGAGCCGTGTTTCTTGAAGGTGGCCAGCGACCGGCGCAACCTGTCGGCCTGTTCGGGGGTGAAGCCCGCGCCGACGATGGCGATCTGCATCGCCTGTTCCTGGAACAGCGGCACGCCCAGCGTCTTGCCCAGCACCTCGCCCAGCGCATCCGAGGGAAACTCGACCTTCTCCTCGCCATTGCGCCGCCGGATATAGGGATGCACCATGTCGCCCTGGATGGGGCCGGGGCGGATGATCGCCACCTCGATCACCAGGTCATAGAAATTGCGCGGCCGCATCCGTGGCAGGAAGTTCATCTGCGCCCGGCTTTCGACCTGAAACACGCCGACCGAATCGGCCCGGCACAGCATGTCATAGACCGCCGGGTCCTCGGGCGGCAGGGTGGCCAGCGTGTAATCGGTCTGGTGATGCCGCGCGATCAGATCGAACGCCTTGCGGATGCAGGTGAGCATGCCGAGGCTGAGCACATCGACCTTGAGGATGCCCAAGGAGTCGATATCGTCCTTGTCCCAGCAGATGACGGTGCGGTCCTCCATCGTGGCGTTCTCGATCGGCACCAGTTCATCAAGCCGCCCTTCGGTGATGATGAAGCCGCCGACATGCTGGCTGAGGTGGCGGGGAAAGCCCACGATCTCGTAGACCAGAGCCATGGTCTGTTGCAGGCGGCGGTCGGTGGGATCGAGGCCGATCTCGCGCATTCGCTGCGCCTCCAGCCCCTGTGTCGAGAAGAAGCCCCAGAGCTGCGAGCTGAGCGCGCCGATCGTGTCCTCGGTCAGGCCCATGGCGCGGCCCACCTCGCGGATGGCGCGCTTGCCCCGGTAATGGATGACGGTGGCGCACAGGCCCGCCCGGTGGCGGCCGTAGCGGTCATAGATGTGCTGAATCACCTCCTCGCGCCGCTCGTGTTCAAAATCGACGTCGATGTCGGGCGGCTCGTCGCGCGCCTCGGAGACGAAGCGCTCGAACACCATGGTGCCCATCTCGGGGCTGACCGAGGTCACGCCGAGGCAGTAGCAGACCACCGAATTGGCGGCACTGCCACGCCCCTGGCAAAGGATGCCGCGCGACCGGGCGAAATGCACGATGTCGCGGACGGTGAGGAAATAGGGCTCGTATTTCAGCTTGCCGATCAGCGCCAGTTCATGCGCCAGCATGCCCTTGACCCGGTCCGGCGCGCCTGCCGGGTAGCGCCATGTCAGCCCCTCATGCGCCAGCCGCGACAGGCGGTCAGTGGGGGTTTCCGACCCGCTGACCTCGCTGGGGTATTCATAGCGCAGCTCATCGAGCGAGAAGGTCAGCGTTTTGCTCAGCGCGTGGGCGCGGGCCACCGCGTCCTCGTGGCCCCGGAACAGGCGCAGCATCTCCGCCTCCGAGCGCAGGCGCTGTTCGCCATTGGCCAGCGCGTCGCGGCCCAGCTGATCGACCCGGCGGCGCAGGCGGATGGCGGTCAGCACGTCGGCCAGCTTGCGGCGGGCACCGTGGTGCAGGCGCGGCGCCGCACTGGCCAGGGTCGGCAGGCCGAGCTGGCGCGCCTCGGCCTCGAGCGCGGCGAAGCGGGCGCTGTCGGCCCCGTCATAGCGCGGCGTCAGCAGCAGGTGCATCTGCCCGGCAAAGCGGCGCGCCAGCCGCTGCGCCTGTGGCCAGGTCCCGCCCGCGCCGCCCGGAAAGGGCAGCGCCCGTGGCCAGAGCAACAGGTGGAGACCGCTCGCGAACTCCTCAAGGTCGGACAGGTGCAGGATGCAGTCACCCTTTTCGGCCCTGAGCCGCCCGGTGGACAGTATCCGGCAGAGGCTGGCCCAGCCCTGCCGGTTCACCGGCAGCACGGTGACCGGGGGCGCATCGGTGAACAACAGTCGCGCCGCCGGGATCAGGCGCGGCACCGCATGCACCGGGTACGAGGGCGGTTTCGGCAGATGCGCGGGGCGAGGCGGCCCGATGGGCGCATGCGTCTTCTCCCAGTCCAGCCGTTCCTGCACCCGGCGCGCGATCTCGCGGGCGCGGGTATGGGCGCGCACGATCCCCGCCACCGAATTGTCATCAGCGATGGCGATGGCGGACAGGCCCAGCAGAACCGCGCGCTCCATGTACTCCTCGGGGTGCGACGCCCCGGTGAGAAAGGTGAAATTCGAGGTGATCGACAATTCGGCATACATGGCGAGTCGCGATTATATTCACGTTTTGTTCTTGTTTCGAGTCCCCCCCCCGCTCGACCCGCCCCTTCATCTTTTCGGCAAATACTCCGGGGGAATCGCGCCCCCGGCGTGATGGGGACAGAGCCCCCTCTTGCCACCTACGCCTCAGCGCGGTTCCCGGAACCTGTCGTGACAGGCCAGGCAGGCTGCCATCATCCCTGGCAGGCTGCGTCGCAGAGCAGGCAGGTTGACCGTGCGCACCCCTCGTGCCGCCTGACGCGCGGCGATGGCGCGGCGCAGGAATTCGGCACGGTTTTCCCAGATCCCGGGCCTGGAGCGGCTGTGCCGGTCCATGTAGGGCTTTTCGAACCGCGCGGGAATCTCCGCCAGCGCCGCCAGCAGCACCGCCCGCGCCTCCCGCGCGGTGTCCCGGTCGAAATGCCGGCGCAACGCGCTCATCTCGAACAACACGCCCAGCGCCGCCTTGGCCGAGCGCATCGTGGCCTGACGGGCCAGCACCGCCTCGTCCCGGACCACGGGTTCGTCGGCCCGGACGCCGGACAGAACCCAGGCGGCCAACAGGGTACAGATCACCAACCCGGCCAGGCACCGCATCATCTCGACAGGCCTGACGATTCTGAAGTAGGAACAAAAAGTGAACAAATTGATGTCTGCCGTATGTCCAACCGCCGTATCCTTTCGCTGTGGTTTCCCCGCCTGGGCGCGGACCGGGTGATGCGGGCCGAGCGTGGCCTGCACGCAGGCCCGCTGGCCGTGGTCGAGGAACAGTCCAACATGCAGGTTATCAGCGCGTTAAACGCGGCGGCCGAGGCAGCGGGGCTGCGCGTGGGCCAGCCGGTGCGCGATGCCCATGCGATGTGCGGCGCGCTGATCACCCGGCCCCGCGACGCGCCCGCCGAACAGCTGTTCCTGACCGCGCTCCGGCGCTGGGCAGGCAAGTTCAGCCCCTGGGTGGCCGAGGAGCCGCCCGACGGGCTGGTGGTGGACCTGACCGGCTGCGCGCATCTGTTCGGCGGCGAGACAGCCCTGCTCGGGGTGATCGAGGACGATTGTGCCGACATGGGGCTGAGCGCACGAATGGGCATCGCCGACACGCTGGGCGCGGCCTGGGCGCTGGCGCGCTATGCCGGCCGTCAGCCGGGGTCGGACCGGTCCGGCGACGCGATCGCACAAGAGGCGCGCGCCACCCGGGCCCGTGCCGGCAAGCGGCGGCACTGGACCAGGGGCGGCGCAGCGCCGCAAGTGACGGCACAGGGTGGCGGTACCCGGATCGCACCACCGGGTCAGTGCCATGGGGCGCTGGGTCCGCTGCCGGTGGCGGCGCTGCGGCTGGAGCCCGACACGGTGGCGCAACTGGACCGGCTGGGCCTGCGGCGGATCGGCGACCTGCTGGGCCAGCCACGCGCGGCGCTGGCACGGCGGTTCGGACGCGGGCTGGTGCTGCGGCTCGACCAGGCGATGGGCAGCGCGCCGGAACCGGTGTCGCCCGCACGCCCGCCCGACCGTTTCGCGGTGCGGATGACCCTGCCCAATCCGATCGGGCTGGCCGAGGACGTGCTGGCCGCCATCGACCGGGTACTGCCAGCACTGTGCGCGCGGCTGGAGGAAAAAAGGCGCGGCGCGCGGACCCTCCGGCTGGAGGCGCACCGGGTCGACCAGGCCGCCGAGGTGGTCGAGATCGGGCTGGCCCGGCCCACGTTCGACCCCCACCGCATCCGACCGCTGCTGGAGATGAAGCTCGGGCAGATCGACGCCGGGTACGGCATCGACATGCTGCGGCTGGTGGCGGTGCAGACCGAACCGGTGCATGCCCGCACCCTGTCGGGCCATGCCGAGGCCGGGCGCGCGGTGCGCGACCGGCTGGCGGGCAATACCGCGCTGGACGACCTGATCGGGAAACTGGGCGCGCGGGTCGGGCTGGAGGCGATCACCCGGATGCACCCGGCGGCCACGCATATCCCCGAAAAGACGGCAAAGGTGCTGGCCGCCGCCTGGTCGGAGCCGGTGCACGATTGGCCCTTACCGCCGTGCCCGCGACCGCTCCTGTTGTGGCGGCCCGAACCGGTGATTGCGCCCGACAGCCCGGCAGTGCCCGCCACGTTCCGCTGGCGCGGGCGCAACTGGACCCTGGCCGAGGCCACCGGGCCGGAACGGATCGCGCCGGAATGGTGGCTGGACGATCCCGAATGGCGCAGCGGGGTGCGCGACTACTGGGTGGTGGTGACCGGACAGGGCGACCGGCTGTGGCTGTTCTACGGCCATGGCGGCACGATGTCGTCAGGCTGGTTCTGCCAGGGGTCCTTTGCCTGATCATTGGGACACGAAATGACCGGATCAGCCCCCAGCCCGGTACCACCGACACCGCAAGCAGCGTGGTCGGCGCGCCTCAGACCGGCGCAAAGGATACGCGAGAGGCTTGATTTGCCCGCAAATTGCGGCAAGCTATAATCATGAACATGCAGCCTCCCAGTCCGTTCGCCGCGGGCCCGGCCCAGACGCAGGTCGCCTTTGACAGGCGCGAGTTGTCCGTCATCCTAGGTGTCTATGGCCGCATGGTGGCCGCCGGAGAATGGCGCGACTACGGCATTTCCAACCTGACCGACGTGGCGGTGTTCTCGGTATTCCGGCGCACCGCGGAACACCCGCTCTACCGCATCGAAAAACGCCCGCGCCTGCGCGGACGGCAAGGCATGTATGCAGTGGTCGGCATGGACGGGCGCATCCTGAAGCGCGGCCACGACCTGAAATCGGTGCTGCGGGTGCTGGAACGCAAGCTGATCCGGGTGGTGAACCCGGACTGAGGCCGGAACCCATCCTGCCAGGCCGTGCCGCCCGCCAACCGGTCAAGGCGGGCCCTGGATTGGAGGGGGCAAGATGGAACGCCGCATCGCTGCAATCCTGGCCGCCGACATGGTCGGCTTCAGCCGCCTGATCGAACTGGACGAGGCGGGCACGCTGGCGCGGCAGAAACGGCACCGACTGGAGCTGATCGACCCCACCATCCGCGACCACCACGGGCGGATCATCAAGCTGACCGGCGACGGGCTGATCGCCGAGTTCAACTCGGTCGTCGAGGCGATGCAGGCCGCCGTGCTGGTCCAGCGCACCATGCCCGCGCGCGAGGCGGAGGTGCCCGAGAACAGGCGCATCCGCTACCGCATCGCCATCAACCTGGGCGACGTGGTGTTCGACGAGGGCGACATCTATGGCGACGGGGTGAACATCGCCGCGCGGCTGGAGGCGCTGGCCGAACCGGGCGGCATCGTGGTGTCGGGCACCGCCCATGACATGCTCAAATCGCAGGTCGGGGTCGGCTATCGCCCGCTGGGCGAGAAGCGGCTCAAGAACATCGCGACGCCGGTGCGGGTGTTTCAGGTAACCGACGGCGCCGCCAGTCCGCGGCGCCGGTTGGCCTTGCGGCGGCTGATCTGGCCCGGGGCGGCGGCGATGGCGGCGGCGGCGGTTGCCGGCTGGCTCTGGACGCGACCGGATTTCACCCCGGTCGACCCGGCGGAGATGGCGCTGGACCTGCCGAAAAACCCTCGATCGCGGTACTGCCCTTCGAGACACGCGGCGCGGCGGAATCGCAGGGTTGGGTGGCAGATGCCATAACCGAAAGCGTGATTTCGACCCTGTCGTTTTCCCCCGACATGCTGGTGATCGCACATTCGACGATGATGGGCTACAAGACCCGTGCGGTGAGCGCGACCGACGTCGCCCGCGACCTGGGCGTGCGCTATATCCTGAGCGGCAGCGTCCAGCACTCTGGCGAGACGCTGCGCGTGACCACCGAACGGGCCGACGCGATCCGGGGCCAGCAGATCTGGTCGATCCGCGAGGACAGCGCCATGGACGACCTGCTCGCCTTGCAGGACGGGATTTCCCGGCGCGTGTTCGAGGAATTGTCCGTGTCGCTGACCGTGGGCGAAGGCACTCGCACATGGCTCGAGCGGTCGGGCAGTTTCGAGAATTATGTCGCCATGGTCCGGGGACGGGCGGAGTTTCAGAGGTTCAGCCCCGAAGGTCACGCCAATGCCGAACGCCTTTGGGGCGCGCTTTATCGCAAGGCGCCGGACAGCGCGAATACCAACTAACTGATGGGCTGGCTTTACTGGCAGAAGGTCACGATTGGCCTGTCCGGCGACCCGGCGGCGGATTGGCGAAAGGCGATGGATTTTTCCGCGCGCGCCATCGAACTGGAGGAATACGGCGATTTCTACGCGCTGGCCGCGATCCTGGCACAGGGGTCAGGCCAGCATGACGCGGCCATCGCGCTGGCCGACAAGGCCATCGCGCTGTTGCCGGGCAGTGCGGATGCGAACGCGCTGGGCGGGCTGGTCAAGGCGACCGCCGGACAGGTGCGCGAGGGGCTGGAATTGATGGAACGGGGCATGCGGCTGGAACCCGACTATCCCGAATGGCTGCCTGCGGCCGTCACCTACGCCCGGCTGGAACTGGGCCTATATGATGAGGCCAGGAAACTGGCGCGCGAGGTTCTGGCATCCGACATGAAGGATGTGCGGGCCAAGCCGCAGGCGCAATCCGTGCTGACAGTCGCCGCCGCCTTTGAGGGCGACATGGTGGCGGCGCGCAAAGAGGCCGGAAAGCTGCTCGAGATCTTTCCCCAGGCCAGCGCCGCTCATGGAAGGGCATTTCGCTCGACCCACAGGGACCAGGCGTTCCTGGAAAGATACCTGGATGCGCTGGTTCAGGCCGGAATACCCGAGGACTGAACCGCGGGTCTGAAGCGCAAGCTGGTCCGGGCGCTCTGTCCCGACCGACCGCCCGCGCGCGGCCACCGTCGGCCGCCTCCGGCGGGAGTATTTGGCACCAGAAAGAAGCCCAAGGCGCTCCTGCTTCTTTCTGGTTACAAATACTCCGGCGCGGCCGCGCCACCGGGCGCGACGTCAGGAGTTTTCCTTGAGCAGGCGCTGTTTCTGGCGGTTCCAGTCGCGCTTGGCCTCGGTTTCGCGCTTGTCGTGGATCTTCTTGCCCTTGGCAACGCCGAGTTTCATCTTGGCGATGCCCTTGTGATTGAAATAGAGCACCAATGGCACCAGCGTCATGCCCTTGCGCTGGGTCGCGTTCCAGAAATCGGCCAGTTGCTTGCGCGAGACCAGCAGCTTGCGGCGGCGGCGTTCCTCGTGCCGGAACATCTTGGCCTGCTCGTAGGGCGGGATGTAGGCGTTCACCAGCCAGAGCTCGCCATTTTCCACGGCGGCGTAGCTGTCGGCGATATTGGTGCCGCTGCCGCGCAGCGCCTTGACCTCGGACCCTTCGAGCACGATGCCGCATTCGACATCGTCCTCGATCGCGTAATCGAAGCGCGCGCGCCGGTTCTCGGCAATCACCTTGTAGTTCGGGTCGATCTTCTGCTTGGCCATGGAGGGCAGATTTAGGCGCGTTGCGGCGCCCTTGCAAGCGGGGGACGCGGTTTCGAGTTGCCAGGGCCCGCGCGCCGCTGCACAAACGGGGCGATCGGACCGGGGGCGAGGCAAGCCGGATGCGCGTACTTATCCTGCAACATGCGGAATTCGAACATGCCGGGCGGTTCCGCGCCCTGTTCGCGCGCGAGGGTATCGAAACGCAAACGGTGCTGATGCCCGAGGCCCGGAGCCTGCCTGCGCTGGATGCGTTCGACGCGCTCTGGGTGCTGGGCGGGGTCATGCAGGTCTGGGAGACCGACAAATACCCCTGGCTGCTGGACGAGATCGACCTGATCCGGCGTGCGGTGGCGGAGGCGGGCAAGCCCTATTTCGGCATCTGTTTCGGCCACCAGTTGCTGGCTGCCGCCTTGGGCGGCGAGGTGGGACCGGCCGCGGTGGCGGAATTCGGGGTGATCCCGGTGCGCCGGTCGGGGCCGGTGGCGGGGCTGCTGGAGGGGCTGCCCGAGGTGTTTCACGCCTTCAGCTGGCATTCGGCCGAGGTCAAGGCGCTGCCGCCGGGCCATGCGCCGCTGGCCGGGACCGGCGATTGCGGCAACCAGCACATGACCGGCGCGGGCGCCGTCGGTTCGGTCCAGTTCCACCCCGAGATCGACACCGAGACGATGCGCGACTGGTTCGCCAGCCCCGGCGTGATCAACGACCTGAAGCCCAGGCTGGGCCCCGACCCGGAGCGGGTGATGATCGAGATGCTGGAGCGCCACGAGGCCGAGCTGTCACACCTGGCCGAGACGCTTTTTGCGAACTGGCTGGCGCGGGCTCGCGCCAGCCTTGGCTGAGCTTAGGCCTCCCAGATCGGCACGCCCTCGCTGAGGGTAATCGCGGCGCGGGCCTGGTCCAGCTCCTCGGGCGGGATCGCCTCGAGGTTGCGGTCCATGATCACGATATCGGCGAGGTATCCGGCGGCCAGCCTGCCGGTGCGGTCCTCGGCGAAGCCGGCATAGGCGCCGCCCCAGGTATAGCCATGCAGCGCCTCGTGCAGGGTGCTGGCATGGCCGGGATCGCCATCGCGCCAGGGCTGCCGCAGCACCGCCGCCTTGACCCCGCGCATCGGGTTCAGGTCCGAGACCGGCCAGTCCGAGGCGAAGGCGATGGGCACGCCCTGCGCCCGCAGGCAGGAGACCGGAAACGCCCAGGGCCAGCGCGCCGCACCCACCCGGCTGCGCCAGGGTTCAAGCGGGAAATCCATCGCGCCGGGCGGATGCGGCGGCTGCATCGAGGCGACCACACCCAGTTCGCGGAAGCGCGGCAGGTCGTCGGGATGCAGCACTTCGACATGTTCGATCCGGTGCCGCGAATCGCGCGGGCCGTTGGCGCGGCGCGCGGCCTCGTACCCGTCGAGCACCCGGCGCACCGCGCCGTCGCCGATGGCATGGACCGAGATCTGCAACCCGCGCCGGTCGGCCTCGATGGCGGCCTCGCGGAAGCGGTCCGCCGAATGCAGCGGTTCGCCGCGCCAGCCCGGCCGGTCGGCGTAATCCTCGACCATGACGGCGGTGGAACTGTCGACCACCCCGTCCATAAACATCTTGACCCGCCTCGCGCTGAGCCGGTCGGTGGCGAACTCGGCGGCAAGCTCGGACGCCTCGGCCAGCGACGAGACCGGTTTCGACGGGGTCAGGTGGAACGGAATCTCGGTACGGCAGATCAGTTCGCCCGCCTGTTCGATCTCGTGCAAGAGATCGAGCTGGTAGCGGTTACCGTCCATGTTGTGCAGGCTGGTGAAGCCGTAGGACGCGCAGAGTTTCAGCCCGTCGCGCATCACCGCCAGGTCCTCGGCCCGTTGCGCGGGGGTAGGCGGCGTTTCGGGTTCGACGCCCAGCAGGCCCAGGCTTTCGCGCCCGCCCGAGGAGCGCAGCGCCATCACCGGGTCAAAAGCCGCGTGTTCGCGCAGCTCGCCCGCGGCGGTGCCGTCGGAGGCCACCACCACCTCGTTGCCGGGCGGGGTGTCGCGGCCATGCATCAGACCGGCGGCGGTCAGCGCGGCGGTGTTGGCCCAGGCGGTGTGGTGATCGCCCGCAAACAGGATCAGCGGCCGGTCGGCCAGCGCCTGGTCGAGCAGCTGGCGGGTGGTGGTGACGCCCTCTCCGAACAGGTTGTAATCGGCGGCCTTGCAGACCAGCAGTGCCTCTTGCGGATTGGCCTTGGCATAGGCCTGCACCTTGTCGCGCAGCGCGGCCAAGCCGTGCACGCCGTCGAGTTGCAGGAAACGCTGGCCGAAGGCCCCGGCGAAAAGATGCAGGTGCGCCTCGACCAGGCCGGGCAGAACAGTGCCGCCCTGCGCGTCGATCCGGCGCGCGCCGGGGGCAGCCAGTGCGACGATATCGGCGTTTGAGCCAACCGCCAGAATGCGCCCGCCGGAGATGGCAAGCGCCTCGGCCCGGGGGGTGGCCAGATCCATCGTCAGGACCCGGCCGTTCAGGATCACCAGATCAGCGTTGCTCATCGAGCTTCCTTTGTGCGTTTGAGGGGAGAGGTGGCGGCGAAGCCGTCATCGAACACGAGGGCGACCAGCGCGGCAATGGCCTGCATAACCTCGGCCCGATGGGCGTCGAACGTCATCGCATCATTCTTGATGTAAGAGAAATAGCGCATGGTCCAGGTGTCATAGAACAGCCGCGACAGCACATCCGGGTTAGGCGCTGTGCCATTGCGCAGCACCATGTCGTAATCGCTCATGAACGTGCCGATCAGCTTGCGGAGCTCTTGATCCGAATTGGTGAACTGGCGTTCGAACTCGGACTGCGGGCGGCGGATATTGGCCGCCTCGGCATAGCGCCAGACCCGCTTTCCGGCGATCTGCATGGTCTTGGCCGTCAGGTCGATAAGGAAGGCACCCAGAACCTCGGCAAAGGGCTGGCCGGTTTCGCGTGGCAGGTTCATGTGGTTGGTCCGCTCGCGCTCTGCCCCTTCGAAGATCAGCGCGCTGAGGATGTTTTCCTTGGACCCGAAGTAGTTCGACACCGTGGGTGGCGAAACCCCGGTCTCCTGCGCGATGTCGGCCAGTGTCGTTGCATCGAAGCCGTTGACCGCGAACAGGTGTCCGGCGGCATCCAGAATCTCTTGCCTGCGCCGAGCCTTCTTACGGCCGCGCAGACCGGTTTCGGAGCTGTCGCCCGTGTCGACCTGCTCACTATTTGGGCGCTCGAATGCCAAGCCGATTTCCCATGCAAAAAAGTTTTTCTAAGAAAATTTTTTTATTGACTGAAATATTTTTGTCAATAGCACTTTATTGCAGGCAAGTGTTCAGCGCACGGCAACCCAAAGGGCGTTCATGATCGAAATCGACAAGGTGACCAAGACTTTTGGCGCGGGTGACGTGGCCTTTACGGCACTCCGCGACGTGAGCGTCACGATCCGGGAAAACGAGTTCTTTACCCTGCTGGGTCCGTCGGGCTGCGGCAAGACCACATTGCTGCGCCTGATCGCGGGGTTCGAACCGCCGACCATCGGCGCCATCCGGCTGAGCGGGCGCGACATCACCCGGCTGCCGCCAAACCAGCGGCCGGTGAACACGGTGTTCCAGAACTATGCCCTGTTCCCGCATATGAGCGTGGCGGGCAATATCGCCTTTGGGCTGGAGATGCTGGGCAAGCCCAAGGACGAGATCGCAAAGACGGTCGACGAGATGCTGCGACTGGTGCGGATGGAAGAGCTGAAGCATCGCAAGACCTCGGAAATCTCGGGCGGGCAGCAGCAGCGGGTGGCGCTGGCGCGGGCGCTGGCGCCGCACCCCGAGGTGCTGTTGCTGGACGAGCCGCTGAGTGCGCTGGATCTGAAGCTGCGCAAGGAGATGCAAATCGAGTTGAAGCGGTTGCAGAGCGAGACCGGGATCACCTTTGTCTTTGTCACTCATGACCAGGAAGAAGCGCTGACCATGTCGGACCGCATCGCGGTGATGAGCGGCGGGCGCATCCTGCAAATCGGGAACCCGCGCGAGATCTACGAGCGGCCCTCGGAACGGTTCGTGGCGAACTTCATCGGCGCGTCGAACTTTTTGAACGGGCAGTTGTCGGCCGGGTCGGTGACGCTGGAGGCGGGCGGAACATTCACGGTCGAACCGCCGCAAGGCGTGGCCGACGGCAAGGTCAGCGTGCTGATCCGGCCCGAACATGTGACCGTGGCAGGAACCGGCACCGACGGTGCCGCGCTGACCGCGACGGTGGAAAACGTGGTCTATTCCGGCGAAGCGACCGTGGCACATCTGAAACTGAAGACCGGCGAGGCGATCAAGGCCCGCGCATCGAACCTGCCCGGGGCCAGCGGCCTGCTGGAGACGGGTGTACAGGTGGGCGTGTCGGTGGCGCCGGGCGCGGTCACGGTGCTGGTGGACTAGGCACATGAGCGAACAGGCCGCATATCGCCCCGGAGAGCTGGAAGCCGAAGCCCAGGCCGCCGACAACCGCAGCCGATGGATGCTGGCGCTGCCGGCGGTGGTTATCATCACGCTGGCGGCGGCGGGGCCGCTCATGGTGATGGTGGTCTATTCCTTTCTGACGCCGGGCGATTACGGCAATGTCGTGTGGAAGTTCTCGCTCGAAGGCTGGATGAACACGCTGGTGCAGCGGGACATCTTTGACGACACGCTGATCTGGGCCGATGCGCATCTGTCCATCTTCTGGCGGTCGTTCTCGCTGTCGCTGATCACCACGGTGCTGACGTTGATCTTTGGCGTGCCAACGGCGTGGTTCATCGCCACCCAGCCGCCCGGCAAGCGCGAGTTCTGGCTGTTCCTGATCACCGTGCCGTTCTGGACCAACCTGCTGGTGCGGACCATCGCCATTCAGGAGCTGTTGCGGTCCGAAGGGGTGATCAACCTTGTCCTGCTGAAACTGGGGATCATCGACGCGCCGATCCAGATGATGTTCACCAATTTCGCCATCGGCTTCGGCATGACCTATGTCTATCTGCCGCTGATGGTGCTGCCGGTCTATGCAGCGGTGGACAAGCTGGATTTCCGCCTCGTCGAGGCGGCGCATGACCTGTATGCCGGGCGCTGGACCGCGTTCCGCCGGGTGATCCTGCCGCTGATCAAGCCGGGCATCATCGCGGGCTCGATCCTGGTCTTCATCCCGTCGCTGGGCGCCTATGTGACGCCCCGGGTACTGGGCGGCGGCAAGAACCTGATGTTCGGCAACCTGATAGAGTTGCAGTTCGGTCAGGGCCGCAACTGGCCGCTAGGAGCGGCGCTGTCGCTGATGCTGATGGCGGCGGTGATGATTGCGCTGATGTGGTATGTCCGGGTGACATCGAGGGAGCAATCCGATGGCTGAATCCCGCATGCAGAAACCGCCAAAGGGCTATTCGGTCCGCACCCTGCCGGGCTTCGCCATCGTGGCAATCTTTACCCTGATCACGCTGTATGCGCCGATCGCGATCCTGGTCATGTTTTCGTTCAACGCGGGCACCTCGATGGCGATCTGGGAAGGGTTCAGCCTGCGCTGGTACCAGCAGGCCGTCGCCAACGAGGCGGTGCAGGATGCCGCCATGCGGTCGCTGTTCCTGGCGCTGGTCGCGGCCTCGGTGGCGACGGTGGCCGCAACGATGGCAGCAATGGCCACCACCCGGACCCGCCATTTCCCCGGCAAGACGATGATCTATGCGCTGATCAACCAGCCGCTGATGGTGCCCGAGATCGTCACCGCCGTGGCGCTGTTGATCGTGTTCGCGGCGATCAAGGTCTGGACCGGGCATACCAGCATGATCTACCTGATCGTCGCCCATACCGCGTTCTGCGTGCCCTTTGCCTATCTGCCGATCCGCGCCCGGCTGGAGACCATGGACCTGTCGCTGGAGACCGCGGCGCAGGATCTTTATGCCTCGCGCTGGCTGACCTTTCGCCGGGTGACCCTGCCGTTGATGTGGCCGGGGATCGTGGCCGGGCTGATGCTGGCCTTTGTCATCTCGCTGGATGACGTGGTGATCACCGAATTCGTCAAATCCGCGGGACAGGAAACTCTGCCCACGTATATGCTGGGGCAATTGCGCCGCGTGGTCACGCCCGAGGTCAACGCGATCTCGACCGTGATCCTGCTGGCGGGCGCGATCCTGGTATCGCTGTTTTTCCGCCTGACCTCGAAACGGGGCTAGGCGCATTTCAACCGGCCGCGAGAGCCGGGACCAAACGTGAACGGACCAACAAGGAGAGAACATCTATGAGACACGTACTTGCCGCGGCATCCGCGCTGGCCCTGATGGCCGGAGGCGCCTATGCTAAGGAACTGAACATCTATAACTGGGGCAACTACACCAACCCCAAGCTGATCGAGAAATTCGAGGCCGAGACCGGCATCAAGGTGACGATCACCGATTACGACAGCAACGACACCGCGCTGGCCAAGGTCAAGGCGGGCGGTCACGGGTTCGACATCGTGGTGCCGACCCATACCTATGTGCCGATCTGGATTTCCGAGGGGCTGTTGGCCGAAACCCGCCCCGACCAGATGGAAAACTTCAAGAACATGGACGCCAAATGGGTCGATGTGGATTGGGACCCTGGCCGGCATTACACCGTGCCATGGCAGTGGGGCACCACCGGCGTTGTGGTGAACACCAAGTATTACAGCGGCGATATCAACACCTCGGCCATCTTCCTTGATCCGCCTGAGGAACTGCGGGGCAAGATCAACGTGGTGCCCGAAATGGGCGACGTGATGGTCATGGCGATCATGTATGCGGGCGGCGAACCCTGCACCGACGACAAGGAAGTGTTGAAGAAGGTTCACGAGACGCTGCTCAACGCCAAGCAGCATTGGCTGGGCATGGATTACGGCAACCTGGAGAAATTCGCCAAGGAAGACCTGTGGGCGGGCGTGAACTGGAACGGCTCGACCTTCCGGATGCGGTTGCAGAACGAAGCGATCGCCTATGGCTATCCCAAGGAAGGCTATCCGCTGTGGATGGATTCGGTCGCGGTTCTGAAGGACGCCAAGAACATGGACGAGGCCAAGGCGTTCCAGAACTTTGTCATGGACCCGGAAAACGCGGCGCTGATTTCGGAATTTGCGCGTTATGCCAACGGGATCTCCGGATCCGAAGCCTTCATGCCCGAGGACATGATGACCGCGCCCGAGATCGTGATCCCCGAAGAGCTGAAGGCCGCCGGCAAGTTCAACGGCACCTGCGCGCCGGAGACACAGGCGCTCTATACCCGGATCTGGACCGACCTTCAGAAGTAAGGTCATGAGACAGGAAAGGGCCCGGTAGCGGGCCCTTTCGCTGGCCCTTTTTTCGAACGGGGCGACAGCCTTCTGAGAGGAACAATGACCTTCTATCGCAATGCCGACCCGCAGGCGCCGATCCTGCGGGGCAAGGAGCCGCTTGGCCGGCGCCTGCCGCCCTATGACTGGGATCGGGCGCCCTGGAACCGCTGGACCTTCCAGAACATCCGCATGTGCGTGCCGACCGAAGAAATCGCGCGCGGACCCGACGCGCTGGATTGGCAAGAGGCGCTCCAGGACCTGTCGGGTGTCGCGTTCACCGGCTGGGACGGCAGGCCGATGACGCTGGCGGATCTGCTGGCGGATTATGCCGACGGGTTCCTGGTGGCGCACCGGGGGCGCATCCTGCACGAGAGCTATCACAACGGGATGACGCGCGGGTCGCGCCACCTGCTGATGTCGGTGTCAAAGTCGATCACCGCGACCACCGTCGGCATCCTGATCGACCGGGGCCTGCTGGACCCCGCCGCGCCGATGACCGAGTACCTGCCCGAACTGGCGGCGACAGGCTGGAAGGACGCGACGCTGCAACAGGTGCTGGACATGACCACAGGCGTCCGGTTCGTCGAGGATTACGAGGATCCCGATTGCGATGTGGCGCGGCTGGAATTTGCCTCGGGGTGGAAGCCGCTGCCGCCGCATATGGCGCCGGGGTCCTGTCCGGACAACACGTGGGATTACATCCTGTCGCTGACCGAATGCGAGGCCGCGCATGGGGCACGGTTCAGCTATCGCTCGATCGAGACCGATCTCTTGGGCGTGCTGATCGCGCGGGTGAGCGGGCAATCGTTCGCACGCACCGTGTCCGACTTGCTTTGGGCGCCGATGGGCACCGAGACCGGGGCCTATGTCACCGTCGACCGCAACGGCACCCCGCTGGTCGATGGCGGCATCTGTGCCAGCCTGCGCGATTGCGCCCGGTTCGGCCAGACCATGCTGGACGGCGGCCGCGCCGGTGGGCGGCAGGTGATCCCAAGCGCCTGGATCGAGGATGTGCGGGGCGGCGACCACGGCCTGTTCGACGACAAGATCCGCGATTTCATGTCTAACGGGCGCTATCGCAACATGTTCTGGATCCGCGATGTCGCCCGGCCCACGTATACATGCAAAGGAATTTACGGGCAGCTTATCTATGTGGATCCCGAACGGGACCTGGTGGTCGCCAATCTGTCGAGCTGGCCCGAATCTCTATCGGACATGCGCGATTCCAACACCTTCCGGGCAATCGACGCGATTGCCGCCGCACTCAGCTGAAGGGGAAAGACATGTCGGACCTGATCTATCTTACCGCGACCGAGGCCCTGGCCCGGTTCGCCGACAGGAGCCTGTCGCCGGTCGAATTGCTGTCGGCGCAGATCGCCCGGGCCGAGGCCACGGCAGTGACCGTCAACGCCTTTACCCATACCCATTTCGACGAGGCGATGGACCTGGCACGGGCCGCCGAGGCGCGCTGGGTCAAGGGCGCGCCGAATGGCCCGCTGGACGGGCTGGCGGTGGCGATCAAGGACGAGAGCATGATCGCGGGCAAGCCCACCTCGAGCGGCTCGCTGATCATGCAGGATTTCGTGGCCGACCATACCTCGCCCATGAACCAGCCGATCCTGGCCTCGGGCGCCATCGTGCATGCGCGCACCGCAACGCCCGAGTTTTCGTGCGCCGGGTTCACCTGGTCGCGGCTGTGGGGGGTGACGCGCAATCCGTGGAACCGCGAGTTCACCCCCGGCGGGTCGTCGGGCGGGTCGGCGGCGGCGCTGGCGGCAGGGACAACGACGCTGGCCACCGGGTCGGACATCGGCGGGTCGATCCGTATCCCGGCGTCCTGCTGCGGGCTGGTGGGGTACAAGCCGCCCTATGGGCGCAACCCCGACGACATCCCGTTCAACCTGGATTTCTATTGCCATACCGGGCCGCTGGCACGTTCGATTTCGGATGCGATCGTGCTCCAGAACCTGATGAGCGGGCCGAACCCGTTGGATATCTCGACCCTGAAGCCCAAGCTGGTGCTGTCCGACAGCTATCCCGACATTCGCGGCTGGAAAATCGCGCTGTCGATGGATCTGGGCAGTTTCACCGTGTCCGAGGACGTGCGGCGCAACACGCGGGCGGCGGCGCAGGTGTTCCGCGATCTGGGCGCGACGGTGGAGGAGGTCGAGATCGGCTGGGGCCCGGAAGTGCCCGAAGCCTGCTGGGCCTATCTGACCCATATCTTTGGCGGTGCCCTGTCCGAGGAGCTGGAGACCCATGGCGACCTGATGACCACTTATTGCCGGGCCTTCGCGGAAAGCTCGCTGAGTTCCACCGCCCGCGATTTCGTGCGCTCGCTGCAAGTGGCGGGCGAAAGTTACAAGAAGCTGGGGCCGCTGCTGGAGCGGTATAATTGCCTGATCTGCCCCACCAACGCTTTGCCCGCCGTGCGCGCCGATTTCGACCCCTCGGCCGAGGGGCTGGAGATCGAAGGGATATCGGTGCGGCCCGAGCTGGGCTGGGTGATGACGACGCCCTTCAACATGATGAGCCGCTGCCCGGTGATCTCGGTGCCGTCGGGCTTTGCCGGCAACGGCGTGCCGACCGGCATCCAGATCGTCGGACCGACCTATAGCGACGAGGTGGTGTTCCAGACGGCGATGGCCTTCGAGGCGGCGCAGGGTGGCTGGTTCGCGGACGCGGCGGGCAGGCCAAAACTGACCTAAGCGGGAACTGCCCCGGAAATGTGAGTTTCGCATTCCTCAGCCATGGCTTATGGTGCCGCGACCAGACTGCCAGGGCAAAGGACAGCATGTCGAAATTCGATGGATATTTCCTGCGCCAGTTGCTGGTGTTGTGCGGGTTTTTCGCCTTTGTCCTGGTCGGCGTGTTCTGGATTAGCAAGGCGGTCAGTCTGTTTGACAAGCTGATCAGCAGTGGCCAGACGGCGATGGTGGCGCTGGAGTTCACAGCGCTGTCGCTGCCGTCGCTCATCCGCACGGTGATGCCGATGGCGGTCTTTGCCGCGACCGTCTATGTCACCAACCGCCTGAACCGGGAAAGCGAACTGACCGTGATGCTGGCCACCGGAACCAGCCCGATGCGGCTGGCGCGGCCGGTTCTGCTGTTCGGAATGATCTGTGCCGTGATGCTGGGCACGATCACGCTCTACCTGCGCCCGGCCTCGTTGCAGCGGCTCGAGGCGCGGCAGGCCGAGGTGGCGGGCGACATGACGGCGCAGCTCTTGAACGACGGCCAGTTCATGCATCCTGTCAAGGGGGTAACTGTCTATATCGGCAAGATCGACCGGGATGGCACCCTGAACGATGTCTACCTGTCCGACCGCCGGCGCCCGGAACAGGTGGTGACCTATACCAGTTCCAAGGCGTTCCTGGCCCGCAGCGGCGAACAGATGGCGCTGGTCATGGTCGAAGGGACCGCCCTGCAAATGGATGCCAAGACCAAGCTGCTGTCGACCACGATTTTCCGGGATTTCTCCTACGACATCTCGGCGCTGGCCAAGCGCGATGAGATGCGCCCGCGCGATATTCGCAGCATTCCGACATTGGAACTGAACCGGGCACGGTTGCGCGGACCTGGCGCCGACACCCATGGTCGCGGCGAGATCATGGAGGAGTTGCAGGAACGCCTGTCCTGGCTTGCCATCAGTGTTGCTGTGGCCATGGTGGGCTTTTCGACCCTGATGCTCGGTACATTCTCGCGCTTTGGACTGTGGCCGCAACTTCTCGGCGCCTTTGCGCTGCTGGTCGCGATAGAGGGGCTGCGCGGGGTCGCCTCGGCGACCGTGGCGGAACATCCGAACCTGTGGTGGCTGCAACATGCGCCGGCGCTGGGGGGGATCGCCCTGTCCTTGCTGTTTCTGAGGATCGCGGGCCGGCCGGTTCGACTAACCCGAGGCAGCCGGGCCGGAATGGCATGATCACGTAATCAGAGCTTGAGCGCTGTCTTTCTTCCTTCGTGGATGGCGGCGGCGGCCAGACGTGGCGCGGCGGCGTCACCGATGCTGACCGCCGCGATACCCATTCCGCGCAGCGCGTCGGCCAGGCCGGTTTCAGGCGTGTTGGCGGTGGCCAACACAAGGCTGTCGGCGGCGATGACCTCGGTCTTGCCGGTCAGCAGCGACAGCACCTCTGCGCCCGTATCGGTCCAGCCGGACAGCGCGCTTTCGGTGACGAAGCGGACACCATGCCCGGCCAGCATGGCGCGGGCCGGGAAATCGGTGGCCGAGCGGGCCAGTTCGCGCCCGATCATCGGGTCGGGGGTGACGATGGTCACCTTGTGGCCCTTTTCCGCCAGATGCCAGGCGGTGCCGATGCCGCGCCAGTTGCCGCCCTCGTCCAGCAGCACGACATGGTCGCCAAGGCGGGCCGCGCGGGTCATCACGTCCTGGATCGACCAGACCTGCCCACGCCCGATCCCCGGTAGACTGGCCACATGCGGCAGCGCCTTTTGAAAGCCGGTTTCGGGCGGGGCGGAACCGGTGGCGAGCACCACGTGGTCGGTGCCAATGGCGGCGATGTCGTCGGCCTCCAGATAGGTGTTGTAGCGGATCTCGACCTGGAGCTTGCGCAGCTGACGTTCGTACCATCCGATCAGGTCGGTGATCTGCGCCCGGCGCGGTTGCAGCCCGGCGAGCCGGAATTGGCCACCCGGTTCCGGCCCCGCCTCGGCCAGGATCACCCGGTGCCCGCGTTCGGCGGCCACCCGGGCGCATTCCAGCCCGGCCGGCCCGCCGCCCACCACCAGCACGGTTTTCGGCGTGTCCGTGCGGGTGAACCGGTCGCCACCCCAGAGGTATTCGTGCCCGGCGGAGGGGTTCACCAGACAGGAAATATAGTAATCGCGCCCGCGTCGACCCCAGCATTGCTGGTTGCAGCTGAGGCATCCGCGAATGTCCTGCGCAGCGCCCCGTTCGGCCTTGGCCACCAGATGCGGGTCGGCGATCTGGCCGCGCACGATCGACACCAGATCGGCCCGCCCGGCGCCCAGTACCGTATTGGCGTTGTCGGGCGTGCGGATATTGGCCTCGGCGGTGACCAGCGCGGTCAGGTTGGCCTGTTTCAGGCGTTCGGCCAGATCGGCGCCGAGGTTCTCGGCATACTGAAAGCTGGGCAGAAGCTTGTAGAAGTCGAAATAGCTGCCCGCGCCGACGGTCACGTAATCCATCAGCTCCTGGGCGTCGTGCAGCGCCACGATCTCGACCATCTGGTCATGACTGAGGCAGACCGGTTTGTCAGAATCGTCGTTGACCGACAGGCCAATGATGAAATCCGGGCCGCAGGCGGCACGGATTCGGGCCATGATCTCGCGCGACAGCCGGGTGCGGTTTTCCAGGGAGCCGCCCCATTGGTCGGTGCGCTGGTTGGAAAACGGGGTCCAGAACTGGTCAAGCAGGCAGTGATAGGCGGCCCAGACCTCGACCCCGTCGAAACCGGATTTCTGGCAGCGGATCGCGGCATCGACAAAACCCTGAATGGTTTCCTCGATCTCGCCTTCGGTCATGGCGTGGCTGCCATCGTTGTCATGATAGCTGGGCCCGCCCGAAGGCGACCAGTTGGCGTGCCAGGAGTTGTCCCAGTCGCCATGCGCACCGACATGATAGAGCTGCTGGATCATCACCGTGCCATGTGCCTTGCAGGCCTCGGTGATGCGGGCGAAATGCGGGATGACGTCATCGCTGGAATGCCGGAAATTGCCGCGCGTCAGCACGGCGGCGGCATGGACCGGCATCGGCTCGACCACGATCATCGCGGCGCCGCCCATGGCGCGTTCCTCGTAATAGGCCAGATGCTGGTCGCCGGGCAGGCCGTCATGGGCCATGTTGGTGGTATGGGCGCCGAACACGATCCGGTTCTTCAGTTGCTTGTGGCGCAGCTGGACCGGGGTGAAGACATGTTTGAAGCTCATATGTCTTTCTCCAGCGTATCAAGCCCCGCGCGCAGGCTGTCGCCCATGCCAGCCGCCTCCATATGCAGGCGCAGGCGCTGGTTGTAGCCGCCCGGCGTGTTCAGTGCCTCGATCAGGCTGGCGCAATCGGTGCCTGCCAGGCTGGAGGCGACCAGCGCGCGCAGGAACGCCTCGCCCTGTTCGGGGTCGGAGACGCGTGCGCCCAGCCACTGGCCTGCGTCACCCACCATCCGGACCACAGGCGACAGCACCGCCTGGGCGCAGAGATAGGCCGCCATCTCCTCTGCATCCTTCAGCGCAAAGATCTGGTTGCGCGCGCCAAAGAGTGCAGCAACCAGATCGGCGTCGCCCTGCATCATGATCGGCGAGCCGCCCTGCGCGATGCCCGGAAAGGGCATCATGATCGCGGCCGCGCGGGCGGGTGCGACCATCTGCGCCACCTGTTCCAACGTGGCGCCCGCCATCAGGGTGATCACCTGCTGGCCGTCGCAAAAGACCAGCGCACCAAGAATGCCCGGCGCCTGTTCAGCCATCAGGCCGAGGATGACGATATCGCTCTCGTCGACGACCGCCTGGTTGGACGCGACCGTGACGTTGGGATAGGCTGCGGCCAATGCCTGCGCATTGGCCGCGCTGCGTTCGGACACGGCGATCGAATGCCCGTCTCCCGCGATGCCGTGGACGACGGCGGTTGCAATGGTTCCGGTTCCGAGCACCCCGATCCGCATGTCAGATATCCTTCATCAGCCTCAGCGCGTCATAGATCGCGGCATGGGTGTTGCGGGCGCTGACCGCATCGCCGATGCGGAACAACTGGAACGCGCCGTCGGGGTTGGTTTCGACCATCTGCGGGCGCCCGTCGATCAGCGCCTGATAGTTGACCTCGCCTCCGTTGCGCGACAGCGGGCGCAGGTCGAAATAGAGGTCGGCATTCGGCATGGTGCCATAGTTAACCACCACCTGATCATAGGTCTGGTCCTTGGTGAAGCTGCTGTAATCGGTGCCGATTTTCGCCCGCAGCCGGTTGCCGTCGCGGGTCACGTCCAGCAGACGGCGGGTGACGGTGAATGTCACATCCTTGTCCTGAAGCGCGCGCATATAGGGCACCAGATTCATGCCCATGATATCGGGGGCAAAGCTGCGGTCAGGGGTCATCACCTCGACCGATGAGCCGGAATTGGCGGCGATCTCGGCCGCCATCACGCCCGGGTGGTCGCCGCTTTCGTCATAGATCAGCACCTCGCGCCCCGGTTTCACATCGCCCGAGATCACGTCCCAGGCGCTGACCAGCAGGTCGTTCTCGCGCCCGGATTCGAAGAGTTTCGTATTGGGCAGGCCACCGGTGGCAACGATCACCACATCGGGGTTCAGCGCGGTCACATCCGCCACCTCGGCCCAGGTATTGAAGCGGAACTCGACATCGCGGGCGGCGCATTGCGCCATACGCCAGTCGACGATGCCGATCATCTCGCGCCGGCGCGGGTTCTGCATGGTCAGGCGGATCTGGCCGCCGGGATCCGGCTGGGCCTCGAACACGGTGACATGGTGGCCGCGTTCGGCGGCGACGCGCGCGGCCTCGAGCCCTGCCGGACCTGCCCCGACGATCACGACACGCTTGCGGGTCTGCGCAGGCGAAATCTGATGCGGCATGGTCAGTTCGCGCCCGGTTGCCGGGTTGTGGATGCACAGCGCCTCCCCCGCCTGATAGATCCGGTCCAGGCAATAGGTGGCGCCGACACAGGGGCGGATATCGTGTTCGCGGCCCTCGACGATCTTTTGCACCAGATAGGGGTCGGCCATATGGGCGCGGGTCATGCCCACCATGTCGAGCTGCCCGGTGACGATGGCATGGCGCGCTGTGGCGACATCGGGGATTTTCGAGGCATGGAATGTGGGCATGCCCACCTCGGCCCGGACCCGCCCGGCGAAATCGAGATGCGGCGCGGCCTTCATCCCCTGCACCGGGATCATGTCGGTCATCGCCGGGTCGGTGTGGATGCGGCCCCGGTTGACGTTGAGATAGTCGAGCTGCCCGGTCGCCTTGAACATATGGGCGATCTGCATGCCCATCTCTTCGGTGATGCCGCCTGTCTGCGCCTCGTCGGGGGCAAAGCGGGTGCCGACAATGAAGTCTTCGCCCACCCGTTTGCGCACCGCGTCGATGATGTCGAGCGTCAGTTGCATCCGGGTTTGCAGCGTCGCCTTGCCATAGGGGCCGTCCAGCTCGTTGGTCAGCGGCGAGATGAACTGGTCCAGCAGATGACCGTGGGTCATGATCTCGACCCCGTCCAGCCCCGCCAGTTTCATCTTTTCGGCGGCATCGGCGAAATCGCCGATGATGCGGGAAATATCCCAATCCTCGGCCAGTTTCGGAAACCGCCGGTGCGCCGGTTCCCGATCCGAGGTCGAGCTGACCGAAGGCAGCCAGGCGCCCTTGTCCCAGCCGGTGCGGCGGCCCAGATGCGTGAGCTGGATCATCACCGCGCAACCATGATCGTGGCATTCGTCGGCCAGCTTCTTCATCCAGCCCACCACCTCGTCGCGCCAGACGAGGATGTTGTTGAACACCGGCGGGCTGTCACGGCTGACCGAGGCGGAACCCGCGGTCATGGTCATTGCCACGCCGGCCTTGGCGCGTTCGACGTGATAGGCGCGATAGCGGTCCTTGGGCAGGCCGTCCTCGGGATAGGCCGGTTCATGACTGGTGGTCATGATCCGGTTCTTCAGGGTCAGGTGTTTCAGCTGATAGGGTTGCAGCAGTGGGTCGCGGGACATGGTCTTTCCTCAGTACCAGGCGTCGGGCATGGAGGCTTTCTTGCGGTCGATGAAATCGCACAGCGCCTCGTCGGTCGCTTCGTCCATCGGCGGCGCCTCGTAGGCGTTCAGGATATCCTTCCACCGCCGGTTGGCGCGGATGGCATAGTCGGCGCTGCCCTGTTCGAACCAGGTCTCGTGGGTCTGGTCGTCGTTCAGGCCGCTGTCCCAATAGGCGGTTTCATAGTGGCGCAGCGTGTGGTCGGTGCCGAACATGTGCTCGCCCGGCCCGTTCTGGGCCAGCGCGTCAAAGCCCAGCGTATCCTCGTTCACCTCGATCCCGGCCAGATAGGAATGCAGCGCGCCGCACATGTCGGTATCCATCACGAATTTCTCGTAGGACATGCTGAGCAGTCCGTCGACAAAACCGGCCGAGTGCAGGATGTAGTTGGCGCCGCCCTGCACCGCCGACATCATCGACATCATCGCCTGCTGCATGGCCTGCCCGTCCGGCGCCTTGGAGGTCGAGAAATTTCCGGCGCAGCGCAAGGGCATGTTCAGGCGACGGGCCAGCTGGCCCATCACCAGCGAGCCCAGCGCCGGTTCCGGCGTGCCGAAGGTCGGGCTGCCCGAGCGCAAGGACATCGACGACAGGAACCCGGCCAGGATGGTCGGCGCCCCGGGACGGGTCAGCTGGGCGATGGCGCAGGAGGCCATGGATTCGGCCAGGCACTGCGCCACGGCTCCGGCCATGGTCAGCGGCGACACCGCACCGCCCAGCAGGAACGGCAGGTGGATCGAACCCTGCCCCGCCGCCGCGTAGGTGCGGATGCCCGAGGCCGTGACCCCGTCGATCACCAGGGGCGAGGTGGTGTTGAAATTGCCCATGATGACGCAGTTCTGATCAACGAAATCGGCCCCGAACAGGATATGGCACATCTCGATACTGTCGGCGGCGCGTTCGGGCGCGGTGATCGAGCCGAGGAAGGCCCGGTCGGAATAGCGCATGTGCGAATAGACCATGTCCAGGTGCCGCTTGTTCACCGGGATGTCCGTCGGCTCGCAGATGGTGCCACCTGAATGATGCAGCCAGGGCGAGGACTGGCCCAGCTTGATCAGGTTGCGGAAGTCCTCGATCGTGCCGTAGCGGCGGCCATTGTCCATGTCCATCACGAAGGGCGAACCATAGGCGGGCGCGAAGACCATCGCGTCGCCACCGATATCAACCGAGTTGGCCGGGTTGCGGGCATGCTGGGTGAACCGGGCAGGCGCGGTTTTCAGGATCTCGCGCAGCATCCCCGGCTCGAACCGGACGTTCCAGGTGCCCGCGCGGATGTCGGAAACCTGTGCGCCGGCCTTCTTGTAGAGCTTCATGCTCTCTTCGTCGTCGCGCAGTTCGATGCCGATCTCGGCCAGGATCCGGTCGGCGGTGGCCTCGATCCGCTCCAGCGCCTCGTCGCCCAGCAGGTCATAGGCGGGGATCTTGCGGTTAATGTAGGGGACCCGCAGATGCAGGTTCTGTCCCGGTTCCGCGGACCGGGTGGATTTGTCAGAGCTGCGGCGCGAACGCCGAGTCCTTGTGGGCGCTTGAACGGTCATGGGTGAAACCTGCGATAGACAGCGAAACTGATCTATCTGCGCCCGACTTGACATATGTGTCAAGTATCTTGTGCAGAGGTGTCAAGACTGCTAGGTCTTGCCGCATGACGATTGCGCCGAAACCCTCCAGTACCGAGGCCGCCTGGCTGGCTGCCGCCTATGACCTGTTGACCGAGAGCGGGGTCGAGGCGGTCAAGATCATGCCGCTGGCGCAGAAACTGGGCGTCGCGCGCACCGGATTTTATTGGCATTTCAAGGATCGCGAGGCGCTTCTGGAGGCGATGGTTCGGCAATGGGAGGCCAAGAACACCGGCAACCTGGTGGCCCGGACCGAAGCCTTTGCCGACAGTATCGTCGAGGCGATGTTCAACCTGTTCGACTGCTGGCTCGACGACGAATTGTTCGACGCGCGGCTGGATCTGGCGATTCGCAACTGGGCGCGCAACGATACGGCGCTTCAGGCGCGGCTCGACCTGGCCGACACGGCGCGTCAGGATGCGGTGGCCGCGATGTTCCTGCGATTCGGCTATTCCGGACAGCAGGCCAGGGTCCGGGCGATGACGGTGATGTATACGCAGGTCGGCTATATCTCGATGCGGATCGAGGAGAACCCCAAGACCCGGCTGGCCAACATGCCGGACTATGTCGAGGTGTTCACCGGCGTCGCCCCGTCCACCGGCGATATCGAGCGGTTCATGGCGCGGCACCAGGAAAATGACGGGCGCTAACCGGTTGTAAACCGACCCGCAGATACCGTCCGGGGAACAGGAAGAATCCCCGGACAGGCAAAATGCCCCGTTTTCATCGACCAAGTGCCATCGTTGTGCCCCTGCTGCGGCTGGCCGCCTTCTGGCTGCTGGCGCTGACCGCGCAGGCGGCGGCGGTCGACCCCGGCATCTCCGGCCTGTGCGACACGGCCGCGCGCCGTGCGGCGCGGGCGCATGACGTGCCGTTCGACGTGCTGCGTGCCATTACCCGGGTGGAAACCGGGCGCAGCAGCGGCGGGACGCTGGAACCCTGGCCCTGGACCGTCAACATGGAAGGGGCCGGACACTGGTTCCCTTCGCAAGCTGCCGCGCAGAGGTTCGTTTTTGACCGGTTCAAATCCGGCGCGCGCAGTTTCGATGTGGGCTGTTTCCAGATCAACTATCGCTGGCATGCCCAGGCTGTTGATTTCCGCTGAGAATTGACCCGGTATTTTCACCGAGATTTGACCCACCCTCAGTATGCGTTTTTGTTCATGACCCGGTCAATGTAGCGATCTCCCTTCTTGTCTTCTTGGCGGCCTCGGAACTGGCCTTGAAGCGGTAGCTGTCGTTGCCGGTTTCCAAGATGTGGCAGCGGTGAGTGAGCCGGTCCAAGAGCGCGGTTGTCATTTTGGCGTCGCCGAAGACCTGGGCCCATTCTGAGAAACTGAGATTGGTGGTGATGATCACGCTGGTGCGCTCGTAGAGTTTGCTCAGGAGGTGGAACAGCAACGCTCCGCCTGATGAACTGAACGGCAGGTAGCCGAGCTCGTCGAGGATGACCAAGTCAACCTTGGTGAGCATCTCGGCCATTCTGCCGGCCTTTCCGAGCGCCTTTTCCTGTTCCAAGGCATTGACGAGTTCCACTGTCGAGTAGAAGCGCACTTTGCACCTGTGATGCTCGATGGCCTGGACGCCGATGGCCGTTGCGATGTGGCTTTTGCCGGTGCCCGGCCCACCAATCAGGACAACATTCTCGGCGTTTTCCATGAACGCGCCACGGTGCAACTGCCTGATGGTGGCTTCATTGATCTCGCTGGATTTGAAGTCAAAGCCCGCGAGGTCCTTGTAGGACGGGAAGCGCGCCACCTTTGTGTGATAGGCGATGGATCGCACTTCTCTCTCTGCCATCTCGGCCTTGAGCAACTGGGACAACATTGGCGTCGCGGCCTCAAAAGCTGGCGCGCCCTGGGCGACCAGATCCTCGACGGCCTGCGCCATGCCATGCAGCTTGAGGCTGCGGAGCATGATCACAATTGAGGCGCCTGCAGGGTCATGACGCATGACGCTTCTCCCCAGCCTGTCTCAGATCGTCATAGCGGTCGACGTTGGCCTTTGGTGCCGTTTCCAAGGCCAAGGCATCCGGCGGATCAACCTCTGGAAGATCGGTCTGTTTGCGGTCGATCAACCTGTGAAGCAGGTTCAGGATGTGCGTCTTGGTGGGCACGCCAGCTTCCAGCGCCAGTTCTACGGCGCACAGAACGGCGTCTTCGTCGTGATGCAGGACCAGGGACAGGATATCGACCATCTCCCGGTCACCACCCTCTTTGCGCAACATGTTATCCTGCAGGCGGCGGAAGGCTTCGGGCTTCTCGGTGAAAGGCGCGCCGTTGCGTAGGGCCCCGGGTTTGCGCTGGATCACCGCCAGATAATGGCGCCAATCATAGATGACCCTGCCTGGTTTGTGGTGCGACCGCTCGATGATGCGGCCATGGGTGCAGACGGTTTGGCCTTCGGCCGCCACGACCAGCCGGTCTGGATAGACATGCAGGCTGACGCGGCGGTTCGCGAAGCTGGCCGGAACGCTGTAGCGATTGCGCTCGAAGGTGACCAAGCATGTCGGCGATACCCGTTTACTATGCTCGACAAACCCATCAAAGGCCGGTGGCAGTGCCATCAGCATCGGCTTCTCTGCTTCCCAGGCATCAGCAATCGTGCCGGGCAGGTCCCGGTGCTTTGTCTCGGCCCACAAGGCAATACAGCGATCCTCCAACCACTGGTTCAGCTCGTCCAGATTCCTGAAGACAGGCATGACCTGCCACAGGCGGTTACGCGCATCCTGAACGTTCTTCTCGACCTGCCCCTTCTCCCATCCGGCGGCCGGGTTGCAGAACTCGGGCTCGAAGACGTAGTGGCTGGTCATCGCCTTGAAACGCGCGTTGACGTCCCGCTGTTTGCCGCAGCCAACCCGATCCACCGCCGTCTTCATATTGTCGTAGATCCCGCGCCCGGGAACGCCGCCGAAGACGCGGAACGCATGTCAGTGGGCGTCGAACAGCATCTCGTGAGTTTGCAGCGGGTAAGCTCGCACCAGGAACGCCCGGCTGTGCGACAGCTTGATATGGGCGACCTGCAGCTTGATCCGCTCGCCGCCAATGTTCGCCCAGTCTTCGCTCCAGTCGAACTGGGACGCCTCGCCGGGCTGAAACACCAGGGGCACGAATGTGCCACGCCCCGTCGTCTGCTCTGCCCGGTGTCGGTCCGAGTGCCAAGCCCGAGCAAACGCCGCCACGCGACCATAGGAGCCACCATAGCCAAGCTTGACCAGATCAGCGTGCATTTGCTTCACGGTGCGACGTTCCTTGCGCGATTTCCACGTCTGCACCAGCAACCAGGCCGACAGACGATCCGCATACGGGTCCAGCTTGCTTGGCCGAGATGGCGTCTTGAACTTCGGCTCGACCGCGCCTTCGCGCAGATACTTTCTGATGGTGTTGCGTGACAGGCCCGTGCGCCGGGAAATCTCGCGGATTGGCATTTTGTCACGCAATGCCCAGCGTCGGATAACACTCAAAAATCCCATGTCGATCACTCCATATCTCCCCGACCAAACCCGTCGGGGCAGCGTGTTCACATGGGTCAAATCTCGGTGGAAAATTATGAGGCTACCGGGTCAATTCTCAGCGGAAATCAACAGCTCGGACATCTACGACGAAGGTTTGCTGATCCCGCCCTGCAAGCTGGTGGACCGGGGGAACCCAATGCGCTGCTGATGGATATCATACGCGCCAACAGCCGCGAACCCGTCGCCAACGAAGGCGACATCTATGCCCTGATTGCCTGTTGCGAGGCCGGGGTACGGCGATTGACCGGGATGATGGATGAATACGGGCTGGATGATCTTGTCGAACTGGGCAACTACATCATCGACACATCCTATCGAGGAACGCTGGCTGCCATCGCCGAGATCCCCGAAGGCAGCTATCACAACATGATGCGCGTGGACGGGTACGAAGCAGAGCTTGAACTCCATGCCACCCTGACCGTCAGCGGCACCGGCATGCATGTCGATTTCACCGGGACTTCGGGCTTTTCGCGAAAGGGTATCAATGTTCCTCTGAATTACACCACCGCCTACACGGTCTTTGCCCTGCGTTGCATCGTCGGGCCGGACATTCCGAACAACGCCGGTTCGCTGGCCCCTTTCACCGTCGGTGGTCCATCGGGTTGTATCCTGAATGCGCAGCGCCCGGCGCCGGTTGCCATGCGGCATACCCTGGGGCAGGTCACGCCCGATCTGGTACTTGGTTGCCTGCATCAGGCCCTGCCCGGCCGGGTGCCCGCCGAAGGAGCGTCCTGCCTGTTCGATCTGCCGATGCGCCACGCGCCCGAGGTCGCCCGGGACGGAGGGCGACAGTTTGCAGTCGAACCCGTGGACAATGGCGGCACTGGCGCGCGGCCGCACTCGGACGGGCTGTCGACCACCGCTTTTCCGTCGGGCGTATTGGGCAGCCAGGTCGAGATTACGGAATCCGTCGCACCAGTCATCATTTGGCGCCGGGAACTGCGGCCCACTTCCGGTGGTCCGGGCCAGTTTCGTGGCGGCCTGGCCCGCCGAATCAAGTCCGGTTCCAGCGCGCTCAGCCTGACCGCGGCGGAGTCATTGGTGGCTGCAATCCAGGCGCTTGGTGTCAGCCGCGTCGGCTTCTCCTCGCCCTATCTGGGCGAGATCAACGATCAGGCAGTGGCCTTTCTCGCGTCGATCGGCATCGAGACGGTCTGCCGTGCCGACATCGGCCGCGAGTTGGGCAACTATGGTCAAGGCGAACTCTCCCCTAACGAGGTGTTCGATCTTGCCATTCGCGCCGACACCCCACGGGTCCAGGCAATCGTGCTAAGCTGCACCGACATGCGCGCGGTCGAGGCGGTAGACCGGATCGAGGCGCATCTGGACAAGCCGGCGGTGACATTGAACCAGGCATTGATGTTCTGCCTTAAACGGGCACTGGGCCTTGCGCGCCACGACCGACTGCCGGGACGCTTGTTTGACCGGCTCTGAAAGGTACAAGAAAACCATGCGCAGTTTCATCGCCATTCCTGTCCCCGATGCGATAGCCGAGCATCTGGAACGGCTCCAGCGCCGCATCGGCCTGGGCCGCCCGGTGCCGCGCTGCAATCTGCATCTCACGCTGACCTTTCTCGACGACCGACCAGAGGAAGTTCTGGAAGATCTGCATCACGAGTTGCTGGCTGTGCGGGGCGCGCCCTTCAGCGTTCCGATGGGAGGGATCGGTACTTTCGGTCCGGCACTCTTTGTCGAAGTTGCGGCTGACCCGAACCTGTCGCGGCTGCACGACATGGTCGCGTCGGCCTGCCGCAGGGCCGGGATCACAATGCAAAAACGCAGGTTTCGCCCGCATGTCACGGTGGCGCGTCTGCGTCCCGGTGCGACGCCGCCACCCCTGCCAACCGGTTTGGCGCAAACCGATCTTCCCGACCTGCCGGTCGCGGGATTTGCGCTTTACGCTTCCACCCTGCACCCCAAGGGTGCACGGCACGAAGTTCTGGCCGAATATCCTTTTTCACCCTGAACCTCAGGGCTCTCCCGCACCGATCTCTTCCTTGCGCCGTGCCACATAGGCATCCAGCGCCTCACGCACACCCGGGTCCATTGCAGGCTCCTCGTATTCCCGCAGCGCCTGCTGCCAGATCCGGGTCGCGCGCTCGGCGGCATCGGCTGCGCCCGCGGCTTCCCAGTTCTCGAAATTCTGCCAGTCCGACAGGATCGGGCGATAAAATGCAGTCTCGTACCGCTCCATCGTATGCGCAGCGCCAAAGAAATGCCCGCCCGGCGGCACCGCCGCCATCGCATCGAAGCCCAACGCGCCATCCGAGAAATCCACCGGCCGCAGGAATTCCATCATGTTCTGCATGATCTCGACGTCGAGGATGAATTTCTCATAAGACGCGGTAAGCCCGCCCTCCAGCCATCCGGCAGCATGATAGATGATGTTGGCCCCGCCCAGCACCGCGCCCCAGGTCGCCATCATCGTCTCGTAAGCGGCCTGCAAATCGACCGCGTTCGAGGCGTTGGAATTCGATGTCCGATAGGGCAGCCCATAGCGCCGCGCCAGCTGCCCGCCGATTATGTTTGCCTTGGTGTTCTCCGGCGTGCCAAAGGCGGGCGCGCCCGAGCGCATGTAGACATTCGAGGTGAACGAGCCGTACATCACCGGCGTACCCGGCCGCACCAGCTGGGTCAGCACCACGCCAAACAACGCCTCGGCATTCTGCTGCGCCAGCGCGGCGGCCAGCGTCACCGGCGTCATCGCCCCCATCAGGGTAAAGGGCGTGATCGTCACCGGCTGGCCATGTTCGGCCATCGCGATCAGCCCGTCCCCCATCGCGTCATCGAAGAGGCGCGGCGAATTGACCGAGATGATGGTGATCACCCCGGGATCGGCGGCCATCTGCTCCAGCGTCTGACCCCGCGCGATCGCCATCATCTCGATCCCGTCCAGCGCCCGCCCGCGCCCGATCGCGGTGCAGTGGAACGACAGGTCCGACAGGGTGAGATTGGCCAGATAAGTGTCCAGATGCCGCGAATTCGCGGGCATCTCGACCGGCGCCATCACCTGGTTGCCGATGATATGGATCGCGTTGAAATGATGCGCCAACCGGATGAAGTTGCAATAGTCGCCATAATTGCCCGACCGTCGCCCGTTGACCCGGTCATGCACGTTGGGCGGCCCGGCCACCAGACCAAAGTTCAGCGCATTGCCGCCCATCTCGATCCGTTTTGCCGGGTTGCGGCTGGTCAGGGTGAATGTGCGCGGCACGGTGGCCAGCGCCGCGTTCACCAGCGACTCGTCAATTCGCACGATGCCTGTATCGCGATCGACCAGCGCGCCGGCCTGCGCGAACAGGTCCAGCACGTTGTCACCGATCACCCTGATCCCCAGCTCGGACAGAACGCGCATCGAAGTGGCGTGCAACCGCTCCATCTGCTCGGGTGAGGCCAGTTCAAAACCGGGATAGGGGTTGCGCACCTGTTCCCAGGGCAGCTGTTCGATGCCGCCGCCGCTGCGCGCGCTCTTGCCGCGCCGGCCTCCTGTCCTGCGATCGGCCATGCGCTCAGCCCTGAACCGGATCGTAGAGATGCGCCGCCACATCGGCGAACCGGCTCTGCGGATCGGTCAGCCGCAGCACCGCGTCGCGCAGTCCCGCCGCGCGGCCCTCGCCCAGCACCGGGACAGCAAAATCCATGTACTTCGCCACCACCTCGTCGCGGGTCATCGGCGCCTCCGGCCCGCCCCGCGCATGAATGTCACCCGACACCAGCACCCGGCCATCTCGCGTGGTGATCTCGACATCCGCCCAGCGCCCGGCCGGAAAGCGCGTGGAATGACGCTCGGTCTCGGCCACGGTGATACGGGTCATGATCTCGGCAACCAGCGGATCCGACAGGCCGGGACCCGAGATATGCTCGACCCCGATCCGGCCATAGGCGATATAGGCCGCGACCGGAAACGGCAGCGCATATTGAGCAATGCCGGTAGTGGGCGGCAGCCCCTGGTACAGGCAGGCCGCCTGGTGGAAACTGTTCACATGCACCCGCGCGATATCCGCATGGGTCAGCCCATGCTCCAGCATGATCGCGCGCACCCCGTCCACCGCCGCATGCGCCCAGCGGCAGATCGGATAGGGTTTCACATATTGGTGCTCCATCTGCCAGAATTGGCCCAGGTCCTCCCAATACGGCGCCGCCTCGGGGGCCTCCATGGTGATCGCGGGCGCGCCAGTGAACCCGTGTTCGGCCAGCACCATCGAGGACATCCCCACCAGCGCCCCCCAGCCCGAGCCGTCATGCAGCATGGTGGGCGTCGCGATCTCGCGCATCATCTGGCTGCGGGGGCCATGATACTCGGCAATGCCCAGCGCCTGCCGCATCGTCTCGCGCCCCTGTCCACGCAACCGCGCGGCCATGGCCACCACACCCAGGCAGTTCCACGCGCCCGAGGTGTGATAGTCGCTGACCGTGGCATGCAGCGCGATACCTGCGCGCCCGGACACCTCGTATCCCACGGTGATCGCGGCCAACGCCTCGGGGCCGGTCAGATCGGGCAGGTGCTGCGCCAGTGTCGCCAGCGTCGGGATCACCACGACACCGATATGCCCCTTGGTCGGGTTGTACCCGTCATGGCCATCCAGGTTGTCGGTCTGGGTGGCGGCGGCAAAGGCCGCGCCCGCCAGGCTGACGCGCCGCCCGTCGAACATCATCCGCGCGCTATGGGCCGGATCGGAACTGCCATAGAGCAGGGTCGCCGTCTGCCGCGCGATCACGCCCGCCTCCATCGGGCCTGCCGCGGCGACGATTCCCAGCGTATCCAGCGCCATCAACGCCGCAGCCTCCAGCGTGCTGGCGGGTATGTCACCCGGGCCGCGATCCAGCGCGAAATCGGCGATCCGGTCGAATGTGGGGACGGGTTTGCTCATTGGTGCGGTCATCGGGCCTCCTTCGCCCTGACGGGCGTGTCCGGGTCCAAGGCTAGCCGCCTCCGCCCCGCGCCACACGCAAAAATGCCGGGACCTATGCCCCGGTTATTTTTGCACCGGCCATGTCCGGGCCCTTCGGGGCTTGCCGCAGCCGGACCAAGCGGCAATAGACTTGTGCCATGAAACATCTGCCGCATCTCACCTTCCTGCGCTCATTCGAGGCCGCCGCCCGGCACCTGAGCTTTACCGCCGCCTCCGAGGAACTTAACTGCACCCAGTCCGCGGTCAGCAACCATGTCCGCTCACTCGAGGAGTTCATCGGCCGTCCCCTTTTTGTCCGGCTTCCGCGCGCGCTGGCCCTGACCGAGGTAGGCGAGGCCTACCTGCCCTCGGTCCGCCACGCGCTGCAGGAAATCGACGTCGCGACCGAGGCGCTCCTGTCGCAGAAGCGCCGGCGCGAGGTGGTGGTGTCCTGCCCTACCAGCCTTGCCTCGGTCTGGCTTGCCGGCGTGCTGCGCGACTTCCACATCACCCATCCCGATATCCTGGTCACGGTGCACGGGACCGTCTGGACCGACGTGGAACAGGATGTGTCCGACATCTCGATCACGATGGACCACACCGATGACATTCCCGACGGCGCGGTTCAGCTCTGGGACGAACGGCTGGCCCTCGTCTGCGCCCCGGATTTCAAGGTCGATGGCAAGCCACTCACCGACCCGGCGCAACTGGTGCGCGCCCGCCGGATCCACGTGCTCGGTCGACCGATCTACTGGGAGTTGATGGCGCGCCATTTCGGCATCAAGAGCTTCGAGGCGACCGGTGGACTCAAGACCGACGTCTCGACGATCGGTGCCGGTCTCGCCGCTCAGGGTCTGGGCTGCGCTGCCCTGCCGCGCGTTCTGGTTCGTCCCTATCTGGATCGGGGCGACCTGGTCGAACCGTTCCAGACCGACATCCGCAACCCCTGGGTCTACTGTGCCCGCTTCAAGAGTCGTACGCCGACGCCGTCGGTCCGGCTGTTCAAGTCGTGGCTGCTGGACGCGGCTGGCAGAATGGAAGGCTGATCGCCGGGCGCGGCCCTTCCCCGCACGGCGACCAAAGCTGCTTCTTTCTGGTTCCAAATACTCAAAATCCGAGCCGCGCCGCCTTCCCCGCGACCGGGGCAGGGCTCAGCCGCGCAGCCGCGCGCCCGCCGGATCGAAAGGCGGCTCGGCCAGCAGCACCGCCTTGTGCGGCTTGCCCAGCAGATAGACCTCCAGCGCATCGCCGGGACTGGCCACCGCCGGGTTGGCATAGCCGATGGCCAGCGACTTGCCTACCGAATAGCCATAGGCGCCCGAGGTCACCCGCCCCACCGGTCGCCCGTCAGGAGTGAAGATCGGCTCGCCGCCGCTGGCATCGGCGCCGTGCGCGGCCTCGATCTCGAACACCGACAGCACCTCGCGCACCGGGTTGTCCTTGATCTTCAGCCAGGCCGCCTTGTTCAGGAACTCCTTGTCCGCCTTGATCAACCGCTCCAGCGCCACTTCCTGCGGCCAGTATTCCGGGCTGTATTCGCGGCCCCAGGAGCCATAGCCCTTTTCGATGCGCAGACTGCCCAGCGCCCTGCTGCCCACCGGGCCGCCACCGATCTCGCGCGCCGCAGCAATCAGCGCGGTGTAAAGCCGTACCTGATCCCCCTCGGCGCAATGCAGTTCCCAGCCCAGATCGCCGGTGAAACTGACCCGGATCGCCAGACAGGTCACGCCCGCCACCTCGATCGTGGCTGAGCGCATGAAGGGAAACGCCTCGTTCGACAGATCGGCATTGGTCAGCCGCTGCAACATGTCGCGCGCCTTGGGTCCGGCCACGTTGTAGCCCGCGATGCGGTTGGTCGCGACCTCGCATGTCGTGCCTTCGGGCAGTTCCACCATGTTAAAGAACCGCTGGTGATAGCGTTCGGCCATACCCGAGCCCACCATCATCAAGGCTTCCTCGCCGGTCATCGTGATGGTGAAATCGCCCGCGATGCCGCCCCGCACGCCAATCAGCGGCGTCAGACAGGATCTGCCCACGACAGTGGGCACCCGGTTCGCCACCAGCCGGTCCAGCCAGTCGCGCGCGCCCGGCCCCTTGATCTCGTAGTTGGCAAAGTTCGAGATGTCGATCACGCCCACCTGCTCACGCAACATGCGCACCTCGCGGCCCACCGGCTCCCACCAGTTCTGGCGGGTGAAGCCCACGGTCTCGGTCACGCCGGGCCGGTCCGCGAACCACAGCGGATGCTCCCAGCCGCAGTTCATGCCAAACACCGCACCCATCTCCCTTTGCATCTCATAGGCCGGGCGCACTCGCGCCGGCCGCCCGGCGCTGCGCTCCTCGTTGGGGAAGTGGATGGCAAAACGGTGAGTATACTGGTCCTGCACCCGCGCCTTGGTGAATTTCTTGTCGGCCCAATCGCCAAAGCGGGCAAGGTCCCAGGCGAACATGTCGTATTGCGGCTCGCCCTCGATCATCCATTGCGCCGCCAACAGGCCCAGACCGCCCGATTGCGAAAAGCCGGGAATGATGCCACCGCAGACGAAATAGTTCTTCAACTCCGGCACCGGCCCCCACAGGGCGCTCGAATCCGGCGACCAGATCATCGGCCCGTTGATCACCCGCTTCACCCCCGCCGTCGCCGCCACCGGCACCCGCTCGGTGGCGCGGATCACGTTTTCCATGATCCGGTCCAGATCGTCAGGGAACAGGTCATGGGCGAAATCCAGCGGCGTGCCGTTCTCGGCCCAGAACTTCATGTCCTTCTCATAGGCGCCGATCAGCAGCCCGTTGCCTTCCTGCCGGAAGTAATATTCACCATCCCGGTCCGCGATCGAGGGCAAGCGGCGGCCCAGCGCCGCCACCTCGGGGATCGCCTCGGTCACGAAATACTGATGCTCGGTCGGTTGCAGCGGCAGGGTGATCCCCGCCAGCGCCGCCACCTCGCGCCCCCACAGGCCGGCCGCATTGACCACCCATTGCGTGTGGATGTCGCCCTTCTCGGTGCGCACGATCCAGCTGCCGTCGGCTTGCTGTTCGGTGCCGATCACCGGGCAGAACCGCTCGATCGTGGCCCCCATCGCGCGCGCACCCGCCGCATAGGCATAGGTCACGCCCGACGGGTCCACGTTGCCGCCATCGGGTTCGTACATGATGCACCGGATATCGTCGAACTGCGCCAGCGGGTGCAGCTCCTTCGCGCGGTCCTTGTCGATCTCGTAGAAATTCAGCCCGTAATACCGCGCCTTGGCCTCTTGCAGGCGCAGCTGATGCTCACGCGCCTCGGTCTGCGCCAGGTACAGCGACCCCGCCTGGAACACGCCGCAACCCTGCCCGGTTTCCTTCTCCAGCTCCTTGTACAGGTTCATCGTGTAATGCTGGATGCGGGTGACGTTGTTGTTGTCATGCAGCCCGTGGATATTCGCGGCCGCGTGCCAGGTCGATCCGCTGGTCAGCTCGTCGCGCTCCAGCAGCACGACATCGCGCCAGCCCAGCTTGGCGAGGTGATAGAGGATCGAGCAACCGACAAGACCGCCGCCGATCACGACGGCCTGGGCATGGGTTTTCATGGGGCGGGTCTCCGTAATGTGTCGCGGACGACCCTAGCGGCACAGCCGCCCCGACACCCGCCAAAAAATCATGGGGCGGGTGCCGGTTTTCGTTTTGCGTCAGGCCGCGATCCCCTTCATCGCGGCCAGGAACTGCGCCACCTCGTGCACACTGTTGTAGTGGCACATCGACACCCGCACGCAGCTGTCCAGCCCCAGCGGATCGAGGATGTTGTTCGAATAATGGTCGGCCTTGCGCACATGGGTGCGGATGCCCTGCGCGTTCAGCTGCGCCACCACCTCGGCCGAGGCCACGCCTTCGACCCAGAGCGACACCAGCCCCTCGCGCGCGGGGTTGTCGGTGCCGCCGATGATATGCACCTTTGCCATGTCCTTCAGGCCGGCCAGGTTGCCGGTGCCGTGGATCATCGCATCGGTGAGCGCCTTTTCCTGCGCATGGATCGCCGCGCCTGCCGCTTCGAACCGGGCCCGCCGGTCGGTCGCGTCGCTCACCTGCGCGCCCAGCCACTCCAGGTAATCGGCCACATCGGTCAACGTCGCATAACTCCCGGTGTCGCGCGTCCCCATCTCCCAATTGTCCGCCGGCCCGTTGAGCAGCCCGTTATGCGGCAGCCTGGTCAGCCGGTCCGAGATCCAGGCCAGCCCGTAGCCATGGCGCGAAAACATCTTGTAGGGCGAGATGACATAGCCATCGACACCATAGGCGGCCAGGTCGATCCGCCCGTGCGCCGCATGCTGGATGCCGTCCACGATGATATACGCCTCGGGCGCCACCGCCCGGATCGCCGCCGCAATCCCCTCCAGGTCCACCCCCATGCCGGTTACGGGCGAGGTATGAACGATGGTCGCCACCACCGTGTCGGGCGTCACCGCCGCGGCATAGGCATCAGCCGTCACCGTCCCCGTCGCGTCGTCATGCGCCACCAGCACATGCCGCTGCCCGGCCACCCGCGCCCAGCGGTCACAGGCACTGCGCGAGGCCGGATGCTCCAGCGTCGTGCCCAGCACAACCCCCGGACCGGCGCCCAGACAGGCGTTCATGATCAGGCGGAACGTCAGTTCGGTGCCGCTTTCGCCGACAAAGAACTGCCCGCCGGGCGCGTTCATGAACACCCGCATGTCGTCCTTGGCCTTGTCGATCACCCGCACCAGTTCGCGACTGCCGGGATTGTCGCGCCCCTGGTTGTCGGGGATCGCCGCATATTTGGCCGAGGTCTCAACCACCGAATTCAGCGTCAGCGCGCCGCCGGCATTTTCAAAGAACACGCGCGGACCCTGCACCGGGCAATGGTCGACTTGCGCGAAACGGCTGCGGATTTCCAACAGCAACGCGGGGGTGATCTGGGTCATGCAGGCTCCATCCGGCAATGTATCGAGTCGCCGGCACGCTAAGCGCGCAGGCCGGGAATGACACGCAAAACTTTCTGGGATGAGGAGCAAATTCGAACCGCCCACTGACAAGGTGCCGGTGTGCCTTCAGGGAATCATGGCCGAGAAGGAAGCGTCGGGGTGGACGTCTGATGCCGCAACAGCGCCAAGCGGGTACGACTTGACCCGGTCTGCCGCGAGGGCCGGAGTCGACGGTCTTTCGATGCAACAAAAAACCGGCGCGTTGCCGCACCGGTTTTCATACGCACCTGCCGCAATGGGGAGGGGCAGCGGAAGGTGGTTCTGGTATCAGCCGAACACGCGGGTCAGGGCCGCATCGACGGCGTTGGTGATCGCGTCGATGTCGTCGGCAGTGGCGATCAGCGCCGGCGAGAAGCACAGCGTGTTGTTCCGGCCCGGGATCGAGCGGTTGGTCACGCCGATGATAACCCCCTGGGCCATGCAGTCGGCCACGACGGCCTGGGCCTGTTTTTCGGTCACGGGTTCCTTGGTTTCGCGATTGGCGACCAGTTCGGCGCCCAAGAACAGGCCCTTGCCGCGCACGTCGCCGATCACCTGATGCTTGTCCATCAGGGCGCGGAGATTGCCGAGCATGCGTTCGCCCATGGCGGTGCAGTTGTCGAGCAGGTTCTCGTCCTCGATGATGCGCATGTTCTCGATCGCCGCGGCAGGACCCGCGGTGCAGCCGCCAAAGGTCGAGATGTCGCGGAAATAGTTCAGCGGGTCGTCGCTGTTGTCCTTGAACATGTCGAACACCTCTTCGGTGGTCACCATGCAGGCGATGGCGGCATAGCCCGAGGCGACGCCCTTGGCCATGGTCACGAAATCCGGTTTGACGCCATATTGCTGATATCCGAACCAGGTTCCGGTACGGCCGATGCCGCAGACGACCTCGTCGATATGCAGCAGTACATCGTATTTCTTGCAGATCTCCTGGACCCGCTCCCAATAGCCCTCGGGCGGGGTGATGACGCCACCACCGGCGGTCACCGGTTCGAGGCAGAGCGCACCGACGGTCTCGGGGCCCTCGCGCAGGATCACCTCTTCGATCAGGTCGGCGGCGGCGCGGCCGAACTCGGCGCCCGACAGATGGCCCAGGCCCAGTTCTTCCTTGCGGTATTCCATGCAATGGGGGACCTTGACGAAATCCGGCGCGAAGGGGCCGTATTGCGCGTTGCGCTCGTCCTGGCCGCCCGCCGACATCGCCGCCAGCGTCGAGCCGTGATAGTCGCGGTCGCGGTACAGGATCTTGGTCTTCCTACCGCCGTATTTCTTGTGCGCGATCTGGCGCACCATCTTGAACGCCTTCTCGTTCGCCTCGGAGCCGGAGTTGGTGTAGTAGACCCGGCTCATGCCCGGCATCTTCTCGATCAGCTTCTCGGCGAACAGCGCGCCGGGGATCGAGCCCGCCGAGTTGGCGAAATAGCACAGCTTCATCAACTGGTCATATACGGCCTTGCAGATGGACTCACGCCCATAGCCCACGTTGACGGTCCATACACCGCCAGAAACAGCGTCCAGATGTTCCTTGCCCTTCTGATCCCAGACGCGCATGCCCTTGCCTTCGACGATGATGCGCGGATCGTTGGTTTCAAAAGGTTTGTGCTGGATCAGGTGGTGCCAGATATGGGCGCGGTCGGCCTCGACCACGCGACTCAGATCGTTTTCGTTGAACGTGCCGTCCATGACATGACCTCTTGCTGGATGTGCGGTTCCTGACTCGGATATCACAGAAGAACCCGAGCAGGGCTTCAGAGTCCAGAGACGTCAATTCATGTGCAACCGATAGGGCCAGAATTTTCCGTCGCATATGTCCAGACAATGCCGCTGTCCTTGGGTAAACCTCCGGCCGTTTCGCGGCATTGTCTTGAAATCAAAGAAAGGTTCCGGATTTGACATGTCAAAATCCGGATGTTCGAAACCTGCAAATTGGCGGCATTGATCGAAAAATCCGTTGATCGAATGCCGGTTTTCCATTCGGATCATCGCAAGGCGGAGGGTGTCCTTCGACCGACAAGAGACGGCTGACCGTCCTGGACCTTCGATCGCCGCGCAAAGCGGTAACAGGGAGAAATCAGAATGACTGGAAAGACAAAGTTTCTGGGTGCCGCTGCCGGGCTGGCGATGATGGCTTCAGCGTTCCCGACGTTGGCCACAGCAGCGGATGGCGAAATCACCGTGGCCTACTTCCTGGAATGGCCGATGCCGTTCGAATATGCCAAAGCCATGGGCACCTACGAAAAGGAAATGGGCGTCAAGATCAACTGGGTCAGCTTTGACACCGGCACGGCGATGAGCGCGGCCATGGCGTCGGGCGATGTCCAGATCGCCGTCAGCCAGGGTGTGCCGCCCTTCGTGGTGGCGACCAGCGCGGGACAGGACCTTCAGATCGTCGATGTCGCGGTTTCCTATTCGGACAATGACAACTGCGTCGTGCGGACCGAACTGGAGATCGACAAGGATTCGGCCGGCGAACTGGCGGGCAAGAAGGTGGCCGTTCCGCTGGGTACCGCCGCGCATTACGGGTTCCTCAAGCAGATGAACCATTTCGGCGTCGCGCTCGACAGTCTCGAGATCGTCGACATGGCCCCGCCCGACGGGGCTGCGGCGATTGCGCAGGGCGCCGTCGACATGGCGTGCGGTTGGGGTGGCGCGCTGCGTCGGATGAAGGAACATGGCAACGTGCTGCTGACCGGGGCCGAGAAGGAAGAACTTGGCATCCTCGTGTTCGACGTGACTTCGGCGCCGGCCGCCTTTGTCGCCGAAGAGGGCGAATTGCTGTCGAAGTTCCTCAAGGTGACCGCCGAGGCCAACGCCATGTGGAACAGCGGCGAGCACAAGGACGAGATGCTGCCGGTGATCGCCAAGGATGCAGGCATGGATCTTGCCGACACCGAGGCCACGATAGCGACTTTCGTGTTCCCCAGCGTGGAAGAGCAACTGGGCGCCAAATGGCTCGGTGGCGGCGCGCAGGAGTTCATGAAAGGTGTCGCACAGGTGTTCGTGGATGCCGGCAGCATTCCAGCAGCGCTCGACAGCTATGAAAACGCTGTGAACACGGGCCCGCTGGCGGCGACCCAGAACTGAGAACAGCTCGATGCGTTCCGGGCGGCGGGTTTGCCGCCCGGAACGCACGAACCCCATTGACCTAGATGGCGGCACCCTCGTCTGCAAGGAGGGGCAGGGTTGTGTGATCCGTCAGGAAGGGGACAGATGTCCGGACTATCAATCGAAAACCTCAGCATGCGCTTTGACCTGCCGAATGGTTCGTCAGTGCAGGCGTTGAAAAACGTAACCCTTGACCTGAAAGAGGGCGAGTTGCTGAGCGTGCTTGGCCCGTCGGGCTGTGGCAAGACGACGCTTCTCAACATCGTCGCGGGGTTTCTGGCCCCGACCGAAGGCCGGATCGTCCTGAACGGTCACACCGTCACTGGGCCGGATGCGGAACGGGGCATGGTGTTCCAGCAAGGCGCGCTGTTCGAATGGATGAGCGTTCGCGAGAACGTGGGATTTGGTCCGCGCATGAAAGGCATGTCCAGGTCCGAGTCCGCCGGAATCGTCGATCATCTGCTCGACGTGGTAGGATTGCAGGACTTCAAGGAAAAAGCCGTCTACGAACTGTCCGGCGGCATGCAGCAGCGGGTGGCGCTGGCGCGGTGTCTTGCCAATGACCCGGATGTGATCCTGATGGACGAACCATTGGGCGCGCTCGATGCGCTGACGCGAGAAAAGATGCAGAGCCTTGTGCTGAAACTCTGGAAGGAGACGGGCAAGACGATCATCCTGATCACCCATTCGGTCGAAGAAGCGCTGTTGCTGGGCGAGCGCCTGTTGGTGATGGCGCCGCGCCCGGGGCGCATTCACAAGGAATACCGCCTGCCCTTTGCCGATCTGGGCGTCGGCCAGGACCTGCGGCAGGTCAAGAAGCACCCTGACTTTGCGGTCAAGCGCGAGGAAATCCTGGGCATGATCTGGGACATGGAAGAAGAGATCATGGGCCGCACGGAGGCCGCGTCATGAACAGCGCCATTCCCTTTCTGATCTATCTTGGCATCTTTGTCGGCGCCTTCTGGGTGGTGCGGTTCCTGACGAAGCGTGGCCGGGTTCACGATTTCACCTCGCTCAAGACGGTGACTTTTGGCGATGAAAGCGCGGTGCGGTCGAACCGGACGGCCTCGATCATCTCGGTTGTCACCATCTTTGTCCTCTGGGGCATGTTCACGGGGTCGTCCTGGCTCCCCGGTTTCCTGCACATGCCAGGCCCGTTCGTCGGCGACACCAGCTTCACCTATACCGCCGAGGCGCCGGACGGCAGCCGCGACGACGCAACCGTGCATATCCGCGTGCATCGCGCCGACGAGACGCCGCCTGGAATCGAGGTCTCGCCGGGCGAGGGTTTCGCCAAGGATGACAGCGCCTCGGTCGTGGCCTGGCGCAGCGAGCTGATCCGCGTCGACCTGAATGACGAGATCACCAAGAAGGACGGCGCGCAGGTCGTGGCCATCGACGGCCAGCCTGTCGCGCCGGGCGGGTCGGTCAGGGTGGCCGCCGGCGTGGTCAACCTGTCGGACAAGGGCACGCCGAATTTCGTGCCGTCCAAGGGGTTGCAGATGGAGCCGATCTGGCTGCCCTCGCCCGAGGCGGTGGTGCGCCGCACCATCGACATCGCCAGCGAAGGCTATCAGGGCTATACGCTGTGGGAACATCTGGGCTATTCGCTGATGCGGGTCATCCTGGGGTTCGTCTTCGGCGCGCTGGTGGGCATCCCGCTGGGCTATGCGATGGGGCTGAGCGACTGGTTCCGCGGCTGGTTCGATCCGATCGTCGAGTTCATGCGCCCCGTGCCGCCGCTGGCCCTGATCCCGCTGGTGATCATCTGGGCCGGTATCGGCGAGACGGGCAAGATCATCCTGCTGTTCCTGGCCGCGCTCTGGATCATGGCGATTGCCGCGCGGGCCGGGGTGTCGGGGGTCAATATCTCCAAGGTGCACGCCGCCTATTCGCTGGGCGCCAGCAAGCGGCAGATCATGCGCTTCGTGATCGTCCCGAACTCCTTGCCCGAGATATTTACCGGCGCGCGGGTGGCGATGGGGGTCTGCTGGGGCACCGTGGTCGCGGCCGAACTGGTGGCCGCCGAGGTCGGTGCGGGCAAGATGATCGTGACGGCGTCCAAGTTCCAGAACACCGATATCGTGATCATGGGGATCATCCTGATCGGCATCATCGGTTTCGGCATCGACATCCTGATGCGCTGGGCGGAAAAGATCCTGGTCCCCTGGAAAGGCAAGGGCTGATCTAAAAAAACGGACACGGGGCCCTGCGGGGCCCGGTTCTTTTGTTGCTCTCAATGCGTAATTTTACGATCTTTTCTTGCCGGGGGCTGTTGTGGCACATCTCCCGGCAACGCTTTGTCTCAGGGAGCACAGGACATGACCGGCATCAACATCTACGATCAGAACCTCGACCGGACGCCTGCCAATTTCACACCGCTGTCGCCGCTGAGCATGATCGAGCGCACGGCGGCGATATACCCGGACTATCCATCGGTGGTCTACGGCGCACGCCGCTACACCTGGGCCGAGACCTATGCGCGGTGCCGGCGGCTGGCCGGTGCGCTTGTGGCGCGGGGGATTGGCAAGGGCGATACCGTGTCGATCATCGCCGCCAACATCCCCGAGATGTACGAGGCGCATTTCGGCGTGCCGATGGCCGGCGCGGTTCTGAACGCGATCAACACCCGGCTCGATGCGCCGATCATCGCCTTCATCCTGACCCATGCCGAGGCCAAGGTGCTGATCGTCGATCCCGAATTCTCGGCGGTGGTGCGCGACGCGCTGGACCAGATCGACCGGCCCGACCTGCTGGTCGTGGATATCGAGGATGCCAGTTTCGAGGGCGGCGCGCGGATTGGCGCGCTGACCTACGAGGAATTGCTGGCCGAGGGCGACCCCGAATTCGCCTGGTCGCTGCCCGATGACGAATGGGACGCGATCGCGCTGAACTATACCTCGGGCACAACCGGCAACCCGAAGGGCGTTGTCTATCATCACCGGGGCGCGGCGCTGAACGCCAATACCAATATTCTGGACTGGAGCATGCCGAAACACTCGGTCTATCTGTGGACCCTGCCGATGTTTCACTGCAACGGCTGGTGTTTTCCCTGGACCATGGCGGCCAATGCCGGGGTTTCGGTCTGCCTGCGCGCGGTGCGGGACGAACCGATCTATCGCGCCTTCCGCGAGGAAAAGGTGACGCATTTCTGCGGCGCGCCGATCGTGCTGAACATGCTGGCGAACGCCCCCGCGCATCTGAAGGATTTCGACCATCAGATCAAGGTGATGACCGCAGGCGCGCCACCGCCCGCCGCGGTGATCGAGAAGATGGAGGCGATGGGTGTCGAAGTCACCCATGTCTATGGCCTGACCGAAACCTACGGCCCTTCGGTCGTCTGCGCCTGGAAAGAGGTTTGGAACGCGCGGCCGGCAGGCGAAAGGGCGGCGCTGAAAGTGCGGCAGGGCGTGAAGAACGCCGCGCTCGCAGGGTTGATGGTAGCCGATCCTGATACGCTGGAGCCGGTGCCCGCGGATGGTGAGACCATGGGCGAGATCTTCATGCAGGGTAACGTGGTGATGAAAGGCTATCTGAAGAACCCGGACGCCACCGACAAGGCGTTCCGCGGCGGCTGGTTCGCGTCCGGCGATCTGGGGGTGATGCACCCGGACGGGTATGTCGCGCTCAAGGATCGGTCCAAGGACATCATCATCTCGGGGGGCGAGAACATCTCGTCGGTCGAGGTCGAAGGCGTTCTCTACAAGCATCCGGCGGTGCTGGAGGCGGCGGTGGTCGCGAAACCCGACGAGAAATGGGGCGAGACGCCCTGCGCCTTTGTCGAGCTGAAACCGGGGATGGCGGCCGAGGCCGCCGAGATCATCGCCTTCTGTAGGGACAACATGGCGCATTTCAAGGCGCCCAGGACGGTTGTCTTTGGGGAACTGCCCAAGACCTCGACCGGGAAGGTGCAGAAGTTCGTCCTGCGCGACCGGGCACGGGCGCTTTGATATGGCGGTTCCGGGGCTTGCCATTGCACCGATGAGCCTGCCGGAGCTTGAAATGGTTCTGGACTGGGCGGCGGACGAAGGCTGGAACCCCGGCCTGGACGATGCGCGCGCATTCTACGCCGCAGACACTCGGGGGTTCTTTCTGGCGCGGGTCGGGGCGGAACCGGTGGCGGCGATATCGGTCGTCAACCACGATGCCGGCAATGCGTTTCTCGGTCTCTACCTGTGCCGGCCGGACTGGCGGGGGCAGGGCATTGGCCTGGCGATCTGGAACCGGGCGCTGCAACATGCGGGCGGGCGCTCGGTCGGGCTGGACGGTGTGGCGGCGCAGGAGGCCAACTATGCCAAGTCGGGCTTTGTCCGCACCGGCGCCAGCCTGCGGCACGAAGGGCGCTGGCCGGCAGCGCGTTCACCACACGTTCGGGTAGCAGTGGCGGACGACGTTTCGCGGCTGATCGCGCTGGACGCCGAGGCGGGTGGGTTCACCCGCCCGGCCTTCCTGTCCGCGTGGTTGGCGGCTGGCCTACCGGAACGGTCGACGCGGGTTCTGCTCGGGAACGGAGAGATCTCCGGTTTCGCGACATGGCGAACCTGTCGGGAAGGCACCAAGATCGGCCCGATCATCGCGCCGGGAGCAGCCGCGGCGCTGGAACTGATCGCCGACATAGCCGCCGAGCGCCCCGACGGTCCGCTGATCGTCGATCTTCCCGAAGCCAATACCGCACTACGCAGCGAACTGGAACATGCAGGTTTCTCGGTGCCTTTCGCGACTGCGCGCATGTATCGTAGCGCCGTGCCCGAAACGACAGGGACATTGCAGGCCATTGCCACGATGGAGCTTGGATGATTCCGCCTGGAACTATTCAGCAATGCGCTGGCCCGGCCTGGCTAATCGGAACAGGGATGAGGCGTTTGTGGTCGAAGGATGTGTTCGAAGCGACCATACCTCCAACGCATTCAAACTGCGGCAGCCTTACCCAATCGTCTGGCCGAGCAATTCATTTGGCCATGAGATTTCAGTCAGGAGAACCGGCCGAGGGATAACCGCGCCAAAATCAAGTGAACTGCCGAAGTCATACTTACCAAAAAAGGACCGGCAGGAAGGCGCCGGCCCTTTCGACAACGTGGCGGACGACGCGATTATTTCGGTTCTGCGCCCCTGCCGTTCGAAACACCGCCAACGCTGCCCCAGCCACCGATGAGGCCGCTTGCCGCGTTCGCGGTGCCAGGTTCTGAAGTAACCGCGACGGCAACGCCTTCACCGCCTTTGCTGCTGCCCTTGCCATTGGTTGCATCCGCGAACACGACGGGTGCGAAGGCGAACGAGGCGATGGTGGCGGTGACAAAAAGCGACTTCATTTTCTTCCCCTTTTTTCGAACCAACGCAGCTTCTACGGGGAAGGCAGGGGTATGGATCAGTCGGGCTTGCGCTCGACCTACAAGGCCAGGCATTCAGCTCGTTATTCGCGCTGTGAATGCAAACATATCCGATGGTCAACATACCGGTAGAGCTAAAGCACAAAATCCAATGCCCCCCGGACGATTTACTGAAAACAATTGTTAAAGGGGATTGGTGCCCAGGAGAGGACTCGAACCTCCACGTCTTTTGGACACTAGTACCTGAAACTAGCGCGTCTACCAATTCCGCCACCTGGGCAGGTGTCGTGAGGGGCCGTTTAAGCCGAGCCGGAGAGGGCGTCAACCGGATTTTTTATCTTTGAGAGAAAATTTTCATGGAAGCCGGGAAACCCGCTACTTGCATGATCCGAGCGCGTCAAAACGATGCCATGGTCCGCCAGCGCGGCACTATTGCGCCTTGTTTGGCGGAGTGCGCAGCGGTAGATCGGAGCAAGACCATAAGTCAGCAGGAGCGTTCACATGTCCAAACTGGTCACGATCTACGGAGGATCGGGTTTTGTCGGCAGGTATATAGCGCGACGCATGGCAAAAGAGGGATGGCGGGTGCGAGTCGCCGTTCGCCGGCCCAATGAGGCCATGCACGTGAAACCTTATGGCGTGGTGGGCCAGGTCGAACCGGTCGCGTGCAACGTGCGCGACGACATGTCCGTTGCGCAAGCGATGCAGGGCGCGGATGCCGTAATCAATTGTGTCGGCGTGCTGAACGAAACGGGAAAGAACAGCTTTGACGCCGTTCAGGCCGAAGCACCCGAACGTATTGCCCGGATTGCGGCAGCGAATGGCGTGGCCCGCATGGTGCATATCTCGGCCATCGGCGCGGACGCCGATTCCGACAGCGAATATTCCCGGACCAAGGCATTGGGCGAGGCCGGCATATTGCGTCACATGCCCGATGCCGTGATTCTGCGGCCCTCGGTGATCTTTGGAGCCGAGGATCAGTTTTTCAACAGGTTCGCGGGAATGACCCGGTTCGGCCCTGTTCTGGCCATCGTCGGAGCCGACACCCGATTCCAACCGGTCCATGTCGACGATGTAGCCCGCGCCGCGGTGAAAGGCGCGCTGGGCCAGGCTGAGCCCGGCGTTTACGAACTGGGCGGCCCGGAAGTCGCCAGCTTCCGCGACCTCATGCAAAGGATGCTGGATATCATCCATCGCCGCCGGATCGTGGTTGCCCTGCCCTTCCCGATCGCGCGTATCATGGCCGCCGTTCTCGATATGGCGAAATTCGTCAGTTTCCAGTTGTTCCCCAACAACATCCTGACGCGGGATCAGTTGAAGAACCTGCGCCGTGACAATGTGGTTGCCGAAGGCGCCAATGGGTTTGCCGAACTGGGGATCGAACCGAAAACCATGCAATCGGTGTTGCCCACCTATCTGTGGAAGTTCCGCCCCAACGGCCAGTATGACGAGATCCAGGCCTCGGCGCGCAACATGCGCGCCTGATCAGGTGTAGGCGATCACCAGCAGGATCGCACCAAGGATCACGCGATAGACAACATAGGGCGTGAAGCTGACCGAGCGTAAAAGGCGCATCATCAGGGACAGGGCCAGTAGCGCCGACAAGAAAGCGAAAACGGCGGCGATTGCGCCGTCACGCGCGGCTTGGGCGTTCGCTGTGATCGCGACATCGGCCCCCAGCAACACGCCCGAAGCGATGATCGTCGGGATGGACATCAGCATGGATATCCGGGCAGCATCGCCGCGCGTGTAACCCAGCCGTCTCGCCCCGGTGATGGTGATGCCGGACCGAGAGGTTCCCGGAACCAACGCCAGTACCTGCCACAACCCCATGATCAGCGCATCGCGCACCCCCCAGTCGGCGGTGTGTTTCTTCTGTGCCCCGGTCCGGTCCGCCCACCAAAGGACCAGACCGAAGACTAGCATGGTCCACCCGATGACGGCGACAGAACGCATGGCATCACTGAGACCGGTAAAGTGCAGAATCGCTCCCCCGACGATTGTGGGTATGGTCGCCACGATCAACCCCATCGCCAAAAGCGCTCCGGGGGTATCGGTTTTTCCCGTCAGGGCGCGGGGCAGGCCGGAAAGCCCGTCACGCACATCGTTCCAGAAATAGAGGACAACGGCGCACAGGGTTCCCACGTGCACGGCCACGTCGATCACCTGTCCCTGGTCCTGAAGACCGCTGAGCCGGGGCAAGAGAATCAGATGTCCCGAGGAAGACACCGGCAGGAACTCGGTAATACCCTGAATGAGCGCGACCAGAATCAGTTGGAAGAGGGACATGGCCGAATGGTTCCGCACGAAACGAGTTTCTTGATGGGTATAACTCCCCCCGAGAAAAGGAAAGTTGCCATTTAGGTCCGGATTGATACTTATTTTTGGGGGAAAAATCGGAGCGTGACGAAAAATTTGGCTCAAAAAGTCAATTTAGGTCAGCATATATGACTTTTAATCAGAAGGCAGCTAATATACCAAGTCGCGCAACAGGAAATTCGTGGAGTTCGACCCGTGGCCAAGCAACCGATGCTGAAATTTGTGCAGATCGAGCGTGACATGCCGGAAAAGCGTGCGGCCTCTGCGCGCAAAGAAGACTTTGACGAGATCTATGCCGAATTCGCGGCAGCCAAGGCTGCGGAACAGGCGAGCCGGTGCAGCCAGTGCGGCGTTCCCTATTGCCAGACGCATTGCCCGCTGCACAACAACATCCCCGACTGGCTGCGGCTGACCGCGATGGGACGGCTGGAAGAGGCGTACCAGACCAGTCAGGCGACCAACACCTTTCCCGAGATCTGTGGCCGCATCTGCCCGCAGGACAGGTTGTGCGAAGGCAACTGCGTGATCGAACAGTCGGGCCACGGCACGGTGACCATTGGCGCGGTCGAGAAGTACATTACCGATACCGCCTGGGACATGGGCTGGGTCAAGCCCGCGTCGCCGGTGGCGGAGCGCAGCGAAAGCGTGGGCATCATCGGGGCGGGCCCCGGCGGGCTGGCGGCCGCCGACATGCTGCGGCAGGCCGGTGTTCAGGTCACGGTCTATGACCGTTACGACAGGGCTGGCGGGCTGCTGATGTACGGCATTCCGGGCTTCAAGCTGGAAAAGGACATAGTGGAGCGCCGCAACCGTTTGCTGGCCGATGGCGGGGTTCGGTTCGAGCTGAACTGTGACGTGGACGCGGCCAAGTTCGGCGAGATCCGCGCCGCCCATGACGCGGTGATCATCGCGACCGGTGTCTACAAGTCGCGCGACCTGTCGATGCCCGGCAGCGATCTGCCCGGAATCGAGAAGGCGATCGACTATCTGTCAGCCTCGAACCGCAAGAGCTTTGGTGACGAGGTTGCCGATTTCGACAATGGCCGCCTGAATGCAGAGGGCAAGCGGGTGGTGGTGATCGGCGGCGGCGACACCGCGATGGACTGTGTGCGCACCGCGATCCGGCAGGGCGCCGTCAGCGTCAAATGCCTGTATCGCCGCGACCGGGCCAACATGCCGGGCAGCCAGCGCGAAACCCAGAATGCCGAGGAAGAAGGCGTGATCTTTGAATGGCTGTCCGCCCCGATCGGATTTACCGGCCAGGACAGGGTGAATGGCGTCACGGTGCAGAAGATGCGCCTGGGACAGCCGGACGCCAGCGGTCGCCAGTCGCCCGAGGTGATCGAAGGCGCGGACTATGTCGAAGAGGCCGACCTGGTGATCAAGGCGCTGGGTTTCGAGCCCGAGGACCTGCCGGCGTTGTTTGGCCAGCCCGATCTGCCGGTCACCCGCTGGGGCACGGTCAAGGCGGCCTTCCGCACCGGCGCCACCGAGATGGAGGGCGTCTATGCCGTTGGTGACATCGTGCGCGGCGCCTCGCTGGTGGTCTGGGCGATCCGCGACGGGCGCGACTGCGCCGAAGCGATTCTGGAGGGCTTTGGCGCCAGGACCGCCATGGCGGCAGAGTAAGGCTCAAAGACAGGAAACGAAGCGACCCTTTCACGTCCCGACGGCAGCGAGGCACCCAATGACGGAACTCCACGGACAATGCATGTGTGGCGCGGTAACCGTCAGCGCGACCGCGACACGGGATGCACTGAGCGCCTGTCATTGCGACATGTGCCGGCGCTGGACCAGTTCGATGCTGATCACCTTTCAGGCCGAACCCGGATATGCCGCCTTGGGTCCGATACAGGTCTATCAGTCCTCGGACTGGGCCGAACGGGCGTTCTGCGGCCAGTGCGGTTCGGCGCTGTGGTACAGGATTACTGCCCCTGGGCAGATGCACGGACAGACCCATATGGCGGCCGGTCTGTTCGAAAACGCGGGCGGCAACGCCCTGAAACTGGAACTTTACATCGACAAGAAGCCCGAGGGCTACGCGTTCGCGGACGAACGCCGGCAGATGACCCAAGCCGAGGTCGAAGCCATGTATGCCCCCTCTGAGCAAGGAGACAGCCAATGACCAAGTATGATGCCGATTGGGTGCGGGCCGAAGAAGCCAAGCGCAAGTGGATGGCCGAAAACGGCCTGTATTCCGAAGAGGAAGAGCATTCTTCATGCGGGGTTGGACTGGTCGTCTCGGTCAACGGCAAGAAAAGCCGCAAAGTCGTCGAGGCCGGGATCAACGCGCTCAAGGCCGTGTGGCACCGCGGCGCGGTCGATGCCGACGGCAAGACCGGCGACGGCGCGGGGATCCATGTGCAGATTCCTGTTCCCTTCTTTTATGACCAGATCCGCCGCACCGGGCACGAGCCGCGTCTGGACCAGTTGATCGCGGTTGGCCAGGTGTTCCTGCCGCGCACCGATTTCGGCGCGCAGGAGCGGTGCCGGACCATCGTCGAGTCCGAAGTGCTGCGCATGGGCTATTACATCTATGGCTGGCGCCACGTGCCGGTGGATGTGACCTGCCTGGGCGACAAGGCGAACGCAACCCGCCCCGAGATCGAGCAGATCCTGATCTCGAACTCCAAGGGCGTCGATGAAGAGACCTTCGAGCGCGAGCTCTATGTCATCCGCCGCCGCATCGAGAAGGCGGCGATTGCGGCCGGTATCTCGGGCCTGTACCTCGCCTCGCTCAGCTGCCGGTCGATCATCTACAAGGGGATGATGCTGGCCGAGCAGGTGGCGGTGTTCTATCCCGACCTGATGGACGAGCGGTTCGAATCCTCGTTCGCGATCTATCACCAGCGTTATTCCACCAACACCTTCCCGCAATGGTGGCTGGCGCAGCCGTTCCGCATGCTGGCCCATAACGGCGAGATCAACACGCTGAAGGGCAACCTGAACTGGATGAAGAGCCACGAGATCCGCATGGCGAGCTCGTATTTCGACGAGATGGCCGAGGACATCAAGCCGATCGTGCCGGGTGGATCGTCGGATTCGGCGGCGCTGGACGCGGTGTTCGAGGTGCTGGTGCGCGCCGGGCGCAACGCGCCCATGGCCAAGACGATGCTGGTACCCGAGAGCTGGTCCAAGCAGGCGGTGGAACTGCCGCAGGCCTGGGTCGACATGTATTCCTATTGCAACTCGGTCATCGAGCCCTGGGACGGCCCGGCCGCACTGGCGATGACGGATGGCCGCTGGGTCTGTGGCGGGCTTGACCGCAACGGGCTGCGTCCGATGCGATATGTGGTCACCGGCGACGGCCTGCTGATCGCAGGATCCGAGGCGGGTATGGTGCCCACCGACGAGGCAACCGTGGTGGAAAAAGGCGCGCTGGGTCCGGGGCAGATGATCGCCGTCGATATGGCCGAGGGCAAGCTTTACCACGACCGCGAGTTGAAGGACAAACTAGCAGGTTCGCGCCCGTTCGGCGACTGGGTCGGCAAGATCAACAATCTCGAAGACCAGCTTGGTGATGTCGAAGAGAAGCCGCTGTTCGCCGGCGAGGAACTGCGCAAGCGGCAGATCGCGGCCGGTTACACCATCGAGGAACTGGAGCAGATTCTTGCGCCCATGGCCGAGGACGGCAAGGAGGCGCTGGCCTCGATGGGTGACGACACGCCCGCCGCGGTGCTGTCGAAACAATACCGCCCGCTCAGCCATTTCTTCCGCCAGAACTTCAGCCAGGTGACCAACCCGCCGATCGACAGCCTGCGCGAATATCGGGTGATGAGCCTGAAGACACGCTTCGGCAACCTCAAGAACGTGCTCGACGAGGACAGCAGCCAGACCGAGATCATCGTGGCCGAGAGCCCCTTTGTCGGCAACGCGCAGTGGGAGACGCTGAAGAAGAACTTCAACGCGCCGCTGGTGGAGATCGACTGTAGCTTCGACCAGGGGTCGGGTGCGCTGGGCACGGCCTTGGCGCGCATTCGCGCCGAAGCCGAAGAGGCGGTGCGTTCCGGTGCCGGGCACATCTTGCTGACCGATCACCTTTCGGGTCCGGGCAAGGTGGCGATGCCGATGATCCTGGCCACCAGCGCGGTGCACAGCCACCTGACACGCAAGGGCCTGCGGACCTTCTGCTCGCTCAACGTGCGTTCGGCGGAATGTATCGACCCGCATTATTTCGCGGTGCTGATCGGGTGCGGCGCAACCGTCGTCAACGCCTATCTGGCTGAGGATTCGATTGCCGACCGCATCAACCGCGGCCTGCTCGAAGGCACGCTGACCGAGAATATCGCCCGCTATCGCGAGGCGATCGACCAGGGCCTGCTCAAGATCATGGCCAAGATGGGTATCTCGGTCGTGTCGTCCTATCGCGGCGGTCTGAATTTCGAGGCGGTGGGCCTGAGCCGCGCCATGGTGGCCGAGTATTTCCCCGGCATGACCAGCCGCATCTCGGGCATCGGGATCAAAGGAATCCAGGCAAAGGCCGAGGAAATTCATGCCAAGGGCTGGGACAGCGGGCTGGACGTGCTGCCCATCGGCGGGTTCTACAAGGCGCGCAAGTCAGGCGAGACCCACGCCTGGGACGCGACGACCATGCACATGATGCAGATGGCCTGCAATCGCGCGTCCTATGAGCTGTGGAAGCAGTATTCGGCCAAGTTGCAGAGCAATCCGCCGATCCACCTGCGCGACCTTCTGGACATCAAGCCGCTGGGCAAGCCGGTGCCGATCGAAGAGGTGGAAAGCATCACCTCGATCCGCAAGCGCTTTGTCACGCCGGGCATGTCGCTGGGCGCGCTCAGCCCCGAGGCGCACAAGACGCTGAACGTCGCAATGAACCGGATCGGCGCGAAGTCCGACAGCGGCGAGGGCGGCGAGGATCCGGCGCATTTCCTGCCCGAGCCCAATGGCGACAACCCGTCGGCCAAGATCAAGCAGGTGGCCAGCGGCCGGTTCGGAGTGACCGCCGAATACCTCAACCACTGTGAGGAGTTGGAGATCAAGGTGGCGCAGGGCGCCAAGCCCGGCGAGGGCGGCCAGTTGCCCGGCATGAAGGTCACCGACCTGATCGCGCGGCTGCGTCACTCGACCAAGGGCGTGACGCTGATCAGCCCGCCGCCGCACCACGACATCTATTCGATCGAGGATCTGGCGCAGCTGATCTATGACCTCAAGCAGATCAACCCGCGCGCCAAGGTGACGGTGAAGCTGGTGGCCTCGTCCGGGGTTGGCACCATCGCGGCCGGCGTGGCCAAGGCCAAGGCCGACATCATCCTGATCTCGGGCCATAACGGCGGTACCGGGGCGTCACCCGCGACCTCGATCAAATACGCGGGTCTGCCGTGGGAGATGGGCCTGACCGAAGCGCATCAGGTTCTGGCGATGAACAACCTGCGTGACCGGGTGACTCTGCGCACCGATGGCGGGCTCAGAACCGGGCGTGACATCGTCATGGCGGCGATGATGGGGGCCGAGGAATACGGCATCGGCACCGCCGCGCTGATCGCGATGGGCTGCATCATGGTGCGGCAGTGCCAGTCGAACACATGCCCCGTCGGGGTCTGCACCCAGGACGAGAGCCTGCGCGCCAAGTTCACCGGCAATGCCGAGAAGGTGGTGAACCTGATCACCTTCTACGCTCAGGAAGTGCGCGAGATCCTTGCCAGCATCGGTGCGCGGTCACTGGACGAAGTGATCGGGCGTGCCGACCTCTTGGCACAGGTGTCGCGTGGCTCGGCGCATCTGGACGACCTGGACCTCAACCCGCTGCTGATCACGGTCGATGGTGCGCAAAACATCGTCTACGACCGCAGCAAGCCGCGCAACGTGGTGCCTGACACGCTGGATGCCGAGATCGTGCGCGATGCCGCCCGGTTCCTGGAGGACGGCGAGAAGATGCAGCTGAGCTATTCGGTCCAGAACACGCATCGGACGGTCGGAACACGGGTTTCAAGCCATATCGTAAAGAAGTTCGGCATGCGCAACGCGCTGCAACATGATCACCTGCATATCAAGCTGCGCGGATCGGCCGGCCAATCGCTCGGCGCATTTGCGGCGCGTGGCCTCAAGCTGGAAGTGTCGGGCGACGCCAACGACTATGTGGGCAAGGGCCTGTCGGGTGGTACCATCGTGGTGCGCCAGCCGCAGATCAGCCCGCTGAAGGCCGACGAGAACACGATCATCGGCAATACCGTACTGTATGGTGCGACCGACGGGTATCTGTTCGCCGCAGGCCGCGCCGGAGAGCGGTTCGCCGTGCGCAACTCGGGTGCCAAGGTGGTGGTCGAAGGCTGCGGTTCCAACGGGTGCGAATACATGACCGGTGGTGTGGCGGTGATCCTCGGCGAGATCGGCGCGAACTTCGGCGCTGGCATGACCGGGGGCATGGCCTATCTCTATGACCCCGAAGGCAAGGCTCAGGTTCTGATGAACATGGAAACGCTGGTCACCTGCCCGGTGACGGTGGACCACTGGGAGACGCAACTGAAGGACCTGGTCGAGCGTCATGCGGAAGAGACCCGCAGCCGCAAGGCCGCCGACATCCTGCAGCACTGGGACACGGAAAAGGCGAACTTCCTTCAGGTCTGCCCCAAGGAAATGCTGAACAAGCTGAGCCATCCGCTGACCCAGGACGCGCTGGCAATGCCCGCCGAATAACGGGCAGGAGGCGGCCCTTTGCCGGGCCGCACCTTGGCACATACGATACGACCGGGCTGCCAGAACAGCCCGGTCATTTTCGTTTGTTCCCGGTGCCTTGGTTAACACTTTGTGAAATTGGCCACATTTCCGCCCCATTTTCACCTTAATCTGACCGGCGAGGCAGGCGCGCGCCTTGGCGTGCGGGCAACAGACCCGGAAAACCGGGCGGAGCAGAGAAATGGCGAATATCACGTTGACCGCGCAGAACGTGAACGGAGACCCGTTCGTTAATGGCGGAACGATCAATATCGTGAACAACTCTACGAGCGTTCTGACATTTGTCGATGTCGATACGCAGTTGAATGATCCGCTGTCAGGAGAATACGTTTCGTTTGACGGCGGGCTGACGCTGCTGAGCTATCAATACCTGGGTGTCGGAGACGTACGCGGTGACCCTGGTCAGTGTGCCTCCTTCATCAGGATCGATTTGGGTGACGGCAATTTCATGACCGTCGCCCTGGACATGAATGCCGATTTCGACGACCTGCCCGATCTCCAGAATGGCAACACCCAACTTACGATCGGCACGCTCGACACGACCTCGACAAACTGGTTTCCCGGTTTCGCCTGCTTTGCTGCGGGCACGTTCATCGAGGTCGAAGGCGGACCCGTCCCGGTTGAAACCTTGCGCCCGGGCGACATGGTCCGGACGCTGGACAACGGATTTCAGCCCCTTGCGCATCTAGCGCACACCACGGTTCGTGGTGAAGGGGCCCTGGCACCAGTAGTGTTCAAGGCGGGCGCCCTGGGAAATTTTCGCGATCTGGTGGTCAGCCAGCAGCATCGCATGTTGCTCTCGGGCTGGCAGACTGAACTTGTCTGTGGAGTACAAGAGGTTTTTGCCCCGGCCCAAATGCTGGTGAACGACACAACGATACGAATCGTGCCGCGCCACAAGGTTTCCTACTACCATCTGCTGTTCGCGCAGCATGAGATCGTGTTCTCCGAGGGCATCCCCACCGAAAGCTATTTCCCCGGCGCATTTCAATGCAACGACGCGACGTCGGGAGACGCGGAAACAGGTCTGTTTCCACATCTCGCGAATTTGAACCGACAAGGCTGGCAAACTGCCCGCAGGGTCGCCAAAACCTCCGAGGTCCGTTTATTGACCGCCGCTTGAGCGGGTTGCTTTGACCGTTTTGGTCGCAAGAGAACTGGGCTAATACTCGTCCATGGCCAAGCGGACAGCAAAATCCAGAAAGAAAAAGGCCCCCCAGGCCAGTATCATGAGCAGGATCAGCAAGCGCATCATGCGCTGGGCGGGTCTTGCCCTGCTTGCGGTCTTTGGCCTGCTTGTTTTACTTGTCCTGCTGTTCTCGTTCATCAATCCACCCGTGACCCATACCATCTGGAGCGAGTATCGGCGGCTGGGGGCGGTAGAACGGGACTGGGTATCTCTCGAAGACGTGGCACCGGTCATGGCGCGATCCGTTGTTGCTGCCGAGGACGCGAATTTCTGCCTGCATTGGGGATTTGACGTCAACGCGATCAGGGCCGCAATCGACGAAGGTGGGGGACGCGGCGCATCGACCATTTCACAGCAGGTGGTCAAGAATGTGTTCCTCTGGCAAGGACGCAGCTGGCCTCGCAAGGCGTTGGAAACCGGGATCACTCCGATGGTCGAACTGCTCTGGTCGAAACGGCGCATCATCGAGGTTTATCTGAACGTGGCCGAGATGGATGAAGGCGTTTTCGGAGTGGCCGCCGCGTCTCGGCATTACTTCGGAGTGGAACCGGACAAGTTGAGTCCGGTGCAGGCGGCACGGCTGGCCGCCGTGCTTCCCAACCCAAAGGAACGTTCGGCCTCCAGACCATCCGGTCGGTTGCAGAAACGAGCGGCCTCCATCATGGACGGAGCAGCGACCATCAAGGCGGACGGGCGCGCGGATTGTTTCGAATGAGCCTGGTCGGTATCAAGCCTGAATGTCAGGAAGCGCACCCTGTGATATTCAATGACGGGCAATCGCTTTGTCCCAAGCCGTAATAGGTTGGCATGCATATATCGGGTTGTTCATTCTCTGTCCGCATCCGGGCCAACCAGCGGATGCACTCATGTGCAACCGCGTCTCGCTTATGTGCGGCTGACCAGCGACGGTCTGCCCGAGGCGTGCAGGGGAACTTGCACTTGTACTGCCGGCAAGGCTATTGCTGACAGGCAAGATTTTTAATCATCCGGATCACCATGGCGCGCCTCTTTCACGTTCCCCTTTCTCCGTTCTGCCGCAAGGTGCGCCTGTCGCTGGCCGAAAAGAAGATCGAGGTCGAACTGGTCGAGGAACGCTATTGGGAAGCCGATCCGGATTTCCTGCGCCGCAATCCCGCCGGCAAGGTTCCGGTTCTGAAACTGGACGGGCGGATGCTGGCCGAGAGCGGGGCAATCTGCGAGTATATCGAGGAAACCCGCCCGGATCCCGCCCTGATGCCCAGGGATGCCGATGGACGTTACGAGGTGCGCCGGCTGGTAAGCTGGTTCGATGACAAGTTCCACAACGAGGTGACATCGAAACTGCTGTATGAGCGGGTGAACAAGAAGGTCACCGGTCAGGGCTATCCCGACAGCCGCAATGTCAAGGACGGGGCGCGGGCGATCAAGTATCACCTCGATTACATGGCCTGGCTGCTGGATCACCGCCGCTGGCTGGCGGGCGACCAGATGACCCTGGCCGATTTCGCCGCCGCCGCACATCTGTCGGCGCTCGACTATATCTCGGATGTGGACTGGAACCGCAGCCAGGTGGTCAAGGACTGGTATGCCAAGATCAAGTCGCGGCCATCGTTCCGGTCGATCCTGGCGGATCAGGTGCCCGGGTTCCGGCCGCCGCCGCATTATGCCGATCTCGACTTCTGATCGGGTTCGGGGGGGCGCTGCCCCCGTCGCCCGTGCCGGGCGACTCCCCCGGAGTATTTGGGACCAGAAAGAAGCATGAGCCGGGAGCTGAAACAGAAACTGGTTGCGATGGCCCTGCAGGAGGGTTTCGTGGCCTGCCGGATCTGCCGCCCCTGGGACGTGCCGGAGGTGCCCGCGCGGCTGGCGAGTTTTGTCGCCGCCGGGTATCACGGGCAGATGGGCTGGATGGCGGAGCGGATGGAATGGCGCGGCAACCCTGCTGCGCTGTGGCCCGAGGCGCGATCCGTGATCATGCTGGCGGAAAGCTATACTCCGCAGGAGGACCCGATGGCGGTCGTCGGCCGGCCGGACCGGGGCGCGATATCGGTCTATGCGCGCAACAGGGATTATCACGACCTGGTCAAGAAGCGCCTGAAACGGCTGGCACGCTGGCTGATCGCCGAGGCGGGCGGCGAGGTGAAGGTGTTCGTCGATACCGCCCCGGTTCCGGAAAAGCCGCTGGGACAGGCGGCCGGACTGGGCTGGCAGGGCAAACATACCAACCTGGTGAGCCGCGACTGGGGCAATTGGGCCTTTCTAGGGTCCGTTTTCACCACACTCGACCTGCCCGCGGATGAACCCGAGCGGGACAACTGCGGGTCGTGCCGCGCCTGCCTGGATGTCTGTCCGACCGGAGCCTTTCCGGCGCCCTACCGGCTGGATGCGCGGCGCTGCATTTCCTACCTGACGATCGAGCACAAGGGGCCGGTGGACGAGGAATTGCGGGAAAAGCTGGGGAACCGCATCTACGGCTGCGACGATTGCCTGGCCGTCTGCCCGTGGAACAAGTTCGCGGTCGCCGCCAGCGACCTGCGACATGCGGCGCGCGAGGAGCTGACCGCGCCGCGTCTGGCCGCGCTCGTGCAGCTGGACGATGCCGGGTTCCGCGCGATGTTTTCGGGCTCGCCGATCAAGCGTATCGGGCGCGACCGGTTCGTGCGGAACGTGCTTTACGCCATCGGCAATTCCGGGATGGCCGAATTGCTCCCGGCTGCGCAGGGGTTGACAGGCGATCCGGACGCTACCGTCGCCGATGCCGCACGCTGGGCGGTCGAGAAGCTGAAGCAAGTGCCGCAAACAGGCGGGACGTGTCGCTGAAAGCCGGTATTCAGGCCCGAGCCAACAGAATGGAGGACCCGGATGACACTGTCATTGGGCGTTGATACGGGCGGTACATACACGGATGCGGTGCTGATCCGCGACGAGCGCGAGGTGATCGCCTCGGCCAAGGCGCTGACCACCCGGTCGGATCTGGCGATCGGGGTCGGGCAGGCCATTCGGGCGGTGATGGATGAGGCCGGTGTGTCGGCCGGGCAGATCGGGCTAGCCTCCCTGTCGACCACGCTTGCCACCAATGCGCTGGTCGAAGGCCAGGGCGGCCGGGTGGCGCTGATCTATATCGGCTTCGCCGAAGGCGACCTGGACAAGCATGGCCTGCGCGACGCGTTGAAGGGCGATCCCGCGCTGGTCATATCGGGCGGGCACAGCCATGCGGGCAGCGAGGTCGCGCCGCTGGATCTGGCGGCGTTAGAAGCCTTTCTGGATTCAAACAAGGGAATTTCGGGTTTTGCTGTGGCCGCACAATTCGCGACGCGCAATCCGGCGCATGAACTGGAGGCCGCGCGTCTGATCGCCGAACGGACCACCGCGCCGGTCACGTGCTCGCACCAGTTGTCCGCCAAGCTCAATGGCCCGAAACGGGCGGTGACGGCGGTCTTGAACGCGCGCCTGATCGGGATGATCGACCGCCTGATCGGACGGGCGCAGGATACGCTGGCCGAGCTGGGGATCGATGCGCCGATGATGGTGGTGCGCGGCGACGGGGCGCTGATGAGCGCGGAACAGGCGCGGGAACGGCCGATCGAGACCATTCTCAGTGGCCCCGCGGCCTCGATCGTTGGCGCGCGCTGGCTGACCGGGGTCGAGAATGCGCTGGTCTCGGACATCGGCGGGACGACGACGGATGTGGCCCTGATCAAGGATGGGCGGCCCAAGATCGACCCCGCCGGCGCGCAGGTGGGCGGGTTCCGGACCATGGTCGAGGCAGTGGCGATGCGCACCCATGGCCTGGGCGGCGACAGCCAGGTGCATGTGGTCGCCGAGGGGTTGAAGGGCGGGGTCCTGCTTGGCCCGCGCCGGGTTCTGCCGGTGTCGCTGATCGCGACCGAGGCGGGCGCGCTGGTGCATGCCGTGCTGGATGAACAACTGCGGGCCACGACCGTGGGCGAGTACGATGTCCGCTTTGCCCGGCAGGTTCCCGGCGTGCCGACAGACGGGATCGGCCCGCGCGAAACGGTGCTGCTCGATCGCCTGGGGACGCAAGTCCTGCCGCTGTCGGCGCTGCTGCGGACCCGGATGGAACAGGGCGCCCTGACCCGGCTGGTCGACCGCGGCATCGTGCAGGTGTCCGGGATCACCCCGTCGGATGCCAGCCATGTACTGGGCCGGCTCGACGCCTGGGATGCCGCGGCCGCCCGCAAGGGACTGGAGCTGTTTGCCCGCAAACGCACGGGCAGCGGTGAGCGGCTGGCGGACGGGCCGGAGACATTGGCGCGGATGATCATCGACCAGCTGACCGAGCAGACGGCATTGACCCTGCTGGAGACCGCTTTTGCCGAAGACGGCACGGATTTCGGTCTGCCGCCCGAGCAACTGGCCCGGCATGTCCTGACCCAAAGGGGCCTTGCGGGACATCGCGGGTTGATCAGGCTCGATGCCGCCCTGGATGTCGATGTCGTGGGGCTGGGCGCCTCTGCGCCGAGTTACTACCCGACCGTCGGAGAGCGGTTGCACTGTGGCATGATCCTGCCGCAACACGCCGGCGTGGCGAATGCCATCGGCGCGGTTGTCGGGCGTGTGACCTTTCGCAAGTCCGGCACGGTCACGGCGCCGTCCGAAGGGCGCTACCGCGTGCATCTGGAAGAAGGTCCGCAGGATTTCGGATCGTCGGACGCGGCGTTGAAACTGCTGGAAGAGGTTCTGAGGGCCGAGGCCGTGGCAGAGGCGCGCGCGGCCGGGGCCGAGGACATCCGCGTACTGGTATCCCGGGATATCCGGCAGGTGCCGATCGAAGGGCGCGAAGTGTTCGTCGAGGCGACCGTCACTGTCGAAGCCAGCGGGCGGCCACGGGTGGCGCACGATTGATACGGGGCGCGCGGGGGGAAAGGCCGCGCGCCCCATCGCGTTTCAGGTTTCAGAACATTTCGGGAAACCCCTGCATCGCCAATGCAATACCGCGCGTGACATTGGCGATGCTGTCTGTTTCAGGTATTTCCCGACGGCTTTATTCAGCGGCATTCGACCGTTTCGGCAGCACCCAATCCCGGCGCGGGAAATGGCAGGTATAGCCATTGGGGTGCTTTTCCAGATAGTCCTGATGGTAATCCTCGGCCTCCCAGAAATCGCCCACGGGTTCCACCTCGGTCACGACCTTGCCGGGCCAGAGGCCAGAGGCGTCCACATCCGCGATCGTGTCGAGGGCGACGGCTTTCTGGGCCTCGTCCACGTAGTAGATCGCTGAACGATAGCTGGTGCCGATGTCGTTGCCCTGACGGCCCGGGGTGGTCGGGTCGTGGATCTGAAAGAAGAACTCCAGCAGCTCGCGATAGGTTATCCTTGCGGGATCGAACATGATCTCGATCCCTTCGGCATGGGTGCCGTGGTCGCGATAGGTGGCGTTGGCGACGTCGCCGCCGGTATAGCCCACGCGGGTGGACTGTACGCCGGGGAGCCTGCGGATCAGGTCCTGCATCCCCCAGAAACATCCCCCCGCCAGTACAGCGCGTTCAATGGTCATGCGATATCCTCCACCTGGTCGATATAGTCTCCGTAGCCTTCCGCTTCCATGTCGTCGCGGTGGACGAAGCGGAGCGAGGCCGAGTTGATGCAGTAGCGCAGCCCGCCCCGGTCGCGTGGTCCGTCCGGAAAGACATGGCCCAGATGGCTGTCGCCATGTTTCGAACGGACCTCGGTGCGGATCATGCCGTGAGTGCGGTCTTCGATCTCGGTCACGTGCGCCGGTTCGATCGGTTTGGTGAAGCTGGGCCAGCCGCAGCCGGATTCGTACTTGTCGGACGAGGCGAACAGCGGTTCGCCCGAAACGATGTCGACATAGATGCCCGGTTCCTTGTGGTGCAGGAGCTTGCCGGTACCGGGACGCTCGGTGCCGCTGCGCTGCGTCACGTAGAACTCTTCCGGCGTCAGGGCGGCAAGGGCTTCGGGCGATTTGGTGTAACGGGTCATGGAACCTCCGCTTAGGGTCTTGGGCACAGTATTTGAGATCGGATTGGCGAAAGCAAAGGGTTGTTTCATGTCGCTCGCGCAGACGTGCATTGATCCGGCGGTCCCTTTGATACGTAAACTTCAGGAAAGGAGAACCAAGATGTTTCGGATCGTTTTTCTGACCGTTCTTCTGCTTGTCGGCCATACCGTTCAGGCCGCGCCGCTCTCAGGTGTGTTCCCGTCCATCGACGGCGGTACCCTGTCCATGGAGGAATGGCGCGGGCGGCCGGTGCTGGTGGTCAACACCGCCTCGCAATGCGGGTTCACCGGCCAGTATGCCGGGCTGCAAACCTTGTGGGAGACCTACAAGGACAAGGGCCTGGTGGTGCTCGCCGTCCCTTCGGATGACTTCAACCAGGAACTGGCGACGGCGGCAGAGGTCAAGGAGTTCTGCGCGCTGAATTATGACCTGACCTTGCCGATGACAGATATTCTGCACGTGAAGGGAGCGCAGGCACATCCGTTCTACAAGGCGGTCAAGGCCGAAACCGGGTTCGAGCCGGGCTGGAACTTCAACAAGATCCTTGTTGGGCCGGACGGCACTGTTGCCGCGACATTCGGCTCGGCTGTCCGGCCGGAGTCCACCCGTATGCGTCGCGAGATCGAAGCGCTGTTGAATTAGGCCGGGCGCACCGCAGCCTGCCGGGAAAGCTGCACCGCGAGGATTCCGGCGGTTGTTACGGCAACACCGGCAAGATCAAGCGCACCCAGGCGCTCGCCCAGCAGGGCGGCAGCGATGGCGACGCCGAATACCGGATTGAGAAAGTGGAAGGTCGCGGCACGGATCGCGCCGATCCGGTTCAGCAGCAGCACCCAGACGAATGTTGCCGTCAGGCCGGGGATCAGCGTCGTATAAGCAAAGGCTAGCGCCAGCGGCAGCGTAGGGTTGATATACACGGTTTCGAAAACAGGGGTCGCGACGAACAGGATCGCCGATCCGACCAGCATCTGCAATCCGACGACCATCATGTAGTTGCCGCCCGATGTGGCTCCGCGCAGTGCCAATGTTGCCACGGCCAGCCCCAAAGCGCCCAGTCCGCACAGGAACACGCCGAACAGATCGACACCGGCGTTGATCCGTTCCCCCATGATCAGCGCCACGCCCAGGAAACCGGCCAGCAACCCGGCAATGCCCAGCGCGGGCAGACGCTCGCCCAGGAAAAGCCAACTGGCCAGGGCGACCAGCAGCGGCATGGTCGAGGCGATGATGGCGGCAAGCGATGCCTCGACCGTCTGCATCGCGTAGAAGTTCAGACCGAGGTACAGCGCGTTCTGGCAGATACCGAAAACGATGGTGGCCTTCCACTGGTTCCGGCTCAGGCGCCATGACTGGCCCATGGCCAGCGCGATCAGAACGCCGATCAGCCCCGAGATCAGGAACCGGCAGGCCAGCGAGAAGAGCGGCGAGGCATCCGCGACGATGATCCGGGCCGAGGTGAAGGCCGAGGACCACATGAAGGCAAAAGCCAGCCCCATCGCGACGGCACGCATGTCCATGATCTATTTACCCTTCGCTTCGGTCGGGCGGACAGTTTCCGAAAACGCCCCGGGGTGCAAGAGGCTATGCGACCGTTCCGACGAGATCGGAAACCGGCGGTGCCGAGGACAGCACCGGACGGCGGGCTTTCAGGTTGCGCCGCGCCTCCTCCGTCAGGCCGAGCCTGACAAGAACGTTCACATAAGCCAGTTCTAACAGGTCACGCTGGGCCCGGCTGCCACCCAGGCGTTCGTTCGTGGCCAGGACCTGAACAAGATCCGCAAGCGCGCCGGCCCAGTCCTGTCTGGCGATTGCGGCCCAGGCGCGGGCGACGGGGCGCACCATGTCGCCGGCAAATCCCGTCGCGGTCTCGGCGATATGGACCACCCTGTCGCCCTGACCCGCCATCGCATGTGCAAGGGCGGCATGCATGTCGGCAAAACTCTGGCCGGTCTCGGGAAAGAAGCGAGCGGCATAGTCGCTGATCGCGGTCCAGCGCATCGGGTCCACCGCGACCCCGGCCAGTTCGGCGCGATAGAGGATGGCGGCGGTATCGGTCAGCACGTTGATCGGCAGGCCCTTGGCGGCGCCGGGGCCGATGCTGCGATCCACCAGCGCCCACATCTCGGCCTCGTCGCCGTCATGCAGCGCCCAGAGCGCCTGGTGCCAGGACAGGTGCCCGTGCAGAACGGCGCGGTCGTCATAGCCACGCATCCAGTCGGCCAGATAGGTTCGGCCAGCGGCCATGTCGCCCGCCTCGTAAAGCGCATGGGCCTTGAAGTGCGAGCCGTTGGCGTTGTCCGGGTTGAGCGCCAGCGATTTCTCCATCAGCCGCAGCGAAGCGTCGACTTGCCCGGTTTCGCAGAGCGACAAGGCATGCATCGACATCATCCACCAGTCCTCGCCGTAATGGGGCAGCAGGGCCGATGTATAGGCGAGCAGCTCCGCCTCGCGCCCGACCTCGCCTGAAAAGCCGATCAGGCCGAAGATATTGGTGCAGAGCTGTGCGGCCATGGCGTCGCGCGGGTAGTCGCGAACATGCGCCAGCACCACCTGCCGCGCGGCCCTTGGTTGGCCGCCCAGCAAGAGATTCATGGCTTCGATGTGCTGTTGTTCGCGCGTGTCGGCATGTGGCGCAAGCTCGAGCGCCGTGGCGATCGCCGCCCTGACCCCCGGCATGTCGCCGGACATCATGCGCGCGCGAGCGAGGCCGGCATGGCCCAGGGAAAAACCGGGATCGGCTGCAACGGCATTCTCGAACTCGGAAACCGCGCCGAACTGGCCAGCCAGAAACAGCCTGACCGCCTGATCGTAGTGGTCGACAGCAGTGGTGCTGCCGGTCGAAAGCGGATTCCCGTATGCGTCGCGCAGGGTCATGTGTCTTCTCCCGAACGGTGCGTATCGGCGGCAGGCCGCCGCGGCATGTTGCCGGCACTATGCCGCGTCGGATAGCCGGGGCCAAACGATAGTTCCGTGACGCAGGCGCCAGACCGCAGCTATTTTCCTGCCATGGCGGCAACAGGCGGTTCGGCTTCCGACGGCAGCGGGCAGACATATCCCTGCGGGCCGACCCGCGCGGCAAGGTCATCGCGGGCGCGCTTGCGCAAGTCGGAATCAAGAATCGCGTCGACACCGGTCGCGGCCATGACGGCGGCGGCATGCGTCATGCCTTTCAGCGCCAGCGGGCTCTTGCCCTGGGCCACCATCTGCCACGAGTGGAACGGGGTGCCGATTGCATAAGTCGCGCCCCAGAGCTGAACCGTGGGGACCACCCAGCTGACATCGGCCACATCCGTGGACCCGGCAAGCGCCGGTACCGGCGTGCCCTCGGGCACCACGAAATCGGGCAGGGCAAGATCGGCGCGCGGGCGCATGCCGACGCTTTCATAGGCGGTGGCGATGTCCTCTTCGGTCATGGTCGCCTGGAACCGGGCGGCATAGGCGCGGTCCAGATCGTCGAACGGGGGCGGGCCCAGCAGGTCGAGATTGCGCTGCATTGCGGCGCAGAGCGGGTCGTTCGGGATCAGGTTTGACACGGCGGCCAGCACCTCGTCCTGCACCTCGGTCTCGGTCATCAGCGCAGCGCCTTGCGCCACCTTGCGCACCCGCGCGAGCAGTTTCAGCATCTCGGGCGCGGTCTTGTCCCGCACCACGTAGCGGACCTTGGTCTCGCCCTGCACCACATTGGGCGAGATCCCTCCGCCGTCGATGATCGCGTAATGGATGCGGGCGCTGTCGGGCATGTGTTCGCGCAGGTAGTTGACGCCGACGTTCATCAGTTCCATCGCATCGAGCGCGCTGCGCCCCAAGTGGGGCGAGGCGGCGGCATGCGAGGCGCGGCCGGTGAAGGAGAAATCGACGCGGGCATTGGCCAGCGAACTGCCCAGCATCACGGCCGGGATGGAATGCGGATGCCACGAGATGGCGATGTCGACATCGGCGAATGCGCCGTCGCGCACCATGAAGGTCTTGCCGGCGCCGCCCTCTTCGGCCGGGCAGCCATAGTAGCGCACGCGCCCCGGCGTGCCGGTGTCGCGCAACCAGTCGCGCACCGCGACCGCCGCCAGCATCGCGGCCGAGCCCAGCAGGTTGTGGCCGCAGCCATGGCCATTGGCGCCCTGTTCCATCGGTTTGCGCTCGACCAGATCGGCGATCTGGCTCAATCCGGCCAGCGCGTCGTATTCGCCGAGAAAGGCGATGACGGGCCCGCCTTCGCCGGCCTCACCCATGATCGCCGTCGGGATACCGGCGATGTTTTCGGTGACCGTGAACCCCTGCCGTTTCAACTCGGCCACATGGGCCGCCGCCGAGCGCGTCTCCGCATAGCAGGTTTCGGGCGTTGCCCATACGGCATTCGACAAGGCGTGCAGGTCGCCCTGCGCGCGATGGACATAGGACCATACTGGATGTTCGTTCATGGCGTTACTCCGGGTTACACCGCAACCCTGCGCCGGAAATCGGTTCAGGTAAACATGCCCTGTCCGAAAATGAAAAAAGGCCGCCTCGGGGGCGGCCTTGTGCTTGGGATTCGGCAGGGATCAGCCGTTGACGCTGTCCTTCAGGGCCTTGGCGATGGTCACCTTGACGACCTTGTCCGCTTCCTTGGTGAAGGATTCACCGGTGGCGGGATTGCGAACCTGACGCTCGGGACGCTCGCGGCAATAGATCTTGCCGACACCCGGCAGGGTCACGGCACCACCGCCTGCCACTTCGCGGGTGATCAGCGCGCCGATGGCGTCCAGCGCCATGCCGGCGGTTTTCTTGTCACTGCCCATTTCCTCGGCCAGTGCGGCGACGAGCTGAGTCTTGGTCATAGGCTTTGCCATTTCTTGGTCTCCTTTTTCGTGCCCGATCCATTGGGCCTCATCGCGGCAATCTAACTTTATCTTGTGATCAAACACAACGAATAGTAGCACCAGAAAACCCGAAAATAGGGGATTTTTGGCGTTTTTCACGCTCAGAGGAAGGCTGTTTCGTCGAAGGAACGCAGTTTTCGGCTGTGGAGCCGTTCCAAAGGCATTCCGCGCAGCGCCTCCATAGCCCGGATTCCGATGTGCAAGTGGCGGCTGACCTGGGTCGTATAGAAGGCGGAAGCCATTCCCGGCAGCTTGAGTTCACCATGCAGCGGTTTGTCGCTGACGCACAGCAAGGTGCCGTAGGGCACCCTGAACCGGTAGCCGTTGGCGGCGATGGTGGCGCTTTCCATGTCCAGCGCTATGGCCCGCGACTGGCTGAGCCGCTGGACCGGGCCGGACTGGTCGCGCAGTTCCCAGTTGCGATTGTCGATGGTGGCGACCGTGCCCGTGCGCATGATCCGTTTCAGGTCGTAGCCCGAAAGTCTTGTCACCTCGGCCACGGCCTGTTCCAGCGCGATCTGGATTTCGGCCAGCGCCGGGATCGGCACCCAGACCGGCAGATCGTCATCCAGCACATGGTCCTCGCGCAGATAGGCATGGGCCAGAACGAAGTCGCCCAGCGCCTGGGTATTGCGCAGCCCCGCGCAATGGCCGACCATCAGCCAAGCGTGCGGCCGCAGAACGGCAATGTGGTCCGTCGCCGTTTTTGCATTGGACGGGCCGACGCCGATGTTGACCAGGGTGATGCCAGAGCCATCCTCGCGTTTCAGGTGATAGCATGGCATCTGCGGCAGCTTGGCAGGCGTATCCAGCGGTGCATCCGGCGACGAGATCTCGATGTTTCCCGTGCTGACGAAACTGGTATAACCGCTGTCCGGATCGGCCAGTTGCGTTCGGGCATAGGCTTCGAATTCGGACACGTAAAACTGGTAGTTCGTGAACAGGACGTGGTTCTGGAAATGCTCGGGGTCCGTGGCGGTGTAATGCGCCAGCCGGGCAAGGGAGTAGTCTACCCGTTGCGCCGTGAACAGTGACAACGGGCCCGAGCCATCTTCGGACACATGGGTGCCGTTGACGATATCGTCATTGGTGGTGGCCAGGTCGGGCACGTCGAACACGTCGCGCAACGTGAAACCAGCAGCGCCTTCGTGCGGGACAATCAGGTCAGGCGTGTTCGCCACGGCGAAATGCAACGGGATCGGTGTGTTCGATGGACCGATCTGCACCGGCTGACCGTGATTGCGGATCAACAGGCCGATCTGCTGGGTCAGATAGGCGCGAAACAGATCGGGCCGGGTGACTGTCGTGGCATGGGTGCCGGGTTGCGAAACGTGACCAAAGCTGAGTCGGCTGTCGACCTGCGCATAAGAAGAATTCGTGAACCGTATTTCGGGGTAAAAGGCGCGGTAGCGGGTTCCCGGTTCGAACTTCTGCATCGCGCGTGCGAAGCTGTCGCCCAAAAATCCGGTTGCCTGTTCATACAACGCCTGCAAACGATCCACGGCGGCCTCGGCATTGGTGAACAGTTCGGCCTCGGGCATCTGAGGCGTGATCAAACGGGTCATGCAAGCGGCTCCAGCAGGTCGATCTTTTCAAAGGTGCGGACATCGACCAGGCCCAGGTCCGAGATGCGCAATTCGGGGATCACCACCAGCGCCAGCAGCGAATGCTGCATGTAGGCGTTGTTCAGCGTGCAGCCGCAGGCGACCATCGCCTCGACCATCTTCTGTGCCTTGGCGGCAACCTCGGCGGCGGGGCTGTCGGACATCAGACCGGCGATGGGCAGTTCCACAAGCGCCAGTTCCTGCCCGTCGCGCCAGATGGTGATGCCGCCGCCGACCTCGGCCAGCCGGTTCGCGGCCAGCGCCATCTGGTCGCGGTCGGTGCCCACCACGATCATGTGATGGCTGTCATGCGCCACGGTCGAGGCCATGGCCATCCGGCCCCTGTAGCCGAAGCCCGAGACAAAGGCGTTGGTGACGCCGCCGGTGGCGCGGTGGCGTTCCACCAGCGCGATCTGGCAGACATCGCCCTCGCCCTCGACCAGCCCGCCGATGATCGGCAGCTCCGCCTTGAGTGCCCTGGTGGGCGCCTGGTTTTCCACCACGCCGATCACATTGGCGCGCACCCGGTTGGCGCCGGTGGGGGCCTTGATCTCGAAATCGGTCGCGCTGAGCGTATGGCCCAGATGCACGGTGTTGCGGGCCGTGTCGGGCCAGTCGTAATGCGGACAGTCCACGATGATCCTGCCGTTTTCGGCCACCACCTGCCCGCGTGCGATCACCAGTTCGACGGGCAATTCGCGCAGGTCCGAGGTCAGGATCACATCGGCCCGGCGGCCCGGCGTGATGGAGCCCAGTTCGCGCTCCAGCCCGAAATGGGTGGCCGTGTTGATCGTGGCCATCTGCAGCGCCACCAGCGGGTCGCAGCCACAGGCGATGGCATGGCGCACCACCCGGTTCATATGCCCGTCGTTTACCAGCGTGGCCGAATGGCAATCGTCGGTACACAGGATGAAGTTGCGCGGGTCGAGCCCCTTTTCCGTCACCGCGGTGATCTGGGTTTCCACGTCATACCAGGCGCTGCCCAGCCGCATCATGCTGCGCATGCCCTGCCGCACCCGGGCGATGGCGTCCGCCTCGCAGGTGCCTTCGTGGTCGTCCGCAGGCCCGCCCGCTACATAGGCGGCAAAGGCCGGACCCAGGTCGGGCGAGGCGTAATGCCCGCCCACCGTCTTGCCCGCGCGCTGTGTGGCGGCAATCTCTGCCAGCATCTTGGGGTCGGCATTGGTGACGCCGGGAAAGTTCATCATCTCGCCCAGGCCGATGATGCCGGGCCAGGTCATCGCCTCGGCCACATCCTCGGGCGTGATCTCGTACCCTGTGGTTTCCAGACCCGGCGCCGAGGGCGCACAGGACGGCATCTGGGTAAAGATGTTGACGGGCTGCATCAGCGCCTCGTCATGCATCATCCGCACACCCGTGAGGCCCAACACATTGGCGATCTCGTGCGGGTCGGTGAACATGGTCGTGGTGCCATGCGGAATGACGGCGGCGGCGAATTCCGCCGGGGTCAGCATGCCGCTTTCGATATGCATGTGTCCATCGCACAGGCCCGGGATCATGTGACGTCCGTTCGCCTCGATGATCCGGGTGCCGGGGCCGATGCAGTGGCTGGCATCGGGACCGACAAAGGCGATCCGGCCTTCGGCGATGGCGATGGAGTGGTTCGGCAAGGTTTCGCGCGTGTGGACGTTGACCCAGATACCGTCACGGATGATCGTATCTGCCGGGGCGCGGCCTGCGGCCACGTCGATAAGTCGGGGGGCCACATCGGCCCAATCGGGGAAGGTCTTGTATTCCATGGCGCAGCTTTTCCGAAACCGGGGCCGGGTGCAAGCCCCGCAAAAATGGTTTCGCAAAAGCTTCATTCAACCCGGTTGACTTGCCATCAATCGCCATCAAGGTTTCCGGAATGGACTATGAAACGATAGATGCTGACGGTTTCGGCCGGTCCTTGCGCGGTATCGGCCTGAACCTGCTGGTGCGGGATGTTCCCGCCACCTGCGCCTTTTTGAAAGGCGTCTTCGACATGTCCTGTCACCGGATCACTGCGGATTTCGCCATCGTTAACTATGGCGATCAGGTGTTCCAGTTGCATCGCGACGGAACCTATCACTCCAATCCGTTGCTGGGTCTGCTGCCGGAAAACCCGCCGCGCGGCGCCGGTATCGAGATCAGGCTCTATGACAGCGATCCGGACAGGGCGTTTGAACGAGCCAAAGGATTGGGCGCCACTATATTGCAGGCGCCGACGGACAAGCCGCACGGTCTGCGCGAAGCCTATATCCTGTGTTCCGATGGCTATGCCTGGGTGCCCAGCCGACCCAAGGATACCGACTGACCGCAGCGCGCCACAGGCGCGCTGCCCGGCCCAACGGGAGGAGGTGTCGCGTCAGCGGCATCGACGACGGGCGGGAGGACTCCCTGATCCGGTCACCCAGTTTCCCGGGCAATCTCTTCCCGGATCCAGTCGGCAAAGGCCAAGGCTCCGGGGGTTTCCTCGGCCTGTGGCGAGAGAAGCAGGTAATAGGCTTCGGGCATCGCCGCCCGGTGCGAAAAGGGGGCGGCCAGCCGGCCCTGCCCGATCAGGCCGCGCGCGATGGTGTCATGCGCCAGACACAGCCCGCCCCCGGCCATCGCCACCGACAGGCCGACCATGTAGGTGGTGGCATGGGTGATCGGCGGATCGGGCCATGCCAGCCCCTGTTCCTCGGCCCAGGTCGCCCAGTTCGACAGCAGGTTGGAACAATCATAAAGCGGTTGTGCCGCCAGCGTCTCCAATGTCACCGGGTAATCGGGAGCGCAGACCGGATAGTAATGATCCGTGCGCAAGAGTTCGGTGCGCACCGTATCTGCGGGGCGCAGCGAATAGCGGATCTCGACCGCCGCGCCTTCGGCCATCTCGCGCGGCTCCCACAGTTCGGTGAAGATGTTCAGATGCACATCCGGATGCAGCGCACGAAACCGGGGCAAGCGTGGCCCCAGCCAGTTGACGGCAAAGGTGATGTTGCATTGCACCTGCACCGTGTTCTGCCGGTCGCCGGTCACCGCACGCGTGCCCCGGATCAGGGTGCGGAACGCCTCGCGCACCACCGGCAGATAGGTGATCCCGGCCTCGGTCAGTTCCAGCGCCCGGGGCCGACGGTGAAACAGCGGCTGGCCCAGATGTGTTTCAAGCGCCTTGATCTGCTGGCTGACAGCACTTTGCGTCATGTTCAGGTCGCGCGCCGCACCGGTGAACGACAGGTGGCGGGCGGCGGCCTCGAAGGTGCGCAACCAGCCCAGCGGGGGAAGGGGGTTCTGCATCCCATAACCTTGTCATAAGTATTTCTAATGTGAAACAGGCAAATTTTTCGTTGGTCAAACCTGACGTCAAAAGGCAGGTTTTGGGCGACCCGAATGCCACACGAGATCAGGAGCACACCCATGTCCGTCACCAGCCTGCGCCCCAATATCGACCATTGGCAGGACCGCGTCGATCTGGCCGCGTCCTTTCGCTGGATCGAGCGGCTGAACATGCACGAAGGGGTTGCCAATCATTTCAGCCTTGCGGTGAACCCAGAGGGCACCCGATTCCTGATGAACCCGAACCAGATGCATTTCGCGCGTATCCGGGCGTCGGATCTGCTCCTGCTCGACGCCAACGACCCCGCGACGATGGACCTGCCCGGCGCGCCCGATCCGACGGCCTGGGGTCTGCATGGTTCGATCCATCGCCGCTGTCCGCATGCGCGTTGCGTGATGCATGTGCATTCGATCTTTGCCACCGTGCTGGCGTCGCTCGCCGACAGCACCTTGCCACCCATCGACCAGAACACGGCGACCTTCTACAACCGCTATGTGATCGACGATGAATTCGGCGGGCTGGCCTTTGAAAGCGAGGGGGAACGCTGTGCCTCGATGCTGAGCGACCCGAAGAAGCGGGTGATGATCATGGGCAACCACGGCGTGCTGGTGATCGGCAGCGACGTGGGCGATACGCTGAATCGGCTCTACTACTTCGAGCGCGCCGCCGAGACCTACATCCGCGCCCTGCAAACGGGTCGCCCGCTGCGGATGCTGAGCGACGAGATCGCCGAAAAGACCGCGCAGGAACTCGACGACTATCCCGGTCAGGCCGAAGCGCATCTACGCGAGGTCAAGGCCGTTCTGGACGCCGAAGGGTCCACCTACGCAAGCTGAACATTTGCAAATCGCAACCTTCCCGAACCGGCCCAGTGGGGCCGGATGAAGGGGCTTGTCCAAACACGAGGCACGACCATGACGGATTTCAGTCAGGACGCCGAGGCGGCACGCTGGAATTATCGCCCTGAAAACCCCGTCGGGCTGAACCCGCTGTTCAGCTGGCCGCCGCGCCCGGCGGCGGTGCTGCGGTGGTATCGCGGGGCGTGGCTTCAGCTGACCTCGCTGACACTCTGTTTGGCGCTCGCCATAGCGACCTATGCCTGGTTCCTGCCACCGCTGGAGGCGATGCAAAGCTTCGCGCCCGGCTGGATGGTCCGGGTGTGGCTTTTGAACATGGTGCCGCAGATCCTGGTGGCGGGCGCGCTGCACTGGTGGCTTTACATGCGCAAGGGTCAGGGCATGTACAAGAAGTTCGACCGCCGCGATCTGACCCAGGACAACGGCACCTTCACCTTTCGCAACCAGGTCCGGGACAATATCTGGTGGACGCTGGGCAGCGCGATGACCGTCTGTACGGTCTATCAATGGCTGATCTACTGGGTCATGGCCAATGGCTGGGTCCCCACCGTGACCTGGGCTCAAGGACCAGTCTGGTTCGTGGTCTGGCTGTTCTTCATCCCGATGTGGTCGGGACTGCATTTCTACTGGGTGCACCGGCTGGAGCATCACCCGAAGCTCTACAAACACGTGCACGCGGTGCATCACCGCAACGTCAACATCGGGCCGTGGTCCGGGATCTCGAATCACTGGTACGAGAACATCCTCTATTTCACGACCTATTTCATCCACCTGGTGGTGCCGTCGCATCCCCTGCACCTGCTGTTCCATATCTACTTCCAGCAGGTCAGCCCGATCCTGTCGCATTCGGGGTTCGAGAAGATCAAGGCCGGCAAGACCGAAGCGGCCAAGACCGGCGACTTCTTTCATCAACTGCATCACCGGTATTTCGAGTGCAACTACGGCACCTCGGAAATCCCGTTCGACAAGTGGTTCGGCACCTTCCACGATGGCAGCGCCGAGGCAACCACGCGGACCCGTGCGTATAAAAAGCAGATGTATACCTGAACTCGCTCCACCGGTTTGGGAGGGCCGCCCGCTTGGGCGGACCTTCACGTTTTCGCCGGGGCAGGTGCTGGGTCTTTACCTTTGCCCTTCCCCTCTGTTACAGGCTATCGGCCCGGATCATCCGGGCGCCGGTCGCAGCCTACCCGGCTAATGAAAACAAGGGACCCGAACGTGAAGACACTTGTCATCTGCTCCGGCGGATTGGATTCGGTATCGCTGGCCCACAAGGTGGCCGCCGAGCAGGAACTGATCGGCCTTATTTCTTTCGACTACGGTCAGCGTCACCACAAGGAACTGGAATTCGCCGCACGATGCGCAGCGCGTCTGGGCGTGCCGCATGACCTGATCGACATGCGCCAGATCGGCGCGCATCTGTCGGGCAGCGCGCTGACCGACGATGTGGATGTCCCCGACGGGCATTACGCCGAGGACACCATGAGGATCACCGTGGTGCCCAACCGCAATGCGATCATGCTGGCCATCGCCTTTGGCATCGCCGCCGCCAAACAGGCCGACGCGGTGGCGACCGCCGTGCATGGCGGCGACCACTTCATATATCCCGATTGCCGCCCGGCCTTTACCCAGGCGTTCGAAGCGATGCAGGCGCAGGCGCTGGACGGCTATGCCAATGTCCGGCTCTACACCCCCTTCGTGCATGTGCCGAAATCGGCCATCGTGACCGAGGGGGCGCGGCACAACACGCCCTTTGCCGATACCTGGTCCTGCTACAAGGGGGGCGAGGTGCATTGCGGCCGCTGCGGCACCTGCGTCGAACGGCGCGAGGCGTTTCATCTGGCGGGCGTCACGGACCCGACAGCCTATGCCGACCCCGAGTTCTGGCGCGCGGCGGTGGAGGGGCGCTAATGTACCGGATCACCAAGGAGTTCCATTTCTCGGCCTCGCACCAGCTCTGCCATCTGCCCGACGATCACCCCTGCGCCCGACTGCATGGGCACAACTATATCGTCGAGGTCGAGCTGGCCTCGGCCGAGCTGGATGCCAACGGGTTCGTACGCGATTACCGCGCGTTGAAACCGCTCAAGACCTGGATCGACGATGCGCTGGACCACCGCCACCTGAACGAAGTGTTCGGTCATGACATGGTCACGTCCGAGCGGCTGGCGAAAGAAGTCTATGATTTCTGCAAGGCGCGCTGGCCGGAAACCAGCGCTGTGCGGGTCAGTGAAACGCCCAAGACCTGGGCCGAGTACCGGCCATGACCACGTTGCGCATTGCCGAGATTTTCGGCCCCACCATTCAGGGCGAGGGCGCGGTCATTGGCGCGCCCACCGTGTTCGTCCGGGCGGGCGGTTGCGATTACCGCTGTGCCTGGTGCGACAGCCTGCATGCGGTGGACAGCGCCTATCGCGACACATGGGCTCCGATGACGACCGAGGAGGTCTGGGCCGAGGTCGAGCGTCTCTCGGGCGGGGTGCCGCTGACGGTATCACTGTCGGGTGGCAATCCCGCGATCCAGGATTTCGGCCCGCTGATCGAGATGGGCAAGGAGCAGGGCTATCGCTTTGCGCTGGAGACCCAAGGCTCTGTCGCGCGGAACTGGTTCAGGGAACTGTCTCCCCTGATCCTGAGCCCGAAACCGCCTTCGTCGGGCGAAACGGTGGACTGGGAGCGGTTCGGGGACTGTATCGCGCAGGCCCGCAACGCGGTAACGGTAATCAAGATCGTCGTGTTCGACGAGGCCGATTACCTGTGGGCGCGCGAGGTGGCGGCGCGCTATCCGCATCTGCCGATCTATCTGCAACCGGGCAACCACACGCCACCGCCCCCGGACGAGCATGATGCCGCCATCGACATGGACGGCATCATGGCCCGGTACGAATGGCTGATCGGGCGGGCACTGGCCGACCGCTGGTTCACCCCTACAATTCTGCCGCAGCTGCATGTGCTGGTCTGGGGCAACAAGCGCGGCGTCTGAGACGCCGGAAGGAGTATCAAATGGTAAATCAGGACATCTATGCAAACCTGACCCAATTGGGCGGCAAGACCGAGCTGCCGAACTCGCCCGAAGAGGCGGTGCTGGAAAAGGTGCCCAACCCGCAGGCGGGCACCGATTACGCGGTGCGCTTTACCGCGCCCGAGTTCACCTCGCTCTGTCCGCTGACGGCGCAGCCCGATTTCGCCCATATCGTGATCGACTACGTGCCGGGCGACTGGCTGGTCGAGAGCAAGTCGCTGAAACTGTATCTGGGCTCATTCCGCAATCACGGTGCGTTTCACGAGGATTGCAGCGTTTCCATCGGCAAGCGCCTTGTCGAGACGCTGACCCCCAAATGGCTGCGGGTCGGCGCCTACTGGTATCCGCGCGGTGGTATGCCGATCGACGTGTTCTATCAGACCGGACCTGAGTTGCCGGGTGTGTGGATCCCCGATCAGGGCGTGCCGACCTACCGCGGGCGCGGCTGAAGCGCATCGCGTGAGAACGGGAACCGGGCCTACGCGCCTAGGACTTCTCGAACAGGGCAATATAGGCCATGTCGTCCTTGTGCGGGCCGGCGGCCAGGTCGCCATAGATGCGAACCTGGGGCAGTTTGAGGTTCTCGATCTGCCCTTGTGCCATCCGGCGCAGCGCAAAGTCGAACCCCTTTTCCACAAAATGCGCGGCGTTGATCGAGATCGCGAATTGTGCGCCTGGGCGGGCGACACGCAGAAGTGCATGCAGGACCTCGGGACCCAGATGGCCATGGGTGAAGGTGCCCGAGGACACGACCCCCGAATAGCTGTCGCGCGGGACAGGAATGCCCAGGTTCAAGTCAGCTTCGATGGCATCGCGGTAGATATCCTTGCGCATGGCCTGCGCCAGCATCTCGGCACTGATGTCGGTGGCGTCGAGGGGGCCGACCCCGAACCCGGACAGTACGGCGCCGCACAATCCCGTGCCCGCGCCGACATCCAGGACAGGCCCCTGACCACCTGCCGCGACGAAAGCGCGCGCGGTGTGCATCGGAAGCTGGTAATCCTCGCGCGCGGCAAAGCCGTCGTCATAGTCCCCGGCCCACTCGGCATAGAGCTTGCGGTTGTCGTCAGGGGTTTTGAGGCCGTAGGCGGCGGTCAGGTCTGGTGTTTTTGTACTCATGTACAAATGAAAGGCTCAATGACAGATTCGAATCAAGTGCGGCGATCACACGCTTGATTGTTCCGGCGGCGGATCGCATCAATGGGACATGACAAGTACGCTTCTTTCCTTTGGACACGGATACTCGGCTCGGGCGCTGTCACGGCTGCTGGCGCCGCGCGGCTGGCGGATCATCGGCACCACCCGCAACCCCGATCAACTGGAGGAGATCCGGCAGGCCGGCGCGGAACCGGTGCTGTGGCCGGGCAGCGACGTGACCCTTGACGGCGTTACGCATCTGCTGATCTCGACGGCGCCCGATGCCTCGGGCGATCCGATCCTCGCGGCACTGGGGGACGAGATCGCGAAAAGAGCAAATCAATTTCAATGGGTTGGCTATCTATCCACCACCGCCGTCTATGGCGATCACGACGGTGCCTGGGTCGACGAGACCACGCCGGTCGCGCCGACCGCAGCACGGGGACGCTGGCGGGTGATGGCCGAACAGCAATGGCAGGCGGTGCCCGATCTGCCGGTTCACATCTTTCGGCTGGCCGGAATCTATGGTCCCGGACGAGGGCCGTTTTCCAAGCTGGGCAAGGGCGGCATCCGCCGGATCATCAAGCCGGGACAGGTGTTCTCGCGCATTCATGTTGCTGATATAGCTCAGGTTTTATCGGCCTCCATGGATCGGCCGAACCCCGGTACGATCTACAATGTCTGCGATGACGAACCGGTGCCGCCGCAGGATGTGATCGCCTATGCGGCCGAGTTGCAGGGCCTCCCCCTGCCGCCCGCGGTGGATTTCGACAAGGCCGACCTGACCCCGATGGCGCGCAGTTTCTACAGCGAAAACAAGCGGGTGCGAAATGACCGCATCAAGAATGAACTGGGCGTCACGCTGAAATATCCCAATTACAGGATCGGGCTGGAGGCGCTGGCGCAAGAGGGGTGATGTACGCCAATGCACAGGTATCTTGACCGTTTTGCACTTGGTCCGAGACGGCAATTGGCCGTTTTGAAACGGAGTTCAGGCACCGTCCGTGCCGAACTTCGGACGCCGTAGAACAAGGCGTTCGGTTATCGGGATCATCCCCGGTCTCGCCAACTCAGCTTACAGAGTGAATGTTCGCCTTCCAGCGCCTTCAACGGAACCGTCATCTGATCGTGGAATACAAAGTCGGTCGCTCCGCCGACCATGATCCGGGTGGCATCCGATACGCAGATGTCACCGGGTGCGGCCAACGCGGCAATTCTCGCGGCCTTGTTGACGACGGTTCCGAAATGGTCGCTGTCGGATGCCATCACTTCGCCCGTGTGTACACTGATGCGAACCTGGAGTTTCGGTTCTGTCGTCTCTGCCGAGTTCGCGCGCTGAATCATCCTGGCGGTCGACAAGGCCGCTCGGGCCGAGGAAAAGCTCGACATCACGCCATCCCCGAGCGATTTGACGACCTTTCCTCCGCCTTCGACGTTATGTTTCTGGATCAGGCGCAGATGCCGGCGCACTGCCTCGGTCCAAAGGTGGTCCCCGATGGTCTCGGCGATCCGCGTACTGTCCGCGATGTCGGTGAACATCACCGATGCCATGCCGCTTGGCCCCAGTTCGTAGGGTGAGGACAGGGCCGCGTCGAGAAGTTCCTCGAACCCCCGCGCCTCGTAGCCGAAGCCTTTGACGTTGTTGACAGGGAGCGAGTTGTGAACATGGATGATCTTCCACGTGCCTTTCGCGAGCCTGAAGATCACGGTCGACCGCATCCCTAGGGTTTGGCCGGTCTTGATCGCTTCGATCTCGGCCTGCCACTCGACCCAGCTGATCGACCCGCATTCATATCCGCAGATTTCGGCCGGTTTCCAGCGGAACCGGGGAACCTCGCCAATTTAGCTTGCAAAACTGCGCCGCAATGCGTCGTCGCGCCAGTACTCGCCCTCGGCAGAGCCGAAATAGGATAGAGCGGTTTCTTCGGAGAAGAGATGCTCGACCGTTTCCCCATCTCCATTGCCATAGGCGTTGATCCATCGTTCCACGATGGCGGCAAGTTCCGGCGAGGCGCGGACAACGTCTGACATTCCAGCCATGATCGGCTGTTCGATACTTTCCGGGAAGGCCGAAGCCGGCCTGCCCTGCACTCCTTTCGGGCACGATGTCCGAAACACCGGGAAGGGGAACCCGGAGAGGCGTTTACGCCCGCTTTTCCCCGATCTTCGCTACGCCCAGCACCTCGAGCACCTTGGCCTCGATCTGGGGGGCGTTCATGGCGGCGGTGGTGTACATATCCTCGGGGCTGGACTGGTCGATGAACGTGTCGGGCAGGACCATCGAGCGGAATTTCAGCCCATGGTCGAACACGCCCTCGTCCGAGAGCAGTTGCGCCACGTGACTGCCAAAGCCGCCAACGGCGCCTTCTTCGATGGTGATCAACGCCTCGTGGTCATGAGCCAGTTGCAGGATCAGGTCGCGGTCGAGCGGTTTGGCGAAGCGGGCGTCGGCGATGGTGGGGGTGATTCCCTTGGCCGCCAGCGCCTCGGCGGCCTTTTGCACCTCGGCCAGCCTTGTGCCAAAGGACAGGATCGCCACGCGGGCGCCTTGCTGGATCATCCGGCCCTTGCCGATTTCCAGCACCTCGCCCTGTTCGGGCATTTCGACGCCCACGCCCTCGCCGCGCGGATAACGGAAGGCGATGGGGCCGTCGTCATGCGCGGCGGCGGTGGCGACCATGTGCACCAGTTCGGCCTCGTCCGCGGCGGCCATCACCACCATGCCCGGCAGGTTGGCCATGTAGGCGATGTCGAAACTGCCGGCATGGGTGGCACCGTCGGCACCGACCAGCCCAGCCCGGTCGATGGCGAAACGCACCGGCAGACGCTGGATCGCGACATCATGCACCACCTGGTCATAGCCGCGCTGGAGGAAGGTCGAATACATCGCGCAGAAGGGTTTCATGCCGCCTGCGGCCAGCGCGGCGGAGAAGGTCACGCCGTGCTGTTCCGCTATGCCCACGTCGAAACAGCGCGAGGGGTAGCGTTCGGCAAAGAGGTTCAGCCCGGTGCCATCGGGCATGGCGGCGGTGACGGCGACAATCTTGTCGTCGCGTGCGGCCTGATCGACCAGCGCCTTGCCGAAAACCGAGGTATAGGAGGGCGCGTTGGAGGGGGCCTTGTGCTGCTTGCCGGTGACCACGTCGAATTTCGCGGTGGCATGGCCCCGGTCGCGGGCGCGTTCGGCGGGGGCATAGCCCTTGCCCTTTTTGGTCAGCACATGCAGCAGGATCGGGCCGGTGGCGCGGGCCTTGATGGTGCGCAGGACGGGCAGCAGCTGACTCAGATCGTGCCCGTCGATGGGACCGATGTAGGAGAACCCCAGTTCCTCGAACAAGGTGCCGCCCACGGCCATGCCCTTGAGCATCTCCTTGGCGCGTTTGGCGCCTTCGCGGAAGGGTTCAGGCAAGAGCGACACCGCGCCCTTGGCGGCGGCCTTCAGCTCGTGAAAGGGGGCTTCGGTGTAGAGGCGCGAGAGATAGGTCGAGAGCGCGCCGGTCGGCGGGGCGATCGACATCTCGTTGTCGTTGAGGATGACGATGAGGCGCTTTTTCAGGTGGCCGGCGTTGTTCATCGCCTCGAAGGCCATGCCGGCGGACATCGAGCCGTCGCCAATCACCGCAATGGCGTCACCCAGCCCCTCGGGCGTCACGCCGCCCAGGTCGCGGGCCACGGCAAAGCCCAGTGCCGCGCTGATCGAGGTAGAGCTGTGCGCGGCGCCAAAGGGGTCATAAGGCGACTCGGAGCGCTTGGTGAAGCCTGACAGCCCGTCCTTTGCGCGCAGCGTGCGGATACGGTCGCGGCGTTCGGTCAGGATCTTGTGCGGATAGCACTGATGGCCGACGTCCCAAATCACCTTGTCGCGCGGTGTGTCAAAGACAGCGTGCAGCGCCACGGTCAGTTCCACCACGCCAAGCCCCGCGCCCAGGTGGCCGCCGGTGACCGACACGGCCGAGACGGTTTCGGCGCGCAGTTCGCTTGCCAGTTGGGTCAGCTGCGCGTCGGAGAACCGTTTCAGGTCCGCCGGACGGGTCACCTGGTCAAGAAGCGGGGTATGCGGGCGGTCAGGCATGGCGTCCTTCGTGGTTCAGTTCTCGCGCGCAATAACGAAGCGGGCGGCTTCCTTCAAGGTTTCGGCGCTCGCGCCATAGGGGGCGAGCGCGGTGCAGGCCTGGTCGACGAGATCGCGCGCGCGGTTCCTGGCGGCATCGAGACCCAGTAGCGAGACAAAGGTGGCCTTGCCCGCGCCCGCGTCCTTTTGCAGCCGCTTGCCGGCCTTTTCAGCATCGCCTTCGACATCCAAGATGTCGTCGGCGATCTGGAAGGCAAGGCCCAGCGCGCGGGCATATTGGCGCAAGGGGGTGGGATCGGCCTGCGCCAGCACGGCGCCTGCGGCGGCGGACCATTCGATCAGCGCGCCGGTCTTGCCCGCCTGAAGGTGGGTGATCTGGTCGAGTGTCAGCGGTTCGGGTGCGGTTTCGGCGGCGATATCGAGCGCCTGGCCCAGCACCATGCCGCGCGCGCCGGCGGCCTGCGCCAGCGTCAGCGCCAGGGCGACGCGAACCTCGGCGGAGCCGACCTCGGGGCGGGTACACAGTTCGAAGGCCAGCGATTGCAATGCGTCCCCGGCCAGCACGGCGGTGCCCTCGTCCCACTTCACATGGGCGGTGGGGCGGCCCCGGCGCAGGTCGTCGTCGTCCATGCAGGGCAGGTCGTCATGTACCAGGCTATAGGCATGCAGCGCCTCGATGGCGGTGGCGGGCCAGATGGCGCGCGCCTCGTCCACACCGTGCAGACGCGCGCTTTCCAGCACAAGGAAACCGCGCAGGCGCTTGCCGCCTTCGGTCGTCCAGGCCATGGCGCGGGTGATGTCGAGCGACTCCAGCTCACCCAGCACAGCGTCGAATGTGCGCTGGATCAGCGCGGCGTCCCGCGCCAGCCTTTCGCCGAACATGGTCAGAGACCTTCGACCGGCTTGGTTCCGGTGGGCTGACCATTGGAGTCGAGCGTGATGGCGGCGACCTTTTCCTCGGCGCGCTGCAGCTCGTCCTCGCAACGCTTTTTCAGTGCCGCGCCGCGTTCGTAAAGGGCAATGGACTGGTCCAGCGCCACATCGCCGCGTTCAAGCTGGCCGACCACGGTTTCCAACTCTTTCATCGCCTGTTCAAAACTCATCTGTTCGACGGGTGTCTCGGTCATGTCGCGGCCTTTATCAGTTCCTGTACATGCGCGCGCGTGGCGGCGGCGAGCGCGTTCAGATCATAACCGCCTTCGAGAGTCGAGACGATACGGCCCTGGCACAGTTCCTGCGCCAGCGTGCACAGCTCGGCGGTGAGCCAGGCGAAGTCGGCCGTGGACCAGTTCAGGTTGGCCAGCGGGTCGTCCTGGTGGGCGTCGAATCCGGCGGAGATGATGATGAGTTCGGGCTTGAAGGCGCGCAGGCGCGGGAAAGCCTGGGCCGTGTAGGCCGCGCGCATCTCGGCACCGCCGGTGCCGGGGGCCAGCGGGATGTTGAGGATCTGGCCATGCGCGCCATCCTCGTCCGGGCGGCCAGTGCCGGGCCAGAGCGGCATCTGCTGGCTGGTGATCAGAAGCGCGCGCGCCTCGTCCCACAAGAGGTCCTGGGTGCCGTTGCCGTGATGCACGTCGAAATCGACCACGGCCACACGCGAAAGTCCGTGATGGTCGAGCGCGTGTTTCGCCGCAAGCGCGGCATTGCCGAAGAGGCAGAAGCCCATCGCGGTTTCCCGTTCGGCATGGTGCCCCGGCGGACGGATGGCACAGAACGCATTTTGCACCGCGCCGCCCAGCACGATATCAACCGCGCGCACCACCGCGCCTGCGGCACGGAACGCGGCATCGACCGATCCGGGCGACAGGAAGGTGTCGCCGTCGATCTGTGTGAACCCCTCGTCAGGGCGGGCATCGCGGATATCGGAGATATAGCCTGCAGGATGAACGCGCAGCAGGTCGTCTTCGGCAGCCAGCGGCGCGGTGACGCGGCGCAGGTCGAGCGGTTCGAGGGCGTGAAGCACATGTTCGAGCCGGGCCACCCGCTCGGGGTGTCCCGTGGGGGTGACATGGTTCAGACAGTCGGCATGGGTGATCAGGGCGGTTTTCATCAGCGTTCCTTGTGGCGATGCGCTGGGGTCAATCCGGCGCCAGCATATAGCCCGCGCCGCGCACCGTTTGCAGGTATCGTGGTTGTTTCGGGTTCGGCTCGATCTTCCGCCGGAGGCGGGTGATCTGCACGTCGACCGCGCGTTCCTGCGCCTGACCGCGATCTCGGCCCAGTTCTTCGACCAGTTTCGTTCGCGAGAAAGCCTCTCCCGGTCGAGCCGAAAAGATCTTCATAAGCTGGCTTTCGGTCGCGGTGAGGCGGACGAGCTTGTCGCCCTGCCACAGTTCGCCACGCTCGATATCGTAACGGATCGGGCCCAGTTGCAGGAATTTGGGTGCCGCCTCCTGGGCGAGCGTTTCGGGGACCCGTCGCAGGATGGCATTTATCCTGAGCAATAGCTCGCGCGGCTCGAACGGCTTCGCCAGATAGTCGTCGGCCCCGGCTTCAAGTCCGGCGATGCGGTGCTCGGTCTCGCCGCGCCCGGTAAGAAGCAGGATCGGGATAGACAGGGTTTCGCGCAGTGACCGGGTCAGGCTGACGCCATCCTCGCCCGGCATCATCACGTCCATCACGATCAGGTCGAAGTCGAGTCCCGACAGCACCCTGCGCGCATGGGCGGCATCGCGGGCAGCGGTCACGAGGAAACCGTTGCGAATCAGGAACTTCTTGAGCAGGTCGCGGATACGCTCGTCATCGTCGACGATCAGCAGGTGGGACTCGAGCGTGGTCATGAGGAACTGTCCCGCAGTTTGGCATAGGTGCGCCGCATCTCGCGGTCCATCATCGCCTCGAGCACCTGGCGGAACCCGGCGACGGCCTCGGGGCCGGCCTCCTTGTAGGCGCTGCGCATACGGACGCGCTGGGCGTCCGAAAGTTTGGATTCAAGCGCGGCTCCCTCGGCTGTAAGGTATAGATGGCGTTCGCGCTTGTCTTCGGTGCCGACCCGGCTTTCGACAAGGCCATCAGCAATCAGGGTGCGCAGAACCCGGTTGAGCGACTGCTTGGTGACGCCGAGGATGGCCAGCAGGTTGTTCACCGTGGTTCCCGGCGCGCGGTTTATGAAATGGATGGCCCTGTGGTGCGCGCGTCCATAGGCCAGTTCGGCCAGAATCCGGTCGGGATCGGCGGTAAAGCCGCGATAGGCGAAGAACATTGCTTCTATCCCCTGACGCAACTGCTCGTCTGTCAGAAACAGCAAGCTTTCCCCGCCAAAGGCCTGAGCCGGCCGTGCATCGGACATGGTGTGCCTCTTCCTTGGGTTCGGACAGTTTATGTCAGTCTTATTGACATTCCAATATGGAACAAGTATCGAGTCGCAGTTTTTGCGCAACTTTGTGTCCGGGTCGGACCTAATGTGCGCAATTATTGGAAAACGGCTGGGCTGGAGGATATGACATGACGGCTTATGACGATCGCGACGGCGTGATCTGGATGGATGGCGAGTTTGTTCCCTGGCGCGATGCCAAGGTCCATATTCTGACCCATGCGATGCACTATGCCAGTTCGGTTTTCGAAGGCGAGCGGGCCTATAACGGCAAGATCTTCAAGAGCCGCGAACACTCCGAACGCCTGGTCGCGTCCGCCAAGGCTCTGGACATGCCGATGCCCTATTCGGTGGACGAGATCGAGGCCGCCAAGGAAGCGACGCTGAAAGCCAGCGGGTTGACGGACGCCTATGTGCGCGCGCTGGTCTGGCGCGGTTCGGGCGAAGATATGGGCGTGGCCTCGGCCCGCAACCCGGTGCGGATGGCAATCGCGGTCTGGCCCTGGGGCGCCTATTACGGCGACGCCAAGATGCAGGGCGCCAAGCTGGACATCGCGGAATGGAAGCGGCCCAGCCCGGATACCATCCCGGTGCATGCCAAGGCGGCGGGTCTTTACATGATCTGCACCATCTCCAAGCACAAGGCCGAGGCCAAGGGCTGTTCGGACGCGCTGTTCATGGACTGGCGCGGCTATGTGGCCGAGGCGACCGGCGCCAACGTGTTCTTTGTCAAGGATGGCGAAGTGCATACGCCGCTGGCCGACTGCTTCCTGAACGGGATCACCCGGCAGACGGTAATCCAGATGCTCAAGGACAAGGGCATCACCGTGCATGAGCGCCGCATCAAGCCGGAAGAGATGGAAGGGTTCGAACAGTGCTGGCTGACCGGCACCGCCGCCGAGGTCACCCCGGTGGGTCAGATCGGCCCCTATACTTTCGAAGTGGGCCAGATGACCCGCGATATCGCGGCGGAGTATGAGGCGCTGGTTCGGGCCTAAAGCTCGACCCGTGTTAAGTTTGGGCGCCGGTAATCCGGCGCCCTTCTTCGTTTAGACGATCCGGGTCGTGACCTCGACGATGCAGTGGGTCGCGTTGGAACAGGATCAAGTGGCGCGACAGGCGCGGAACTCCGTGCCGGCATGTGGTGACGGGCCGGACCTGTCACAGTATCATCGTGAGAAGTTCAAGAATCTGAGCCGCGGATTTTACACTTCTGCGGCTCTCATGCGTCTTGCCAATCGAGCGGACCGGAACACCCGGCCGCCAGACAGGAGAGTTTTCGCATGACACGCATTCTTCACCCTTCGCGCCGCGCATTTCTGGCCGGTGGCACAGCCTTTACAGCCACGTTGGCGATGCCCGCGATCAGCCGGGCCTCGTCGCGCCCGATGTTTACCCATGGGGTGCAATCCGGTGACGTTGACACCGTCTCGGGGATGATCTGGACGCGCACCGACCGCCCGGCAAGGGTGATGATGGACATATCCACCACCGAGAGTTTTGCGGATGCGCGCCGCCTGACGCCGATGTTCGCCACGCCGGACAGCGATTTTGCCGTAAAGCGGCTGGTCGAGGGGCTGCCGTCGGATCAGGACGTGTTCTATCGCTTTGTCGCCGCGGACCTGAACGACATCAGCGCGCTGTCCGAGCCGATTGTCGGCCGGTTCCGCACCGCGCCCAACGCAAGGCGCGACGTGCGCTTTGCCTGGTCGGGCGATACCGCCGGCCAGGGCTGGGGCATCGATGACGAGGGCATGCGGACCTATGCCACGATGGCGCAGCACCAGCCCGATTTCTTCATCCACTCAGGCGACACGATCTATGCGGACGGTCCGATGAAGGACGTGGTCGAAAAGGACGGCGCGGTGATCTGGAAAAACACCACCCTGATCGACGAGAAGCGCAAGGTCGCCGAATCCCTGGACGAATTCCGCGGCCAGTGGAAATACAACCTGATGGACGCGCATGTGCAGGCGATGAACGCCGTTTGCCCGACGTTCTTCCAGTGGGACGACCACGAGGTGGTCAACAACTGGTCCGATGCAAAGGACCTGTTGAGCGATGACCGCTACTCCGAAAAATCCGTGCATGTGCTGCAAAGCCGGGCAGCCCGCGCCTTCCACGAGATGACGCCGCTCAGGATCACCCCGGCCGAGCCAGGCCGGGTCTATCGCAAGATCTCTTACGGGCCGATGCTGGACGTGTTCTTCCTTGACCTGCGCAGCTACCGCGGGCCGAACGGTGCCTCTATGGAGGAAGAGATTACCGACCAGAGCCGCATCCTGGGTGCCGAGCAGCTGGCCTGGATCAAGCGGGAACTGGCGGCCTCGACCGCGACGTGGAAGGTGATCGCCTCGGACATGCCGATCGGCGTGATCGTCTGGGACAACTGGAAGGAGCAGGCCGGGGCCGAGGCGATCGCGAACGGCGACAATGGTCCGGTCAGAGGGCGCGAGCTGGAGATTGCCGATCTGTTGCGGTTCATCAAGAGCGCGGGTATCCGGAACACCGTGTGGTTCACCGCGGATGTGCATTACACCGCCGCGCATCACTACAGCCCGGACCGGGCGCAGTTCCAGGATTTCGACCCGTTCTGGGAATTCGTCTCGGGCCCGCTGCATGCCGGAACATTCGGCCCCAACGAGCTGGACCAAACCTTTGGCCCCGAGGTGAAATTCGTCAAGGCGCCTGCGCCAGAGCAGGGGGCGAACCTGCCGCCCAGCATGGGGCTGCAGTTCTTCGGTCTCGTGGACATCAACGGCGCGACCCAGCAGATGAAGGTGCGGCTGATGGATCGCGGCAATAGCGAACTGTGGTCTGTCACGCTCGACCCGGTCCTGACCGCGCTCTGACGGTTGGGGCGGAAGATCGAAAATCTTCCCGTGACAGAAATTCTGCGGCTGGCCCCGGCGGGGCCAGTCAGCGTCTTGCACGCCGCTCGCGCAGGATGGTGTAGATGCCGCCGGCAACGATGATGGCGCTGCCAGCCCAGGTGGCGGCATCGGGGCTTTCGCCGAAAACGACGATGCCGAGGATCATGGCAAAGACCAGCCGGACATAACGGAAGGGTGCGATGACCGAGATCTCGCCCCGCCGCATCGCGCGGGTCAGGCATTCGTAGGCCAGAACACCGAACAGGATCGCGGCGGCCAGGTGCAGGGCCGTATGCGGATCGGGCAAGGTGGCTCCGCCGGTCCAGCCGAGCGCCAGCACGCCCGACACGACCAGCGCGCCGAAACCGTAGACGCCCAGTTGCGCGTTGCTCAGCCGGGGCCGCGCGGCGCGGGTGGCCAGATCGCGCCCGGCAAAGCCGATCATGCCGAGGACGGCAAAGATCGAGGCGGGGACGAACCCTTCCATTCCGGGCCGCAGGATCAGCAGCACACCGGCCAGCCCGATCAGGATCGCCACCCAACGCCGCCAGCCCACGGTTTCGCCCAGAAACAGTGCCGCCCCCATCGCCACCACCAGCGGGGTCGCCTGAAGGATGGCCGAGGTGCTGGTGAGGGGCGTCAACGCCAGCGCCAGCGTATAGCAGATGCGGCCCATCACCTCGAAACCGGAACGGACGGCTAAGGTCCGGTCAGGCCGGACCAGCGCCGCCTCACCGCGCCAGCGGGCCAGCAGGGCAAATATCGCCATGCCGCCAAGCCCGAAGAGGATCAGCACCTGCCCGACGGGCAGGACGGCGGTGGCGGATTTGACGAACATATCCTCGAGCGCAAAGGCGCCCATGGCGGCGACCATGTAGAGACTGCCGCTGAGGTTCTCGGCCTGCCGGGTCATGCGGGTCAGAAATCCACGCCGCGCTGCGCCTTGATCCCGGCTTCGAACGGGTGTTTCTCGACCGTCATCTCGGTCACCAGATCGGCATAGTCGCGCAGCGCCTGCGGCGCGTCGCGCCCCGTAAGAAACGCGCTGGTGCGGTCCGAGCGCGCCTTGAGCCCGTCAAGCACAGTATCGACCGACAGGTATTCATAGCGCAGCGCGATGTTGATCTCGTCCAGCACCACCAGGTCGTAATCGCCGCTCTCCATCAATTCGCGCGCCTTGGCAAAGGCGGCGGTGGCGGCGGCGATGTCGCGGTCGCGGTCCTGGGTGTCCCAGGTGAAACCCTCGCCCATCGTGTGCCAGGTCACCAGATTGTGTTCTTCGAAGAAACGCCGCTCGCCGGTTTTCCACTTGCCCTTGATGAACTGGACCACGGCGACCTTTTGCCCCCAGCCCAGCGCCCGGATCACCACGCCGAAGGCAGCCGAGGACTTGCCCTTGCCCTTGCCGGTATTGATCAGCACCAGCCCGCGGCCGGGGTCGACCGCCTCGGACACTTTCTTGCGGTGCTCGGCCTGCACGGCCTTCATCTTTTCCTTGTGATCCTGTGCGTCGGTCATCTTCATTCCTTTCCCGGTTGCGCGCTACCCTAGGGCGTGGCGCGGAAAGGTAAAGGTCATGCCTTGGGATTGAGCGGGCGTGTCTTGGCCGTGTCGAGGCCCAGCTGCCGCTCGCGCCAGATCACGACCACGTTGCCCGCAATCACCAGCGTGGCGCCGGCCAGCATCACCAGGGTCGGCAATTCGTCGAACCAGAGATAGCCGATGACGATGGCGAACAGCATCGAGGCATAGTCGTAGGGCGCCAGCATCGAGGCCTGGGCAAACCGGTAGGAGGAGGTGACGAGGATCTGCGCCACGCCGCCGACCAGCCCGGTCAGGATCAGGATCGCGGCCTGCTCCCAGGTTGGCATGGTCCAGCCGAAAAAGACTGTCAGCCCGGAAAGCAGTGTCGCCGTCAGCGAGAAATAGAAGACAATGGCGGCGGCATGATCGACCTGCACCAATTGCCGGATATGGATCTGGACAAAGGCGCGGGCGATGGTAGCCCCCAATATGCAGAGCGCCCCGATGGTGGCCGCCTGGTCCAGCGAGGCCCCCGCGCCCAGCCGCGGCCAGAGCATGACGATCACCCCCAGCAGACCCAGTACCACGGCGCCGATGCGCACCAGCCGGATGGTCTCGCCCAGCATCAGTGCCGCCAGGATCAGGGTAAAGATCGGGGTGGCATAGCCGATGGCCGTCACTTCGGGCAAGGGCAGCAGGCCAAGCCCGGTAAAGGTCAGCCCCATGGCTCCGGTACCCAGAACGCCGCGCCAGAAATGGCCCATCGGTTTCTTGACGATCAGACCCTGCCGCATCTCGCCGCGTGCGATCAGCCAGACGAAGATGACCGGGATGGCAAAGAGCGACCGGAAGAACACCATCTCGCCGGGTGGAAAATCGGCGGATAATGCCTTGATCATCGCCGACATGCCGGTGAACAGGAACAGCGCGCCGAGTTTCAGTGTGACCGCCAGAATCGGTCGATGCGATGTTAAGGGCTTTGCCATGGCGCGAACCTGCGCCTTTGGCTGGGAAAGATCAATTGGTTGATTTCTGGTAACGGTAACAGTCATTGTGCAAGTGCAGAAAGTTCACGGGAGCACAGGGTATGGATCAGGTATCAGCCGCATTCGGACCGCAGGCGTTTGATGTTCAGGGTCGGGGCGCGTGGCCTTCGCGGTTCGCGGTGACAGAACTCGCGACCAGATGCTTTGGCGCGGTGGGTTCGGCGCTGGGCGCGTTGATCGAGGCCAAGGGTCTTGGGCCGCGCCCGGCGGTCATGGTCGACCGGCGGTTGGCGTCGCTGTGGTACTCCTGGTCAATCCATCCACAGGGCTGGCAGATGCCCGGCGCCTGGGATCCGATTGCGGGTGACTATGCGGCGGCGGATGGCTGGATCAGGTTGCATACCAATGCGCCGCATCACCGGGATGCGGCGCTGTCGGTACTTGGGTGCGGGGCCGAGCGCGCAAAGGTGGCCGAGGCGCTGCGCGGCTGGCAGATCGACGCGCTGGAAACCGCTGTTGTGAGCGCGGGCGGAGCTGCGGCGGCGATGCGCGATCGCGCGGCCTGGCTGGCGCATCCGCAGGGGGCAGCGGTGGCGGCGGAACCGCTGGTGCATTGGGCGACGCGCGCAGGTGCCTTGCGCGATTATGGCGGCACGCGGGCGCGGCCGCTGGCGGGGCTGAGGGTGCTCGACCTGACACGGGTGCTGGCGGGGCCGATGGCGACTCGGACGCTGGCCGGGTACGGGGCCGAGGTGCTGCGCATCGACCCGCCAAGCTGGTCGGAACCGGGGGTGGTGCCAGATGTAACACTGGGCAAGACCTGTGCCCATCTGGACCTGAAACAGGCCGCCGACCGGGTCCGGTTCGAGGCGCTGCTGGAGGGGGCGGATGTGCTGGTGCATGGCTATCGGCCCGGCGCGCTGGATGCGTTGGTGCCGCCCGAGCGGCGGATGGAACTGGCGCCGAACCTGATCGAGGTGAGCCTCTGCGCCTATGGCTGGACCGGGCCATGGGCGGGGCGTCGCGGGTTCGATTCGCTGGTGCAGATGAGCTGTGGCATCGCCAAGGCGGGCATGGGTTGGGCCGGGGCCGACAAGCCGCATCCGTTGCCGGTGCAGGCGCTGGACCATGCGACGGGCTACCTGATGGCGGCGGCGGTCTTGTCGGCGCTGGCGCGGGCGGCGCGGGGCGAGGGCGTGTCCTCGGCCCGGTTGTCCTTGGCGCGGACGGCAGAACTGCATTGTGCCTTGGAGGCGGCCGAGGAGGGTCCGGCGATCACCGGGTCTGCGCCCGATGACCTGTCGGATTGGCAGGAGCAGACGCCTTGGGGACCGGCGCGGCGGTTGAAGCCGGCGCTGAGCGTCGAGGGGGCGCCGATGCACTGGGACAGTGCGGCTTGCGATCTGGGATCGTCGCCCGCCGCCTGGCGCTGATCAGGTCAGCCACCAGAGGAGGCCCGAGAGTGTAAAGAAGGCCAGCGTGGTTGCCGTGAGCAGCGCGATCGAGGCCATGCCTTCGTGCCTCAGTTCCTGCGCAAGAACGGCGTAGATGCCGAACATCGGCATCGCCGCCGACAGGATCAGGGCGGTGCGCATGTTGGCGTCCAGCGGCAGGCCGATCGCGGCGACCAGCATCACCGCCAGAAGGGCCAGCGCCGGATGAAGCAGCAGTTTCAGCGCCGAGATCTGCACCGCATGCCAGCGGCTGCCGCGCCAGCTGAGGCCCGCGAGCGAACCGCCGATCACGACGAGCGCCAGCGCCGAGGCGGAGGCGGCCAGCATCTGCATCAGCCGGGTCACGGCCTGCGGCATGGGTACGCCTGCGAGGCTGACCGCCAGACCCAAAAGCAGGCCGATCACCATCGGACGTTTCAGCACGCCCCAGAGGATGCCCGCGATTCGCTGGCCGATGCCGCCCTGGCCGCGCCCACGCGCCATGTCCATCAGGATCAGGCAGGCGGGGATGATCAGCACGTTCTCGACCAGCATGTTGAGCGCCAGAATCACGCCCGCCAGATCGGGAAAGGTGAGCAGCATCACAGGATAGCCGACAAAACCGGAATTGGGGCAGGAACTGCCCATCACGGCCACCGCGCGGCGGCTGGCCTCGGTGCCCGCCAGCGTGAACCACAGATAGCTGAGCCCGACTGTGGCAAGGCCGGCGGCAGCAAAGGCCAGCATGTAGCCGGGGTGAAACACCTCGGCCACATCGCGGCTGGCCACCGCGTTGAAGAGAAGCGCGGGCAGCGCGATATCCATCACATAGCGGCCCAGAACCCGCATGTCGCCGGTGCTGAACCAGCCCTGCCGGACCACCAGGAACCCGACCGCCAGAGCGGCGTAGATCGGGAAGGTGATGCTCAGGATCTGGCTCAAGCCTGAATCCAACCGACAGGCAGGGGGGTGCCGATCTCGGCGGCGAAATCGTCGAGAAAGCGCAGCATCAGCGCGATGCGCGCCTCGGCCAGGACGCGGCCCTTGGTGGTCAGCATGCCCTGCGGCAGGGCCAGAAGTTTCACCCGCCAGTGATCGAGCGAATAGAGCGTATCGTCGGGGGCGCGGTGTTCGCAGAACGGGTCGGCGGGGTCATAGAGCGCCCGGCCCAGCGACCCCGAGACGGAAAAGTTGCGTGCGATGCCGATGGCGCCCAGCGCATCGAGCCGGTCGGCGTCGCGCAGGATACGGGCCTCCTCGGTCTCGGGCGGGATGCCGGCAGAGAAACTGTGCGCCACGATGGCGTGCCGGGTGGCGGCGATGCGCATGGCATCGAAACCAAGCTCGCGCAGCAGCGGCTCGGCCGCCTCCGCCGAGCGGCGTGAGGCGGTGTGCCGGTCGGGCGCGTTCTTGGGCAGGTTCACGAGGTCGTGCAGATAGCTGGCGGCAAGCAGCACATCCCTGTCGGCCCCGGGTCCGGCAATGGCCTGCACATTGACCCAGACCCGGTCCAGATGCGCCAGGTCATGTGCCGGGTCGGTGACCATGCGCGTGGCGACAAGGCTGCGTAGCGCGTCGTGCAGGTCAGCCGATATGGCCACGATTGGCCCCGATCTGGCCGCGGTGCAGCAGCAGGTGGTCGAGAATCACGCAGGCCATCATTGCCTCGCCCACCGGCACGGCACGGATGCCGACGCAGGGGTCGTGGCGGCCCTTGGTGATGATCTCGGTTTCCTCGCCGGTCCTGGTAATGGTCTTGCGGGTGGTCAGGATCGAGGAGGTGGGTTTCACCGCGAACCGCACCACGATGTCCTGCCCGGTGGAAATGCCGCCCAGAATGCCGCCGGCGTGGTTCGAGCTGTATTGCGGGCCGTTCTGTCCCATGAAGATCTCGTCGGCATTGGCCTCGCCAGTCAGTTCGGCGGCGGCCATGCCCTCGCCGATCTCGACGCCCTTGACCGCGTTGATCGACATCATCGCGGCGGCCAGATCGGTGTCGAGCTTGCCATAGACCGGCGCGCCGAGGCCAGCGGGCACGCCGCGTGCAACGACCTCGATCACCGCGCCGACCGAGTTGCCGGATTTGCGCAGCCCGTCGAGATAGTCGGCCCAGTCGGAGGCGGCCTGGGCGTCGGGCACCCAGAACGGGTTCTGTTCGATCTGCGACCAGTCGAAACGGGTGCGGTCGATCCGGTTCGGGCCCATCTGCACCATGTAGCCGGTGATCTGGACATTTGGCGCAAGCGCCCGGATCGCCTCACGCGCCAGCCCACCGGCGGCCACCCGCGCGGCGGTTTCGCGGGCCGAACTGCGGCCGCCGCCGCGATAGTCGCGGATGCCGTATTTCTGGAAATAGGTGATGTCGGCGTGGCCGGGGCGAAACTTGTCCTTGATGTCACCGTAGTCCTTGGAGCGCTGATCGGTGTTCTCGATCATCAGCTGCACCGGCGTGCCGGTGGTCTGGCCCTCGAACACGCCGGACAGGATCTTCACCTCGTCCGCTTCGCGGCGCTGGGTCGTGTATTTGTTCTGACCGGGTTTGCGGCGGTCGAGCCAGTGCTGGATCATCGCCTCGTCGATGGGCACGCCCGGCGGGCAACCGTCGACCGTGGCGCCAAGCGCGGGTCCGTGGCTTTCGCCCCAGGTGGTGACGCGGAAAAGATGGCCAAAGCTGTTCATCGACATGGGCGGGCTCCTTTGCGCGATGTGCTTAGCGGGCTGCGTCCCGGGCCTCAAGGGGTTTACGGGGCGGGAGGGGGGCGCTGCCCCCGTCTCCGTGCTGCGGAGACGCCTCCGGAGCATTTGTGGAAAGATGAAGATCAGGCGGTGCCGTGACGTTTCGGCCGGGTGGCCGTGATCTGGAGCGCGGCGCGGCCGGTGACGCAGGCATGCCGGCTGGCGCGCCTCGGTGCGAGCACGAACCGAGGAGCGCTTGCCAAGCAGCGGGCTGCGCTGCAAGACGTTCCTGCAGGACAGGAGGACAAGCATGCACCCCAACCTCGCGTTTCGCGGCGAAAGCACCGCGCGCAATCTGGAGTTCGCACGCGCCCGAGGGTTCGGCGTGCTGGCGATGGCGGCGCAAGGCGCGCCGTTGATCAGCCATGTGCCATTCCTGCTGAACCCGGCCGGGGATGTGGTCGAACTGCATCTGGTGCGATCGAACCCGATCGTGCGGCTGCTGGCAGAGCCGGTGCCGGGGCGGCTCGTGGTCAGCGGGCCGGACAGCTATGTCTCGCCCGACTGGTACGGGATGGAGGAGCAGGTGCCGACCTGGAACTATGTCGCCGTGCATCTGGTCGGCCGACTGGAACTGCGGCCGCAGGAGGAGATGCGCGGCCTGCTCGACCGGCTATCGGCCGAGTTCGAGGGGCGCCTTAGCCCCAAGGTGCGCTGGGTCGCGGACAAGATGCAGCCCGAGGGGCTGGAACGCATGATGCGGATGATCGTGCCCTGCCGGTTCCGCATTGAAGATGTGCAGGGGACTTGGAAGCTGGGGCAGAACAAGCCCGACGCCGCGCGGATGGGGGCCGCAGAGGCGCTGGAGAAAGCCGGGACCGGGGCCGAAGTGGCGGCGCTGGCGGCGTTGATGCGGGCAGTGTCCTAGGCTGTCAGCCCGGCGGCGTGGGCGATTTCCGCGGCAACGAAATCGGGCGCCTGCATCGGCATGAAATGCGTCAGGTCAGGACGTTGGATGTCGGTGCCATCGGGAAAGGTCGCCGCCAGCCCCGGCCAGGTCGGCGAGCGGGTGAAATCGTGCATCGTTTGCAGGTCGAACGGGTCCGAGCGCAGAACGCAAACCGGGCAGGCGACACGGGCCACGTGATCGAAGATGGCCGGGTTAGAGAAAGCCGCCATATAGGCCGCGGCCTCGGTCTCGGGCGCGCAGGCGAGCGTCAGGCCCCCCTCGCCGTCGGGGCGCAGGGCGTGGTCGCAATAGGCGTGCAAAGCCTCGGGCGTGAACAGTGCATAGGGACTGCGGTCGCGAAAGCGGGCGAACATTTCGTCCGGGCCGGTGAAATCGCGCTTGCGCAGGGCAGCCGGATGCAGGCCCACGGCCTGCATGATCCGGGCCCCGGTTTCGTAGAACTCCGGATCCATGATCACCGGGTCGATGAGGACCAGCGCAGCCACCCTGTCGGGCCTCATCGACGTGGCCTGGGTCAGGGCATGGCCGCTGATCGAGTGGCCGATGCCGACGATGTCGCGCAAATCGAGCATATCGAGCAGCGCGGCCAGGTCCTCAGCTATGACATGCCAGTGATCGAACGGGCCGCCGGTGCTGTGGCCGTGGCCGCGCAGATCGACGCAGATCGAATGCACCGGCGGCAGGCAAGCGATCACCGGATCCCAAACGCGGGCATGAAACCCGGTTGCGTGAGAGAGGAACAGGGTCTTGCCCCGACCGCGCAGATCGGAATGCCGTTCCACGTAGGACAGGGTGATGTCGCCGATCAGGCAGGATTTGCGGCTTGGGCGGTTTGGCATGTCCATCTGGCTACCTGCTGCGAGAGTTGCAGGCAGCCTAGCGGCTGGGGTGCCACGCGCTCAAACGGGACGTTGGGTCAGGTTCGGGGCTTGATTTGGCGGGTGGGCAGGATACCACTTGTCGCATCGGTGGCCGTTTCGGGCCGTTACACGGGAAGTCGGGAGAACGCAGCATGATGAAACTCTACTACAGCGCGACGTCGCCCTATGTGCGCAAGGTCATGGTCCTGCTGCACGAGACCGGCAAGCTGGGCGATGTCGAACTTGTCACCGCCAGCGGCACACCGCTGGCCCCGGCCGAGGCGCTGCTGGCCAAGAACCCGCTGACCAAGGTGCCGGCGCTGGAACGGCCCGAGGGTCCGACCCTGTTCGACAGCCGGGTGATCACCGCCTATCTGGATACGCGCTACAAGGGCGGGCTCTATCCGGCGGGCGACGGGCGCTGGAACACGATGACGCTCGAGGCGCTGGGCGATGGTATCACCGATGCGGCGCTGTTGATGACTTACGAGGGGCGGCTGCGGCCCGAGGACAGGCGATGGGACGACTGGACCGAAGGGCAATGGAACAAGATCGCCCGCGCCTGCGCCGCGCTGGAGAGCCGCTGGATGGCACATCTGGCCGGTCCGGTGGACATGGGGCAGATTGCGGTGGCCTGTGCGCTGGCCTATGTCGATTTCCGGCACGACGCGCGCGGATGGCGCAACGGGAACCCGGCGCTGGCCGCGTGGTTTGCGGATTTCGAATCGCGCCCGTCAATGGAATCGACGCGCCCGCCCGCAGGCTGAGAGGGGTAAAATTCCGGGTTGCGCTTGAAATTGTGTGGCTCTGCCGCGACATGAAAGGCAAACTGCGGCGTCCTGCGCGCCTTTGACCGCTGGACGAACGGTTTTCTCCCGGCTAGATACCCGCGATGAGACACCGCATTTTCCTGCGGCGTACATGCATGTTTGCCCGAACCCGGGCGCTGGAATCGGAGAAAACCTCGTGTCCCACGCAGAAGACCACGAAGGCACCCGCAGAGATTTCCTCTACTACGCCACGGCTGGCGCAGGTGCCGTAGCCACGGGAGCCGTTGTCTGGCCCCTGGTGAACCAAATGAACCCCTCGGCCGACGTGCAGGCTCTGTCGTCGATTCGCGTGGATGTGAGCGGCGTCGAAGTGGGCACCCAGATCAGCGTGAAATTCCTGGGCAAGCCGGTGTTCATCCGCCGCCGCACCGAGGAAGAAATCAGCGAGGCACGCGCCGTTGAACTGAGCGAACTGATCGACCAGAGCGCCGAGAACCCCAACAAGCCGGGCGCCGATGCCAGCGACGAGAACCGTTCGCTGGACGAAAGCGGTGAATGGCTGGTGATGATGGGTGTCTGCACCCACCTGGGCTGCGTGCCTCTGGGCGATGGCGCCGGCGATTTCCACGGCTGGTTCTGCCCCTGCCACGGTTCGCACTACGATACGTCTGGCCGGATCCGCAAAGGCCCCGCGCCTGAGAACCTGCACATTCCGGTGGCAGAGTTCGTCGACGAAAACACCATCAAGCTGGGATAAGGAAGCGCGCTCATGGCCGGTATTCCGCACGACCATTACGAACCGAAGACGGGCGCCGAGAAGTGGCTGAACAGCCGCCTGCCCATCGTCGGTCTGATCTATGATACAATCATGATCCCCACCCCCAAGAACCTGAACTGGTGGTGGATCTGGGGCATCGTCCTGGCCTTCTGCCTGGCGCTTCAAATCATCACCGGCATCGTGCTGGTGATGCATTACACGCCGCATGTCGACATGGCCTTCGCCAGTGTCGAGCACATCATGCGCAACGTGAACGGCGGTTACATGCTGCGCTATCTGCACGCAAACGGTGCATCGCTGTTCTTTGTCGCCGTATACATCCACATCTTCCGCGGCCTGTTCTACGGCTCTTACAAGGCCCCGCGCGAAGTGACCTGGATCATCGGCATGCTGATCTACCTCTGCATGATGGGCACTGCCTTCATGGGCTACGTGCTGCCTTGGGGCCAGATGTCGTTCTGGGGCGCAACCGTGATCACCGGCCTGTTTGGCGCGATCCCCTTCGTCGGCGAAGCGATCCAGACCTGGCTGCTGGGCGGACCCGCCGTGGACAATGCCACGCTGAACCGCTTCTTCTCGTTGCATTACCTGCTGCCCTTCGTCATCGCAGCGCTGGTCGTGGTGCATATCTGGGCCTTCCACACCACCGGCAACAACAACCCCACAGGTGTTGAAGTTCGTCGTGGGTCGAAAGCCGAGGCCGAGAAGGACACGCTGCCGTTCTGGCCCTACTTCGTGATCAAGGACCTTTTTGCCCTGGCCGTCGTTCTGGCCGTGTTCTGGGCAATCGTGGGCTTCATGCCGAACTACCTGGGTCACCCCGACAACTATATCGAGGCCAACCCGCTGGTGACGCCCGCGCATATCGTGCCGGAGTGGTACTTCCTGCCCTTCTACGCGATCCTGCGTGCCTTTACTTCCGACGTCTGGGTGGTGCAGTTCGCATCCTTCGTCACCGGGGGCATCATCGACGCCAAATTCTTTGGTGTGCTGGCGATGTTCGGTGCGATCCTGGCAATGGCTCTGGCGCCCTGGCTCGACACCTCGTCGGTCCGTTCGGGCAAGTACCGTCCGATGTTCAAATGGTGGTTCTACCTGCTGATCATCGACTTCTTTGCCCTGATGTGGCTGGGCGCGATGCCCGCGGAAGAGCCGTATGCATCGTTCTCGCTGATCGCCTCGGCCTACTGGTTCGGCTATTTCTTCGTGATTCTCCCGATCCTGGGTGTGATCGAGAAGCCGCTGCCGCAACCGGCGACGATCGAAGAAGACTTCAACGCGCACTACGGCACGGCGTCTGACGCCACTCCGGCCGAGTAAGAAGAGGGACCGGGACTCATGTTCAAGAAACTTGCAATCGGTGCCGCTTTTGCCCTGGCGCTTGCTCCTGTCGCATCTCATGCGGCAGGCGGCGGCGAGCAGCATATCGAGGATTTCCAGTTCTCGTTCGAAGGCCCCTTCGGCACTTACGACCAGAACCAGCTGCAACGCGGCCTTCAGGTCTATACCGAGGTCTGTGCGGCCTGCCACGGCCTGAAATACGTGCCGCTGCGCACGCTGGGCGACGAGGGCGGCATCGGCTGGAGCGAAGATCAGGTCCGCGCCTATGCGGCCGAGATGTTCACCGTCTATGATCCGGAACTGGAAGACGATCGCCCGGCGATCCCGACCGATCACTTCCCGGCCAATACTGCCGCCGGCGCTCCGGACCTCAGCATGATGGCCAAGGCGCGCGCGGGCTTCCACGGCCCCTATGGCCTGGGCATCAACCAGATGTTCAAGGGCATCGGTGGCGCGGAATACATCGCCTCGTTGCTAACCGGGTACACCGGCCAAGAGAAGGAAGAGGCCGGATCGATCCTCTATGAAAACACCGCCTTCCCGGGCGGCTGGATCTCGATGGCCCCGCCGCTCAGCGACGAACAGGTGGAATTCGCCGATGGTCATGCCAACGACCTGCATCACCTGTCGGCTGACGTTTCGGCCTTTCTGATGTGGGCGGCCGAGCCCAAGATGATGGCACGCAAGCAGGCCGGCCTGGTCGGCGTCGTGTTCCTGACCATCCTGGCCAGCATGCTGTACCTGACCAACAAGCGCCTTTGGGCTCCGCACAAGGGCAAGAAAGCACACTGAGCCCTTTCACTGGTTCCGAAAGACCAGCCCCCGCAGCCCAGGTTGCGGGGGTTTTTCGTTGCGCCGGCAGATGCTGTGTATCGGCCGGACGTCGACATCAGCGCGCGCTTGTTTCCGGCGCATAAGCCCCCGGCAAATGGTGCAGAGTAGCGGATGAGGTCAGTTTGAATTCACGCAGTTGGAACACCCGTCTGCGCTGATGAAAAGGAGAAACCGGAATGAGAACCCTGTCCCTTGTCGCCGTGATGGCTCTGGCCGCTGGCCCCCTGTTCGCCTTGGAGATGACCACCGACACCATTTTGGGCACGACCGAGGAGGCCGTTCGCACCAGCCTGAAGGACCTTGGTTACGACGTGCGCAAGGTCGAGGCCGAGGACGGCAAGATCGAGGCCTATGTGGTCAAGGACAAGAAAATGGCTGAAGTCTATGTCGACCCGGCAACCGGCAAGGTTGTCAAGATCGAGACGAAGTGACCGGCCATGTCCATGAACAGCGGCGGGCGCCCTGGCGCCCGCAAATACAGGGTCTGGGACCCGCTGGTACGTATCACCCATTGGGGCGTTGCCTTGGGCGTTCTGTTGAACGCTGCCCTCACGGACCCTGAAGGAACACTGCACGAGCAAGTCGGCTACGTGGTGTTGGGTCTGGTTGTGCTGCGCCTCTTGTGGTGTATCGTGGGGCCGAGAATGGCACGGTTCGCGGCCTTTCCCCCGTCTCCCGCTGCGGCACTGGCACATGTGCGGGACATGCTGGGCGGGGACCGGGCCGTGCATCTGTCACATAACCCGCTGGGGGCGTTGATGGCCTACAATCTCTGGCTCACCTTGCTGGTCCTGTCGATAACCGGGATCATGATGGGCACGGTCGCCTTTTTTGGCGTCGAATGGGTCGAAGAAGTCCACGAGGCAGCCTATGGCTGGCTGATGGTGTCGGTTGCGCTTCATGTCGGCGGTGTCCTGTTCGACCAGTGGCGGACCGGCGTGCCCCTGGTGCGGGCGATGATCGACGGGCGCAAGGCGGTGGCCCGCGACAGGCCGGTAAAATGAACGCCACGGCAGGCAAACTGCTGCGGCCCGGCGGACCCGATGAACGCCGGGCTGCGGTTCTGGCCTGGATGGTCGTCATTCAGGCTCTGTGCGCCCTGTTCTTCATCGGAGATGTGGTGTTCGACCTTTATGCCGGCGACGGGCAGGCGCCGGGCCATTTGTGGCTGGAAGGCTTCGTCGCCCTGGTTCTGGTGTTCGGACTGGGCGTGCTGATTGTCGAACTGCGCCAATTGTTGGCACGGATGGAGCGCGTTACTGCCAGTCTTATGGCGGCACGTGGCGAGATGGCGGAGGTGATCGAGGCGTTCTTCTCCGATTGGGGGCTGACACCCGCGGAGCGCGATGTCGCGCTGATGATCCTCAAGGGATTCGACAACGAGAGCATCGCGGGCATAAGGGGCCGGGCCGTGGGCACCATACGGGCCCAATCCGCTGCCATCTATGGCAAGGCGGGGGTGGACGGGCGGACCCAGTTGTTGAGCCTGTTCATGGAAGAGCTTCTGGCGGAACCCGAGTAAGCAAGGGGCGCTGCCCCTCTTGCCCTTCGGGCAATTCACCCCGGAGTATTTCCGACCAGAAAGAAGCAGGAAGGACCGGGGCGCAAGGCAAGAACGGCATCACACCTGTCGGCCGCGCGGGTCTTCGGTCTGGTCAGGTTCCGGATCGCGACCCGGTTTCCATATGGGCATGGTCAAGAGCGGCGCTGCCCTGGGTGAAGTCGCATCGTCGAGGTTGCCGCTGGGCACAGGTTTCGGGCGGCGCATGGACCCCAGTGAAGAGAAGCCCTTGTGTGGGGGTGCCAGACCCCCGCGAAAAGCGGAGCCGGACAGGATCAGGACCGTCGCCTGGGTCGGTTCAGGCCGTAAGTTGACCGCCGGAGGTACCGGTGATCATCGCGGTGACGATCCGGCCTTCGGGCTGGGGCTGGGCGAAGCGGACCTCGGTGAACTGTTCGGTGCGCCCCATGGTGGGGCTTTCCATCAGGATGCGGTGGGTTTGGCCGACCTGCGCGGCAAGGTGCAGGGCGACGCGCGCGTCGCCTGCGGCCCGCAGGCGGGCGGCGCGGCTCTTGATCGTCTTGCCGTTTACCTGGTTGGGGATTTTCGCGGCAGGCGTACCCTCGCGCCGTGAATAGGGAAAGACATGCAGCCAGGTCAGGTGGCAGTCTTCGACCAGTTTCAGCGAGTTCTCGAAATGCGCCTCGGTCTCGGTCGGAAAACCGGCGATGATGTCGGCGCCAAAGGTCATCTCTGGGCGCAGGCGGCGGGCCTCTTCGGCGAAACGGATCGCGTCGTCGCGCAGATGGCGACGTTTCATCCGTTTCAGGATCAGGTCGTCGCCGTGTTGCAGGCTGAGATGCAGATGCGGCATCAGGCGGGATTCGGTGGCGATCGCCTGCATCAGGTTCTCGTCCACCTCGATCGAATCGATGGAGCTGATCCGCAGACGCGGCAGGTCGGGCACCAACCGCAGGATGCGCATGACAAGATCACCCAGCTTGGGAGTGGCAGGCAGATCGGCGCCCCATGAGGTGAGATCGACACCGGTCAGCACCACCTCGTAATAGCCGCGATCGACCAGCCGCTTGATCTGGTCCACGACGACGCCGGCGGGGACCGAGCGGGAATTGCCCCGGCCGTAGGGAATGATGCAGAAGGTGCAGCGATGGTCGCAGCCATTCTGGACCTGGACATAGGCGCGCGAGCGGGTGCCGAACCCATCGATCAGGTGGCCGGCGGTCTCGGTGACGCTCATGATGTCGTCGACCTGCACGGTTTCTGTCTTGCCGATGAAATCGGCAGCCATGCCTTGCCACGTCTCGGGACGCATCTTTTCGGAATTGCCGATCACCGCGTCGACTTCGGCCATGGCAGCGAAGGTCTCGGGCTCTGTCTGAGCGGCACAGCCGGTCACGATCAGCCGCGCGGTGGGGTTTTCACGGCGCAGGCGGCGGATTTCCTGCCTTGCCTTGCGCACCGCCTCGGCCGTGACGGCGCAGGTGTTGACGATGACGGCGTTGTCCAGTCCGGCCTGGGCCGTCAGTTCCTTCATCGCCTCGGTCTCATAAGCGTTGAGACGGCAACCAAGCGTGGTGAACTTTGGCGCGCTCATGCCAGGCTGGCCAGGAATTCAGGCGTCAGCGTGGCGCTGAAGACATGCATGGTGGGGCCAGTCATCCAGACCCCGTCGTCGCGCCAGTCGACCCAGAGTGTGCCGCCGTCGAGATCGATCTGCACCTTTCGACCGGTGAGGCCCCGGCGCGCGGCAGCCACCGCAGTGGCGCAGGAGGACGAGCCCGAGGCCAGCGTGATCCCGACGCCCCGTTCCCATACCCGCATGCGGATACGGTCGGGGCCGGTGACCTGGGCCACTTGCACGTTGGTGCGTTGCGGGTAGAGCGGGTGAAACTCGTAGCGTGCGCCGAACTCTGCCAGCGGGATCGCTTCGGCGTCGGCGACGAAGAACGTGCAATGGGGATTGCCCATGCCTGTGGCGGTCGGGCCACCCTCGATGGGCAGTTCCAGCGTGTCCATCTCTTCGGCGAGCGGGATCTCGTGCCAGAGAAGTTGTGGCGCGCCCATGTTGACCGCTGTCAACCCGTCACCCGCGTCGCGTGCATATAGATCGCCCCGGTCGGTGGTCAGGTGCAGATCGGTCTTGCCGGTCTCGTTCATCAGGTGTCGCGCGATACAGCGTGTGGCATTGCCGCATGCGGCCGAGGTCGAGCCGTCGGCATTGTAGAACACCAGATGCGCGTCGCCCTTGCCCGGCTCTATCACGGCGAGTTGGTCGAAACCCACGCCGAAATGACGATGGGCGATTCCCTTGGCCAATGCCGCCGTAATCCCCACAGGATGCACCCGCGCATCGACAACGACAAAGTCATTGCCCAGCCCGTGCATCTTCATGAAGGTCAAACCGGCGTTCTGCTGCTGCATCATGGCGGGCATATAACGTCGGGCCGAAAAATATTCCAGCCCGCCAGAAGGATTCCTGAAAAAAGGGGTTGACCCCCTTTCACCACCTGCCTAATTAGGCCGCCTATCGGGTCGCCGGATACTCCGGAAACGAAAGCGACTCGCGGCGCAAATAAGCTCTTGAACCACCTCGGCAAAATAGCTTAGAGAGCGCCACGGATCGAAAGATCGTGCAAAAAGAGTGGGCCGTTAGCTCAGTTGGTAGAGCAACTGACTTTTAATCAGTGGGTCACAGGTTCGAATCCTGTACGGCTCACCACTCCTTTCATAACGCTGTGTGATTCGCAGTCACTTACTGGCATGCGTGTCTGCGATGAATTCGCGAGCCAAGACGGATCCAAGGTCGGGATACCTCGGCATTGACTGCCTCGGGTGTACCATAAGCCGCTTCATTTCAGCGGCATCGACTGGGCTGAGCGTCCCGCGCGCTTGCAAGCCGGAAACTCGAAACTTCAGTTGTGAACAACCTGAGTCGTGGCTAGACTGCCCGAATGTACCGTTAAAATTGAAAAAATGAGAGCATGCTGTGCGGCACCTGACAACCAAGGCTGCCGGCACTGGATATCGAAAACGAATTCAGCAGGGAGCGGATGGATGTCAGATCGAAAGACAATCGAAGACGGGTATCTGGAACCGGTCGCCGAAGGTTTGGGCTTTCCCGAGGGCCCCGTCGCGATGAACGATGGTTCTGTCCTTTTTGTAGACATCAAGGACCAGTTGCTGAGGCGGCTGATGCCCGACAAGAGCATCGTGAATGTCGCCGAATTGCCCGGTGGACCGAACGGGGTCGCCATCGGACCCGACGGAGCCGCCTATGTCTGCAACAACGGCGGGGTTTACAGTTTCATCAAATACGATCCCCTGGCGCCTCCGGGGTCGGGCAAGACCCCGGACCCCGAGCGCGAAATTACCATACCCTGGCCAGAGCGCCCAAATTACCAAGGCGGCTCGATTCAACGAGTCGATCTGAAGACCGGAGAGGTCGAACCACTTTATCATGAGTATCAGGGGAAAAACCTGATCGCCCCCGACGATATCGTCTTCGACAGGAACGGCGGATTCTGGTTCACCGATACGGGCATGCAAGAGGGCATGACGACCGAGTCGGGCGCGGTCTATTACGCCACCATCGATCGAAAGACCCTGATACTTGCTGCCGTGGTACCTACGGCCAACGGCATCGGCCTCTCGCCCAAAGGCGACAAGCTTTATGTTGCTGATACGGTTTTCGGGCGTCTCTGGGTCATGGATATCCTTGGTCCGGGCAAGCTGAAACCGGGCCCTTTGCCGACCATGCCCGGCGGAGTGGTTGAGACGCTGCCGGCGTTCAAGCTTCCAACCCAGGAAAACGCAAATCAATGGCTCGACAGCCTCAAGGTCGAGGCTGACGGGCGTGTGTGTGTCGGCACGATCTTCAATGGCGGCATCACGGTGTTTTCGCCCGATGGCCAGACGCAGCACCTGCCTGTCAATGACATGTTCACGACCAATCTCTGTTTTGGCGGAAAAGACATGTGCGAAGTCTGGATAACCGCGTCGAGCACCGGAAAGATCTACAAGACACTCTGGCCACGACCTGGACTTAAGCTGGCCTTTACAGCCTGACAGGGTGACAGGGCCAGGTCACAAGACGAGAATCGAATGTTGTCGCCACGCGGTTACTGGCGGTCGTGTTGCCGTGGGGATCGGAGGTGTTGATCTTCTCGTTGGAGAGTAGCCGAAACACTAACTGTCGTGTTAACATTGATTAACATGGTTGATGCTGCCGAAATCGACGGAATCCCGTCAAAGCGCCCACCTGAGAGGCGATTGGTGTCGGTGCTCTTTACCGACATGGTCGACTACACTGCGACGATCGATAAACTCGGCGAAGAAAAGGCCGTTTTCTTCACCCGCATGCTGTACGAAATGCTGACCGCCGTAGTCCAGCAACACGGCGGTGCGGTACGCGGATTTGCCGGCGACAGCATCATGGCCATCTTCGGTATTCCCAAGGCAATCGAGGAAGTCGGGCTGAGGGCCTGCGGGACCGCCATTGCGATCCAGCAAACTTTCGCGAATGCCGCTGACGATATCGAGAGCCGTTTTGGAGTACGCCCCGTCTTGCGTGTCGGCATCTGTTCGGGTTCAGTCGTCGTTGCCGCAGTCGAGGGCGAAAAGGGTGAATTGACGGCGGTCGGCAATACCGTCAACCTCGCCTCGCGCATTCAGTCGCTGGCGCCCGAAGGCGGGTGCCTGATTTGCGACAACACCCGACGGCTTGTCGAATGGCGCGTCGATCTGAGCTTTGAAGGCGAGTACGAAGTCAAAGGCGTGGCCCGGCAGCAAAAGCTCTGGCGGCTGCAATCCTTGCGGGACGGCACTACCCGGTTTGACGCTTCGGTCGGCCGTGGGTTGAGCCGGTACATTGGCCGCGAAGCCGAGCTTTCGGCCCTTGCAGACGCATATGACGCGGCTGGGTCAAGCCTTCGTGTGGTCGATCTCGTCGCGGAACCGGGCCTTGGCAAGACGCGGCTGGTGTTCGAATTCCTGCGCAGCGAGAAATCGAAAGCCGCGAAAATATTCACTGGTCACTGCACTGCGGTTGGCGAGCAGGTTCCGTTCCTGCCGTTCATCGAAGTTGTTCGAACTTCCTTCCAGATCCAGGACGAAGATGAGCCAGCGGAAATTGAAGGCAAGCTTCGGACGGGGCTTCAAGTTACCGGGCTGGACACCGCTGAAAACCTCGGGCTCTTGATGAACCTCCTTGGCCTTGAGCCTCCAAAGGGTGCGCTTGATGGCCTTGATGGGGTTCTGATCGGTTTGCGCACACGCGATTTATTGCCCAATCTGCTCAAGGCTCAATGCAAGATCGGGCCCGTGATCCTTTTGATCGAGGATATCCATTGGATCGACGGCGCTTCGGAAGACATGCTGCGGAGGCTGATTGCCGACGGCGGGATCGCCAACTTGCTGATCATCACGACCCGACGGCCGGAGTATACGCCGGCCTGGCGCGAGTCCGCGGCCACTGTGACACTGGCGCTCCAGCCGTTGTCAGAAGACGATATCCGCCACCTTGCACAAAGCCGGTTGCAGGTCGAATCCCTGCCTGACGGGCTGGTCCGCACGGTGATCGAGCGCTCTGGCGGGAATCCTCTTTTCGGTGAAGAGATTCTGACCTATCTGATCGAGAATGGCGCGCTGAAGATCGTTGATGGACAAGTTCAGTTCGACACCAGCTCTGCCGACGGCGTCCTGCCGTCCAGCATGCAGAACCTGCTTTTCGCGCGTATTGAACAGCTTCGACCCGCCGACCGCATGGTTTTGCAAGCAGCAGCTGCAATCGGTAGGCAGTTCGATCCCGGCCTGTTGTCGATGGTCGTCGAACAATCGGATGAAACGGGTTCGGTCCTTCAAAGGTTGCAGGCGCTCGACGTCGTTCACCGGAAAGACAATTCGTCCGACTACATGTTCAAGCATGTCCTGCTGAGGGACACCGTGTATCAGAGCCTGTTGGCTGATCGCAGGTCAGAGCTTCACCTGGCCATTGCCGAGGCTCTGGAGAAGCGCAATGCCAACCGGCTGCCCGAAGCGGCCGAAATGCTGGCGCATCACTATTCCCAGACGTCGCGCACGGATATGGCCTTTCGCTATACCGCGCTTGCGGGGGCAAAGAGCCTCGGTGTGTTTTCACATGATCAGGCCAATCGGTATTTTGCTGCGGCCCTGGAACTCTATGAAAAGGATCCGGGCTGCGCCAGCGACGCAGCCTTCTCCGAATTCCTGGGCAACTACGCGCTGTGTTCGAACATCTCGCTCGACGTGATGACCATGATCGAACTGGCGCCTCGAATTCGGCCGATCCTGAATAGGATCGGGGACAATGGCGATCACGTCCTGTTTCTGCACCACTATGTTTCCTGCCTTGTCTGCAACAGCCAGTTTCACGAGGCATTGCGTGTCCAGCGGGAGCTGACACAGATGGCCGAACGCCTGGGCGATCCCAAATCCCTGGCTTATGCGATGGTAAACGAGCTTTCCGTGGCCATTTACAGCGCACCCATCACGAATGCAGAATTCGAGGCCAGAAAAAAGAAGATCGAAGCTGCACTCACAAAGTTCGACGATGCCTATCTACAGAACTTCTACCTTGCGACTGTTGGCTGGAACGAGTTGACCCGAGGGCGCGTCCTGGGTGCGCGCGACACGGCCGAGCGCATGATCGAATTCGGCGTCAAGAACAACGATCCGCGGGCGCTGGGTTACGGAAAGGCCATGAAAGCGCTTGTCGCAGTGGTGACCGACGATCATCAGGCCGCATTGGAGTTGTCCGAAGAGGCCCTGAGCCTGTCCCGGGCCGAATTCGAAACGGCAATCGCAGAGTCCTCGCGCGTGGCCGCGCTGGTCGCACTTGAAAAACCGGGCGCCCTTGAGGCCGTAAAGGATTATGTAAATAGGAGCGCGGCAGACGGTTGCACGCTGTTCAGCGGCGTTCCTCAGACCATGTTGGGCGTGGGCCTGGCGATGGAAGGCCGCGTGGCCGAGGGCCTGCGCCAGATCGAAAACACGATCAACCTGCGCCAGGCAGAGGGGATGCAGATCGGTGCCGACTGGAATCGGTTGTTCCTGAGCGAAGTCTATCTTCAGATCCTGTCGGGCGAAGGTGGGGCGTCGATAGGCGTGTTGCTACGGAACTTTCGAACCTTGTTGGGCGTGATGATTTTCGGAGAAAAGCGGATCGCGGCCCTGATAGAACAGGCAAGGCAAAATCCGCAATACGATCAGGACGGTCACTATTTTGCGCGCGGAGAGATGATCCTTGGCCTGCTCTGCAAGATGAAGAAGCGCAACAAGGAAGCTGTCGAACACCTCAGGACCGCGCATCGCTTGATTGCGCCCACAGGGTCCTCGCCCATGCTCGACCGGATCGAGCAAGCGTTGGAAGATCTTTCTGCCTAGAGATTTTCGGGTAGTCCCGAAACGGCTTAGCCTTTGAGCCCGGACAGATAACGTATCGCGGAAAGGCTCGGCAGCATGGTATAGGCACCACCGCGGGCGATCACGAACCTTGGAAAACCGCTGAGCCTGATCCTGTGTTCGGTGCTTGTTGTCAGGTAGAAGACGCTGGTCTCCGGTTCGTTGGCACCCAGCAAGGGATCGTTCGTACCGGTGATCTCGGGGTCCTGAAGTCCAAAATTGATCCAGTCACACATGACCGCCTCGAACTGAGCGCCGTAGTTTGCGCCGATAAAATTGCCGAGCAGACCATGTTCACCGGTTTCGGGGTCGGGCCCATAGGACATTCCCCGCCGGACAAGCCGGCGCGAATAATTTGCGACTCTCTGTACGATGGGACCGCCCCGTGGGTTTGCCCGCCGCATATGAGATCCGGCAGGACAACGCGACCCGAATTTGTAATCGTAGTTTGTCTTCGACAGATCACCCAGAACATCCGAATTCGGCGACAATTCATAGGGCGTTCCATTGCGCCAGCGCCCACACATCTGCGCGGCGACAACCTCGCGGAGGGCCTCGTGCCGGTTCGTGCCGCCATTGATGTTCGCTTCCGCCCCCTTGGGCAGAAGTTCGTATTGCCTCGGGTTCTTTTCCAATTCGGTCGCGGCTTTGCTGAGATAGGCCTCAAAGGCATCCGTATTCTGCTGCAGCACGCGGAATGCATTGAAGGCGCTGTCGCGAAAAACGTTCTTGGGTTCCGGGATCGCAAACTCCACGCCCTCGAAATGCGTTACATAGCCCAGAAGAACAGTGCCCAGCGGATCCTTCGGTTCGTCCACTCCCACCTGGTCGGGGTCGAAGACATGTTTGAAACGCGGTTGCGAAATACTGTCTGTGTAGCCAAAGAATACCTTGTCGTCGGGAAGATTGCGGCCGTTGCGGGTGCCCAGAATAGTGAAGGCCCGCCCGACTTGTACCTCTACCGTATCGAAGGCGGTCTCATCGTTGGAATAGATCGACGCCACGATGTGGATGCGGTCGGGCTGATCGAATGGCGAAGGCCAGTTTTCAGGCGCACTTTGTCCGAAATCGCCCAGTTTGATGGCACGCCTGGCCATTCCCTCGGCATATTCGGACGGAAATGTCGCAAGTTGTTCTGCCGGCAGTCCCAAGGCGCGCAACCCGGCAAATGTGATGCCTATGTTGAAACAAGTTTCGAGAGGGTTGTCCCTGCTCCAATCGGCAGAACGCGTGATCCGGGGGACATCCTTTTGCGTTCCATCCGCCGATGCCGCCAGAAATCGTCGGGCAACGTCCCGGTTGGACACTTCCAGCATGAGGTGGCGAACTTTGCCGTGCCTGTAACCTCTCAGGATGTTGCCCTGAACGTTCTGGGGCGCAAAATCCTTGGTTGGACTGACCGCAGCATCAATTTCGGACATCACCACCCCACCCCGAGTTTGTTGCGAATCTGTGCAGCGGAATAACCGGGATAACCCCGGTAGCCACCGCCGAGCGAGATATTCCGGTTCGCATGCAACTGGAGGATCAGCGAACGCGGAAGAGACTCCACCGCATGCGGTGGATCATTCGGTTTTTTCCCGATCTGGGCATCCTGGAGAGCAAACAATTCGACCGGGAAGTCGGGGGCCTGGAACAGGTCGTGGTCGCGGACCCAGTCTATGAATGCCTCGACGTTCTTCTCGCAGGGGCGAAGCTTGTCGCCACCTTCGACCACCAGCATCAAGGCATCAAAGACGCTGCCGATCGTGGAAATGAAATCGCGGATGTAGTTGCTGAAATCCCCGTCGTAGACACTAATCATGCAGATATGGTCCTCGATCAGAAGAAACCGCGCGGAATGCACGGTTCCCACATTGTCGAGGCCGGCAAACACCTCGTCCACGTTCTGCGCCAGCGCCATGACAGCCTTGGCCCGCCCGATCGGGGACGGATCCTTGAGCGGCATCAGCAGGTTCATCATCCTCTGCGTACTGTCGCTGGGTTGTGGCGAGGGGCGCGGCCCGCCCGGAAGCTTGGGCTTGCCATCGCGCCAGACCCAGAAGGGCACCACGACATATTTCGAGAGGAACTGGAACCAGCGGCGCTCTGGCAAGCTGTTGACATATGTGTTCAGCCATCCGCCGTCATCGCTCATGCCTTATCCTTTCACGTTGCTGAAGGGACAGGGAATGCCACCCCGCCGGTTGCTGGAGTATTCGTACACATCCTTGCGAATCCTCAGTACCGGATCGCCGGACGGTTTGATCCCTTCTACAAGATGCCAGGGGTTGAAACTCAACTTCTCGGAATGGGCTTGCTGGTCATCCGGCACATGCTCCAGCGTCAGCGTCCCCATCATGACCCGCTTGCGGTGCGGCGGCCATTGCCGTGAGGAATCGTCGAAGTCATCGCCGATTTCACCGATCTGCATCATCAACGTGAAGCGTTCGGTCTGTTTCCCGGCAAGACGGTCTCTCAGATCCTTCTGGAGGTACTTGTCCTTCGGAGTTTCTTCGGGGTTTGTGTTCAAAACGCCCGCGACCGGCGCCCATGTGAACCGCACCCTGCGTTCCTGACCATCGCGACCGGTCACCACAAAGGTGTGGACCGCATGGTAATCTGCACGAACGTAACTGACCGGCGCTCCGATTGCGGACGCCTCGACCACGGCAGGCTGCGCCCAGGCATGTTCGTTGGCAAAGGCTATTGCCGCTTCATTCGGCCGTTCCGTCTGTCCGGGATAGGGGTCCGGCAATGGCAATTCAAGCTTCAGGTAATGCTTGATCTTCTGCCATGGCGTTTCCCGCTTGCAGGGTTGGGGTCGCGCATGGCGCGCAAATTTCAGGAAAGTCGTTTCAGTCGGCGCAAAGAACACGGACAGCGTCATCGCGATGAGGTCGGTCGATTTCCCATCCTTGAGATGAAACCGAACCGCCATGCCCCGCACATCCGACCATCCATCGTGTTCTTTGACCAGACCGATTCCATTGGAAAACCGGACGTCCACAGGCACACCCTCTGGCTTGGCCGGCGGCTGGAAATGTTCGGCGACGCAGTATTCAGGCGCAATGGGGGAGGGAACGAAATGTCCAGTCACACCAATTCCGACTGTGTGAACGGGCCGCCGTTGTGTGCTCCCGCCCGGAATATCGAGCGCCTCAACGATGTCCTGGACAAGTTTCGGGTCGGCCATCGGTTTCCTCCACCTTGACGAGATGTACGAGAGCGCGGTGCAATCTGCAGATCATGTTATACGAAATTCTAACTTCCGAAGACTTTTTTTCGGCGGGACCATGCTCATGGACCTGTATGAACACACGCTTTGTTGCTGCGATCCATTTGTCACAATGGCAGGAAACACCATAGCGCCACGTCTTCACGAAAGGATGCGGTTCTTCAGGCTCCGGTACCAACGTTCGATCCTGCACTGGATATGCGGATGATGCCGCGCGCTCCGGACGTGATCCAACCCCATGGTATCCAGGCAGGCACCAAGATCGGCCGCGAGGCAAGATGTGCTATTGTTGGTGAGCAGCCGCTCCAGCGTACCGGTGACATCCCCGTATCGACGTGCAGAGCTTTCAGGCAATGTTGTACAGGGTGTGAAACACCCCGTTGCTCCGACCCTGAAATCTGTCCGATAGGCGCTGACGTCAGACAAGCTCTACACTGACCGCCTGGTCCGGAACCCGCTCCGTTACGTAAAGGACCCAGAGACAGACAAAAACATGTCCCGCCTGAAGGAGCCGTCAGGCCAGGTCGTTACGAAATCTCCCGCCATGCGGATCGTCGATGACGACTTCTTGGCGGCACGGAGTCTCTGGAGATCATTCGGGTCTTGATCTGTCTGACGTCAGCACCTACCGGACAGATTTAGAGGTTTGAGCGACGGAGGATTTCTGGTTCATCGAAGCCATTATGGAGCGAAGATGGACAAGAAATCCGGAACATCGAAGGACGCCGCTGACAAGTTAGTCAGGGGTATCAAGCGCAAGACCCGCAAACATTACTCTGCCGAGGAGAAAATCAGGATCGTCCTGGCGGGTCTGCGGGGTGAAGAGAGCATCTCTGCGCTGTGTCGGCGCGAGGGGATTGCCGAGAGCCTGTACTATTCCTGGTCGAAGGAGTTTCTCGAGGCGGGGAAGTCCCGGCTGTCGGGCGACACGGCGCGCCAGGCGACGGC
>NZ_FMZV01000014.1 GCF_900101475.1 Ruegeria marina | reverse complement strand
AAGCTGCTCACCCTCGCTGATCGACCTGGCGATCTTGCCAAGACGATTTCGGACCGAGGTGTTCGTCTGCTTTGCACAAGGCAGAAAAGCCTCCATGATACGTGCTGCTTCTCGAAACGAGTGTGGCGCCCAGGTTCGGCCTGAAGGCGCTGCAATTCAGGTGTCGACCGGCCCGGGAAGAAGGGGGCCAGCGGTGACAGTGGCCTACCGAGGGCGACGTCAGATTTGGCCCTGCACGCGCAGCGGCGGACGCGTGGCGCTTTGACGTGAAACCGACCGAACAACGTGTCTAGAACCCTCGGTCGATAGTCATGGATCGCTCTTACCTTGTTACAGCCAGGACAAATCCTGCTCGCCTCAGCGATTTCCTCGATTGTGAAACCTCCATCATAGGCAAATACCCCCAGGTCTTGCCCAATCCCCGGGTTAACCTACCGGGCAAAATCCCATCAACGGGTGGTATCCCTTCGATTTGATCACGCGTGGCAGGCTTTTAATTTGGCGCTTGTTCAGCTACGCTGGTCCGTGAAGGGGCTGAAGGTGGAACGTAGACTAGCAGCAATCTTGGCCATCGATATTGTCGGTTTTGCTGGACGTGTTTCGCGGGATGAGGCCGGGACCCTTGATATATTGAGCCGCCTCAGATCCGAAGTCGTCGAGATGCAGGTCGAGGCCCATAGAGGGCGGTTGTTCAAGTCGTGGGGAGATGGCTTTTTCGCCGAATTTTCCAGTACCATTGAGGCGGTAAGCTGTGCCGTCGGAATTCAGAGGATGGTAGCTGCAGAAGCGCGTCAGAAAGATAGCGCACGGCTTCAGCTTCGGATTGGCGTGTCGTTGGGCGATGTGGTCGTGCAAAACGGAGACCTGCTTGGCGACGGCGTGAACATTGCGGCACGGCTTGAGGCTATGGCAGAACCCGGCGGTATAGCGGTTTCAGGCGACGTGATGGCTCAGGTCAGGGGCAAGATCGAATTGTCACTGGTCGATTGCGGCTTCAAACGGTTGAAGGCATCGGACGCGCCCATACACGTTTTCATGACGCGATCCCAACCCGCGACGATGGGCGCATTTCTCGACATAGACGACGACGCCTTGCGGAAAACGTTGATCACAGGCGGCTGTCTGTGCGGAAAAATCAGGTACGAAATCAATGCCCCGGCAATCAGCACGGGCTATTGCCATTGCAGCATATGCCAGAAGTTTTCCGGCTCCGCGATGAGCACCTGGACCGCCTTTCCAGCATCAGCTGTACGTTTTTTGGGCGAAGAGCCGCGCTATTTCTCATCATCTCCAATTGCCAAGCGCGGGTTTTGTCCAACTTGCGGAACGAGTTTGACCTACAGGTTGGTACGCCCACGCAAAGCGGCTTATCTGATTGTCTTCACGCCGAGCCTTGATGAACCGAAAGGGTATGCTCCGGTCGCCCACAGTGGCATCGAAAGCCAGATGCCATGGCTGGAGATTTTAGATGACCTTCCGCGCACACGAACCCGCGACTCTCGTGTTCTTCAGCAGGCCTGGTCCAGCGTTGGCCTGCCGGACGCCGAAACCTGGGGGCCGCTCGCTGTACCAAAGGAAGTTTTTTGAGTTCGGTAGGTCGAAGGTCAGCGCCTGAAACCTGCGTAAAAGATCGTTCTGCCCGCCAGATTTTCGCGACGGCATCACGCTTTGCGGTCCGGACCGGCCATTGGGCCGGACGGGCGGTGCGGCCAAGGGACCATGGAAGAACGACGCGGTAGACGGGCGCGCCCAGCGGAACCGGGTCGGCGAGACCGCCCGTGAGGCTTCAGTTCACTGGTCTTATCTGCATACATGGAGGCAAGCCGCAGGCTTCAGTTGTAACTGACCCAGCGATTGTCGTTCTTGCTTTGAACGTCTTCAGGTGGGAGGAGTAGGTAACCTCCGACCAATGAATCTGAAGATTGGATCATTTATTGCAGCCTTATGTGTTCGGCCCTGATCTGCGGTCCCGGTTTCAGGCCAATCTCGGACGCTTTACCGCCCGGAATGTCGAGCGAGCCGGATTGCGTGATGCCGCCGTTGCAATCGTGGTGATCAGGCACAATGAGACAGGCGAGGCCTGCGTGCTGATGACATTGCGGCCGCCAAGCCTCAACCGCCATGGCGGTCAGTATGCCTTGCCCGGTGGCCGCATGGATGCGGGTGAAAGTGAAGTCGAGGCTGCCCTGAGGGAACTGCACGAGGAACTGGGCCTCGACTTGAGGCAAGATGACGTGCTTGGCCGACTGGACCAGTTTCCGACCAGATCCGGATTCCGGGTTTCACCGGTTGTCGTGTGGGCCTCTGGTGACGTCGAACTGCGTCCAGACCCTTCAGAGGTTGCGCAGGTGTTTCATTTGCCTTTGCGTGAGTTCGACAGCCCCGATATCCCGAGGCTCGAAGAGAGTGACAACAGCGAACACCCAGTGCTGTCTGCCTTTTTCCCGACTTTGGGGCATTACATGTATGCCCCTACAGCTGCCATTCTTTATCAATTTCGCGAGATTGCGCTGCGGGGCAAGACAACCAGGGTTTCACATTTCGACCAGCCTACCTTTGCCTGGAAGTAGTCACGAAACAAATTAACGAGATTGTTCCGGCCGAAAGACCTGGTTCCGGATCACGTGTGTTTCGCAAACCCTCTGACCAGCCAAGCCAAACCGGAAGAGTATCGCTCCTTCAAGCGATACTCTTCATACACGAAGCGCTCGGCTTCACCGAGGCGCAGCCCATCGAGACATGATCATCCGGCAGCTGCTTAAAAGTCGAGGTTTTCGACGCTCAGCGCATTCTGTTGAATGAACTCTCGCCGCGGCTCGACCGAGTCGCCCATCAACTTGGTGAAGATGTCGTCGGCCTCGACCATGTCATCCACCCGCACTTGGAGCAGTGTGCGCGCATCGGGGTCGAGCGTCGTTTCCCACAACTGTTCGGGGTTCATTTCTCCGAGGCCCTTGTAGCGTTGCAGGCTCAATCCCTTTTCACCCTCTTCCAGGATTGCCTTCAGCAGAGTGAGTGGCCCGTGGATCGCCTGTGAACGGTCGCGGCGCACCAGCGAGGCGGGCAGGGTATAGATCTCCTGCAAGCTTTGGGTGAAGCTCCCGGTCTTGCGGGCCTCGCCCGAACGGAGCATGGGGCCGTCCAGCGTGCGCACTTCCTCGACACCCCGCAGGATCCGGGCGAGCCGGATGCCGTGGTCCTGGGTGATCCGGCCCAGCCAGCCGCGTTCATACTCGAGCGCAATCAGATCGAGTCGGTCGGCGACCTTGTCGGCGACGCCTTGCAAATCGGCATCCACCGCGCCTGCGGCAAAGGCACCCGCCACTGCCGCCTGTTCCAGAATGTGCCGTGGATAATGCGTCGGGAAGGCGTCAAGAACCCGTTTGAGTTGCCGCGCCTCATCCACCACGCGCAGCAGGTCCTGCCCGACGATTTCCTCGCCATTTCCGAGTTTCAGAACCGCACCTTCGACCCCTTGCTGAACAAGGTAGTCGTCAAGTTCTGCCTGATCCTTGAGGTAGACCTCGGACTTGCCGCGCGCCACCTTGTAGAGCGGTGGCTGCGCGATATAGAGGTACCCGCCCTCGATCAGTTCCGGCATCTGCCGGTAGAAGAAGGTCAGCAGCAGGGTGCGGATATGCGCGCCATCGACATCGGCATCGGTCATGATGACGATCTTGTGGTAACGCAGCTTGCCGATGTTGAATTCGTCCCGCCCGATGCCTGTACCCAGGGCCATCACAAGGTTGCCGATCTCCTGGCTGCCCAGCATCCGGTCGAACCGGGCGCGTTCCACGTTCAGGATTTTGCCGCGCAGAGGCAACACAGCCTGGGTGCGCCGATCGCGCCCGGTCTGCGCCGAACCGCCGGCGCTGTCGCCCTCGACCAGAAAGACCTCGGTCTTCGACGGGTCCTTCTCGGAGCAGTCCTTGAGTTTGCCTGCCAGGTAATTGACGTCCATCGCCGTCTTGCGCCGTGTCAGTTCGCGGGCCTTGCGTGCGGCCTCGCGCGCCAGCGCCGCCTCGATGATCTTGCCGACGATCGACTTGGCGGTTACCGGGTTTTCCTCGAACCACTCGGCCAGCTTTTCGTTCACCAGGTTTTCGACCGCAGGCCGCACTTCCGAACTGACCAGCTTGTCCTTGGTCTGGGAGGAGAATTTCGGGTCGGGCACCTTGACCGACAACACGCAAGTCAGCCCCTCGCGGGCGTCATCGCCGGTAAAGTTGACCTTTTCCTTCTTGGCGATGCCGCTGGACTGCGCATAGTTGTTGATCGTGCGCGTCAGTGCCCCGCGAAAGCCGGCGACATGAGTGCCGCCGTCACGCTGGGGGATGTTGTTGGTAAAGGGCAGCACGGTTTCGTGGTAGCTGTCGTTCCACCACATCGCGATCTCGACGCCGATATCGTCGCGCTCACCCTTGATATAGATCGGTGCAGGCATCACCGGTGTCTTGGAGCGGTCCAGGTACTTCACGAATTCGCGTACGCCGCCCTCATAGAACAGTTCGGTCTCCAGCCGCTCGGCCGGGCGTTCGTCGATCAGGATGATGCGCACGCCCGAGTTCAGGAAAGCCAGCTCGCGCAAGCGCTTTTCAAGTGTCTCGAACGAGTACTCGAGATTGGAGAACGTGTTGGTGGAGGCGAGAAAGCGCACCTCGGTCCCCGTACGGTCGCCACAATCGCCGACGACCCGCAGATGCTCGACCGTATCGCCGCGTTCAAAGCGTGCAAAATGCTCTTTGCCGTTGCGCCAGACGCGCAGTTCCAGCCAGTCGGACAGGGCGTTCACGACGGAAACCCCGACGCCGTGCAGACCGCCCGACACCTTGTAGGAATTGCTGTCGAATTTACCACCGGCGTGCAGTTGGGTCATGATGACTTCGGCCGCTGAAACACCCTCTTCAGTGTGAATATCCACAGGAATTCCGCGCCCGTTGTCGGTCACGGAAACACTGCTGTCGGCATGGATCTTCACGGTCACGTGGTCGGCATGACCCGCCAGAGCCTCGTCGATCCCGTTGTCGACGACTTCGTAAACCATATGGTGCAGGCCCGAACCGTCGTCTGTGTCGCCAATGTACATGCCGGGCCGTTTCCGAACGGCTTCCAACCCCTTGAGAACCTTGATGGAATCCGCGCCGTATTCCTGCGGGTTCTGCTCGTTTTCGGACATTCGCGCCTTCCTTCATATCTTTGTGATTTTATACGAAACGCGGGCGGGAATGTCACGTGCAACACCCGCGAAAACGGGTAATTCAGGATGGTTTTTCGCAACGGCAAGCCAGCGCTGCGGCGGGAAAAACCAATGCCGGAACTTGAACCGGCAAGGCACCGCCGAAGTACTGCGCCGAGGTCAGGTAAACGGCAGGATCAACCCCACCGCGATCAGCATCGCCCCGGCCGTGAGGTTCATCCGCCTGAGCGCGCGCGGCGAATTCAGAACGCGCCGCACCCGGTCGACAAAGGCGGCAAGCATCAGGTTTCCCACCAGCGGGACCACCTGCGACACCACCACGATGGCGACAATATCCGCCGTCGAGATATTGGCCAGATCGAAGAAACCTGGCAGGATTCCCATGTAAAACAGGACCGCTTTCGGATTGCCCAGGATCACTACGAGACCGGCCAGAAACCCGGCCCAGACACCCGGTCTGGTCAGGCGGCTGTCATTGGCGATCGTCCGGTCGGCGTTACGAATGGTGAGAAGGCCGAGCGTCACGAACACGATGACTGCCACGAACTTCAGGATGATCGCAATCTGCGTCGAGGCGGCGGTGATCCAGCCAACCCCGAGAATTGCCAGTACCGGCCAGAGGCTGTCGCCGACGACAACCCCCAGCGTCAGTGGCCAGGCCGCGTTAAACCCTCCAGACAGTGTTCGGGCGGTCAGTGCCAGCCAGACAGGGCCGGGGGTCAGGAACAGGATGAAGACGGCACCGGCATAAAGTGCCAGATCGAACACCGAAAGCGTCATTTCCCCATCCCTTCTTCAAATCGCGCCTGCTGTAACAGGTCACCAGCGCAGGTCCCCGGTTGCTGCTGCGTTCAATCCGGTGACGTGACCGTTTGAACATCGGAAACGCCATCCTTTTCGGTCACTTGAAAGTATTGTGCACGGACACCCAGTTCCGTGAACAGTTCCGGCCCGGTTCCGGTCATCCAGGCCTGCGCATCAAGCGCAGAGATTTCGTCGTAGAGAGCGGCCCGGCGGCCTGCGTCCAGATGGGCCGCGATCTCGTCCAGCAACAGGATGGGCGGCGCTCCAACCTGCTTTGCCAGCGCCCTGGCATTGGACAGGATCAAGGACACCAACAACGCCTTCTGCTCACCGGTCGAACACTCGCTTGCCGGTACGCCCTTGGCCGAGAAAACACCGTGGAGATCGCTGCGATGCGGCCCGACCAGGGTGCGCCCGGCGGCGAGATCGCGAAACCGGCTTTCGGCTAGCGCCTCGCGCAGATCCGTTTCGGTCTCGGGCATTTCGCCTTCGGTCTGCACCAGGTCCAGTTCGGCGGTGGGAAAGGCGGTTTCGGCTTGTTCCTGTGCGGCACGCAAGGCCGCCAATGCCGTCTGGCGGGCCACATGCATGCGATGCCCTGCGGACGCCATCTGTGCCTCCAGCGCGCCATACCAATGGGCGTCGCGGACCTGTTCGCGCAGCAAACGGTTGCGTTCGCGCATGGATTTTTCGTAGGCCAGCACCGCTTCGGCATGATCAGGCTCAAAGCTCATGGTGATCCGATCAAGAAATCGGCGCCGTCCGTCCGGGCCTTCGATCCACAGCCGGTCCATCGACGGCACCAACCAGACCATTCGCACCAGGCGCCCCAACGCGATCTGGCTGGCATGCTTTCCGTCGATCCTGACATGCCGGGCCTCGCCGCCTTCGGACCAGGTTTCAATCTCGTGAATCTGGTCCTGGAATCGTATCGTGGCCGTCAGCTTCCAACCCAGCGCCTCGGGCCGCCGTGTCATCTCGGCGGCGCTGGCCCGGCGCATACCGCGACCGGGCGAAAACATCGAAACCGCTTCCAGGATATTGGTCTTGCCGGCCCCGTTCGGCCCGAAAATCGCCACTGGCCGGTTGTCGAGCAACAACCGGGCCAACCGGTGCGAACGAAAATGGGAAACTGCAAGCTCGGTCAGGGCCAGCGCCATGACCCCTCCCTTCATCTTTTCAGAAATACGCCCGCCGGAGGCATCGCGCGCAAGCGCGATCAGACGCGCATCGGCATGACCACGTAAACAGCGCTCTGGTCATTGCCTTCGCGCATCAGCGTCGGGTCGCCGGCGGAGTTGAACAGGAACACGGCATTCTCGCGGTCCACCTGGCTTGCGATCTCCAGCAGGTATTTTGCGTTGAAACCGATCTCTAGCCGTTCGTCGCCATAGGCCACCGCCAGTTCTTCCTCGGCGGCACCGCTGTCGGGCGCATTGACCGACAGCACCAGTTTGTCGGCCTCAAGTTGCAGCTTGACCGCGCGCGAACGTTCCGAGCTGACGGTCGCGACCCGGTCGACAGCCTTGGCGAATTCCGAGGCATCGACCTCGAGCCGCCGGGTGTTGGCTTGCGGGATGACGCGTGTGTAGTCGGGAAAGGTTCCGTCGATCACCTTGGAGGTGAGGGTAATGTCCGGGGTCGCGAAGCGCACCTTGGTCTCGCTGACGGAAACCGCGATGTCCATCTCGTCGTCGTCCAGCAGCTTGCGCAATTCGCCCACGGTCTTGCGCGGCACGATCACGCCCGGCATGTCGGTGGCGCCGCCGGGCAGGTCCGCGTCGATCCGCGCCAGGCGGTGGCCATCTGTGGCGACGCAGCGCAGCGTCTTGCCATCGGGGCCGTCGGCGACATGCATGTAGACGCCGTTCAGATAATACCGCGTTTCCTCGGTAGAGATCGCGAATTTGGATTTGTCGAAAAGCCGGCGCAGTACTGCGGCATTCGCGGTGAAATTCGACTGGTACTCGGACGAGGCCATGACGGGAAAGTCTTCGCGAGGGAGCGTTGCCAGCGAGAAATTGGAGCGGCCGGCATCTACCGTCAGGCGACCGGCAGCGGTATCCGCCGTCAGCGTCACCAGCGCGCCGTCAGGCAGTTTGCGCACGATCTCGTGCAAGGTCGTAGCAGCAACGGTGGTTGCACCGGCACGTTCGACCATTGCAGGGGCCTTGTCGACCACCTCGATATCCAGATCGGTGGCACGGAACTGAACGCTGTCGCCTTCGGCTTCGATCAGGACATTGGCCAGGATCGGGATCGTGTTGCGCCTTTCCACGACAGACTGGGCCTGTGCCACGGCTTTCAGCAGAGCGCCGCGTTCGATGCTGATCTTCATGTCCCTTCATCCTCCGAGTGGGCCGGGAAGGGCAAACTAACGGTTTCCCCCTTCGACACAAGGCTTTTGTGGATTTCTCGGGTGTATCGGGGAGGGCGTCAAGGGGGAGGGATCAACTCGTATGCCATTATGTCGCGGATGCAATTGTTTGCTGACGGGTTCGGTGGCAATGTCGAGAGGAACAGGGAGGTCACCATGGTGATTTCAAAGACGCAGGCGCGTGCCGCGGCCGAGCAATATCACGAAGAGGGCTATGCGCTTGTGCGCCAGTTCATCGATGGGGATGAGATCTTGCGTCTGCACAAGGAAACGCGCCGGATCTACGAGGAGGGTATGAAGCATCCGTCAACCTGGCGACACGGAAACCTCTGTTTCGAAATCCTGCCCGAAGCGGACTTCGGCGCCAGATACGTGATCCAAGCTTACTGGATGAGTTGGATATCGGACTACTTCGAACGTTTCCGCCGCTCGGAGGCCTATCTGACGCTTCTGGCGCCTATCCTGGGCGACAGTATCAAGCAGGTTGCGCAGCAGATTCACTGGAAACCGCCGGGGTCCCGCCTGAACGGATACCGGTTTCATCAGGACCTGCGATTCCGGGAGGCGCGGGATGCCTATCGGGACATAGCCGGATCGACCGTGAATACCGGTCTGGCAATCGACCCTGCCACGCGGGAAAACGGGTGTCTCCAGGTGATCCCCGGCTCGCACAAGTTGGGGTATCTGGGGCTATCGGACGACAGCGAAGGGGGTCAGATCATGAAAGGGCTGACCGCCGCAGAGGAGTTGCGCGCCAAGGGACTGGATCCTGACCGCGTCGTCTGGCTGGAACAGGAGCCGGGCGACATCGCCCTGTGGGGCCTGCTGACGGTGCACGGGTCCTTGCCGAACATGTCGGATCGCGACCGGGCTTTTGCGATTTCCAGTTACGTCAGGGCCGAAAACGCGGATCGGGGCGAATGGGCGTTTCGCGACGGCATGTCCACGCCGCTCGGGCCCGAGCCGCAGTTGTGCAAATACGAGGCGCTGCATGAGCGCCCCGAGCCGCACTATGTGAACGCCAAATGGTATGAGTGAAACCTTGGACCGGCAAGGAATGCGAGGGCAACCGTCGTCGCCCTCTCCGTTCCTACGCTTCGAGTGAGCGGCGCAGCATTTCCACGTCTTCGGCGATCTGACCATCGGTCGTCTTCAGCTCTTCGATCCGCTTGACCCCGTGCATTACGGTTGTGTGGTCGCGGCCACCGAACCGGCGCCCGATTTCAGGAAGCGACCGGCTGGTAAGCTGTTTGCACAGATACATCGCAACCTGCCGAGGCCGGGCATAGGAACGCAGACGCTTGGGGCCGATGATGTCGCTGAGACGGATGTTGTAATAGTCGGAAACCTTGCGCTGGATTTCCTCGACAGTGATCTTGCGCTCCGAGGCGCGCAACACATCTGCCAGGCAGTCCTGGGTCAGTTCCATGTCGATCTCGCGTCCAACCAGCGATGCAAAGGCGAACAGGCGGGTCAGGGCACCTTCGAGAACGCGCACGTTGGTCGAAATGCGGTGGGCCAGAAATTCCAGTACTCCATCTGCGATCACCAGGTCCGGATAGGCGGTCCGGTACATCTGAACCTTGGTTTGCAGGATACCGAGCCGCAATTCGTAATCGGTCGGATGAAGATCAACGACCAGGCCGCATTGCAGGCGGGATTTCACCCGATCTTCCAGATCCTTGATCTCGCCCGGTGCGCGGTCGGCGGAAATGATGATCTGCTTGTTCTGATCCACCAGCGCGTTGAAGGTATGGAAGAACTCTTCCTGTGTGCTGTCCTTGCCCGCGATGAACTGGACGTCGTCCACCATCAGCACGTCCACGGATCGGAAAAGATGCTTGAAATCCATCATGCGCCGTTCCCGCAGCGCCTGAACGAAACGGTACATGAACTGTTCGGCGGACAGGTACAGCACATTCAGTTCGGGACGTTTGGCCCTTAATTCCCAGGCAATCGCGTGCATCAGGTGGGTTTTGCCCAGGCCGACGCCGCCGTACAGGACCAGCGGGTTGAATGTGACCGGTCCGCCTTCGGAGACGCGTCTTGCAGCCGCATGGGCCAGTTCGTTGGGCTTGCCCACGACAAAACTCTCGAAGGTGAACCGTGAATCGAGCGGCGCGGCCTGCAAGGCGTCAAGCGGGTCGGACACCTCGGGGGCCCGAAGCAAGGCAGACTCTTCCCGAGCCGTTTGTGGTACTGCCGGCGCGCGAACGGGCCGCATGGGTGAATTGGCGGCGACACGGAACGCAAGACGCTGGACGGATTCGCCCGCAGTGTTCAACTCGTAGAGGATCAGATCAGAGAAATTCTGGCTTACATAGTTGCCCATGAAATTGGTCGGCACGGAGAACACCGCAACGCCATCTTCAAGCTTCTGGAATTCGAGCGGTTCGATCCAGGTCGTGTAGTTATTCTGTCCAACCGTCTTGAGCAGTTTCTGACAAAGTTGCCCCCATTTTTCTTGCGTCATGAATGCCTCACGCGTCCCGTTCAATGGTCGTTTCGACCTTGTTGCCCATCCGTTTTTGGCCGTTTCCGACCCGGATTCACTCCACATAGGAACAGCGTGCAGCCCCGTCAGAAACGGTGCTTATTGCCCGATCAGGCAATACTACAGGGTTGGCACTGTTGTTCCATTCGCCCAGAGGGCTCGACGGGAACAACACACACCGCCCAAAACACACTTCTGACAGGGTGGACGACCGAGGCAGCCCGGTTTCCACAAGGATCGGGAGCAGTCACGATGAATGCTCCCAACTTTCTTTCAAGACTGTCCAATGCCCGTCGGATCGGTCCGAAAGATGCCTGTCCCCCCAAGCGAGTGAATCGCTGGAACAGTGGTAGCAATTCGCTCCGCACAGCGGCAACGAAACTATGATGTTGACTCGGGATTCCGGCGCAAAGAATCTCTCGCTTCCGCAGCAAAGGGGATTCACTGCAACAGGCACAAAAAAAGGCGCTGCATGCGCAACGCCTTTTCAAGAAATCGCTTTCCGCGGATTCGCCGGTTGATCAGGCCATCGCTTTGACGCGGGCCGACAGGCGCGACATCTTGCGAGCGGCCGTGTTCTTGTGGAACACGCCTTTGGTGACGCCGCGCATCAGTTCCGGCTGTGCAATGCGCAAAGCGGTTGCTGCGGCATCCTTGTCGCCCGAAGCGATGGCTTCCTCGACTTTACGCAGATAGGTGCGAATCCGCGAGCGGCGGGCTTTGTTGACTGCAAAACGTTTTTCGTTCTGACGGGCGCGCTTTGCGGCCTGGGGCGAATTTGCCATGTTTTTCTGACCTTTGATCGGGTTCGGTTGTAGCTTTGTCGCGCAATGACGCACCTCGCCCGGATCAGTGTCACCGGTGTGATTCTAGCCAGAGCGGGCCCCACGCGCATGTATGACCGTGGCGTTTAGCCAAATCGCCGGAAAAAGCCAAGCCCCAACGGCCATGAAATGAAAACAGGCGGGAACATGCCCGCCTGCACTGACTGGTGATTCCTTTACGTGACGTCATTTGTCGCGGAATTGTGCCGCCCGTTTTTCCAGGAAAGCGGCCATGCCTTCCTTTTGGTCCTCGGTCGCGAACATCGAGTGGAATACCCGGCGTTCGAACAGGATGCCTTCATTCAGGGCCAGTTCGTAAGACCGGTTGACGGCCTCTTTCGCCGCCATCGCTGTAACCAGCGATTTCTCGGCGATCTTCTGTGCCGCGCCCAAGGCTTCCTCGACCAGTTTCTTGGCGGGAACGACACGGCTGACCAACCCGGCGCGCTCGGCCTCTTCGGCATCCATGAAACGCCCTGTCAGGTTCAGGTCCATCGACTTGGACTTGCCGACAAAGCGCGTCAGGCGCTGGGTCCCGCCCATGCCGGCGATGACGCCCAGGTTGATCTCGGGCTGGCCGAACTTCGCGGTGTCGGCGGCAATGATGAAGTCGCACATCATCGCCAGTTCGCAGCCTCCGCCCAGCGCGTAACCGGAGACTGCGGCGATGATCGGCTTGCGGATCGACGTGATCCGGTCATTCGCATCGGCAAAAAGGTTCTCGTCGAACACCTCGACAAAGGTTTTTTGCGACATCTCGCGGATATCCGCGCCTGCGGCAAAGGCCTTTTCGCTGCCGGTTATCACGATGCAGCGCACCTTGTCATTGGCATCTGCCTCTTCAAGCGCGGTGCACAACTCTCCCAGCAACTGGGTGTTGAGCGCATTCAGCGCATCCGGACGGTTCAGCCTGATGAGGGCTACGTGGTTCTCCACTTCGACGATGATCGTCTCAAAGGCCATGGGGCTTTCGCTCTTGCTTGTTCCGTTTCCGGACGATTCCTTATCACGGGGGTGAGATGGTTCAAGCTATCTTTGGCATTGCGCACAGTAGAAAGATGATCGTCCCGACTGGGTGATTCTCTGTACGGTTCCGATACAACCGGCACGTTTGCAGGGTTCTCCTTCACGTCCGTAAACATCAAAGCTGTGCTGAAAATATCCAAGCTCTCCATCAGCTTGTCGGAAATCCCGCAGCGACGAGCCGCCTGCCTCGATGGCTTCGCCCAGAACCTGTCGGATGATCGGAACCATCGCGCCGACACGGGCGGCGGCAATCTGGCCCGCCTTGCGACGCGGCGATACTCCGGCCCGAAACAATGTTTCACAGACATAGATATTGCCCAGTCCCGCGACGATTCCCTGGTCGAGCAATGCCGATTTGACGGGCGTGTTCCTGCCTTTGAGGGCGGCGATCAGATGTGCCTCGTGAAAATCGTTGCCCAGCGGCTCGGGCCCGAGCACCGCCAGCAGCTTGTGGCTTTCGGCGGTTGCCGTCGTCATCAGGTCCATCGCGCCGAACCGGCGCGGGTCGTTGAAGGTGATGCGGGCGCCATTGTCCATGTGCAACACCACGTGGTCATGTTTTTGCGCTGCCGGATGAGTGTGCACGAATTGTCCGAGCGGATCACCCGAAACGGTCATGCGCCCGGACATGCCCAGATGGATCAGCAGCGTTTCGCCCCCGGACAGATCGGCCAGGATGTATTTCGACCGGCGCCGCAGCCGTTCCACCCGCTGGCCCGTCAGCCGTTCGGCCATGCGCTCGGGGAATGGCCAGCGCAGGTCGGGCCGGTTCACCTCGGCGCGGGTAATCACGGCGCCTTCCATCGCGGGGGCAAGGCCGCGCCGCACGGTCTCGACCTCGGGCAATTCAGGCATTAGACGCTCCTCATCCAAAGGGCCGCATTGTGCCCCTGTCTCAGCGCCCTATAAGAAGGGGCGAAATCCGAGGAACAGCAAGACCCATGTCCGACACATCCGACAAGACCACTCATTTCGGCTTTGAAACCGTGCCGGAACACGAAAAGGCGGGCCGCGTTCAGGGCGTGTTCAACTCGGTTGCCTCGAAATACGACATCATGAACGACGTGATGTCGATGGGCATCCACCGGGTCTGGAAGGATGCGATGATGGATTGGCTGGCACCGCGCCCCGGCCAGCGGCTGCTGGACGTGGCGGGGGGCACCGGCGACATCTCGTTCCGCTTTCTCAAGCGTGCGGGCCATGGCCATGCCACGGTTCTGGACCTGACCGAACCGATGTTGGTCGAAGGCCGCAAGCGCGCCGAGGCCGAGCAGATGGCCGACAGTCTCGACTGGGTGGCGGGCGACGCCATGGCGCTGCCGTTCGAGGACAACACCTTTGACGTCTACACCATCTCGTTCGGCATCCGGAATGTGACCCGCCCGCAAGAGGCCCTGTACGAGGCCTTTCGCGTGTTGCGTCCCGGCGGGCGGCTGATGGTGCTGGAGTTCAGCCAGCTGCCCAACGACGGGCTGCAAAAGCTCTATGATCTCTACAGTTTCAACGTCATCCCCCGCATGGGTCAGCTGATCACGGGTGACCGCGACAGCTATCAGTACCTGGTGGAATCGATCCGCAAGTTCCCCGATCAGGAGACCTTTCTGGGCATGGTACGGGCAGCCGGGTTTGAAAACGCGAAATACCGCAACCTCAGCATGGGTATCACCGCGCTGCATTCGGGCTGGAAGATCTGAGTCATGCGTGGCCCCCACAACATCATCCGCCTGATCCGTACGGGCGCCACGCTGGAGCGCACCGGTGCGATGGGCGCGGTGCTCGATGCTTTTGACGCACCGCGCCCGCTGCGCATTCTGGCCCGCGCGCTGGGCAAACCGTTCCAGTGGTTGGGATACAAGGGCGATCCCAGCCTGCCGCCCGCCACCCGGGCGCTGATGGCGATGGGTCCGGCCTACATCAAGTTCGGCCAGGTGCTTTCGACCCGGCCCGACGTGGTGGGCGAGGATCTGGCAGATCAGCTTCGCGTTTTGCAGGACAAGCTGCCGCCCTTCTCTCGTGATGTGGCCATGCGCGAGGTGCAAAAGGAACTCGGTCGCCCGCTGTCCGAGATGTTCTCCGAGTTCAGCGAACCGATCGCGGCGGCCTCGATCGCGCAGGTGCACCGCGCCCGGCTGGCCGGCAGCGGTGACGAGGTGGCGGTCAAGGTCCTGCGCCCCGGTATCGAACGGGCCTTTCGCAAGGATGTCGATGCGTTCTATTTCGCCGCGCGCATCGCCGATCTTTTCGCGCCGGGCGCCCGGCGCCTGCGCCCGATGGAAGTGATAGAACATTTCGATGGTGTGGTGCGCGGCGAACTGGATCTGCGGCTGGAAAGCGCGGCTGCCTCGGAATATGCCGACAACACCAAGGGCGACGCGGGCTTTCGCCTGCCTCCGGTGCGCTGGTCGCTGTCGGCGCGGCGGGTGATGACCCTGGGCTGGGCCGATGGGGTGCCACTGGGCGACAATGCGGCGCTGGATGCCGCCGGGCACAACCGCCGCGATCTGGGTGAGCGGGTACTTCGTCTGTTTCTGCTGCACGCCTTGCGCGACGGATATTTCCATGCCGACATGCATCAGGGTAACCTGAAAGTTGCCGCCGACGGGGACATCGTCGCCTATGACTTCGGGATCATGGGCCATATCGACGAATATACCCGCCGGGTCTATGCCGAGATCCTGTTCGGTTTCATCCGCCGGGATTACAAGCGTGTGGCCGAAGTGCATTTCGAGGCCGGCTACGTGCCCGCCACCCAGGATGTCGACGAATTCGCCCGCGCCCTGCGCGCCGTGGGCGAGCCGATCTTCGGCATGGACGCCAGCCATATCTCGATGGGCCGGCTGCTGAGTTATCTGTTCGAAGTCACCGAACGCTTCGGGATGGAGACCCGCACCGAACTGATCCTGCTGCAACGTACCATGGTTGTTGTCGAGGGCGTGGCGCGCTCGCTCGACCCGCATATCAACATCTGGGAGGTCGCGCGCCCGGTCGTCGAGGATTACATCAAGCAATCCATCGGACCACGCGCGGTTCTTGCGGACCTGGGCAAGACGGCGCTGGTGGTCGCGCGCTTCGGGCCGCGCCTGCCGGATCTGGTCGAGCAGGCGCTGATCGCCCAGTCGCAGCCCCAGACACCGGACAAGTCCCGCCGCACCGCCGGCTTCTGGCCTGCGCTCGGCGGGGCGCTGGTCGGCGGCGGCCTGGTTCTGCTGGCCAGCCTGCTCATCTGAGAAATGTGTGACAGGCGCGCCGGCCATGCTAGGCTGCGCCCATGTCCCGCAGCAACCCATACCGCCCGTTCGTTCCCGATCCCGAACAGACCGCGCTGGCGCCCCGGCTCAGCGGCAATACCGTCAATGGTCTCGGCGAAGAGGCCCAGCGGCGTCCGCGCATGGTCTATTGGGCACCGTTTCCCGAGGATATCCCCCACGGTCCCCTGCAACACTATTTCTATCGACAATCGGCAAAAATGCCCGAGTTCGCCTCCCGCCGGGCCGCCCGGCAGGCAGTTCTGGAGGCGCCCCTGCCGCCGTTGGCTGCGACGCCCGAAACCCGTTCCCCGGAAACCTGGACATCGGCTCTGTCGCAGTTCGTGGCCGATGGCGTTTGCGAACTGACCGGTGTGGCCGAGATGAACCCTGACTGGGTTTTCGAGGGCCACGACATACCGCAGTCCCGCGTGATCATGATCGGGGTCCAACACGATTACGCGGCGATTGCCACCGCGCCTGAACCGCAGGCCGGACTCGAGGTGATGGCGCAATACACCCGTGCGGCGCGGGCCGCCAAGACGATCGCGGGCTGGTTGCGCGGACTAGGGTGGGGGGCCGAGCCGCTGACCGGCCCGATGACCGGCGCGCTGGCGATGATCCCGCCCGCGCTGGCCTGCGGTTTCGGCGAGCTGGGCAAGCACGGGTCGATCATCAACCCGGAACTGGGGGCCTCGTTCCGCCTGTCGGCGGTTCTGACCGACGCGCCCTTTGCTCCGACCCCTGGCCGGGATCACGGCATCGACGCATTCTGTCAAAATTGCCGAATCTGCGAAGATGCCTGTCCGCCCGAGGCGCTGTTTCCCGAAAAACAGACCGTGCGCGGCACGGTCAAATGGTATGTCGATTTCGACAAATGCCTGCCCTTCTTCAACCAGACCCATGGTTGCGCCATATGTATCGCGCAATGTCCCTGGTCGCGCCCGGGGGTTGGTCCGAATCTGGCGGCGAAACTGGCCCGCAAAAGAAGCAGGGACGCGACCGCCTGACCGCGTCCCCTGTTTCTTTCTGGTCCGAAATACTCCGGGGGTCTGGGGGCAGCGCCCCCAGCCTTTCCGCTCAGAGCCGCTCGATGGCGATGGCGATACCCTGACCGCCGCCGATGCACATGGTGATCAGACCCTTGGACCCGCCGGTGCGCTCCAGTTCATAGAGCGTCTTCAGCGTGATGATCGCGCCGGTGGCGCCGACCGGGTGGCCCAGCGCGATGGCGCCGCCGTTGGGGTTTACCCTAGCGGCATCGAGGCCGAGTTCCTTGTTCACCGCCAGCGCCTGCGCGGCAAAGGCCTCGTTCGATTCGATCACGTCGAAATCATCCACACTCAGCCCGGTCCGGGCCATCAGGTTCTGCACCGCCGGCACCGGGCCAATGCCCATCACTTCGGGGCGCACGCCGGCGTGGGCATAGCCCAGGATGCGTGCCTTGGGTTTCAGCCCGGCCTTTTCAGCCGCCGCTGCCGTGGCCAGCACCATCGCCGCCGCGCCATCGTTGATACCGCTGGCATTGCCCGCGGTCACCCGTCCGTCTTTCCGGAACACCGGCTTCAACCCCGCCAGCGCCTCGACCGAGGTCGCCTTGGGGTGCTCGTCCACCTTGAAATCCACCAGGTCGCGCTTGATCTTCACCTGGACCGGCGTGATCTGGCTGTCGAAATGGCCCGCCGCGATGGCCGCCGCCGCGCGCTCTTGAGAGGTCATGGCGAATTGGTCCATCTCGCCGCGGCTGATCTGGTGCTCGTCGGCGACATTCTCGGCGGTCACTCCCATGTGGCCGGTGCCGAAGGGGCAGTTCAGCGCGCCCAGCATCATGTCGAGCGACTTGACGTCGCCCATCTTGGCGCCCCAGCGGGCCTGGGTCATGATGAACGGGCTGCGCGACATGCTTTCGGCACCGCCGGCCACTGCGAATTCGGCATCCCCAAGCATCAACGACTGCACCGCCGAGACAATGGCCTGGGCGCCCGAACCGCACAGGCGGTTGACGTTCATGGCGGGGGTGCCGTTCGGGATGCCCGCCTGCATGGCGGCGACCCGGCTCAGGTACATGTCGCGCGGCTCGGTGTTGATCACATGGCCAAAGACCACATGGCCGATCTGCGCACCTTCCACGCCCGAGCGTTCCAGGGCCGCCTCGGTCACAACCGTGGCCAGGTCGATAGGCGCGGTCGAGGCGAGCGCCCCACCAAAAGTACCAATGGCGGTGCGGGCACCGTCCAGAATCACAATGTCAGTCATGCTGTCCTCCTCAAGATTTTCCGCATTATGCATCCGCAGCATGATTTGTCGCGTTAGACGTGCCGTCACGCCCCCTGCGGCCGGGAATTGACAATTCGTGGCGGTGCGCGCAGAGATTCCGTCATGACGGAAGACGCCGACGATATCCTGAACCGCCTGCCGGCTCGCCTGAAAGAGGCCCGCCGCGCGCAGGGACTCTCGCTGGAAGCAGTGGCGAATCTAAGCGGTGTCTCCCGTTCCATGGTCAGCCAGATCGAGCGCGGCGAGAGCAGCCCGACCATTGCAACCCTGTGGAACCTTACGCGGGCCTTGCAGGTCGATTTCGCGGGTCTGCTGGAGACCGCCGAAAGCGCCGACCATATCGACACGCTGCGCGCGGCGCAGGTGCCCAGCATTGACAACATGGGGCAGGGCTGCCGCATCCGCATCCTGTCGCCGCCCGAGGATGCCGGCGGGCACGAGGTCTACGATATCGCCTTTCGCCCCGGTGGTGCACTGGTCAGCCAGCCTCATGGCCGTGGGACCAGGGAACAGCTGACGGTGATCGACGGTTCGGTCCGTGTGACCTCGGGCACGGCGTCGCAAGACCTCGGCTCCGGGGATTCGGCGCGTTATGCCGCCGACATTGCGCATTCGATCACGGCGGGCGGTGATGGCGCGCGTGTGTTCCTGATCGTCAAGGCCGTCTGACGCCGGTGGTGGCGCGCTGGTCTGGCTGAACCGACGGCTGTCAGCGATCGTCGATCGCGTCGGACGGTAACAGCGGAAAGAATTGCCCCGACGACCAAAGGCCGAACCAACCCCGGTGATCTTCCCCGAGGTCCGCCAACCGATAGAATGTCTTGCGGTCGATCAGCGCCTCAAGCCCAGCACGAACATGGACATAGGGCGACGGTTCGTCCGTTTCCTCTGCGTGCTCCAGCCGGATCGGGTTGTCCGGCCCGGCCACCACCGTGTCGCCTACATTCGTGGTAAAGGTCAGAACCTGATCCGGGCCTTCGCCCGTCACGTCGAAATCGACTGCAACAAAGGGCGCGTCATCGACCGTGATCCCCACTTTTTCGACAGGTGTGACCAGAAAGTAGCGACTCTCTTCCAGTTTCAGTATCGAAGAGAACAGGCGGACCATGTTGGGCCGTTTTATCGGAATGCCCTCGTGGAACCAGGTCCCGTCACGGGCGATCCGCATGTCCATCTCGCCGGTAAAGGGCGGGTTCCACAGATGTACGGGCGGCAAACCCCGCGGTTTGACCGTCCGTACAGCGGCGGCCAGACTGTCGGCAGATGGTTTCACAGGCTTTTGTCCGCTCATTGCTTTTGCCATTTCCTCGCAGCGCGATACACTTATATCCATATACTTGCCGCGGAGGGAAAACCATGTCCGAACCTGCCGACCTGCTGGTGGAAATCGAAGCGCTTGAGGAGAAGCTGAGACAGGCGCGCGCCTCGATCACCCGCCGCTTCATCGGGCAGGAGCGCGTTGTCGATCTGACCCTGACCGCCCTCTTGTGCGGAGGTCACGCGTTGTTGATCGGTCTGCCCGGGCTCGGCAAGACGCGGCTGGTCGAGACGCTGAGTACCGTGATGGGCCTGCACGGCAATCGCATCCAGTTCACCCCGGACCTGATGCCCGCGGATATCCTGGGCTCCGAGGTTCTGGACACGGCCGAGGACGGCAGCCGCCATTTCCGCTTCATTCCCGGTCCGATCTTCTGCCAGCTGCTGATGGCGGACGAGATCAACCGCGCCAGCCCGCGCACACAGTCGGCCTTGTTGCAGGCGATGCAGGAAAAGACGGTGACCGTGGCGGGAGAAAATCGGTCATTGGGCAAGCCTTTCCACGTACTGGCGACGCAGAACCCGATCGAACAGGAAGGCACCTATCCCTTGCCCGAGGCCCAGCTTGACCGGTTCCTTGTGCAGATCGACGTGCATTATCCGGATCGCGTGACAGAACGCGAAATACTGCTGGCGACGACGGGTGTCGAAGAGGCCGAGGCGCATCAGGTGATGACGCGCGACGAGTTGCTGGCGGCGCAGGTGCTGCTGCGTCGCATGCCGGTGGGCGAATCGGTGGTCGAGATGATACTCGACCTTGTCCGTGCCTTCCGCCCAGACGAACCGGGTGTGAGCGATCGGGTACGTGAAACGGTGGCATGGGGCCCCGGTCCGCGTGCGGCGCAGGCCTTGATGCTGACGGTGCGGGCGCGGGCGCTGCTGCAAGGGCGGCTTGCTCCCAATGCCGAAGACGTGATCGACATGGCCCGCCCGGTTCTCAGCCACCGAATGGCGCTGAATTTTGCCGCGCGGGCGCGCGGCGACAGCCTGGCGCAACTGATCGAGTCCACCGCCGCCGGCCTGGCGCGGACCGAGGCCGCCGCGTGAGCGCCCCGCGCGTCCTGCGGCAAAGGGCCGAGGCGCAGGCCGAAACCCTGCCGCCGCTTCTGGCGCGCGCGGAACATCTGGCCGGAACGGTCCTGCTGGGCGACCACGGGCGCAGGCGGGCTGGGTTGGGCGATGATTTCTGGCAGTACCGACCGGCGCAGGCTGGTGACAGCCGCCGCATGATCGACCATCGCCGCTCGGCACGGGGGGATGTGCAATATGTCCGCGAGCGCGAGTGGGAAATCGCGCAATCCGTGATGCTCTGGGTGGACCAGGGCGCCTCGATGCGCTTTGCCTCGGACAAGGGGTATGAAATCAAGGCCGACCGGGCCCGGCTGATCGGGCTTTCCGTGGCGATCCTGCTGGTGCGGGCCGGAGAACGGGTCGGATTGACCGGGACCACTCTGCCGCCCCGGCGCGGCAACGGCCAGATCCACAGGCTGGCCGAGGCTTGGTCCCGGGATGCGGCCGCCGACTATGCGCCGCCCGAGCACCGGGCGATGATCCCGCATTCCCGCGCGCTGTTCATTTCGGATTTTCTTGGCGACATGCAAGAGGTTGAGCTGGCTTTGACCAAGGCCGCCGATCGGGGTGTGAAGGGGGTTGTCCTTCAGGTTCTCGACCCGAGCGAGGAAAGTTTTCCCTATAGGGGCCGTACGATTTTCGAAAGTGTCGGCGGCAGCATCCGGCACGAGACGTTGAAGGCCGGCGAATTGCGAAACCGCTATCTTGAACGCCTGGCCGAACGGCGTGACATGCTTGCCGCGCTGTGTCGCGCGACCGGATGGCAAATGGGGCTGCATCACACCGGCGAAAGCGCGCAGGTGGCGCTTCTGTGGCTGTGGCGCGCGCTGGATGGAGGCACCCGATGACGGTTCTCGGCGGGATAGGTTTCGCCTCGCCCTGGCTGCTTGTGGCGCTTCTTGCCTTGCCGGTCCTGTGGCTGATCCTTCGCGCCGTGCCGCCAGCCCCGATCCGTCGGTTGTTTCCCGCGGTGACATTGCTTCTTGGCTTGCGCGACGAGGAAAGCGTGTCCGACCGCACGCCCTGGTGGCTGTTGCTGATCAGGATGCTGGCCGTTGCAGCGGTGATCGTGGGGCTGGCCGGTCCGGTTTTGAACCCGCAGAGGAATGTCGATGGCAAGGGGCCGCTTCTCATCCTCCTCGATGCAGGCTGGGCCGGTGCGTCCGGCTGGACGCAGCGCATGGACCTGCTTGACGCACAGCTGACCGAGGCAGGCCGCGCAGGCCGCCCGGTTGCGGTGATGCGTCTGACGGCGCCGGAACCTCCGGTGTTCCAATCCGCCGATATCTGGCGCAGCCGGGTGCCGGGTATCGTGCCGCAACCCTGGCAGCCGGGTCCGGATCAGATCGCGGCTGCGCTCGGCGACATTGCCGAAGTCGCAACAGGGTTCGATACGCACTGGCTGAGCGACGGTCTGGAGTATGAAGGGCGTGACAGGGTGCTTTCGGCAGTGTCCGACCGCGGCACGCTGACGGTTTTTATGTCGTCCGCGGCAGTTCTGGGGTTACGCCCGGCCAGCTACGTCGATGGCGCGGTGCAGTTGACCGTGCTTCGCGCCGCTGCGGGAGAGGAAAGGACGCAAGCTGTCGTTGCCCTGGGACCCGACCCTTCGGGAACCGTGCGAGTCCTGGAAAGGGCCGAAGCCCGGCTGGAAGCAGGGGAGACCGAGGCCCAACTCTCGCTGTCGCTGCCGACCGAGTTGCGCGCCCGGATCTCCCGGTTCGAACTGGAAGGCCAGCGGTCGGCCGGGGCGGTTGCACTGACCGACGATGGATTGAGCCGGCGCGAAGTCGCCCTGTTTGCCGGACGTCAGGATCGCGAGGGACTCGAACTCCTTTCGCCGCTGCATTACCTCACGCAGGTTCTGGTGCCGAGCGCCGATTTCGTCGATGGCGCGCTGCTCGACGTATTGCCTGCGAACCCCGACGTTGTGGTTCTTTCCGACGTGGCGACGCTTGCACCGGCGGAACGTGACGCGTTGACCGAATGGGTGGAAAACGGCGGGTTGCTGCTCAGGTTCTCCGGTCCCCGGATGGCTGCCAGCGACATCGGGCGGGACGAGGCCGATCCGCTCTTGCCGGTGCGCCTGCGCAGCGGTGGGCGCACGGTGGGCGGTGCGATGAGTTGGGGTGAGGCCAAGACACTGGCCCCGTTTGCCGAGGGCTCTCCGTTCTTCGGGCTCGACATCCCGGCCGAGGTCACCGTCTCGACACAGGTGGTGGCACAACCCGATCCAGATCTGGCCGACCGGGTGATTGCAGCGCTCAGCGACGGCACACCACTGGTGACGCGCAAACCGTTGGGGCTGGGTCAGGTGGTGCTGTTCCACGTCACGGCCGATGCAGAATGGTCGTCGCTGCCTCTGTCGGGCCTTTTTGTCGAGATGCTGGACCGGCTGGCGGTGTCCTCTGGCGCGAAACGTCCGGACGCGGCGGCGCTGGAGGGGACGATATGGAACCCGCTCCGGGTGATGGATGGTTTCGGTGAGTTGGAAGATGCCGGGAATCAGGCCGGTGTCGAGGGGGGCGCATTGGTTTCGGCGGTGCTGGGCCCGGATTTGCGACCGGGCATCTACGGCAATGAAAAACGCCGCATCGCCCGCAACGTGTTGGCGCCCGATACGGTTCTGGCGCCAGTGGCCTGGCCGGCCTCGGTTTCCGTCGTAGGCTTGGAGGTCGAGCGCGAACAGCCTTTGGGCGGCTGGCTTCTGTCGCTCGCGCTCTTGCTGCTTGCGGCCGACATAGTCGCGTCGCTGGCCCTGTCCGGGCGTCTTGGTCAGTTGCGCGGGGCACTATCGGCTGTTCTGGCGGTGTTCCTTCTGTCTCAGGACGCATCCGCCCAGGCGACGTCCGAGGCCGAGCGTTTTGCCCTCGAGGCGACGCACGAACTGGCGCTGGCGCATGTACTGACCGGCAACCGCTCCGTCGACGATGTGGCTCGGGCCGGGCTGCTTGGTCTGTCCCAGACCCTGCTCTATCGGACCTCGGTGGAGCCGGCCGGTCCAATCGGCATAGACCTTGAGCGTGACGAGTTAGCCTTTTTCCCGATGTTGTACTGGCCCGTGACCCCGGATCAGCCGGCGCCGTCCGAGGAGGCATATGCCCGGCTGAACACCTATCTGCGTCTCGGCGGAATGATCCTGTTCGACACGCGCGACGCCGATGTGGCGCGTTTCGGCGCCGGCAGTCCCAATGGCCGCAAGCTGCAACAACTGGCGGCGCCGCTGGATATCCCGCCTCTTGAACCTGTTCCGCGCGATCATGTGCTGACCCGTGCGTTCTATCTGCTCCAGGACTTTCCGGGGCGTCACGCCGGGCCGGACGTCTGGGTGGAGGCGGCGCCAATGGATGCCGAACAGATCGAGGGCATGCCGTTCCGAAATCTCAACGATGGGGTCACGCCTGTGGTGATCGGGGGCAACGATTGGGCGGCAGCCTGGGCAGTGGATGGCCAGGGACGTTCCCTGTTGCCGGTGGGCCGGGGCCTGGCAGGCGAGCGTCAGCGCGAACTGGCCCATCGGTTCGGGGTCAATCTGGTCATGCATGTGCTGACTGGCAACTATAAATCCGATCAGGTGCACGTGCCTGCTCTTCTGGACAGGTTGGGCCAATGACGGGAACTGTTCTATTCGATCCGCTGGTTCCCCTGCCGCTGCTGATTGCCCTGGCAGTGGTCACATTGGCTGGCATCGGGCTGGCGCTTTGGCGCGGATTGTCTGGGTGGGCGCTGCGCGGACTCTCTGCCCTGGTCATTCTTGCGGCGCTTGCCGGCCCTGTCTGGCAGGTCGAGGACAGGGATCCGCTCAGCGATATCGTGCTGATGCTCGAAGATGAAAGCGCCAGTCAGACTCTGGCTGATCGCCCCGAACAGATGCGCTTGGCCGCAGACCGTCTGGCCGCCGAGATCGAAAGCCGACCGAACACGGAACTGCGCCGCATTCGGGTGGGCGATGGCGATGGCGAGGGCGACACCGGCACCCGCCTGATGTCGGCACTTTCCGATGCGCTGAACGAAGAACCGCGTGCGCGTGTTGCAGGCATTGTCGCTCTGTCCGACGGGCAGGTGCACGATATCGACCGGACCCCTGATCTGCCGGCGCCGTTGCACCTGCTGCTGTCTGGCCAGGACGATGATTGGGACCGCCGCCTGATGGTCAAAAATGCCCCGGCCTTCGCGATCATCGGCGAACCCGTGACGCTCAGCCTTCGGATCGAAGACAGCGGCGCGGTTCCCGAAACGCTCGGACCCTTGGCCGAGTTGCAGATTTCGGTGGACGGGGGCGAACCCCAGAGGGTGACCCTGCCTGTCGGGCAGGATCTGGAATTGCCGATCACCTTGCCGCATGGCGGCCGCAACGTGGTCCAGTTTTCGACGCCCGAAGCCGAGGGAGAGTTGACGGACCGCAACAATACCGCGCTCATCCAGATCAATGGCGTGCGAGACAGATTGAGGGTCTTGCTGGTGTCCGGGCAGCCGCATCCGGGCGGGCGTACATGGCGCAACCTGCTGAAGTCCGACAGTTCGGTAGACCTCGTGCATTTCACCATCCTGCGCCCGCCCGAGAAACAGGACGGCGTTCCGGTGGACGAGTTGAGCCTGATCGCCTTTCCCACGCGGGAACTGTTCCTGGAAAAGATCGACGATTTCGACCTGATCATCTTCGACCGCTACAAGCGCCGGGGAATCCTCCCTGCCATATACCTGGACAATGTCGCCAATTACGTGAACAGCGGCGGCGCGGTTCTGGTCGCGGCAGGGCCTGATTTCGCAACTGCCGACAGTATCTATCGCACGCCCCTGGAGCCTGTACTCCCGGCTGAACCGACGGCGCGGGTGATCGAGGAACATTTCCGTCCGAAGGTCACGGAAGACGGTGCGCGTCACCCCGTTTCCTCGGGGCTGGAGTGGGCCGGAGAATGGGGCGGCTGGCTGCGGCAGATCGACGTTACCCCCGTTTCGGGTCATGTGCTCATGAGCGGAATAGAGGATCGTCCCTTGCTGGTATTGGACCGCGTTGGAGAAGGGCGCGTGGCGCTTCTGGCCTCGGATCACTCCTGGCTCTGGGGGCGCGGTTACGAAGGGGGTGGGCCGCAGCTGGAATTGCTGCGGCGGCTGGCCCATTGGATGATGAAAGAGCCGGAACTCGAGGAAGACGCGCTCTGGGCCGAAGTGCAGGGTCAGACGATGCGCATCATCCGCCGCACCCTGGCCCCCGAGGTCGGGGCGGTCACAGTGACGCGCCCGGATGGAAGCAGCGAAGAACTGCCGCTTGCAGAGGTTTCACCCGGCCGGTTCGAGGCATTGTACGCCGGACCCGAGATTGGGCTTTACCGTCTGCGCGAAGGCGGCAAGGAGGCGGTTGTCGGGCTTGGGCCGGCGGCCCCACGCGAGTTCGAGGCGACAATCGCCACCGGTGCCGTGCTTGAGCCGATCGTTGCGACCCTGAAGGGCGGTGTTTTCCGGATGGCAGACGGGTTGCCCGCCGTGCGCAACGTGCGCGAAGGGCGACCGGCGTCCGGCCGGGGGTGGATGGGATTGACCGCCCGCAACGCCTATGAAACCCGCGATGTACGTCAGACCCCGCTGGCGCCGGCCTGGCTCGTTCTTCTGCTGGCTTCCGGCTTTCTGATCGCCGGCTGGCTGCGCGAGGGTCGGCGCTGACGCCGCCCGGTATTTGCAGTTTTCCGACGCGCCACTCAGTCCAGCGTGATCGTCGCGCGGTCGGCCTGTCCGGCGGCATCCAGAACGACCAGGGTTGTGTAGCCACGACCTGAAGCCGGGACCTCGATCTCTCGCAGTGGCGAGCGCGTCACCAATGGTTTGCCGTCGGAAAGAACGGTGAATGGGCCCGATCCGCCACGTATTTTCACGGTGATCCTGCCATCTTCCGCCACCAGGGACGCACCGTCTGGTGGAAACAGCAGTTGGGGCGCGTCCGGCCCGCCGTCAAAAGCTGCCTCGCGCGGGCGAAACCGCTGCAACGGCTGTGGAAGCGCTGCGGTTTCCACAATCAATGTGGCAGATGGAGGAGGCGGCAAGGGCGAAAACTCCGACTTCAGCCGCCCGAACGCCTCGAACAGGACCGGCGCGGCAAGCTCGCCACCAAAGGCCCCCGGGACAGGTGTGCCATCCGGACGCCCGAACCAGACACCAATCACATGTGCCCCGTCATAGCCGATGGCCCAGCTGTCCCGGTGTCCGTAGGACGTGCCGGTCTTGTAGGCCAGAACCCCCTGCCTGGCGCCCGGTGGCGGTGCCAGACCGCTCAGGATGTCACTCACCTGCCATGCTGCGGTCTCCGAGATCATGCGCCGGCTTTCTTCCTTCGGCTGCGTTTGCAAGGCTCTGAGCAGCGGCGCTTGGCCTCCTCCGGCGAGCCCGGCGTAGAGCTGGACAAGGTCGCGCAGCGACAGGCCGACGCCGCCGAGCGCAACCGCGAGGCCGGGCTGGCCGCCGGGCAGATCCGGTGAGGCCCCACCGCGCTCAAGCGTTGCCATCAGCCTGGCTGGACCCAATTCCTCCATCAACCGCACGACCGGTATGTTGAGTGAAACTTGCAGCGCCTCGCGCACCCGCACGTCACCGCGAAACCTGCCGTCGAAGTTTTGCGGGGCGTAACGGCCGAACATCACCGGACTGTCCTGGATCAGGGTTTCGGGGTGCGCCAGGCCCTGGTCGAAGGCCAGTCCATAGGCAAAGGGTTTCAATGTGGAACCCGGCGACCGCAAGGCCCGGGTCATGTCCAGGTAACCTTGCCGTGCGGCCTCGTAAGAGGCGGAGCCGACGGAGGCGAGGATTTCACCGTTCCGATGATCGGCTGCGATCAATGCTGCGGAAACCTGACCGCCAGCGCGCCGCGCGGCATCCGCGATCAGGACCTCCATCCGGGCCTGCACCCCGGCGTCAAGCGTGGTGTCATGCCGCTGCGCCGCGGGATCGCTCGTCCGCAGGCTGTCCGCCAGATGCGGAGCAAGCCTGGGAAAGGCGCGTGGGGCCTGCGGCATGGGTTCTGACAGTGCCGCCGCGACTTCGGCCGGTGTCAGAACACCGCGGGCTGCCATCCGGTGCAGGACGCGGTCACGCGCGATCCGCGCGGTGACGTGGTTGCGGTCGGGTCGTCGTGCCTCGGGCGCCTGCGGCAGTGCCACGAGCAGGGCCGCCTGCGCGGCAGTCAAACGGCGCGGTTCCTTGCCGAACCAGGCAAGCGTGGCCGCGCGGATGCCTTCCAGATTGCCGCCATAGGGCGCGTGCAACAGGTAGAGCGTCAGGATCTGCCCCTTGTCCAGTCGCCGTTCCAGCGCCAAGGCGACACGGATCTGCCGCAGTTTTCCGGCCCAGCGCCCGGTCGGTCCGTCTTCGATCAGCCGGGCGGCCTGCATCGTCAGGGTCGAGCCGCCCGACACCGCCTGTCCGTGCCATATCGCCTGGGCCACCGCCCGCAGCATCGCCAAAGGGTCAACCCCGGAATGATCGAAAAACCGCTTGTCCTCATATCGGACCAGCATGGCAATGAATCCGGGATCGACCGGGCCATGATCCAGCCGCCAGATCCCGTTGCCGACTTGAAAGGCCCTGAGCAATGCACCGTTGCGGTCAAGCACTTCGACTCCGGTTTCGGAAAGAACAGGCGGCAGGGCAGTCGCATCAATCCAGGCATCGAAGCGGTCGCGCGCCAAGGCGCCGGCCCATAGGGTGAGCACGCAGGCGACCAGCCAGATGTGGGTCCTAGCCATCGTCGACCCAACCGTGCCAATGCCCTGGATAACCGGTGACAAAGCCGCTGCCATGCACCTCGAGATCCGCGCCATACCCGCGTGAGGCGCAGCGCACCCTGTTATCCGCCAGCCGGGTATAGATCTGGTCAAGACGGCTGACGCAGTCCAGATCGGGTTGAAGCCATGCCGCGCAAATCCGCAACTCGTCGTTTGCAGCATCGCTCAATCGCCGGATTGGCAAGAGATTGGTGGCTGGAGTGAAACTCAGATCCAGATCGGTGCAATCCCCGGTTTCAGGTTGCAGCACGTCATTCAGCAGCCAGCCCTCGCCGGTCCGGTGCAGGCGCAGCTCGATCCGCCGCCCGCCCTGTTCGCCGGCGATGTCGGCCGAAAGGCTTTGCCCGTCCGGGGCGCAGCGCAGATCGTAGCTCAGCACCGTGTCCTCGTCATCGCTGCGCCAATGTGCGTGGCCCAGCAGCATCAAGCCCTGTTCCGCTTGCCACAGCGTGCAGCGGTCAGACCCTTCGCAGTCCAGGCGCCGCCAGTGTGCGGTGGCTATTTGGCGCTTGTCCGTCATTGCGTCACGCTGATCCGGTCGGTTGCGGTCCGGGCCCTGAATTGTGGGCGGTACATGTCCTCGACCGAAGCGGCAGGCCGATGGAACACGCCGGGACTGACCGCGCGCGCGACATAGGCCAGCGTTATTGGCCCCGCATCGAACCTGTCGACGGCGGCAAGAAAGCGGTCGCTGCGAAACTCGGCATGGTCGGCCTCGTCCATCGCCAGCCAGTCGAGCGCGCGCACATCACCCGACCTAAACAGCGCCGGGTTGTCGATCTCGAATCCCGCGGGCAACGGGTCGTTGACCATCAGGCGCCCGCCCGTGTCCTCGTGCGGCGACACGGTCAGGACGGTGACGAAGCGTTCACCCACGGTGAACGTGTCGCGATCAATCGGTGCGCCGTCCATCGTGTAAAGCGTCCGCGTGATGGTGTAGCCCATGCCGCCAGCCGGGGGGGAAACCTCGGGCACGCCCATCGTCGTCAGCGTGATATCGGTGGCTTTACCGTCTGACGCGGTGATGTTGAGAACCTCTTTCCCAAGGCCTTCGCGCACCTGGACAAAAGGCCCGGCCACTGGAGCGCCGTTGACCCTGAGGCCGGTTTGTTCCGGTGCCTTGACCAGCGCCTGCGCGGCAAGCAGTGTCCAGGCCGCTTCCTGCGTCGACATCTGGCCCGCCGGCCGGTCGATCCGCGCCAGAAGCGCGTCACGGTCGACCACCGCGCTGCCTGCCTCGGCGGCCAGGGTGAGCAAGCCTGCGGCGTCGCGGAGGTTGGTGCCGTAATCTGCCCGCCAGACCGGGTTTTCGGCCCGTTGGCCCGCCACCATGCGCGCTGCCTGCGCGAACATGGCATCGGCACGTGTCTGGTCGCCATAAAACGCCAGCGCCGCGCCAAGCTGCGCCGCCGCCAGCGGCGTGGTGAAGGCGTCGGCCTTGACGTCGGCATAATAGCGCAGATCGCCCATCGCCGCCGCGCCTTCACGCGCCAGCACCATAAGGGCATAGGCAATATCCTCTCCCCCTTCGTCGAAGTCGGGGGCATAGCTGATGCGGTTGCGCAAGTTGTCCATCGCCATGGCAAAGGCGCGATCCGGCACCGGATGACCTGTGGCACGCGCGCGGCTGAGGAAATCCGAAGCATAGGCATCAAGCCAGAAATCCCCGCTGTCCGCGCGCCAGAGACCAAACGCGCCGTTCGAGGCCTGCCGGGTCAGGATGCGCCGGATCGAGGCGTCGATACGCTCGGCAATCTGCGGGCCATGACCAAGGCCCGCCGCCTCGGCCACGGCGCTCAGGTACAGAAGAGGCATCGCCTGCGACGTGACCTGTTCGGTACAGCCATAGGGGTAGCGGTCGAGCAGTTCCAAAAGGCCGGGCGCATCGAATTTCGCGAGCGGCCCGGCGGACAGGACCGCACGCGCGGAACCCGGTCGCAGACCGGCAAAGACATCATCGGAGAACAGGAAACTGTCGCCCGCGCCCAGTGCAAAGCGGCGGGTCTGCGCCACGACCGGATCGTTGGCCCGGACCGCCAGTGTCAGGGTCTGGCCCAGCTCGCGCCCGTCGGGTGTAACCAGGCTGACCTTGATGAGGGGATCTCCGATCGCCGTCGCCGAGACCGGGATTTCGAACAGGGCCTTTGCCCCGTCCGCCAGCGTGACCCGGCCCGGTTGAGCGCCGATCCCAAGCCCGCCGGACGCTGTAAGGGCCAGTTCCATCTGGCCGGACGGGCCATCGGCATGCACCACTTCCAGAAGGATCCGGCTGCTGTCGCCTGGCGCAAGGAAGCGGGGCACGGTTGCGGTCACCACCACCGGGTCGCGCACGATCATGTCCCGCTCTGCCTGGCCGACCGCGGCACCGGACCAGGCCACCGCCATCAGCCGGACGGTTCCGTTGAAGGCGGGCAGGCGGATATCCACCTCGACAGTGCCATCCTGGCCGACCTGAACGGGCCCGCTGAACGTCGCCATCAGCTCTTGCGTCGGTGGGGGCGATTGCATCCTGAGACCGTTGTCGGCATCACCGCCCGACCGCACGATCCCCGTGGCGCCATTCATTCCGTCGATCAGGCGGCCATAGATGTCGCGTAGTTCAACGCCCAACCGGCGCTGGCCGAAGTAATGGGTCTTGGGGTCGGGGCTTTGGAATCCGGTCAGGTTCAGGATGCCAAGATCGACGGCGGCAAGCGTCAGCCAGGCCTGGTCGCCCGGTTGCGCGCCATCGACCGCAACGCGAATCGTCTGGGTGCGGCGGGGTTTGGCCACCTCCGGCGCGTCGATCCTGACAGACAGTTCCTTGCCTACCGGCTCGACGCTGGCATGGGCCAGACCCAGCGCGCGGGCAGGGTTCTGTCCCGCTGCCACATCCATCGGCCGGATCACCGTCGCGGTGACATAGGCCCCGGTGCCCCAATCGGCGCTCACCTCCAGCGGGATCACGGTTTCACCGGCCTCGACCTCTATCGCCTGGCGGGCGATCACCCGGTCGGACAGGACCGAGACAAGCGCCGTGCCGGACATGCGGGGAACGATGCGCAGCCGGGCGGTGTCGCCGGGACGATAGCTTTCGCGGTCCAGCGACATCTCCAGCCGATCCGGCGTGGCCGAGGCATCGGCCGCCTGGTACCAGCCCGCGTAGAAATCGACCGATGTGGCGACATAGGTGCCATCGAGCCGTTCCACCACCAGTTCGTATTCCCCCCATTCCACCGGCTGCGACAGCGACAGGGGCGCCTCGCCCAGTGCCGCTTCGCCGGTTGCGATGCGGGTGCGGCGAGTTATCGGCTCCCAGTTCCAGTTGCCGTAGAGCTGATACCACTGATAGCGGGTCTCGACGCGGTTCAGCGTCCATTTCACCTGCATCGGTTGCGGGGACAGATCGGGGGTCAGACCGATGACCTGAAAGGCCGCATCGGTGCCCTCGCTCACCACGTCTTCGAACATCGGCTTGATACCGATGACCGGGGTTGCGGGTGAGACGGGTACGGTCAGCCGCCGTTCGACCGGACGGGCCGAGCCATCGGCCAGCCTTGCGATGACAGTGGCCGAAAGTCGTTTCCCCTCGGCATCGACATCGGGAATCTCGACCGCAAGGCGCGCGCGACCTGCGGCATCCGTGCGCTCGCCGCCGAAATAGCTGCTCTGGGTCGAGACATGGGCGTCATGCCGGCCAAAGCGGTAGCCGGGCCAGCCATCGATCTCTTCGGAGGCGCTCAGCAACACCTGACCGTCGATCGTCAGATCGGCGCCCGCAGCGCCGAAGAGATAGCGCGCCTCGATGTCAAGCGGCGGGCTGTCACCGGGAAAGAGCGGGGCATTGGGTAGCGAGAGCGAGAAGTCGATACGTTCGGGCAGGAAATCCTCGACCAGCAGGCTCTGGCTTGCCAGGGCCTCGCCCTTGGGGTCGCTCCTGATCTCGAGCCGCCAGGTGCCGCGCGGGGCGCTGGGGCCGACGGTCAGGGCAAAGACATGGCCGCCGGCGACACCGCCGTCAGAAACTTTGCGGGTATATTCAACCCCGTCGGGCCGGCTCAGGATCGCGGTCAGCGGCAGCCCCTCGATGGCGCGTGCCGTGTTGTCGCGGCTCAGCATCGTTGCATTGATGGTTTCGCCGGCGCGATAGGCGCCCCGGTCGGTCGTCAGGAACACATCGACAGGGCCAGCGGGCCTGCGCCCCTCGACGCCGCGGTCGGACAGATCAAAGGCCGGATCGGTGAGCGACAGGAACCCGATATCGTCCTCGCCCAGGTTGGCGAGGACCAGTGCGGGGGCTGCCGACCCTATGCCACGGACCAGGCCGGGGTCGAAGCGGGCATAGCCATCGGCGTCGGTTGTTGTGGTGCCCAGCACCGCGTTGGCGCGTGACACCAGCGTCAGGGCGACACCGCCGCGGGCGGCGGCATCCGACAGGCCGCGCACGGTGACATGCAGCCCGTCGTTACCCGATACGGTGGACAGGCCAAGGTCGGACAGGACGAACCATTGTGTCGCGCCCGGATCGTCATAGGGGTCGGCACCGGGCACACGGGCAGTAAGCGCATAGATGCCAGCCGGTTGCCCGGCAATGGCCTCGGCCAGCGGCAGGCGGGTGGTCATGTCGCGGTTCAACTCGCTTTCGACTTCTGCGGTGCCCGTCCAAACCTCTTGCGCGATGTCGGCGGCAAAGCTCTGGTCCTCCCAATAGGACAGCGGCCGGCCGAAATACCCTTCCTGCACGGCACGCAGCAGGTTGCGGTCGCTGACCCGGCGCAGGGTGAGGTCCAGCGCGGTCGTGTTCACCGTTTCAACCGGAATCGCGGCATCCGCCGCCTTGGGCAACACGTAAGACCGCCCCGGAAAGCGCACGGCGGGGCTGCGGTCGCGGACGTAATGGCTCAGGGTCACGTCTTTCCAGAGTGTTTCGCCCGAGGCGGCGGGCAAGCCCTTGCGCAGGGTCACCCGGTAGCGTTGCCCGTGCTCGACCCCGTCCAGACACAACTGGTTTCCGTCCGCCTGTACCACCAACGGGGCATCGGGGGACTGTACATAGGGATCATAGTCCACCCCGGCCCTGACCAGCGGTTCGGAGAATTGCGCACAGATGCGCGGCAGTGCGCTTTCGCTTTCCACGGTGCTGTCAGTGACGCGAAAGCCGTATTTCGCGACGGCCGCCTCGAGTGCGGCCAGTATGTCTTCGCGCGGCTGGATTTTCGAAGCAAGCCGAAGCGCCGCAACCGTGTCGCGCCCGCGGTCCGAGCGTTCGAGCGCCTGCGCCATGAGATCGAGCGCATTCACCTCGGTGCCAGGCTGATCGGCCCGCAGGTAGCCGTTGACCGAAGCCAGGAGCGCCCGCCGCTGGTAATCACCGCGGGCAGTGCCGTCGTTGGTGCGGATCGACAGCAGCAGGCGCGCGTATTCGGCCCAGAGGTCGGCGCGGTCAGACAACGACACCGCCACCCCGGCCCAGCCCATCGCCTGCGCCGGATTGGAAGCGGTGCGCATCGCATCCAGCACCTGGTCCAGAGCCAGATCGCCCGCCGGGTGACGCAGGCCGAGCGTCCGCGCGAGGTCTGAGGCAGACGTCAGGTCGGATGCTCCGAGAAACTCCAACTCCGCGGCGCGTGCCTGCGCCCTGTCCACGACAGCTTGTGGAATCGGCCATTTCCGGGCTGAGATGGCGCCTTGGTACGGGGTCTGCTGGCTAACCCCCTTTTTGGGAAAGCAGGCGTTCGACCGGGCGTTGAAGGTGAACGCAGCGCAAGCCCGGTTGACGTCGCAGGCCCGCACACAGGATGACAGGTCGGTGTCGAACAGCGCATCCAGATCCTCGCCAAAAAAGTCCATGTCGCGGGTCACGACATAGCGGAAAGCCGGGGCCACCTGCTGCGTCTGAGAGAGCGTTGCACCAGAGAAAAACACCGAAAAATAAAGAATTAGTAAAAATCCAAAACGTCGCATACCGACCTCCTGTTCAATGCAAAGGTCGCACGGGCACACGTGGGTTTGCAAGGATTCCCGGCCCGTCGCCCTTAAGCTCTTTTTCACCGATCTGTTCGATGTTGTCGGCCAGGTTGTGTTGGGGACTGTCACGAATGAGCCTGGTCAACAAGCTTGCCGAGGAACGCCGTGCGAGGCTTGCCGCCGAAAGATTGCTGGAACTGAAACAGGCGGAACTGTCCGCAGCCAACCGAAAGTTGGGGCGGCATGCCCTGGCCCTGACCAGGCAGATCGGCGAAAAACAGGCCGAGGTGGCGACGGTTCGCGACGAGAACGAAAAGGTCAAATCCGACCTTACCGTCGCCAATGCCAAGATCGAGGTCGCCGAACGGCGGCTGTGGCACTCGATTCAGACCATCGAGGACGGGTTCGCATTCTTTGATGCGGAAAGCCGGCTGATCGGGGCGAACACAGCCTATCTGAACGTCTTCGACGGGCTCGAAGAAGTTGCGCCCGGCATATCCTACCGTCGCATTCTGGAGTTGATGACAGAAGAAGGGATCGTCGATACCGATGCATTGACCAATTCCGAATGGCAGAAAATGATGCTTGACCGCTGGACCTCGCCCACGCCGGAGCCGGTCGTAGTTCGGTTGTGGAACGACCAATATGTCAAGATGATCGACCAGCGCGGCCATGGCGGCGATGTGGTCAGCCTGGCCTTGGACATCACATCTACGGTCCGATACGAGGCCGAGTTGCGCGCCGCCCGCGAAAAGGCGGAAGCCGCAAATCGTGCCAAGTCCGCATTCCTCGCGAACATGAGCCATGAGATCCGTACGCCGATGAACGGCGTTGTGGGCATGGCCGAGCTTTTGTGCGACACCGCTCTCGACGAGGAACAGAGACTGTATGCCAGCACGATAAAAAGCTCGGGCGAAGCCTTGTTGGTGATCATCAACGATGTGCTGGACTATTCCAAGATCGAAGCGGACAAGATGGTGCTGCACCCCGAGCCCTTCGATCTGGAGCGCTGTGTCCACGAAGTGGCGATGTTGATGCAACCGACGGTGCGGGACAAGGCGCTGTCGCTCCTCGTCGACTACGACCTGTTCCTGCCGACGCTCTTCGTCGGCGATCCGGGGCGCGTGCGTCAGGTCCTGACAAATCTGGTCGGCAACGCGGTCAAGTTCACGTCTCGGGGGCATGTGCTGGTTCGGGTCACAGGCGTACCCGATCCGCTATCGGGGCGGTGCGCGATACATGTCGCGATCGAGGACACCGGTCTCGGCATCCCGAAATCCAAGCTTTCGCATATCTTCGGCGAATTCAACCAGGTCGAGAACGAGCGCAACCGCCAGTTCGACGGGACCGGGCTTGGCCTCGCCATCTCGCGGCGTCTGGTCCAGATGATGGGCGGCACCGTGTGGGTCGAAAGCGAGGAGGGGCGGGGATCGTGTTTCGGGTTCCGCCTCACTTTGCCGATGAGCGAGCCGCAGCAAGCGGAATTACCAAACCTGCCTGGGGCGCTCAGGCATGTTCTCGTGGCCGACCATCAGGGTGTGAACCGGGCAATCCTGGACAAGCAGCTGTCGCAACTCGGGGTACGGGTCACATGTTGTGCCTCGGGCGAGGAGGCGCTGCGGCTGATGGACGACAGCATAGACCTTGTGCTTTGCGACCACGACATGCCGGGCATGAACGGTCTGGGGCTTGCACGGAAGCTGCGGGAACAGAATTGGGGCAATGTCCCTGTTTTGTTGCTTTCTTCCAATCCCGCTCAGCTGAGCGGTGACCCGTCGCGTCTGCATGTGCAGGCGGTACTTCAGAAACCGATTCCGCGATCGGAACTGTTTCGTCTCCTGTTCTCTGTTGCTGCTGGTGTCCCGGACTGCCCTGTGGCACCAGCAAGCGCGCAGCAGGCCCCTCGGGGGGAAGCTGAACCAGGCCCGCAAGGCGAGCCCCGGCAAAGTCGGAAAATGAAGGTTCTCGCAGCGGAAGACAACCGGACGAACCAATTGGTGTTTGCCAAGATGGTCAAGTCGCTGGATATCGACCTGCGTTTTGCCGACAACGGCCTGGAGGCGGTGGATATTTGGCGCGAGTTCCATCCGGACCTGATTTTCATGGATATTTCGATGCCCAAAATGGATGGCAAACAGGCAACCATGGAAATCCGCAGGCAAGAGGCCGGAACCGGCCGACACGTTCCCATCGTCGCGCTGACCGCCCATGCCATGTCCGGAGATTGCGAGGGGATTCTCGCCGCGGGGCTGGATCAGTACATGACGAAACCCCTGCGCAAGGCCCTGCTTCATGCCCAGATTTCCGAGGCACGGCCCAGCGATACCCTTCCGTTCACAACGGAAGAGGACGACTGATCACGCTTTTGCCGAAATGATCAGGTCCGGCCCAAAGATCGTATCCGCATGGTGGTATAGATAGATCTTCAGCCAGGGTGTGAAACGCTCGGGATACCGCTGAACTTCGGCCAGGAGATCGTGGTACGCGATCCAGCGGGTATCCATGACTTCATCGGGGTTTGGAGTGACATCCAGCGGCCCGCGGACATGGGCGAGAAACACGTCCACGACTTCGTTTTCGACCATGTTGTTGCCGACGTCGGCATGGTACTCCAGCCGGTGGCGATACTCGGGGTAAAGTCCGGTGATTCCAAGTTCCTCGCGAAGTCTGCGCACCGCACAGGCCGAGGCGCTTTCGTCCCATTCCGGATGCGTGCAGCAGGTGTTCGCCCAAAGGCCAGGTGTGTGATATTTGCCCAGGGCCCGGCGTTGAATCAGGATATCCATGCCACGCACGGCGAACACTGATACCGCCTTGTGCTTCAGGCCTTTCTCATGCGCTTCCAACTTGTCCACCGGGGCGAGTGCGCCATCGACCCAGGCCGGAATCAGGATACCCATACCATCCCCATGTCGAAAACTCCTGCATGCACGAAGCCCGTCTATCGTCAGATCGGGGGCCGGTCCGGCCAGAAAAGGGTGTTTCTTGCGGCGTTCGAAGCGATGTCAGTCCCGCTTGGCGTTTCCGCCCTTCCAAAGTGGAAGCGATCCGGCGCGTGTTCAATCGTATAAAAGGCCGCAGTCTGATACTGCGGCCTCGATCGCGATACCCGGACAGGGTCCATTATTCGGCGGCAACGCTTTCTAGAAAGGCGAAGATATCCTCACCGCCCGACTTGAGCTTGAAGGTCATCTTGGATTTGGCGGCGGTGTCATCCAGGTAGGTTTTCAGGAAGCCTGCCGGATCCTGCGTGTAGGCCACGAAGGTCTCTTCGTCCCAGACAAGTCCTTTTTCCCCTGCGGCCGTCATGCTGTCACTGTACTTGTAATCCTCGGCGCTGCCAGCAGCGCGACCGACGACGCCGTACAGGTTCGGCCCTGTCTTGCCGCCCTTGACGATGGTCTCGCCGGCGGGCGATTCGACCATGTGGCAGGACTTGCACTTGTTGAACCCCTTTTCACCCTTCTCGGCATCGCCGGATGCAAGGGCAGGGACGGCAAGGACACAGGCAAAGGCGGTGGCAATGATGCGGTTCATTGTGTGATCTCCTCAGGTTTTCCGTTGCGCCAAAGAGAGACTTTACTCTCGGTGCGAGTCAACTGTCCGAATGTCCCATTCAGGCACTGTGTCGCACCCGATCACGGGCTTTTTATGTGATTTGGACCGTTTCCCAGCATGGTAGCAAATCGCCCGGGGCAGGTCGCGCAAGAAACACGGCGCGGGCGATGGCGCGTGACAGGCAGATCGCCGCAGCATGACCGATCATGGTCAGATCGCGCTCCGGCGCGGCCATCGGGCGTTCGCCGGTCGAAACCGAAAACACGAGGTCCCCGTCGCCGGGAGAATGGGCGGGCACCGTGGCCCGCGCGATGCCGTCGTGCGCCGCAATTGCCATCCGCTGGCATTGTGCCTTGCTGAGGTCGGCGTCGGTGGCGACGATGGCAATCGTCGTATTGGCGCGTTCATCGGTTCGGTTTCGCATGGCCTTGGCCTTACGGCTCTCCATCTGGCGTCCGAGACCGGTGGCGCTGTCGGGCCCAAGCCCGCCGAATTCGTCACCGATTTCGAACGGGGCGGCCCAGAAATGGCGCTCGCCGGGGGTCGTGACGCTGCCCATCGGATTGGCCGCGACCAATGCACCGACCGTGGTGCCATCCGGCAGCACCAGCGAGGCCGAGCCCAGGCCCCCCTTCAGCATTGCCGTGAGTGCGCCGGTTCCTGCCCCGGCGGTGCCAAGGGCAAAATTTTCGGCTGCGGCGTGAAACGCCGCCGCACCGAGCATGCGATAGGGGTTTTCACTCCAGTCCTTGTTCCCGCCGTTGAGCAGGTCGAAGATGATCGCGCCCGGTACGATCGGGATCACGGCATCGGCCACGTGGAACCCGCGGCCCTGTGCCCGCAAGGCATCCGAGACGCCCGAACAGGCATCCAGCCCATAGGCCGAACCGCCGGACAGCACCAGCGCATCGACACGCGCGACCGATTTGTCGGGGGCCAGAAGGTCGGTTTCACGTGTCCCCGGCGCGCCGCCCATCACGTGGACAGAGGCCATGAAGGGACGGTCCGCTGTCAGAACCGTCGCACCGGATTTCAGCACGTCATCCTGTGCGTTACCGACTTTCAGACCGGGAACATCGGTGATCAGGTTGCGGGGGCCGGGATGCATCATTGGTCGGTCCTGATCTCCGGTTGCTCAAATGCAGCGACCGCCATCGACTTCCATGGCGACGCCAGTGATCATGCTGGCCTCGTCCGAGCACAAGAAACAGGCGGCGTTGCCCATGTCCTGCGGTGTCGAGAACCGGCCCAGCGGGATTGTCGCCAGAAACTTGGCGCGCGTCTCCGGCGTATCCTCGCCCATAAAGGACTTGAGCAGCGGGGTTTCACCGGCAACGGGGTTCAACGCGTTCACACGAACTCCCGACGGGGCAAGTTCGACAGCCATGGTCCTGGTCGCCGTAATCATCCAACCCTTGGAAGCATTGTACCAGTTCAGCCGGGGGCGCGGCGAAACGCCTGCGGTGGAGGCGATATTCAGGATTGCACCGTTGCCACGCCCCTTCATATGGGGAACCAACGCGCGGGCGGTCAGGTAGACCGACTTCATGTTGACCAGGAACACCCGGTCGAAATCGGCTTCGCTGACATCCTCCAGCGGGGTCGGCAGATGCGTCACGCCCGCGTTGTTGACCAGGATGTCCACATGTCCGAACCGGCGCAATGCCGCTGCCGCCATCGCGTCGACCGAGTTTCCATCGGATACGTCGACCTGGTGGGCAATGGCGTCACCATCCATTTCGGCCGCCGTTTTCTGTGCCTGTTCGATGTTGATGTCGGCAACCATGACGCGCGCGCCTTCGGACACGAACTTGGCCACGATCCCAGCGCCGAAACCCTGCGCGCCACCCGTGACGATTGCGGTCTTTCCGTTCAGTCTCATATGCTTGCTCCCTCTGCGCTGGCGACACCCTAGCACCGGAACGAGGCGGCGCCAGCCTATTCGTCGGCTATCTTGCCACGCAGTGACTTGATTTCGCCACGCGCCTTCTTTGCGTCGAGCCGCCGGCGAACCGAACCCTTGGTCGGTTTCGTGGCGATACGGCGCTTGGGGGCAATCAGCGCGCGGGCGATCAATTCCACAAGCCGTTCGCGGACAATCTCCCGGTTCCGCGCCTGGCTGCGGGTTTCGTCGCACTGCAGGACGATTGCGCCTTCGTTGGTCCAGCGCCGCCCGGCGAGCCGTTTCAGCCGCGCCTTGACCGGGGCAGGCAGTGAGGGAGAGCGTGCTGCCTCGAACCGGAGTTCGACCGCTGAGGAGACCTTGTTGACATTCTGCCCACCCGGCCCCGAGGCGCGGATGAAGCTTTCGCTCAACTCCCAGTCCTGAATTGCGATATCGTTGGTCACATAGAGCATGGCGTGACCATAGCCTCGCGACGTCCCATGAAAAAGGCCGCCCATGGGGCGACCTTTCGAAAGTTCAGGAAGCTGTGCCAGTGGGCCAAACGGCTCGACCGGGGCGGATCACCGCCAAGGACTGCCTTGACCGGCGCCTGCCCTAGGTTCCGACACCTCTCTCCAATCCCTTTCTCGACACTGGACCACCTCCTTTGCTTTGCTGTTGAACTCACCTTCAGCCTGCCACAGGAAGTGATTTGCGCCAAACGTTTTTTTCAGGCAGCGCCTCGGGTTGGCGTCAGATGCCGAACGATCAGGCGGAACGGTATCAATGCGACCAGCGCCAGCGACAGCTTGACCAGCCAGTCGGCAAACGCGAGAGTCACCCACAAAGGCGCGGGCGCACCCCAGTTCATGAAGGGCACGGATTCCCACGCCCAGTTGATCGCGGCATCGGCATCCGGACCGAACACCGGGATGCTGGCCGAAAACGCGATGGTGAAGAACAGGGCGGTATCAAGCGCGGATCCGACCAGTGTCGAAACCAGCGGCGCCCGCCACCAGCCGCCGCCGCGCAGCCGGTTGAACACCGCCACATCGGTCAGTTGCGCGATCAGGAAGGCGGTGCCCGAAGCGACCGCAATGCGCAGCGGCACGGCGGCATAAGTGTATCCGTCTCCCTGCAACATGATCTGGCTGCCGATCAGAGAGCAGACAACGCCGGTCACGAAACCCGCGAACACGACGCGCCGCGCCGCTTCGACCCCATAGACCCGGCTCATCACATCGGTGACGAGGAAGGCGAACGGATAGGTGAACGCTCCCCATGTCAGCAGACCGTCGAAGATCAGGAACTGGACCAGGATGTTCGAGGCCACGACGATGGCGGCCATGGCAAGAATGCCGGGAAAGTGTTTGCGGGTCATGTCTCAGAGTCCGTTTTTACAAGGGTGCGGCGACTTGGCCCGCCGAACAGGGCGAGCAAGCGCCGCCTGTAGCCTGCGCAGCTGTCCCGAGTCAATCCGGCAGGCGGTATTCAACGATTTCCGTGCGTTGCAGGAACCGGAAATTGTCGTCCGAGATCATGGTGGCACGCAACTGGCCCTGGGTATCGCGCCAGACGGACAGCCCTTCGAGATTGTCATGCTTGCCCGTCCTGCTCTGGAACAGGGTTTCCTCTTCGGTCACGCCCCGTCCGGTCAAGGTCCAGCGCCGCAGGCGCGAGCGGAAGCCGATGGTGCCGGTATCGCGCTCCAGAACATAAAGCCGGCCGTCCGGGCCGAAATCGGCGGCGACGGGTAGAAACCCCCCTACTTGTTCCAGATGAAAGGCGGTATCCCAGGCCCGGCCATCCCAGCGGTAGACAGGGATGCTGCCATCCGCGGCGCGGCTGATCTCGGGCATGGTGTAAAGACGCCCCCTTGCATCCATCGCCAGTGCTTCGAACGCCCCGTTCCTCGCCAACTGGTCAAAGGCCCGGGGGCGGGAAAGGACCTCGGCCGGTGCGTCGAGGCTGCGGTAACGCGCCACCCGCGCGACGCCCTCGAAAGAGATGTAGACGGACCCGTCGGGCGCGATGGCCAGTCCTTCGCTGTCCCCGACACGGCCTTCGAGCACCTTGTTTCGGCTCGACCTGAGCTTTTGGACCTGGTCGGGCGTGATCGCGGTGATCCGGTCCGTGTCTCGCTCGATCCGTGAGGTCAGTATGGTGGCGCGGTCCGACAAGACCGTCATCGACAGACCATCCGGCGCAAGTTCGATTGCCGAAAACCCGCCAAACCAGGGTTCCACCCGGTGCCATGTGAAACTGTCCAGATGCTCGGCCTTGCCCCGGTCGACGGCCCGTGCAGGCAGGGACAGCGCGACGGCAGCGATTATTGCGACTGCAAGACCGAGACGCATTGCTTGGGCAAATCGGCCAGAACGTACTCGCGGCGCTGTTTGGGAGGCGGCGCGTTCGGATCGCGCGGTTTCGGTGGCGGAGGATTGAGGATGTTGTTTACCCATTCCTGTGCCTCGGCGCAGCCGTCACCGCTGGGCGGTGCATCCTGATCGGCACAGCCCGAAGACCCGTTGGGGCAATTGAGTCGGACATGGAAATGATAGTGATGCCCCCACCACGGCCGGATCTTGCGCAGGTAGGCACGATTTCCCTTCTCGTTGTTGCACATCCAGACCTTGGCGCCCGGAAAGACGAAGATCCGCGCCACCCGCTTGTCGCGCGCGGCCTCTCGGATGATCGCGTGATGTTGCTCGGTCCAGTTGGAATTGACATAGGCGCCTTCGGCCCGGCGCAGCGAAACCGAAGAAATCTTTTCGCGGTGCGGACCGGACAGGCGCAGGTTGTTCGCCGGCAGCATCCAGATGTCGATATCGAGGCCCAGCTGGTGGCTGCGATGTCCCGTCAACATCGGCCCGCCGCGCGGCTGGCTGATGTCGCCGATGTAAAGACCGTTCCAGCCGCGTTGACCGGCGGCAAAGGCGCTGAGGTCCTTGATGAAGTCGATCGTGTCGGGGTGGCCCCAGTTACGGTTCCGGCTGAGGCGCATCGCCTGCCACGTAGGCCCGGTTTCCGGCAATTGCTCCAGCCCGGCGGCGCAGCCCTTGGCATAGCTGCCATAGGCGGCGGGTTTTTGCCGAGAGGCGGTCTTCTGCGCCCCGAACAGTTCCTTTGCGAGTGGTTCCGCCTGCGCGGGGGACAGGCCCGTCAGGGGAATCAGGCAGAACAGGAATATGGCAACTCTCTGGAAAAACACTAACTCTGGTCTCCTCTCGGATTGACCCACTTCAGCAGGATCAGGCCCAGAATAAACAAGCCGACGACCGGTGAAACCCCCAGGCGTGCACTGCCGGTGGCGGCGGTCGCCGCACCGATCAGCGCGGGTGCGAGAAATGCGGTCGCACGGCCTGAAAGACCGTAAAGCCCGAAGCTTTCGGTCGGAGCATTGGGGGCGGTGTGGCGCACCATCATCGAGCGGCTGGATGCCTGCAGGATGCCGCCAAAGCCACCGATCAGAACACCGCAGACGAAGAACAGGCCATCGGGCAGTTTTGACCCTTCGGCAAGCGCGATGCCGAAGATCTGGGTCCGATCCATGCCGACGATCGTGGTGCAGACGAGGATCAGGACAAGGATCGAGCCGATGATCACCCGTTTCGGGCCATATTTCAGGTCGGCCAGTCCGCCGACCCAGCTGAACAGCGCGGCGGAAATCGCCGCGATGATCCCGAACACGCCGATCAGGGTGATTTCCCAACCCAGAACCAGCCGGGCATAAACGCCGCCGAACCCGTAGAGCCCGTTCAGTGCATCGCGATAGAACATCGAGGAAGCGAGATAACTGGCAAGACTGCCCCGGTGGCGCAGATTCCTCACCGATTGGACGACCAGTTTGACAGCCTCTGCAAATCTGCCGCGCCGCCCGTTGCCGGGGGGTTCACGCACCCACAGAAAGTAGGGGATCATGAAGACCACGAACCAGAGCGCGGTGAACGGACCGACCGAGCGCGTGCCCTCGCGTGTTTCGGCATCGAGCCCCAGCGCCGGGTCAAGCCCGATCAGCGTCTTGCCGTTTGTCTGTTCGACGAACAGCAGCAGCATGATGAACAGAGCCACGACGCCGCCAAGATAGCCAAAGGCGAAACCGGACCCCGAGATCCTGCCCACCTCTTCCTTGGTGCCAAGCGAGGGCAGCTGCGCGTTGATGAAGATGAGCGCATATTCGGCTCCGATGAAACCAATTCCGAAACTTGCAATCATCCACCACAGGTTGCCGCCCGCGGGATCCATGTACCAAAGCCCCCAGGCACCCACGACATACATGACGCAAAAGAGGGTGATCCAGGCCATCCGCCGCCCCGAGATATCCGCCATCGCGCCCAGAAACGGGGCGCCGATACCGATGATCAGCCCGGTGATCGTCAGGCATTGCGACCAGACCACCTGTGCCTGTGCCTTGGCGGCCTCGGTCTCCAGACCCTGGCCCATGAAGTAATCCGCGGCCACCGCGGCGAAGAAAGGACTGAAGATGAAGGTGATCAGCAGGGTGTGATAGGGTTGGCTGGCCCAGTCGAAGAAATACCAGCCCCAGATCCGCTTGCGCGCCGAAATCCCTGCCATTTCCGTTTCCCTGCCCGTTTTTTCTGGTTATGGCGGTTGCCTTGGCCATTAGGCAAGTCTTTCCTTGGCCCTTGCGTCTTTGCGCGGCTGCTCTTAGGTCTTTTTCCGGTCGGCAACCGAGGAGGCCCCATGCAGTCGCTGTTTCAAATCCTGATGCTGATCCTGGATGTGGTCTGGTTCTTCATCCTGGCGCATGTGATCATGAGCTGGCTGATCAATTTCCAGGTGCTGAACATGCGCCAGCAGTTGGTGGCGCAGATCTGGTACGGGCTGAACCGGGTTCTTGAACCGATCTATGGACCGATCCGGCGCATCCTGCCGCCGATGGGCGGGCTGGACCTGACCCCGCTGGTCGTGCTGCTGGGCATCATGGCGCTGCGGATCATCCTGATCAACAACGCGGCGGCCTTTTACTGATCAGCCGGCGGGGGGCGCTGCCCCCACAGCCTGCGGCCGTTCCCCCGGAGTATTGCCAACCAGAAAGAAGCAGGCTTGTTTCAGTCTTTTGGCCGCGTGTATGCTGCCGGAAACGAGCATATTGAAAAGATAGAGCAGGCCCTTTCCACATGTTCGACGCCGCGCCCCTGCTGCGAGATGTCTTTGGATTCGACGCGTTCCGGCCCGGGCAGGAAGAGATCGCCCATGCGGTCGCCAGTGGCGAGAATGTGCTGGCAATCATGCCCACCGGGGGCGGCAAATCGCTTTGTTTCCAGTTGCCGGCCTTGATGCGTGACGGGGTGACGGTGGTCATCTCGCCCCTGATCGCCCTGATGCGGGATCAGGTCCGCGGCTTGCAGGAGGCGGGCGTCGCGGCGGGCGCCCTGACCTCGGGGAACACCGTGGAGGAAACCGAAGCGGTATGGGCTGCGCTGGAGGAGGGACGGCTGAAGCTGCTCTACATGGCGCCCGAGCGGCTTGCCTCGGGTGCGGCGATGGGGATGCTGAGGCGGATCGGGGTGAATCTGATCGCGGTCGACGAGGCGCATTGCGTCAGCCAGTGGGGCCATGATTTCCGGCCCGATTACCTGCGGATCGGTGAATTGCGCCGGGCGCTGGGCGTACCGCTGGCCGCCTTTACCGCCACCGCCGATGCGGAGACGCGCGCCGAGATTGTCGAGAAACTGTTCGACGGAGTCGAGCCGTGTTTCTTCCTGCGCGGGTTTGACCGGCCCAACATCCATCTGGCCTTTGCGGTGAAGGATAGTCCGCGGCGTCAGATCCTCGATTTTGCGGGGGGACGACGGGGGCAGGCGGGCATCGTCTATTGCGGCACGCGCGCCAAGACCGAGGTGCTCGCGCAGGCGCTGCGCGAGGATGGACATAGCGCCTGCCACTATCATGGTGGCATGGAGGCCGAGGACCGTCGTATCGTGGAGGCCCGTTTTGCCCGTGAAGACGGGCTGATCGTGGTGGCCACCGTCGCATTCGGCATGGGCATCGACAAGCCGGATATCCGCTGGGTCGCGCATGCCGACCTGCCCAAGTCGATCGAAGCCTATTACCAGGAAATCGGCCGTGCGGGCCGTGACGGCGGCCCGGCCGAGACCCTGACGCTCTATGGCCCTGACGACATCCGCCTGCGCCGCAACCAGATCGACGAGGGGCTTGCCCCACCCGAACGCCGTGCTGCCGACCATGCCCGCCTGAACGCCCTGCTGGGCCTGGCCGAGGCGCTGACCTGTCGCCGTCAGACCCTGCTGGGCTATTTCGGCGAAACCGATGTCACCTGCGGCAGATGTGACCTGTGCGACAACCCGGTCGAACTGTTCGACGCCACGACGCCGGTCCGCATGGCCTTGTCGGCGATCCTGAGGACCGAGGAGTGGTTCGGAGCGGGGCATCTGACCGACATTCTGCTGGGCAACATGACCGACAAGGTCCGCGAACGCGGTCATGACCTTCTGCCGACTTATGGCGTTGGCATCACGTTCAGCAAGGCGCAGTGGCAGGCAATTTTCCGGCAGATGATGGGACACGATCTGGTTCGCCCTGACCCCGGACGCCATGGGGCGCTGCGGATGACCGAGGCGGCCTTGCCGATCCTGCGGGGCGAGGCAGCAATCGAATTGCGCAAGGATACGGTTCGCGCCGCGGCACGACGTCCGGCGGTCAAGGCCATGGTTGGCGAGGAAGATGCACCGCTGCTTTCGGCGCTCAAGGCCAAACGCCGGGCGCTGGCCGAGGCGGCGCGCGTTCCGGCCTATGTCATCTTTCCCGATCGGACCCTAATCGAAATGGCTGAAAAGCGCCCCGCGACGCTGGACCAGATGGCGCGGATCGGCGGTGTTGGGGCAAGGAAGCTGGAGCGCTACGGTGCCATGTTTCTGGAGGTCGTGAACGGTGCGGCCGAGATGCTGCACCCGGCCCGGCGACGACTGGCGGGGCGCGACACGGCCGCAACCTATGATCGGCTTCTGGCGGTACAGGCCAGCCTGATGCGCGGGCCGGACGGGATAGACAAGCCGCTCAGTTGCTCGGCGGCGCAGTTGGCGCGGGTGGCGCAGATGCGCGCCGATGATCGGAATGCGGTGCAGCAGGCTCTGGGGGATCGTCGCTGGGAACGATTTGGCGCGGCATTTCTGGACGTTCTCGGGCAGTCGGACTAGATACGGCCGAGACTAGGGAACAGGGGGCGGAACATGCTGGTGGTGATCTCTCCGGCCAAGAGGCTGGATTGGGCGGAACGTGACATTGCGGTCACCGAACCGGCCTTTCAGGACGATGCGGTCCGACTGGCAAGATCGGCGCGCAACCTGACGCTGGCCGAGTTGAAGAAGCTGATGGATCTCAGTGACGATCTGGCGCGGCTCAATCGTGACCGGTTCCGGGATTTTGCCGAGGCACCCGAAGGTGCCGTGACCCGACCGGCGGCGCTGGCCTTTGCCGGGGAAACATATCTCGGCCTCGAGGCCGGTTCGCTGGACAGCGACGAGATGGACTGGGCGCAGGATCACCTGCGCATCCTGTCGGGCCTCTATGGTCTGCTGCGCCCGCTGGACGCGATCCAGGCCTATCGTCTGGAAATGGGCAGCAAGCTGAAAACCCGGCGGGGGAAATCGCTGTACGACTACTGGGGCGATCAGCTGTCCGGGGCGCTGAACGCACAGGCGGCGGAAATCGGGACCGACGTTCTGGTGAACTGTGCCAGCCAGGAGTATTTCGGCGCCGTCGCGCCCAAGGCGCTGAAGCTGAGGGTGATCACGCCTGTCTTCATGGAGGACAAGGGTGGGGCGCCGAAAGTGGTCAGCTTTTTCGCCAAGCGGGCCCGCGGTGCAATGGCCCGGTATGTCATACAACGGCGCTTGACCGACCCTGCATCGCTGACCGAGTTCGATGCGGGCGGTTATGCCTATCGCCCGGAAATGTCCAAACCGGATCGGCCGGTTTTCCTGCGCCCCTACCAGGGGTGAATTTCCTCTCGACCTTCCACGCCCGGACCGGCAGTCTGTGGCCCGAAGAGAGGGAGAACAGCACATGACAGTACTGATCGCGGGCGCAGGTATCGCTGGGCTCAGCCTGGGTTTGACGCTGCACCAGATCGGGGTGCCATTCCGCATTTACGAGGCCACGTCCGAACTGCGCCCGATGGGGGTGGGGATCAACCTGCAACCGAATGCGGTGCGCGAACTGCTGGATCTGGGTCTGGGCGAGGAACTGGACCGGATCGGGGTGCGCACCCGGCAGCTCGGGTTCTATTCGAAACTTGGCAAGACGATCTGGGAAGAACCGCGCGGAACCTGGGCCGGGTACGCCTGGCCGCAATATTCGGTGCATCGAGGGCATCTGCAGATGATGCTCTACCGCGCGCTCATCGACCGCGCCGGTCGCGACTGTGTGGTCACGGGCGCGCGCGCCGCCGGGTTCGAGTCCGGGCCGGATGGCGCGGTGCTGGTCCTGCCCGATGGGAAAAAGGTCGAAGGCCGCCTGCTGGTGGCCGCCGACGGTATCCACTCGGCGCTGCGCGCGCAGATGTATCCGGACGAAGGAGAGCCGATCTGGAACGGGCGCGTGCTGTGGCGCGCGACGACCCGCGCGCCGGATTACTTCGGCGGCGGGGCGATGGTGATGATCGGGCACGACGACCTGCGGCTGGTGTCCTATCCGATCTCGAATCCCGACAGCGACGGGATGGCGGTGATCAACTGGATCGCCGAGAAACGATTCCCTCTCGACGCCGCGTGGAAGAAGGAAGACTGGAACCGGGCGGCGAATATCGCCGACTTCCTGCCCGACTTCGCCGACTGGTCATTCGGCTGGATCGACGTGCCGGGCCTGATCCGAGGGGCCGAGGTGGTATATGAATACCCGATGGTCGATCGTGACCCGCTGCCGGTATGGACGGACGGTTCGGTGACGCTGATGGGGGATGCCGCCCATCCGACCTATCCTGTGGGGTCGAACGGGGCAAGCCAGGCCATTCTCGATGCCCGCATCATCGGGGCAATGATACTGGCGCATGGGCCCACGCCGGCGGCGTTGGCTGCCTACGAGGCCGGGGTGCGCCCGGTGACGACCGCCGTTGGTCGCGCCAATCGCGCGGGCGGTGGTCCGGACGGGATCTTGCAGCGGGTCGAGGACCTGTGCGGTGGCGCGTTCGATGACATCGAAACCGTCATTCCCCGCAGCGAACTGGCCGCGCATGCCGCCAAGTACAAATCCATCGCGGGGTTTTCGATCGAAGAGTTGAATGCGCGCCCCCGGACAATCGCCGAAGGCGCGCGGATAGCAGGCTAGACCAGCATGGCAGCCTCTACGGCTGTCTTCCAGCGGCGATAGGCGGCTTCGCGATTGCCTTCGGGCATCTTCGGTGCAAAGCGCGCGTCCAGCGCCCAGGTTTCGGCAAATCCGGCCTGGTCGGGATAGACACCGGCCCGCATCCCGGCCAGCCAGGCCGCGCCCAGCGCCGTCGTTTCCTGCATCACCGGCCGGTCCACAGGGGCGCCCAGACGGTCGGCAAGGCCCTGCATCGCCCAGTCCGAGGCGCTCATGCCGCCATCGACCCGCAGGATCACATCCGCATCCGCGCCCCAGTCGCCCTGCATCGCCTCCCACAGGTCGCGGGTCTGGAAGGCGATGCTTTCCAGCGCCGCCTTGCAGAATTCGGCAGGCCCCGAATTGCGCGTCAGGCCGAACATCGCGCCGCGGCAGTCGGGCTTCCAATAAGGTGCGCCCAGCCCGGTGAACGCGGGCACCAGGATGACGTTCTGCGCCGGGTCGGCCTTGGCCGCCAACTCGCCGCTCTGGGCCGCATTCTCGATTATGCCCAGCCCGTCGCGCAGCCATTGCACCGCGGCCCCCGCGATAAAGATCGACCCTTCCAGCGCATAGGTGCGTTGCCCGTCCAGTTGGTAGGCGATAGTGGTCAACAGCCGGTTCTGCGAGGCAACGGGCTGCGTCCCGGTATTGAGCAGCGCGAAACACCCCGTGCCATAGGTCGATTTCATCATTCCGGGCTTGAAACAGGCCTGACCGATGGTTGCCGCCTGCTGGTCGCCTGCCACGCCCAGAATGGGAATCTGTCCACCAAGCAGCGTTGTGGTCCCGAAATCCGCGGCGCAATCGCACACCTCGGGCAGCATGTTCATGGGTACGTCGAGCAATTCGCAGATTTCCTTGCTCCAGACCCCTTCGTGAATGTCGAACAGCAGGGTGCGCGCGGCATTGGTCGCGTCGGTCGCGTGCACGCGACCCTCGGTCAGCCGCCAGATCAGGAAGGAATCGATGGTGCCGAACAGCAGGTCTCCGGCCTCGGCCCGCGCACGGGCGTCCGGCACGGTGTCGAGGATCCACTTCACCTTGGTGCCCGAGAAATAGGGATCCAGCAGCAGGCCGGTCTGGGCGATGAAATCATCCTCGCATCCCGCGTGCCTGAGGCGCTCGCAGATGGCCGAGGTCCGGCGGTCCTGCCAGACAATGGCCCGGTGGATCGGCGCGCCGGTGGCCTTGTCCCAGACCACGGTCGTTTCGCGCTGATTGGTGATGCCGATGCCCGCGACCTGTTCGGGGCCGATGCCTTGGGCCATCATCACGTCGCGGCAGACCTTGAGCGTGGTCGCCCAGATTTCGTCGGCGTCATGCTCGACCCATCCCGGTTCGGGGAAATGCTGGGTGAATTCCTGTTGCGCCGTTGCGGCCCGGCGCATGTCCGCATCGAACAGGATCGCCCGGGTCGAGGTCGTGCCCTGGTCTATCGCCAGAATATAGGTCATCTGCTGCCCCCTGTCGTGGTCGTCTGACCGGGGACTTTAGACGGAAAAGCAGGATTGCCGGAAGCCCATACCAGATGGTTGTGACGTGCAGGGTTTCGTATGAAAGTCGCGTCGCCGTTCTGTCTGCCTGCCTCCGGCGAAGACCGGAGGGGTTACAGGTGCATGGCGTGTGTTCTGGTTGCCTGATTGATGAGGGCGGCATGCGGGCCGCTGAACCTCCCTCGCCTCGAGATAGCGGGGTTGCGCCAACATTTCCTTGATTACCCCGAACTTTGGCGAAACAGTGAGGCATGCCATGGCCGGTCGCTGCACCGCGTCGCCTTAACCGAACCGGGAGAGATGAAATGAAATGGATTGGAAAACAGGGGCTTGTATCTGGTCTTGCCCTGAGCGCCCTGCTGCTTGCCGGAGCCGCGTCGGCAAAGGATGACATCACTATCGCGATGCAGCTTGAGCCACCGCATCTGGACCCGACCAGTGCTGCCGCGCAGGCCATCGACTCGGTGGTCTATGTGAACATTTTCGAGGGCCTGACCCGGTTCATGGGTGACGGCTCGATCGTGCCGGCCCTGGCGGAAAGCTGGGAAATTTCGGACGACGGCACTGTCTATACCTTCAATCTGCATGACGGCGTGACATTCCACGACGGCACCACGATGGATGCCGAGGATGTGAAGTTCAGCCTCGACCGCGCGCGCGCCGAGGACAGCGCCAACGCGCAAAAGGCGCTGTTTGCAGGTATCGACAGCGTGGACGTGGTCGATCCGCAGACGGTCAAGGTCACGCTGAAGGAACCAGACGGCAATTTCCTGTTCAACATGGCCTGGGGCGACGCGGTGATCGTGGCACCCGAAAGCATCGAGAACATCAAGACCGCGCCTGTCGGCACCGGCCCCTACACGTTGGGCGAATGGGTGCAGGGCGACAAGATCGTGCTGAACCGCAACCCTGGGTACTGGGGCGACCAACCGGCGCTGGCGCAGGCGACGTTCAAGTTCATCTCGGACCCGACTGCCGCCTTTGCCGCAGTGATGGCCGAGGATGTGGATGTGTTCACCGGCTTCCCCGCGCCCGAGAACCTGCCGCAGTTCGAAGCCGATCCGCGGTTCCAGGTGCTCGTGGGTTCGACCGAGGGTGAAACGATCCTGTCCACCAACAACAAGCAGCCGCCCTTTGACAACATCAAGGTCCGTCAGGCGATGGCTCATGCGATCGACCGGCAGGCGATCATCGACGGGGCGATGTTCGGATATGGTACGCCGATCGGCAGCCATTTCGCGCCGCATAACCCGGCCTATGTCGATCTCACCGGCAACTCGGCCTTTGACCCCGACAAGGCCAGGGCGCTGCTGGCCGAGGCCGGGTTCCCGGACGGGTTCGAAACCACCCTGCACCTGCCGCCGCCATCCTACGCCCGTCGTGGCGGCGAGATCATCGCGGCACAGTTGGCCGCGGTCGGCATCAAGGCCGAGATCACCAATGTCGAATGGGCGCAATGGCTGGAAACCGTGTTCAAGGGCAAGAATTTCGGCCTGACCATCGTCAGCCATACCGAGCCGATGGACATCGGCATCTATGCCCGGCCGGACTACTATTTCCAGTATGACAACCCGGCATTCCAGGAGCTGATGACCACGCTGAACTCGACCACCGATCCGGACAAGCGGACCGAATTGCTGCAACAGGCTCAGCGCATCATTTCCGAAGATTACGTGAACGGCTACCTGTTCCAGCTTGCTGCGCTGAGCGTGGCCAAGGCCGGAGTGCGGGGGCTGTGGGCCAACGCGCCGACCGCAGCGACCGACCTTGCCGCGATCAGCTGGGCCGAGTGATCCGGTAGCCATTTTCCCGAACCGAAAATGGCTCAGAAAATCTGCGATTTCCTGGCCCGCCGCCTCGGTGGCGGGCCATTTACTGGACTGGTTGATTCTCCTCGGAATGCTTCGCTACAGCCTGAAACGCGCCCTGTCGCTTGTGCTCAGCCTCGCTGTTGCCTCGCTCGTCATCTTTGCGGTGATCGAGGTGGCACCGGGCGATCCCGCCTCGTTCATGCTGGGGGTCAATGCGCAAGAGGATACCCTGGCCGCGTTGCGCGCGGAGCTGGGTCTCGACGTCTCCAAGACCGAGCGATATTTCACTTGGGTCGCCGGCATGTTGCAGGGCGATTTCGGCGTCTCCTACACTTATCGCACTCCGGTGTCGAAAATGGTCGCCGACCGGATGTGGGTTTCGCTGCCGCTGGCGCTCTATGCGCTGGCGTTGTCGACCGCGATTGCCTTCCCGGCCGGCATCTATGCCGCGTCGCGCCGGGGCAAGGCCGGTGACGTTGCGGTGATGGGCGCGACGCAGCTGGGAGTCGCGGTGCCGAACTTCTGGTTTGCGATGATGCTGGTGCTGGTCTTTGCCATCAATCTGCGTTGGTTCAACGCGGGCGGTTTCGCTGGCTGGGACAAGGGCATCTGGGCGGGGTTGCATTCGTTGACCCTGCCCGCCGTCGCGCTGGCCCTGCCGCAGGCCGCGATTCTCGCGCGGGTCATGCGCTCGGCGCTGCTGGATATTCTGGGCGAGGATTTCATGCGTACCGCCCGCGCCAAGGGGCTGACGCGCCGGCAGGCGCTGTGGCGGCATGGGGTGCGCAATGCGCTGATCCCGGTTCTCACGATCATCGGTCTGCAATTCTCCTTCCTGCTCGCCGGGTCCATCATCATCGAGCAGGTGTTCTACCTGCCGGGTCTGGGGCGTCTGGTGTTCCAGTCGATTTCCTCGCGCGATCTGATTGTCGTGGAATCGGTGGTGATGCTGCTGGTCTTTGCCGTGATCATGGTCAATTTCCTGGTCGATCTGGCCTATGCCGCCGTCGATCCGCGCCTGAGGTCCCGGACATGAGCCGCAACCTGATCCTCGGCGCGGCGCTGTCGTCGCTGGTGGTGCTGGCGGCGCTTCTGTCCTTTGTCTGGACTCCCTACGATCACGCCGCGCTGAACATTCCCGCCAAGCTGCAAACGCCAGGCGCGCAGCACTGGTTCGGCACCGACCATTTCGGGCGCGACATGTTCTCGATGATCATGGTGGGCGCACGGACCTCGATCGCGGTCGCCCTTCTGGCGGTGGGTATCGGCATGAGCCTTGGCGTACCGCTGGGCCTGACCGCCGCCGCGCGCAAGGGGTCCTGGCTGGACGAGCTGATCATGCGCGGCAATGATCTGGTCTTTGCCTTTCCCTCGCTGGTGATCGCGATCCTGATCACCGCGGTGTTCGGAGCCGGCGCGGTCAACGCGATCATCGCCATCGGCATCTTCAACATCCCGGTCTTTGCCCGCATCACCCGTGGCGCAGCGCTGAGCCTGTGGGAGCGCGAGTTCATCATGGCCGCGCGCGTCGCGGGCAAGGGGGCTGCGCGGATCTCGGCCGAACATATCCTGCCCAATGTGGCGAACCTGCTGATCGTGCAGGGCACCATCCAGTTCTCGCTGGGCATCCTGGCCGAGGCGGGGCTGAGCTATGTCGGGCTGGGCGCGCAGCCGCCCACGCCCAGCTGGGGCCGGATGCTGGCGGATGCGCAGACGATGGTCAGCTTTGCCCCGCATCTGGCGCTGATACCGGGGGTTGCGATCATCCTGACCGTACTGGGGCTGAACCTGATGGGCGACGGTCTGCGCGACCTGCTCGACCCGCGCATTCGGGTGGCCCGAACATGAGCCTGCTGCGCATAGATGACCTGTCATTGTCGATCCACGGTTTCGACATCCTCAAGGGTGTGAACCTGATCATCGAGCCGGGCGAAATTGTCGCCGTCACCGGCGAAAGCGGGTCGGGCAAGTCGATGACGGCGCTGGCGGTGATGCAGCTTCTGCCAGATGGCGCAAGGACCAGTGGCTCGATCCGCCTGGACGGGCAAGAGATCCTGACCCTGCCCGAAACCCGCATGTGCGCCTTGCGGGGAGCTGCGGTCGGCATGGTGTTCCAGGAACCGATGACCGCGCTGAACCCGGTAAAGACCATCGGGGATCAGGTGATGGAAACGATCCTGATCCACAAGGCAATGCCGCCGGATCAGGCCGAAGACCGCGCCCGAGAGGTTCTGACTCGCGTCGGGCTGCCGCCCGACCGTTTCCCGCTGTCGCGCTATCCGCACGAACTCAGCGGCGGTCAACGGCAGCGGGTCGTCATTGCGATGGCCATTGCGCTGCGCCCGAAACTGCTGATCGCCGACGAGCCTACGACCGCGCTGGACGTGACCACCCAGGCGCAGATCCTCGACCTGCTCAAGGGTCTGGTGGACGAATACGGCATGGGTATGCTGATGATCACCCATGATCTGGCCGTGGTTGCGGACATGGCGGACCACATCACCGTCATGAGGCATGGAGAAGTGGTCGAGGCCGCGCCGACGCCGCAGCTGCTGGCGGGGATGAAACATCCCTATACCAAGATGCTTTTTGCCGCGTCGGAACATCAGGTCACGCTGCCCGAACCTCTCGGTCAGGAACCTTTACTGGCGGTTGCGAACGTGGTCCGCGACTATCCGTTGCCGCGCACGCGCCTGTTTGCCAGGCCGGGGCAGCATCGCGCCGTCGATCATGTCAGTTTCACGCTGCACCGGGGCGAACGTCTGGGGCTGGTGGGCGAATCCGGCTGCGGCAAGTCCACCTTGACCCGTGCGATTCTCGGGCTGGAGCCGGTGCAGGACGGTCATATCCTTCTTGACGGGCAGCCGGTTTATACCGGCAACCGGCCCAATCTGGCGGTCCGGCGCAGGATGCAAGTGGTGTTTCAGGACCCCTATGGCAGTTTCAATCCCCGTCACCGGGTCGACCGATTGGTGACCGAGCCGTTTTTTCTGCTGGAGAAGCCGCCGACCGGCACGGAGCGGCGCGACCGCATCGCCGAGATGCTGACCGCTGTCGGCCTGTCGCCCGACGATGCCGGAAAGTACATTCACGAGTTTTCCGGCGGCCAGCGGCAGCGCATCGCGATCGCCCGCGCGCTGATTACCCGCCCGCAACTGATCCTGTTCGACGAGGCGGTCTCGGCGCTCGATGTCTCGGTTCGCGCGCAAATCCTCGACCTGCTGGCCGAGCTTTGCGCCGCCTATGACCTGACCTACCTGTTCATCAGTCACGACCTGAGCGTGGTCCGGACAATCACCGATCGGGTAATGGTCATGCAGGCGGGGCGAATCGTGGAACAGGGCGAAACCGAACAGGTTTTTTCCGACCCCCAGCACCCCTATACCGAGGCGCTGATCGCCGCCGCCCCCCGTTTGCCACGGCGCAGACCCATGGTCGCGCGATGATCGTGTTGACCCGGATCGGCAGAGAGGACCGGACCGACCTTATAGCGGCGATGCTCCCCTATCTGGCCGAAGTCGTCCCGGATGTGCCCTTGCCCGTCGGAGAAATGGCGGCGCGTCATTGGCGCGATGCCGACAGGGTGGCTTACTGGATTCTCCAAAAGGATCAAAAGGTCGGGTTTGCGCTGGTCCGACTGCATCGCTGCGGGCTGCGGGAACTGGCCGAATTCACCGTTTTCCCCGCGTTCCGGCGGCAAGGATTTGGCAGCAGGGCGGCACAATCCGTCTTTGCCCGACATCCCGGGCGCTGGCGTTTCGGGGTTGCCAATGCCGCGGTCGCGGCGGATGGATTCTGGGCCGACTGCCTTGCCGGGATGCCGGCCCTTGCCAATCTGCGCCGATGCCCTCCAATTACACCGCATCAGCGCTACAGTTACACATTTGACTTCGGAAAGGAGACCACCATGTCGCTGCCTCTCTGGTTCGACCCTTCTCTGTGCCTCGTCGGAGGCGCCTGGCAACCGGCCCAAAGCGGTGCGACCCTGGTTCTGGTCAACCCTTCTGACGGGTCTGAAATCTGCCGGATCGCCCGTGGCGGGTCCGAAGATATCGACGCTGCCGTGGCCGCGGCCGAGGCGGCATTGAACGGCGATTGGGGCCGGATGACCGCGACCGAGCGGGGCCGGGTGCTGACCCGGCTGGGTCAGCTGGTACTTGAGAGGGTCGAGGATCTCGCCGTGATCGAGGCGGCGGATGTGGGCAAACCCTTGACCCAGGCCCGTGCCGATGCCGTGGCGTTGGCGCGCTATTGCGAGTTCTATGGAGGTGCCGCCGACAAGGTGATGGGCGAGACGATTCCATATCTTGACGGCTACACCGTCTATACCCTGCGCGAACCGCATGGCGTCACCGGCCATATCGTGCCGTGGAACTATCCGATGCAGATCATCGGCCGTTCGGTCGGGGCGGCGCTCGCCATGGGCAATGCCTGCGTTCTGAAACCGGCCGAAGAGGCTTGTTTGACCGCGCTGGCCTTTGCCGATCTGGCCATGCAGGCGGGGTTGCCTGCCGGGGCCTTGAACGTGGTGCCGGGGCTGGGGGCCGAGGCGGGCGCGGCCCTGTCCGGTCATCCGGGCGTGCATCATATCTCCTTCACCGGATCGGTTGCCACCGGCGCACTGGTGCAGCAGGCGGCGGGGCGCAACGTGGTGCCGGTGACGCTGGAACTGGGAGGCAAGTCGCCACAACTTGTGTTCGACGACGCCGATCTGGATGCGGCGCTGCCTTTTCTTGTCAATGCCGGCTGCCAGAACGCCGGCCAGACCTGTTCGGCCTCGTCCCGCATCCTCGCGCAGCGGGGCGTGTATGACCAGGTCAAGGCGCGCATGGCCGCCGCCTATGCCGAACTGACAGTTGGTCCGGCGGCCGAGGATCTGAGGGTCGGGCCGCTGATCTCGGCCCGGCAAAAGGAGATCGTAACCGGGTTCCTGGCCAAGGGCGCGGATCTGACCATTGCCGCCCAGGGCCGGATCGTCGACCACGCGCCGGAGGCCGGTGCCTATGTCCGTCCGACGCTGTTTGCCGACGTGCCCCCCGATCACGCGCTGGCCCGCGACGAGATCTTTGGCCCTGTTCAGGTGCTCATCCCGTTCGATACCGAAGAAGAGGCGGTCGCAATCGCCAACGGCACCGACTATGGCCTGGTCGCCAGCATCTGGACCCGTGATGGCGCACGCCAGATGCGGCTGGCCAAACGGCTGCGGGCGGGCCAGGTCTTTGTCAACAATTACGGTGCAGGCGGCGGGGTCGAGCTGCCCTTTGGCGGGGTCGGCAAATCCGGTCACGGCCGCGAAAAAGGATTCGAGGCGCTCTACGGCTTTTCTCAGCTCAAGACTGTCGCGGCCCGGCACGGCTGACGATGAGCGGCCGCAGCGGCGACAACGTCATACTGGCGATCGCGCTGTCGCTGCTGGCGCTGGTGCTGTTCGACCTGATGGGGCTGATCATCAAGCTCCTGTCGCCGCGCTATTCCGCCGCCGAGCTTTCGGCCTATCGCAACTTCTTCGGCATCTTTCCCAGCCTGATTGCGCTGTGGTCCTCGCGGGCGTGGCATGCGGCCGGCAGGCCCTGGCGCTTGCGGCAATGGAAACTGGGGTTTCTGCGCGGGATTTTTGTCACCTTCGCGCAGTTCCTGTTCTACTACTCGCTGGGCGTGATGGCCTTTGCCACCGCCTCCACCATCACCTATGCCAACGCGATCTTCATGACGGCGCTCGCGGTTCCGCTGCTGGGCGAGCGGGTAGGCTGGATTCGCTGGCTGGCCGTTCTGCTCGGGTTTGCCGGCGTTCTGATGGTGATGAAACCGGGCAGCGATACCTTCACGCTGGACGCGCTTGCTCCATTGGGTGCGGCTTTTCTCTATGCCCTGTCCGGAGTGTCGGCCCGCCTGATGGACCCTGAGGTGCCCAGCCCGGTGATCAATTTGTACTCTGTTGTCTCGGCGCTTTTCGGGTCGCTGGCGCTGGCCTTTTATGCGGGCGGGTTCACACCCATCGCGGATTTCCGCGATCTCGCCTGGGTGGCGGCCATGGGCGCCTTTGGCGGCACAGCCGTTCTGTGCCTGGTGGTCTCGTACCGCATGACCGAACAGAGCAACCTGGCCCCGTTCAGCTATTTCGGCATCCCCTTCGCCTTTGTCGCGGGCTGGATCGCGTTCGACGAGGCGCCCTGGGCCGACCTGTTTCCCGGGGCACTTTTCATCGTCGCGGGCGGTTTGCTGGTCATCTGGCGCGAACGCCGGATGTCCCGGCGTTCCTGATCTGGAGCCGTCTCAGACCACAACCTCCTGCCGCTCCTGCTTGCCCACGCCGAACACCCGCTTGTAACGCTCGACCTCATCGGCCGGTCCCATCGCCTTTTCGGGGTTGTCGCTCAGCTTCACCGTGGGGTTGCCGTTGGCCGAAACCGCCTTGCAGACCAGCGAGAACGGCGCCAGCCCGTCATCGGGCACGAGACCGCGGAAATCGTTGGTCAAGAGTGTGCCCCAGCCGAACGAAACCTTGGCGCGGCCCGAAAACTGCCGATGCAGCTCGACGATCTTGTCCACGTCCAGGCCGTCGGAAAAGATGATGCGCTTCTGTGTCGGGTCCTCGCCGCGCGCTCGCCACCAGCGGATCGCTGTTTCGGCGCCCGTTGCCGGGTCGCCGCTGTCGATGCGTATTCCTGTCCAACCGGCCAGCCAGTCCGGCGCCCGTTCCAGAAAACCGGCGGTTCCGTAAGTGTCGGGCAGGATGATGCGCAGGTTGCCGTCGTGCTCCTCGTGCCAATCGCTGAGCACGTCATAGGGCGCGCGGGCCAGGGCGGCGTCATCCTCGGCCAGGGCGCAATAGACCATCGGCAGTTCATGCGCATTCGTGCCGATCGCCTCGACTTCGCGCCGCATGGCGATCAGGCAATTCGAAGTGCCGGTGAAACTCTGTCCCAGCCCCTCGATCATCGCCTGCACGCACCAGTCCTGCCACAGAAAGGAATGCCGCCGCCGGGTTCCGAAATCGGCGATCGTCAGCGCATTGATCTGGCGCAGGCGTTCGATCTTTTCCCAGACGCGGGTCATGGCGCGGGCATAGAGGACCTGCAATTCGAATCGTCGCATGTCGTGCAGCACTGCGCGCGAACGCAATTCCATAAGCACCGCCAGCGCCGGGATTTCCCACAGCATGACCTCGTGCCACTTGCCTTCGAAGGTCAGTTCGTACTGGTCGCCCCGGCGCTCCAGATGATAGGGTGGAAGTTGTAGCCCCTCGAACCATTCCATGAAATCGGACCGGAACATCTGGCGCTTGCCATAGAACATGTTGCCGCGCAGCCAGGTGCTTTCCCCCCTGCTCAGGCGAAGCGAGCGGATGTGATCCAGCTGCTCCCGCAATTCGCTCTCGTCGATCAGCTTCGCCAGCGGTATGCGTGTGGTCCGGTTTATAAGCGAAAAGGTGACTTCCGTGTCGGGCTTGTTCCGGAACACTGACTGGCACATCAGCAGCTTGTAGAAATCAGTGTCGATCAACGACCGCACGATGGGGTCGATCTTCCATTTGTGATTGTACACACGGGTTGCAATGTCCACTGAGCCGGCCTCGTAAATCTGGTCAGACATGGATACGCCAGCAGCGCAGGTATGGCAATTCGGCGCTTGGCCGGCCAGACAGGCGTGATCCGTTTCAAGCGGACCGGTGTTCTTCGGTGGCCGATGCGGGACCATTGAGGTGAGCCAGCAGGCACGAAACCAGTTCGGACCTGCCGATGGGTTTGCTGAGAAAGTCGTTCATCCCGGCATCAAGACAGGTCTTGCGATCGCTGTCATAGGCATTTGCCGTCAAGGCCACGATAGGCGGATGCGCCCCGTTGTTCCCGCGAATGAGCCGGGTCGCCTCGACCCCGCTCATTTGCGGCATCGACATGTCCATGAAGACGATGTCAGGGGCGAGACGTACTGCCATGTCCACCGCCTCCTGGCCATTGCACGCGAATTCGAGCCGTACAGGCAAGTCTGCCAGGAACTTGGCGATCAGCAGCCTGTTGATCCTGTTGTCGTCTGCCACCAGCACCACCCGCCCCTGGAGCAGGGCGCGGTGTCGTGGCGCAATGACGGGCCTGCTGCCGGAGCCGCCTGTACGGTCCGGCAGCCCAAGCGGCAATCGCAGGGTAAAGCACGACCCGCGGCCCAGAGTGGACTCGACGGTGAGCCGCCCCCCCATCAACCCGACCAGCTCGCGCGAAATCGCCAATCCAAGGCCGGTGCCTCCATAGGCCCGGGTGGTGTCCGCCTCGGCCTGTGAAAAGCGTTCGAACACATGCTCAAGCTTTTCTGCCGGAATTCCTATGCCGGTATCTTCGACCTCGATCGTGGCAATATGGCCAAGATCCGTGTCTTCCACGGACAGGCGCAGATCGACCCCCCCGGTTTCCGTGAACTTCACCGCGTTCCCGAGAAGGTTGATCAGCACCTGGCGCAACCGTCCATTGTCGGCGTTCACGAGATCGGGAACCTCGCTCAATGTCTTCAAGGTCAGCTTCAATCCCTTGTGTTGCGCCTGTGGCCGGATCAGCCGCACCGTTTCCGAAATGCAGGCGAAAAGATCGAAGTCGACGGGATGAACCGTCATTTTGTTGGCATCCAGACGTGACAGGTCGAGCACGTCGTTGATGATGGCAAGCAGGGCCGCTGCCGAATTCTTGATGGTATCGACATATTCTTTCTGTTCGGTGTTCAGCCGGGTTTCGGACAGCAGGTCGGCCATGCCGACAACTCCATTCATCGGCGTACGGATTTCATGGCTCATCGTGGCCAGAAAATCGGCTTTGACCCGGGCCCCTTCTTCTGCCGCCTCGCGAGCGGCCGCCAGTTCCTGTTCGTGGATCTTCCCGGATGTTATGTCGCGTTCGACGGCCACCGTCATCTCGATATTGCCGTCTGAATCCACGATCGGCACCATGTTGACGTCCATCCAGATCGGTTGGCCGTCTTTTGTCAGGTTCTGGATCTCTCCGCGAAAGGGTTTTCCCGACATAAGCGCGGCTGTGATGGCGTTCGAAGTGGCAAGATCGGTTTCAGGCCCGTTCAGCAACTCTGCGGGAAGCCGCCCCCGTGCTTCGGCAGCCGAGTATCCGGTGATCCTGCTGAACGCTTCGTTGGTCCAGACAATCCGACCATTCGCATCTGACATGATCACGCTGTCATTGGCATTTCTTGCGACCAAGGACAGTTGTTGCGCCTCTTTCTGATGGCGCATCAGGTCTTGACCCTGCTCGATAAGGCGAAGCGTGGTCTTCCGATGCGTCTCGAATCCCCTGTTCACAAAACTCAGGAACAGGGCCACCATGAAACCAAGCATCGCAGTGCCGCCGGCATTCAGGAAATGGACGGAGTCGATCCTCGGGGCATTCAGGGCATCGAAGAAAAAAATGAATGCGGTCGCCAGAGCATAGGCGATCAACCGGACCGTTCCGGCGGAGCGGTGGAATGGAAGCACCAGGCCGGCGTTGATTGACGCACCTGCAAGAAACGCGATGGTAAACAGCGGGGACAATCCGCTTTGGTCGCCGAACCAGGCCATTAATACGCAAGCCACGATCGTCAGCGCCTGCACCGCGGCCGTAACCGTGCTGATCACCAGCAATTTTCGAATTCCGAAACCGGATTCCAGCAAACGGGGCAGACGCGACAGGAACAGGCAATCGACCAGTTCGCCGAACAGGGCGATCAGAACAGCCGCCCCACCTGTCACCGGTCCTTCGGTCAGCGCCAGGGCAAACCCGCCCGAAAACGTCATGATCTGGCGATTGCCGAAATTCTTCACCCGCCCCCGAGCATAACGGACAAGCAGGCCGCGGCGGCTGTATCTCCGCTCGAACTCCGCCAGTTGGTCGGCCGCAGACGACCCGGCTTTTTGCATCGGCGAACCCCGGGGAAAAACATTGACTTTGGTCCCAAGGTTCTAGCGCGCAACCTCTTAACAAAAGGCAACTATCCGGCCAGGATCACACCTGCGGATATCATCGCCCCGGTCGCGGCTTCCAACGAGCCGTCAAGGTCGATGGCGCGGCAGGCGGACATCCGGACTTCGACGGCAAAGCCCAACCGCGCGGCGTCGACCGCCGAGTAATGCACGCAGAAATCGGTTGCGAGGCCAACCAGGGTCAGCCGGTCGATGCCACGGTTGCGCAGGTATCCTTCCAACCCGGTCGGCGTTGTCCGGTCGTTTTCGAAAAAGCCCGAGTAACTGTCGATTCCCCTTCGGAACCCCTTGCGGATGATCAGGTCGGCATCGGTCCGCAGGTCGGGATGAAACGCCGCCCCACGGGTGCCCTGAACGCAGTGGTCGGGCCACAGCACCTGTGGACCATAAGGCATATCGACCAGGTCGAAAGCCGCCTTGCCGGGATGCGACGAGGCAAAGGACAGATGGCCCGCCGGATGCCAGTCCTGCGTCAGGATGACGGAATCGAAATCGCCCATCATCTCGTTGATCAAGGGCACGATCACGTCGCCGTCGGGCACGGCCAGCGCTCCGCCAGGGCAGAAATCGTTCTGGACGTCGATCACGATTAGGGCCTGGGTCATACCGTTCTCCTTCCTGGCTGAAACATGGGTAAGCAGCCAGTCCGCGTGCGTCAATGCGCTTGACCGGAACGGCGAGTTGACCGAACCGTGGCAGCGACGGAGGACGCCATGATCGCCAATGAACCGCCCGTGATCGCCAACAGCTTGTGGACAGCTACGGCAAACATGTCCGCGCCCCATCCGCCGCTGACCGGTAGCCTTGAAACCGAGGTCGCCATAATCGGTGGTGGGTTCACCGGGCTTTCGGCGGCCTTGCACCTCGCGGAACGCGGGATTGCCTGTGTTGTGCTCGAGGCGGAAACGCCCGGCTGGGGTGCCTCGGGGCGCAACGGCGGTCAGGTCAATCCCGGCCTTCACCCCGACCCCGAGGAGATCACCACGCGGTTCGGAGCCGACATGGGCGGGCGGATGTTGCGGCTTTCGGGAACGGCCGGGCAACTGGTCTTCGACCTTGTCGCACGGTACGGAATCGACTGCGATGCACGCCCGGTCGGCTGGCTGCGCGGCGCGCATGACGCCGCCGGTCTGCGCGACCTGCATCACAAAGCCGCGCAATGGCAAAGGCTTGGCGCCGCGGTTGAGCCGCTGGACGCTGCCGGAATCGCCGATCTGTCGGGGAGCGCTGCCTATCGCGGCGGGTTGATCGACCATCGCGGCGGCAACCTGCACCCGCTGAACTATGCGCTGGGCCTGGCTGCGGCAGCGGTCCGCGCCGGCGCAGCGATCCACGGGCATAGCAGGGTTCTGCGGATCGAAGCGGATGGGTCGACGCATATCCTCACCACAACCGGCGGTTCCCTGCGGGCGCGACGGGTGCTGATCTGCACCAATGCCTACACGGACGCATTCGCGCCGGGCCTGGCCCGAACGGTGGTTCCGGTCCGGTCGGTGCAGGTAGCCACGGAACCCCTGCCGCCAGAGGTGCTGGCCGGAATCCTGCCGGGCGAACATGCCCTCTCGGACACCCGGCGGCTGTTGCTCTACTACCGACGGGACGCGGCGGGGCGCTTCATCATGGGCGGACGCGGCGCCTATGGCGCTGCCGCCACGCGCACCCGGATGAAGGCGCTGCGGCAGGTCAGCGCAAAGCTCTACCCGCAACTGGATGGTGTGCGATGGACCCATGCCTGGGGTGGGTTCGTCGCGGTCACAACAGATCACTTTCCGCATCTCGACAGGCTGGGCAAGGGCATCATGGCCGGGCTCGGCTACAACGGGCGTGGCGTGGCGATGGCGACCGCCATGGGGCGGGTGATGGCGGATTGGGCCAGCGGTACGCCCGAGGTCGGGTTGGATTTTCCGGTTACCGATCCGCGTCCGATCCCGTTTCATGGCCTTCGGCGCCTGGGGGTTGCCGCGACGGTCGCGAAATACCGGTTGCTTGATGCGCTTGGTCTCTGATGTTGGCGGACTACCTCTGAAACATGCAGGAAAAACCCTTGTTTTATTGGAAATGGCGTATGAAACCGCCTCTTGAATTGGCGGGCGCATCGCTCTAAGGGCGGGGCATGTACACGATCGTCGCCCTCTATCATTTCACCCGTTTCCCCGATCCCGCCGCCTTGCAACCGGCCTTGCTGGCCCTGTGTCGGGCGCAGGACGTCAAGGGTACGCTGTTGTTGGCACGGGAAGGCATCAACGGCACCATCGCCGGCCCCCGTGCCGGAATCGACGCGGTGCTGGCTCGTATCCGCAGCCTGCCGGGCTGTGCCGATCTGGAATGGAAGGAAGCGCAGAGCGACCATCCGCCCTTTGGCAAGATGAAGGTGCGGCTGAAGAAAGAGATCGTCACCATGGGCCAGCCGGATGTCGATCCTCTGGCCGGGGTCGGTCATTACGTGGAACCGAAGGACTGGAATGACCTGATCCGGTCGGAAGATGTCGTGGTGATCGACACCCGCAACGACTATGAGGTGGCGATCGGCACGTTCGAAGGCGCCATCGACCCCAAGACCGACAGTTTCCGCGAGTTCCCCGCCTGGTGGGAGGCCAACAAGGACCGGTTCCACAACAAGCGCGTGGCGATGTTCTGCACTGGCGGGATCCGCTGCGAGAAATCCACCAACTACCTGTTGGGACAGGGCGTCGAGCAGGTCTATCACCTCAAGGGCGGCATCCTGCGTTATCTCGAGGAGATGCCGGCCGATGACAGTACCTGGCAGGGCGAGTGTTTCGTCTTCGACAACCGGGTCTCGGTCGGTCACGGGCTGGTCGAGGGTCCGCACGAACTGTGCCACGGGTGCCGCCGCCCGATCCTGCCCCAAGATCGCCAGCGCCCCGAGTACGAACACGGCGTAAGCTGTCATCTTTGCATCGACGAGACTTCGGAAGCGGACAAGAGGCGGTTCCGCGAACGCCAGAAACAGATTGCTCTGGCCCGCGCCCGTGGAGAGGAACACCTCGGCGGCCATTGCGCCGGGTAAGGCTTGCGCCCTTGTGTCCGGCGAGAGAAGATCGCGCCAGGCACAGGAGGAGCTGGACATGGTCAAACCGATATCCCTGACTCGCGAATGGCGTGGAACGCTGATCGCGGCGGGCGGCATGGTGATCGTCTCCAGCCTGGCATTTGCCATTCTGTCCCGTGTCGGCGAAGGAATTGCCGGGGGCACCCTGGGCGTCATCTCGACGGTTCTGCTGGCCGGCTGGTTGCTGATGCAGCTCTGGACCTATGTAGTAAGGATCGGCCAGCCGAAGCATCAGGTCGTCCTGATGGGCATTTCCTTCATCCAGTCCGTCCCGTTTCTCTATGCAGCGGTCTATTCCTCGTTCGGGTACTCCGACAGCTGCGTTCTGGGTGCCGACCGATCATCGGAGTTTCTGTACTTTTCCTATGTCACCTTCACCACGGTCGGGTACGGCGATCTGCAGCCCGTGGGCATGTGCCGTGGATTGGCCGTGGCCGAGGCGGTCACCGGATACATCCTGCTCGGTCTCTTCGTCTCGGCGGCAGTGGCGGTGGCCTCGTACGAGCGTCATTCGAAAACCTGACGTGCCTCGGAAACCAAGGTGCTGGGTGCCTGTGGCCACCCGGCAATCCGTTTCCCTTCAGCGGTTCCTGTCGATCCACGCAGACATGGCAGACTTGTCGTGAAAACACTCCGGCGGCACCCTGCGATGCTTGGCGCGTGCAATGCGCTCGGCATAGGCGACCTGCTTGCCCGAAGGGTAGCGGTCGAACCGGGATTGGGCGGCCGGACGATGCGCGGAAACCCAGGCGGAGAGAACCCGGCGGTCGCGCTGGGCCTCGACCGGAATTTCCAGTGCCGAACGTTCGGCTATCGCGCGGGCATACCGCATCTGTTTCTCGGTTACGGGCAACAGATGGTAATCGTTGGCGGGTCCGTCAGACCATTGCATATTGGGGGCGTTGAGCATGGGCAGCACCTCCGTTCCGATTTGGAACAAAAGTAGAACATTTTCGGATCTGTTTCAAGTCCTCTGCCGGAAACCGCGATTTCAAACCATGGCCTCGCGTTTCGCCGGCAGGGACCGGATGTTGGCGGTCCGAAACTTTACCTTTGGCTTCGCGGGCTTTGCCGCTACCAAGGTTTCAAGCAATCGAACCAATCCCGGAGAACTCCCGATGACCCGCCTGATCGCCCTTGTTCTTGCTGCCACAACAGCGACTGCCGCATGGTCACAGGACTTGATCGACAAGGGTTTCGTGCATGGCTGGAATCTGATGGTCGACCCCGCCCTTGGCAACGGCTGCCTGATCCAGACCGTGTATCAGGATCTTTCGGTTGTCCGTCTGGGATATGACGAGCTGGGCAATCGCGGTTACTTTACCGTCTACAATCAGGCCTGGGGCGAGATCGAGGACGGCAAGAGCTATCCCGTAACCTTCGATCTCGACGGCGAAAAGTTCGAAGCCACCGCGATCGGGGCCAAACAGGACAAAATCCGTGGCGCGACCGTGTTCTTCACGGACCGCGAATTCGTGCATGCGATTGCCCAGCGCAATGCCATGACCGTCTATGGCGCCGATGGCCGGCAGGTCATGGCCATCGACCTGAAAGGGACTGCCAAGGCGCTGGAATATGCGCGGGAATGCCAGAAGGAACAGGGCTGACGGAACTCAGCGAATCGCGTGCAGCAGGGCATCCTCGGTCCGGCAATCCCGCACCACGTCGCGGCCGCAGGGGACGGGCTTCAGGCTGTTCGAGAGGCAGATTCGAACCTCGGCGATGTAGCGTCCCTTGCAGGTCACTGTCAGCATGTCGCGTTCAAGCGCCGGATTTGCCAGGAGAAACGCCTCTTCGACAACCCGTGCCGGTAGCTGGACGGTGCGGTCCAGTTGGCGGAACACCTCTGGCCGCACCACGCTGTCATAGGCTTCGCGCGACAAGTCGAAATAGCCCTGCGCACTCAGCCCCGAACAGGTGCCGTGTTTCTTCCACTGGTGCCAGGCGAGGCCCGAACTGCCTTGGATATCTGCCATTTTGGCGGTCATGCGCCGGGTCGGCGGCGCCTCGGAGGTACTGCAGTAGGATGGCCAGCCATACTGGTACTGCGGCCATAGCCCATGCAATATCCAGCCATGGTCATGGCGCGGGTTGCACTGGTCCTCGCCCCGCGCATCGCCGGTGGTCTCGCACCAGTTCGGCGACCAGCTCAGCGAAAGGACGTAATAGTCGAACCGGCCCGGCTTCTCGCCGTCGGCCAGCACGGAAACCGCGCTCAGTACCCAAAAGACCAGCCAGCGCATTCGCTCTTTCCTTATCTGCCTGGCCCGACTATATACTCCCCGAGTTCCCCGACAACGGAAACACGCTCCAGACACTGGGGCAGCCGAATTCCGGCGACGGGAGAGATGTATTCGCAAGGAGACAAGCCATGGCAAAACCTTTGATGGCCAAGGCGACCGCCGTCTGGCTGGTTGACAACACGACGATCAGCTTCAAGCAGATCGCCGATTTCGTCGGCATGCACGAGTTGGAGATCCAGGGCATCGCCGATGGCGACGTGGCTGTCGGCGTCAAGGGCTTCGACCCGATCGCCAACAACCAGCTGACGCAGGAAGAAATCGACAAGGCGCAGAACAATCCGCTGCACAAGCTCAAGCTCAAGTTCAACCCCGCCGCCGCAGGCGAGGAAAAGCGTCGTGGCCCGCGCTACACCCCGCTGTCGAAACGGCAGGACCGTCCGAACGCGATCCTGTGGCTTGTCAAGTTCCACCCCGAACTCAGCGACGGGCAGATCGCCAAGCTGGTCGGCACCACCAAGCCGACGATCCAGTCGATCCGCGAGCGCACCCACTGGAACATTTCCAACATGCAGCCCATCGACCCGGTGGCTCTGGGTCTTTGCCGCCAGTCCGAACTGGACTCGGTGGTACAAAAGGCCGCTGCCAAGAAAGCCGCCGAAGGTGGCGTGATGAGCGATGACGAGCGCCGCAAGCTGGTTTCGACCGAACAGTCGCTGGGCATGGAAACCTCTCCGCGCATCCCGACCGCCATCGAAGGGCTGGAGAACTTCTCGCTCTCCGAGCCGATCGACACCAGCGATGACGACGAAGACGACAACGGGCCGATCGTGGATGCCGACAGTTTCTTCAACCTGCCCAAGGGCGGAGATCACGACGAAGACGAAGACGACGACGATCCGCGCTATTGATCCGACATGCCCCGGCCAGATGGCCGGGGTTCCTGCCTGTACGAGCCCATGCTTGAAGTCCTTTCCAAACTGATCGGACCGCACCGCGCGGTTTCAGTCTATGCCTTCTTCCAGACCCGTGGCGCCGTTCTGGCGGCGGCGGCTCTGATCGTGGCAATCCTGCTCATGTTGTTCTTCTTCGGCAAAGGCGAGGAGGAGCACGAGCACGAAGCTTTCCTGACCCTCGATGTGTTGTCGGCGGTTGCCATCAACGGTGACTTGAACAAGGGCGCCGTAGTCTCGTTGCGGCTGCCTGACGGGCATGCCATCTCGATCACCACCACCGACGGGCCGATTGCCACCTCGATCACCACCACCGCTTGTGTCGAGAAACGGGTCTATGTGACCAGCCGCGAGGCGCGCTACCGGCTGAAACTGCCGCATCATTGCGCGGGGCAGTAAACGGGCGCAGAGCATCCGGAACCCACCACACCGGGGTCTGCGGTTTCCGGGTGCCGCATCCACAGCAGCCCGAACGCTTGTATCTGCGCAGCGAATCCGCCAGCGCACCGCTGCGGGACAGTGCCAGCACGCGCGCTCTGCCAGAAGGACATGACCTCCGACAGGGGCCCCCCCAAGTGCTCCCAGCGCCAGCAGCACCGCGAACAGGATGCTTTGTGAGGCATGTGCCAGAGCCGTCGCTTTTCGCGCGGAGTGCGACTGGCTTACGTCCGGACTGAGCCGACGTTTGGGCGGAGTCCGTCTTGCCGGGACATCAGGTGACAGTGCAGGAAAAGATCGTCGCTTCCAGCGGCATTGTCATGTCGGTCGGCCCGAACGTGACTTCAAGGGCTCTAAGCACTGCCTCTGCGACGATTTCCGGGTCAACACCGCCCAGGGTCCGCAATTCGTCAATCACCGGATTGCCGTACACGAGACCCCGGGCAAATGCCTCCGGGTCCATGATCTTCTTGCGCAACCGGATGGTCTCATGCGTCACGTCCTGCCAACCGGCCGCTGCCAGATCCTTGTGAACCACGTCGGGGTCTCCATAGTGAAACGGAACCTTGTAGAATCCGGGCGGTTCTCCGGAAAAGAACTGCGCGGGTATGGCGTATGCAATTTGCGAATACGGGTTTTCCTGCATGGCGCTGAGGACGTTGAACACATAGCGTCCGCCCGGCCTGAGCACCCGCGCGGCCTCGCGAAACGAGGCGGGCTTGTCGGGAAAGAACATCACCCCGAACTGGCAGACCATCAGGTCGAACGCGGCATCCTCGTAATCCAGGTCCATTGCATCGGCCAAGGCGATTTCCACGTTCTCCGAGTCAGAGAACTTGCGCCGGGCAACCTCCAGCATCGGGGCGTTGAGATCGGTTACGAGCAGCAACGCTTCGCGAGGCAGGGTATCGCGCAATTTGCGGCTGACGATCCCGGTTCCGGCCGCCAGTTCGATTGCCCTTGTTGCCGTGCCCTCGCAAGCGGCGGCACACAACCTGTCCCCGAAGTCGGAAAACAGAACGGGGCCAAGGCCGGCGTCATAATGAGTGGGAATATCTCCCGTGAACTTCGCTGCATCGTCCGACATGTCGGTCGCTCTGATTTCAACGGCAATGCAGTCAGCTTACCACGAATGTCTCGAATCTCCGAAGCGGACTCTATGCCCCCGTGATGTCACGGATGCTCGGTTCTGCCGGTTGCGACTGCTCCCGCCTGTCCGCCAACCTCCCGGGGGCCACTTGCGGTGGCTGACACGAGGTCGGCGCCATAACGCATGAAACAGTTCACAGACCTATGTCGCGACTCACTTTAGCGTAAGTTCAAACAACGGAGTTTCCCATGATTATCCCGTCCCCCAAAACCGCCCGCATCATCGACAACCTCGTTCGTGCGTTTCAGCATTGCATCGACATGCAGCGCCGGGTCGACCAGTTCCATTGACCCTATCCCGCCGGGGCTGTCCCGAGGACGGCCCCGGACCCCAGGCTATCGGAAGGCCGGGCACGTGATTGGCCTGATCCCTCGCAGGGTCCGAAAAACACCGCTCAGTCCAGTTGAACCACACCTCTATTGCCAGAGCGGCAAAGATCTTGTTTCCATCCGGTAAGTCCAGATTGTAGCCCTCATAAGTCCAACATAGAATGGTCTGATGGGCATCCCGGTCGAAACCTTCTTTCTGAAACAGGGCGTGCAGGGCACGTTGCAGGCGCGTATCCAGCAGATGATCGCCGAAGGCATCCTGTCGGGGCGTTTTCACGTGGGCGAGAAACTCCCCTCGTCGCGACGCCTGGCTGCTCATCTGGGCGTAAGCCGGATAACGGTGACCCTCGCCTATACCGAGCTTCTCGCCAACGATTACCTGACGTCCCGCGGACGCTCGGGTTATTTCGTGTCGGAAAACGCCCCCATCCCGCCCAGCTACACGCCGGCCCAGCGCGATCAGGAAACGGTGGACTGGTCCCGCGCCATCGCGCGCAAGTTCACCGGCGGCGACACGTTGCAGAAACCGGCGGACTGGCGCAGCTATCGCTACCCTTTCATCTACGGCCAGGCTGATCCCACCCTGTTCGATCACGCCAACTGGCGGCTCTGCGCCGTGCGCGCGCTGGGGCAAAAGGATTTCGCCTCGCTCACCGCCGATTACGTCGACCAGGACGATCCGCTGCTGATCGAATTCATCGCACGGCACACGCTGCCCCGGCGCGGCATCTCGGCCCGGCCCGAGGAAATCCTGATCACGCTTGGCGCCCAGAACGCTCTCTGGCTGGCGGCGCGGGTGCTGCTGAACCGTCGGCGCAAGGCAGCGATCGAGGACCCGTGCTACTACGCCCTGCGGGAATTGCTGATCCAGTCGCGCTGTAGCCTGGTGCCGCTCCGGGTCGATCTCGATGGTCTGCCGCCCGAGGCTATTCCCGACGACACGGACGTGATCTTCACCACCCCCAGCCACCAGAGCCCGACCACCGCGACTATGCCGATTGCGCGCCGCCACGCCCTGCTGGAACGCGCGCGCGAGATCGACGCCACCATCGTGGAGGACGATTACGAATTCGAACTGGCCTTTCTGGGTGCGCCCTCTCCGGCGCTCAAATCCTTCGACCAGGACGGGCGGGTGATCTACGTGGGCAGTTTCTCCAAATCGCTGTTTCCCGGTCTGCGGCTCGGCTACATGGTCGGGTCCGAGCCGTTCATACGCGAGGCGCGTGCCCTGCGCTCGTTGGTGCTGCGCCACCCGCCCGGCCATATCCAGCGCACCGCCGCCTATTTCCTGTCGCTGGGTCACTACGACGCCCAGATCCGCCGCATGTCCTCGGTCCTGCTGCAACGGCGTCAGGAAATCGAGCGCGCCATCGCCCGACACGGCCTGACCATCGCCGGGCGCGGCGCCTATGGCGGTTCCTCCCTGTGGATGAAAGCGCCGACGGGCGTCGATTGCGGCGCGCTGGCCATGTCCCTGCGCAGCGAAAGCGTGCATATCGAACCGGGCACCACCTTCTTCTCCGGCAGCGACCGGCCGACCAATTACTACCGCCTTGGCTATTCCTCGATCCCGACGGATCGCATTGCGCCGGGCATCGAACGCATCGCCCGCGCAATCGAGCGGCACGCCGACTGAAACTGGCGCTAAGTGGGTTTCCTTTCTGGCCCTAACGCTGGCCTTCCCCTTGCGCCTAAACCTGACTCCAATTCGCCTGCGTCCGGAATGGCGCTGGCCAGTGATCAATCGCATGGAGTGCGTTCTCATGAAAATGACGACCGAGGAAGCTTTCGTCAAAACCCTTCAGATGCATGGCATCCAGCATGCCTTCGGCATCATCGGCTCGGCCATGATGCCGATCTCGGACATCTTCCCGGCCGCCGGCATAACCTTCTGGGATTGTGCGCATGAAGGCTCGGGCGGGTTCATGGCCGATGGCTACACCCGCGCCACCGGCAAGATGTCGATGATGATCGCCCAGAACGGCCCCGGCATCACCAATTTTGTGACCGCCGTGAAAACCGCCTACTGGAACCACACCCCGCTTTTGCTGGTCACTCCGCAGGCCGCCAACAAGACCATCGGCCAAGGCGGTTTCCAGGAAGTCGAGCAGATGAAACTGTTCGAGGACATGGTCGCCTACCAGGAAGAGGTGCGCGACCCCAGCCGCGTGGCCGAGGTTCTGAACCGCGTGATCATGAACGCCAGGCGCGCCAGCGCCCCGGCCCAGATCAATATCCCGCGCGACATGTGGACCCAGGTGATCGACATTGAACTGCCCGCGATCGTCGAATTCGAACGCCCCTCGGGCGGTGAACAGGCCGTAGCGCAGGCGGCCGACCTGCTGTCGAATGCAAAGAACCCGGTGATTCTGAATGGCGCCGGCGTGGTTCTGTCGCGCGGCGGCATCGCGGCCTCCAAGGCGCTGGCCGAACGGCTCGATGCGCCGGTCTGCGTGGGCTACCAGCACAACGACGCCTTCCCCGGCTCGCACCCGCTGTTTGCCGGGCCACTCGGCTACAATGGCTCCAAGGCCGCGATGGAACTGATCAAGGACGCTGATGTCGTGCTCTGCCTCGGAACCCGTCTGAACCCGTTCTCGACCCTGCCGGGCTATGGCATGGAATACTGGCCGACCGAGGCCAGGATCATCCAGGTGGATATCAACCCCGACCGTATCGGCCTGACCAAGCGGGTCACCGTGGGTATCGTGGGCGACGCCGCCAAGGTGGCGACCGGTATCCTGAACCAACTCTCGGACAGTGCCGGCGACGAAGGCCGCGCCGCCCGCAAGGCCAGGATCGCCGAAACCAAGTCGCGCTGGGCGCAGCAACTGACCGAGATGACCCACGAGGATGACGATCCGGGCACCACCTGGAACCAACGCGCCCGCGCCGCCAAGCCCGAGTGGATGAGCCCGCGCATGGCATGGCGCGCCATCCAGAGCGCGCTGCCGAAAGAGGCGATCATCTCCTCCGACATCGGCAACAACTGCGCCATCGGCAATGCCTATCCCTCGTTCGAGGAAGGCCGCAAATACCTCGCGCCCGGCCTCTTCGGGCCCTGCGGCTATGGCCTGCCGTCGATTGTCGGCGCCAAGATCGGCTGCCCGGACGTGCCCGTCGTGGGCTTTGCCGGGGATGGCGCCTTTGGCATCGCGGTGAACGAGTTGACGGCGATCGGCCGCGGCGAATGGCCCGCGATCACCCAGGTGGTGTTCCGCAACTACCAGTGGGGCGCGGAAAAGCGCAACTCGACCCTCTGGTTCGATGACAATTTCGTCGGCACCGAACTGGACGAGCAGGTCAGCTATGCCGGCATCGCCCGCGCCTGCGGGTTGCAAGGCGTCGTCGCCCGCACCATGGACGAACTGACCACCGCACTGGCCAAAGCCATCGAGGACCAGATGAAACATGGGCGTACCACCCTGATCGAGGCCATGATCAACCAAGAACTCGGCGAGCCTTTCCGCCGCGACGCAATGAAGAAACCCGTCCGCGTGGCCGGCATCGACAAGGCCGACATGCGCGAGCAGCAGGTCTGATCGACATGGGCGAACCCGGCGCCAAAGACATGATTCTCGTCCTCAACGCCGGGTCTTCGTCGATCAAGTTCGCGGTTTTCGGTCCCGACCTCGCGGAACGCCTGTCCGGTATCGCCGCCGGCATCGGCGGCGTGTCTTTCCTGCAGGTCGGCACGCAAAAGACCGAATTGCCGCTGATCGACCACCGCGCCGCCCTTTCTGCCGTGCTCAAGGCGCTTGAAACCGCAGGCGTGCAGGTCTCGGATCTGCGCGCCGCCGCCCATCGCGTCGTGCATGGCGGCCGCAAGCTGACCGCGCCCGTGCGCATCACGCCCGAGGTCCGGGCCGAGATCGCCGCCTGCTCGCCACTCGCCCCCTTGCACAACCCGCACAATCTCGCCGCCATCGACACGCTGGCCGAACTGGCGCCGGACCTGCCGCAATTCGCCAGTTTTGACACCTCGTTCCACTCCACCAACCCCGAGGTCGCGACCCGCTATGCGATCCCCCGGATGATCGAGACCAAGGGCATCCGCCGCTACGGGTTCCACGGTCTCAGCTATGCCTCGCTGGTGCGCCGCCTGCCCGAGATTTCGGGAGAGCCGCTGCCCGCCCGCCTTCTTGCCTTCCACCTCGGCAACGGCGCCTCGCTTTGCGCCATCCGCAATGGGCATTCGATCGCCACCACCATGGGCTATTCCCCGCTCGACGGGCTGACAATGGGCACTCGTTCGGGCGGCATCGACGCCAACGCCGTCCTAAGGCTGGTCGAAGATCACGGGCTGGAGCGCACCAAGGCGATCCTGAACCACGAAAGCGGGCTCTTGGGGCTGTCGGGCGGCAAGTCCGACATGCGCCGCCTGATGCTGGACCACACCGCCGACAGCGACTTTGCCATCGAGCATTTCTGTTACTGGACGCTGCGCCACGCCGGCAGCCTGATCGCCGCGATGGAGGGGCTCGACGCCATCGCCTTTACCGGCGGCATCGGCGAAAACGCCATCGGCGTGCGCGCCCGCATCCTGCGCGGCCTCGAATGGCTGGGCGCCCGCATGGACCCTGACGCCAACCACGCGGGCAAGCCGCGTCTGCACACCGACAACTCCCGCGTCGCGATCTGGATCGTCCCCGCGGAAGAAGAGCGGATGATCGCCCGCGATGCCCGGACCCAGCTGGAGGCCGAATGACCCCGGACTATCCCAGCGCCAGCGTCACCGAAGTCGCCGCCACGATATCTTCGACCGTGGCCCCCCGGCTCAGGTCGCAGACCGGTTTGCGGAACCCTTGCAGGATCGGCCCCAGCGCCTGCGCCCCGGCCAGTTCCTGGCACAGCTTGTACGCGATGTTGCCGGCATCGAGATCGGGAAACACCAGCACGTTGGCATCGCCCGCGCCCAGCCCCTTCCTTGCGGCGATGGCGGGGTTCAGCGCCGCATCCGCCTGCACCGGCCCGAGGAACCCGGTCGCCTCTGCCGCTGCCCGCACCCGCTCGACACTGTCTCCCGCACCCGAGGTGCCGGTCGAGAATGACAGCAGCGCCACCCGCGCCGATCCCAGGAGCGCCTGCGCCGTGACCGCCGAGGCGCGCGCAATCGCCGCCAGCGCCCCGGCATCCGGGGCCACGTTCACCGCGCAATCGGCAAAGATCAGTTCGCGCCCGTCCGGGAACTGCATCAGAAAGAAGGACGAGGGCACCGAAACCCCCTCGGCCAGCCCGATCGCGATGGATGCCGCCTCGATCACCCGTTTGGTGGGGCTGTCGGCACCCGCCACCATCGCCTCGGCCTCGCCGCAGGCCACCATCGCGGCGGCCAGGTACAGCGGCTTGCCCAGCATCCGCCGCGCCACCGCCTCCTTCACGCCGCGTGCCTCGACCAGCGCCGCGACATGGGACTGGGACGGAGTGCCCAATCCCACAGGCGTGCACAGGCCCTGCCGGGCCAGTTCCGCCGTGGCCGCGGCCACGCGCGGATCGTCCATTTCCGGAAACACCACCCGCGCCTCGCGGGTCCGGGCTGTTTCCAGCGCGCGGTCCAGTGCCGTCATCTTCCCCTCCAGTCCAATCCCCGAAAGGAGACAGCTATGAAAGACGAGGTCAAGATCAACCGTGGCCTGGTGGGCGTCTATTTCGAACGCTCCGGCGTCAGCCATATCGACGGGCCCAGGGGCGAGCTCAGCTATCGTGGTTATTCGATCCACGATCTCGCCACCCGCTCCAGTTTCGAGGAGGTGGCCTATTTGCTGATCCATGGCGAGCTTCCCACGGCCGCTGAACTCTCCACCTTCGACGCCCGGCTGAAATCCGCCCGCACCCTGCCGCCGCCCTTGTTCGACATCATTCGCGCGACCAAAGACGGACACCCGATGGACGTGCTGCGCACCGCCGTTTCGGCGCTGGCCGCCCTCGAACCCGCCAGCCGCGAGGTCAGCGAGGACGCCTTTGTCGAGAACGGCATTCGCCTGACCAGCCAGATCCCGATGATCATCGCCGCGCACGAGGCGATCCGCAATGGCCGCGATCCGGTGGCGCCCGACGATACCCTGTCGCACGCCGCCAACTGGCTCTGGATGCTGAAGGGCGAGAAACCCTCGGCCGATGCCGCCCGGTTGGCCGATGTCGATTTCATCCTGCATGCCGAACACGGCTCCAACGCCTCCAGCTTTGCCGCCCGCGTCACGGTGGGGACCGAGGCCAACCTGCACGGCGCCATCGTCACCGCGCTCTCGACCCTCGCAGGCCCCGCCCATGGCGGCGCCGCCGAGGATGTGATGAAGATGGTGCACGAGATCGGTAGCCCTGAGAACGCCGCCGACTATGTCAGGGCCAAGCGCAAGATGCGCGAACCGGTCACCGGTTTTGGCCACCGCGTCTATCGCACCGAGGATCCCCGCGCCCGCCACATGCGCGAGGGCGTGCGTAAGCTGGGCGAGGAGATGGGCGCGCCGGAATGGTATGCCATCCTGCAAGGCGTGGTCGAGGCGATGCAGCCCTATGCCCGGCACGGGCTGAACGTGAACGTCGATTTCTACTCGGGCGTGATCTACCAGCTGCACGGCATCCCGATGGACTTCTACGTGCCGATCTTTGCCATCGGCCGGGTGCCGGGCTGGATCGTGCAATGCATCGAACAGCTGCGGCGCAACATCCTGATCCGTCCGCTCACGCTCTACGACGGTCCAGCACCGCGCGCTTACGTGCCGATGGACCAGAGATAGAATTACCGCAAGCGGCACGAAACGGATGACATTGTCCCGACTGATCCGCAAAACGCAGAAAATGGTTCACAAAAAACAACCTTCCGCATTACCGTTGCGGAAAACGGGGAACAGGGAATGACCTTTCAGCAGCCGCAGATCGACACCTCGCCGCCTGTGTCCGACGAGGTGCGCAAGACGACGTGCTACATGTGCGCCTGCCGCTGCGGCATCAACGTGCACATGAAGGGCGGCAAGGTCGCCTATATCGAAGGCAACCGCGACCATCCGGTGAACAAGGGCGTGCTCTGCGCCAAGGGGTCGGCCGGCATCATGCAGGTCAACGCGCCCTCGCGCCTGCGCGCGCCGCTGAAACGCGTCGGCCCGCGCGGTTCGGGCGAGTTCCAGGAGATCAGCTGGGACGAGGCGCTAGAGATCGCCACAAGCTGGCTGAAACCGATCCGCGAGAGCGACCCGTCGAAACTGGCCTTCTTCACCGGGCGCGATCAGTCGCAAAGCTTCACCAGCTTCTGGGCACAGAATTTCGGCACCCCGAACTATGCCGCGCATGGCGGCTTCTGCTCGGTCAACATGGCGGCGGCAGGCATCTACACGATGGGCGGCGCCTTCTGGGAATTCGGGCAACCCGATTGGGATCACACCAAGCTGTTCATTCTCTTCGGCGTGGCCGAGGATCATGACAGCAACCCGATCAAGATGGGCATAGGCAAGATCAAGGCGCGCGGCGCGCGGGTGGTCGGGGTCAACCCGATCCGCTCGGGCTATAACGCGGTGGCCGACGACTGGTTCGGGATCACGCCCGGCACCGACGGGCTGCTGATCCTGTCGCTGGTCCACGTGCTGATGAAGGCGGGCAAGGTCGACCTCGACTATCTCGCGCGCTACACCAACGCGCCCTGTCTGGTGATCGAGAACCCGGGTGGCGACGACCACGGCCTTCTCTTGCGTGATGCAGACGGCAAGGTGCTGGTGATCGACCGCGCGACCGGCGAACTGGCCCCCTTCGACCGCCCCGGCGTGCGCCCGGACCTGACCGGAACCCATGTACAAAACGGCCAAACCTGCCACACGGTGATGTACAAAATGGTCAATCGCTACCTGTCCGAGGAGTACGCACCCGAGGCCGTGGCCGACCGCTGCGGCATCCCCGCCCCGCGCATCCGCGCGCTGGCCGCCGAAATCGCCCGCGTCGCCTTTGACGAAGCCTTCGAGATCGACCAGGAATGGACCGATTTCCGGGGCGAGAAGCACCACAAGATGTTGGGGAGACCTGTCTCTTTCCACTCCATGCGTGGTATTTCGGCCCACGCCAACGGCTTCCAGACCTGCCGCGCCCTGCACCTGTTGCAGATCCTTCTGGGCACGGTCGAGGTGCCCGGCGGCTTCCGCTTCAAACCGCCCTATCCCAAGCCGGTCGAGGCGCACCCCAAACCCCATTGCAAGGCAACACCGGGCGCCCCGCTCGATGGCCCGCACCTTGGCTTCGTGCGCGGTCCCGAGGATCTGGCGCTCAAACCTGATGGCAGCCCGGCGCGGATCGACAAGGCGTTCACCTGGGAAAATCCCATGTCTTCCCATGGGCTTATGCATATGGTGATCTCAAACGCCCATGCCGGGGACCCCTACAGGATCGACACGCTGTTCCTGTACATGGCGAACATGTCGTGGAACTCGACCATGAACACGCGCGGCGTGATCGACATGCTGACGGACAAGGACGAGAGCGGCGAATACGTCATCCCGAGGATCATCTACTCGGATGCCTATTCTTCGGAAATGGTCGCCTATGCCGACCTGATCCTGCCCGACACCACCTATCTGGAACGGCATGACTGCATCTCGCTTCTGGACCGTCCGATTTGCGAGGCGGACGGCGCGGCGGACGCGATTCGCTGGCCGGTGATCGCGCCCGATCGTGACGTGCGCGGCTTCCAGACGGTGCTGATCCAGCTGGCCAACCTGTTGAAACTGCCCGGTTTCACGGATGAAAACGGTCAGGCCAGATATACTGACTACGCCGATTACATCGTGAACCACCAGCGCAAACCCGGCATCGGCCCGCTGGCCGGATTCCGGGGGGAGGCGGGCGACAAGGCCGGCCGCGGCGAGGTCAATCCGGATCAGTTGAACCGCTACATCGAAAACGGCGGCTTCTTTGTCGAACACGTGCCGGATGCGGCACGCTACTACAAGCCATGGAATGCGGCCTATCAGGATTGGGCCGTCGGCATGGGTTTGTACGACAGTCCGCAACCCTATCTGTTCCAGCTCTATTCCGAGCCGATGCGTCGGTTCCAGTTGGCCGCCGAGGGCCACGGCGACCGCCAGCCGCCGGACCGGTTGCGAAGCCGGATCAGGGAACAACTCGACCCGCTGCCGATCTGGTACGAAACGGACCAGCAGGGGAACCAGGGCTTCACCATCAACGCCCTGACCCAGCGACCCATGGCGATGTACCACAGTTGGGGCACCCAGAACGCCTGGTTGCGGCAGCTGCACGGGCGAAACCCGTTATACGTCCCGACGAAAATCATGCGCGAACAAGGGCTTGAGGATGGCGATTGGGCGCGTGTCACCTCACCCCATGGCGAGATCGTGGTACCGGTGATGGAGATGGCAGCGCTCAATGACAACACCGTCTGGACCTGGAATGCGATCGGCAAGCGCAAGGGCGCCTGGGCGCTGGAAACGGATGTACCCGAGGCCACCAGGGGCTTTCTGCTGAACCATCTGATCCACGAATTGCTGCCGCCCAGGGGCGACGGGCTGCGCTGGGCCAATTCCGACCCGGTGACCGGTCAGGCAGCCTGGTTCGATCTGAAGGTCCGGATCGAGAAAGCGGCGGACCCAGAAGGCCGGAGCGAAAGCCAGCCCGCCTTTCCGCCGATCAAGTCGCCGGTCGGCACTGGGCCGGGCCAGCTCAAATGGAAGGTTGGCCGATGAAGAGATTGGGTTTCCAACTGGATCACCGCCAAGAAAATTCGCCGAATTTTCTTGGTCGCGCACAACTCCGGCAGAGTGTCACATGACCGACCTTCCCGAAAAGACAGACCGCAAGATGGGGCTGGTGATCGACCTCGATACCTGCGTCGGCTGCCATGCCTGCGTGATTTCCTGCAAGGGCTGGAACACCGAGAACTACGGCGCACCGCTCAGCGACCAGAACCCCTATGGGGCCGATCCGTCGGGCACCTTCCTGAACAGGGTCCATTCCTACGAGGTGCAGCCGGAACAGGGTGCGGCACAGCTGATCCATTTCCCAAAGTCCTGTCTGCATTGCGAGGACGCGCCCTGTGTCACCGTCTGCCCGACCGGGGCCAGCTACAAGCGGGTCGAGGACGGGATCGTTCTGGTGAATGAGAGCGATTGCATCGGTTGCGGCCTTTGCGCATGGTCCTGCCCCTATGGCGCGCGTGAACTGGATCTGGCCGAGGGGGTGATGAAGAAATGCACCCTCTGCGTCGATCGGATCTATAACGACAACCTGCCCGAGGTGGACCGTGTCCCCTCCTGTGTGCGCACCTGCCCTGCGGGCGCGCGTCATTTCGGCGATCTGGGTGATCCGGGCAGCGCGGTGTCGAAGCTGGTGGCTGAACGTGGGGGCATGGACCTGATGCCGGAAATGGGCACCAAGCCCGTGAACAAGTACCTTCCCCCCCGGCCAAAGGACCGGATCGACGATCAGATCGACATCCTGGCGCCCTTGCTGGCGCCGGTCGCCGAAGAGCCCAAGGGGTTCATCGCCTGGCTCGACAAGGCCCTGGAGAAACTCTGATGCATCCTGCTCCTTCCGTCATCATCTTTACCACCTTGTCGGGGCTGGGATTTGGTCTGCTGGTCTTTCTTGGTCTTGGCGTGCCGGACGTTTCGGGCTGGGTGGCTTTTGTCTTCTTTGCAATAGCCTACGGGTTGGCGGTCGGTGGGCTTCTGGCGTCGACCTTCCACCTCGGACACCCCGAGCGCGCCTGGAAGGCGTTCAGCCAGTGGCGCACAAGCTGGCTGAGCCGCGAGGGCTGTACCGCCGTTGCGGCGCTGCTCGTCATGGGGCTTTATGCAATCGGCCCGGTGTTCCTTGGGCAGCGCTGGGGTCTTCTGGGCTGGCTGGGCGCGGCGCTGTCGCTGGGTACGGTGTTCACGACATCGATGATCTACGCCCAACTCAGGAGTATCCCCCGCTGGAACACCTGGCTGACGCCAGTGCTGTTCCTGTCGCTGAGCCTGGCCGGCGGGGCCTTGTTGTCCGGCCAGATTTCCCTGGCGCTGGTGCTGTTGACCCTTGCTGCGCTTGTGCAATTGGCATGGTGGAAGATCACGGATGGTGCGTTGGCGCGTTCCGGAACCGATCTGGGAACGGCGACCGGACTGGGGACCCGAGGTGCCGTGCGTGCCTTCGAGCCGCCTCACACCGGCAGCAATTACCTGCTGCGGGAATTCGTGCATGTGGTGGGCCGCAAACATGCGCAAAAACTCCGGCTGATCGCATTCGGACTGGCCTTTGCAGTGCCTCTTGCGCTGCTGCTGTTGCCATTCAGCCATGTCTTTGCATTGTTGGCCGTCTTGTCCCATGTGGCGGGCGTTGTGGCCTCACGCTGGCTGTTCTTTGCCCAGGCGGAACATGTCGTGGGGCTCTATTACGGCAAGCGGTAGCGCGCGCGGACAGGCCGCGCCAAACGAGTATTTATAACCAGAAAGAAGCAGGCACGGCGCCAGGAAGAGGGCGCCGGCCCGGTGTCGGGCGGGTTACAGGATACCCGCGTGTTTCATCGCCGCATCGATGGCGGCCTTGGTGCTGTCTTCCAGCCCTGTCAGGGGCGAGCGGACTTCCTCGCTGCACAGGCCGAGTCTGGACAGCGCGTATTTGGCGCCGACAAGACCGGGTTCGATGAAGATCGCCTCGTGCAGGGGCATAAGCCGGTCCTGGTATTCGAGCGCCTTGGCGTAGTCACCGGCCAAGGTGGCCTGCTGGAACTCGGCGCAGAGCCGGGGCGCCACGTTGGCCGTAACCGAGATGCAGCCCACGCCGCCATGTGCATTGAAGCCCAGTGCGGTGGCATCCTCGCCCGACAGCTGGATGAAATCGGGTCCACAGGCGGCGCGTTGCTGGCTGACGCGGGCGAGGTCGCCGGTCGCATCCTTGACGCCGATGATGCGCGGCAGCCTGGCGAGCGCGCCCATGGTCGCTGGTTTCATGTCGACGACCGAGCGGCCGGGGATGTTGTAGATGATGATCGGGATTTCGGCGCAATCGTGCAGCGCCGTGAAATGGGCGAGCAGGCCGCGCGCGGTCGGCTTGTTGTAGTAAGGGGTCACCACGAGGGCGGCATCGGCGCCGATCTTCTCGGCGAACTGGACGAAGCGGATGGCTTCGATCGTGTTGTTGGAGCCCGCGCCGGCGATTACCGGCACCCGGCCGGCGGCGGCCTTGACCACTTCGGCCACGACGGTTTCGTGTTCTTCGTGCGTCAAAGTCGGGCTTTCACCGGTGGTTCCGACGGGTACGAGACCGGTCGATCCTTCGCCAATTTGCCACTCGACCAGACGTTTGAGCGTGTCCAGGTCCAGCTCGCCGTTGCGGAACGGGGTGACGAGTGCAGGCATCGAGCCTTTGAACATGGAAGATGCTCCCTAGATTGCATGGCAAACGGGCAATTGCCCGCTGGTTCCCCGCGCGGGCAGGAATGTGATTTGATCCCGTTCGCGCAAGGTTTAACGTGAAAGGCTCTAGCCTTGGTTCGACAGGAAATGCAAGGGATGACCCGCCTTCCAGCCGCTCTGACGGCCATGATTTTCTGGTGTTTCGCATTCGTCACCCCGGTTTGGGCCGATGCGGCCGCGAATCTGCGCCTCGCGTTGCGGGAGATGCGCGACGACAACTGGACCGAGGCGCTGAGCATCGCGGGCGAGCGAGGTTCGGTTGCGCGGGACATAATCGTCTGGCACTGGCTGCGGCGGAGTTACGGCACGGACGGCGATGCCCTTGTGTTTGCCGAGAGGCGTGCGGACTGGCCCGGCATGGATTATCTGCGCAAGCAGGCCGAGCCGCAGTTCACCAATGCGGACCCGGATCGGGTGCTGCAATTTTATCGGGCCATGCCGCCGCAAAGCGCCGAAGGGGTTCTGAATCATGCCGTGGCGCTGATCTCCAAGGGACAGCGCGGAGATGCCGAGGCGGAACTGGTCAAGGCCTGGCGGACCCTTCCCATGGGTGCCGGGCTACAGAAGGATTTCATCGAAAACTTCGGCAAGTTGTTGAAACCGCATCACGAGGCGCGGCTCGACCGGATGTTGTGGGACGGTTACACGATCAGCGCCCGGCAGATGCTGTCGCTGGTGGACGAGGATCAACGCAAGCTGGCGGCGGCCCGTATCGCGCTCAAGGACATGGAGCCGGGAGTGGATTCACTGATTGCGGCCGTTCCGGCGGCATTGGCCGATGCGCCGGGGCTGGCGCATGACCGGTTTGTCTGGCGCGACCGAAAGGAACTCGACGACAGCGCCATAGAATTGATGCTTGAACGCTCGGTCAGTGCCGAGTCGTTGGGAGAGCCGGACAAATGGGGCAATGCCCGCGCCCGGCTGGCCCGGTTGCTGATGCGTCAGGAAGAGAACGAACGCGCCTACAAGGTGGCGGCGCTGCACTTCATGACGCCTGAGATGGGGTATACCTATGCCGAACTGGAATGGATTGCCGGGTATATCGCGCTGGCCAAGCTGAATGACCCATCTGCTGCGGTGATTCATTTCCAGAGGTTCGATGCGGCGGTGAATTCACCGATATCAAAGGGGCGGTCGGGGTATTGGCTAGGCCGAGCCCATGCGGCTTTGGGCGATGCGGAAAAGGCGCACGCCGCCTATTCGATCGGGGCCGAGAACCAGACCTCGTTCTACGGGCTTCTGGCCGCCGAGCGGATCGGGCGGCCCTTCGATCCGATACTCAGGACGCCGCCGAAAAACCCGCCATGGCGCGACGCGCCCTTCATGCAGTCCAGCGTGCTGGAAGCAGGGTTGCTGCTGCTGCGCGCGGGAGAACTGGATCTGGCGGAGCGCTTTCTGACGCATCTTGCCGAGAGCCTGGACGAGGGGCAGGCATCGCAACTGGCCGACATGGCGCTGGAAATGGGTCAACCGCATCTGGCGCTGATGATCGCCAAGCGCAAGGCACAGGAGGGGGTTGTGCTGGCGGGCGCCTATTACCCGCTGCACCCGGTTGCCGACCTGGAGTTGCCGATGGCGCCCGAAATGGTGCTGGCCATCGCCCGCCGCGAAAGCGAGTTCGACCCGGTGGTGATCAGCGGCGCAGGGGCGCGCGGGCTTATGCAGGTGATGCCGGCAACCGCGGAACTGGTGGCAGACGGACTTGGCATTCTGGGTGGACACTCCACCGACAATCTTACGCAGGACTGGAAATACAATGCCAAGCTCGGGGCCAATTACCTGGCCGGTCTTGCCGGCTCATTCGATGGCAATGTGGTGATGATGGCCGCAGGCTACAACGCGGGGCCCAATCGCCCCATCAGCTGGATGGAGCGGTTCGGCGACCCGCGCACCGGCAATCCGGATGTCGTCGACTGGATCGAGCATATCCCGTTCGAGGAGACCCGGAACTACATCATGCGGGTGACCGAAAGTCTGCCGGTCTACCGGGCGCGTTTGGGGCAGGAGCCGCTGCCGATCCCCTTCTCAGCCGAGCTTGCCGGCGCGACGTTGCGCGCGTTCGCGCCATAGGGTGAACAGCCCTGCGGCGACGATCAGCGTGGCGCCGACGATAACGGCGGTGCGCAGATTCTCGCCAAAGATCGTGATGCCCAGGATCGAGGTCCACATCAGGTGGAAATAGGCAAAGGGCTGCACCGCGCTCGCCTCGGCCATCTCGTAGCACTTGATCAGCAGCCAGTGACCCAGAGCGCCGGTCACGCAAAGGACCGCCATCCAGCGCCAGTCGGCCATGGTCATTGGTTCCCAGAACCACAGACCGACCGCCGTCATCGCGACCGCGCCGACCGTGCCGGTCCAGAAGAAACTTGTGGCGGTGCTGTCCTGCCGTGCCACGTAGCGGGTCAAAAGCGCGTAGAGCGCGAACATGAAGGCCGAGATCAGCGGTACGATGGCCCAGGGGTTGAACACGCCCACGCCGGGCTGAAGGATGATCAGCACGCCCACCAGGCCGATGCTGATGGCGCTCCATCTTCTCCAGCCGACCTTTTCGCCCAGAACCGGCCCGGACAGGGCCGCGACCAGCAGCGGGTAGCAGATGAAGACTGCATTGCTCTCGATCAGGCCAAGCACGGTAAAGCCGAAAACGGCGACGCAGATTTCGCCGGCCAGCAGCAGGCCGCGAAAGATCTGCATGCCGGGTTGCGAAGTCCGCACCGCCGCACGCAAGCCGCCGCGCGACCGGGCTGCCAGGGTGATGACAAAGGCCGCGAAGAACCAATAGCGGATCATCACCACCATGTAGGTGTTGTAGCTCGATGCCAGATGCCGCGAGATGCCGTCCTGCAAGGAAAAGACAATGGTCGACGCCAGCATCAGCGCAATGCCGGCCGGAATGTTGTTCTGTTGCACCCGCGTCGTCGCCATAGTCATGCCTTCAGACCTTGTGTCATGTGCCGTTTTCGCCCGTAGCCCGGGGTGCGGGTTACCGAGAAGCCGGCGGCCGCCAGTCCTCGGCGAACGAATCCCGCTGCTGTATATGTCGCAACCGTGCCACCGGGTGCTGTGTGGTTTGCGACATGGTTCAGCAATTCCTGTTCCCAGAGTTCCGGATTCCTGGCCGGGGAAAACCCGTCCAGAAACCAGGCGTCGGCAAGGCCGTCCCAGGCGGGCAGAGTCTGGCGGGCGTCGCCTTCGATCACGCTCAGGTGCAGGGTGCCAAGGTCGCAGGTGCCGCCTTGCCAAATATCCAGGAACCGCTCTGCCCATGGCGCGAGCTCGGGAAAGACCGAAAGCGCCCGTGCCTGATCGGCGAGGGCCATGGGGAAGGCTTCGAAACTGGTGAAGCGCAAGGGGTCGGTTCGCCCGGCACCTTCCCATTCGGCCCAGACGGTCAGCATGTTGAGCCCGGTCCCGAAGCCCAGTTCCGCGATATGAAAGCCGGAGGCGAAACGGGCGGGCAGGTCGTTACCGGCGAGAAATACATGACGTGTTTCCGCCAGACCGTTCTGAAGCGAGAAATAGGGGTCGTTGAAACGCTCCGACACCGGCACCCGGTCATCGGTCCAGCTCAGTTTCGCGTGCTGGTCAACCATGCGAATATCCCCTACGAAATCGGCGCGACACTGGCGAAGGATACGGGCAATGGCAATGGCCGAAGTGACGATACGCGGCGCGGGGATATTCGGCCTGTCCATTGCCTGGACCTGCGTCCTGCGCGGTGCGCGGGTGCAGGTGGTGGACCCGTTCGGGCCGGGTTCGGGGTCCTCGGGCGGGCTGGTCGGCGCTCTGGCCCCGCATGTGCCGGAGAACTGGAACGCCAAGAAGGCATTCCAGTTTGACAGCCTGATCATGGCCGAAGCGTTCTGGGCCGGGGTCGAAGCGGCGGGCGGTGTATCTCCGGGCTATGCCCGCACCGGGCGCATCCAGCCGTTGACGGATGACCGCTCGGTGGAACTGGCGCGGGCGCGGGCGGAAAACGCCAGCACGCTGTGGCAAGGGCGGGCGGAATGGCGGGTTCGTCCGGTTGGGGAAATGGGCGGCTGGTGCCCGCCGTCGCCCACCGGGCTGGTCGTGCATGACACGCTCAGCGCCCGGATGCATCCGCGCCGTGCCTGTGCCGCGCTGGTTTCTGCGCTTGCCGTGCGGGGGGTAGAGGTCGTCGCGGATGCACCTGACCGTGGCCAGGTGGTGCATGCCACTGGGGTTGCCGGGCTTGAGGAACTGAACCGTGTAACCGGGCGGACTCTTGGAAGCGGGATCAAGGGGCAAGCCGCGCTCTTGCGGTTCGATGCAGGCCGCGCGGCACCGCAGCTGTTTGTCGATGCGGTGCATATCGTACCCCATGCTGACGGCACGCTTGCTGTGGGTTCGACTTCGGAACGCGAATATGACGATCCGCGCAGCACTGACGCCGCTCTGGACGAGGTATTGGACCGTGCGGTGCAGGCCGTGCCGGTCCTGCACGGGGCCGAGGTGATCGAGCGCTGGGCGGGTGTGCGGCCGCGCAGCCGCTCGCGTGCGCCGATGCTGGGGCAACATCCGCTCCATCCCGGTCAGTTCATCGCCAATGGCGGGTTCAAGATCGGTTTCGGCATGGCGCCCAAGGTGGCGCAAGTCATGGCCGACCTGCTGCTTGACCGGCGCGATGGCATCCCCGAGGATTTCCGCCCGGAGGCGTCGCTGTGACCGCCGAAATCCCGCGTCGGATCGAGCCGCACAGTGCCGAAATCGGCACCATACTGTCGCTCATCCAAACCAGCTTCGCCTATATGGACGGGCGGATCGACCCGCCATCCTCGATGCTCCGGTTGACCAAGACTGCGATATCGGAACAGGCCGCACGGGGTGAGGTCTGGGTTCTGGGCGATCCGGTGGTGGCGGTGATGTTCCTGACCGTGAAGCCGGGGCGGCTTTACCTTGGCAAGCTGGCGGTGAAGGCGGCCTGCCGTGGGAAGGGTCTTGCGCGACGGCTGGTAAACTGCGCCGAAGCGCGTGCCCTTGCCTTGGGTTTGCCGGTGCTGGAACTGGAAACGCGTGTCGAACTGGTCGAGAACCACGCCGCTTTTGCCCGTATGGGGTTCGTCAAGACCGGTGAAAAGGCACATTCCGGATATGACCGGTCGACCTCCATCACCATGCAGAAACGACTATCCTGACTGAGGGCCAAAGAATTTTCGACGAAAATTCTTGGCGCTTCGCGTGCCACCACCTGCGCTCAACCATCCTCGAACGGGTCCCATTCTTCCTCGACCTCGGGCAGGGCCTCGCTGACCACTTTCGCGGCCTTCTGCTCGGGTGTTTCGATATGGGTGATCCGGGCTTTGGGAAACTGGGCCAGAACGGCCTGCACCAGCGGGTGTTCGCGTGCCTGTTCCTCCAGAGCGTAGCGTTCGGCATTGCGGATTTCGTCGATGGTCTTGCCGCCGCCCCTGGCCACCACAGTGACGGCCCAGCGGTTGCCGGTCCAGCGTTGCAGGGCGCTTCCCAACCGCTGAGCCAGGTCGGATGGCGCGCGTTCGGTCGGCTGGAATTCGATCCGGCCCGGCTGATAGCTGACCAGACGCAGATCCATTTCGACATCCGCCAAAAGCTTGCCATCGCGGTTGGTCCGGATCAGTTCGACGACATGGTCGAAGCTCGGATAGCGGGCCAGAACGGCTTGCGCCTCCTGCGCCAATGCGGCGACCGGCCCGCCATTCCCGCCGCGCGGAGCGCTTGCAGTGGCATAGGCCATCTGCGCCCCGCTGCCCGCAAGGGGCGCGCTGGCCGCCGGTGCCGGCTTTGCCCCGCCGCCCGGGTTCGGCGGAGGCGGCGCATCCTGCAACCGCTTGATCAATTCCTCGGGGCTGGGCAGGTCGGCGACATGGGTCAGCCGGATCACCGCCATCTCGGCGGCCATCATCGCATTCGGGGCTGCGGCCACTTCTTCCAGCGCTTTCAACAACATCTGCCACATGCGCGAGAGTACCCGCATCGGCAGGTCGTCTGCCATCTGCCGTCCGCGTGCGCGTTCGTCGGGCGAAACGGTCGGGTCTTCGGCTGCATCGGGCGTGATCTTGACCACCGAGACCCAATGGGTGATCTCGGCCAGGTCGCGCAGCACCGCCATCGGGTCGGCACCTTCGGCATATTGCGCGCCCAACTCGGTCAGGGCCGCGCCCGCATCGCCGCGCAGGATCATGTCCATCAGGTCCAGCACCCGGCCGCGATCGGCCAGGCCCAGCATCGCGCGCACCTGCTCGGCGCTGGTTTCGCCCGCGCCATGGCTGATCGCCTGATCCAAGAGCGAGGTCGCATCCCGCGCCGAACCCTCGGCGGCGCGCACGATCAGCGCCAGCGCATCCTCGGCGATCCGGGCCCCCTCTGCATCGGCGATCCGACGCATCAGCGCGATCATGTCTTCGGGCTCGATCCGGCGCAGGTCGAACCGCTGGCAGCGACTGAGCACGGTCACCGGCACCTTGCGGATCTCGGTGGTGGCAAAGATGAATTTCACATGCGCGGGCGGTTCTTCCAGCGTTTTCAAGAGCGCGTTGAACGCGTTTGTCGACAGCATGTGAACTTCGTCGATGATGTAGATCTTGTAGCGTGCGCTGGCGGCGCGATAGCGGACGCTGTCTATGATCTCGCGGATGTCGTTCACGCCGGTGCGGCTGGCGGCGTCCATTTCCATCACGTCGACATGGCGGCCTTCCATGATGGCGACGCAGTGCTCGCACTTGCCGCAGGGGTCCGTCGTCGGCCCGCCCGTTCCATCCGGACCGATACAGTTCATTCCCTTGGCGATGATCCGCGCCGTGGTTGTCTTTCCGGTCCCCCGGATACCGGTCATTATGAACGCTTGCGCGATCCGGTCGGCGGCAAAGGCATTCTTCAGCGTCCGTACCATTGCATCCTGACCCACCAGGTCGGCAAAGGTCTCGGGTCGGTACTTGCGGGCCAGTACCTGGTAAGGCGTGGAGGCAGTGTCGGTCATTGGCGCTCTGTCTGAATCGGGTCAGCGGCAGGGTAGTGGCCCCGGGTCCGCACGTCCACCTCGCCAGATCACACCAGTCAGTGAAATTTTCTTTCGTGGCGGACAAGGCGAGGTTAGACATGTCGAAGGCAGCGGGATGCTGTCGGCAGGGAAAAAGGACGGGGCATGTCTGACCTCGTGATCTATGCGTTGCAGGTCGGCGGCGGTACGCTTGCCATTTGCCAGCTGCCGGGGCGGTCCGGCGACTATGCCGGCGATGTCGACCTGATCGGATCCTGGGCGCCGGGGCTGGTGATCTCGATGTCCACGGAAATCGAGATGATGCAGCATGGTGCGCGCAATTTCGGTGCAGACATCCAGGCGCGTGCCTGCCGTTGGGCGCATCTTCCGGTCGAGGATTTCGGCACGCCGGGTCGGGAGACCGAGGCGAAATGGACCGCGGTCAGTGCCTCGGCCCGCCACGCGCTGCATGGTGGTGGGCGGGTGCTGATCCATTGCCTTGGCGGCTGCGGCAGGTCCGGAATGGCGGCGCTGCGCCTTATGATCGAGACCGGAGAGACTCCCGAAGCCGCGCTGAAGCATCTGCGCGCGGTTCGCCCATGTGCGGTGGAAACGGATGAACAGCTTGCCTGGGCCAAGGCCGGGCGAAAAACCGGTTGACTCGTTCCGCTGGTCACATCGGCGCTGCCTCTGGTTGCCGATGCCAATTCGGGGTGCGCACCGCTTCGGCAAAAGCGCAGGCCGATGTATGCCCGTCCGCCGTCAAGACCTGTCCCTGCGGGTCCATCAGCGCGTCGGCCATCCGGTTCAACCAGGATGTTTCTGCCGTTTCGGTAACGCCGCAGAACACGCGGATGCGGCGGTGCGAGGCGGCATAGAGCGCCCGGCAGCCACCAGGACAGGTCGGCAGGGAGAACTCGCCTTCGATCTCGAAATCCTGTCCTGTCGTGGCTTCTGCCTTGTTCATGGCATGGGCCAGATTCTGAGCCATTGCCGCAAGCGCCGAGCATGGTTTGCCGGTGCGCTGGCACAGGGTGGCGGAAAAATTATGTGTATCGGTCGTCCAGATCATTGCGCCCTCCGCGCAGGGGGCAGGGGCGATCGAGAGAGACGGCCAGACAAGGCGCGAATGTCTCTTCCGGACACCCCGCCCGGGTTCGAGTTACGTCTTCGATGGCAGGTCTCCTGACTCGCGGGTCGCTGCTTTGCCGACCTTCCCGGCCTGATGGCCAGTGGTGTTTCGGCTTCGCTCTCCGCCTACAGTTGCGGGGGCAGTCACGGCATTGGCCTTGTGTTTCCACAAGATCGCACCGCGTTCCCTTTTCATCCCGAGTCGAAAATCGGCACGGGAACCATCGCCCCAGCGGTAACCGGACCCGGATGTGGCTGTCAACTGGCATCCGGAGGCACCTGTGGAGGGTTTTCCGGGAGAGTGACCAAGTGCCCCCGACTAAACGGCGGTCAGGGCGCGTATCTGCAATCTTGAACAGGCCACAGGGGCCGATATTCTCGGCCGCGCAGGTGGTTCGCTCCGCCTGACCAAGCGCGGGAGGCTCAGGGGGCAGGTTGATTCCAGTCAGCCCGGTCCTGCCGATGATCGGGGCCAGCTCGTTCGGAATGCTGATCCGAACGCACCGTTTGCTGCGAATGTGCCGGACGTCTTTCCTGCCTGTCTCGAAACCCTGATTTGTAGCAGAAATTGAAGCAAGATTTGTTGCATACGCCCATGAAAACCGAGGGGTTCGTGTGCTTTCTGCCGACTGGGAGGGGGTGGGGTGAGAGGCTGGACATCGACCCAAGCGGGACTCGTTGTGGCTGCTTCCTTCCGGACCTGACCAAGTTGGCGAGGCGCTCGCCCGCGCCAACCTCTCGACCGCTCATATAGGTGCAGAGGCGTGCAAAGGCAAGACATCACAAGTCGAGCTTCAGGCAGAGGAAGCCTTGGTCATCGACGCCCAGATCCGTGGTGCGCCGATCCGGCAGGTCGGCGACATGGTCTCGCGCGCGCGGGCTGGTGCGAAGAACGGCCGAATGCCCTGGCTGCGGGGAAAATCGCCAGGGGGGCGGGGCATCCTCCAGCGGGTCTCGGGGCAGGCGGCCCGACAGGTAGTCGCAGAGCGCTGATCGAATCGAGAGTGTCGGCAAGCCCAGGGCTTTGGCGCTGGCGAGCATGCGATAGTGGCCGCCGCCGTTTGCCCTGTAGTTGTTCAGGGCCACCACAAAGCGTTGATCGTCGCGGACAGGTTCGTCGTTCCAGGTCAGGTCGCGTATACGATGGTTCTGTGGATGAACTACCGCGCCGTCATGGTCGTAACGGGCAGATACAGACAGGTCGATTTCATAGCTGAGCCCGTGGAGAACATCGAAATTGTGGCCGGGCATGGCATCGTTCAGCAGCAGATAGTCACGGCTACCACCGTCTATCCGACAAAAGACACCCGCCGCCATTTCCAGCCACTCGCGTAACACTGCGCCGGTCGCGACAACCGCACGAAGTTCGTTTGGGAACATGTAGAGATCCGATACATGGCGCAGCGTGAGGTCTCCTGCGGGGACATGGGTGTAATGGCCCGGACCAGATCTGCCTCCGGCCTTCAATGGAGAGGCGGCCGACAAGAGAGGCAGCGTAGCCTCGGGTTTACCTTGCAGAAACGAGCGCGTTGCCGCCGCCTGTGCGGCCGCAACCTTGGCCAACACCCGATCGGGCGCGGCAAAGCAAAAATAGCTGTGCAGTTCCTGCCCGCTGTGCCCGGCGGGCCGGTTCGCCGCCTGCCGGGTCGCTTCATGCGCGGGGGACAAAAGGGAAAGCAGGTCCTTGGCGTGGGGCGTACGATCGTCAACCGACCGCAAGGAGGCGGTGGCGCGCGCGATCTTCCAGCCGCTTTCGTGGTTGGGCAGAATGTCGAGATCGATTACCCCTAGATGCGATCCGAATTGCCCTGGCATCACCACCGGCTTTCCATGGATCATCCCCTGTTCCGCCGCAACATGCGGGCGCATGTCGCCGGATGTCGCAGGAAACCGCAAATGAGTGTGGCCGGCGACTATCGCATCCACGGTGTCCAGGGCCGCCAGCGGAATAACGGCGTTTTCCTGATGCGGTTTTTCGCATGTTTCCCCGAGACCCGAATGTGCGAGAACGACAACCAGGTGGCTCCCCTGCGCCTTGAGCTGTGCGCTTTTGATCCGGACGGTTTCGACGATGTCAGCAATCTTGACCTTGCCGTCGAGATGATGGGCATTCCATTGCGCAGTCTGGGGGGGCAAAACCGCAACCAGCCCGATGGCAAGCGAGTGGCTCTCGCCGCCGACGTTCAAAACCCGTTTAAGGACCAGCGTTTCCGACCATGGGCATTTCCCGGTGAGAAGCAGGGCATTCGAGCAGACCACCGGGCAGGGTGCTTGCGCCAGCACCCGTCCAAGAGCGTCGAGTCCGAAGTCGAAATCGTGGTTGCCCAGCCCGATTGCGTCGTACCGCAAGTGGTCAAAGGCGCTTATCAGAGGATGGGGCAGGTCCGTGACTTCGTGAAAGACGTCGCCCATTGGCGTTCCCTGAAGGCTGTCGCCATTGTCGAGCAGGACCGCCAGATCCACGCCCGGCTCGGAGCGGGCCAGGTTGATCAGGGTTGCAAGCCGGGTCAGGCCGGATCCTGTTTCGGGCCGGTCCGCGTAGTAATCGAAGCCCGTCAACTGCATGTGCAGGTCCGATGTGGCGAGCAGCCGAATTCTTTGCGGGTGCAAGTGTCGTTCCGGTTTTCCGCCCGCAGAGCGAGAGGCGCAGCGTGTCATTCGATTACCAATGATTCTCGTGAAGCAATGCCATCGCCTTCAGGAGGTTGAGTTTCTCGATCTGCACACGGAAAAACTCCGAATTACAAGTGATTGGCCAGATACCATTTGTGTCAGTGCTGCATCGAATGCGCGTCAGCTTTGCCGACGAGATTGATTTGGACCATCTCACGTGGCACGCCTCTGGCGACAGGAACACAGGGGGCGAAAATGAAACGGGCGGAATCGGTGACTTTCGGAAGTTCCGGGCTGGACAGGGCTGCTCATTTGCGCGGAGATCCTGCTGCCCTGGACCGGCTGGCTTCGGACGCCGCCGCACGCTGCCTGCTGATGTGGCGCGGCAAGCTGCTGTTGGGGGGCGATGGGCTGGACCGGTTGGCCTGGGTGCCGCTTGGACATCAGTTGATCCAGAGCGGTCCCGGCGGCAATACCGACAGCCCCGTCTTTCTGGGGCTGGACGACGACGGCGCAGCCGTGTTCGGACATGACATTTCCAATTGGCAGGCCGTAGGACTGGATACAGCCAGCGTCGGCGCGTTCTTTGACAAGTCGGAACAACAACATCCCGACCTGCCGCCCGGAGAGGTCTTTGTGGAATTGCGCAGGGTGATGACCCGGCTCACCCCGCGCGAGGCGGAACTCGCCGCAACCGCCAAGGCCATTTCGGGATGGCACTTGTCGCACCAGTTCTGCGCCCGTTGCGGGGAGCGCAGCGAAATGGTGCAAAGCGGATGGCAACGCAGCTGCCCCGCCTGTGGCGGGCAGCATTTCCCGCGCACCGATCCCGTGGTCATCATGCTGATCACCAATGGGGATGACGTGCTGATGGGCCGGTCTCCCGGCTGGCCCGAGGGCATGTATTCGCTGCTTGCGGGATTTGTCGAACCGGGAGAGACGCTGGAGTCGGCTGTCCGTCGGGAAGTCCTGGAAGAAGCAGGCATACCGGTCGGCCGGGTCGACTATCTGGCCAGCCAGCCCTGGCCTTTCCCCGCTTCGTTGATGATGGGGTGCCGCGGCGAAGCGTTGGCGCGTGACATCCGGGTCGACCCTGCGGAACTGGAGGATGCAATCTGGGTCGGTCGCAGCGAAATGATGCAGGTTTTTGCAGGTGAGCATGACCGCATCAAACCTGCCCGCAAGGGCGCCATTGCGCACTTCCTGTTGCAGAACTGGCTTGCGGATACACTTGATTAAAGGGACAGTCGGGTCAACGCTCAACAAGTCAGGGTTGTCATGGAATTTTCCAGCAAGGAAGACATCGAAGCGCCGGTCGCCGAGGTATTCGCCATTCTATCGGAATTCGAGAGCTTCGAACGCTCGGCCATTCGCCGTGGCGTAGAGGTTCAGCGGGTCGATCAGGATGCACCGGTCGGCGCGGGCATGGCCTGGGACACGCGGTTCAATCTGCGCGGGCGGCCCCGAGAGATGCACGTGGTGCTGACACAGTTCGAGCCACCGCAACTGATGCGCTTTGAAGGGCACAGCAAGAACATCGATTCGATCGTGACAATCGAGTTGCTGGCGCTGTCTCCGCGCAGGACGCGGCTGAGCCTGGGGGTCGAACTGGGCGCAAAGTCTCTTTCGGCGCGACTGTTCCTGCAATCCCTGAAGCTGGCGAAGAAGAACCTGACGCGCCGGTTCAAGCTCCGCATGGCCGAATTCGCCAAAGAAATGGAAGACCGGTGCGCCCGCGCCCGCGCGTGATCCCTCAGGCGCGGGGCCGGGCCGCGGGATAGACCCCCAGAATTTCGACATTCGTGGTGAAGTGGTTGAGTTCCTCCATCGCCAACGCGACGTTGGCATCGTCGGGATGTCCCATGATGTCGGCATAGAACTGGGTTGCCGAAAACGAACCGTCCAGCATGTAGCTTTCCAGCTTGGTCATGTTCACGCCATTTGTCGCGAACCCGCCCAGAGCCTTGTAGAGCGCAGCCGGAATGCTGCGCACTTCGAAGACGAAACTGGTGATCATGCCGAAATCGCCGCGCCGCGATTCGTCGCCCTCGCGGGACATTACAAGAAACCGGGTGGTGTTGTTGTCGGTGTCCTCGACATGGCGGGCGAGCACGTTCAGACCATAGATCTCTCCGGCCAGTTCGCTGGCCAGCGCGGCATGGCTCTTGTCGCCCCGTTCGGCCACTTCACGGGCGGCGCGGGCATTGTCCGGGCTGACCCGGCCGGTGATGTCATGCTTCTTCAGAAAACCGGAACACTGAGGCAGCAGCACAAGATGCGAATGCGCCTCGCGGATATCTTGCAGTTTCGCACCCGGCACACCCAACAGGTTGATGTGCACGCGCACAAAAGCTTCGTCGATGATGTGCAATCCGCTGTGCGGCAACAGCCGGTGAATATCGGCGACCCTGCCATAAGTCGTGTTCTCGACCGGCAGCATCGCAAGCTCGGCCTCGCCGGAACGCACGGCTTCGATCACGTCTTCGAACGTACGGCAAGGCAGCGCTTCCATCTCGGGGCGGGCGTTGCGGCAGGCCTCGTGACTATAGGCGCCGGGCTCTCCCTGGAAGGCGATGCGATGGGTCATGGGGTCGTTTCCGTGCAACAAGTTACATTTTGGGCGTTTGGTCGCGGTGTCTATACCTTGCCTCTTGCGAGGGGAAGCCTTAGACAGCCGCGCAGACAGCTGAAATGGACTCGCGATCAATGTTCGACACGATGACAGTTACCAAGGCCGCTGCCGGCCTGTTCGGCGCTTTCCTGGCGCTTCTTCTCGCCAAGTGGGCCGCCGAGACGGTCTATCATGTTGGCGGCCACGGCGACGAGCCCGCCTATGCAATCGAAGTTGCAGAAGCCGAAGAATCGGGCGGTGAAGAAGAAACCGTCAGCTTTGAAGAGCTGATGGCTTCGGCCGATGCCGAAAAGGGCAAGAACGTCTTCAAGAAATGCGCCGCTTGCCACAAGTTGAATGGCGAAGATGCCACCGGCCCGCACCTCGACGGAGTAGTTGGCCGCGCGGTGGCCTCGGTCGCAGGGTTTGGCTATTCCGGCGCCATGCAGGCGCACGGCGGCGACTGGACGCCCGAAGCGCTGAATGAATTCCTGGCCAAGCCGTCGGCTGCCGTTCCGGGTACCTCGATGAGCTTTTCGGGCCTGAACAAGATCGGCGACCGGGTGAACCTGATCGCCTATCTGCAAAGCACCGGCAGCTGAGCCGAGGCAAAACTCTTACAGATCAAGGCCGCTGCCACCGTGCAGCGGCCTTTTTCGTTTGCCGGGGCTGACTTCACGAACGGTTCACCTAATCTAAACTTGCAAGTCCCCTTGCGGGGCCATTAGCTATCGGAAACAAGATTGGCGGACATGCCAACCCAAACCGGAGGAAGAGCCCGATGAAATCCCCCCGTGCCGCGACCCGTGCCAAAGCATTGGATTTCCGGCCAGGTGTGATGCTGCTGCTTGCCGGGATCGTCCTGTTGGCGCTGGCCGGATTTGCCCGCGCCCAGGAGACGATCATCAAGAGCCATGGGTTTGCGGAATTCGGCGACCTCAAGTACCCTGAAGGCTTCGCGCATTTCGACTATGTGAACCCCGATGCGCCCAAGGGCGGCGAGTTGAGCTATGCCGCGATCGGCACCTTCGATAACCTCAACCCGTTCACCCGCAAGGGACGCGCGGCGGCGCGGTCGGCGGACCAGTACGAGTCGCTTCTTTTTCCATCCTACGACGAACCGGCGTCGTATTACGGGCTGGTGGCCGAAAGCCTGGAATATCCCGAAAGCCAGGATTGGGTGATCTTCAACATCCGGCCCGAGGCGCGGTTTTCCGACGGCACGCCGATCACCGCTGAGGACGTGGTGTTCAGTCACGAGATCCTGCTGGAACAGGGGCTGAAATCCTATGCCGATGCGGTCAGAAAACGTATCCCCAAGGCCGAGGCGCTGGATAGCCACCGGGTGAAGTTCCATTTCGCGCCCGACATTCCGCGCCGGGCGCTGATCACACAAGTGGGCGGCACGCCGATCTTTTCCAAGGCGTGGTTCATGGCCGATCCGGAAAACCGCCGCCTGGACGAACCGCGGCTGGAACAGGGTATCGGCTCGGCGCCTTATGTCCTGGAAAGTTTCGACATCAACCGGCGCATCACCTACCGCCGCAATCCCGATTACTGGGGTGCGCATCTGAACGTGAACGTCGGGCGCAACAATTACGACACGATCCGGGTCGAGTATTACACCGACACGATTGCCGCGATGGAGGGGTTCAAGGCCGGGAACTACACGCTGCGGCAGGAAAACAACTCCAAAAGCTGGGCCACCGCCTATGATTTCCCGGCCATTGCCAAGGGCCATGTGGTCAAGGCTGAACTGGTCGATGGTGATGTGCCCAATGCCAGCGGTTTCGTGATGAACATGGACCGGCCGCAGTTTCAGGACATTCGCGTGCGCGCGGCGGTGCAGTTGGCGTTCAACTTCGAATGGACCAACGAGAGCCTGCAATACGGGCTGTTCCAGCAGCGGCATTCCTTCTGGCAAGGCACCCCGCTCGAAGCGACCGGCCTGCCAGAAGGGCGCGAGCGAGAGGTGCTCGAAGCGCTGGGTGACGCGCTTGATCCCGCCGTGCTGAACGAGGAGCCGGTCAGCGCCCACAGCTCCAGCCCGGACCGCCAGAACGACCGCAAGAACCTGCGCCGCGCGATGAAGCTGCTGGACGAGGCCGGCTGGACTGTCGGCAGCGACGGCGTGCGTCGCAATGCCTCGGGCGAGACGCTCAGGATCGAGTTCCTGTCCGACGAACCGACGCTTGACCGGATCATCCAGCCCTTTGTCGACAACCTCAAGGTCATGGGCATCGACGCCCTCTACAACAGGGTGGATGACGCGCAATTCACCCTGCGGCGGCGCGACCGTGATTTCGACATGATCGTGGGCGGCTACCCGATGTCGCTGCAACCTTCGACCGGGCTCTATCAGCAGTTCGGAGCCGAGGCCGCGGCCTATTCGGTGTTCAACCCGTCGGGCGTGCACGGGCCGGACATCGAGCCGCTGATCGACGGGATCGTCGCGGCCAAGACCACCGAGGAGTTGCAGGCGAATGTACGGGCCTTGGACCGTGTGTTGCGGGCCAAGCGGATCATGGTGCCGACCTGGTACCTGGGCAAATACTGGGTGGCCTATTGGGACATGTATTCCTACCCTCAGAACCTGCCGCCCTATGCGCTGGGTATCGAGGATCTGTGGTGGATCGACGCCGACCGTGCTGCCGCGCTGAAATCCTCGGGCGCGCTGAGGTAATCCGGCTAGATGGGCGCCTATATCCTCAGACGATTGCTGCTGGTGATCCCGACGCTGCTCGGGATCATGCTGGTCAACTTCGTTCTGGTGCAATTCGTTCCGGGCGGTCCGGTGGATCAGGCCATCGCCCAGTTGCAGGGCGGCGGCGACGTGTTCGAGAGCTTTGCCGGGCAGGGTAACGATGCGCAGCTGAACACTCAGACCAATGCGGTCAACGACCGCTACATCGGGGCCCGCGGCCTGCCGCCGGAGTTCATCAAGGAGCTGGAGGAGCTTTACGGGCTGGACAAGCCGGCGCATGAACGGTTCTTGCTGATGCTCTGGAACTATCTGCATCTCGATTTCGGCGAGAGCTATTTCCGCAAGATCGACGTCGTCGACCTGGTGCTGGAGAAAATGCCGGTTTCGATCACGCTGGGCCTGTGGTCGACGCTGATCGCCTATGCCATCTCGATCCCGCTGGGCATCCGCAAGGCGGTGCGCGACGGGTCACGGTTTGACACCTGGACGAGCGGGCTGATCATAGCGGCCTATGCGATCCCGGGGTTCCTGTTCGCCATCCTGCTATTGGTGCTGTTCGCCGGTGGCAGTTACTGGCAGATCTTCCCGTTGCGCGGCCTGACATCGGACGATTTCGCCGACCTGTCGCTGATCGGCAAGGTGCTGGACTATCTCTGGCACATCGCCCTGCCGCTGACCGCCTATACCATCGGCGCCTTCACCACGCTGACCCTGCTGACCAAGAACAGCTTTCTCGACGAGATCAAGAAGCAATACGTGATTACGGCCCGCGCCAAGGGGCTGAGCGAAAGCCGAGTGCTGTATGGTCATGTGTTCCGCAACGCGATGCTGATCGTGATCTCGGGCTTTCCGGCGGTGTTTCTGTCGGTTTTCCTGGGGGGCTCGCTGATCATCGAGACGATCTTTTCGCTCGACGGTCTGGGGCGATTGGGGTTCGAGGCGACGGTGGCGCGCGACTATCCGGTGATGTTCGGCACGCTTTTCGTGTTCGGCCTGATCGGTCTCTTGGTCGGCATCCTGTCGGACCTGACCTATGTGCTGGTCGATCCCCGGATCGACTTTGAACGGCGGGAGGGCTGATCCATGCGCCTGTCGCCGCTGAACCAGCGCCGCTGGAACAATTTTCGCCGAAATCGCCGCGCCTTCTGGTCACTGATCGTGTTCTCGGTCCTGTTCGGGATCTCGCTCTTTGCCGAGTTTCTCGCCAACGACAAACCGATTGTCGTCAGCTATCGCGGCGAGTTGCGGATGCCGATCTTTTCCTTCTATCCCGAAACCGCCTTTGGTGGCGATTTCCAGACCGAGGCAATCTATCGCGACCCCGAGGTGCAATGCCTGATCGCCAGCGGTGGAATGGAAGAGTGTTTCGACGATCCCGAGGGGATCATCGAAGAGATCGAGGCCGGCACCTATCAGGCCGACGACTTTCACGAGGGTTGGGCCATCTGGCCGCCGATCCCCTATTCCTTTCGTACCACGGTGGACCGGCCGGGCGCGGCGCCGCTGCCGCCCAACGGGCAGAACTGGCTGGGCACCGATGACACCAAGCGGGACGTCGTGGCGCGCGTGATCTACGGGTTCCGCCTGTCGATCCTGTTTGCGTTGATCGTCACCGCCGCCTCCAGCGTCATAGGCGTGATCGCCGGGGCGTTGCAGGGGTTTTTCGGCGGCAGGCTTGATCTGATCATGCAGCGGGTGATCGAGATCTGGGGGGCCACGCCGGGGCTTTACGTGATCATCATCATGTTCTCGATCTTCCAGCGCAGTTTCTGGATGCTGGTCATCATCTCGATCATCTTCGGCTGGACCGCGCTGGTGGGCGTCGTGCGGGCAGAATTCCTGCGCGCCCGGAACCTGGAATATGTGCGCGCGGCGCGGGCGCTGGGCGTCAGCGACTGGACCATCATGTTCCGCCACATGCTGCCCAACGCGATGGTCGCGACGGTCACCATTCTGCCGTTTCTGGTCACAGGCTCCATCGGCGGTCTGGCCTCGCTCGACTTTCTCGGCTTCGGCCTGCCGTCCTCGGCGCCCTCGCTGGGCGAGTTGACCTTGCAGGCCAAGCAGAACCTGCAAGCGCCCTGGCTGGCCTTCACGGCGTTTTTCACCTTTGCCATCATGCTGTCGCTCCTGGTCTTCATCTTCGAAGGCGTGCGCGACGCCTTCGACCCGAGAAAGACCTTTTCATGAGCGCACTTCTCGAGGTGAAAGATCTGAGGGTCTCGTTCCGCCAGGATGGCCGGATCAGCCAGGCAGTGCGCGGCGTCTCCTTCTCGGTCAACCGCGGCGAGACGGTGGCCTTGGTAGGCGAAAGCGGATCGGGCAAGTCGGTCTCTGCCCTGTCGACCGTGTCGCTTTTGGGAGACAGCGCCATCGTCGAAGGCTCTGTCACCTATGACGGGCAGGAGATGATCGGCGCCAGCGAACAGCGGCTGATGGATGTGCGCGGCAACGACATCAGCTTCATCTTCCAGGAGCCGATGACCTCGCTCAACCCGCTGCACACCATCCAGAAACAGATGGCGGAATCGCTGGCGTTGCATCAGGGGCTGGCGGGCGAGGCGGCGCGGGTGCGTATTCTGGAGTTGCTGGTCAAGGTCGGGATCCGCGACCCGGAGACCCGTCTGGATGCCTATCCGCATCAGTTGAGCGGCGGGCAGCGGCAGCGGGTGATGATCGCCATGGCGCTGGCAAACAAGCCCGACATCCTGATCGCCGATGAACCGACCACCGCGCTGGATGTCACCATACAGGCGCAGATCCTGGAACTGCTGGCGGATTTGCAGAAATCCGAGAACATGGGAATGCTCTTCATCACCCATGACCTCGGCATCGTGCGGCGGATCGCCGACCGGGTCTGCGTGATGAAAGCGGGCGAGATCGTGGAAACCGGCCCGACCGCCGAGATATTTGCAAACCCCCGGCACCCCTATACGCGCAAGCTGCTGGCGGCGGAGCCTTCGGGCAGGCCAGATCCGGTTTCTCGGAGCGCCGAGGAAATCGTGAGCACCCGGAACCTGCGGGTGTGGTTCCCAATCCAGCGCGGATTCCTGAAACGGACCGTGGGTCATGTAAAGGCGGTGAACGACGCCTCGATCTCCGTCCGCGCGGGCGAAACGCTGGGGATCGTGGGCGAAAGCGGTTCGGGCAAGACCACGCTGGCGCTGGCCATCATGCGGCTGATTGGGTCCGAGGGCGGCATTACCTTTCGTGGCGAGGACGTGCGCGGCTGGTCCACGCGTGAATTGCGCCGCCTGCGCAAGGACATGCAGATCGTTTTTCAGGATCCGTTCGGCAGCCTGAGCCCACGCATGACCTGCGCCCAGATCATTTCCGAGGGGCTGACGATCCACAAGGTGGACCCGCAACGTGCGCCGCGCGAACTGGTCACCGAGGTGATGCGTGAAGTCGGGCTGGACCCGGCGACGATGGATCGTTACCCGCACGAGTTTTCCGGTGGCCAGCGCCAACGGATCGCCATTGCGCGGGCGATGGTGCTGCGGCCAAAGCTTTTGGTGCTGGACGAACCGACGAGCGCGCTCGACATGACGGTGCAGGTTCAGATCGTGGACCTGCTGCGCAACTTGCAGCGCAAGTACGGTCTGGCCTACCTGTTCATCAGCCACGACCTCAAGGTCGTGCGGGCGATGTCGCACAAGGTTGTCGTAATGCGCCAAGGCGACGTGATCGAAACCGGCGAGACCGAGGCACTGTTCGAAAACGCCCGGACCGACTATACACGCACCCTGATTGCGGCGGCTGGCTGACCTTTGAAAGGCCCGGAGTAACGCCGGGCCTTTCGGAACAGCTTATATCATCCGGCTGCGGCGCGTTCCTTTGCCGATTTCGGCACGGGGCCGCGCAATTCCTCGTAATGGTCGAAGCTCAGTTTCACCCAACCGGTGCCTCGGGTGGAACTGGCCAGAGATCTGTGCAACTCGTCTTCGGCCACGGCTGGCAGCAGGGCGTTGAACACCTCCCAACCCGTGGCGCTGGGATGTGCTTCGAAGCCGAGGACCTGCCCTTGAAGCGAACTGATCGTTGGTACGAGATCACCGACAAAAATCGATGGCAGGTGGATTTCAGCGCGCAGGATCGGTTGCAGGACAACGGGTTTTGCCAGCGGCAGCGCCTCGCGTACTGCCGCCTTTCCCGCCGTGCGGAAGGCATAGTCGGAACTGTCCACCGCGTGGTGCTTGCCGTCCTTCAGCGTCACCTTCAAATCGACCACCGGGAAGCCTTCGGGCCCTTGCGCCAGCGCGTCCTCGGCCCCCTGCGCAACCGAGGGAATATAGTTCCTTGGCACCGCGCCGCCCTTGACGACCTCGTTGAAGAGAAACCCGCTGCCGCGTGGTAGCGGTTCGACCGAGATCAGCACGTCGGCGAACTGACCGGCCCCGCCCGATTGCTTGCGGTGGCGATGGTGGTGTTCTACCGGCTTCTGGATCGTTTCGCGGTAAGCCGCATCGACCGGTTCAGCGACGATCTCCACTCCGAAATCCTCGGCCAGCTTTGCCGAGACCCGGCGCAGGTGTTGCGGACCCTGACATCCCAGGATGGCATGTCCGGTGGCTTCGTCTACGCTCAGGCTCAGTCCGGGGTCGATCTCTTCCATCCGGGCCAGCGCCGATGACAGCCGGGCATCGTCGCGCTCATGGGCCGGGGTAATCAATTGCCGGAGGCTAGGCGGGTGGCTGCGCGCCCAATGCGGCAGTTCGGTCGCCCCGGCGCTGTCGTAGATATTGCCCGGCGACAGGTGATCGGATTTCACCGCAAGCCCGATCCGGCCCGCTTCGAGCGCGCCGATCTGGTTGCGCGCGTCCAGATCCATCAGGCTGCCGACGGACTCGCCGCCCAGAGATTCATGTGCCTTTACTCCCTCTCCGAGACCGCGCAGCACGACGATCTTGCCGATGTGTTTCTTGACATCGGCAAATCCGGCGATGGCGCGGGCCTTTTCACCAGCGGCGTCGCGCCCGGCCGCAATATCGAACTGAGGCGCCTCGTGGCGCAGCGCCTTCATGATGCGCGTCAGCCCGTTGCCATGGCTCGCCGCACCCAGATAGGCGGGGATCAACTGGTGGTTCTGCAGGACCTTGGCCGCCAGATCGTAGATCTCCGCACTGGGTGGCTGCTTGTCCTCGATCAGTTGTTCAAGCAGGTGATCGTCGTAATCCGACAATGCTTCGAGCAGTTCGGCGCGTGCCTCCTGTTCCCGCTCCATGGCCGAGCCCGGTATTTCGATCAGCGCCGATGGCTGGCCTTCGCGATACTGCCAGGCCCGTTCCGAGATCAGATCCACCGCGCCCACGATCTGGTCGCCATCGCGGATGGGCACCTGACGCAGGGTGATGTGATGGCTGCAATAACCCTGCAAGGTCGCCACGATATCGCGGATGCGTCCGTTGGGATTGTCCATCCTGTTGATGAAGAGGATGGACGGGATACCCGCTTCTTCGACCAACCGCAGATAGGGGGCGCAAAGCACGGCGGCATCCGGGTCGGGCGGCACCACGATCACCGCCGCATCGGAAATCGCCATGGCCGGGCCGGCAAAGGCCAGCGCATCGCCGCCCCCATCCACGTCAATCGCGCACCACGGCTCGTCAAGGTAAGAAAAACCGTGCAAGTGCACGGTTCCGGACAAGTCGAATGTTGTGGGGCGGCTGTCGAGGCGACTGATGGCCTCGACCAATGTGGACTTGCCCGATTGGGTGGGTCCGAGAACGGTGAAAACGCGCATGGGGGCTGTCCCTTTTATTGCTGCAATACTGTCTTGCTGCACGACAGGACCCGTTGCGAACGGTACCGCGTCCGCCTGCCTGTTCCGGGTTATCACCTGCCTCGCGACAGGATGTTCCGCAAGTTCGGTGCGCGGGCGCACCGCCGGAAAATCCTGCCTTGTGCCAAGTGTGTGAAATCGGGGGTTTGTCCGTCAACCCCCTTGGTTGGTTGCGGGGCGGGATAGGAATGTACCCACCCGGCTCTTTCTTGGGATCAGATGGCCGAACTGTGCCCGGCCTTGCTGAGGTCGTAGGCGTCGAAGCTGCGTGCCACCATGCGGGTCAGGGGCCGGGCTTCCTGCGGAATGAACAGCCCGTCTTCCGTGATCTTGAGAATGCCTTCGAACATGTTGTTTGCGTCCTGGAACATGCGGCGCAACTCGTCGGCCGAGATGTCGTGGTCCCGCAGGATTTCGGTCGAGTCGATTCGGAAATCGCACATCAGCGCCTCGATCAGGCGCGCGCGCAGGACATCCTGCCCCTTGAACCGGTGCCCACGCGACGTCGAGAATCGACCGGCACGGATCGCGTTTACATGTGCCGATGTGGCGGGGGCATTCTGCGCATATCCTTGTGGGAACTTCGAGATCGAACTGGCTCCGATGCCGATCAGAACATCGGCCTGATCGTCGGTGTAGCCCTGGAAATTGCGCCTGAGCTGTCCGCGCGCCTGCGCCTTGGTCAGCCCGTCGTCCTGGGTTGCAAAATGGTCGATCCCAATCTCGGCATAGTTGTCCCACAGAAACAGTCGCCGCGCGGTATCGAACAGGTCGAGCCGCTGTTCCGGTGTGGGCAATGCATCCGAGGGAATCAGCTGTTGGCGCTTGGACATCCACGGCACATGCGCATAGCCATACAGCGCGACCCTGTCGGGATTGAGCGACAGCAGCTTCTGGACGCTTTCGGTCATCCGGCCGCGGGTCTGATGCGGCAGACCATAGAGAATGTCGGCATTCAGGCTCCGGATCCCACGCGCACGGATCATTTCTGCAGCCCGGCGCGTCACGTCGTAGCCCTGGATACGGCCGATCGTCTTCTGGATTTCCTCATCGAAATCCTGCACCCCTATCGAGGCGCGGTTCATGCCTGCCTCGGCCAGCGCGTCCAATCTGGCCTCGTCGATTTCATTGGGGTCGATTTCCACGGAAAACTCGGCATCGGACCCCAGCGGCACGACGTCGAAAATGACGCGTGCAAGATCGCGCATCAACTCCGGGCGGAGAAGTGTCGGAGTACCGCCGCCCCAATGCAATCGTGACAGGCGGACATCCGCTGGCAGGCGGCGGGCGAGCAATGCCAATTCTTCCTTGAGCGTATCCACGTAAGCAATGACGGGATTGTCGGTCTTGGTGCCCTGGGTCCGGCAGGCGCAGAACCAGCAAAGCCTTCGGCAGAAAGGCACATGCACATAAAGCGAAATCGCGCTTCCCGGTGGAATCGCCCCGATCCAGTCGCCAAAATCACTTGCGCCCACGTCATTGCTGAAATGAGGCGCGGTGGGGTAACTCGTATATCTCGGTACTTTCGCGTCAAAAAGTCCGAGTCGGGCCAATTGAGATTTCGCTGTCATGGAAGTAGGCTTAAGTGAGCGGTCCAGGATGGACCTTGACCCAGATCAAGTAGGACCGAGAACATATGAGCAGCCAACCGCAACTCAGCCACTCGGAATGTAGCGATTGCCCGATCAGGCATCGTGCGGTTTGCGCGCGTTGCGAGCCGCAAGAGTTGGGCGAACTCGAAGTGATCAAGTACTATCGCAGTTTCGAGGCCGGGCAGACGATCATCTGGTCCGGTGACCAGATGAATTTCGTAGGCTCCGTCGTTTCTGGAATCGCTTCCTTGACCCAGACCATGGAAGATGGCCGTACCCAGATGGTGGGCCTTTTGCTGCCATCCGATTTCGTCGGTCGACCGGGGCGCGAAAATGCGCCTTATGATGTCGTGGCGACCACCGATCTGGTGATGTGCTGTTTCCGCAAGAAACCGTTCGAGGATCTGATGGCGCGGACGCCGCATATCGCGCACAGGCTGCTGGAAATGACCCTTGATGAACTTGATGCCGCGCGCGAGTGGATGCTTGTGCTGGGCCGCAAGACAGCACGGGAAAAGATCGCCAGCCTTTTGTCGATCATCGCCCGGCGCGATGCGTCGCTGACCAAGCGCGGGCTGAGTGGGCCGATCGTGTTCGACCTGCCGCTTACCCGCGAGGCAATGGCGGATTATCTGGGGCTGACGCTGGAAACAGTCAGCCGGCAGATCTCCGCATTGAAAAAGGATGGTGTCATCCACCTCGAAGGCAAGCGTCACGTGACCGTTCCCGACATGGGCCGGCTGATGGAAGAAGCGGGCGATGATGCGGATGGTGGTTTCCTGGTCTAGAGGAGACCTGCACTACCCTGTCGCAACCAGCGCGCCACGCGGTCCACGGTGCTGCCTTCGCGAATGGGGCGGGGGCTCCACAGGGAAAGCTGCCGTTGCAGCCGGACCTTGATGTCGAAAGGTGCGACAAGCCGGCCGCTGGCCAGCAGGGGAGCAACCAGCGCCTCGTGTCCGATGAGAACGCCGGCACCATTCACCGCCTCTTCGACCGCGAGCGCATAGAGCGAAAACACCGGACCCCGGGGGGCAAATCGCTGGCCCGGCATCGCCTCGGTCGCCCATGCCTCCCAATCGCCGCTCCAGCTACTGTCGGACAGACAGGGCAGGTTGGCCAAGTCTGCCGGTCGCTTGAGCTTGCTCGCCAGTCCGGGGGCGCAGACCGGAAAGATGACATCGGGCGCCAGCGGTTCTCCGGGGCCATCGCCAAAGAACAGGTACAGGTCATAGGGTGCACGTTTGAGATCGGGCGGCGCCTCCATCGCGGTGACCGAGATTTCGATCTCGGGCGCGGCCTGCCGCAGACCCGGCAACCGAGGCGACAGCCAGAGTTGCGCAACCGAAGGCAAGGCCACCACCTGCACCACCTGCGGTGCGGCGTCTGACTGTAGCGTGCGGCTGGCGGCTGCAAGGGCATCGAAGCCCCGCGTCAGGTCCGGCAGAACCTTGAGCGCCAGCGCTGTCAACGAAACACCACGCGCAGTGCGCACGAACAACGGGGCACCCAATGCTTGTTCGAGTTGTTTCACATGCGCCGAGATGGCGCCAGGCGTGACCCCGATCTCCTCGGCAGCGGCGGCAAAGCCTTCAAGCCGCGCCGCCGCCTCAAAGGCGCGCAGGGCGTTCAGTGGCAGCGGGCGTGGGCGTGGCGGAGATATCGGCATTGCGTGAGCCTCAATTTTTCTAGCCCTAATTTTTCCTAAATCTGGTTTGTGCGCAATCCGGACGCAGACCATCCTGATGATGAAAGATGGAGATCAACATGCCAAATCTTGTCCACCGCTCTTGGGTTCCTGCCAAATGCGAAGCCCGTGTGCAGGAGATCGCCGCCGAGACCGCGCGCGCAAACAGCGACGCGATCGAGGAGCGGCTCGGGAGGCTGATCGAACGGAACCGGGTTATCCATGACGAAGAGTGCTTCAACCTGAACCCGGCCACCAATGTGATGAACCCGCGCGCCGAGGCCGCATTGGCGGCGGGTTTGGGTAGCCGCCCGTCCCTTGGATACCCCGGCGACAAATACGAAATGGGTCTCGAAGCCATCGAGGAGATCGAAGTGATCGCCGCCGAACTGGCCGCGCAGGTGTTCAATGCCCGTTATGCCGAGATCAGGGTCGCGTCGGGTGCGTTGGCGAATCTCTACGGATTCATGGCGGTCACCCGGCCCGGCGACACGATCATCGCGCCACCCGCCAGCGTCGGCGGGCATGTCACGCATCACAAGCCCGGCTGTGCCGGTCTTTATGGGTTGGCGACCATCGAGGCGCCGGTGGATTCGGATGGGTACAGCGTCGATCTGCGCGCGCTTGCCGAACTTGCAAGGCAACACAGACCCAGGCTGATCACCGTCGGCGGGTCGCTGAACCTGTTCCCGCATCCGGTTGCAGGGGTGCGCGAGATTGCCGATGAGATTGGGGCAAAGGTCCTGTTCGATGCGGCGCATCAATGCGGCATCATCGCGGGCGGGGTCTGGGCAAATCCGCTGGAACAGGGCGCGCATCTTATGACGATGAGCACCTACAAGAGCCTCGGCGGCCCTGCCGGCGGCCTGATCGTGACCAACGATGCCGAAATTGCCGAGCGCCTGGACGCCATCGCCTTTCCCGGTATGACGGCCAATTTCGACGCGGCGAAATCAGCGGCACTGGCGATTTCGCTGCTCGACTGGGTTGATCACGGGCCGGCCTATGCCCAGGCCATGGTCGATCTTGCCCAGGCACTGGCCGCCGAGTTGGAAGCGCTGGGTCTGCCGGTGTTTCATGGCTTGGGCGGTGCAACCGCCTCACACCAGTTCGCGGTCGAGGCAGGCCGGTTCGGCGGTGGTCAGGCCGGATCCAGAACATTGCGCCGCGCGGGGTTTCTTGCCTGTGGCATCGGCTTGCCGATCGACCCGGTGGCCGGTGATCTGAATGGGCTGAGGATCGGAACGCCAGAGTTGGTTCGCCGGGGTGTGACGCCCGAACATGCCGCCGAGCTGGCATGGTTGATCACCCAGGGGCTGACCGGCAACGACCCCGAGGCGGTGGCGCTCCGTACCCGCGAGATGCGCGCGCGGTTTCAGGGCATGCATTACATCAGAACGTGACCGAACCGCCGATCCGTGATCTACTTGCCGAAGGAAACCAAGGTTCGGGAGACAGGGATGATGCAGTTCGAAAGCCTGCTGGTTATGCTCATCGTCGGGGCATTGGCCGGGTGGTTGTCCGGCAAGATCATGGCCGGACGCGGGTTTGGCCTGGTCGGCAACCTCATCGTCGGTATCGTGGGCGCTTTTCTGGCCGGATTGATCTTCCCGGCCCTGGGTTTTGCCGTGGGCGGCGGGTTTCTGGCATCCGTTCTGCATGCCACGATCGGCGCGGTCATCCTGCTGTTCCTGATCGGTCTCATCCGCAAGGCATGATGCCTCGGCTTTGAAGCAGGGGTGGGGCCTGATGGAAAGACGATTGGCGGCGGTTCTTGTCGCGGATTTCGCAAGTTACAGTGCTCATGTCGGGCGCAACGAGGAAATGGCGGTTCGCGCCGCGCGGGGACATCTGGACGCCATGGAACTGGTCATCGGACTGCACCGGGGGCGGGTGGTCAAGACGATGGGCGACGGGCTGCTGGCCGAATTCGCTTCGTCCCGCGACGCGGTCGGCTGTGCGGCGGCGATCCAGAACCGGATGATGGAACGCAATGCGCCATTGGACGATGGCGAACAGATGCGATTGCGGGTTGGCGTCCATTCGGGCGAGATCCTCTCGGAAAACAACGACATCTTTGGCGATGACGTGAACATCGCCGCCCGGATCGAGGCCTTCGCGCCCGAGGGTGGCGTTGTCGTTTCGGAACGGGTCCGGGACGAAGTCTCGGGGCGGCTGGACATGGTATTTCGGGACGCGGGCGCACCGGTTCTGAAGAACATCTCGCGCAGCGTCCGATTGTTCGAGTGGATGCCTTTGAGGCAGGTCGCGGCGCCCGCCACGCAAAGAAGAGTAGCCGACAAACCATCCCTGGCCGTTCTTCCGCTGACGAACTGGTCGGCCAATCCGGAAACCGAGTACATCGCCGATGGGTTGACCGAGGATATCATCTCGGCCCTTGCGCGGGTGCCTTGGCTGTTCGTGATCGCCCGGAATTCCTCCTTCGCCTACAAGGGGACGCCGATGGACATTCGTCAGATCGGGCGGGAACTGGGGGTCAGATACATCCTGGAAGGAAGTCTCAGGATTCAGGGAAACCGGGTCCGGGTAACGGGCCAGTTGGCGGATACCACCACAGGCGCGCAGGTCTGGTCCGAGCGTTTCGACGGAACCGGCGAAGACATTTTCGACTTGCAAGACAAGGTGACCGAAGCCGTGGTCGCGGCCGTGGCCCCAACCGTCCAGATGGCCGAGATGAGACGCGCCGCCCAGAGCGCGCCCGGCAATGCCAGCGCCTATGATTATTACCTGCAAGGGCTGGCGGCGCTGAACCGGGCACAGGTCGCCAAGGCGGCCGAACTTCTGGATTCGGCGATCGGGGCCGCCCCCGACTATGCCAAGGCCATGGCGCTCCGGGCATGGTGCCATACGTTGAATGTCGCGTGGCGCGTCGGCTATGCGCAGGAGACGGACCGCGCGCGCGGCGGTGAGTTGGCCAATGCCGCACTCGACCTTGCTCCGGGCGATCTCGAAGTCGCGGCCTATGCAGGCTATGCGCTGGCCTTCTTCGGTCTGGAAATCGAAAAGGGAATGGGGCTGGTCCGGCAAGCCTGCGAAGGCTGCCCGAGTTTCGCCTGGGCCTGGACCTCGCTGGCGATGCTCGAGGCGTTGCAGGGCGACAGCCTGAAGGTCCTGGATCTGGCGGACCGGGCACGACAGTTGAACCCCAAGGACCCTTTGTGGTTTCGGGCGCTGGTCGCGATTGCCGCGGTTCATCGCGACGCCGGTCGTTTCGAAGAAGCGCTCGAGGCGTCGCAAGCGGGGTTGCGGTTGAACCCAAATGTCGTCGTGCTTTATGTCCATTCGATCTGTTCGCTCTGCGAACTCGGCAGGATGGACGAGGCGCATACGATGGCGCGCAGGCTGCTGGACCTGTCACCCGAATTCTCGGTGTCCCGGTTCCAGGATCACCACAAGTTCTTTCGCGCCGCGTTGCATACGCAGCAGAACAGCCACTGGCTCAAGGCGGTGGGGCTACCGGAGTAACCCCTTGCTAATTCAGTGCGCCATGAAAATGGGAACGCTTGCCTTCTCCAGCATGTTCCGGGTTGCGCCGCCAAGAATCGCTTCGCGGAACCGTGAATGGCCATAGGCGCCCATCACGATCAAATCCGCATCGGTATCCGCCGCGTGTCGGTTCAGGATGTCCGAAACCCGTGTCATCGTCTTGCTCAGGACGTCGATCTCGACCTTGACGCCGTGACGCGACAACATCTGGCTGAGCAACCCGCCGGGATCGGAACGGTCGGGTCCGTGTTGCGGCGGGTCGATGACCACGATCCGGACCAGTTCGGCCGCCTTGAGGAATGGCATTGCAAGCCGGATCGCCCGCATTGCCTCGACGCTCTCGTTCCAGCCGATCATGGCGGTGCGCGGCAGTTTCATCGGAGCGCGGTTGTCGGGCACGACCAGGACTGGGGCATGGCCTTCGAACATGGCGGCTTCGACGATCGGCTCGGCCTCGGCGCCCCGGCCTTCGCCATAGGGACGTGGCAGGACAACGAGGTCCGAAAACCGGGCACGGTAAGCAACGTGGCGGCCGAGATCGGCGATCTGGGCGACGCCGCTTTCGGCCGACCAGCGAACACCTGACTTGCTCAGGTGATCCTTGGCCAAAGTCAGAACCTCTTCAGCTTCCGCATTCGCCCGGTTCAGGGTCTCTTGCAGGATCAGGGCGTTTGCGCCGGCATAGTAGTATCCCGTCTGGCTACGGTCGACGCCAAGGCAGAGAGCCTCGGCATGGCCATCCTGAGATTCCGCCAGTGCAACCAATTGATCCAGAGCCGTTTTCGACTGTTCGGGGTCTGTCAGTACCGTCAGCAGGGACTTGTAGGCCATCTCAACCTCGTGCGCGTATCGCACCCCGGTTATTCGGGGCGTTCCAATTGGATTATGCGTCTCACACATTTCCGTCGCATGTCTTGATGCAGATCAAAGCAGAGTGGGGCGCAATTCTTCAATTAAACGCCCAGTCTAATCCGTCTGGCGTGGCACAAGAATCGCGTGGGACAAGGCAAAGGGACGCAAAATGTCGAATTATATCAAGCTTATTGCGCTTGGTCTCATCGCGCTGTTCGCCGCGATGGGGATCAATTTCGCGCGTGATTTGGCTTACCAGGTGCATGCGGTCATCGTATTGTTTGTCGCCGGTGGGCTTTTCATCTGGACGCTGCGCAAGACGGACGAGCCCGGCAAGACGATCAACCTGTCGGGTGAATACATGGATGGCGTGATCCGCTATGGAGTGATCGCTACCGCCTTCTGGGGTGTCGTCGGTTTCCTCGTCGGAACATTCATCGCCTTTCAGCTCGCCTTCCCCGGCCTCAATTTCGAATGGGCGCAGGGGGTTGCCAACTTCGGTCGTCTGCGTCCGTTGCACACCTCGGCGGTAATTTTCGCCTTTGGTGGTAACGCCCTGATCGCAACCTCGTTCTATGTGGTTCAACGCACCAGCGCCGCGCGGCTCTGGGGCGGCAACCTGGCGTGGTTCGTGTTCTGGGGCTATCAGCTGTTCATCGTGCTGGCGGCAACCGGCTATCTGCTGGGCGGAACACAGTCCAAGGAATATGCCGAGCCCGAATGGTATGTCGACTTGTGGCTGACAATTGTCTGGGTGGCCTACCTGGCCGTGTTTCTGGGCACGATCATCAAGCGCAAGGAACCCCATATCTACGTGGCGAACTGGTTCTACCTGTCATTCATCGTCACCGTCGCCATGCTGCATGTGGTCAACAACCTGACCATTCCGGTCAGCATCTGGGGTTCCAAATCGGTCATCGTCTGGGCGGGTGTGCAGGATGCCATGACGCAGTGGTGGTACGGCCACAACGCCGTCGGCTTCTTCCTGACCGCAGGCTTCCTGGGTATGATGTACTATTTCATTCCCAAGCAGGCAGAACGCCCGGTGTTCTCCTACAAGCTGTCGATCATCCACTTCTGGGCGCTGATCTTCATCTACATCTGGGCCGGTCCGCACCACCTGCATTACACCGCGTTGCCCGACTGGGCCTCGACCTTGGGTATGGTGTTCTCGGTCGTGCTGTGGATGCCCTCGTGGGGTGGCATGATCAACGGCCTGATGACGCTGTCGGGCGCATGGGACAAGCTGCGCACCGATCCGATCATCCGGATGATGGTGATCTCGGTCGGCTTCTACGGCATGTCCACCTTCGAAGGGCCGATGATGTCGATCCGCGCGGTGAACTCGCTGAGCCACTACACCGACTGGACCATCGGTCACGTGCACTCGGGTGCGCTCGGCTGGAACGGCATGATCACCTTCGGCGCGCTCTACTTCCTGGTGCCCGTACTGTGGAAGCGTGATCGCCTCTTCTCGCTGAAACTGGTGAACTATCACTTCTGGCTCGCCACCATCGGTATCGTGCTCTACGCCTCCTCGATGTGGGTGACAGGCATCATGGAAGGCCTGATGTGGCGCGAAGTGGATGCAAACGGCTTCCTCGTGAACTCGTTCGCCGACACCGTGGCCGCCAAGTTCCCGATGTACGTGGTGCGTGGTCTGGGCGGGGTCCTGTACCTCACCGGCGCGATCATCATGTGCTACAACCTGTGGATGACCGTCCGCAAGGCACCGGCCAAAGAGGCCAGCCTTTCGGTCGCGGTCCCGGCTGAATAAGGAGGGCCGGAGCAATGGCAATTCTCGAAAAACACAAGATCCTCGAGACCAACGCGACCCTCCTGCTGATCTTCAGCTTCCTGGTCGTGACCATCGGCGGTATCGTTCAGATCGCCCCGCTGTTCTATCTGGAGAACACCATCGAGAAGGTGGAGGGCATGCGGCCCTACACCCCGCTCGAAATGGCCGGGCGCGAAGTCTACCTGCGTGAAGGCTGCTACGTCTGCCATAGCCAGATGATCCGCCCGATGCGGGACGAGGTCGAGCGTTACGGCCACTACTCGCTGGCGGCCGAGTCGATGTACGACCATCCGTTCCAGTGGGGGTCCAAACGGACCGGGCCCGACCTGGCTCGTGTCGGTGGCCGCTATTCGGACGAATGGCATGTGGACCACATGCGTGATCCGCAGTCGGTGGTTCCGGAGTCGGTGATGCCGAAATACGGCTACCTCGAGCGCACCATGATCGACGGCAAGTACATCGGCGACATCATGGCGACCAACGCAATCGTCGGCGTGCCCTATACCGACGAGATGATCGAGAACGCGCAGGCCGACTTTGCCGCCCAGGCGGATCCGGACAGCGACTATGACGGTCTGCTCGAGCGTTATGGCGACAAGGTGAACGTGCGCAATTTCGACGGTCAGCCGGGTGTTTCCGAGGCCGATGCGCTGATCGCCTATCTGCAGATGCTTGGCACGCTGGTCGATTTCTCGACCTTCACGCCGGACGCGAGCCGCTGAGGGAGGCATGAATGGAACAGTACACACTCCTCAGGCAATTCGCGGACAGCTGGATGCTGCTGGCCTTGTTCGCCTTCTTCATCGGAGTGATCCTCTGGGTCTTCCGTCCGGGAGCAAGCAAATCCTATAGCGATACGGCCAACATCCCCTTCCGCCACCAGGACAAACCCGCCACATCCAAGGAGGCGCGGCAATGAGCAAGAAATCCGAAATCAAGAAAGGCGATCCGGAAACGACCGGACACTCCTGGGACGGGATCGAAGAGTTCAACAACCCGCTTCCGCGCTGGTGGCTGTGGACCTTCTACCTGACGATCATCTGGGGCATCGGTTACACCATTGCCTATCCTGCCTGGCCGCTGATCAATTCGGCCACGGCGGGGGTGATGGGCTGGTCGACGCGCGCCAACGTCGCGGCGGCAATCGCCGAGGTCGAAGAGGCCAACGCGCCGATCAACGCCAGGCTGGAAGCCGCGGAACTGAGCGCGATCAGTTCGGATGCCGAGCTGAACTCCTATGCCGTTTCTGCGGGGGCAGCCGTGTTCAAGACCTGGTGCGCCCAGTGCCACGGGTCCGGCGCGGCGGGGGCCAAGGGCTATCCGAACCTGCTCGATGATGACTGGCTCTGGGGTGGTTCGATGGAAGAAATCCACCAAACCGTCACCGCCGGGATCCGAAACACGGAAAACGACGATGCGCGCTATTCCGAAATGCCGGCATTCGGTCGTGACGAGTTGCTGGAGGCCGAACAGATCGACCAGGTGGTCAACTACGTGATGTCGCTGTCGGGTGAGCCGCGGGATGCATCCAAGGTATCCGAAGGTGCTGTGGTCTATGCCGACAACTGCGCGTCCTGCCATGCCGAGGACGGAACAGGTGACCGCACCCAAGGTGCACCGAACCTGACCGATGCGATCTGGCTTTATGGTGGCGACTATGCGGATATCTCGGAAACCGTCACAAACTCGCGCTTTGGCGTCATGCCTCCGTGGAACACCCGCCTGACCGAGGCGGAGATCCGCGCGGTCTCGGCCTATGTCCACCAGTTGGGCGGCGGTGAGTAAAACCGGAATACCACCGGGCGGCCTGCGCTGCCCGGTGGCTGGCGTCGGCTGTTCGATCTGTTCGCGCGTTTCCTGAACAGCCGACGCCCTTTTGATGTAAAGCAAAAAACCCCGCCAACCAATTTTTGTTTGGCGGGGTTTTCCTTGTCCAGGACCGTTCAGAACAAGAAGTCGTCGGCGCTCAGATCGGCGATCAGGAGATGGTCGAGCGTCAGGGTATTGCCGCTGCCATCGTCAATCACCGCGCCCAGATCCGTATCGCTCAGGTGGTTGGCCAGCAGGTCCGCGAAATCGGTGATCGCGGCGACGCCGGACAGGTCGATCCGCGCACCGCTGCCGGGTGCAAAGGCCAGCAGGAGATCGTCCCCGTCGGAAAACGCGACGGTATCTGTCGCGGACCTTGCGATCAAAGTGTCATTGCCTGCCCCGCCATCGAGCAGGTTGGATCCCGACCCGCCGTCGAGCTGGTCGTCTCCGTCATCGCCGCGCAACAGGTCGTCCCCGGTGCCGCCATAAAGGGAATCGTTGCCATAGCCGCCGATCAGCGTATCGTTTCCGTGTCCGCCCCAGATGAGGTCGTTGCCCTGGTTGCCGGACAGGCTGTCGTCGCCGGTTTGTCCGCCGCCCAACCGGTCATCGCCCTCGCCGCCAGAGACGGTGTCGTTGCCGTCGCCGCTCCATAGGCGGTCGTTGCCATCGTTGCCATGCAGGACGTCGTTCCCATGGCCCCCTTCCATCCAATCCGCGCCGTTGCCGCCATCGAGGCTGTCATTTCCCTGATCCCCCAAAAGGCTGTCTGCACCGTCGCCGCCAAGAATACTGTCGTTGCCTTCTGCGCCGAAAATCCAGTCGTTGCCTTCTGCGCCATCGATAGTGTCGTTACCAAGTTCGCCATGCAGAACGTCGTCGCCGTCACCGCCATCAAGGGTGTCATCTCCGGAACCACCATACATCAGATCTCTGCCGGCGTTTCCGACCAAACTGTCGTCGCCGTAGCCACCAAAGATCCTGTCGCCTTGGGTTCCTCCGATGATCGTGTCGTTGCCATGGTCCGAGTAGTCCGGCCCTCCGGTGTCGCCATTTGCGTAAAGAATGGCTTCCGGGCCGATTGCCCGGATCAGGTCATTTCCGGGGCCGCCGAAAACGGTCGCGGGCGCCTCGACATCAACGGTGTCATCACCAAACCATGTGTAGATCCGGTTTCCGCCCCAGTATGCATCGTCATCGTCACGGACAACGGTGACCATGTCGCCATCCTGACCCGTGTGTACCTCGGCGCTGCGGCCTTCCACGACAACCGTGTCTGCTCCGGCGCCTGTCCAGATCCGAACCCACCTGGCTCCCTCTACCGAGTCGTTGCCGTCACCAGTGCCGATCTCGGCACGATCTCCGGCGTTTACTACCGTGTCGTCGCCAAGGCCCGAGTAAATCCGGTCGCCGCCGCCATTTCCATCGATCCAGTCGTCTCCAGCGAACCCTTCGATCGTGTCGCGGTCTGGATTGCCGATGATTGTGTCATCCAGCCCGGTACCGGACAGTTGTTGACCGTTGGGCGGGGAAACCGAAAGTGTATAGCTGCCGCCAGCCTGGAAACCCGGATTCCAATGGCGGAAGAAAGTCGCCCGGACAAAATACGTGCCGTTTTCCGTAGGTGTAAATGTTATCTGAGAGTTCAAGCCGTTCCAGTCATCATTTACACGCAGCTCATTCCCGGCCGAGTCCAGCAAAACCAGGTACGGGTCATCCAATCCGGCCCCGTCCATGCGAATGACGTAGTCCGTGCCGGCCTCCAACTCCACCGACACCCAGTCGCCGCGATCGCCGGTTGCGGCGTCAATCGTGCCGTTGAGAACCTGGGCCGGAATCAAGGAAACGGAAGTGGACAGATCGTTCGGCAGATCATCTGTTTCCGTAACGGGCGGATTGGGCGCGAAATCACCGGTTATCAAAGCCATTTCAACAGTCCTTAAACGATTTCAATCTTGAGACGAAACGATATTTAGCAGGAGCCTTTATGTAAAGATGCTGACCTGGCTCCCCCTCCGATTCCGGCTCTTGCGGCATAGGCAGTTTGCGGTCGTACACGGTACGCAGGCGATGATTGCCGTCCTGGCTGGGCGGCTCGGGTGTCACGGTGTCGCGCCGGGTTGCGTGCGAAAAGCTTAACCACAGATATGCTTTTTGACCCATGTCAAAGTGGCAGCGGCAACGATCTGGAAGAAGTCACCCGGAAAACTGCCCAAATGTTCGGAGCGAATCCGTGAGCGAATCCAACCCGGCCCCCAGCCTTTATGCCGCGCGAGAGCCGATCTTTCCCCGACGCGTGTCGGGAAAGTTCCGCAATCTCAAATGGATCATCATGGCGATCACGCTGGGCATCTACTATGTGACCCCCTGGATTCGCTGGGACCGCGGTCCAAGCCTGCCGGATCAGGCGGTGCTTCTCGATATGGCCAACCGCCGGTTCTATTTCTTCTGGGTCGAGATATGGCCGCATGAGTTCTATTTCGTTGCGGGCCTGTTGATCATGGCGGGGCTGGGGCTGTTTCTGTTCACATCGGCACTGGGCCGGGTCTGGTGCGGCTATGCCTGTCCGCAGACCGTGTGGACCGACCTTTTCATCCTGGTCGAGCGCTGGATCGAAGGCGACCGGAATGCACGACTGCGCCTGCATCGGCAAAAGAAGCTTGATTTCCGCAAGGCGCGGCTGCGGCTGACCAAATGGACGGTCTGGCTGCTGATCGGCCTGGCCACCGGCGGGGCCTGGATTTTCTATTTTGCCGATGCGCCCACCCTGCTGCGCGATCTGGTGACGCTGAATGCGCACCCCATCGCCTATACGACGATGGCAGTGCTGACGTTCACCACATTCCTGTTCGGGGGGTTCGCCCGTGAACAGATCTGCATCTACGCCTGTCCCTGGCCGCGGATCCAGGCCGCGATGATGGACGAGGATACGCTGACCGTCGGCTACCGCGAGTGGCGCGGCGAGCCGCGCGGCAAGGGCAAGCGCACCGAGGACTCGGAACTGGGCGACTGCATCGACTGCATGGCCTGTGTCAACGTCTGCCCCGTCGGCATCGACATTCGCGACGGCCAGCAGCTGGAGTGCATCACCTGCGCGCTGTGCATCGACGCCTGCGACGACATGATGGAAAAGATCGGCAAGCCGCGCGGCCTGATCGACTACATGGCGCTCAAGGACGAGCAGGCCGAGCGCGCAGGCCAGCCTCCCAAGAACGTATGGAAGCACATCTTCCGGCCGCGCACGATCATGTACACTGGCCTGTGGTCGCTGGTCGGTTTTGCGCTGCTTTTCGCGCTTTTCATCCGGTCCGATATCGACCTGACCGTGGCCCCGGTGCGCAACCCGACCTTTGTCACCCTGTCTGACGGGTCGATCCGCAATACTTACGACGTGCGCCTGCGCAACAAGCATGGAGAAGACCGCAGATTCCGCCTGTCTGTCGTCGGAGACCCGACCATGCGGATCGAGCTTGAGGGAACGCCCTATGAATCCGTGGTTGTTCCGGCAGATACGGCCCAGCTCCAGCGTGTATACATCGTGACACCCAAGGACGCGGCGCCATCGCAGGCCGCGAGCACCGATGTACGTATCTGGGTCGAGGATCTGGGCAATGGCGAGCGCGCCTACAAGGACACGACATTCAACGGGCGAGGGAACTGATCATGAGCGAACGCAAGTTTACCGGAAAGCACGCAGCGGCGGTGTTCATCGGCGCCTTCGGTGTGATCATCGGGGTCAACATCCTGCTGGCCTATAGCGCGATAAAGACCTTTCCAGGGCTGGAGGTGAAGAATTCCTATGTTGCCAGCCAGGAATTCAATACCCGGCTGCACGCGCAAGAGGCCCTGGGTTGGTCGGTTCGTGCCGACGCCTCGGGCGGGCTTGTCACCGTGTCGATTACCGACCAGGCCGGGCAACCGGTCGAAGTGTCGGATCTGAAGGCGGTGCTGGGGCGCGCCACGCATGTAAAGGAAGACATCGAGCCTGCTTTCACGTTTGACGGCACAGTCTACGTGGCCAGGGCGGAACTGGGCGACGGAAACTGGAACATCCGGATGGTCGCGCGGGCCGACGATGGCACCGAATTCACCCAGCGTGTCGTTCTGCACGTGAAGGGCTGATGCGGTGACGGCCCAGCTTCGCCCCTCGCTTGCGGCCTGCCCGGCCTGCGTGGCAGGTCCGGTTGAACCGGCCAGGCCGGTTCCGGAGGACGTACAGATCGCCCTGTCCTTGCCAGGGATTCATTGCTCGGCCTGTATCTCGACCGTGGAGCGTGCCCTGGCCGCCCATCCGGGTGTCGAGGATGCGCGCGTAAACCTGACACTCAAGCGGGCGCTGATCAAGGCGGCCCCGGACCTGCGTGCTGCTGACCTGATCCCGGTTCTGGAACGCGCCGGCTACGAGGCGCACGAACTTGACCCGGGCGCGCTGAATGCCACGCAGACCGATCGCGCCGGCCGCGACCTGCTGATGCGTTTGGCGGTGGCGGGCTTCGCCTCGATGAACGTCATGCTGCTTTCGGTGTCGGTCTGGTCGGGGGCTTCGGATGCGACGCGCGACATGTTCCACTGGATTTCCGCGGCCATCGCCATGCCGGCCATCGCCTTTTCGGCGCAACCCTTCTTTGTCAGTGCCTGGGGTGCATTGAAGGTCAAGCGCCTCAACATGGATGTGCCCATCGTGCTGGCCATCGTTCTGGCGCTGGTGACCTCGCTGTGGGAAACCTCGCTCTCGGGCGAACATGCCTATTTCGATGCGGCGCTGACGCTGACCTTCTTCCTGTTGGCGGGTCGGTACCTTGACTATCGGACAAGGGCGGTTGCACGCTCGGCGGCCGAAGAACTGGCCGCGCTCGAAGTTCCCCGGGCGATCCGGATGGAGGCTGGCCGTGAAACCGAAGTGCCCGTTGCGCAGCTGGTGGTCGGTGACCTGATCCTGGTGCGTCCGGGTGGGCGGATGCCCGTGGATGGCGAGATTGTCGAAGGCCGCTCCGAGCTCGACCGCTCGCTTTTGACGGGTGAGACGTTGCCGGTCTTTGCGGAACCGGGCTTTGCAGTCAGCGCCGGCGAGGTCAACCTGACCGGGCCGCTGGTCATTCGCGCCAGCGCAGTGGGGCAGGAGACATCGTTGCACCGCATGGCCGATCTGGTCGCCATCGCCGAAAGCGGGCGCTCGCGCTATACCTCGCTGGCGGACAGCGCGGCAAAGCTTTATGCGCCGGGGGTGCATATCCTCTCTGCGCTCAGTTTTGTCGGCTGGTATATTTATTCCGGTGACGTGCGCACGGCCCTGAACATCGCCGCCGCCGTGCTGATCATCACCTGTCCCTGTGCGCTGGGTCTTGCGGTGCCCGCGGTGACCACTGCCGCCTCGGGTCGGCTCTTCAAGAAGGGCATGCTGATCAAGCACGCAACCGCGCTCGAACGGCTGGCCGAGGTCGACACTGTGGTTTTCGACAAGACCGGCACCTTGACCGCAGGTATGCCCGAAATGACCAATCTGGACGGTATGTCGCGCGAAGATCTGTCAATCGCGCTGGCACTGGCGCAGGCGTCGTCACACCCGCTTGCGGTTTCGCTGACGCGTGCCGCGCGGGCAGCTGACGTTGAACCGGCTTCGGTCGAGGATTTGACCGAGGTGCCCGGCTACGGCACCGAAGGTGTCTGGAACGGCCAGCGCGTGCGCCTTGGGCGCGCTGCCTGGGTGGGCGCGACACATGGCGGACAAACCTCGGCCTGGCTGGCGGTCGGTGACCATTCGCCGGTCGGCTTCCTGTTCACCGATGCGCTGCGTCCCGGCGCCGAGGAAACGGTTGCGGCGCTTCAGGCGTCGGGCAAGCAGGTCATGCTGATTTCCGGCGACACGACCGGCGCGGTCGAGGCGCTCGCCGCCCGGCTGGGGATTGCCAACTGGATGGCCGAGGCGCTGCCGCAGGACAAGGTCACGCGGGTACAGGCGCTGACCGGGCAGGGCAGGCGCATCCTGATGGTTGGCGATGGGTTGAACGATACGGCCGCACTGGCCGCCGCCCATGTTTCGATCTCGCCCGCCTCGGCGCTGGATGCGGCGCGGGTGGCATCCGACATCGTTCTGTTGGGCACCGATCTGAGCCCCATTGCCGGTGCCTGTGACACCGCGAAAAAAGCGACCCGCCGCATTCGGGAGAACTTCCAGATCGCCACCGTCTACAACATCATTGCCGTGCCTCTTGCGGTTGTCGGCCTGTGTTCGCCTCTGATTGCGGCCTTGGCCATGTCGACCTCGTCCATTACCGTGTCTCTCAATGCGCTGCGGCTGAGGTGAGCCTATGGAAGTCCTTTCGATCCTGATCCCGATTTCCCTGATCCTTGGTGCGGTCGGATTGCTGGCCTTTGTCTATACCGTGCGCTCGAACCAGTATGACGACCCCGAAGGCGATGCCCGCCGCATCTTGTCGAATGACTGGGACGACCGGCCAAAGCCTTGACGCTTTTCCGGCTTGCGCCAGACTGAGGGAAACATGGGAGATCCAGAATGGAGATATTCGAAAGCGGCAGCCGGCCGACCCGGCGCGCGAACGAGGAATGGTTCACCGGGACCGTCTGGCAGGATCCGGTGATCGAGGCTCCGGAACCGGCTCGGGTACGCGCCCTTCGTGTGGGGTTCGAACCGGGCGCCAGAACCGCCTGGCATACGCATCCGCTGGGTCAGACGCTGCACGTGCTGTCCGGGGTGGGACTGGTCGGCACCCGGAATTCAGCGCCACGCCTTATTCGCGCGGGCGACACTGTCTGGATTCCGCCCGGCGAGGAGCATTGGCACGGGGCCGCGCCTTATACGGGAATGGTCCATTTGGCTATTCAAGAGGCGGAGAACGGACAGGTGGCCAACTGGCTGGACAAGGTTTCCGACTCCGATTACCTGGCCGTTCCCGCGTGAACGAATGCCCGGGGAACTGAACCGGCCTTGAATTCGACCTCCGGTCCAGTTATGTGCCCATAATCCGCAAGCAGAGAGAAGTCAGGCAGATGGCCACCAGCAACCCGATCCAGTTCATCCAGCAGGTCCGCGCAGAGATTTCGAAAGTCGTCTGGCCGACCCGCCGCGAGGTTCTGCTGACCACGGTCATGGTCTTCATCATGGCTGCGCTCACGGCAGTTTTCTTCGCGCTCGTCGACCTTTCGATTCGTGGCGGCCTGCAACTGCTTCTGGGCATGTTCAACTGACCGACCGCGGGCCGGGTGGACAATCCGGCCTTGCACATCTGCTGTTCAGGGGCTAGTTCACGCGGAACCTTTGGGACGGGCGTGCGGCGATTCGAGTTGCGCGCCGCTTTTTGTTCCGGAGAGCGTGGCTTTGCCGCGCCCAATTCGACACATCCGCCGGGGCCTTTGGACGACCTGGCAAGCAAAGACAAGGACGACAGGTTCATGGCGAAACGGTGGTACTCGGTCAGCGTTCTTTCGAACTTCGAAAAGAAGGTCGCAGAGCAGATCCGTTCCTCGGTCGCCGAGAATGGCCTGGAGGACCAGATCGACGAGGTTCTGGTTCCTACCGAAGAGGTCATCGAGGTGCGCCGGGGCAAGAAGGTCACGACCGAGCGCCGCTTCATGCCCGGTTACGTGCTGGTGCACATGGAAATGTCCGATCGCGGCTATCACCTGATCAACTCGATCAACCGGGTCACTGGATTCCTCGGTCCGCAGGGCCGGCCGATGCCGATGCGCGATGCAGAGGTCAACCAGATCCTGAACCGCGTCCAGGAAGGCGAGGAAGCGCCGCGCACCCTGATCTCCTTCGAGATCGGCGAACGCGTCAAGGTCAACGATGGTCCCTTCGAAGGGTTCGACGGCATGGTCGAAGGCGTGGACGACGACAGCCAGAAGCTGCGTGTTTCGGTGTCGATCTTTGGCCGGGAAACCCCGGTCGAACTGGACTTCACACAGGTCGCCAAACAGTCGTGATTCATCGGCGCGGGTTGGCCCGAGGACCGCATCGGCGATTTGCCCGTCGGGTACACGCAGCCGGTGGTCAAGGGAGCAACCGGGCGGCTCTGGCGTTTACCGGTGCTGTCGAGCGCGAGATTGCGGGATTTGTCCCGTCGCAGCCATAGCCTGACCTGGCCGCCATTTGCGTACCGCCGGAACGAGGCGGAAGAGGCCGCGATCGGCTGCGCCTCTTCAAATGCGGATACTTCAGGGAATCTCTTGCAAACCTGCGAACAACCCTCTAAACGGCTCGCGTTCGGGGGCAGCCCATGGCTGGCCTTCGACACCTGTGTGGGAGGCGAGAGTGCCGCGGCATTCGGACCGGACCACGGCAACATGGCCTGAGGGGCGCGCCCCGAAGGTGTTGAAAAAGGAGAAGGCCAATGGCCAAGAAACTGATCGGCACGCTGAAGCTTCAGGTGCCCGCCGGCAAGGCAAACCCGTCGCCGCCAGTCGGCCCCGCGCTGGGTCAGCGCGGAATCAACATCATGGAATTCTGCAAGGCGTTCAACGCCAAGACCGCAGACATGGAAGTTGGCGCACCCTGCCCGACCGTGATTTCCTATTATCAGGACAAATCCTTCACCATGGAAATCAAGACGCCGCCCGCGTCCTATTTCCTGAAGAAGGCCGCCAAGATCCAGTCGGGCTCCAAGACCCCGTCGCGCGCCACCGCTGGTACCGTGACGGTTGCTCAGGTCCGCGAAATCGCCGAAGCGAAGATGAAGGATCTCAACGCCAACGACATCGATGGCGCAATGCAGATCATCCTGGGCTCGGCCCGGTCCATGGGCATCGAGGTGAAGTAAGATGGCAAAGCTTGGAAAACGCACCCGCGCAGCCCGCGAAGCCTTTGCCGGCAAGGAAAACCTGTCGGTCGAAGAAGCTGTTGCCCTGATCAAGTCGTCGGCCTCGGCCAAGTTCGACGAAACCGTCGAGATCGCGATGAACCTGGGCGTTGACCCGCGCCATGCCGACCAGATGGTCCGCGGTGTTGTCGGCCTGCCGAACGGCACCGGCAAGACCGTGCGCGTCGCCGTGTTTGCCCGTGGCCCCAAGGCCGAAGAGGCACAGGCCGCTGGCGCGGACATCGTCGGTGCCGAGGACCTGATGGAAACCATCCAGTCCGGCAAGATCGAGTTCGACCGCTGCATCGCGACCCCGGACATGATGCCGGTTGTCGGCCGCCTGGGTAAAATCCTCGGCCCGCGCAACCTGATGCCGAACCCCAAGGTTGGGACCGTGACCATGGATGTCGCTCAGGCCGTGCAGAACGCCAAGGGCGGTGAAGTCCAGTTCAAGGTCGAAAAGGCCGGCGTCATCCATGCCGGCGTTGGCAAGGTGTCCTTTGACGAGGCCAAGCTGGCCGAGAACATCCGCGCCTTTGTGGATGCCGTCGCCAAGGCCAAGCCGACCGGCGCAAAAGGCACCTACCTGAAAAAGATCGCGCTCAGCTCGACCATGGGTCCGGGCGTGTCGGTCGACGTGTCGAACGCCGCAGGCAACTAAGCCGACGGGGTTTGCGGCTTTGCCCGCAGCCTGAAAACATGACCCGGAATCGCAACTGGCGGTTCCGGGTTTTTCTTTTCCGGGAGGTTTTGCGCCGGGCATCGGGACGGGCGGAATATCCGGCGCCGTTTTGACTTGGCAAATGCCTTGGGTGTAAGCTTCGCTCGCAAAAACGTCAGGCCATGGCAGAGGCGAGCGGCAATGAAAATACGGTGCGGGGCATGACCCCAGAGTGGCGCGTGGGCGCCATCCTCAACGAACCTTTGTCGGACACATTGCGGTTTGCCGCCTGGTATCTTGAGGCCGGGGCCGCCGGCTTGATCCTGCTGTTCGACAATCCGGACGATCCTGCCCAAAGGGTGCTTTCCGCTATCCCTGAAATCACCTGCATTCCCTGCACCCCGAGTTTCTGGGCTGATCTGGGTCTGACACCCGACACCCGTTTCACCAAGCGGCAGAATGCGGCGCTCAGCTGGGTCTACCGGTCGTTGCCGGTTGGCTGGCTTCTGAATGTCGATGCAGACGAGTTCCTTCATGTAATGAACGGGACGGTGGCGGGCTTTCTGGCGGGCGTGCCGGATGCCGTCGAGGCGGTGCGGGTGGAAACCGCCGAAATCGTGGCGTCTCCGGCGCAGGCATCCGGGCATGTGTATCGGCTGCCGATGGAAAGGGATGTCGCCCGCCGCGTCTATGGCGACAGCGCCGCGTTGTTCGGTCCTCGCAGAAAAGGCCTGATCGGACATCCGCAGGGAAAGTCCTTCATCCGGTGTGGTTTGCCCGGCGTCAGCCTGCGCCAGCATTGGGCGCAGCGCGCGGACGGCAGCGAAATCGCCGAGAAATACGTGCCGGTTCGCGAGGGCGCGGCCCTCCTTCATCATATCGGCCTGGACTATGCCGTCTGGCGGTCCAAGCTCGATTGGCGTCTGGTTTCCGCCGGTTTTACCGTTCCGCTGACGGAACGCATCCGCGCCATCCTCGATGCGCCCGATGTCGAAGAAAGGTTGCGTACGTTGCATGCCGATCTGCATGGCGTCGACGCCGACAGGCTTGATCGGCTTCGCGCAGAAGGGGTAAGTCTGGAACTGCCGATAGACCTTGATGAAATCAGTGCCCGCCGTTTTGGCGAGGATCATGCAGCGGCCTGAATGCGCCGATCGGTCGTTTTACCCCTTGGAAAGCCCGCCGCTCTGCCCTAAGTAAAGGACCGGATTAAAGCGTGCGATTCGTCGTGCGCTTTATTTCGTTTCGTCCAAGACGGTGGGTGGTTGCAAATGCGGCCTTAATTTCCTGCCTGAGACGGGAAGGACCAAAGAGATCGAGGGCTCGACCCTCGGGCGATTATTTGGCTCAGCCCCGTAATGCGGACATGAACGCCGGGTGCAAGCCCGGCAAATATGAGCCGGGACGCATCAACGTCCCAAAATTGGAGAGAACTGTGGATAGAGCCCAGAAAGAGAAAGTGGTCGAAGAACTCGGCCAGATCTTCGAAAGCTCTGGCGTCGTGGTGGTTGCTCACTACGCCGGTCTGACAGTTGCCGAGATGCAGGACCTGCGCGCGCGTGCACGCGAAGCGGGTGGGTCTGTGCGTGTTGCCAAGAACAGGCTCGCCAAAATCGCCCTTGAGGGAAAGCCGTGTGCAAGCATGGCCGACCTGCTGACGGGTATGACCGTTCTGACCTATTCCGAGGACCCCGTGGCAGCAGCCAAGGTGGCCGAGGGCTTCGCCAAGGATAACAAGAAATTTGAGATCCTCGGCGGTGCAATGGGCGGAGCGGCTCTGGACCGTGCTGGCGTCGAAGCCGTGTCGAAAATGCCGTCGCGCGAAGAGCTCATTGCTCAGATCGTGTCGTGCATCGGCGCACCTGCTTCGAACATCGCTGGCGCGATTGGCGCACCTGCAAGCAACATCGCTGGCATCCTTTCCACCATCATCGAGAAGGCGGAAGCTGCGTAAGCGGTTGGCACTGAATGATCTGCGTGGGGCATGTGCCCCGACGTTGGAACACACACACTGTAAACGGAAAGAGCTGATAAAATGGCTGATCTGAAAGCACTCGCAGAAAGCATCGTGGGTCTGACCCTGCTGGAAGCACAGGAACTGAAAAACATCCTGAAGGATGAATACGGCATCGAGCCCGCAGCTGGCGGCGCCGTGATGGTTGCAGCAGCAGGCGGCGACGCCGGCGGCGCAGCTGCCGAAGAGGAAAAGACCGAATTCGACGTCGTTCTGAAGAACGCCGGCGCTTCGAAGATCAACGTGATCAAGGAAGTGCGCGCGATCACCGGTCTGGGCCTCAAGGAAGCCAAGGACCTGGTCGAAGCCGGCGGCAAGATCAAGGAAGGCATTGCCAAGGCAGAAGCCGAAGAGATCAAGGGCAAGCTGGAAGCAGCTGGCGCCGAGGTCGAGCTGGCCTAAGCACGGTCACAGGTGCGTCTTGGACGCATCGCAGTATTGGCTGGGCCCGGAAAAATCCGGGTCCAGCCGAACCTGTCTTAGAAAGGGCCTCTGGAATCGGGGCGTTTTCTAAGACGCGGTTCGCGCATCGGGAGGCCGCCATTCGGGACGGTGGCCATGAATTGATCCGAACGTGTCGTCTCGAATGGTCAAGGCGCCGGGGCCCGGCGGCGCCCTTGACCGGTGAGAAAATGAAAAGGTGACATCTGACATGGCTCAATCGTTCCTTGGCCAGAAACGTCTTCGCAAATACTACGGCAAGATCCGCGAAGTGCTGGAAATGCCGAACCTCATCGAGGTGCAGAAATCCTCTTACGACCTGTTCCTGAACTCCGGCGAGGGCGCGAAGCCTGCCGATGGCGAAGGTATCATGGGCGTGTTCCAGTCGGTTTTCCCGATCAAGGATTTCAACGAAACCAGCGTGCTGGAATTCGTGAAATACGAGCTGGAAAAGCCGAAATACGACGTCGACGAATGCATGCAGCGCGACATGACCTACAGCGCCCCGCTGAAAGTCACCCTGCGGCTGATCGTGTTCGATGTGGACGAGGATACCGGCGGCAAGAGCGTGAAGGACATCAAGGAGCAGGACGTGTTCATGGGCGACATGCCGCTCATGACGCCCAACGGCACGTTCATCGTGAACGGCACCGAGCGGGTGATCGTGTCCCAGATGCACCGTTCGCCGGGCGTGTTCTTCGATCATGACAAGGGCAAGACCCACTCCTCGGGCAAGCTGTTGTTCGCCTGCCGCATCATCCCGTATCGCGGCTCGTGGCTGGATTTCGAATTCGACGCCAAGGATATCGTGTTCGCACGTATCGACCGCCGCCGCAAACTGCCGGTGACGACACTGCTCTATGCCCTGGGCCTGGATCAGGAAGGCATCATGGATGCCTATTACAGGACGATCTCCTTCAAGCTTGAAAAGAAGAAGGGCTGGGTCACTCCCTTCTTCCCGGAACGTGTTCGCGGCACCCGCCCGACCTATGACCTGGTCGATGCCGCAACCGGCGAGGTGATTGCCGAGGCCGGCAAGAAGATCACCCCCCGCGCGGTGAAGAAGCTGATCGAGGAAGGCACCGTCAAGAACCTGCTGGTTCCCTTCGGTCACATTGTCGGCAAGTTCGTTGCCAAGGATATCATCAACGAGGAAACGGGCGCGATCTATGTCGAGGCCGGCGACGAGCTGACGCTGGAGTATGACAAGGACGGCGACCTGATCGGCGGCACCGTCAAGGAATTGCTGGATGCCGGCATCACCGATATCCCGGTTCTGGACATCGACAATATCAACGTCGGCCCCTACATCCGCAACACCATGGCGCAGGACAAGAACATGAACCGGGAAACCGCGCTCATGGACATCTACCGCGTCATGCGTCCGGGCGAACCGCCCACCGTCGAGGCTGCGTCGGCGCTGTTCGATACGCTGTTCTTCGACAGCGAGCGCTATGACCTCTCGGCCGTTGGCCGGGTCAAGATGAACATGCGTCTCGATCTGGATGCCGCCGACACCCAGCGCACCCTGCGCCGCGAAGACATCATCGCCTGCATCGGTGCGCTGGTTGAACTGCGCGACGGCAAGGGCGACATCGACGACATCGACCACCTCGGCAACCGCCGGGTGCGTTCGGTCGGCGAATTGATGGAGAACCAGTACCGCGTCGGCCTCTTGCGCATGGAGCGCGCGATCAAGGAGCGGATGTCCTCGGTCGAGATCGACACCGTGATGCCGCAGGACCTGATCAACGCGAAACCGGCTGCTGCCGCGGTGCGCGAGTTCTTCGGCTCCTCGCAGCTCAGCCAGTTCATGGACCAGACCAACCCGCTGTCCGAAGTGACGCACAAGCGTCGCCTCTCGGCGCTTGGGCCGGGCGGTCTGACCCGCGAGCGCGCCGGCTTCGAGGTGCGCGACGTGCACCCGACCCACTATGGCCGGATGTGCCCGATTGAAACGCCCGAAGGTCCGAACATCGGTCTGATCAACTCGCTGGCCACCTTTGCCCGCGTGAACAAGTACGGCTTCATCGAGACCCCGTATCGCGTCGTCAACGACGGGCAGGTCACTGACGAAGTGCACTACATGTCCGCGACCGAGGAAATGCGTCACACCGTGGCGCAGGCCAACGCGACGCTGGATGAGAACGGCAGGTTCGTGAACGAACTGGTCAACACCCGTCAGGCCGGTGACTATACCCTGGCCCCGGTCGAAAACGTGGACCTGATCGACGTGTCGCCGAAACAGCTGGTTTCGGTTGCAGCCTCGCTGATCCCGTTCCTTGAAAACGACGACGCCAACCGCGCTCTGATGGGCTCGAACATGCAGCGTCAGGCGGTGCCGCTCCTGCGGGCCGAGGCGCCGCTGGTAGGCACCGGCATCGAGGCCAAGGTGGCTATCGACTCGGGCGCGGCCATCCAGGCAAAGCGTGCGGGCATCATCGACCAGGTCGATGCGCAGCGTATCGTGATCCGGGCGACCGAGGATCTTGAACTCGGCGATGCGGGTGTCGACATCTACCGCATGCGCAAGTTCCAGCGTTCGAACCAGAACACCTGCATCAACCAGCGTCCGCTGGTCAAGGTGGGCGATGTCGTGGCCAAGGGCGAGGTGATCGCCGACGGCCCCTCGACCGACATGGGCGAACTGGCCCTGGGCAAGAACGTGGTCGTGGCCTTCATGCCGTGGAACGGTTACAACTACGAGGACTCGATCCTGATCTCGGAGCGCATCGCGCGCGATGACGTCTTTACCTCGATCCACATCGAGGAATTCGAGGTCGCCGCCCGTGACACCAAGCTTGGGCCGGAAGAGATCACCCGCGACATCCCGAACGTCGGCGAGGAAGCCCTGCGCAACCTCGACGAGGCCGGTATCGTCTATATCGGTGCCGAAGTGCAGCCGGGCGACATTCTGGTCGGCAAGATCACTCCAAAAGGCGAAAGCCCGATGACGCCGGAAGAAAAGCTTCTGCGTGCCATCTTCGGTGAAAAGGCGTCCGACGTGCGCGACACCTCGCTGCGGGTAAAGCCGGGCGATTACGGTACCGTGGTCGAGGTCCGGGTGTTCAACCGCCATGGTGTCGACAAGGACGAGCGTGCGTTGCAGATCGAGCGCGAGGAAGTTGAACGTCTGGCCCGTGACCGGGACGACGAGCTGGCGATCCTCGACCGCAACATCTATGCGCGTCTGAAGTCGCTGATCATGGGCAAGGTCGCAGTCAAGGGTCCCAAGGGCATCAAGCCGGGTTCCGAGATCACCGAGGACCTGCTGGAAACCCTGACCCGCGGTCAGTGGTGGCAGCTGGCCCTGGAGAACGAGGAAGACGCCAAGATCGTCGAGGCCCTGAACGAGCAGTACGAGCTGCAAAAGCGTGCTCTGGATGCTCGGTTCGAGGACAAGGTCGAGAAGGTCCGCCGTGGCGACGACCTGCCGCCGGGCGTGATGAAGATGGTCAAGGTCTTCATCGCGGTGAAGCGCAAGCTGCAACCGGGCGACAAGATGGCCGGCCGTCACGGCAACAAGGGTGTGATTTCGAAAGTGGTGCCGATGGAGGACATGCCGTTCCTCGCCGACGGGACCCCGGTCGATTTCTGCCTCAACCCGCTGGGTGTGCCGTCGCGGATGAACGTCGGTCAGATCCTTGAAACCCATATGGGTTGGGCCGCACGCGGTCTGGGTCTGCGGATCGACGAGGCATTGCAGGAATACCGCCGGTCCGGTGACCTGACCCCGGTGCGCGAAGCGATGCGCCACGCCTATGGCGAGGACGTGTACGAAGAGGGCATTTCGGGTCTGGACGCCGACGCGCTGGTCGAAGCCGCAGGCAATGTCACCCGGGGTGTGCCGATCGCAACGCCGGTCTTTGACGGTGCGAAAGAGGCTGATGTCAACGACGCGCTGACGCGCGCCGGGTTCGACACCAGCGGTCAGAGCATCCTGTTCGACGGCCGCACCGGCGAGCAGTTCGCGCGCCCGGTCACGGTGGGCATCAAGTACCTGCTCAAGCTGCACCACCTGGTCGACGACAAGATCCACGCGCGTTCGACCGGACCGTACAGCCTGGTCACTCAGCAACCGCTGGGCGGCAAGGCGCAGTTCGGTGGACAGCGTTTCGGCGAGATGGAGGTCTGGGCCCTGGAAGCCTATGGTGCCGCCTACACCCTGCAGGAAATGCTGACGGTGAAGTCGGATGACGTGGCCGGCCGGACCAAGGTCTATGAGTCGATCGTCAAGGGCGAGGACAATTTCGAAGCGGGCATTCCCGAGAGCTTTAACGTTCTGGTGAAAGAAGTCCGTGGCCTCGGCCTGAACATGGAACTCCTGGATGCGGAGGTGGAAGACTGAGAATTTTCGACGAAAATTCTCGACCCAGGATTTTTCGCCGAAAAATCCTGGGCTTCCCCCCACACTCCGCACGAATTTGAGGAAAACAAATGAACCAGGAACTGACGAACAACCCGTTCAACCCGCTGACCCCTCCGAAGGTCTTTGACGAGATCAAGGTGTCGCTGGCCAGCCCCGAGCGAATCCTTTCGTGGTCCTATGGCGAGATCAAGAAGCCCGAGACCATCAACTATCGCACGTTCAAGCCCGAGCGTGACGGTCTCTTCTGTGCCCGTATCTTTGGCCCGATCAAGGATTACGAATGCCTCTGCGGCAAATACAAGCGCATGAAGTATCGCGGCGTTGTCTGCGAAAAATGCGGCGTGGAAGTCACCCTGCAAAAGGTCCGGCGCGAGCGCATGGGCCATATCGAACTGGCCGCGCCCGTCGCGCATATCTGGTTCCTGAAGTCGCTTCCCAGCCGGATCGGCCTGATGCTCGACATGACGCTGCGGGACCTGGAGCGCATCCTCTACTTTGAAAACTACGTGGTCACCGAGCCGGGCCTGACCGATCTCTCCTATGGTCAGCTGATGACCGAAGAAGAGTATATGGATGCCCAGGACCAGTTCGGCATGGACGCCTTCACCGCCAACATCGGCGCCGAGGCGATCCGCGAGATGCTGAGCCAGATCGACCTCGAAGCCGAGGCCGAACAGCTGCGCGCCGATCTGGCCGAAGCGACCGGCGAGCTGAAGCCCAAGAAGATCATCAAGCGCCTGAAGGTCGTGGAAAGCTTCCTCGAGTCGGGTAACCGGCCCGAATGGATGGTGATGACCGTGATTCCGGTCATTCCGCCGGAACTGCGCCCGCTGGTGCCGCTGGACGGTGGCCGCTTTGCGACCTCGGACCTGAACGACCTGTATCGCCGGGTGATCAACCGGAACAACCGTCTGAAGCGCCTGATCGAACTGCGCGCGCCCGACATCATCGTCCGCAACGAAAAGCGGATGCTGCAAGAGTCGGTCGATGCCTTGTTCGACAACGGCCGTCGTGGTCGCGTGATCACCGGAGCAAACAAGCGCCCGCTGAAATCGCTTTCCGACATGCTGAAAGGCAAGCAGGGTCGCTTCCGTCAGAACCTTCTGGGCAAGCGCGTCGACTTCTCGGGCCGTTCGGTCATCGTGACCGGTCCCGAACTCAAGCTGCACCAGTGCGGCCTGCCCAAGAAGATGGCGCTCGAACTGTTCAAGCCGTTCATCTATTCGCGGCTGGAGGCCAAGGGCCTGTCCAGCACCGTGAAACAGGCCAAGAAGCTGGTCGAGAAGGAGCGTCCGGAGGTCTGGGACATCCTGGACGAGGTGATCCGCGAGCACCCGGTCCTGTTGAACCGTGCGCCGACGCTGCACCGTCTGGGCATCCAGGCGTTCGAGCCGATCCTGATCGAAGGCAAGGCGATCCAGCTGCATCCGCTGGTCTGCTCGGCTTTCAACGCCGACTTCGACGGTGACCAGATGGCCGTGCACGTGCCGCTGAGCCTTGAGGCGCAGCTGGAAGCGCGCGTCTTGATGATGTCGACCAACAACGTTCTGTCGCCTGCCAACGGCGCGCCGATCATCGTTCCTTCGCAGGATATGATCCTGGGTCTCTACTACCTGACGTTGGAACGCGAAGGCATGGTTGGCGAAGGCAAGGTCTTCGGCTCGATCGACGAGGTCCAGCATGCGCTGGACGCGGGCGAGGTGCATCTGCATTCCAGGATCACCGCGCGGATCGCCCAGATCGACGACGAGGGCAACGAGGTGCTCAAGCGGTTCGAGACCACGCCAGGCCGTGTGCGCCTTGGTGCGCTGCTGCCGATGAACAACAAGGCGCCGTTTGAACTGGTCAACCGTCTGCTGCGCAAGAAGGAAGTGCAGCAGGTGATCGACACCGTCTACCGCTACTGCGGTCAGAAGGAATCGGTGATCTTCTGCGACCAGATCATGACCATGGGCTTCCGCGAGGCGTTCAAGGCAGGTATCTCGTTCGGCAAGGACGACATGGTGATCCCCGATGACAAATGGGGCATTGTCGAGGACACGCGCGAGCAGGTGAAAGACTTTGAACAGCAGTACATGGACGGCCTGATCACCCAGGGCGAAAAGTACAACAAGGTCGTCGATGCATGGTCGAAGTGTAACGACCGCGTCACCGAGGCGATGATGAACACCATCTCTTCGGTCCAGAAAGACGATAACGGCGCCGACAAGGAACCGAACTCGGTCTACATGATGGCCCACTCGGGTGCGCGGGGTTCGGTCACCCAGATGAAGCAGTTGGGCGGCATGCGTGGCCTGATGGCCAAGCCGAACGGCGACATCATCGAGACGCCGATCATCTCGAACTTCAAGGAAGGTCTGACCGTTCTTGAATACTTCAACTCGACCCACGGCGCGCGGAAAGGTCTGTCGGACACCGCTCTGAAAACGGCGAACTCGGGTTACCTGACCCGTCGTCTGGTGGACGTCGCGCAGGACTGCATCGTGCGCGAGCCCGATTGCGGCACCGACCGCGGCATCACCGCCGAAGCCGCTGTCAACGACGGTGAGATCGTCGCCTCGCTGGCCGAGCGTATCCTTGGCCGCGTCGCGGCCGACGATATCCTGCGTCCGGGCACCGACGAGGTGATCGTGGCCGCGGGTCAGCTCATCGACGAGCGGATGGCGGACACCATCCACGAGGCCGGCGTGCAGACCGCGCGCGTGCGTTCGCCGCTGACCTGCGAAAGCGAAGAGGGCGTCTGCGCCCAGTGCTACGGTCGTGACCTGGCACGTGGTACCCGCGTGAACATCGGTGAGGCGGTCGGCATCATCGCCGCACAGTCGATCGGTGAACCAGGCACCCAGCTGACGATGCGGACCTTCCACATCGGCGGCGTTGCCCAGGGTGGCCAGCAGTCGTTCCAGGAAGCCAACCAGGACGGCGTGATCGCTTTCGAGAACCCGCAGCTTCTGGTCAATGCCGCAGGCGAAAGCCTGGTCATGGGCCGTAACATGAAGCTGGTGATCAAGGATGCGCAGGGCGAGGAACGCGCCAGCTTCAAGCTGGGCTATGGCTCCAAGCTGTTCGTCAAGGACGGCGCGGCGGTCAAGCGCGGCGACAAGCTGTTCGAATGGGATCCCTATACCCTGCCGATCATCGCCGAAAAGGCCGGTACCGCGAAATATGTCGACCTCGTTTCGGGCCTTGCCGTGCGCGACGAGACCGACGAAGCGACCGGCATGACCCAGAAGATCGTGATCGACTGGCGTGCGGCACCCAGGGGCAGCGAGCTGAAGCCGGAAATCATCCTTGTCGGTGAAGATGGCGAACCGGTCCGTAATGATGCCGGAAACCCGGTTCATTACCCGATGTCGGTGGATGCAATCCTCTCGGTCGAAGATGGCCAGACCATCGAGGCCGGCGATGTCATTGCCCGTATCCCGCGCGAAGGCGCCAAGACCAAGGACATCACCGGGGGTCTGCCTCGCGTGGCGGAACTGTTCGAGGCCCGTCGTCCCAAGGATCACGCGATCATCGCCGAGATCGACGGTTACGTGCGCTTTGGACGCGACTATAAGAACAAGCGCCGCATCACCATCGAACCTTCGGACGACCGTCTGGAGCCCGTCGAATACATGGTGCCCAAGGGCAAGCACATCCCGGTGCAGGAAGGCGACTTCGTGCAGAAGGGTGACTACATCATGGACGGCAACCCGGCGCCGCACGACATCCTGTCGATCCTCGGTGTCGAGGCTCTCGCGGCCTACATGGTCAAAGAGGTGCAAGAGGTCTATCGCCTGCAGGGCGTGAAGATCAACGACAAGCACATCGAGGTCATCGTGCGCCAGATGCTGCAGAAGTGGGAGATCACCGACAGCGGCGATACCACGCTGCTCAAGGGCGAGCATGTCGACAAGCAAGAGTTCGACGCGGCCAACGAGAAGACGATCGCTCGTGGAGGTCGCGCGGCGACGGGCGAACCGATCCTGCTGGGCATTACCAAGGCGTCGCTGCAGACCCGCTCGTTCATCTCGGCGGCCTCCTTCCAGGAGACCACCCGCGTGCTGACCGAAGCCTCGGTTCAGGGCAAGATGGACAAGCTTGTGGGCCTCAAGGAGAACGTCATTGTCGGCCGCCTGATCCCGGCCGGTACCGGTGGCGCGACCCAGCGGGTACGTCAGATCGCGACCCAGCGGGACAACGTCGTCATCGCGGCCCGCCGCGAAGAGGCCGAAGCCGCTGCCGCGCTGGCCGCGCCGATCATGGATGCCGACATCGTCGACGACGATTTCGACTCGCTGGTCGATACCCCGGAAAGCCGCGACTGATCGGCTGATCCGAGCAAGGAAAGAAGACCCCCGCGCCATCTGCGCGGGGGTCTTTTCTTTGCGGTTCGCGAACTGATCGGCATGGCGGACGCAGACGCAACGGGATAACCCTTGTGCATGCAACGCAGCCCGCTGTTCCTTATCTTTCTTCTCTGGTGCGCCGGACTGGGCGCGGCGGGGCAATTCGCCAAGATCGCCGTGCCCTTCGACCTGATCGGCCAGCGATATCCGGACAGCGGCGCAGGGCTTGGCCTGTTGCTTTCGATGATCAGCTTTGCCGGGATCGTGCTGGGGATGACCGCCGGCATTCTCGTGGCCCGGCACGGGTTTCGCAGGCTGCTGGTCCTCGGCTTGATCGTGGGCGCCCTGTGCTCGGCTTGGCAGGCGACGATGCCCGGATTTGCGCAGATGCTGACCAGCCGGATCGTCGAAGGTCTGTCACACCTGGTGATCGTTGTCGCCGCGCCAACGCTGATCGCCCAGATTGCCGGCGACCGGTTGCGCGGGCCCGCGATGACGCTCTGGAGCACATTTTTCGCCGTTGCCTTCTCGATCGTGGCCTGGCTTGGACTGCCCATGGCGGAGGCCTACGGAATCCAACTTCTGTTCCTGATCCACGGCGGCATCATGGCGACGCTGGCCGCTCTTGTCTGGTGGCTCCTCGATCCCGACGAGAATTCGACCAGGTCGGGCAATGCCTTGAACCTGGGCGAAGTTCTCGGCCTGCATCTGTACGCCTACCGATCGGCGTCCGTCGCGGCCCCTGCCGTGGGCTGGCTGTTCTATACACTGACATTCGTCTCTCTTGTTGCCATCCTGCCGGGTCTGTTACCCGAGGGGCAACGTGCGGCCGTGGTGGGGTTGATGCCGGTGGCGAGCATCGGCGTTTCGCTGCTGATCGTCACGCCGCTGTTGCGATACTGGCCGGCGGTGCGCATCGTGATGGCCGGATTCGCGCTGTCCGCAGCGGTGCTCGGCAGTTATTGGCTGGGCGTACCGCCTGCCGCGACCTGCATCGCGCTGTTCGCCGTTCTCGGATTGGTGCAGGGCGCGAGTTTCGCGGCCATTCCGCAGCTGAACGCATCGGCGCGCGACAGGGCCCTGGCCAATGGCGCGATGGCGCAGATGGGGAACCTGGGCAATACGCTGGGCACCCCGGTTCTGATGATCGTTCTGCAAAGCGGCGGAACCGCGGGGATGCTTGCGGCGGTTATTCTGTTCTATGCGGCCGGAATTGTGTTGCACATCTGGATGCAACGACGGCGCATGCTCGCTTGATCCCCTGATTGCGGCATCTTGTCATTTCCCGTGTGGCGGGTCAGAACACGCCCGTTAGCTTGTGAACGAACAGGCAGACGACACCGGCGGCGGCTCCACGCGAAGAGGTCGAAACATGTCACCCAATACCCGCGGGGCGCTGTTGATGATGGGCAGCATGGCCGCCTTTACCGTCAACGATGCCATCGTCAAATTGCTGGGCGGAAGCCTGCCGTTGTTCCAGATCATCACCTTGCGCGGCGCCCTGACTTGCGTGTGGATTTTCCTGCTCGCCCGGTATCTTGGGGCGTTGCACCTGCGGTTCGATCGCCGTGACCGCACGCTGGTGGCGATGCGGTGCCTGTCCGAGGTGGGCGCCACCTTCTTCTTTCTGACGGCGCTGATGAACATGCCGCTGGCAAATGTCACCGCTGTCCTGCAGGCGCTGCCTCTGACCGTGACGCTTGGCGCCGCCCTGATCTTTGGCGAGTCGGTGGGTTGGCGACGCATGTCGGCCATCGGCATCGGGTTCTGCGGGATGTTGCTGATTGTCCGGCCCGGTCCGGACGGGTTCACAACTTATGCCATCTATGCGCTGCTGGCGGTCACCTGCGTGACTGCGCGCGACCTGATCACCCGCCGGATGTCCACACATGTGCCGTCAATGGTGGTCACGCTTGCAACCGCGCTCACGATCACATGTTTCGGCCTGCTGGGTTCGCTGACCACGACCTGGGTGCCGCTTGACCTGCATCTGGGTCTGCTGATCTTCGGTGCCTCGGTCTTTGTCCTGATGGGCTACCTGTGCAGCGTCATGGTGATGCGGGTGGGCGATGTGGGGTTTATCGCGCCCTTCCGCTACACCAGCCTGATCTGGGCTTTGATGCTTGGTTGGTTCATCTTCGGCAATTGGCCCGACCCCGTCACCATGCTGGGCGCTGGCCTGGTGGTCGCAACGGGTCTGTTCACCCTGTTCCGCGAACGCTCACGCCGCCGCCGGGCGTGAGAAGATCTCCTTAACCCGCGCGTTGTCGACGTTGAACCGGGACTTGAAATAGGATTCCGCCTCGGCATCCAAAGGGACATAGTCGAACTGTTTCGCGCCGGGTTTGGCGCGCGAGTCGTTGAAATCGTTATGCCCGCGCAGCATCATGTCCTCGCCCGGAAGGGTGATGGTGGGCATCACGGTCCACAGCTTGTGGTGACCGTGATGCATGATCCCCTCGGTATGCCCCGGCGCAACGATCACCCCCAGCGCAATGGCGCTGTAGGCGTATTGGAACGGGGTGATCTCGATGCCGCGTTCCCCGCAGCGGAACACGTAGCCGGTGTTGAAATCGACGGCGACTGCCGGATGCCTCTGCCAGAGGGCGCGGGTATCCTCGGCCACCTGCCGGTAGCGTTCGACGAAATCGCGCGCCATGCCGTCGTCATCGTCGAGCCGGAACTGCAGGCAGGGCGCGTCGATGTCGCGTCGCGCCTCGTCCAGCGCACGCGCCATGGCGGTGCGGTGGCGCATCGGGGGAAAGGCGCGAATGCGGATCTGGGGAACGTCGCGGGTCAGATCCTGCAAACGGGCCAGATAGCGGTCCGGGAAACACTCACCAATGGCGATAACAAAATCGAAGTCGCGGTCGGTCTGACCGGCGATGGTCGGCAGGGTGATGGCCTCGAACTGGCGGAACCTGTCCTCCATGCGTTCCGGGGAGTAGAGATAGGCGCGGCGTTCCTCCAATGTTTCATGCATGATCTTGAAACCACCGTGGCCCAGATAGCTGAACCGGCACAGCCCCAGAATCTGCATCGTCATTCTCCCGAAAACGCCCGTTTGACGTGGTCATCCCGAACCGCGAAACGGATGGCGAATTCGGCTTTTTGCTCCGTGGTCAATGGTTCGACCGGAACCGGTTTCACCTTTTTCTGGCGCGAGTCGTTGTAGCCGTTGTGCGTCCGGACCCACATCGGCGTATCGCTCAGGCTGACAACCGGCATGAACCGGCCGATCTTTTCATGGGCGAAATTCATGATCGTCAGGCTACAGTTGCCCGCCACGTACATGCCCAGAGCGGCGACATAGAGAGACCGGACGGTTTCGGTGGCCGAGATGCCATGCGCGCCAACCTCGGCCACGTAGCCGCGGTTGTAATCCACTGCCATCGTCCGGTTGTCTCGGATCAGGCCGGGGCAGTCGCGCACCGTCTGCCGCAGCCGTTCAATGAAATCGACCGAAACCGCATCATCGTCGTCGTGGCGGAACTGCAGGCAGGGTCTGGAGGGGTCCTTGCGGGCTTCGTTCAGCAGTTCCTTCATCACTTCGCGTTGGGGACGGGGAGGTTCCGAAACGATGCGAACCTGCGGCATGTCGGCGGTCAGCTCGTGCAACCTGTCGCAGTGCAGCTTGGGCAGGCTGTCGCCGATAACGATGATCAGTTCGAACTCCTGGTCCGTCTGTTCCCGCAGACAGGGCAGGGCGACGGTTTCCATCAACCGGAACCGCTCTTCCAGCCGGTCCTCGGCATAGAGATAGGAAATGCGTTCGTCGATGGTTTCGTGTTCGACCTGAAACCCTCCCAAGGCGGGATAGGAAAACCGGCACAGGCCGATGACTTGCATGTCCTTGCTGTTCACGAATAAACCTGTAGAAACTGCTCGCTCCGACATTGGCAGTCCGTCAGCCTCTTGGCAACATGAACCGGGGCTGTTGACACTGCTGCCGACTCCCCCTATTACGCGCAACATCTCGGAACCGGGGGTCGCCCCAAGACCGATTTCAAATAGACGTGGTCAAGGTCCGGACAATTTCGTAGTCCCGATCCTCTGAGAACCAACCGCGACGTTCACCTCGGAATGGGAACGCTCGCGGGTTTTGTGTTTGCGTTAGCGCAAGCGCGCAAAGAATGAAGCCGCACGCAGCGCGCGTGCATGACATGTGTGTTGCAAAACGGGGAAGAAACCGGAATGCCAACGATTCAACAGCTGATCCGCAAACCGCGGCAGCCGAAAGTAAAACGCTCGAAGTCCCAGCACCTGGAGCAGTGCCCGCAGAAACGCGGCGTCTGTACCCGCGTGTACACCACCACTCCGAAGAAACCGAACTCCGCTATGCGGAAAGTTGCCAAGGTTCGCCTGACCAACGGTTTCGAAGTGATCTCCTACATCCCCGGTGAAAGCCACAACCTGCAAGAGCACTCGGTTGTTCTGATCCGTGGCGGCCGTGTAAAAGACCTTCCCGGTGTGCGTTACCACATCCTGCGCGGTGTTCTGGATACCCAGGGCGTCAAAAACCGTAAGCAACGCCGTTCGAAGTACGGCGCGAAGCGTCCGAAGTAAGAAGGAGAGACGAGCATGTCGCGCCGTCACGCTGCAGAGAAACGCGAAGTTCTGCCCGACGCCAAGTATGGCGACCGCGTTCTGACCAAGTTCATGAACAACCTGATGATCGACGGCAAGAAGTCGGTCGCAGAAACCATCGTCTACAACGCGCTGACGCGCGTCGAGACCAAGATCAAGCGCGCCCCGGTGGAAGTGTTCCACGAAGCGCTCGACAACGTGAAACCCTCGGTCGAGGTTCGTTCGCGTCGTGTCGGCGGTGCCACCTATCAGGTGCCGTGCGAAGTGCGCCCCGAGCGTCGTGAGGCCCTGGCGATCCGCTGGCTGATCACCGCCGCCCGCAAGCGCAACGAAAACACTATGGAAGAACGCCTCGCCGGCGAGCTGCTGGACGCCGTCCAGTCGCGCGGGACTGCCGTGAAGAAGCGTGAAGACACCCACAAGATGGCCGAAGCCAACAAGGCTTTCGCTCATTATCGCTGGTAATAGGAGCGAGCAGACATGGCACGCGAATATCCCCTCACGCGATACCGCAACTTCGGTATCATGGCCCACATCGACGCGGGCAAGACCACCACGACCGAACGTATCCTCTACTACACCGGCAAGTCGCACAAGATCGGCGAAGTGCATGATGGCGCCGCCACCATGGACTGGATGGAGCAGGAACAGGAACGCGGGATCACCATCACCTCGGCCGCCACGACCACGTTCTGGCAGCGCCAGGAAGATCCGACCGCCGAAGGCACCTCGGACACCAAGTACCGCTTCAACATCATCGACACCCCCGGCCACGTGGACTTCACCATTGAAGTCGAGCGTTCGCTGGCGGTTCTCGACGGTGCCGTCTGCCTGCTGGACGCCAACGCCGGTGTCGAACCGCAGACCGAAACCGTGTGGCGTCAGGCTGACCGCTACAAGGTTCCGCGCATCGTTTTCGTCAACAAGATGGACAAGATCGGCGCCGACTTCTTCAACTGCGTGAAGATGATCAAGGACCGCACCGGTGCAACCCCCGCCCCGATCGCCCTGCCGATCGGCGCCGAGGACAAGCTGGAAGGCATCGTCGACCTGATCAAGATGGAAGAATGGGTCTGGAAGGGTGAAGACCTCGGCGCAAGCTGGGTCCGTCAGCCGATCCGCGAAGACCTTCAGGATGTCGCCGAAGAATGGCGCAGCAACCTGATCGAGCTTGCCGTCGAACAGGACGACGAGGCGATGGAAGCCTACCTGGAAGGCAACGAGCCCGACGAAGCCACCCTGCGGAAACTGATCCGCAAGGGCACGCTGTCGCTCAGCTTCGTTCCGGTCGCTGCCGGCTCGGCGTTCAAGAACAAGGGTGTCCAGCCGCTGCTGAACGCGGTCATCGACTTCCTGCCGTCGCCGCTCGACGTGCCGGCCTACATGGGCTTTGCACCGGGCGACGAAAACGAAGAGCGCAACATCGCCCGTTCGGCCGATGACGCACAGCCCTTCGCGGCCCTGGCGTTCAAGATCATGAACGACCCGTTCGTCGGCTCGCTGACCTTTACCCGGATCTACTCGGGCGTCCTCAAGAAGGGCGACCAGATGATCAACTCGACCAAGGGCAAGCGCGAGCGCGTCGGCCGGATGATGATGATGCACGCGATCAACCGCGAGGAGATCGAAGAAGCCTTTGCAGGCGACATCATCGCGCTGGCCGGTCTGAAAGAGACCACCACCGGCGATACCCTGTGTGATCCGTCCAAGCCCGTGGTTCTCGAAACCATGACCTTCCCGGATCCGGTGATCGAGATCGCGGTCGAGCCCAAGACCAAGAACGACCAGGAGAAGATGTCTCAGGGTCTGGCCCGTCTGGCGGCCGAAGACCCGTCCTTCCGCGTCGAAACCGATCTGGAGTCGGGTCAGACCATCATGAAGGGCATGGGTGAACTTCACCTCGACATCCTGGTTGACCGTCTGAAGCGCGAATTCAAGGTCGAGGCCAATATCGGTGCGCCCCAGGTGGCCTATCGCGAAACCGTGTCTAAACAGGTGGAACACACCTACACCCACAAGAAGCAGTCGGGTGGTTCGGGCCAGTTCGCCGAGGTCAAGCTGGTCATTTCGCCGACCGAGCCGGGCGAAGGATATTCCTTCGAATCCAAGATTGTTGGTGGTGCGGTGCCGAAGGAATACATCCCCGGCGTCGAAAAAGGCATCAAGTCGGTGATGGACTCGGGCCCTCTGGCCGGTTTCCCTGTGATCGACTTCAAGGTCGCTCTGGTCGACGGCAAGTTCCACGACGTGGACTCCAGCGTTCTGGCCTTCGAGATCGCCGCCCGCATGGGTATGCGCGAAGGCATGAAGAAAGCTGGCGCGAAACTGCTGGAACCGATCATGAAGGTCGAAGTGGTGACTCCGGAAGAATACACCGGTGGCATCATCGGCGACCTGACCTCGCGTCGGGGCCAGGTGTCGGGTCAGGAAAACCGCGGCAACGCGATCGCAATTGCCGCGTTCGTGCCGCTGGCCAACATGTTCGGCTACATCAACACCCTGCGTTCGATGTCGTCGGGCCGCGCCCAGTTCACCATGCAGTTCGATCATTACGATCCGGTTCCGCAGAACATCTCGGAAGAGATTCAGGCGAAATTTGCATAACCCGAGGTGCGTGGGAAACCACGCACCCCGTTCTCCCTGTTGGTGCGTGTGACCGCGCACTTTCTGTAAGAAAAAAGGAGCTTTGCAATGGCAAAGGAAAAGTTCGCGCGTACGAAACCGCACGTCAACATTGGCACGATTGGGCACGTTGACCACGGCAAGACCACGCTGACCGCAGCAATCACCAAGTATTTTGGTGACTTCAAAGCCTATGACGCGATTGACTCGGCACCCGAGGAGAAGGCGCGCGGGATCACGATCTCGACGGCGCATGTCGAATACGAGACCGAAGCACGCCACTATGCCCACGTGGACTGCCCCGGCCACGCCGACTATGTGAAGAACATGATCACCGGTGCGGCGCAGATGGACGGCGCGATCCTGGTTGTGAACGCGGCTGACGGCCCGATGCCGCAGACCCGCGAGCACATCCTGCTGGCGCGTCAGGTCGGCGTTCCGGCGCTGGTCGTGTACATGAACAAGGTCGACCAGGTCGACGACGAAGAGCTGCTGGAACTGGTCGAGATGGAAGTGCGCGAGCTTCTGAGCTCGTACGACTTCCCCGGCGACGACATTCCGATCGTCAAGG
>NZ_FMZV01000038.1 GCF_900101475.1 Ruegeria marina | reverse complement strand
CCCTGCTGGAACGTAAACCAACGCGGCTGGTGACCGTGGCCATCGCCAATAAGACAGCGCGCACTGCTTGGGCGCTGCTCGTGAAGGAAGAAATCTATCAGGCCCCGCCTACCATCTGAACGAAGGAGGGAATGGCGGCGACAGAGACGCCGCTAAACGAGATGCAAGGGCATAAGTGAATGATGATGATCGGACGGAACCGCTGCTGGGACATTCCGGGGTGGTGTCAGGGCGTCAAAGCTCGCCTGTCTGAAAGGAACCCAGCATGCGGACTTCATCAAGGCCAGCGGTTAACCATGCCGCGCCGATAGGCCGGACAAATGACCGCAACCTGCTTCGATCTCCTCGCCTCACGAAATCCCTTGCAAAACCGGAGCCGTCCACAAATGACACCACCTGTTTCTCTCGTATTGCTGGGCCATCACGTTTCCTCTCGCGTTTTTCTTCGCATCCCTGCCCAGATCAACGGCAGCCCGTTCGCAAGTCCGACGTGGCGCACGGTCGAGATTCCGTGCCAAGGACGTCGTCGAACCCGACTCCCCACGAAAAGCGGCGCCTGAAAATGCTCCCATGCGAAATGACCCGGGAACGACAGGATCAGTAGATCACCGCTAGCGAAACTGGGCGTTTCATTAAAGGGGCCATGGCATTTCCAGAAGCCGCCCTCTTCAAACGAATGAGTAAAGTTGATTTGCGTCAAGGAAAGTTCTGAAAGGAAGTTTACGCTTAACAGCAAGTGGAGATGTTCAGGGACGGAAGGGAGGCGCAACAGCCCGCTCGAAGTGTTCTGCGCGGCGCACCGTGCGCTCACGCTCGTCTTTGGGGTGCTTGTCATCGGTTTTGGCGTGTCGCTCCACGCTCACCCCTGCAGGTTCAAACGCCAAAAGATCCACCCGTATTCGGCGGATTGCATCGCTTAACCGGTCTTCAGCGTCGCTGAACCAAACTCGAGGAACCAGAAATGAAAATGTTTACCACACTTGCAACTGCGCTAAGCTTCTCGATTGCCGCGGCAGGGCATGCCACTGCCGAAAGCGACCATGGACACGGCGGCGGGCCGCTTTCGAAAGACAGCGGACCCTCAGCCAGCCAGGGCGAGATGATGCATGAGATGATGCGCAAGATGATGCCAATGATGATGCAGATGCACGGCCGGATGATGGGCGCGGGTCACGGCAGCGGCATGTCGATGATGGATAGTGACATGATGCGCATGATGATGGGGCCGAAAATGATAGGTGCTGGTCCGGTCGCGGAGCCTGAGCCCGGAGCCGCGCGCACGGCGATGCTTGCCCGCCTCGCAGAATTCGATGCCGATGGCGACGGCACCCTTTCGTTGGCCGAATTCGAGGTCCTGCACGCGGCCATGATCCGCGAAACCACAGTGGACCGGTTCCAGCATCTCGATGCCGATGGGGATGGCAGGATCACCGAAGAGGAGATGGGCGCTCCCGCGAAACGGATGGAAATGCTGCGCGGAATGCCTGGCGCACCGGGCATGATGGGCGACCGGATGCCGTCCGGCAACTGACACCGTCCCGACCTGTGTCCCGACCCGGGCTGGACACGGGGCGGGGCCAGGGCTGGCCAATACCGAAAGGAACCGGGCCATGATGCCAATCCTCTATTTCGCCGGGATCGCCGCGATCCTGTTCTTCGCAGTGTACGTCCGAATTGTGGACCTCAAGGGGCTTTACGAGCACGCTGTCAATTCTAGCTGGATCACAACGAACACCATCAGAGATTTTGCCCTGTCTCCCAAGCTGGGGTCGAGGGAAAGACATTGCGCAAGCTGGAAAGCGACGACTTGGAAAGGCTGTTTGATCCGAAGATGCCGGAGCATGTGAGAAACTAGGAAGTCACCGACCGCTAACAGAACGTACCGCGGATATGGGGGAGTTTCGTGCTCTGACTGATGGCTATGCCGGTAAGTCTACCAGTCGATTTCTTCGGGATCTTTCCTGATCGCGTTACGAACGATTTCATGAATCCGTCCGTCTGCGAAATGAATGACGCGGTCAGCCATTTGCGCCGTGGCGGCGGCGTGAGTGACAATGAGAATGGTTGAGTTGAGGCGTCGGTTGATGTCGCTCAGCATCTTCAGAACGCCGCGCCCCGTCGCGCTGTCGAGAGCGCCTGTCGGTTCGTCGCAGAACAGTACGTCGGGCTGCTTGGCGACGGCCCGGGCGATGGCGACCCGCTGTTGCTCTCCGCCGGAAAGCTCAGCGGGGAAATGATCGACCCGCTCGGCAAGCCCGACAAGTTCCAGTGCCTCGCGCGCATCCAGAGAGCGCCGCGCATTCACAGTGACAAGTTCGATGTTCTCTCGGGCAGAGAGAGTGGGCATCAGGTTGTAGAACTGGAAGACGAAGCCGACATGGTCACGGCGGTAGGCTACGAGCTGGCGGTCGGTCATTGCAGTCAACTCCCGGTCGCGGAACCAGACTTGGCCTTGGCTGGCGTAATCGAGGCCCCCGATGATGTTGAGCAAGGTCGATTTGCCCGAGCCCGACGGCCCCAGCAGCACGACGATCTCGCCTTCGGGAATCTCCAGGTCGACGCCGCGCAGAGCATGGACCAGCGCGGTGCCTTCGCCGTAAACCTTCTTCAGTCCTTCCGTGCGAAAAATCGCATTCGACCGCGGCGTGGCGTTGTGGCTGTCTTCCATCTTCGTCCTCATCAATGCGCCAAACGAATGCGGTTTCCAGTAACGATAACCCCAGTGCCAGAAGGCCTCGGGGCACGAACCTTCTTCAGCCGTCCGCGCGGACTGCGACCCGCGTACCCTCAGTGATGCGCTCGTCTGGGTAGAGGATCACTCGCTCGCCGGCGTCGAGTCCATCGTGGACCGATGTGGAACTCTCGTTCGCCGGTCCGATCTCGACCTCGCGAAGCCGGGCGCGCCCTTGCTCGAAAACGAAGACCGCCCAGCCATCGCCGCTTCGAAAGAGCGCGGCCGAAGGCACCAGAAGCACATTCTCGATCCTTGCCAGAGTGATTTCCGCCGTCACGCGGAAATTGTGCTTGAGCCGCGACCACGTTTCGTCGGGGCTGGTCAATTCAAGGATGACCGGGACGCGCAGTTCCTCGATCCCGAGCGCGGACGTCTTCTCGAACCCGGCCGGATCCAGACGGGTCACGCGCGCCCCGAGCGGGGGCCCGCCCCAATCGAGAATCCGAGCCGTCGCACCGACCTCGACCTGGACCGCGTCGGTCGACAGCAGATCCGCCCTGATTTCCAGATCGCGCGTGTCGGCGATCTCGATCAAGGGCGTACCGGCCGCGACGACCGACTCGCTTTTCTGGACCACCCGCAACACCTCGCCAGAGACGGGGGCGGTCAAATGCAGTTCCTGAAAGCCCTGGCCATTCTGATCGAAATCCCCGGGCTCGGACAATTGCGCCTCGATCGCGGCATATCTGTTGCGCTGCACCTCAAGCTCCGCGCGGGCCGCAGCGAGCGCGTGTTCGCGGGCCTCGGCCGCGCGGCGGGCCTTGTCGAGGTTCTCGACGGAGACCAGGTTTCTGTCGGCGAGAGCCTGAGCCCGGGCCAGTTCGCTGCGGGCCAGCTCGGTTTCGGTTTCGATGCGCCCGACCTCGTGCCGAATGTATTCGATACCGGCCTCGGCTTCGGAAAGCGCGGCGCGCAACTCTTCTCTGGACCGCTCGTCGATGAAGGCGGGCATGGTGGGTCGCAGGGTCGCCACGACTGTTTCATTCCGTGTCACCGCGTCCCCCGCAACCAGCGCGTTGCGCACCACCCGCCCCGCGACGGGCGCAGAAACAGTATAGATGGCGCGCGCCCGGGTGCGGGCCTCCTCTTCCACGGTGATGGCGAGCGTTCCAATCCTGGTCTCGCCGATATCCACCAGAACTGGCTGGGGCCAAAGGAACCAGATCACGAAGCCAAGCAAGGCGACACCGCAGAGCCCGGCGAAAAGCGATTTGATCCCGATTTGCTTCATGCCTCAATCCCTCGTCTTCAGGACCGCGACGAGATCGAAGTCCTTGATCCGACGCCAGGCGAACATCGCCGACAGGACAGCGGCCGCGACCACCGCCACGCTGGCCAGAACGTAGGTCCCCCGGTCGATCACCAGAGGCATCCGCATCAGATCGGCATCCATGGCATTCCCCATGATCGCCGCGTTCGCGTATCCGGCAGCCCAGCCGAGCGGCAGCGAGACCACCAGAAGAAGCGCGAGTTCGCCGGCGAGGACCCAGAAGACCTGCCCGTCGCTGAAGCCCAGCACGCGCAGCGTGGCCAATTCTGCAGCGCGTTCGGAGAGCGAAATCCTCATCGCATTGTAGACCATTCCGAATGCGATCGCACCGGCCAGACCGGTATAGATCGACGCCATCGCCGTAACGATGATGCTGAGCGCAGTCTGGAAATTCTCGAGGGAGACGATCTGCAGCGCGATGCCGCCCACGGCCGGTGAAGTCTTGACCGCTTGATAAAGCCGGTCCATCCCGGCCGGGTCGATCCTCAGCTCGGCACGGTCCATGGTTGGACCCTCGCGCAAGAGCCGCGAAAGCGCCGAGATCTCCACAGTCGCTTGCAGGCCCAGGAAATCCTCCGTCAGCGCGGTCACCGGCAGCGAGACGGTCCGGCGCCGCGCGCCCAGCAGGTCGATCTCGACGCGGTCTCCGATCCCGACACCCAGCACGCCCGCGAGCCAGGCGTTGATCGCAACGCCATGCGTCGGCGGCGCGACCACCCGCAGCTCTCCATCGACGATACGGCCGAGCCTTGCATCGGCAGGGCGTCCGTACAACGCGATCCGCCGTTCGGTCGTGCCGTTCCGGATCCGGGCGGGTACCAGTCTGACCGGCTCGGCGGCCAGCACCCCCGGCAGCCGCTCGACGGCACCGAGCGCGGCGACAGGACGCTCAGCGGTGAAGGCGAGGGTCGCATCCTGCCGTTCGGACAGCATGAACTTGACGTCCACCAGATACTCCATCGAATCCGCTAGGTAGAGCGACGCGATCAGGATCGCCGAACCCATGGCAAGCCCGATCATGGTCATGGCCGAGCGAAGGCGGTTCTGGATCGCGCTGCGAAACGCCAGCTTCGTCAGGGGCGGGAGGCTTCTCGTGAGCTTCGACAGCCGGCTTTCGTCATGCCGGAACCGCGGTGGTGCCGCTGGACGCATCGCGACAGCCGGCGAGAGCGCCAGGACCCGCGAGACCGCCTGAAACGCGCCCGCAACCGCGGCCAGCGCCGGCAGCAGGGCGGCCAGAAGATAGATATCGGCGGCCGGGGCGAAGATCAGCAGCGGAAACCGGAAGTAGTCGGCATAAAGCCGGGTGACGTATTGACCAAGCAGCACGCCAGACGTCATGCCGGCCAATATCCCGAGAAGGCAGATGCACGCGACGAACTTGAGGTAATGTCCGGCGATCTGTGCATTCCCATAGCCGAAAGCCTTCAGCAGGCCGATCTGCCTGCGTTCGAGCAATATGATGCGGTTGAGCGTGAGGTAGATCAGGAAGAACGCGATGCCGAAGAAGACCGGGGGCAGGGTCAGGCTCATGCTGTACAACATGTCGAGCCCGTGGTTCAGGAAGGCATGCGAGAACTGGTCGCGCCGGCCATGTGCGGCCTGGCTGCCATAGCGCTCGAGCAGGGAATCGATCCCTGCGAGCACAGCGGCCTCGTTGGCGCCGCGTGTCGTGCGGATAAGTGCGGAGTTGAAGGCACCGTCCAGATTGTAGATCGATTCGAGGGCGCTTTCGTTCATCCAGACAATTCCGAAGCGGCGATCATCCGGCATGATGTCGCCCGGTCCGGCGGCATAGACGAATTCGGGGGAGTAGACGGTGCCGACAATCCGGAGTGTGTACTTACGCCCGTTGAGAAGGGCGCCGAACCTGTCGCCAGGCTGGAAACCGTGCGCCTCGGCGAAGGCGTGGTTAACGACGACCTCGTCCCCCGTACTGGCGGCCGGCATGCGACCGAGTTTCCGGTAGGGCCGGTTGAGCACGGGCATCGCCCCGTCCGGGACCGAGACGAAGAGGCCCGTGGCCGGCTCACGCATCCCGTCGATTTCGACAAGCGCAGATTTGACAATTCTCGTCTCGACGGTCGCGACCCCCGGGAGCCTGGCAATCCGGTCAACAACGCTGCGCGGCGCGCGCTCGACGCGGACGAACACATCCGCGAAACGCTGACGCTCGTAATAGGCGATCCGCGTTTCGTCGAGCGAGCGATAGGAACCGATGGCCAAGAGAACCGTCGCGACGCCAGCCGCCGTCACGAGCGAGATCGCGGCGACCTGGGCCCAGAGCCGCTGAACGTCTCGCAAGAGCTTCTTATCGAGCGGATGCATCTAACAATCCTGCTGTCATGAAGTCGCGAACCCTGCCAAGCACATCTGTGCCCTCAAGGCGTACTCTCGCCTCGGTGTCGTGTTGAGACAGTCAGGGTGGAGAAACCTTATGATCGGCCAGTCGAGCCGTGCTTGCCTCAACTTGGTTGACAATACTACAAATCCTCGATGAACTCGATGTTTATGCGCGCCATGCATTATTATGAACCCGCATTCCCCAACTAACTGGTCGATTTCACCCATAGGTTGCCGTCGCGAAGCACCAGCCGGCGCATGGCTGCTTTTTGCGATAGGATCATTTTTGACAATTGGCACCGCAATCGTAAAAGCTACGGCAATCTCCGCTGCTGCAAATAAGGACGACTTGGAAGGTTTTGTGGTCTGGTGGCAATTCGCCAGCGGACTCGGTAACGGCTTCATGGTGGTGGCAATTGCGACCGCGATCAGCGCTTGGACAACTTCAACGGCCGATGTACGACCAATTCCGTCCTAGCTCTGCTGGATTGGAGCAGGTGTTGCTGTTGTTTCCGCTATCGGCTCGACTCTGGGTCAGCATTTCCGTGTCGATATTGGCGGCCCGATCTGGTTTGTGGGCACACTTGCAACAGCACTCTGGCTCGCCTGGTTCAGTTTCAAGTCGAGCAAGAACAACGTCGAGTTACAAAATCCGCTTTGGGTTGCCGATTCAACCGATCGCCGCAACACACGCTTCGAACCTCTCCTCTGGTGAGTAGTAGTTCAAGATCATTCTTGGTCGCTCGTTGCGTTCCCTTGCGACGGCATCGAGGTGCTCTTGGGTGTGCACCGAGAGGTCGGTCCCTTTCGGGAAGTACTGGCGCAGAAGCCGGTTGGTGTTCTCATTGGTGTCGCGTTGCCAGGGGCTATGCGGAATGAACAAAGCCTCGAACGCCCAACTGTTAGAGGCCGACAGAGCCCAAGGCCCCTGGTTGGCAGACCATGCGCGATTGCCTCGAAGAGCCTTTGGCATCGACCGAATTAGAAGATTGACCTGCATCATGGCGCCCGCTCTGCCCTATGGCATCTTAATTAGGATAAGGCAGCTTAGTCCATCGGGAGCGGAGCTCGAACATGGCACGCGTTCAGGATATCTTGGAGTTTAAACCGAGGAAAACCCACACGCTCGGGTCGGGCTGCAGACGTTCACGCCCCTTACTAGGTGAAAAGAGAACGATATGACCTCCCACGGCCAACCGACACTTCGCTTTCTCGGCGCGGCCGGAACGGTGACAGGCTCACGTTACCTGGTCGAGTGGGGGCACCGCCGAATCCTGATCGATTGCGGGCTGTTCCAGGGTTTCAAGCAATTGCGGCGGCGGAACCGGAAACGCTTTCCGGCTCGGCCAAGCACGATCGACACCGTTCTTCTGACCCATGCCCATCTGGATCACTCCGGCTATCTGCCGGCGCTGATCCGTGCAGGATTTCGTGGCCGGGTGCTCTGTACCCCGGCCACGAAAGAGCTTTGCGGCCTGATCCTGCCAGACAGCGGGTATTTGCAGGAGGAAGAGGCCAAATACGCGCGTCGGAAGAAATATTCGGAGCACAAGAAGCCCACCCCGCTATATACATTAAAGGATGCGCAGGCGGCTCTGAAGCAGCTTGACACCGTCTCATTCAACGAACGTGTCGACCTTGACGATGGCATCCATGCCGAGTTCATCCCCGCCGGACACCTGTTGGGGGCGGCGCAGATACGACTGACGATCAACGGCACCACCGTGCATTTCAGCGGTGATTTGGGGCACGACAAGGATCCCCTGATGCGCGCGCCGGTGCCGTTCGGCGGGGCGGATGTGCTGGTCTGCGAGTCGACCTACGGCAACCGCAAGCATCCCGAAATCGACGCGGAGGCGGAATTGGCGCCTGTCCTGAAGCGTGTTTTTGCGCGGGGTGGTGCGGTTCTGATCCCCTCTTTCGCGGTGGGCCGTGCGCAAGGTCTGATGTACCATATCGCGCGTCTGATCAAGCGCGACGAAATCCCCTATGTCCCGGTCTACCTCAACAGCCCGATGGCGGTGGACGCGACCGAAATCTATCACCGACATCACGATGAACACCACGTGAGTTGGGAGGATTGCGTGAACATGTTCCGTGTCGCCAAGCGCGTGAACAGCGTCGAGCAATCAAAGGACCTCAACACCCGACGGGGGCCGATGATCATCATCTCGGCCAGCGGCATGCTGACTGGCGGAAGAATACTGCACCATCTGGTCAGTTTTGGCGGTGACCGGCGGAATGCGATCATCCTTTCCGGCTTCCAAGCCGGCGGCACCCGAGGCGCATCACTGGCTGGCGGGGCACGTAGTCTGCGCATTTTTGGAAAAGAGCACCGGATCGAAGCTGAGGTAGTGCAACTCGAAACCTTCTCGGGTCATGCGGATGCCGATGAGATCCTGTCGTGGATGCGTGCTGCGCCACCGCCGCGCATGACCTACCTGACCCATGGCGAACCCGAGGCCGCGGACACGCTGCGCCGCCGGGTTGCACATGAATTACAGCGCAATGCCCGCGTACCCGAGCACTTGGAAACCATACGGCTGGACGCTCCGAAATGACAGAACGCCATGATATCCTTCCACTTGTGCCCGCCGATATCGACACCTATCGGCAGCCGGTCGTCTACATGCGCGAGGACTGCCACGTCTGTCGCTCCGAAGGCTTCGGAACGCAGAGTCGCATCGAGATCGAAGTCGAAGGCAAACGGATCATCGCGACGCTCAACGTGATCACCGGCGGCGACTGGCTGCCACAGGAAACCGCGGCTCTCAGCAATACGGCGTGGGAGGCGCTTGCCCTCCAACCGGGTGCTGTTGGCCGGTTTTCGCACCCCGAACCACCGGTGTCGGCCTCGGCCATCCGCACCAAGGTCTACGGAGGGCGGCTGGATGACGCCGCCTGCCGCGCGATCATCTCCGATACCATCCAAAGACGGCTCTCGGACCTCGACCTGGCCGCATTTGTCACGTCCTGCGCCGGAGACCGGCTGGACGAGGCCGAAACCATCGCGCTGACACTGGCTATGCGAGACGCGGGCGTGCGGCTCGACTGGGGCAGGGGGCCGGTTCTCGACAAGCATTGTGTCGGGGGCCTGCCAGGCAACCGAACCACGCCGATCGTTGTGGCGATCGTGGCGGCCGCGGGGCACCTGATCCCAAAGACATCCAGCCGCGCGATCACCTCGCCCGCCGGCACCGCCGACACGATGGAGGTCATGGCACCCGTCGCTTTGGACCAAGCCGCGATGCGCGGCGTCGTCGAGGCCGAGGGCGGCTGCATCGTCTGGGGCGGCGGGCTGGATCTGAGCCCCGCCGACGACATGCTGATCCGCATCGAACGCCCACTCGATTTTGACAGCGAGGGGCAGATGGTGGCCAGTATACTGTCCAAAAAGGCGGCTGCGGGATCGAGTCATGTGCTGATTGACATGCCAATCGGGCCTACGGCGAAGGTGCGCTCCTACGCGGCCGCCAAGGCGCTTTCCGATAGGCTTCAGGCCGTCGCCAGAGCACTGGGCCAGACAATTTCAGTTAATCGAAGCGATGGCTCCGCCCCGGTGGGGCGCGGGATCGGGCCGGCGCTTGAGGCATACGACGTTCTGGCAGTGCTTAGGCGCAGCCCACAGGCCCCAGCTGATCTGCGCGAGCGCGCCCTCGATGTCGCTGGAGCCTTGCTGGAACTTGTCGGAACGAATGGGCGCCAATTGGCAGGCGAACTGTTGGATGGGGGCAAGGCAGAGGCCAAATTCATGGCGATCTGTGCGGCGCAGGGCGGGTTCACCGAACCGGGCGAAGCGCCACAAATGCAGCCGGTCAACGCCGACCGCGCCGGACGAATAACTGCAATCGACAATCGTCGCATCGCCAAGATCGCAAAGCTCGCGGGCGCGCCTGGCCGCAAGACATCGGGCGTATTGCTAAGAACGCGCGTGGGAGACACCGTCGAAATCGGTCAACCTTTGTTCGAAGTTCATGCGGAGACACAAGGCGAGTTAGCGTGGGCGCTGGATTTCACCGCCAGTCGAGACAGCCCGTTCCGCGTAGAGGATGCGCCATGACACCCCTCATCCTCGCCTTTCCAGAGATGGAAGCCCTCGCCGGAGACCTAGCCAATCGAATGAGCGCAGAAACGGCGGCGATCGACCTGCACCGGTTCCCCGACGGCGAGAGCCTCGTGACGCTCCCCAAGAAGTTGAAGGGTCGCGATGTCATCGTTCTTGCCACGCTGCGCGACCCGGACCCGCTAGCATTGCCGCTACGCTTTGCGGCGGCAACCGCGCGCGAACTCGGGGCAAAGCTCGTGGGTCTTGTTGCGCCTTACCTTGCCTACATGCGTCAGGACAAACGTTTCGCGCTCGGGCAGGCTGTGGCGGCCCCGCTATTCGCGAAGTTTCTGGAAGACAGTTTTGACTGGCTGGTCACCGTCGATCCACACCTCCATCGCGTTCCGTCCCTCGACCGAGTGTTCCGCATTCCGGCGATCCGCGTTCAATCCGCGCCGCTAATTGCCGACTGGATCGCCCGCGAGGTGCCGGACGCGGTTATCCTGGGTCCCGACAGCGAAAGTCAACAATGGGTCGCCGAGGTCGCGCGTACGGCCGGACGCCCCTATGAGGTGCTGACCAAAGTGCGGTCCGGCGACTGGCAAGTGGATGTCAGCGTGCCCGAAAGCGACGCACTGAAGCACGGGACACCCGTTGTCCTAGACGACATCGCTTCGTCCGGGCGCACGATGATCCGCGCGATGGAGCATCTGATTGCGGCCGGAACCCGGTCGCCCGTCTGCGTCATCATACACGCGGTATTCGCGGGCAGCGCCTACGAAGACATCCTGGCCGCCGGCGCTGCCCGCGTGATCACGACAGACAGCATTCCGCATCAAACCAACGTCATATCGCTGGCCGATCCGTTGGCCGCCAGCATCGCTCACGCGATGAATGCTAGGCTCCAGACCCATTGATTTTGGTCATCTGCCGTGATTCAGGGTCCGCAAGGAGACCTGAATGATGAGCAACCTTTTTTGGCTGAGCGAGGCGCAGATGGAGCGTCTGAAGCCCTTCTTCCCGAAGTCGCACGGGAAGCCTCGTGTTGATGATCGGCGCGTTCTGAGTGGAATAATTTTCATCAATCGCAATGGCTTGCGATGGTGCGATGCGCCGAGGGAATATGGCCCGGCGAAGACGCTCTACAACCGCTGGAAGCGTTGGAGCGATAACGGCATCTTCGCCCGCATCCTGACAGGCCTGGCTGCCGAGGGGACTGAGCACAAGACGATCA
>NZ_FMZV01000024.1 GCF_900101475.1 Ruegeria marina | reverse complement strand
ATGCAGGAGGCTCAGGCCGCGCTGGAAACCGCCCGCGCCGAGACCGCCGCACAGGCCGGGGCCCACAAGGCCGAGCTCGAGGCGCTGCAGGCCCGTCTGGAGGCAAAGGAGGGCGAACTCGGCATCGCCCTGCGCAGCCAGGCCATGACGCAATCGGACCTGATGCATCTGAGACAGCGCTTCGAGACCCTGCAGACGGAAAAAAACAAGGTGGATGCGCTGCTGACGCAGGTCACGTCCCGCCTGTCCATCGCATCGAAATATCTGCATCTGCTGGATGCCTCCGCCCGGCAGGAACAGTTCCCTTCCCGGAGCGACACCGGCCCGGACCGGCCCACGCTTCTGGAAACGCCTTTGGACCCCCGCCCCAAGAAACGTGGCAAGAAACGTGGCAAGAAGCCATGACCGACCGCCCCGATCTCCAAGGCTTTCTGGAAGACACCCTGGCCCTGCTCGACCCGATCATGCCGGCAGACAGCCTGGACGGGGCCTCGGACGAAGCGCTGGAGGGCCTGCTGGCGCAATGCCAGCGCCAGGTCACCCGGATTCAGGCCACGGCCCGTCAGCCGCTTCGCCTGATCCACCATTTCGCCTGTACCGGGGGAACATTGATGTCCCGGGCGCTGGCCAGCCAGCCCAACACGATGCTTCTGAGCGAAGTCGATCCCTTCAGCACGAACAGGCGCATCTCTCCCGGCTTTGCCCCCAGCGACCTGATCCACCTGGCCCGCCAGAACCGGACTCCGCCCGGGCAGGACACGATCACCGAGATGTTCCTGCAACAGCTGGACGTTCTGCACCGCGCCACGCAAGGCGAAGGGCGTCACCTGGTGATACGCGATCATACGCATTCCCATTTCTGCGAGTTTGCGGATCCCGGCGACCGTCCGCTGATGCGAGACATCGTCTCGGGCCGGTTCGAGACCCGCGCCCTGCTTACGGTGCGCCATCCCCTGGATTCCTATGCCTCCCTCCGGCACAATGGCTGGGCACGCGGTTTGACAGACACGCTCGAAGGCTATGCGCGGTGCTATCTCCGCTTTCTCGACGCTTATCGCGGGCTGGAAATCTTCCACTATGAACGCTTCGCACAGCATCCCGACCTGGAATGTCGGCGGATGACAGAGTGCCTGGCGCTGGAATTCGAGCCGCGCTGGCAGGATTTCCTGCCCGCCATCCACCTGACCGGAGACAGCGGCCGGAAGTCCGCAAGTATCGTGCAGCGACCGCGCCGCCCCCTGACCGAGGCCCTGCGCAGCCAGTTCGAGGCCGCCATGCCGGACTGTTACCGCGAACTGTGCGATCGGCTGGGATATGATCCCGACCCCGCGGGCTCCGTCCTGCCCATGACATGACCCGGACATTGTACTGCCTTGCGGGCTCTCCAGCCATTTGCTAGGCACCCCGTAACATGTACGGGTTCCCGCCAGCTGTTATCTGAAGACCACGGATGGACCTCAGAGCGCACCGTCGGCCCTCCACTGTGTTTGATGGAATAATTGAAATGACGAAAAAAGCTCTGATTACCGGCGTGACGGGACAAGATGGTTCGTATCTCGCCGAGTTTCTGCTTGCCAAGGGATACGAAGTACACGGCATCAAGCGCCGCGCCTCGCTGTTCAACACCGCCCGGGTGGATCATATCTATCAGGATCCGCATGTCGACAACGCCAGGTTCAAACTGCATTACGGCGATCTGACCGACACCTCCAACCTGACCCGCATCATGCGCGAAGTGGAGCCGGACGAGGTCTACAACCTGGGGGCCCAGTCCCATGTGGCCGTCAGCTTCGAAGCCCCGGAATACACTGCGGATGTCGATGGGATCGGCACGCTGCGCCTGCTCGAGGCAATCCGGTTTCTCGGTCTCGAGGACAAGACCCGTTTCTACCAGGCATCGACCTCCGAACTTTACGGCCTGGTCCAGGAAATCCCGCAAAAGGAAACCACGCCCTTCTATCCGCGGTCGCCTTACGCGGTGGCCAAGCTTTATTCCTACTGGATCACGGTCAACTATCGCGAAGCCTATGGCATGTATGCCTGCAACGGCATCCTGTTCAATCACGAAAGCCCGCGCCGCGGCGAAACCTTCGTGACCCGCAAGATCACCCGCGGGCTGGCCAATATCGCCCAGGGGCTCGAGACCTGCCTTTACATGGGCAACATGGATGCGCTGCGTGACTGGGGGCATGCCAAGGACTATGTGCGCATGCAGTGGATGATGCTGCAGCAGGACGTGGCCGAGGATTTCGTCATCGCCACCGGCGTGCAGTATTCGGTGCGCGAGTTCATCACCTGGTCGGCGGCCGAGCTGGGCATGACGCTGGAATTTTCGGGCGAAGGCGTGGACGAGATAGCCACCGTTGCCGCCATCGAGGGCGACAAGGCCCCGGCGCTGAAGGTGGGCGATGTGATCGTACGCGTCGATCCGCGGTATTTCCGTCCTGCCGAGGTGGAAACCCTGCTGGGAGATCCGGCCAAGGCCAAGGCCAAGCTGGGCTGGGTGCCCGAAATCACCACCCAGGAAATGTGTGCCGAAATGGTCGCCGAGGATCTGAAAGTGGCCCAGCGTCACGCCCTGCTCAAATTGCATGGCTATGACTTGCCGGTCTCGCTCGAAAACGGCTGAGTGAAAGGCGCCTCCCATGCAGAAAATCTATATCGCAGGTCATCGCGGCATGGTGGGAGGCGCGATCCTGCGCCGCCTGCAGGCCCGCAAGGAAGCCGGTGAAGCGCTGGAGCTGCTCACCCGCACCCATGCCGAGCTGGACCTGACCAACCAGGCCGCCGTGCGCGACTTCATGCAGGCCGAAAAGCCGGATGTGGTGATCCTGGCGGCGGCCAAGGTGGGCGGCATCCACGCCAACAACACCTATCCGGCGGATTTCATCTATGAAAACCTGATGATCGAATGCAACGTGATCCATCAGGCCTTTGCCGCCGGCGTGCAGCGTCTGCTGCAACTGGGGTCCTCCTGCATCTATCCCCGCGCCGTGGCGCAGCCGATGAAGGAAGACGCGCTGCTGACCGGCGTGCTGGAGCCCACCAACGAACCCTATGCGGTGGCCAAGATCGCCGGCATCAAGCTCTGTGAAAGCTACAACCGGCAGCATGGCACCGATTACCGCTCGGTCATGCCGACCAACCTTTATGGCCCCGGAGACAATTTCCACCCCGAGAATTCCCACGTCCTGCCCGCGCTGATCCGCCGCTTCCACGAGGCCGCGCGCGACGGGCTGGAAGAGGTGGTGATCTGGGGCTCGGGCAAGCCGATGCGCGAGTTCCTGCATGTCGACGACATGGCCGAGGCGAGCCTCTTCGTGCTGGAACTGGACAAGGCGACCTACGAGGCCAACACCGAACCGATGCTGAGCCATATCAACGTGGGCACCGGCACCGATATCTCGATCCTGGACCTGGCGCATATGGTGGCGAAGGTGACGGGATTTCAGGGCAAGATCAGCAACGACCCGTCCAAACCCGACGGCACGATGAAGAAGCTGATGGATGTCTCGCGTCTGGCCGACATGGGCTGGAAGGCCCGCGTGGGCCTGCGCGAAGGGATCGAGGAAACCTATGAGTGGTTCAAGAAGTCTGAAGATTTGCGGATGTAACCAATATCCAGGCACCCGCGGGAGAGATGTCGAACGAATTAATTCCGCTTCGTATGGGTTGTGATCTCTGACTGCGCCCAACCTTATAACGAAGCTCTGGAATAAGGTCGGAGTAAACGATTGTGAAGAAAGAAAAATTCAATAACTCCAGCGGCAAGGTATCTGGAGAGAGCATAAAGAATCTACAGCGGCAAACGGTTTCGTCAGCCACAGCCATACGCTCATCCGGGCTTTATACGGTGGATGTTGATGGTATCGATTTTGACTTGGCATTTTTCAAGAAAGATCAAGTCCCGGCCGGAACGCCGCTCTTTGTCTTCTTCTCAGGTTTCGTACATCGGGCGCAAACACCGTTGCCAGCGTTTCAGCGCTGGAGTTGGCACAATAATTTTCCGGGACATACATTATATATCTCTGATCCCCTGTTGAAGAAAACAGAAGACCTTGGGCTTGGCTGGTACATTGGAACCAGGGCCCGAGACATCAACCATGACATCGCCAATATCGTAAGACGTGTCGCGCAAAATCTTGAAACCTCAGTCGAGGATATCGTTTTTTACGGCAGTTCTGGCGGAGGGTTCGCCACCTTGCGCGCCTTGGTAGAGATACCAGAAGCGCAGGCGGTAACGATCAATCCCCAAATTCTTCTGACCAGCTTTGAAGGCAATGCCCTCAAGCGATATCTGGATGTTTTCTTCGACGGAATGACGAAAAAGGAATTTGCCGTCAAGCATTCGTACCGCAACTCCGTTATCGCAAGAAGCAATATCATGAGCGAATCCCGTATCGTTTATGTTCAAAACACATGCGATCCTCATCATATGGATGAACACTTTTCGAAGATTTTCGAGAAGAAAAACGGGAAATGGGAATCTCCATATTTGAAAAATAGCACCCTTATCTTCTTTGAGGATGATCGTGGGCACGCGGTCGGCGAGCCGCCCGAACTGGTGCCGGAAATTCTCGAAAAGCTGACCTTGCTCAAAAATTCTAGAATTGCGCAATGAACACTCCAGTGCCTTTGAAGAAAGTTTTGGTGGTTGGCTTTAGCGTTACCGCTGAAACACCCGGCTTTGTCGGGGCGGCCCAGCATAATCTTGAAAATATCTTTGATATACAAAAGGCTGCAATCGGCGGCATTCACCCGCACGATCTCAGGCATCTCTTCGACTCAATAATGGAGACATATCGGCCTGATATTGTCATTCTGGAGCTGTCAACGGCGGGTTTTCGTCAATTGAAATTCGGAGCCGGCGATCATCTGAAATCCCTCAATGCGCTCCTGGGGTGCTGTGCGCGGCTGAAAGCCAAGGTCGCTTTTTTGGATTTGCCACGGAACGATGTAGATTACAGCAATGATTGGCTGTACGATATGCATGAAAAAATATGCCATGAGCACGATTTCCCAATCGTACAAATCAAGAAAGTAACAGGGCTTCTGCGTGATTTTGTACATCCGTCAGAAGAGGGGATAAAAGTTTACAGCCTTGCCTTGCAAGAGCTGCTCTCCCGCGATTTGCGCGTGCCTTCGCCGAACTTTGAAACTGCAAACCATCATCAGTATGGTGCCCTGTTGGCCCATGACCTCCTGTGTGCTGGAGCTGCGTCCCGACTGTTTCGGCGTTCTGGATACGAAGTCAACTGTGTTGAACTCACCCCCGGCAAACCACTGGAACTAAAACTCGAAACCCCGGAGATCATATCCGGCGCAACTTTTCTGATGGGCCCCCGTTCCGGAATGATCCGTTTGACATATGACGGTGGGGAGCGGATCGCCAATTGCTATGATCAGTTTTGTTACTATGAACGATTTGGTCTGAACAAATTTGAACCATTCACTGCCACGTCCATTTTGCTAGAGCAGCTGCCCGACATACCACAAACGGCACTCCTCAAGGGAGATGTGGACACATCTGAACGCCGTGGATACCTTGCCCATCTTCTCACGACAAAGACATAAATTCCAATGACGGCTCCAATCAAGAAAGTTCTCCGGAAATGATCACCCCCATCCTTCTCTGCGGCGGTTCCGGCACCCGGCTTTGGCCGCTGTCGCGCAAATCCTACCCCAAGCAGTTCGCCAGGCTGATGGGCGAGGAAAGTCTGTTCCAGGCCTCGGCCAAACGGCTCTCGGGCGAGGGCTTCGCGGCCCCCGTGGTGCTGACCGGCGAGCCGTTCCGCTTCATCGTCACCGAACAGCTGGCGCAGGTCGAACAGGCGCCCCAAGGCATCCTGATCGAACCCGAAGGGCGCAATACGGCCCCCGCTGTCCTGGCTGCCGCGCTGTGGCTGGCCGAGCGCGATGCGCAGGCGCTGATGCTGGTCGCGCCGTCAGATCACGTCATCCCCGACCCGGAGGCCTTCCGCGCCGCGGTTGTCGCAGCCGCGCCGCGCGCGCAGGCGGGTGATCTGGTGACCTTCGGCATCACCCCGACGCGGGCCGAAACCGGCTATGGCTATCTGGAACTGGCCGCCGGGGCCGATGCCCAGGCCAACGCCCCGCAAAGCCTGGCCCGGTTCGTCGAAAAACCCGATGCGGCCCGCGCTGCCGAAATGCTCGCCGCCGGCACCTATCTCTGGAACGCCGGCATCTTCCTGTTCACGGCTGAAGCCATCCTGGCCGCCTACCGCGCCCATGCGCCCGCCCTGGTCGAGGCCGTGTCCGCGGCGCTGGAAGGCGCCGGTACGGATCTCGGCTTTACCCGGCTTGCCGCCGCGCCCTGGTCCGGAGCCGAAGACATCTCGATCGACTATGCGATCATGGAAAAGGCCGACAACCTGGCCGTCATGCCCTTTGGCGCCGGCTGGTCCGATCTGGGCGGCTGGGACGCGGTCTGGGCGGTAAGCGGCCCCGACGCGGCGGGCAATGTCTGTTCCGACGAGGCCACCGCGATCGACTGCCGCGATACGCTGCTGCGCTCGGAAACGCCGGGTCAGCAGCTGGTGGGCATCGGCCTCGAGGACATGATGGTCGTATCCATGTCCGACGCCGTGCTGGTGGCGCCGAAGTCCCAGGCGCAGCGCGTCAAGGAAGCCGTGGCCGCGCTCAAGGCCAAGGGCGTCAGCCAGGCGGTGCAGCTGCCGCGCGATTACCGCCCCTGGGGCTGGTACGAAAGCCTGATCATCGGCGGGCGCTTCCAGGTCAAGCGCATCGTCGTGCATCCCGGCGCCTCGCTCAGCCTGCAGAGCCACCACCACCGTTCGGAACACTGGATCGTGGTCGAGGGCACCGCGAAGGTGACGGTGGATGACGAGGTCAGGCTGCTCACCGAAAACCAGTCGGTCTATATCCCGCTGGGCGCGGTGCACCGGATGGAAAACCCCGGCAAGGTGCCGATGGTGCTCATCGAGGTGCAGACCGGCAGTTACCTGGGCGAGGATGACATCATCCGCTACGAAGACATCTACGCCCGCAGCTGAGCCCCCTGTCCCACGACCATCCCCATAGCCGGGGTGACTGTCTTTTCCCGATGATCGCGAAAGCCCGTTTGCCATGTCTGAAATCAAAATCGCCGTTGCCGGTATCGGTTATGTCGGCCTGTCCAACGCCGTGCTTCTGGCCCAGAAGAACCCGGTTGTTGCCCTGGACATCGACCAGGCCCGGGTCGACATGCTCAATGATCGCAAATGTCCCATCGTCGATGCGGATATCGAAAGCTACCTGATCGAAAAGCCGTTGAACCTGACCGCCACCACCGATGCGGCCACCGCGTTCGGCGGGGCGGATTTCGTGATCGTGGCCACACCGACCAATTACGACCCGAACACCAATTTCTTTGACACCTCCTCGGTCGAGGCGGTGGTCAAGACCGTGCTGGCGCTGAACGACACCGCCACCATCATCATCAAGTCGACCATCCCGGTGGGGTATACCGCCAGTCTCCGCGCGGAACTGGGGACCGACCGGATCGTGTTCAGCCCCGAGTTCCTGCGCGAAGGCAAGGCGCTTCACGACAACCTCTACCCCTCGCGGATCATCGTCGGCGCGAAATCCGAACGCGCCCGCCTCTTTGCCGACCTGTTGCGCGATGCCTCGCTCAAGCCGGATGTGCCGGTGCTGTTCACAGACTCGTCCGAGGCCGAGGCGATCAAGCTTTTTGCCAATACCTACCTCGCCATGCGCGTGGCCTATTTCAACGAGCTTGACAGCTATGCGCTGAGCCATGGGCTCGATACCCGCCAGATAATCGAGGGCGTCGCTCTGGATCCGCGGATCGGCACCCATTACAACAACCCGTCCTTCGGCTATGGCGGCTATTGCCTGCCCAAGGATTCCAAACAGCTTCTGGCCAACTATTCCGAGGTGCCCCAGAACCTGATCCGCGCCATCGTCGATGCCAACCGGACCCGCAAGGATTTCATCAGCGACAGCATCCTGGCGCTGCAACCGCGCTGCGTGGGGGTTTACCGCCTGGTGATGAAGGCCGGGTCGGACAATTTCCGCCAAAGCGCCACGCAGGGCATCATGAAGCGGATCAAGGCCAAGGGTATCGAGGTGATCGTCTTTGAACCCCGCTTCGAAGAAGAGCAATTCTTCGGGTCCCGGGTCGTGCGCGACCTGGAAGAGTTCAAGCGCAGCGCCGATGTGATCATCGCGAACCGCCGCACCGAGGATCTGGCGGATGTCTCGGACAAGATCTTCACCCGCGATCTCTTCGGCTCCGACTGAGGCGCTGCGCAAAAGGCTCCCGAGCGTTTCGGACGATACAAGGGGGCCATCCGGCACCGCCTGGCGCGTCGAAATCCCCGATTTCCGGCCGCGGCGGCGGGTCAGGTTTTTCCTGACGGCATTCGGATGTTTCAGAAATCGATGCCGCTGCGTTCGACCGGGACTCTTCCCGCGATCAGCCGGCTTGCGATATCGGAGTATGAACTCCAGGTGCTCGCCAGGAACCGGTCGGAGGCCGTCAGCAACAGCATGTCGGCCAGCGCATATTGCAACTGCCGCTCTGAACGGTCGTAGAGCGCGCGCGGCAATGTCCGCAAGCGCGATCCATAGCGCCCGGCAAACAGCGTGTAGGTTTCGGCAAGGTCCGCCGCGAGGAAAATCGAGGACACTCCACCCTCTTCGATGAGGGCATCGATCCGGGCAATGAAGCGGCTGGAATGGCTCTTGGCGCGCCAATGTGCAATTTCCCGGTGCCGATGCTCGGGCCAATTGTCCGAGGCCTCGTGCGCCAGATGGTCATATCCCGGCCCCGTGGCCATACGGATGTGGGCCGACACGCTATTTGGGTGGGGAACCTCTGCAACCAGTTCCAGAACCGGTTGCGACGGTTTCAGGTCGAACAGGAACCCCTGTTCGACATCCAAACGCCGCCGCGGACTGTTCAATGTATATGCGGAGCGGATATAGACGTCGCCGGATCGGGCCGAACCCGGATCGATCAGGATCGGTTCCTGAAAGCAGGCCCCGGGCTCGACCTCCATATAGTTGAAGACCCGCGCGGCATGGCGCCGGCACAGGTCCGCAAGCCTGTCATCGCCGATCACCGGGCCGGCATAGTCGAACAGATCCGACATCAGGCATCCGCAATGATGATCCGCGCGCCAGATGACCACCAACTCGTACCCGGCCGACATCGCGACAGAGGCCGCCGAGGCAATTGCCCGCAACCGGTTCGCCAGCCCATGCTGCGCATCGATGAAAAGCCGTGGCCTGGCCGCGGCGTTCGGCAGCGCAGGAAACATCATTGCTTTTTAAAGCCATGCCGTGCGGCGCGCATCGCGTTGACCGCCTTCCAGGATTTGGAGTTGTAGATGCGGGTCAGCTCGTCCCGCGCCTGTTCCAGAGAGGCCTGCAGATTTTCCAGCTGCTCGACCAACCTGCCCCGGTCCACGCTCATCTCTTTCACGGAGTTCCGCTCAGCCCTGTTTTGCCGTCCCAGAGCAAGGATCTCGCATCCCAGAACCGCCTCGCGCTGGCGGCCCAGGGCTTTGACATGCTCCAGCGCGCGTTCATGGGCCTGCGCGGCATTTCGCGCCAGATGATGCTCCAGAACATCCCGTTCAACCTGGTTGCGCAATTCCGAAACGCTGGTGCGCAGGCGTTCGCAATCCTCCTCGGCCGCGGCCTGCCCGGCCCGGAATGCGTCTGCCTGCGCAAGGGCCTCTTCAAGCTTCCGGCGCAACGCCGCCCGGTCGGCCTCCAGGCGGGACACTTCCCCGGCGAGGGTCTCTTGCGCCTCGGCCACGGCCTTGCCGGTGTCGGCGGTCTCCGCAACCTGGTTGCGCAATTCCGAAACGCTGGTGCGCAGGCGTTCGCAATCCTCTTCGGCCGCGGCCTGCCCGGCCTGAGCCGTCTCCAACTGTTCCCGCAGCTCCGCAATGGCCCTGTCCCGGGCGGTCAGGGCCTCGCAAATCCGCTCTACCGCCGCAGTATCGGGCCGCGCGAGCCATTCGTGGCCCAGGGTCAGGGAAGCCAACTGTTCCGCGCGCGCGCGCGCGGCGGGATCTTCTTCCAGGACATATCTTGCGAGAATGACGAACAGGCTGTCCCCGGAACCGGGCTTCTCCTCTTTGACCGCGTCTCCCGTGCAGAGGATGCCAAGCCGGGATCCAAGCTCCTGGGCAACCAGATCCGGCGCCTGTCTCAGGGCCTCCTGGTCGATCAGCAGGATCTCCCGCCAGACCGGTTTCAATTCCTCCAGAAAGGCGTCGGTGGTATCGATCCAGTCCGCAATGGCCTGCGTCGCGGGTGTGCCGCCGCCAAGCCCCTGGGCCAGGGTGTCGACAAAGGACGGCACGATCACCAGGGCAGGCCGGTCGGCACGGGCCGCGATTGCGGCGGCGACCGTGTCGGATTTCCCGATCTGCAGCGCGGGCGATCCACTGCGCAAAATGGTCTCCAGGATGCGAAGAGCCGCTTCGTCCCCAAGGGTGACAGCCGACACCGTATCTTTCATTCCTTCACACACCTTTCCCGTATGGGCGATCTTCCGAATTGGCATTCCGATCTTGCCAGGGTCTCAAGCGGCCGCGCTTCTCCCGGGCGCCTGGGACGCGCGTTTTCCTTCGAAAGATCCACCGAACCAAACAGCGACCCTGCACTTGTCCGCCGGATATCACAGCATCCACGCCCCTTGTCAGGTGAAATTTCCAAGTGTCGTCGGCATCACCCCAAGTGCTTTTCCGGATTGCAGAACAAACAGATGCATGTCGTGCAGAACCAGGTCGAAATCATGAAAGGGCAGATCCACGACCAACGTGTGAAAGCCCGGCGCGCCGACAAGCCCTTCGGACGCCGTCAACCGGTGCATGGTGACCTGCACGGTTGCTTCGCGGGAACCGGCAATTTCCTCGCTCAGCGGAGTATCGGTGGTCTCGCCCTCCCGGGACGTTCGAACGAACATCCGAAGGGTCTCGCCCGCACATCCCTGCAAGCCTGCAACCACGCCGAAAACCGCGCCCGGTTCGAATGCGGTCTCGCCAAGCGCGATATTCAGGCACAACCAGCGCGGCTGACCCCCGACCCGGGCGCTGATATGCAACAGGTCGTCCCCGGAAGGCGGCAGCGAAACCTGCACATCTCCTTCCTCCTGATCCCAGCTCAAATAGATGCCATCCACGAGAGGCGCATCGTTCACCGCCATTTCGGGAAGAACAGATTGTGCGAGATTGGCAAAGCCTCGAGAGGAAACTTCTTCGATGATGTGTGGCACGTTTTCCAAAGGCGCTTAGTAACTTGCGATTTTCATCACAAGCTATGCCCAAGAAACTTCTTATTGTCGAGCCTTTCAGGCCCGCCTTTCTTGCGCGTGTCCAGGGATTGTTCGGTGTCGTGACACGTTCCGGGCGCATCCGTCATCGGTCCCGGTGCCCCGGAACCCCGACGATCGGCGGTTGCCGGCCGCCCGAGATGTATCTTGCGCAGCACGCTTTGGTGCCGGCCTGATGCGGGATTGCCTGACAGGGGCCGCTTCGGATGCTAGAACCCGAAGAAACAGTCAGGCACAAAGAGCAGAAGCCATGCAACTAGAGACAACCCCGCTTTCCGGAGTGCTGATCCTCACCCCCGCCCGGTTCGGCGATGAGCGCGGGTTTTTCAGCGAAAGCTGGAACAAGGCGCGGCTGGCCGGGCTCGGGCTGGAGATCGATTTCGTCCAGGACAATCATTCCGTGTCGGCCCGTGCCGGCACGCTGCGCGGGCTGCATTTCCAGGCCCCGCCTCATGCCCAGGGCAAGCTGGTGCGCTGCGGGCGGGGGCGGCTTTTCGACGTGGCGGTCGACATCCGCAAGGGCAGCCCCACCTATGGCCAGTGGTTCGGCACCGAGCTGAGCGCCGGGAATGGCCGCCAGCTCTGGATTCCGGCCGGGTTCCTGCACGGGTTCGTCACCCGCGAGGCGGATACCGAGATCTGCTATAAATGCACGGATTACTACGCGCCCGACTGTGACGGCGCGGTGCGCTGGGACAGCTGCGGCATCGACTGGGGGCTTGCCGGCGATCCGGTGCTGAGCGACAAGGACGCCGCTGCCCCGGCGCTGGCCGAGTTCGACAGCCCCTTCGTCTGCGAGGGCGCGGCATGAAGATCCTTGTCACCGGGGGCGCGGGCTTCATCGGTTCGGCGGTGGTGCGCCGGGCCATTGCCGACGGGCACGCGGTGGTCAATCTCGATGCGCTCACCTATGCCGCCTGTCTCGACAACGTGGCCAGCGTCGCCGACCACCCCGATTATGCCTTTGTAGAGGCTGATATCCGCGACCGGGCGGCGCTGGATGCGGTGTTTGCGGCCCATCAGCCGGATGCGGTGATGCACCTGGCCGCCGAAAGCCATGTGGACCGCTCGATCGACGGGCCGGGCACTTTCATCGAAACCAATGTGACCGGCACGTTCAACATGCTGGAGGCGGCGCGGAAATACTGGGTGCAGGCGGGCAGGCCGGCGGCGTTCCGGTTCCACCATATCTCGACCGACGAGGTCTATGGCAGCCTGCCCGCCGATCCGGAGGCCAGGTTCACCGAAGACACGCCTTACGATCCGCGCTCGCCCTATTCGGCCTCCAAGGCCAGCTCGGACCATCTGGTGCGGGCCTGGCACGAGACCTATGGCCTGCCGGTGGTGCTGAGCAATTGCTCGAACAATTACGGCCCCTATCATTTCCCCGAGAAGCTGATCCCGGTCATCATCCTCAACGCGCTGGCGGGCAGGCCGCTGCCGATCTACGGCGACGGCTCGAACATCCGCGACTGGCTCTATGTCGAGGATCATGCGGAGGCGCTTTTGCTGGTGGTGCAAAAGGGGCGGGTGGGGCGCAGCTACAATATCGGCGGCGAAAACGAACGCAGCAATCTGGAGCTGGTGAAAACCCTCTGCGGCATTCTCGACGCTCTGCATCCGCGCGCCGACGGGGCGCCCCATGCCGATCGGATCACCTTTGTCGCCGACCGTCCGGGGCATGACGCGCGCTATGCCATCGACCCCGGCCGCATCCGCGGGGAACTGGGCTGGCGGCCGAGCGTCACGGTCGAGGAAGGGTTGCGGCGCACCGTGCAATGGTATCTGGACAACGAGAGCTGGTGGCGCGCCCTGCAGGGCCGCGACGGCGTGGGCCAGCGGTTGGGGGTCGGGGCATGAGAGATTTTTCGTCGAAAAATCTCGCCTCCGGCGGGAGTATTTCGGACCAGAAAGAAGCGGGAGGCGCGGCATGAGCGTGCTGGTGTTCGGAGAGACAGGCCAGCTGGGCCGGGAACTGGCGCGGCATCCCGGCACGGTTTGCCTGGGCCGCGACCGGGCCGATTTCACCGATCCCCGTGATCCGGTCACGCGGGTGGAGGATACCGGCGCCCAGGCGGTGATCATCGCGGCCGCCTATACCGCCGTGGACCGGGCAGAAAGCGAGGAGGAGCTTGCCACCACCGTCAATGCGCACACGCCCGGCGCCATCGCGCGGGCCTGTGCGGCGCGCGGGCTGCCGCTGGTCTATCTGTCCACCGACTACGTCTTTGACGGCCGTGGCACGGCGCCCTGGCGGCCGCAGGATCCGGCGGGGCCGGTGAACGCCTATGGCCGCTCCAAGCTGGCCGGCGAGCAGGCGGTGCGGGCGGCGGGCGGGCCGCATGTGATCCTGCGCACCTCCTGGGTGGTTTCCGCGCATGGGTCGAATTTCGTGAAGACCATGTTGCGGCTGGGGCGGGAACGGGACCGGCTCTCGATCGTGGCCGATCAGCTGGGCGGGCCGACCCCGGCCCGCGCCCTCGCGGCGGCCTGCCTGGAGATCGCGCGGCAGCTGGCGGCGGATCCGGGCAAGTCCGGCACCTATCATTTCGCGGGCGCCCCGGATGTCAGCTGGGCCGATTTCGCGCGCGAAACATTCGCGCAGGCGGGGATCGCCTGCGAGGTGGCCGATATTCCCGGCAGCGCATATCCGACGCCCGCGCGCCGGCCGCTCAATTCCCGCCTCGATTGCGCCGCACTGGAGGCGGCTTTCGGCATTAGGCGTCCCGACTGGCGGCAGGGGCTGCACGAGATACTGGACGATCTGGGAGCATTGGCATGAGCGGGCGCAAGGGCATCATTCTGGCGGGCGGCAGCGGCACCCGGCTCTATCCGATCACCATGGCCGTCTCGAAACAGCTGCTGCCGCTTTATGACAAGCCGATGATCTATTACCCGCTCAGCGTGCTGATGCTGGCGGGCATCCGCGAGATCTGCGTCATCACCACGCCGCAGGACCGGGAGCAGTTCATCCGCACCCTGGGCGATGGCAGCCAGTGGGGCATCGCGCTGAGCTACGTGGTCCAGCCCAGCCCCGACGGGCTGGCGCAGGCCTATATCCTGGCCGAGGAATTCCTGGCCGGCGCCCCGAGCGCGCTGGTGCTGGGCGACAATATCTTCTTCGGCCATGGCCTGCCGAAACTGCTGGCGCAGGCCGGTGCGCAAACGGTCGGCGGGACCGTCTTCGGCTATCACGTGGCCGATCCCGAGCGCTATGGCGTGGTGGAATTCGAGGCGGGCATCGCCCGCCGGATCGTCGAGAAACCGAAGGTGCCGCCATCGAATTATGCGGTGACCGGGCTCTATTTCCTCGATGGCAGCGCGCCCGAGAAGGCGCGGGAGGTGCGGCCCTCGGCGCGGGGCGAGCTCGAGATCACCGACCTGTTGCAGATGTATCTCGAACAGGGTCGGCTCAGGGTCGAGACCATGGGCCGCGGCTATGCCTGGCTCGACACCGGCACCCATGCCAGCCTGCTCGATGCCGGCAATTTCGTGCGCACCCTGGAAGAGCGGCAGGGGTTGCAGACCGGCTGTCTCGAAGAGATCGCCTATGAGGCGGGCTGGATCGACGCGGCCCAGGTGCGCGCCCGCGCGGCGCTGTTTGCCAAGAACGCCTATGGCGCCTATCTGGAAAGGCTGATCCGTTGAAAATTCTCTTTGTCCATCAGAACATGCCGGGCCAGTACCGTGAACTGGTGCAATGGCTGGCGGCGCGGGGCGGCAACGAACTGGTGTTCCTGACCCAGCGCAACCCGGCCCCCAGGATCCCCGGGGTCAAGTCGGTGGTCTACAAGCCCCATCACAAACCCGCCGAGAACGCCTATGGCCTGTCCAAGACCTGGGAAGAGGCGGCCGGCGCCGGATTCGGCGCCGCGATGGCCATCCGCCAGCTCGACCGCGAGGAAGGGTTCCGCCCCGACCTCGTCGTCGGTCATACCGGCTGGGGCGAATTGCTGTTCATCAAGGACGTGCTGCCCGATGTGCCGGTGCTGGGGTTCTTCGAATATTTCTATCTCAACCGGGGCGGGCCGGTGGGGTTCGACCCCGAGGACCCGCCCAGCGAACACAGCCCCTTTCTGCTCAGGGCGCGCAACACGGTGCCCTTTTCCAGCATCGAGGAGGTGGATCTGGGCCATGTGCCCACCGCCTGGCAGCGCGATACCTTTCCGGCGCGGTTTCACGAGAAATTCTATACCTGCCACGACGGTATCCGCACCGACCGGCTGCGCGCGGATCCCGGCATCAGCCTCGGCCTCGGCCGGCTGGAGCGGCCGCTGACCCGCGACGACGAGGTGTTCACCTACCTGGCGCGCAATCTCGAACATACGCGCGGCTTTCACATCTTCATGCGGGCGCTGCCCAAGATCCTGCGCGAACGCCCCAGGGCGCGGGTGATCGTGCTGGGGGGCAACTCGGTCTCCTACGGGCGCAAGAGCAAGCACCCCGGCGGTCTCAGGGCCGAGATGGAGGCCGAGGTCGGCGCCGAGGTGGACTGGAGCCGCACCCATTTCCTTGGCCAGGTGCCCTATCCGAAATTCTGCGAGATCGTGCAGCTGTCGCGCTGCCACATCTACCTGACCATGCCCTTCGTGCTCAGCTGGTCGCTGCTCGAGGCGATGTCGATGCAGGCCACGGTGGTGGCCTCGGACGTGGCCCCCGTGCGCGAGGCCATCGCCCATGGCGAAACCGGGCTGCTGGTCGATTTCTTCGACCCGGGCGCCCTGGCCGACCAGGTGATCGACGTGCTGGCCAACCCCGGCGCCTATGCCCATCTGGGTCCGGCCGCGCGGGCGCATGTGGTGGAGAAATACGATTTCCTCACCCGCTGCCTGCCCGAGCACATCCGGCAGATGAACGGGCTGGTGCCGGCAGCCAGGCGGATCCCGCTGCCGGGCTGATCCGGGATCTCCCGGATCAGTTGCCGATTCTTGCGGTGGCGTTGAAGACACCGACGAAGTTGCCGATGATGTTCGACACGGTCAGCACGTCGTTGATCGGCGATTCAGTGGCCATCACCAGGTCGTCGGGGTTGATCTGGAACCTGCGGGCCGAGAACAGCCCGTCCGCGGTCGTCAGGTCCAGCGAGAAGACGACGCGGGGGTGGCGCGGGCCGCGGTTGCCGGCCGCCACGGCCTCGGCCGGGTATTCGCGCAGCACCAGGATGCCCTTGGGGTCGGCCTTGTTGTCCTGCAACCCGCCCGAGATCGACACCGCGTCCATGGCCGAGAGCCGGTCCTTGGTGAAGATGTGCAGCGCCTCGCGGCCGGTGGCGCCGAAGGACAGGAAATAGCGTTCGTCCTCTTCGACGAAGACCCGGTCGCCGCCCCGGAGCAGGGTGTCGTAACCGGGGTTGTTCAGCAGCGCATCGACCGAGGTGCCATAGATGGCGCCGCCGCGCACCAGCCGGATCTGCGGGTTGTTCAGCGTCGGGCTGAGGCCGCCGCCGGCCGAGATCAGCCCCATCACAGTATAGTTGCGGTCGGGCATCGGATAGGTGCCGGGCTGGGCCACGCCGCTGACCAGGTCGACCGAGTTGTTGCGCCCTTCCAGCATCGACAGCTGCACCTGCGCCGAGGGCACGATGGTCTCGAGCATGGCCTGCAATTCCTCGCGGGCCAGGTCCGGGGTCAGGCCGATGACACTGATATTGCCCACATAGGGCATGAAGATCGTCCCGTTGGCGGCGACGGTGACATCCTGCAGCTGGACGCTTTTCTCTTCGAGCCCGGTCAGCAGCGAATTGGCGTTGCTGTCCCAGATCCGCAGCGTCAGCTTGTCGCCGGGCTGGATGATCTGGGTCTTGGCCCCCTGGCTGGAGCCGATCCAGTGCAGGCTTTCCTGCGTTCCTGTCGCGGGCCATTGCGCGACGGTGGGCAGGAAGGCGCGGGTGACCCGGTAGAGGGCGAATTCGGCGTTTTCCGCATCGGCCTGCTTCAGGATCTCCTCGCTGACCGGAGCGCCGCCGGGAAGGCGGCTGCGGGAACAGGCGGCGGGCAGCAGGCCGATGCTGGCCAGCAGGAGAAATATCAGAATGTGCCGCATGAAGACCGCCTGTGGGAAAACGCCTTGATTTTTGGTGCCCGCAAGATACTGGCGTAGGACTACCCGTCAACCTGAACAAAGAGCGTCATGCCATTTCCCGCCCTTCTGGTCCTCGGAGCGACCGGCCGCATCGGCCGCGTGCTGCGCCATTTCTGGGCCGGGCAGGGGGACAGGGTGCTGTGGCAGGGCCGGTCCCGTCCGCCCGGGGCCGAGGGAGACTGGGCGGTCTTCGACCCGCTGCGCGATATCGCCGCAGCCGCGTCGGCCGCGCGGGACCGGGCGGCGATCCTGTGCCTTGCGGGCGTGACCCATGCGCAGGCGGCGCGCGGGGCCGATCTCGCGGACAATCTGCGGCTGGCCGAGGCGGCGATTCGTCTCGGCGCGGTCTCGGGCGCGCGGGTTCTGCTGGCCTCCTCGGCGGCGGTCTACGGCAACCGGCCCGGCCTTCTCGAGGAGGACCGGCCGTCCGCGCCGCAATCGGCCTATGGCGCGGCCAAGGCCCGGATGGAGGCGCAGGGCGCCGAACTCGGGGCCCGGCTGGGGGTCGCGGTCACCTCGCTGCGCATCGGCAATATCGCCGGGCTCGACGCCATCCTGGGCGGCTGGCGGCCCGGGTTCGAGCTGGACCGGTTCGCGGATGGCAGCACCCCCCGGCGCAGCTATATCGGGCCCGCGACACTGGCGCGGGTGCTGGCGGAACTGATGCAGGCGCCCGGCCTGCCGCCGGTTCTGAACCTGGCCGCGCCCGGCACCGTCGAAATGGGGGCGCTGCTGGATGCGGCGGGCTTGGCCTGGACCCCGCGCCCGGCGCAGGACGGCACCATCCCCGAGGTGCATCTGGCGACGGCGCGGCTGGCGGCCTTCACCTCGTTCGACGCGGCGGATAGCCTGCCGCAGACCCTGGTGCGGCAATGGCGGGAGAGTTCTGCATGACCTGGAGCAAACGGCTGTTCGACCTGTTCTTCGCGTCCCTGCTCGTGGTGGTGCTGGGCCCGGTCCTGCTGGGCCTGCTGCTCTGGCTGCTGCTGCGCGAGGGGCGCCCGGTCTTCTACGTGGCCGAGCGGATGAAGGGGGTGGACCGCCCCTTCATGCTGTGGAAGCTCCGGACCATGAGCGTGGTCGGGGAAGACAGCGGCGTTTCGGGCGGCGACAAGCGCGCCCGCATCACCCCCACCGGCGCCTGGCTGCGGTCGAAGCGGCTCGACGAGTTTCCGCAGCTGTGGAACATCCTCAGGGGCGACCTGAGCTTCGTCGGTCCGCGCCCGCCGCTCCGGGAATATGTCGAACGCTACCCCGAGATCTATGGCAAGGTGCTGCAATCGCGGCCCGGCGTCACCGGACTCGCCTCGATCGTCTATCACAGGCACGAGGCGGCGCTCCTGGCGCGCTGCGCCACGCCCGAGGAGACGGACGCGGTCTATTCCCGCATCTGCGTGCCGGCCAAGGCGCGGCTCGACCTCATCTACCAGCGTCGTCGCAACATGTGCTACGATTTCGACCTCGTGTTCCAGACAATCGGAAACCTGTTTCGCCGGGGTCGCGGATAGCCGCGCGGTTTGGCCGCCGGGCGGCCATTGACATTGCGCTGGTACGGCTTTCGGGATTAAGAAGGGGCAAGCGACCCCTCGGGGGTAAACAGCTGATTTTTATGTTTTGAGGATAGATCATGACGCGCAAGGTCACCAAAGCGATTTTCCCGGTTGCCGGGCTGGGGACCCGTTTCCTGCCGGCCACCAAATCGGTTCCCAAGGAAATCATGACCCTGGTCGACCGGCCGCTGGTGCAATATGCCATCGACGAGGCGCGGGCCGCCGGGATCAAGGAATTCATCTTCGTCACCTCGCGCGGGAAATCCGCGCTCGAGGACTATTTCGACCACAACCCGATTCTCGAGCAGGAATTGCGCAAGAAGGGCAAGACCGACCTGCTCGACATCCTCAAGACCACCAACATGGACAGCGGCGCCATCGCCTATATCCGCCAGCACAAGGCGCTGGGGCTGGGCCACGCGGTCTGGTGCGCGCGCCGGCTGATCGGCAACGAACCCTTCGCGGTGATGCTGCCCGATGACGTGATCGCCGCCGAACGGCCCTGTCTGCAGCAGATGGTCGAGGCCTATGCCGAGACCGGCGGCAACATGGTCGCCGCGATGGAGGTGCCGCCGGAGAAGGCCAGCGCCTATGGCGTGCTCGACGTGGCCGAGGACATGGGCTCGGTCGTCTCCGCCCGCGGCATGGTGGAAAAGCCCGCGCCCGGCACCGCGCCGTCGAACCTGGCGGTGATCGGCCGCTATATCCTCGGCCCTTCGGTGCTGCGGAACCTCAACAAGATGAAACAGGGCGCCGGCGGCGAGATCCAGCTGACCGACGCCATCGCCGAGGATATCGAGGCCGGCACCCCGGTCTATGGCTACCGGTTCCGCGGCCAGCGCTTCGATTGCGGGTCCAAGGCGGGATTCCTGCAGGCGACGGTGGCCTTCGCGCTGGCGCGCGACGATCTGCGCGACGACCTCAGCCGGTATCTGGGCGAGGTGATGCAGACCTCGAAAGCGGCGGAATAAGCGGGGTCCAGAGACAATGGCCCATGTACTGGTGACCGGCGGTGCCGGTTATATCGGTTCGCATGCCTGCAAGGTCCTGGCCGGCGCGGGCTATGTCCCGGTCACCTACGACAGCCTTGTCACCGGCTGGCGCGACGCGGTGAAATTCGGCCCCTTCGAACAGGGTGACCTGATGGACCGGGCGCGGCTGGACGAGGTCTTTGCCGCCTACCGGCCCGTTGCCGTGATGCATTTCGCGGCCCTGAGCCAGGTGGGCGAGGCGATGACCGAGCCGGGCCGCTACTGGTCGAACAACGTGACCGGCTCGCTCAACCTGATCCAGGCGGCGGTGGATGCGGGCTGTTCCGACTTCGTCTTCTCCTCGACCTGCGCCACCTATGGCGAGCATGACAACGTGGTGCTGGACGAGAACACGCCGCAGCTGCCGCTCAATGCCTATGGCGCCAGCAAGCGCGCGATCGAGGACATGCTGCGCGATTTCGAGGCCGCGCACGGGCTGCGCCACGTGATCTTCCGCTATTTCAACGTGGCCGGCGCCGACCCCGAGGGCGAGGTCGGCGAGTTCCACCGCCCCGAGACGCACCTGATCCCGCTGATCCTCGACGCGATCGACGGCAAGCGCGACGCGCTGACCATCCACGGCACCGATTACGATACGCCCGACGGCACCTGCATCCGCGACTACGTGCATGTGATGGATCTGGTCGACGCCCATGTGCTGGGGCTGAAATGGCTGGAGAGCGGCAAGCCCAGCCGGGCGTTCAACCTCGGCACCGGCACCGGCTTCTCTGTGCGCGAGGTGCTGGACCATGCCGGGGTGGTGACGAATCGCCCGGTGCCGATGCGCGAGGGGCCCCGGCGGGCGGGGGACGCCACCAAGCTGGTGTCGGGCTCGGTGCGCGCCCTGACCGAACTGGGCTGGAGGCCCGCGCGCTCGGACATGGCCAGCATGATCGCCGACGCCTGGCGCTGGCATCAGAACGGCGCATACCAGAGCTGAGGACAGGTTCGCGGCGCCGCCGACGCGGCAGAGTGGCGCATCTATCGGCGAAATCCCGCAAGCCGGCGGCGCAAGACGGTTTTTCGCCATTCGGCGTTTTGCAAATCCGAACAATTGGGATAGGGATGAGGACAGGGTTTCTGAGGCAGCGTTCCGGCCGCACGGTTTTTACGCCTTTTACACTGCGCCCGGGCAGGGCCGGCACCGGTGATTTGGGTTGCGCCCCGCGCGGCCCGGGAAATGCATTTGAGCAAGGGGGTTGGCCCGGATGTTCAGACTGATCAGCGCGCTGACCCGCAAGCAGAAAGCCTATGTGTTCCTGGCCATCGACCTGGCGCTGATCCCGGTTGCCCTGCTGTTCACCTATACCGTGCAGGCCCTGCCGACCATGCCGCTCGAAACGCTGGTCCTGACCCTGCCGGTGCTGCCCTATCTGATGGCGATCGCCGCCGGGCTGGCGCTCTGGCTGGGCCTGCCGCATATCCAGCTCAATGCCTATGAGGGGCATGCGGTCGGGTTGACCGCGGTGCTGGCGTTGCTGGTGGCGGGCGCCTCGGCGCTGCTGACCGGGGTCAGTGGGCTGGACCTGCCGCCGGGCACCCATGTGATGTTCGGGATCAGCTATTTCCTGTTCCTGGTCGCGGCCCGGGTGGTGCTCTACCAGATCGTGGTGGCGATCTACCGGCGGGCGCAGCCGCGGCGCCGGGTGCTGATCTACGGGGCCGGCACCACCGGCACCCAGCTGGCGCAGGCGCTGAAATCGCACGAACGCATCGACCCGGTCGCTTTCGTCGACGACAATACCTCGCTGCAGGGGGTGATGCTGATGGGCCTGCCGGTGTTCCCGCCGGCCCGCATCGCCGAGATCGTCAAGGCCCGCGGCATTGGCCGGGTGCTGCTGGCGATGCCCTCGCAGAGCCAGCCGAAACAGGCCCAGATCATCAAGCGGCTGCAGCAGATGGGGCTCGAGGTGCAGGCGCTGCCCTCCTTCGCGCAGCTGATCGGTGAAGAGGCGCTGGTGGACAAGCTGACCCCGGTGGCGCCGCAGAATTTCCTGGGCCGGGCGGCGCACCAGGTCGCCCTGGAGGCGGATTGCGACAGCTATGCCGGGCGCGTGGTGCTGGTTTCGGGGGCGGGCGGCTCGATCGGGTCGGAACTCTGCCGGCAGGTGCTGACCTGCCGTCCGGCCAAGCTGGTGCTCTACGAGCTGAGCGAACTGGCGCTTTATACCGTGCATCAGGAGCTTGAACAGCTGGCCGAGGACAGCGGCATCGAGGTGGTGCCGGTGCTGGGCTCGGTCACCGACCCGCGCCAGGTGCGCAAGGTGCTGACCGAGCATGGCGTGCAGGTGGTGCTGCACGCGGCGGCCTACAAGCATGTGCCGCTGGTCGAGGCCAATCCGCTGGCGGGGCTGGCCAACAACGTGTTCGGCACCCAGACGCTGGCGCGCGAGGCGGCGGCGCTGGGGGTGGAGCGGTTCATCCTGATCTCGTCCGACAAGGCGGTGCGCCCGACCAACGTGATGGGGGCCAGCAAGCGGCTGGCCGAGCTGGTGGTGCAGGACCTCGCCACCCGCCACACGGGCACGATCTTTGCCATGGTGCGCTTCGGCAACGTGCTGGGCTCGTCGGGCTCGGTGGTGCCGCTGTTCCAGGACCAGATCAGCCGCGGCGGGCCGGTCACCGTGACCGATCCGCGGGTGAAGCGCTTTTTCATGACCATCCAGGAAGCGGTGCAACTGGTGCTCAGGGCCGGGGCCGAGGCCCGCGGCGGCGAGGTCTTCGTGCTCGACATGGGCGCGCCGGTGCCGATCATGCAACTGGCCCGCCAGGTGATCCAGCGCGCCGGTTACACGGTGCGCGACGCGGACAATCCCGAGGGCGATATCGAGATCGAGATCATCGGCCTGCGCCCCGGCGAGAAGCTGGAGGAAGAGCTGACGCTGAGCCGGAACCTGATAGGCACCCGGCACCAGAAGATCTTCTGCGCGCAGGAGGAGAGGCTGTCGGAAATCGAGGTGGCCGCGGTGATGCGCGGACTGCGCGAGGCGCTGGCGGCCAGCGATGCGGTGGCGGCCAGGCAGGTGATCCTGCGCTGGGTCGAGGGCTACAGAATCTGGGAAGACAGCCGCAAGACCTCCTGAACCCGGGGCTTTCGGGTCACGCATGGCGGCCCGGTCAGCCGCGACCATTGCCAATACGATTGATCGCCGCCCCGGCTTCGTGATCTAAGGGCGGCAAGGAACGACAGGCAGGGGCGCCGGGGTGAAGAACAGGATGACAGGCAGGATGCTGGCGGCGGCAGCCGCGATCTGCATGGCCGCGCTGCCGGGGACAGCCCAGGATGCCCCGCAGGGGCAGGACGGGCCCACGACCCCGCATTTCCGGACCCTGCCGCAGCCCAGCCTGAACTTCTACGGGGTGCCGGGGGTGATCGACATGCCCTCGGGCGAGATGCTGCCCGACGGGCAGTTCACCACCACGGTCAGCTATTTCGGCGGCCAGGGGCGCTATACGCTGACCTTCCAGCCGACGCCCTGGATGTCGGCGAGCTTCCGCTACAACTCGATCAGCAACTGGAACCTGAACGGTTTTCCCACCTATTACGACCGCGGTTTCGACGTGCGCTTCCGGCTGGCGCAGGAAGGCCGCTACCGGCCGCAGATCACCCTTGGCCTGCAGGATTTCGCCGGCACCGGCATCTATGCGGCCGAATATCTGGTCGCGACAAAGACATTCCAGACCCCGCCCATGGGGGCCTCGCGCCTGCCCGGACGGCTGAAGCTCAGCGCCGGCCTGGGATGGGGGCGGCTGGGGTCCTTCGGGTCCTTCGGCGGTTTCGGCAACCGGCCGCCCTATGACCCGGCCAATACAGGCGGCCAGCTGTCCTATGACCAGTGGTTCCGCGGTCCGATGGCGCTGTTCGGCGGTCTCGAATGGCAGGTGGACGAGAAATGGGCGCTGAAGCTGGAATATTCCTCGGACGATTACGTGACCGAGACCCGGACCACCTCGGTGTTCCGGAAGAAATCGCCGGTGAACTTCGGTGTCGAGTGGCAGGCCAGCCCGCGGACCCGGCTGGGCGCCTATTACCTTTACGGCTCCGAGTTCGGCCTCAGCGCCCAGATCCAGCTGAACCCGAAACAGCCGCCGATGCCGATGACGGTGCCCGCGCCGCAGCCGGTCGCGGTGCGGCCCGACCGGGCCACCAACCCCGAGGCCTGGAACACCAGCTGGGCGGAGGCGAAACCGGCGCCGCTCTTGCGCTCGCTGCTGGGACCGATCCTGAAGGATGACGGGCTGGTGCTGGAAAGCCTCGATGTCAGCGCCGCCCGGGCCGAGCTGCGGTTCCGCAACACGCGCTACATGTCGAATGCGATTGCCATCGGCCGGGCGGCGCGCGCCCTGGCGCGGGTGATGCCGCCCTCGGTCGAGACCTTCGACCTGGTGCTGGTGTCGCGCGGGCTGAGCCTGTCGCGGGTCACCCTCCGGCGCTCGGATCTGGAGGCGCTGGAGTTCGACCCCGAGGCGCCGGAGGCGATCCTGGCCGTGGCCGGCATCGGGGCGGCGGGACCGCCCGCGGAGACGGCCGTGTTCGGGCGTGAGCTCTATCCCGATTTCAGCTGGTCGGTGGCGCCCTATTTCGCGCCGGCCTATTTCGACCCGCAGCAGCCGGTGCGCATCGACGTCGGTCTCGATTTCGGCGCCACCTACCAGCCGGCGCCGGGCTGGGTGATCTCGGGAAGGGTCTTCCAGCGTCTCGCCGGCAATCTCAAGGACGGGCGGGTGTCGACCTCGGCACTGCCGCCGGTGCGCACCGATCAGGCGCTTTACGCACAATACGGCACCACGCTGAACAATCTCTACGTGGCGCGCTACTGGCAGCCGGGCGAGGATCTCTATGCGCGGGTGACGGCGGGCTATTTCGAATATGGCTACGGCGGGCTTTCCACCGAGCTCCTGTGGAAGCCGGTGAACAGCCTGCTGGGGCTGGGGGTCGAGCTGAACTATGCGCTCAAGCGCGATTACAACCAGCGGCTGGGCTTCCGGGATTACCGGGTCTTCACCGGCCATGCCTCGGCCTACATGGATTTCGGCAACGGGCTGCACGGGCAGGTCGACGTGGGCCGTTACCTTGCCGGCGATGTGGGGGCGACCTTTGCGATGGACCGGATCTTTGCCAACGGCTGGTCGGTGGGGGCCTTCTTTACCCTGACCAATGTCTCGGCCGCCGAATTCGGCGAGGGCTCCTTTGACAAGGGCATCCGCTTCTCGATGCCGCTCGGCTGGTTCCTGGGCAAGCCGAGCCGCAAGAGCATGGGCACGGTGATCCGTCCGATCCAGCGCGACGGCGGCGCGCGGCTAACGGTGCCGGGGCGGCTTTACGGCGAGGTGCGCAAGGCGCATCAAAAGGCGCTGACCGATCAATGGGCGGGGTTCTGGGAATGAAGCGGCTGGCCTCTTTCGGATTGCTCCTATTGCTGGCGGCCTGCTCCAGCGGCACCGAGGAAGCGCCGCTGCAGGTGCAGGTGCTGAACAACACGGCCGGGCTGATCCGGCAGCGGCTCGGGCCTCCCGATGCCGGCCTGCCGCCGGTGACCCGGGCCCAGCTCGACGCGCTGGAGGGTGCGGCGCTGGAGGTGACGGTCGAGGCGCGCGACGCGGCGGCCTATCTCTATGTCAACGCCGAACGCGACGACGGCGCGGCCGGACAGGTTACCGTCTGGCGCACCGGAGACAATTCCACCATCGCCCTGCGCAACGGGGTGCTGGTGGCCACCCGGGGCCTGGGCGGCGATGTCCTGTCGAGCGAGGTGCGCGTCGGCGGCGGGCCGGGTCCCTCGGGGGGCGGCGCGCATGTGATGCTGATTCGCGGTGGCGACGAAGAGGCGCAGCGCATGGCGCTGGTCTGCGAGCTGGCCGACCTGGGGACCGAGACGATCGAAATCGTCGAACGCCGCTATCCGACTCGCCACCTGCAGCAGACCTGCAGCGGTTCGGGAGGCGAAGCAATCAACGATTATTGGGTCGACGAACGCGCCGGCCTGGTGCGGCAATCCCGGCAATGGGCGGGCCCCTATCTGGGGTATCTGCGGCTGAGACAGCTTGCGCCATAGGCAATTCGGAAACAACCCGGGGACAAAGCGCGAAAAAGTGCCGCTTTTCAGTGGACAGGCGCGCAGGGCGCGTTGAAAAGGTACATGATCTGGTCTACAACGAGGCCAAGTTCAGCCAAAAGGGGTTTGATTATGAAAAAGATGATTGTCGCTCTTGCCGCTTGCGCAATGACGATTCCCGCAATGGTCTCGGCCGATGCACTTTCCGATGCGCGCGCTGCCAATATCTGCGACGTCACTCGCGCGGAATATCTGGAAGATGGCCGCCTGAAGGTCTGGTGCACTCCGGGAACCGTGAACCCGGCCTATGCCGGCGCCGTGCAGGGTGGAGCCACTGGCGGCGGCCTGGTCGGCGGTACGCTGGGCGCAGGCGCTGCGGCAGGCATCATCGCCGGTGTGGTCATCATCGCGGCGGTTGCCAGCGACGACGAGACCACCACGACCACGACCACCACCAGCGGGTCCTGATCTCCATCGGTTCCGATGGATTGAAACACCAGGGAACAGGCCGTTTCGGCCTGTTCTTTTTTTGTGCATTTCTTGCGGCAAGGAACACCGCCCCCGGGCTGGTACGAAAGCCTGATCATCGGCGCGGTGCACCGGATGGAAAACCCCGGCAAGGTGCCGATGGTTCCGATCGAAGTGCAGACCGGCCGCTATCTGGGCGAGGATGTCTGCGCCCGCGCCTGAGCGGGCAGCCGGCGGCAGGCGGGGCCGCGCAGGCCCCAACCGCCGCCGTCGCGGTTACTGGAACAGGAAATCCTCGGCCCCGAGGGCGGCGGCGGCGATCCCGTCCAGCCTCAGCGCATTGCCCAGCCCGTCGGTGATCACCGCGCTGCCGTTGACCTCGGCCAGGTGGTTGGCGGTCAGGTCGGCGAAACCGGTGATCGCGGCCACGCCGGACAGGTCCACCCGGTCCTCGGTGGCGGAAAAGAAGAATACCGTGTCCTGCCCGGCCGAGAAGATGATCCGGTCGGTGCCCGGCCCGGCATACATCTCGTCGCTGCCCAGCCCCCCGTCGATCACGTCGTCGCCCGCCGCACCGTACAACGTGTCGTTGCCGTCATTGCCGAACACCGTGTCATTGCCCAGCCCGCCAAACACCTGGTCGTTGCCGGCGCCGCCCGAAACGCGGTCGTCATCGACCCCCGCGCCGACGCGGTCGTCGTCGTCGCCGCCGTCGAGCGTGTCGTTGCCTCCCGCGCCCCAGAGCTCATCATTGCCGGCGCCGCCGCTCAGCGAATCCGTGCCCCAGAAGCCGCCCAGCGTGTCCGCCCCGGCGCCGCCTTCGATGGTGTCGTCCCCGAACGAGCCCCAGAGCCCGTCGTTGCCGTCGTCGCCATGGATCTGGTCATTGCCGGCCGAGCCGCCCAGGGTGTCGCTGCCGCCACCGCCCCGGATCGTGTCGTCGCCCGCCGCGCCATAGGCCTGGTCGTTGCCCCAGCCGCCCAGCAGCAGGTCGTTTTCCGTGGTCCCGCCAAGCAGGTCGTTGCCCGCGCCACCGTCGAGCGTGTCCCCCCCCGGACCACCATAGAGCGTGTCGTTGCCGCCCAGCCCCAGGATCGAATCATTGCCCGCAAACCCCGAGATCAGATCGTCGCCTTCGGTGCCGGTCAGGGTGTCGTTGCCGCCGGTGGGTTCGGTGGTGCTGCCGATGAGCGCCAGGGTCTGATCGGAGAAAACCAGGTATTCGATGCCGGTCAGCGTGTCGGTCCCCAGCGCCGAGGACACGACGGTCGCGTCGCCCTGCCGGGTGACCGTGGCCTGGGCCATGGCCAGGGCATAGACCGCCCGGTCGCCGGTTCCGCCACCGCCCTGGATCAGGTCGTTGCCCGCCCCGCCGGTCAGCCGGTTGTCGGCGGCATTGCCGGTCAGCGTATCGTTGCCGGACCCGCCCACCGCGTTCTCGATCACGGTGCCGAAGGCGATGCCCATGTTGCCGATCAGCCCGTCCACATCCGAGAAATGCCCCGCGCGCAGGTCGATGCGCTGCGCCGCGGTGACAAAGCTCATATCCACGGTGTCGGTGCCGCCGCTGTCGACCAGGGTAAAGGCGAAGGGATTGTCGCGGAACAGCGCCGGGTCGGCCGCCGCCTCGCCCGACCAGAGCCGGAACAGATCGCCGAGATAGCCGGTCAGGTTGGTGCCCGCCCCATAGACGGTATCGCCGCTGCGCAGGGTCGTCGGGGTGCCATAGATCTGCTGGATGGCCAGGACATCGGCCAGCATCGGGGTGACCGCCACCGCCCGGCTGGCAATGATCGAGGTGTTTTCGGTCTGGTTGAAATAGGACATCGCCGACATCTGCCAGCTGTCATTGGCAAAGACCTCGTCCTGCCCATAGACGGCGTCGGCGTTGTAGAGACCCGGATGCCCCAGACCCAGTGCATGACCGATCTCGTGGATATAGGTCATGAAGGTGTAGTTGTCGTAGCTCAGGATGCCGTTGCCCCAGTTCTGGGTGATGTTCACCTCGGCCGACAGCTGGGTCTGGCCGGAGACGCTGGCATTGGTGATCGAGCCGGGCATGTCGGAGCGGAAAGTGATCTGCGCGCCACTACCGCCGGTGCCGCTGACCACGTCCAGCGCATAACTGCCGCCACCGCCATCCGCGGCCTGCACGTCGAGCAAGAAATACCCGTCGCCGGTGGCGGTGAAGCTCATCACCGGATCCGGATTGCCGGGGGCCACGTCATCGACGGTGAGCAAGGCAGCACCGTTGACGTCCCGCAGCACCAGCAGCGGGTCGGACAGGCTGATGCCGGTCAGGGTGATGGTATAGTTCGTGCCATTCGTCACGTCGAGGCGCACCCAGTCGCTGTTGTCCGCCCCGCCCAGCGTGCCGTTGAACCGCTCTCCCGGCGCGACCTGCGCGGTGGTGGAGACCCCGGCGGCGGCATCCCCGTTCTCGCTCACCTGCGCCAGCGGCTGGGGAACGAAATCCACGAAGGTGATGCCGGTCACATCCGACCAGGCCTCGAGCGCGGCCCGGGCAACCGCCTGCCGGGCGGCATCGAGCCCGCCGAGATCGACGGTCAGGCTGTTGCCGCTTCCCAGCTCCGGCGCGCGCGGCCCCTGACCGAGACCTGCCCAGTACCCGTTCACCATGTAATCGGCGATCTCCGCCGGGGTCCCCTCCACGCTCTGGCTGATCGAGACCGACACCGCGGGCACGGCGTTCAGCGGCTCGGCGGACAGCGCGGCATAGCCGCATGCGGGATCGAATGGTCGGAACGAAGTACAGATCTGGCACATGGAACGAGGCTCCCGGTCTTTGATATTCCGCAGACGGCTATCACAGAGACCTGTAAAATCCCCTTACGACCATCCCTTGTTTCGAAAGGGCTGACCCGCACCCGCTTCTGCTTGAGTCTTTTCGACGCCTATCTTTCCCGATGAATCCGACATGGGCAAGACCGCGGCGGGCGACATGGGAGCGCAAGGCGGGGGCGCAGGGTTTGACATGCGAGGGCATTTATGTGTTTTGCCTCTCATGCAGTCCACCGTTCCAGCCGCCCCCTCTTCCGCTCTCCCGCCGCGCCGTCTTGTCGCGGTGGTGGTCACCTACAACCGGCTCGAGAAGCTGCGCGCAACCGTGGCCCGGCTGCTGGAGGCCGCGCCCGGACATCTGGCGGCGCTGGTGGTGGTCGACAATGCCTCGACCGATGGCACCGCCGACTGGCTGGCAGGGCAGGACGACCCCCGGCTCGACGTGCTGCGGAACGAGATCAATACCGGCGGGGCCGGCGGGTTCGAACGGGGCATGCGCCACGCGGTCGCAGCCCATGCGCCCGACTGGCTGTTGCTGACCGATGACGACGGCCGTCCCGCGCCCGGCGGGCTGGCGGCCTTTCACGCCCTGCCCGGGGACCGCTGGGATGCGGTGGCGGCGGCGGTCTATTTTCCCGGCGGCGAGATCTGCGAGATGAACCGCCCGTCGCGCAACCCGTTCTGGCACCGGCGCGAGTTCCTGCGCACGCTGCTGGGCGGCGGCCGGTCGGGGTTTCACGTCCAGCCCGCCGATTACGACGGGCCCGGGATGCAGATCGACGTGACCTCGTTTGTCGGCTTCTTCATCTCGCGCCAGGCGATCGCGCGGATCGGCTATCCCGATCCGCAGCTTTTCATCTATGGCGATGACGGGCTCTATACGCTGGGGCTGACCCGGGCCGGCGGGCGGATCGGGTTCGAGCCTTCGGTGCGGTTCGAACACGATCTGAGCACGTTCGAAGGTCAGCGCGGGCGCTTCCTGCCGCTGTGGAAGGCCTATTACTATCACCGCAACCTGCTGATGCTCTACCGGATGGCGGCGGGCTGGCTGTTCCTGCCCGCCTGTCTTGCCATCCTGCCGAAATGGCTGCTCAAGACGCGCCATCACAGGGGCGAGCGCCGCGCCTTCCTGCGGCTGATGGGCCGGGCGATCGCCGACGGGATGCGCCGGCGCACCGATCTGCCGCATGCGGCGGTGCTGGCGCTGGCGGGCCCGGCGGGGCCGGTCAGGCGTTCAGGATATCCCGGTGATAGCGGCTCAGAAGCAGAAGCCCCAGGACCAGGGGTATCAGGCTGAAGAAGAGCACATAGGGCACCGAAACATACTGCGGTGAATACATCGGGTAGAAGCCGGACCGCGACAGCGCGGAGATGTGGATCAACGGATTGAACCACAGGATATCCTGGGCAAACTGCGGCAGGTCCTCGTAGAGGAAGAAGATGCCCGAGGCCAGGAACAGCGGCCGGGTGGCCATCGACCAGACCAGATCCCAGACATGGATCATGCCGATCAGCAGGCAGTTGAGAACCCCAAGCCCCAGCCCCAGCAGGGCCGCCAGCGCCATCGCCTCGACAACGGGGCCCAGTTCGATCACGGTCCGGGTGTCGCTGACCGCCAGGATTCCGGTCAGCAGCAGATAGGTCACCAGCACCCCGGTCAGCAGGTTCAGCAGGAACCGGGCCAGGATCGCGTCAACCCAGGTGACGGCAGGATATTTCAGCAGCGGCTTGGAAAAGGTGATCGAGCGCGCCACCAGCAGCGACAGGCTCTGGTACAGGTTGAAGGGCAGATAGGCCGTTGCATAGAACAGGATGAAACTGTTGCCCAGCTGCGGGGTGCGCATGATCAGGGAAAAGGCCAGCCCCAGGATCAGGATCGCGCCCAGCGGCTCCAGCACCGCCCAGAGATAGCCGCCGGGCGAGCGGCCGTAGCGGGTCGACATCTCGCGCAGCATCAACGCCATCACCGTCCGCACCGTGGCAAAGCGGCGGTTGGGCCGGACCCGGCCCCGGGGAAGGTCCGAGGGCAGATCGGGCGTCATGGACGGGGCCTTGTCATGCTGTTATTACCCTTCGCAATTCTGTACGAGTTCCAACAAGATTTATGACGGCCTTATACCGAGACGGGTTTCCATGACAAAGACTATTCAGGCTGTACCTTCCGCGGAGCCGGGTGCCACCGGGCAGAAGGACGCCCCGGCACAGGCGGCCCAGGCAGCACAACCGAAGCCGGATCAGAAACCCGCGGCCGCCCCCGGCGCGCAAGCGCCAAATAGTCCAGCCGCGCAAGCGCCAAAGCCCCAGGGCGCGCAAACGCCAAATCCGCAAGGCCCCGGCGCGCAAGCGCCAAATAATCCAGCCGCGCAAGCGCCAAAGCCTCAAGGCGCACAAGCACCGAAGCCCCAGGGTCAGGGCCAGGGCCAGTGGCAGCAGCCCACGGTAGTGGTGCGCCCCGTCGCCAGCCCCGCCACCGTGAAGCGGCGGCACTGGGGCCTGATGGCAAGCTTTGGCCTGCTTGTCCTGATGCCGCTGCTGGCGCTTGCCTTCTATCTGTGGGTCGTCGCCGACGACCAGTACAGTTCGACCACCGGCTTCATCGTGCGCTCCGACGAGGGCGAGGCGGCCTCGGAAATGCTGGGCGGGCTGGCCCAGCTGGCCGGCGCCAATACCGCCTCGGACAGCGACATCCTCTACGAATTCATCCAGAGCCAGGAAATCGTCGAGGAGATCGACTCCATGGTCGATCTCAGGGCGCATTATTCCGCCGGCTGGCCGCGCGACTTCCTGTTCACCATCTGGCCCGATGCCACGCTCGAGGATCTGGTCTGGTACTGGCAGCGGGTCGTGCGGATTTCCTATGATCGCTCCAGCGGGCTGACCGAGGTGCGGGTGCTGGCCTTCGACCGCGAGACCGCCCGGACCATCGCCGCCGAGATCGTGCGGCTGAGCCAGGAGCTGATCAACGACCTGAACGTCCAGGCGCGCGAGGACGCGCTGCGCTATGCCCGGGCCGATCTGGACGATGCGATCGCCCGGCTCAAGCTGGCCCGCGAGGAGATGACCCGGTTCCGGACCCGGACCCGGATCGTCGATCCGGTCGCCGATCTGCAGGGGCGCATGGGGGTGATGAACAACCTGCAGCAGCAGCTGGCCACGGCGCTGATCGAATACGATCTGCTGCGCGACACGGTCAGCGCCAGCGACCCGCGGGTGACCAATGCCGAACGGATGATCGAGGTGATCCGCGAGCGCATCGCCATCGAACGGCAGACCTTTGCCAGCAGCAGCACCGAGACCGGCGCGGTGGGCGAGGACTATCCCTCGCTGCTGGCCGAATTCGAAAGCCTGACGGTGGACATGAAATTCGCCGAGGAGACCTATCGCGCGGCGCTGACCGCGCTTGACCTGGCGCGCGCCAATGCCGCCCGGCAAAGCCGCTACCTGGCCACCTATATCGACCCGACGCTGGCCGACGACTCCGAGTTTCCGCGCCGCTTCGTGCTGATCGGCCTGGCGGGGCTGTTCTTCGTGATGCTCTGGTCGATCCTGGCGCTGGTCTATTACAGTATCCGCGATCGTGGCTGAGCCGCCGGGATAACCGCGATGATCCGTTTCGAGCATCTCACCAAGAGCTTCCGCGTGCGGGGCGAGCGCAAGATCGTGCTGGATGCGATCGACATGACCCTGCCCTCCGGCAAATCGGTGGCGCTCTTGGGGCGCAACGGGGCGGGCAAGTCGACGCTGTTGCAGATCGTCGCGGGCACCATGCGCGCCGACAGCGGCCGGGTCTCCAGCAACGGGTCGATCTCCTGGCCGGTGGGGTTCGGCGGCTCGTTCCACGGCGAGCTGACAGGGGCGCAGAACGTGCGCTTCCTGGCCCGGATCTATGGGGTCGATACCGAGGGGCTCCTGGCCTTTGTCGAGGATTTCGCCGAACTGGGAAAACATTTCCACATGCCGGTGCGCAGCTATTCGGCGGGCATGCGCTCGCGGCTGACCTTCGGCGCTTCGATGGGCATCCCCTTCGACACCTACCTTGTGGACGAGGTGACCGCGGTGGGCGATGCCGCCTTCAAGCGCAAGAGCCAGGCGGTGTTCCGCGAGCGGATGAAAAGCGCGGGCGCGCTGATGGTGAGCCATGCCATGGCCGAGTTGCGGCAGTTTTGCGAGGCGGGCGCGGTTCTGGTCGAGGGCAAGCTCTATTATTTCGACGACCTCGAAGAGGCGATTGCACTGCACCTCGAGGTGATGCAATGACCCCCGAAGAGATATGATACCGAGTGACATGACAGAAAAGACAGGCGCAGACAGGCAGACACGGTTCCTGATCATCGGGCTTCCCCGCAGCGGGACGACCTACCTGATGACCCTGCTCAATTCCCACCCGCGCATCACCTGCGCCGGCGAGCAGTTCAACCCCTATGCGATCATCGGTGCGAGGGAGGAAGACCGGACCCGGCCCGCCCTGCTGGCCCGCGACAGGGCGCCGCGCTATTTCGCGCGGCAGTTCTTCAAGGAACATGCCGGCGGGCCGCATGCGGCGGTCGGCTACAAATACATGATCGGACACAATATCCGCATTCTCAGCGAATTGCCGGATCAGGAGGATCTGAAGCTGATCTATGTGCACCGGCAGAACAAGCTGGCGCAGGTCGCCTCGCTGATCAAGGCCGACAAGAGCAAACGCTGGGCCCAGGTCGAGGCCGACACGCATGTCAGCGAACGGATCAAGGCCGGCACCTTTCAGATCAGCCAGTACTGGCACGAGTTCGAGACCTATGACTATCTGTTCTCGCAATGGTTCGAACAGCTGCCGCATCACCGCATGGCGGTGGAGTACCGCGAGATGTTCGAACCGGACTTCAACGCCCGGCTGTGCGGATTCCTCGGCCTGGACGAAGATGCGGACATGGCAAGCCCGCTGGTGAAACAGGGCAGCGACACCATTCTCGACCGGTTCGAGGACCCCGAGCCGATCCGGGCCTATTTCACCGCGCTCGGCCGCAAGGGCTGGCTGGGGCGGGAGATCGGGGCATGACAGGCGGCGCGACGGAGCCGCCCCGGCGCATCCTCTATTACAACTGGGTCGATTACCTGGACGACGAGCGCCGCGGCGGCGGGGTCACGGTCTATCAGCGCAACCTGATGGCGGCGCTGGCCGCCGAAGGGGCCGATGCGGTCTTCCTGTCCTCGGGCATCTCCTATGATCTCGGACGGCGGGGGCTGCGCTGGGAACGGGTGCGCCACGGCCCCGAACAGGACCGCGACCGGCGCTACGAGATCGTCAATTCCGGTGTGCTGTCGCCGGCGCATCATTCCTTCGGCAACCCCGCACAGCTGGAGGAGCCCGCCACCCAGGCCGCGTTCTTCGATTTCATCGAACGCACCGGCCCCTATGACGTGATCCATTTCAACAATCTCGAAGGGCTGCCCGCCGATGTGCTGACGCTCAAGACGCGCTGGCCGCGGACCCGGGTGATCCTGTCGCTGCACAATTATTACCCGGTCTGCCCGCAGGTGAACCTGTGGCACCAGGAGCGCGCCGCCTGCACCGATTTCGAAGGCGGCGCCAAATGCGGCGCCTGCCTGCCGCACAAGCCGGACGAACGCCTGGTCCGGCTTGCCAACGGGCTGGCCTATCACCTGAAATGTGCCGGGATCAGGCCGGGCACGCGAGCCTTCGACCTGATCTTCCGCCAGGCCATGCGGGTGGGCGGGCGCGGCGCCCGGGCGGCGGGCTGGCTCGGCCGGCGGCTGCGGGGCGCACCTGTTCCGGCGGCGGTGCGGCCCGATCCGGGCGGATTCGCCGCCCGCCGGGCCGGCATGACCGAGCGGATCAATGCGCATTGCGACCTGGTCCTGTGCGTCTCGGACCGGGTGCGGCAGATCGCCGAATCCTATGGCATCTCCTCCGCGATCCTGCGCACCAGCTATATCGGCGCGCGCGACGCGGCCCTTTACGACCAGACCCGGCCAAAGCCGATGCCATCAGGTGAAAACCAGACCCTAACACTGGGGTTTCTGGGGTACATGCGCCGGGACAAGGGGTTCTTCTTCCTGCTCGACGCGCTCGAATCCATGCCCGATGATCTGGTGGCGCGCCTGCGCCTGACGATCGCCGCCCTGCCCGGACCGCCTGCCGCGCTGGCCCGGCTCGAGGCGCTGCGGCCCAGGCTGGCGGGGCTGCGCCATGTCAACGGCTACAGCCACGACCAGCTGGACGCTTTGCTGGCGGATGTGGATGTGGGCCTGATCCCCGCCCTGTGGGAGGACAACCTGCCCCAGGTCGCGATCGAGATGCATGCCCGCCACATCCCGCTGCTGACCAGCGACATGGGCGGCGCGCGCGAACTGGCGAACTGTCCCGCGATGGTCTTTGCCGCCGGCGACACGGCGGCCTTCAGCGACCGGATCCGGGCGCTTCTGGCCGGCGAGGTGGATTGGCACGCCTATTGGCAGGGCGCCCGGCCGCCGCGGCGGATGGACCTGCATCTGGACGAGCTGAACAGGCTCTACAAAGGCGAAACCGCCCCTGAACTCAGCCCAGCCGCGCCTTGACGAAGGCACAATCCTGCCAGGGGACCGAGACATCGGCATCGAAGATCACATCGCGCCCCTCGGAAACGAGGGCGAGGTATTTCCGGTATTCCTCGGCATCGTTGAAATGCTGGCCGCGCGCCACCTCGGCCTGGGCCTTGCGGCGGAAATCGGCATTGTACTTGAAATGGCCGAAGATCAGCTCGCGCGCGGCGGGCCGGGTGCCGGAGACATAGTGCAGCCCCGCCGACAGCCGCATGAAGGGGCTGTATTTCAGCAGCGCCATCTTCTGCGCGACGAACAGTTCCGCCCGCGATCCGGGGATCAGCCGGTGCCGCACGGCGCTGGTCCAGGTCGGGCTGTCGGAATAGGGGCCGCGCCCGTATGATGTCTCTAAAAAGGGCATTCTGTCGGTATGACCGGTTTCGGAGAACGGATCGCCGCTGGCGAATGTCGCCTCGGAGAGCGAGCCTTCGGGATAGAGGTCGAGCATGAAGACCCGCACGGCATCGGCCGCGGCAAAAGCGTCCTGCCCCAGCAGACCGGGCAGGGTCTGGCGCGGCTCGCGCTCCCAGACCAGCAACTCGTCGGCATCGGCCACCAGCGACCAGCGGTTCGGGCGCAGGTTGGCCATCAGCGCCTGCTGCCAGGCCACGCCATAGCGCGACTTGCTGTAGGCGGTATCGACCGAGAACAGCGCCACATCGGGCTGCTCGGCCAGGTATTCCAGGGTGCCGTCGTCGGAACAGTTGTCGGCGATCAGAAAGCTTTCGACCCCCAGCCGGCGGTAATGCGCCAGGAAGGAGGGCAGCATGAACATCTCGTTGCGCATGCAGGCGACCACCGCCACCGGCGCCTCGCGGGCCGCCACCAGCCGTTCGGGCCCCGTGATCATCTCCAGCGCGTTGCTGTCCGCCCCCAGCCGCGCGGGCTGGTAGCTGGGCCAGATCTTGTTCGGGATCAGCGCATCGGAGGCCAGCGCCGCGGCGGCGGTGGCCTGGTCGGCGGCGTCGTCCAGGTGGATCAGCGCGACCGGATTGGCCCGGCTGGGGTAGAAACCGTTTTCCCAGCGCGCCACCGTGCGCCCGCCCGGCGCCTCGCGGCGGCGGACGGCGATGCGGTAATCGGTGTTTTCCGGGCGGATCCCCGCCAGCGACAGAAGATCGCCCAGCAGCTTGTCTTCCATGAACGAGGCGCCGATCAGCGCCTGTCCCTCGGGGCTGGCCGCGGCGGCGAGCGCGGCCTCCATCGCGGTGCGGCTGAGCGCATAGCCCGAACCGCCATCGCAATAGGCCGAAGGTTCGGGCGACTTGTCCAGTTCGAACCGGCCCCGGTCCGAGCCGGATTTCAACGTATGCCAGGCGCGGTCCATCTGGCCGACGCCCCGGGTCAGGGTGCGGCCGTAATAATCGGCCTTCCGGTAGCTCAGCCCGTGAAAGAAGGCATCGGCGTTCAGGAAACAGTCGTCGTCGATCTTGAACATATGGGCAAAGCCGGTGTTGGCCCGGACCCAGGCGATGGTGGCCAGCGTCTTTTGCGGCAGGCCCTCGTAATCGTCCGGCGCATCCAGCGCCAGCACATCGCCCGACAGCGTGCCGTCGCCGTCGCCGGTGACGATCACGTAGGGCACGCCCAGTTCCGCCAGCCGCGCCAGCCATGCCGCGCGCAGCGCCGGTATGCGGGTGGCGAGATTGGGCTTGCACGAGAACACCGTCACCAGCGTGTCGAACAGGGGATTGTCCTCGGGCAGGGCAGGATGCGGTGCGGGCAGCGCGGCGGACCGGGCCGCCGCCGCCAGCCCCGCCAGCGGGCTGTCCGGGGCCGGATGCAGCCGCCGCAGCGGCTGCGCCACGGCCGGGGCGCGCGCCAGATCGGTCAGCGAGGGGACCGGTTCGAGATCGAGTTCCGGCGCCTCTTCCCCGGGACGCAGACGCCGGGGCTGGCCGGTGACCGGATCGAGCTCCAGCCGAGGGGCGGCGCTGGTGACCCTGGCGTTCGTGGTCAGCTCGCGCAGCATGTCGGCCAGGGCCCATTCCAGCCAGTCGGCAGCTCCGGTGGCCCCGGTCTGGCGCAGCCCGGCCAGCAGGGCCACCCCCAGGCCAAGGCCAAGCTGCTGCGACCGGCGGCCGCTCAGCACCATCAGGTCGGGCAGCAGCGGGGCCAGCCCGTCGACCGGATCCGTTCCCGTCCGGGCCTGCGCCAGCAGGACGGCGGCGGTGCGGGCGGCGCGCTCCTGCACGCCGGCATAGGGTGCGCGGGGCACCCGGGTATAGCAGCCGGGCAGGGCCAGGCGGGCGGCGTCGGCCAGCACCGGGGGCAGGGCGCCGCCCGGCGCGGCCAGGTGCCTGAGCGCGGCCTCGCCGATATCGAGCCCGGTCCGGGCCAGGGCCGCCGCATCCGGCGCCCCTCCCGCCTCTCCGGCCACCCCGGAGGGGCCGAACAGGTCGCGGCGGATCCGCGGCGCCTCGGCGCAGTCGGCCTGGTCGAACAGGCGCAGGGCCGCCTCCCGTACCGCCGGGGTCGCCGCCCCGTCGTCCAGCGCGGCAAACCCGTCCCGCGCTGCCGCCAGGGCGGGGGGCAGGGCGATATCCCGGGCCGCGACCATATCCCAGAACGGGCGCGACAGGCCGTAGACCTGCAGCAGGATCCGTTCCAGATCCTTGCGCATGTAATCCGACAGGCTGTCCCGGGCCTCCAGCAGGTCGAGCGCGGTGCCGATCAGCGCCACGCAGGAGGTGCGCTCCCAATAGCGGGCGCCGCGTTTGCGCAGGAAATGCAGGAAGCTGTACAGGATCTCCTCGCGGGTCTTCTCGTTGAGCGTGCGCGCCGCCAGCGTCTGCGCCACGGCCCAGGCCAGCGGTGGCGTCATGATCCAGCCCTTGCGCGCGTTCTCCAGCCGCCACATCACGTCACGCAGGGTTTCGGCCCGGTCCGCCCGCAACAGCCAGGGCAGCAGCCCGGAATTGAACCAGGCGTCGTCGGGCGAGGGCTCCAGCCCCTCCAGCCCCCCGCCGGCCTCGCCGGTCGCTCCCGTGGCCAGCGCGTGGTCGCGCAGGGCGTCGAAACAGCCCTTGAGACAGAAGGGTTCGGTCAACGCGATGTAGAAATAGAGCCGTCCCTTGCCCGGAGGCGGCGCCAGCGCGGCCAGCGCCCGTGCCGGATCGCCGCCGGGTTCAAGCGCACGCAGGGCCGGGGCCGCGGCCGCCAGCGCGGTGGTCAGGGCCGCCTCGGCTTCCGCCTCGGCCTTGGCCGCGGTCAGGGCCGCCTCGGCTTCTGCCTCGGCCTTGGCCGCGATCAGGGCCACCTCGGCCCCGGCATTGTCCGGAACCGGGGCCGGGGCCGGCGCGGTTGCCGCCCCCCCGCCGGACTGCAGGAAACGCGCGAATCCCAGCGCGCCGCCCAGACGCGCCAACCCCGATCGGGCCAGCGGGTCGAACCGCGCCTCCAGCCCGGCGAAGCGGAGATGTTCAGCCACCAGCGCCGCCAGCCCCGGATCCCCCGCCAGCCCCGGCCGCGACAGCAGCGGCACAACCCGGGCCAGCAGGTCCTCGGGTGTCAGCACGATCTCGTCCACGGCCCGCCCGTCGGCCAGCAGCCGGACCCGCAAGGGCACCCCGGCGTCCAGGCCGGCCCAGATCCGCCCCGGCAGCGCGGCGCGCAGACCGGTGCCGGGCAGGTCGGGGAAGATCGGAAAATCAGACCCTGTTTCGGGGATTTCCAGCCGGAACCCCGTGGCCCCGGCGGGCCGGGGCGCACGCAGTTCCAACCGCCCGTTCAGGTGCAGCCGGCCCCGGTCGACCCCTGGATGGCTGACATCCATGTCAAGGCTTGCCGGAATCAGCCCGCCCTGGAAATCCACCTGCGCAATCCCGGCCAGATCGGGGAACCGGCCCCGCCGCAGCGGCCCGCCAAAGGTGAAGATCTCCTGCCCGTCGAGCCGCACCGCCAGCCGTGGCACGGCAAAGGCGATCTCGACCAGCGCCTGCCGACCCAGCCGCACCCGCCGCGGAATCTCGCGGTGCCAGTCCGCCAGCGCGGCGCCGCGCCGGTTGCAGACCGCAAGCCCCTCCTCGGCGCGCAGCGAGAGATGAAACAGGATCTCTTCGCGCGCGGCGTCGAAAAAGGAGATATTGGCGAAAGGGTCGTGCGAGAAATCGGCGCGATAGGCGAAGCGCGCGGGCGTCAGGGCGGAAAAGGTCAGCATTATGAAACGGGGTCCTCAGCGATGGCCGGCGCGTATCCGTGGTTATTGCCCGGCCCGGCCCCGGGATGCAACCGGCTGACCCGGGCTGCGCCACAGCCGCATCAGCCCCTCGATCCGGGGCGAGACATAGGGATCGAGCGGCCCCTGCATCCGGTGCAGGCCGCGGCGGCGGATCTGGTGCGCGGCCGAGAGCAGAAACCGCATCCGCGCCACCCGGTCCCGGTGGCCGAAGGTCAGCGCCTCCCACAGCGCCCGCGCCCAGAGCCGCCGCTGCCAGCCCGGCGGCAGCGGCGCATCGCCCAGCCGGGGCCAGAGCGCGGCGCAGGCATCCAGCGTCTCGCCCAGGGCGGTGGCGGGCACCGGGCTGCGCCACAGGCTGCGCCCGGCATCGTCCTCGGCACTTTCGCATCCCGGCCAGGGGAAATAGAGCACCCGCCCCGCGGCCAGCGCCGCGCCATGCACCAGCGGCCAGCACTCCAGGGCGCCGGCGCCGAATTGCAGGTCCCGTTCCAGCAGGAAGGCGCGGCGGAAGATCTTGGCGCTGGGGTGGCAATGCAGCGCCAGCGCCCGGGCCGGAGTCATTTCCAGCGGGCCGGTCGCGGCCGGCAGTTCCGCAAACAGCTCCGCGTCATGCACCCCGGAATGGACATGCCCCTCGCGCAGGCCGATGCGGAATTGCGACAGGCCCATGTCGGCCTCGGCGCGCAGCATGGCCTCGCACCATTGCGCCAGCACCCCCGGCATCAGCCGGTCACCGGCATCGACAAAGACCACCAGCGCCCCCGCCGCCGCCGCCAGCCCGGCGTTGCGGGCCGGCCCCGGCCCCCGGCCCGGTTCCGCTGCGACCAACCCGCGCACGCCGTCAACCCCCGCGGCGCGGGCCATCCCGACCCCGGCCTGGGCGGTGGCGGCGTCATCGGCCACGATCAGCAATTCGCTGCCCGGCGGCAGGTCGCTTGTCAGGGTGTCGGCCAGCGGCTCCGCCTGACCATCCCAGGGCAGGACCAGGCTCAGGGCCACGCCGCCCGCCAGTTCCAGCGCCCAGTCCCGCGGCAGGGCCATGTCGGGTGCGGATGGCAGGCCACGCGCCGCCAGCCAGTCCCGGGCGGTGGCGAGGAACCGGGCGCGGCGCTCCGGGTCGCGCACCTGGGTCGACCGTTCCCAGATCAGCCGGTGCGCCAACCGCGCCAGCGCCGCATCGCCGCCGGGCTTCTCCGGCCCGGCCATGATCCCGGCGGCCCGGTCGAGCACCGGAAACTGTTCGAAGATGCGCTCGCTGTCGCTGCCGGTGATCTGCCCCGCCCGCCCGCGCGTCTGCCAGTAGAGCGGTTCGGGCAGATGCAGCAGCGCCCGCGTGCGCGCCGCCGCCCGCAGGTAAAAGGCGTGGTCCTCGAACCAGGTGCCCTCGTCGAACCGCAGCCCCGCGATCAGGTCGCGCCGGTAGAGCTTGTTCCAGGCCGAGGGGAAATGCGCGATCACCTGCTCCCAGTCCTCGAGCGGCCAGAGCCGGGGGGTGTCCCCGGCGGCCAGGGCGGGCGCATCATGCAGGGCGGAATGGCTGTCGCAGTGGCCATCGGAGTGGATGTTGCGCAGGCCGCAGGCGACCCAGTCGGCGCCGCTCTCCTCCAGCGCCGCCATCATCCGCGACAGGAACTCGGGCGCGAACCGGTCATCGCCGTCGAGAAAGCCGATCACCGCGCCCCGGGCCAGGTCGAGCCCCGTGTTGCGCGCGCCCGACAGGCCCCGGTTTTCCTGGCGCACGACCCGGAACCGGGGATCTCCGCCGATGGCGGCGCGCAGGCGCGCGGGGCTGTCATCGGTCGAACCGTCATCAACCACGATCGCCTCGAAATCGGTCAGGGTCTGGGCCTTCAGGCTCTCCAGGCAGGAACCGATATGATCCTGCACATCATGGACCGGCACGATGACCGATAGCGTGGGCGGGGACATGTCAGGTCTGCTCATCGGGACCGGCCGCTCCTGCAACGGTCCGTTCTGGAGAGTGGCATCCCATCGTTTGAACAGTTCCCGTGTAGTTTCAAGCGCCTCTCCCCTGCCGGCCGGTTTCCAACCCGTCAAGCCAGAGCATGGGCAGCAACTCGCGCATCCTGTTCCTTCTGCACTGCGGCTTGCGCAGGAGTCCAGTCTTGTCAACGTCGGACCCCGCTTCGCCCAAGCCCTCCGGCACCATTTGCACCGGGGTCGGCGGGTTTGTACTCAATGCGGAAAACCCCGTGCCCCGCGATCTGCGGGGCCTGGTCGGGAAAGGCGCACTCGGCCGAACCGGCGCGCCACAACAATCCAGGCGCCTCGCCTTCCGGGTTCGGAAACTTGACAGGTGCACCCGGCCCCGCAGGTCCGAAAGTGATTGTTCCCTGCCGGCAGAAATGATTAGAAGGCTACCGGACAAAGACCCCATATGTCGGATTGGCAGAGGCAGATTACATGCAGATTGGTTTTGGAAAGAAATTCATCTTCGTCGCCAATACCAAGACGGCCTCGACCTCGATCGAAGCCGCGCTCATGCGCTATTCCGACATCGTCCGCGCCGGCGACCCGCGCCGCAAGCATACCTCGCTTTACGAGGGGATCCGCACCTATCCGGTGGTGTTCCGCAACCCGCATCACCGGCCCGAAAGCTACTTCAAGTTCGGGGTGATGCGCGACCCGATCGAGTGGATCGGTTCCTGGTACCGTTACCGGTCGGGAAACAAGGTCGAAAGCCCGCTGCCTGCCGACATGAGCTTTGCCGATTTCTGGGCCCGCGCGGATTGGAACATCCGCTTCGGCAACGGCCAGAAGCACCTGCAGCGCAACATGTTCACCACCCCCGACGGCGACCTGCTGGCGGATGTGATCATCCCCTATCACAAGGTCAGCGAGATGTTCGCCGAGATCTGCACTCTGCTCAAGATCGACGATCCCCTGCCCCGCAAGAATGTCAGCCAGCGCACCGACACCGGCTGGATTCCCCAGGATCTGCTGGAGGAAATGCGCACCTTCTATGCCGAGGATTATGCGCTCTACAACCGGCTCGACGAGGTCAATGCCGAAGGCATGGCCAGGCTGCGGGCGGGTCAGGGCGGTTTTCGCCCCTTCCCCGAACCCGCGGTCCAGCGCCAGGCCTGACCCGGTTCAACCGGCCCGAAAGCGGACCTCCGGTACCTCGTTGCGGACGAGATGGTTCCGCCCTGCGCGAACGCCGCCGGGGCAGGCCGGGTATCGGGCGTGAAAGGCCCCGTCGGGAAAGGCTTCGCGGCGAAACGGCCCGCCCCGGATGAAGGCGGCCCTACCACCGCGTACGGTGGCGCAAGCTCCTGTTAACCAACACATTTCGCATTCGAGACAAGCGCCCAGATTTTGCCCGGTTTCCGACCGCTCCAGGACGGCACGGACAGGCAGACCGGGTTCCGGTGAGTGATATCGGAGGGTGCGGGCCATGGTGCCTGAACTACGGGGGCGGCTGTCCACGGGGGTGGCGGTGCTGGATGCGGACCTGCGCGACCTGGCCATCGTCGAGGGGCCCGGAGGTCCGGTTCTCTATGCCCTGACCGGCCCCCATGGCGGCATCAGCGCCCATCGGCTGGCGCCGGATGGCGGCAGTCCGGCGCCGCTCGGCTCGGTGATCTTCGCGGCCACCACCGCCGGGGCAGGCTCCGGCCGGTTGCTCGCCTTCGATGGTGCGGACGGGCCCCGGCTCTATCTGGCCTCGGGCACCACCGGACGGCTGGCCGGCGTCACCCTCGATGGCGCCGGGGCGCCCGAGGCGTTGACCCAGATCGGCCTGCCCGGCACCGGCAGCACGGTCAGCGCCCTGGCGATGGTCCCGATCGGCGCGGGCGGCACCGCCTGGTACACGGTCGATGCCGGCGCCGGGCTGCTCCGCGGCTTTGCCGGCACCGGAGCGCTTGCCCCCATTCCGGGCCTGGCCGGGATGGCAGTCGATGCCGGCAACGGCGTCTGCCTGGCCAGCGTGCAGGCCGGCGGCGGCAGGTTCCTGCTGCTGGCCGCGGGCGGCCAGGGCCCGGCCGCCGTCACCAGCTACCGGATCGACCCGGTCAGCGGCGCGCTGCAGCAGCGCGACAGTTCCGGCGCGGTCGACGGGCTGGGCATGACCGCGCCCTCGGCGCTGGCGGTGATCGAGGCGCATGGCGGCACCTTCGTCATCGTCGCGGCCGCGGGCAGCCAGTCGCTCAGCGTGCTCCGGCTCGCGGCCGATGGCGGGCTGACCGCCACCGACCATCTGATCGATACCGCCGCAACCCGCTTCGGGGCGGTCCAGGCGCTGGCCGCGATCGAGACCGGCGGCCATGCCTTCGTGATCGCCGGCGGCGGCGACGACGGCCTCAGCCTGTTCGCCCTGCTGCCCGGCGGGCGGCTGGTCCATGCGGCCACGCTGGTGCACGACACCGGACTGGGGCTTGCGGATATCACCGCCATCGAAACCCTGCGCCTGGGCGACACGCTGCACATCTTCGTCACCGGCGAGGTCTCGGCAGGGATCTCCCGCCTCGCCATAGACCTCGGCAGGCTCGGCCCGGTGATCCGCGACACCGCCACCACCGGCGCCGATCATGCGGGCACCGCCGGGGACGACCTGATCCTGGCCTCGGCAACTGGCGCGCGCGACCGGCTGATCGGCCAGGCCGGCGACGACACCCTGGTCTCGGGCCAGTCGGGCACCGACATGTGGGGCGGCGAAGGGGCCGATCTGTTCGTGCTGGGCGAAAGCCTCGACCTGCACCGGATCTTCGATTTCGAACCGGGCCTCGACCGGCTCGACCTGAGCGCCCTGCCCTTCCTGCGCAGCCCCGCCCAGCTGCGTTTCGAGACCCGTCCCGAAGGCGCGCGGATCTTCCACGGCCAGACCGAGATCCGGCTGGACGCTGGCCGCCCGCTCGAGCCGGGCGATGTCTGGCCCGGCGGCAGGTTCGGCGGCGCCGATCACTTTCCCGTCGGCCTGCATGCCCCCGGACGACCCGAAACCCTGACCGGCGGCGCCGGCGACGACCGGATCGCCGGTACCTATCTCAACGAAGAGATCAGCGGCGGCGCGGGCGCCGATACATTCGTGATCGCCACCGGCGGCGGCGCCGACACGATCACCGATTTCGACCCGTCCGAGGACCGGCTCGATTTCTCGCCCCTGACAGCGGCGGAACAGGCACAGATCACCTCGTATCAGCAGGGAGCGGACCGGGTGATCGCCCTGGGGGACGGCACCACCGTCACCCTGCTGGGAATCAGCACCAACACGCTGCCCCAGGGCGGTCTGCGGATCGAGGGCTGGCTGGGCCAGGGCCAGAGGCTCTGGGTCCGCACCGACGGGCTCAGCGACGCCGACGGCCTGGGCGTCTTCAGCTACCAGTGGCTGCGCGACGGGGTGGCGATCGCCGGCGCCACCGGCGCCAGCTACGGGCTGTCGGCGATGGATGTCGGCGCGCGGATTTCGGTGCGGTTGCGCTATGTGGACCGGCTGGGCAGCCAGGAGACCCTGAACGCCGCCGGATCGGGCGACGTGGTCATCCCCGAAACCACGCCCGCCGGCAACCGGCGGATCGACGGCAGCCCGGGGCGCGATTTCCTGCTGTCCGGCGACGGGCTCGACACGGTCCGGGGCTGGGGCGGCGACGACACCCTGTTCGGCGGCAGCGATCCCGACCTGCTGCTGGGCGGCGCGGGAAATGACGCGCTGCTGGGATTCGGCGGCCGCGATACGCTCTATGGCGGCGACGGCGACGACACCCTGCTGGGCGGCGGCTGGGCCGACCTGCTGGGCGGCGGCGACGGCAACGACAGTCTCGGCGGCGATGGCGGCGCCGACACGATCTATACCGCCCGCGGCGACGACACTGCCGAAGGCGGCGACGGCAACGACACGCTGGGCGGTTCCTGGGGCAACGACAGTCTCTCGGGCGGCGCGGGCGAGGATCAGCTCTGGGGTTCCTACGATCACGACAGGCTGGACGGCGGCGACGGCAACGACACGCTGGGCGGCTTCTGGGGCGATGACCACCTCTCGGGCGGCGCGGGCCGCGACGAATTGTGGGGGGCCGCAGGCAACGACACGCTGCTGGGCGGCGCGGATGACGACCACCTCGGCGGCGGCGCGGGTGACGACCTGGCCGATGGCGGCGCCGGCGACGACCTGATCTTTGGCGGCACCGGGCAGGATACGCTGCGGGGCGGCGCGGGCCAGGATACGATCCATGGCGCCGAGGGCGACGACCTGATCGATGGCGGCGCCGGCGACGACCTGATCCTTGGCGGCGACGGGGCCGACGAGATCGTGTTTTCCACAGGCCGCGACCGGGTCACGGGCTTTGCCCCCGGTGTCGACAGGATCGATCTGCGCGGGCAGGGCTGGGCTGCGGATTTCGCCGACCTGCGGGCACATCACCTGGCCCCTGTCGCCGATGGGACCGCGCTGACGGACGAGGCGGGCAACCTGCTGATCCTCGAGGGGATCATGCTGGCCCAGCTGGCCGCGGGCGACTTCCTGTTTGATTGAAGGACAGAATTTATCCTTTCGATACAGGAATGAAACGGCCTTGTGAGCAATATGGGGACATTCCGATCATTACCTGGTCTCACCCGGTTTTCGCAAATTACCATTGATAATTTTCTATTATCAAATCAGTTTCCCGGCCTCATCCAACCGGCAAAATGATTTGCGGCAAGGCGCGCAAATGGCTAGGCACACCGCATGCGCACTGCTCTCGTCACCGGCTCGGCCGGCTTCATCGGATACCATCTGAGCCTCGGCCTGCTGCGGGCAGGTTGGCGCGTGGTAGGGCTCGATTCCCTCAATGCCTATTACGACCCTGCCCTCAAGCGGGCGCGTCTGGCAGAGTTGGAACCCTGGCCGCAGTTCACGCCCGTGACCGGCAAGCTCGAACAGCCCGGCCTGCTGGCCGAGCTGTTCGCCACCCACCGCCCCGAGCGGGTGCTCCACCTGGCCGCCCAGGCCGGCGTGCGCCATTCCATCGAAGCGCCGCGCGACTATGTCGAGGCCAATATGCTGGGCACCTACGAGCTGCTTGAAGCCGCCCGCGCCCACCCGCCCGCGCATATGCTGCTGGCCTCGACCAGCTCGGTCTACGGGGCCAACGCGGACATGCCCTATGCCGAGACCGACCGGGCCGATACCCAGATGTCCTTCTATGCCGCCACCAAGAAGGCAAACGAGGCAATGGCGCATTCCTATGCCCATCTCTACGGCCTGCCGGTGACCATGTTCCGCTTCTTCACCGTCTACGGGCCCTGGGGCAGGCCCGACATGGCCTATTTCAAATTCACCCGCGCCATCCTGCGGGACGAGCCGATCGAGGTCTACAACCACGGGCGGATGCGGCGCGACTTCACCTATATCGACGATCTGGTGGCCGCGATCCTCGGCCTGGCCGAGGCGGTGCCGGGCTCCGCGCCGGTGGGCGACCACGACAGTCTCAGCCCCGTCGCCCCGTTCCGGGTGGTCAATATCGGCGCCAGCCAGCCCATCGAGCTGATGGATTTCATCCGCGCCATCGAGACCGCCTGCGGGTGCGCGGCCCGGATGCGCATGCTGCCGATGCAGCCCGGCGACGTGCCCGCCACCTGGGCCGAAACGCGGCTCTTGCGGGACCTGACAGGGGCGTTGGCGCACACCCCCCTCGCCAGCGGGATGCAACGGTTCGTCGACTGGTATCGCGACTATTACGGGATCTGACCGGCCCCGGTCCGGCGGCCATTGCAACGCGGACGGGATCGAATGAATGTAACCACACCGGGAAGAGCAGCCCGGCACGGCAAATGAGGTCGGCTCTGCGATTGACAGGACGACCCCGCAGGCGGAATTCGATGTCGCCTCGCCCCCGAGTTCCTGCGCGAAGTCCCGGTCCTCGCGGCTGGCCGGTTCGTTAATGAAATGTTTCGCGCGCGAAACATTGATGGCGAGGCGGGATGCGGATATCTTGGAGAATTTGCGGCCCGGCAAAGACCCTGACAAAGCGGATCAGAGGGATTTCAGCCAGTCCTCCAGCATCTCGGCCAGACGATCCGAGACCCCTTCGCCCACCAGTTCGATGCGGCGCTGATCGGGGGTGAAGCGCATTTCGATACCTTTGGTGATCCGGGTAACGATCCGTTCGCCCGAGGCCGGGTTCTGCGCGGTCGAGCGCAGCCGGGGCCGTTCCGGCAGGACCGGATCAGGCACCGGCGCCGGCGGCATCTGCCGCTCGGCCAGCGCCCGCGACAGGATCTGCATCTCGGCCCCGGCGCTGTCGCGCGGACTGGACACAAGACGCTCCTTCAGCGCATCGGCAAAGCCCGGATCCCGCACCATCTCGCGCGCCAGCGCCAGGCCCAGCTTCTCGGAAATCGCCGAGGGGAAATAGAGCACCGCGTCGAACGCCTCGACCAGCAGGATGAAGGTGCCGATCTTGGACCGGCGCGAGCGGGTGGTATTGCCGAAAAGCCCCTGCAAGGCGGCGCGCTGGCTGGGATAGACCCCTTCCTTCATCGCCCGCACCGCGATCCTGGCGCGTTCGTAATGGCTGAGGTTCACCCGGATCTCGTTTTCCTCGACCATTGCCACATAGGCGTCCTGGGCAGTTTCCGGCGCGATCACCATGGCGCGGATGGTTGCGAACTTAGGGTCTGAAGTCTCCTTGTAGAGTCTGCGCAGCGCAGTCAGGCGCCGCCAGCCCGAAATCAGGCCATGGGTGCGCCCGCCGGCGGGATCGGGCAGGGGGACCACCTCGACCGGCATCTGCTGGCCGCGCGCCCGCAGACTGTCGACCAGCGCCGCCATCTCTTCCTCGTTCTGCTCCAGCCGGTCGCGGACCAGATGGCGTTCGTCGATGACATCGAGCGGCAAAAGCTCGATCATCCGGCCCTGCGCCCGCGCCGCGGCCATGGCCTGGCTCATCTCGTCCAGCGCGGCCCGGGCCGAGGCATCGCCCGCCACCTGCGCGATGGGCGCGGTCGAGAGCGGCATCGACTTGGTTTCAGGCGCCCGCTGACCGGGGACCGGACCATCCAGAAACACCGGTTGTGCCGGGCTCAGTCGCTTGCGTTTTGCCATCTCTGCTCCTCCGGTTTGCCCTTGTCAGGCCCTGTCATTCCGCCGCCGCCTGCGCCGCCAGCTCGTCGCGCCGCCAGACCCCCAGCAGGAGCCGCTTGAACGCCGCATAGGTGGCGTCGAAGGTCTCGCGGCCGCGGGCATAGGTTTCGCGGTTGAAATCGCGGTAATCGGCCTCGTAGATGCCATGCACCCGCTCGCCCGCCTGGCCGATCAGCGCGGTGAAATCCTGCCGGTGCGGGCTGAGCGTCTTGCCCAAATAAGCCTGCATCAGAGCCGAAAGTTCGCCCTGCTGCGCCCCGTCGAACCGGGTCACCACCGCGCGCACCGCATCCCATTCAAAGGCCATCTCGGGCCGCCCCAGGGCGCGTGCGGCGGTATTCTCGCCCTCCTCGATGCTGGCGAAGGTGGAATGCAGCATGTCGAAGAAGCGCCCGGTGGAATCGAATTCCAGGAACGAGGCCCCCAGCGGCACCAGCAGGATATCCGCCGCCGCCAGCCCGTTGATGGTGAGATATCCCAGCGCCGGCGGCGTATCGATGAACACCAGGTCATAGTCGTCCAGCACCCCGTCGGCCGCCAGCCGGTCGGTCAGCGCGTCCCACAGTTTCCAGCCGCGCGCGGCCATGCGCCAGACCGGGATCTGGAACTCGGCCCAGTAAAGGTTCAGCTGCGCGCCGATGAGGTCGATATTGGGCCAGTGGGTCGACTGGATCACATCCCGCGCGGTCATCTTCATCGCCGCGTTCAGCGCCTCGTCCAGGGGCTGCGGGGCATCGCCGCGGTCCAGCCGCCGCTGGTTCTCCAGCCGCAGGTATTCGCCGTAATGGCGCGCCAGCAGCGGAAAGGCGGTCTGCCATTCATCCTCGACCCGGCCACCGAAGATCGAAGTCATCGAGCCCTGGCTGTCGAGGTCGATCACCAGCACCCGGTAGCCATCCAGCGCTGCCGACATGGCCAGATGCGCTGCCGTGCTGGTCTTGCCCACGCCGCCCTTGAAATTGGCCACCGCCACCAGTTTCGCGGGCTGGCCCGCGGGCCGGTAGGGCAGGTAGTTCTTGGCCTTCGATCCCTGCGCCCCGAAATGCGCCCTGAGCCGCAGCACCTCGTCGAGCGTGAACCACTTGGCGCCGCCCTCGGTTTCCGAGCGGCCCTGCGGCAGGTCGGGGTTCTGCTTGAGCACGCGGCGGAAATGGGCCTGGGCCACGGGGATCAGGTAACGGGTGATCTCCCAGGTCGAAAACAGACGCAGCGTCTTGCGGCCTTCCTCGTTCATGCCCCGGCTGGCCAGGTCGGCGCGGCCGCGGGTGCAGGCTTCGGCGATGGTGGCAAAGCCCTGGGTGTCTGTGGGCAAGTCCAGTTCGGCCAGCGCCGCATCCGGATCGATGTTGAAATAGGGGGGCAGGGGGGCGCCGTCCTTGGACATGGGAAATTGCTCGATGTGCTGTGTTTTCGTCATGATACGCAAAAACACATGACATGGAAGAAAAAGGCGCATGTCACGCGGATTTTCCAAGCAAATTAAGGGGCTGATGGTGCCCTTTTAGCGCAATTTCCGGGCGGGGACGATTTTTTATCTAGTTAGATTTGTGTTATTCATAAGTTACAGGACTGGGCTGGAGAGAGAAAAGGACCATTTTTCAAGGTGTTTTGGCTGATTTTCGCAGGCTCTCCGACTCTGAAACCCCGATAATCCGACTCCGAACCCCCGATCGCGCGATTCCGAACCCCCGTTGTGCGGGCTTGTGGATAACTCTAGGCTGGGTGTCACCAAAACCACGAAAGAAACGAGTCGGATACCGACCGCGAGCAGGACGTCCGCAAGGGCGGCAGACAGGCGATGAGCAGGGCAGGGACACAGGCCGCAATCGGGGCCGCGATGGGTGCGGGGGGGCTTTTGCCCGACCGGATGCGGCAGGGCGATTTCTTTGTCTGCGACATTTTCGATGCGATCCCCAAGGATGACATCGCCAGCATGGAGCACCCGATCTTCTCGCTGGCGACCCGGCCCGACCCGCGCATCCTGGATTACGAGCACAACGGCGCCCGCATCACGGTGACCCCTTCGGTCCGGGGGCTGGCCACGATCCATGACAAGGACATCCTGATCTTCTGCATCAGCCAGCTGATGGCGGCGCTGAACGCCGGCCGCCAGGTCAGCCGCACGGTGCATCTGAAGGCGCATGACCTGCTGACCGCCACCAACCGCGAGACCAGCGGCGACGCCTATCGCCGCCTGCGCGAGGCGTTCGAGCGGCTTGCGGGCACCCGCATCACCACCAATATCGTCACCGGCGAGACCGAGACCACCACCGGCTTCGGCCTGATCGAAGGCTGGGAGATCGTGCGCAAGACCCGTGGCGGGCGCATGGTCAGCGTCGCGGTGACCCTGTCGGACTGGCTGTATCGCGCGGTGCTGTCGAAATCGGTGCTGACGCTTTCCCGCGATTACTTCCGCCTGCGCAAGCCGCTCGAGCGGCGCATCTACGAACTGGCGCGCAAGCATTGCGGGCGGCAGCCGTCCTGGACCGTCTCGGTCGAGACGCTGCTGAAGAAATCCGGCTCGGCCTCACCCCGGCGGGTGTTCCGCAAGATGCTGCGCGACATGATCGAGGCCGGCCACCTGCCCGATTACGAGATGGTCGAGGAGCCGGGCGACCTGATCCGCTTCGCGCCCCGCGGCGGCCTGGTCGAGAGCGCCGCCCGCCCGCCGGTGCTGAGCAAGCAGGCGCTGGACGAGGCGCGCCGGCTGATGCCGGGGCGGGATGTCTATGCGCTCGAGGCCGACTGGCGCGGCGTCTGGGCGCGCTCGGGCGCGCCGCGGCTCAGGAAACCCGATGCCGCCTTCCTGGGATGGGTGCGCAAACGGGCGGAATAAGGTCCGGCCCCGTGTCGGAGGCAGTGCGGCGTTTGCAGCCCGCCGGCCTGTCCCTGGACAGGGTGCGCTCGATGCGCCCCATTTTACGCCCTGTCCCCGAACACGCACCGATCCTGCGATACTGTCCGGAAAACAGAGCCGATCCACCTCGAGCGGGGCGAGAAATGAACCTTTGCGCCGGGGTTCATTCAAAGTCTTCCCGATGCTTCCTGCGCTGGTTGTCTCTCCGGGGTCCTGGTCCTAGGATGCCGCAAAGCGCCAGCAAGAACGGAACACCATGCACATACTCATCGTCGGAGCCGGCCTCTCGGGCGCGGTCACCGGACGCGCCCTCGCGGAAGCCGGTCACAGGGTCACCATCCTTGACAGTCGTGCCCACGCAGGAGGGAACTGCCACACCGAACGCTGCCCTGAAACCGGGGTGATGGTGCATGTCTACGGGCCGCATATCTTTCACACCGATGACGCGCAGGTCTGGGACTATGTGAACCGGTTTGCCCGCTTCCGGCCCTATCGCAACCGGGTCAAGACAACGGCCCGGGGCGCGGTCTATTCGCTGCCGGTCAACCTGCATACGATCAACCAGTTCTTTGGCCGCACCTTCCGCCCCGACGAGGCCCGCGCCTTCATCGAGGAAACCCAGGCCGACCGCACGATCACCGATCCGCAAAGCTTCGAGGAACAGGCCTTGCGCTTTGTCGGGCGTGATCTCTACGAGGCGTTCTTCAAGGGCTACACCGAAAAACAATGGGGCTGTTCGCCCACCGAACTGCCGGCCTCCATTCTCAAGCGCCTGCCGCTGCGGTTCAATTACGACGACAATTATTTCGCGCACCGTTTCCAGGGCATGCCCGAAGACGGGTACACCGCCATGATCACGGGCATTCTCGATCACCCGGGCATCGACCTGCACCTGGACACGGCCTACACGCCCGGGCACGCCAGCCGCGCCGATCACCTGTTCTGGTCGGGGCCTCTGGACGGCTATTTCGGGGCGCGGCTGGGCCGGCTGGGCTATCGCACGCTGGATTTCGAGCGCTTCACCGCCTCGGGCGACTGGCAGGGTTGCGCCGTCATGAATTACGGCGACCCCGACGTGCCCTGGACCCGGATCACCGAGCACAAGCATTTCGCCCCCTGGGAAAGCCATGAGGGCACGGTCTGCTATCGTGAATACTCCCGTGCCTGCGGGGACGAGGACATTCCCTATTATCCGATCCGCCTGGTTCGGGAAAAGGCGCTGCTGGCCGAATACGAGACGCTGGCCGCGACCGAAGAGGGGGTCACCTTCCTCGGGCGGCTGGGGACCTATCGCTATCTCGACATGGATGTGACGATCCGCGAGGCCCTGGATACGTCAGCCGCGTTCCTGGCAGGGTCCGCAAAGGGCGCCTGAGCGGGTGTTGCAACGCACCGTGCGGCGCATTCCGAAGATGGCAAGGAAATCCGCTGAAAGTCGCGGGCGATCCCTTTGCCATCCGGAGACCCGCACATGTCCGATTTTTCCGCCAGGCTGGGCCTGCCTTACCTGATGCCTTCGCAGGCCCAGAAACATGTCACCCATAACGAAGCGTTGCAGATGCTGGACCTCCTGGTGCAACTGGCCGTCGAGGAATTCGATGCCGCGGCGCCGCCGGCCCTGCCTTCCGAAGGGCAGGTCTGGGCCTTGGGGGCGGTGCCGACCGGAGCCTGGGCGGGGCAGCCGCACAGCCTGGCCGCCTGGGTCGGCGGCACCTGGCGGTTCGAGACCCTGACCGAAGGCCGGCTGGCGGTCGGCAAGGCGCAGGGCGATCTGCGGATTTGGAACGGTGCGGCCTGGCAGGCGCCGGCCCTGCCTGTCCTGACCGGGCTTGAAGGGGTCGGGATCAATACCGGATTCGACACCAGCAACCGCCTGTCGGTTTCGGCCCCGTCGACGCTTCTGACCCATGACGGCGGCGGCCATCAGCTCAAGGTCAACAAATCCTCCGACGCCGACACGGCCAGCCTCCTGTTCCAGACCGGGTGGTCGGGCCGCGCCGAGATGGGCACCAACGGGGCGGATGATTTCTCGATCAAGGTCAGCGCCGACGGCAGCACCTGGACCGAAGCCCTGACAGTGGACCGGACCAGCGGGCAGGTCGCCGGCGCGGCGGTGCAATCCACCGCCACCGATGCCTCCGCGGGGCGGCTGATGGCGGTCGGGGCCTTCGGCCTGGGCGCATCGCAGCTTCTGACGGGCACGACGGCGCTGGCGGCGCGCAATCTGCAACCCGGGTTTTACAGCTATGTGGCCAACGCCCCTTCAGATGCGCCCGAAAGCGCGGCATGGGTCCATAATTTGCTGGTGCTGCGCGGCAATCCCGGTCTTGGCTCCCAACGCATGGCGGCTTTGTCGGTACGGACCACGGGCAGCAGTTCGATCCGCCTCTGGGCAGGGGCCCAAAGCGGCAGCGGCGGCAGCGGCAACCCCCTGTTCTGGACCGAAATCCTGCACCACAACAATCTCGTGGGCACGGTTTCGCAAACCGCCGGCTCGCCCACGGGCGCGGTCATCGAGAGCGGCTCCAATGCCAATGGATCCTATACCCGTTGGGCAGATGGCACCCAGATCTGCACCAATAGCAATGCCGCGATCATCACGTCGCCCGCCGCTTTTGCAGGCACCATCACCAAGATCGACGGTGACAAGATGTGGATCGGGCGCTGGTTCTAGATCTGCCGAGGAGAGAGGCAATGCTGATTATTTTTTCCCCAATGCGCCAGGATGCGGAACTCGCTCTGGAACGCCAGGGCGATACCCTGCATGTCAACGATACCGCCTTTGACTTTTCCGGTCTGGCAGAGGGCGAAAGCCACGTCCCATCCGGCCCCGGAAGCGACTGGTTCGTTGCCCCCGTTACCCGTGTCGAAGGCGTATTGCATATATCCCTGATCCTGCCGCATGGGGCTGATGCGCCACGGGAAACCCTGTTTCCCGCTCCGCTGGAGGCCCCTCTCGACGGTCCGCTGCCCGTGCCGCTCTGGAGCCTCCCGCAGGGGGAAGGCGACTGAATTTCCCCGGCGTTGTACAAAACGTCACACATGCCAAGACCTGCAGAGACGGTGCCTGCTTCCGGGTGCCGTCCTTTCATGTTCAGCCCTCCGGGGGATCATGAATGCGCCCGATCCGCACCCATTCCCGCGCACGGAAAACGATTGTCCTTTACCATCGACTCCACTAGTAGAACCCTTGCCCACCCGTCCTGAAAACATCCGGGAATTGCTAATTTTTAGCCGATCCATTACTTACTCGATTGGGACTTTTCATGCCCGAAAGCACTCTTCATGTTCTCACCCCCTGTCTGAACGCGCGCGCAACGATCGACAGAACGGTTCTGAGTATCGTCACGCAATCCGGCGATTTCGCGATCCGCTATCATATCCAGGACGGGGGCTCGACGGACGGCACGCTTGAACGCCTGGCCTGGTGGCGCCGGCGCCTGAACTCCAGGGGGTTTCCCTTGTGCTGTCTCTCACTGGATTTCACCTTCTCCTCAACGCCCGATGCGGGGCTTTACGACACCATCTGCAAGGGGTTTGATGCGCTCAATCCGCCATCCAACGCCTTCATGACCTGGGTCACCACCGATGACGTCCTGATGCCCGGTGCGCTGGCCTTTATCGACAACGTGGCCGGCCAGTTCACCCCGGAGCAGATATCATGGGTGGGGGGCGCAAGCGCTGTCATGCGCGGTGACATCCCGACGATGCAGTCATCGACGCCCATGCCCAAAGAGGTGCTTCGCGCCGGGCTTTGCGATGGCGTGCATTGGGACCGCCCCCAGCGCGGCGGCACGTTCTTCCGGAAATGGATGTGGTCCTCGATCAATCCCAAGGAAAGGATCGCCCCGATGAAACTGGCCGGGGACTGGAACCTGTGGCGCCTGTTCGCGGGCAAGGCCTCCCTTACCCAGGCCCGGTTTCCCCTTGCCGCCTCGTATCTTTCCGAAGACCGGCCGCCCGGTGACGCGCAAGAGGCGTATCTGCAGGAAATCGGCATGATCGTCCCCGAAGACACCCGCCGGCAGGCGCTGGGGAAGCTGGGGCATGCGAAAGCCGACATTCGGTATCGTTTCGTCACGACCGATGACGACGATCCCCGCCTCAGGATCATGGATGCCGGTGGGAACGCCTTCGTGTCCGCGGCCATCCGCAAGGTCCTGGACGATGCCGCCGACACGCTGCCCTCGAACGAAAACACGTCCCGGCAATACGCCCGGGGAAACATCCCCGATCCCTCCGAGAATTTCGATCTGGGGGACATCATCTGGCACCGCGACAATATCGTTGCCTATGACAAGGATTGGCAATTCCCGGCCATCACCGAGCAACACGCCTTTCACCAGATGCGCGATGTGGCCAGCGTCCCGGACGGTGTCACCTATGTCGCCTATCCCTGGGCCAACCTGATCGACAAGCTGCAGACCGGCGCAATGGACGCCAGCCTGCACATGAGAAAATTCCAGGAGTTCATCGGACAGCTCCCCAAGGGCACCCTGCGCGTCACGACCTGCCAGCATATCAAGATGCGCGAGTTCCTGCATTTGTTCGAACAGGCCGGGATCAGCCACATCTTCTGGAGCCATGCCACCCATCGCGAGACGGTCACGCATGACACGGGCGGTTTCGCGATCCACCCCTTCCCGCTCTATCCGGTCCAGGTCCCCGAAGCCGACTCGATCCCGTCCGTCACCGAACGGCCCTATCTGTTCTCCTTCATCGGTGCCAAGTCGAACCAATATTACATGACCCGCGCCAGGGAATGGATTCTCGACCTGCTGAAGGATCACCCCAAGGGGCTGATCATCGGTCGAGACAACTGGCACTATAACAAGGTGGTATACGAACATCAGATCAAGCCCAAGGGCACCGGCGGCAATGCCGATGACCTGATCGACAAGCCCGCCTCCGAGCAGTTCAAGATCTCCATGGCGAAAAGCATCTTCTCGCTTTGCCCGTCGGGGACCGGCCCCAATTCGATCCGGCTTTGGGAAACCCTTGGGGCCGGTGCGATTCCGGTCATCCTGGCCGATACCTACGCTCCTCCGGGCAACCCGGATCTGTGGCAGGCCGGCGCCGTGATCTGCAAGGAGGATGCCGAGGCCATCGCCGCCCTGCCCGCGCGTCTCGAAGAGATTGCGGCCGATCCCGCCAGGCTGGAAAAGATGCGCAAGGTCGGTCAACAGCTCTGGCTCATCTACGGCCCCCATGCCTTTGTCTACGACATCCAGAAGCTGATGCTGCGGCTGGCACAGGATGTGACCGATACCGGCGACATTGCCGGCCCGCAGACCTCCGGCACATTCCGCGAAATGCTGGCCGCCGATATGGCGGACAGGCCCGAGGTTGTCGTGAAAGATGCGGTCATGCTTCTGCGGGTCTGTGCGGGCGATCTTCTTCTGGAAGGGCCCGACCTGCTGAAAACGCTGCATGACGACAGTACGCTCCTGGGCCAGATGGTCCAGTTGTCACAAGACGCGCTGGCGGCGGAACATCCGACCCTGAAGCATTTCCGGAATGTCGTTTCCCATGCCGAAACCCAGGCGCAGCAAACCCGCAAGGCCGCGCCGCGCCGCATGAGGAAGGCGGGTCTCGGACTCTGCTTCGTCGGTCGCCATTCCAACCGCACACCCCTGAGCTACGAGGGCTTCCAGCAGGTTCTCGGCGGACGTATCCGGGTGGAACAAGACCCGTTCAAGGCGGATGTCGTCATGACGGGCTTCAACCTCGATCTCAAGGAGAACCCCGAGCTCTTCGGAAAGCTCGTCCGGGAACGCCCGGAGACCAGGATCATGGTCATATCCGAGGAACCGCTGTGGGACAGCCTGTGGAGCGGTGGCTTTGCCTCGACATCCCGCAAGATCAAATGCGGAGACACGGACGTCGCCTATACCTTCCTCAACCATTCAAATTCGGCCATCTACGATTTCGACCGGATTCCCTACTTCCTGCTGACCGACAACGATCTGCTGGCCCGCTATGGCTTGCTGATCAAGCAGAACAGCGCCCTGTCGTCCCGCGACCTGCTGGCCCGCTGGAACAATGCCCCGATCTCTGCCGCCTTCATCGCGGAAAAGAGGGAAGGCGACAAATATGAAAAATCCTTCCCCGATCATGCCCTGTACGGCCTGAGCAGCTATCGTTCCGAGGTCGCGGCAAAAACCAGGGGCAAGGGCGTTCTGCGCGAAGGCAAGGGGTGGCACAGCGACAAACCCCGCCAGGATCTTCCCGATTGGCATCTGGACAAGCTTGCGGCCCTGACCGGTCGCGTCCGTGTCATGTCGAGCTTCGAGAATACGCATCAGCATCACTACATCTCGGAGAAGATCATCGATGCGTTCGTTGTCGGCGGCATCCCGACCTATTACGCCGATGAGAACCACGGCATCTACAAGCTGGTTTCCCCGGCCTGCATGATCAACACCTTCGGACAATCGGCCAGCGCAGCGGCGAAATCCATCTCCGAGACGACGCCAAATCCGGAGATGGCCGAGGCCTGGCTGGAGACCGCGCAAAATCTGCAGAGCCTCCTTGTCGATCACAAGGCCATCCTGGCCGAACGCCACCGCATTGCCGAAGCTGTGCTCAAGGCCATCGAAACGTCTTGAGATTGCGGGGGTGCCAGATGGCCAGCCCGTCGTTGCAATGACCGGTCAACCCGGTATAGCAAGGCAAGGCAGACAGGCCCAAGGCACAGATGAAAACGCAACAAACCAATAGCCCATGGCACCCCGCGCCGGACACCGTCATTTGCATCGGCGCGGGCCGCGGAGAGGCACTCGACGCGTACTTCCCGCTGCCGGTGGCCCGGTTTCTTCTGGTGGAGCCCAGCCCCGCGAACCTTCCCGCCCTGCGGCGCCTCGCCCGGCAAGACAAACGCATCGAGGTCCTGCCCTACGCGATTTCCGGTGCCGCCACGCCCCCGGCCCACGGGATGCTGCATATCCTGAACAACACCACGTTCAACAGCCTGCAAAGTTCCGGGCAGCTGCATGAGCTGCTGCCTGGCCTGCGTGAAACCGGCATGACCGAAGTGGCCCTGCTCGGGATCGAAGCGCTGATCGAAAAGGCGGCGCTTCCCGCGAAGGGGGACCATGTCCTCATGCTCGAGGCCCTGGGAGACAGCGCCGCGATCCTGCGGCGGCTGATCGACAGCGCCCTGATCGACCATTTCCGGCATGTGACCCTGCGCGCCTCCCCGGACCTCCTGTTCAGAAACGACGAAACCGCCGAGACCTGCCTGCAGTTTCTGCAAGAGGCCGGTTACGAGCTGCGCGGCCAGGAAGATACCGACATTTGTCTGACCCGCTACTATCTGACGCAGAGTGGCCTGATCAAGGAGTTCCGGGCCATGCGGGCGCGGGCCGACGAGACGGACCGTCGGCTGGCGGAACAGACCGCGGCGCTGGACCGGGCACAAGCAGAGATTGCCCGGTTGCAATCGGCCTCCGCCACCGAGCTCGAGGCGCTGCAGGCCCGCCTGGCCGATATGGAGGTCCGGGCGAAACGTGCCGAGGGCGCCTTCAAGGACCGGGATGTCCGGATGCAG
>NZ_FMZV01000035.1 GCF_900101475.1 Ruegeria marina | reverse complement strand
ATCCCGCCAACCGGGGTCACCCCGGAACTGCCCGTCGGGGTCACCCCGCCGATCGGGACGATCCCGCCAACCGGGGTCACCCCGGAAGTGCCCGTTTCTCCAAGTAGACCAGTGATCGTCGCGCCCGTGGAACGCTCTGAAAAAGCTTCTCAAACTAGCGCAGCACGACCTGACGATCAGTGCACATCGCCTCCCAACGGCAAGCTGGACGAGAGGATATGTGACCCATTTGTAGCCCACCCGTCTTCGTACCTGGGCACGCCTCCGCTTACCACCGGGAGGGCACTCGAAGCCCCAAGAGAATGGAATATCTGGACCCAAGTTAGCTCTTTGGGCAGCCAAGATGACCGCGGTCGATTTTCAAGCGATTCAAACAGTTGGTTCTTGGGCGTTGGTGTCGACAAACTGGTGTCCACGAATGCAGTCGTCGGGATTCAGCTGGAACTGGATCGAAGCGAAATCACAGGGTTGAACGGCGCGTTTACGCGCGACTCGACAGGCTTCAGCATCGGGCCCTATTTCTCCACTCTGATCCACGAAAACTGGGCCTTGGGCGGATTGCTGAGTTTCGGACGGGTATCCACTGACTTTTCGTTAGCTGGCCTCGAAGGCGAATTCGATCAGAGCCGGTTCAGCGCAAGTCTAAGCTTGGATGGGCAATACCAGTGGGAAAATTTCCTCCTCCGCCCATCTTTGCAAGCAGTTTACAGCTACGTCGACGGAGCCCAATTTAATCTGGCTGGAAACGTCGGCAGTGTACCGGTGGTGATTCCGACTGATGTCCCGTCTTATTCTGTGCTTTCGATCGTGCCAAAAATCGAAATCAGCCGCCCCTTCATAAACGGCGGAACTATCTATGAACCCTTTGCAGAGTTTGGAGGAGTTTCCGCTCGAACCAACGGCAGCATTCCCATTACAGGGCACTCTGTTTACTCGGATGGTTCGTTCAACGGAACCATCAAGTTGGGCATCCGCGGTCGCAATTCGGATTCCCTGTTTTTCGAGTTCGAGCTCGGTTACCTGAGTGGGTTTGAAAGCAATCTTGATGTTTTCGAAGTGTCCGCCTTTCTTTCCTACAGTTTTTAGAAACTGTGCCTGGATGATCGGCACAGTTGGCCAGGGGAGGCCTTTTTTGTAGGATGCGGCATGGTGCTATCAAAGCAAATCCGCTTGAGGCGGGCAAGGCGGTTTTGTAGCGTTCGGTCATGACGAAATGATCGCCATTTCGCGATTTCAAGACCAGCCCCGAGATCATCCGCTTGGCGGTGATGCCGCCGAGAAGCAACTGGTTGATTCCTATTTACGAGACGGTGAGCAGCGTCAATTAACCTTACCAAGCATTGCGGCGCTGACCCGGATCTCCCTCCGCCCTTTGTTCAAATGTATCCGTCCTGTCAATCGGCTTCCAATCGTGACCCCCTATCGGCGTCCAATATTGACCCCCTGGAGGTGAGCTGGCCCGGCGCTGCGTAGTCCCCATGTAACGCAGCGGCGGCGGGCCAGCGGGGTTGCCGTTCGCGCTATGCTCTGTTTTTGAAGCGCCAGCTTTCGTTGCCGGTCTCGACGATTTCGCAATGGTGGGTGAGGCGGTCGAGGAGTGCGGTGGTCATCTTTGCGTCGCCGAAGACCGTCGGCCATTCGCCAAAGTCGAGGTTGGTTGTGACGATGATAGAAGTTCGTTCGTAGAGTTTGCTGATCAGGTGGAACAGGAGCTGGCCGCCGGTCTGGGCGAACGGGAGGTAGCCAAGTTCGTCCAGGATCAGGAAGTCGAGGCGGGAGATCAAATCGGCGGTTCTACCCTGGCGCTCGGCGCGCGCTTCGGCATCGAGCTTGTTGACGAGATCGACGACATTGAAGAACCGCCCGCGGCGGCCGTTCCGGATACAGGCGCGCGCGATGCTGACCGCGAGATGGGTCTTGCCGGTCCCCGTGCCGCCGATCAGCACGAGGTTGCGTTGATGATCCAGGAAGTCGCCGGTGGCGAGGTCGCGGATCAGGGTCTCGTTGACCTCGGCCGCTTCGAAGTCGAACTCGTCGACCTCCTTGGCCAGCGGCAGTTTGGCGATGGTCATCTGGTATTTGATCGAGCGCGCCTGCTTCTCACGGATCTCGGCGGTCAGCAAATCGCCGATGATCTGCTGCGGCTCGTGCTGTCGTTTGACCGCCGTGGTGATGATCTCGTCGTAGGCCGTCCTCATGCCGTAGAGCTTCAGCTGACCCATGGCGTCCAGCACCTGTGATCTTTCCATTCGTTGTTCTCCTCAGGCTGTCATAACGATCGCAATTGGCCGCAGGCTCGCGGCCCAGCTTCAGCGCCTCCGGCGTCGCGATCGTCAGGGGTGGCGGCGGTTCGCGGTGACGCGCCAGGATGTTCAGCACGACGCCGGCGGAGTGAACGTTGTGAGACAGTGCCTCCGCACAGGCGGCTTCGACTGCATCCAGGCCGTCGGTGAGCACGGCGCCGAGGATATCGACCACCTGGCGGTCGCCACCGGGCTGCCGTTCGAGCTTGCGCTGAACACGGCGCAGGGCTGGAGGCAGGTCCCACTCCTTGAACGGTGCCCCGTTGCGCAGGGCACCAGGTTTGCGCGCCAGAACCGGGATGTAGTGGAGCGGGTCGTATATCGTCTTGCCGCGGCCAAAGGCGCGATCATGGCGTCCCACGATCCGTCCATCCTGCCAGCATTCCAGACGGTCGGCATAGGCGCGGATCTCGACGGGCTGGCCAACCGCGCGGGCGTCGACCGAGTAACGGTTCTTGTCGAACCGCACGAGACAGGTTTTGGACACCGACGCGGGGACGGCATGGAATCCATCGAACGGGCCGACATAAGGCACCAGGTTCGGACGCTCCTCTTCGAATACCTCCCAGATCGTCTTGTCCGGGACGTCGGGATGTTTGTTCGCCTTGGCATAGGCAATGCATCGGTCCTCGAGCCAGGCATTCAGTTCGGCATACGATCTGAACTTCGGCAGCGGCACGAAGAACCGCCACCGGATCACGCCCACCTGGTTCTCGACCTGACCCTTCTCCCAGCCGGAGGCCGGGGTGCAGGCAACCGGATCGACCAGATAATGCCCGCACATCTGCTGGAACCGGCGATTGTAGGCGCGATCCTTGCCAACGAAGATCGTGTCCACCGCCGTCTTCATGTTGTCATAGATGCCCCGGGAGCAGGCCCCGCCGAAGAACGCGAAGGCCCTGTCGTGCGCGTCGAATACCATCTCCTGGGTCTCACGGGGATAGGCCCGCACGAACGGCATCCGGCTGTGGCAGAGACGGACATGGGCGACCTTGACCGTCGTGGTCACGCCGTCGAGGATCACGATCTCATGGCTCCAGTCGAACTGGTAGGCCTCGCCCGGATCGAAGCTCAACGGGACATAGGCGCTGGTCGACGCCTCCTGCGCCGCCTTCGACCAACTGGCCGCATATCGGCGCACGGCATCATAGCTGCCGTCATAGCCGCGGTTGCGCAGCTCCTCGTAGACCCGGATCAGTGTCAGGCGTTCCCGCTTCGGCCGTCGGGCATTCTCGGCCAGCATGTCGTCCAGTTCGGGCCGCCAGGGATCGATCTTCGGACGCGGCTGCGTCGTGCGGTCATAGGTGAACTCGGTCGCACCAGTTCTGATGACTTTCCGCACCGTGTTCCGCGACAACCGCAACTCGCGGCAGATCTGCTTGATCGACTTGCCCTCGACAAAATGCGCTCGCCTGATCTTCGCGATCGTCTCCACAACCAACATCCCCTGACTGCTCCCTCATGCTTTTGAGGAAGCTTCTGATCAGAATTATCAGGGGGGTCACTTTTGGACGCCGATCACCCCAAGATGGGGGTCAGTTTTGCATGCCGTTCCACATCTGACTGTTTGGGGCCGGGGTTCACTTTGATAACTTTTGATCCCGGCCTTGCTAAAACGGTGGCCGACAGCGACCTCGCCACTGTCGTTCTGCACCCTGGTTCAGAAGTCGCCGAAGTCCTCGCCGCAGGTCTCGGAAACGCGTATTTGGTCAGACCCGACGGGCATATCGCGTCGCGTTGGACGCGCCCGTCATCGGCCTTGGTATGCGAGGCGTTGAATAGATCTCTTGGGAAGGACCGGAAATGACACCTGGAGAAGTTGAAACCGTCTACGAGGCTCTTGCTTTGAACCTGGATGCGGTTGGTGCCACGCGGCGCGAACTCTTCCTCGCGAAACTGGCCCTCTTGTTATCGTACGACCTTGGAGACGCTGACCGTGTTTGCCTGCGCATCGAGGAGGCGGCGCGGAATATCGATCACTGATCAGGTTTATCAGACCCGCAAGCAAAGGACCCGAATTGTTGATTTCTGCTGAGAAGTAACCCGGTAAACAATCAGTGTGTTCCTATTGGACAATAACCCTGCCGTTTATGCCGCAGCAAGTCGACGCCACTCGGCCAGAGCGGCGGCCCGGTTGAGCCTGAATTTCTGTCGGCTGGCGAGGCTGCGCTCCTGAAGCAGATCCTCGACATTGCGCGATGACAGGGGAAATCTGACGTCCAGCATCACTGCCAGACGAATGATCTCTGGGCTGCTGTGGAAGTATTTGAACTGTTCACGTTTCGGCATGCTCAGAGGCCACGAGACCGCCCTGCCCCGCTCAACCGGGTTCCTTCTGCCACCGCCGCTCGGCGATGCCGGGCTGATGAAAGAGCTGAAGACCAAGCTCATGGAGCGGCTGCTGGGGGCCGATCAATAGACTGCGCGCTGAACTCTGTCTTCCTTTCAGGAAAGCAGAAATACCATCAGTGTTTGGCAAGGCATCCCGGACTTTTTTCCGTATCGCTGTTTTGTTAGTATTAACAGCAAGCGTGGATACCAGCGGGGGAATTTCACATGGCTGTGTTTATGGTCGAGCGTGATCTGAAGGGGATTACGATGGAACAGCTCGCGGCCGCGCAAAAGCGGGCCATCGAATGTTCCAGCGCGTTCGGTGAGGACGGGCGCGCAGTACGCTACATCCGTACGACTTTCGTTCCGGGCGAAGACCGGTCGATGTGCCTTTTCGAGGCCGAGAATGCCGCCGATGTCGAGGCGGTGAACAAGACCGCTCAAATCCCCTATGTGCGGGTGGTCGAAGCTCTGGACCTTACCCCCTGAAACGACCTTGCCCGAGAACGACAACCTAGCAAATTGCGCGTCTTGCGGAAGCGAACTGCCTCCGAATGCTCGGTTTTGCCCGGGATGCGGCGCACAGCAGAAGCCGCGATGCGCCAGTTGCGCCACGGAACTGCAACCGGGCGCCCGGTTCTGCCACGGCTGTGGAGCGCCCTCCGCAAGCGGTAAGGCCCGCCCGGCCCCGTCAGCGGCGATGCATGCCGAAGAGCCGGGCGCGGTTGGTTCCAGCAAGGAAGCACGCAAGCATGTCACGATCGTCTTTGCCGATATTGTCGGGTCGACGCGGCTGGTTGCCGGTCTTGACCCCGAAGATGCCCGGCATTTCCTGACCCGCTCGATCGAAGCGCTGACACCCGCCATCGAGGCCGCAGGTGGCGTTGTTGCCAAGATCATGGGAGACGGAATGTTCTGCGTTTTTGGCGCACCGCTTGCGTTGGAAGACCACGCATATCGAGCCTGTTACGCGGCGATGGATCTCCTGTCTCTTGCCGATCGCCTCGTCGCCCCAAATGGGAGTCCGGTGCAGTTAAGGGTTGGGCTGAGTTCGGGCACGGCGGTGGTCAACGTCACCGAAGGCAACGGCAGGGTCAACCTCGACGCTATGGGTGAAGTGGTCAACAATGCCGCGCATCTAGAAGCAGCAGCCGCGCCGGGAACTGTTTTGATCAGCGATGCCACTCGACACCTCGCCGGATACGCTATCGACGCGCGAAAGCTGGAAGAAAAAGGCGGCTTTCAGCTGATTTCGGTGGGGACCAACCCACAGGATATCTTGCTCGAAAATGCCTCTGTGCAATTGCCGTTCATCGGGCGGGAACGGGAAATGAACTTCTTCACTGCAGCCGTCGGTCAGTTGTCCGAAGGCGGCGGTGACATCATTTCCGTTCTTGGTGGTGCAGGTCTTGGAAAGACCAGGCTGCTTTTGGAGTTCAGCAGGCAACTGCAACCGACCAATATTCGAATTGTCCTAGCGTCAAGCCGGTCGCTCGATCAGTCCGACCCGAACGCCTTGCTGCGCCGACTGGTGTTGGCTTTACTGATGATCGACCCGAAAGATCAGTCAAAACTGGCACAGATAATCGCGGAACGGCTGGTCCAATTGGACGAAGGCCTTGCCGGGCACGTTGACGATGTGAACTGGCTGCTGCTGTCCGACAGCGAAGAAATGGACCCGCAAAAGGTCGAGCAACGACGCATATCGGCCCTGACCGCGTTAAAGCGAGTGCTCACGACACTGGCTGCACAGGGTCCTCTGATCATCGCCATCGACAACTTCCAGTGGTCGGACGCATCCAGCCGAAATTTTCTCAAAGCTGCGGTAGGTATGGTGGACACCGAACCCCTGCTGCTGATCCTGTTCGCGCGCGAAGATATGGCAGATTTCCGGCCGATCGTGCGTCAGGTCTTGCAGTTGAGGCCGTTGGACCGAGCGACCTCCGCCCAGCTTCTGTTGAAACAGCTTGCTGATACGGGCGTATCGAAATCGGTCGTCGAACGCGTTCTCGACCGGGCGGAAGGCAACCCGCGGTTCCTGACCGAGTTCGCCCGACACCTGGCCGAGCGCGGAGAGCCCGATGATGGCCGGGACACCGCGGACGAGATAATCGTCCCCGACAGTATCGCCGATCTCTTCGAAGAAAGGATCGATCGCCTGCCCGAGGGCGCGAGGCACCTGCTTCAGGTTGGCGCGGCATTCGAGCAGCCGGCATCTCTGGAAACTCTCTGCGCCCTGACCGACAAGTCGGAAGACGAAATGAAGAGCCTGCTTGCAGTGGTTATCGACAGCGGGATGGTGCGCGAGACCGGGTTTCTACCCAGAATACTCTATACCTTTGTCAATCCGGTAGTGGGCGAGGCAGCCTATCGATCCCTGCTGCACCCCAAGCGGCGGCGCCTGCATCAAAAGATCTATGCGTTTCTGGAAGCAGGCTATTACGGGCGGGGACGGCATTCGATGATGGGTAGGCAAGCCCTTCGAGCCGGTTTGTTCGAGCAGGCGGCCCAAGCCTATTTCGAAGCGGGCCGTCGGGCAGGTGCCCGACTGGCTTATGCCGAGAGCATCGACATGCTCTGCGAAGCTCTGCAAGCCGAGACACGCGTGCCAACTCGGACCGCCGAAATTGACCGCCTCGCGATCGACATTCGTCTCACTCTGCGCGAAGGGCTTTTCGCGAAGTCGCGATTTCAGGATATTGAGACCCGTCTGAACGAAGCCCAGGCGATCTGCGATCGGATTGGCGATGCAAAACGATCGCTCCTGGTGCGACGGCACCTCATCGGCAATGCAGTCGCGCAGGGTCAGCTTGCCGATGCCCTAACCCGTATCGACATCCTGATCACTGACAACAGATGTCTGGGTGAGCACCGCGAAGTTGCCGAGTTGCAATTCCTGCAGGCACAGATACTCGCAGTTCTCGGACGGTTCGAGGAAGCTTTCTTCTCCGCCCGTACGGTGATGGAGGCGTTCCAGACCCAGGCCGGATCGCCACACGAACTGTCTCCTGTCACTTATGCGCTGGCGCGCATGTGGCTGATCTGGTGTGCAGCCGAGTTGGGGCGGTTCGAAGAAGTGAAATTTGAGGTGCTCGATTGCCAGAACGATCTGGCGCATGATCGCCCGCCGTTTTTCCGGATCCTTTCAGGTATTGCCACCGGGTTGTTCTGGCTGCGGTTCGGCCACACCGAACTGGCCGCCGAGACGCTGCAATCGGTCTTGTCGCTGACGAAAGAAGATGAGAACCACGCCTGGTTCCATTCCGTTGCCTCCCCGCTTGGTCTCGCATTGATCCGGATGAACCGCGCGGAGGAGGCGTTGCCACTTTTACAGCAGGCAGTGGCGATGGAATCCAGCGGAGGCGGTAGCCGAGGAACGCAGGCCGTTCACCTTGCCGCTTGTTGGGCTGCATTGGGCGACACTCGAAAAGGCGAAGACCAGGCTCGTGTCGCTGTCGCCCGAGCCCGCCAGAATGGAAACCAAGGCGTGTTGGCATACGCACTCCATACGCTTGGCGCGGTACTGAATCAAACCGGGCAACACAAGGCAGCCCAAGCCTGCCTGAGTGAAGCCCTCGACATCGCCGAAAATTGCAAGATGCGTCCGCTCACCGAACAGATTTCCAAGGATATGGCGGGTGGCAGTTCGTAAGCGTCCGGCCTGACGTCGTTCCACGAGGTGATAAAGGCGGGTATGAGTTCGCCATCCCGACGTATAAGGCAGACCGTTATCTCTTCTTGGGACACATCCTGCGCGGCACACACTCCTGTTGTATTGCCAAGGTCGCCACATCCAAATCCTGTTTGGAAGGGTAGCCCTGGAGACAAGGCAGGATGAGCCTCTGGGAAGACCTCCGGGGCTATTTGGTGGACAAAGTCCACGGGGAAGTAAGGGGGTCAGTGGAACCGGTCGACACGGCGTTGCATCTTGGCACACTGCTGAAATGCACGCACCAATGTGTCAAAGATGTTGGCGGGTTTTGTCGATGAAATGGTCATGAGAGCCTCCACTGTATGACACCACGTTAACGTGAGGCGTGGCAGATCTCTGTAATCTGCGTCACGAAAAGCTACGAACGCCGGTCGAAGGCTGTTCTTCGACCTAAACTGCACGAACGGCAGAAACAGCTATGGCTGGCATCGGAACATGGTATTCCCCGTCGACTAGGAAGTCCTGCAACTGAGTTTCCCAGGTGGTGTAGATTTCCTTCACGATATCTTCAGGCTGCTTGTCCAGAATGACCGCTGCCCTTGCGGCGAAAACCCTGAAGTGTTCGGCGAATTTGCCCTTGGGTGCCTTGAAGACGAGCGGTAGCCGGACACTCGACACCCCGCGGAAGCCCGCCGGCTCGAGGGCCTCTCGCATGGAGTCTTCGGTAGAAAGCGCGAAAGGAGGCGGGGACGGTGGTACGACCGACATGTCTGCAAGCCGCTGCATCGTGCCAAAGACGATCCGGAAAAGCGGCGACTCAGGAGGACCGATCCAATGGCTGAGTGCAACTCGACCTCCAGGTTTCAGAACGCGTGCAATCTCGTTGAACATGGCCTCGGGGCTGCCCACATGCATGACCCCGAAGGAGCAAATCACGGCATCGTACGTGCCATCGCGTTTCGGGATCGCTTCAGCATCGCCCGTTTCAAAGCTCACGGATGGGAAAGCGCTCCGAGCTGCCTCGACCATCGCTGCGGAGACATCGATCCCGTCAGATTGGGCGCCAAGCGCACTTGCTGCGCCGGCAGCCCGCCCAGTGCCGCAGCAAAGGTCGAGAATGCGCTTACTAGGGGCCGTTTCGGCCATTGCTAGAAGCGTGGGAATTGCAGCCGTTGTCACCTGCCCCGTGAAGTCGTTGTAAGCAGCTGCGCGCGCGTCCCAGCCCGCTTTTTCGGCGAATTTGAATACTTCATAGGTCATGATTTTCCTCGCATAGTTTCTTGGGTTACTCCAAACTGATGCAGGAAGATCGATCGCGTCAGGGTCGAACTGGCCAGAAGAGGGCCAATTCGGCCACCGGTCCAACAGAGGAGGTCCCGTGAATTGATGACCAGGGATTTCACCGCTGATCCTTTGCGGATCGACGTTCTGGCTGCCGAGAGTTGCAGGGGCGCCATTCTCTACGGCCTCTACGACCTGCTGACTTCGGTGGGTTCGGCGTGGTCGTATCTGACCGAAGGTACGCCCACCCCGCCCATGACACGCGTGAGGATTGTTGCGCGCACGAAAGAGCCATTCCGCTGTATCAGCGGCGTACCGGTGATGCCCGATGCGACTCTAGAGGAGGCGAATGACGCCGAGATCATCTGTCTACCCAACTTCAGGATCGGCATGCTGACCCCTCCGAAGGAAGTTTTGGGTTCGGAAATAGCCTGGGTCGTCGAGCGCCACGCGGCCGGTGCCCGTCTTGCAACAGCTTGCTCTGGCTCGGCGCTTTTGGCGGACGCCGGGCTGCTCGACGGTGAAGAGGCAACGGCGCATTGGTCGATGGCAGAAGTCTTTGAGAAGCGGTACCCACAGGTGGCTTTTTGTCCGGACCGTACGTTGACCTTCGCAGGCGAAGGTGCCTCGATCGTCATGTCGGGCGGGATGGCGTCCTGGCAGGATCTCGCGCTCTACCTGATCGCGCGATACATCGGACCTGAACACGCTGCGAAATCTGCTCGTTTCTATTGCGTGGATCCAAAGCCCGACGGCCAGCGGCATTATGCAGCCCCCATGAGACGCTTGCAGAGTGAGGACGCCGTCATTCAGGAGTGCCAGGCTTGGCTTGCCAACGCCTACAGCGAAGGCGACGCAGTGGGGCGCATGATCTCCCGCTGTGGCCTTCCGCGGCGCACATTCGACCGACGCTTCCGCGCCGCGACCGGATATAGTCCAAAAGACTATGTGCAGTCGCTCCGGATCGAAGAGGCCAAGCAGTTTCTTGAGATGGACGTTAAGAACGTTGATGCGATTTCGGAAGCCGTCGGGTATTCGGACCCGCGTGCATTCCGCCGGTTATTCAAGAAGATGACGGGGCTTAGTCCAGCCGAGTACCGACGGCGCTTTTCCAGCAGGGGCTTCCTATCAGCTCGTTGAGGCTGATCTTTGCAGCTTTGGGCTTGGACTCCGAACTGCCGATAGGTTCCAGCGGACCCGATTGGCCGGTCTGGCGCAATTAGAAACATACCCCGTGTGGAGTGCTGGTCTCAAATTGCCGAACGCTGCCTGCGATTGCAGACATACGCGTGCCGGTGCGGTTTTTCTGTTTTGGTGTTGATGTGGCGTTGATGTAAACTGGAACGCAAATAACCCGACGGCTTAAGGCGGGCTCTAAACATTTGATCTTGTGTGGAAATTTTGGTTGCGGGAGGGCGCAACCGCCGTTCCAGAACCGAATTGCGGTGCCTAGTTTGACAATTTCGGCCCAAAGGAGCCGCTCGCTTGGTCCCGCGATGCGGCAGTGCCGCTTCCGCATTGCCGTCGTTCGTGTCCCGCGCAGCATTTCCCGAACATCAATGACTGAAACGCGGACAAACCAGCCACTCGTATTGAAACGATCTTGTCGGTGGCGGCTGCCTGAAGAGAACGACACTGTTATCACCGACCCGGCCGCGGATTTCATTTAAGGCAACCTGGATCGAAACTCCGATGGTGTCATCCCGGTTTGGGACTTGAAGAAGCGCGTGAAATGGGCCTTGTCTGTATAGCCCAGTTTTGCACCAATTTCGCCAGCGGTCTTGTCGCTATTGCGTAAGAGGTCTTCGGCAAGGTCGGTTCTCAGGCGCTTGATCTCGCGTGGCAGGGTCGTGCCATGATGCTTCAGAGCATTGAGTAAACGGTTGCTCTGAATACCCAGAAAACCCGCAATGGCATCCGGACCCAGATCCGGCTCATCCAGCTTGTCCCTCAGGATGGACCGCAAGGCCGCAACGATCGTTACCTCATCGTCAAGGGCCAGCCGTTTCGGCGGCGTGTTATCAGGCATCTTCGACACGTCTCGAAACAGCCAATCGACCGGAAAATTCAGCTGCATGCCAGGGTCGGGCATGAACCGGGTTTGGACGCCGGCATAGCGTGGCGGCAGGCCAGCAATATAGCGGGTTTCCCATACAACCTCTCCGGGGTTCCAAGCGTTGCCGGCCACAGATTGCAAAAGCCGTACATATACCGCCGCTCCGAAACCAGTGACTTGGACAGGAGCGACCGCGGGTTCCTGAAGTCGCGAGATGCGGTAGATCGCTCGCTCTGCCTCCACGATCAAGCTATGTCGCACAGAACTCGACTCTTGTGGGACAAGGCGTACAAAACTGGCCATGAACTCGAACAGGGTAGTCGCTGATTGCAGGGACGTCGCGAAAGGAGGCCAGGCTTGCAGGTCGAACGCTTCGCCCACGCGAAGGCCGAGATACCTGTCGCCAGCCAGATCCGAAAACCCGTTCAAGAGCCCGAAGACAAGCTCGGAATGGACGTAGACGCCCGTGTCATTGATTTGATCGGCACTTAATCCAACCGTGTCCAGCGCCGGACGCGGGTCGATACCGCGCTCTTTAAGGTAGTTCAGAAAGGGAGCCACCAGCGCGAGGCGAATGAAGCCTTCCCGGTGGAATTCGTGGTCGGTCTGAAGTGGCATTGGCGTCTCCTAAGCTAAGCCTAGCATGCGTGGCGCAAAGAGTGTTGCCACTTTTGGGGTTAAGAATCGACTTTTCAGAATCGAAACTGGCAACCGGCTTGAACGCTTTCTCGTCTATCCTCTTTGGAATTCGCCACAAGGGAGGCCAGAGTCATGCCCAGTTCAATCAAATCTGTTTTGCTCGCGACCGTTTTCGCTTTTTCCCCTGTTGCCGTCGCGCATGCGCAGGAGGGACCACCGCCGATCCTGTTTACCAATGTGGATGTCTTCGACGGGTTCGGTCCGGACCTGATCGAGGATGCCAACGTGCTCGTCGAGGGTAACGTCATCACGCAGGTCTCGACCGATCCGATCGAGGTCGAGGGCGCGTTCGTGGTCGATGGCACTGGCAAGACTATGACGCCGGGCTTCATCGACATGCACCAGCACGTGATGCTGAACATGCCCGAAGGCACAGGCTCTTTCATTGCCAGATGGGACGAAGCTGCAAGTGGCGCCTTTGCGATGCACCATCTCAATCGGAACATGCTCATGAAGGGCATCACCACGATACGGGACATTGCCGGCGATCCGCTGGATGTCGCTAAGGCGATCGACATGGGCCTGTTGCCGGGGCCGCGGATCTATTCATCCGGTGGTGCAATCGGTCAGACTGGCGGTCACAGTGACTGGGCGGCACGTAACTACCCCGCTCGTCTTCTGGAAGAGAATCAGGATGTTGGGCAGGCGACGCAGATGACTTGGGTCGTGGATGGCGTTGACGACGTGACCCGCGCGGCAAGGTTCAATTTCCGCCGTGGGGCCGCGTTCCTGAAGGTCATGGGGGGTGGCGGTGTGGCTAGCGAATTCGACCCGCTGGAGATCCTCGGTCTCGCCGAAGATGAGGTGGCGCGTGCCAACGAGATTGCGAAGGACAACGGAACCTACGTGGCGGTGCATGCCTATTCCGACGAAAGCTACGACCGCCATCTGCGCCTCGGTACAAGATCATTCGAGCATGGTTTCCTGATTTCAGAAGACATGGTGAAGCGCATGGTCGCCAGGTACAATGAGAGCCAGGACATCGTCTGGAGCTTCCAGTGTTACATGAGTGTAAATTCCTTCGGAAGCTATGAGACGATGCCGGCGTTCTTTACCCATGAGCAAAAGCTCAAAGGTGTCGCTGCCGGTGAAGGTGTTCGCCGTATGTCAAAATGGATGAACGAGTACGGTATGTTCATCGTGGGAGGGTCGGATATGTTCAGTCCCGGCCTAGTCGAGAAGATCAAGGAAGACATCGTCTGCCCCACGTCTGTCGGATATACACCCGCACAGGCTCTGAAGCATTACACGGGCAATGCTGGGATCGTTCTGACTTGGTCGGGGCCGAAGAACCCCTATCCCACCTACAAGCTCGGCCAGATCGCGCCTGACAGCTATGCCGATATTCTGATCTGGGATGGCAACCCGCTGGAGGATATCAACCTGATCCTCGACGAAGACAAGCTGCAACTCGTAATGAAGGATGGCCGCGCCTACAAGAACACCATGGTCGAAAGCGACAGCATCATGTACCGGCCAGCGGTTCGTGAGCCGAAAACTTATCCATGATTGCCTGATCTGGATATTGCGGGGCGGCTTTATTTACCTCGGGCCACCCCGCTACACGACAACCTGTGAAAAGACTGGGAGATCGACGTGCGCGCAACGCTCTTGGCGCTACTGGCGTTTATTCCTGCATATGCAGCCACTGCTCAAACACCGATTACCTGGACCGACCTGATCGACCCAATCGCACAGGTCTATGAAGACCCTTTTCGTGAATTGGGCTACGAACAACTCGAGAAACTGCGTATCATCGCAAAAGCTCAGCAGCGGCTTGAAGATGACGTTTCTGCGACCAAGACCCGCGATGAGATCGAAGCTCGGCTGAATGCAGCCGAGGCTTCACTGGCTGAACAGGGCATCGACGCACATAACCTTCTTTCGCAACGTTGGGCAGTGGCGGAACGACGCAAACGAGCCGCGGTTTCCGGAAATGCTGCACTCAACGGCAAGTTGGTCGTGCTGACGGGGTACGCCATTCCTGCACCGCCGACGGATGACGGCACGCCGGTGGCGTATCTGGTCCCTGAACGCGGGATGTGCAGCCACACGCCACCCCCCAAACCCAATCAAATGGTGCGGGTAATGATCAAGGGAGATTGGCAACCGACGACTATGCACGAACCGGTGCAACTTACCGGACGCCTGAGCCTGTCCGACACGACTCATGACATTCAGGTCGTCGACGGCCTGGTACCGATGCGCGCCGCTTATGAGATGGAGGCGACAGGGGCTTTGACGACGCAGGATATGCAGGACACCGCCGGCTCCCGGCAAGAAAATACGTGGGCGGCGGCCATTGTGGAACGCCTGCACGTTTCAGGACAGCTTCCTCAGAAGGAGATTGGAGAAACGAACTGATGCGTTGCGGACGTGCTGGGCGCATCGTTTCGGGAATGTCCCACGCCTCCTCTGCAATGTCATGGAATAACCGCGCAATCTCCAAGGAGGCGTTGATCCAATGCTGACAAGACGTCTTTTCCTGTCCTCCGCAGCTGCCGCAGGCATGTCTGTGGCCCCGCTTTCCCAAGCGATGGGACAACAAGCCAACCAGACGATATCGCGCATTGCCTTTGGCTCATGCGCCAAACAGTGGGAGCCACAACCGATCTGGAACACAATCGCGCGTCGTGAACCGGACCTCTTCCTCTCACTGGGAGACGCGATTTATGGGGACTGGCACGGAGATGAGGTCTTCACAGCGACGGAAGAAAGTCTCCGTGCAGATTGGGAGCAATTGGCAGCGATCCCGGAATTCGCGGCATTTCGCGAACAGTTCAAGATTCTTGCCACATGGGATAATCACGATTTTGGCAAGCATGACGGCGGCGCCGAGTTCGAACTGAAGGAACAATCGAAGAAGCTTTTCCTCGATTTCTTGGGCGAGCCGCAGAACACGGAAAGACGCAACAGGCCCGGGATTTACGACGCGATGATTTACGGCCCTGAGGGTCGCCGCGTCCAGATCATTCTGCTCGACTGCCGGACGTTCAAATCGCCCTATACCTCTGATCAGCGCAGCGTGGAGGAAAAGGCTGCCCTGAATATCCGCGGCCAGTATCTGCCTTCAACCGATACCAACGCGACCCTGCTTGGTGCGACGCAATGGCAATGGCTGGAAGAACAATTGCAGGAACCCGCCGAGCTCCGATTGATCGCATCCGGCACCCAGATCGTGGCCGACGAAAAGGCGATGGAGGAATGGGGAAATTTTCCCGCTGAGCGTCGGAAACTGTTCGACCTGATCGGAAAAACAGGTGCGGAAGGCGTGATCCTCCTGTCGGGCAATGTGCATTTCAGCGAGGTGTCGAGGACGGATGAAGGTCCTTATCCACTGACCGACTTCACCTCCAGCGGCTTGACACATTCGACACCGGCCTATGCCGAGCTGAAAAACTCGAGACGGGTGGCCGGTCCATTCACGGGGTTCAATTTCGGAGAGATAAATATCCGGTGGGAAGACACTGAAGGGACGATTGTCGAATTAACCTGTCTCGATTCTGAAGGATCAGTCCAGTTCGAACACATAGTGCAACTCTCAGCGCTGAAAGTGACCTAAAACGCCATAGGTCGGAGGAAACACGTTTGAAAGCCATTCGCATCACGGCGTTTATCGCGGCGGCACTCGCGCCAGTAACCGTTTTGGCACAAGGCCTCGCGGGCCCGTCCTCTGCCGCCGCCGAACTGAAACCTAGCGACGGGTTGTCGGACCCGCAACCGCGTTCCGACTTCCCGCGAAACGTCGCGCCGGGCTGGTTTGTCTGGAAGGACGGACTGGCTGAGAACGGGTTCCGCTTCAGCCTTGATTACCTGTCATTGTGGCAAGGCTCGTCCTCAGATCTCGGCGCGGGCGAGGCGGGGGGCGGGATCGCGCGGTTCTATGGCAGCTGGCAAGCGACCGAGCATGGGTCGCTGACCTTCAAGTTGGAAAACCGCCATGCCTACGGCGCCATAGCGCCGCAACCTCTGGGACTGGACGGAGGTGCCCTCTCTATCACCGGTACCGCGTTCAATGATAACGGTACGATGCTGACCAACCTGTTCTGGACCCAGCGCGCGGCCGACAGTAGCTGGACACTACAAATCGGTCAGATCGACGTGACCGACTTCGTAGACGTTTACGGTCTCGTAAGTCCCTACAGCGCATTCCAGAACCTTGCGTTCAACACCAACCCGACAATCAACGCCCCTAATCCCGGTCTTGGCATCGCCGGTGGCATTAAGCTGGGATCGAATTTCTACGCAGTCGCCAGCGTGGCGGATGCCAACGCAGATCCGACATCGCCAGATTTCGATGTGTTCTCACATGGTAACCTCTTCAAGAGCCTCGAGATCGGCTACACCTCCGGGTTTGACCGGCTATATTTCGACAATGTCCACCTGACGCTCTGGCACGCGGACGCAGCCGAAGACGGCAGCCGGGCCGAGGACTATGGCGCCGCGTTTTCTGCCGCGTGGTTTATCGACAACCGGTGGATGCCGTTTTTTCGGGCCGGGATATCCAAGGGTACGGCGGCGCTATACGAAAAGTCTGTTTCCGCCGGGATTGGTTATTTTGGCCGCAACACTGATCTGGCCGGTCTGGGTGTAAACTGGGCCGAGGCGAATGGCATTCCCGGCAGCCAGACAACGCTGGAAGCATTCTATCGCTTCTCGATTTCCCCTAGCCTCCAGATCACACCGTCGATCCAGTTCATCAACAATCCGCTGCTCAATCCCGGACGGTCTAGCATCACGATCGTTGGTCTGCGTGCTAGGGTTGTCTTCTAGTCCTGGATACGACTTTTGGGATGACCATTTCGTTGGGCGAGGAGCGCCCGCTTCCGGCTCGAAGCGGCCCAATGCGACCGCGGCACGCACCTTGGCTCAGATCGCAAGAAACCGGCCATTCGCCACAAACGCCAAGCCATTGATCTTTCGCCTTGCTCCTCGCACCCGAGTCATTCGCGCTTCGGCAGGCGACGTTCATGTCAAACGCCGCGAATACGGACTCAGAGCCCAAAGGAGCCAGTCGACAAACGTTTATGTCACTGTCGCGATCGGGTAGCGTTGGATTTAAAGGATAACTCTGTCAAAGGATTCCACTGGACATGAGCGATGGGCGAACAGGCCGCTGTCTTTGCGGGAAGTTGGAGTACAACACAGGGGGTGAACCTTTGTGGGTTACCATTTGTTACTGTCGGTTCTGCCAGCGCGCCACAGGCTCAGATAGGATGATCGAGCCGATATTCGAACGCGACCCCTTCAGGTTTACTCATGGAAACCCGTCTGTTTACACGCTTCCTTCAGATGGAAGCGGTAAAGACATAAATGTCCATTTCTGCTCCGAGTGTGGGACAAAGTTGGCTTTGACTTTTGAGCGATGGCCGGACCGTCTGGGAATTTATGTTGGCACGCTCGACAAACCTACATCCATTTCGGTGACGCCCGAAAACAGCAAGCACATATTTCTGTCCGAAGCGCGACCCGGAACCATTGTGCCGCCAGGCTTTCTTTTCTACGAACGACATGCAGCGGAGAACGACGGGACCCCGATCGAACCGAACGTGCGGAAAGAACCCTACGTGGTTGAGGGTTGAGTCAGGGCACCTTTGGATTTCTCGGGGCTGCTCTGTCCGCGTGGCGGTCATCCGACAAAATTTATCGGATAACCGCATCCGTAGCTGTTTCAGCTTGGCGGCGCGTAAGATCCTTTGACCTTTTTGTAGGTGTCTCTCGCCTTGTGCATTTCATCGTTACTGTACATCGGGATCGTCTTGAAGCTTTCGATTGCACCACCCATCGTTGCCACCAGTACGGTTCCAATGTACTCAGAAACGCTCGGCATGTCGGCTATCAGAGCGACATGGTGCTCCTGTCCGATCAAACCATAGAATCCGATAAGTTTTCCCCCAGCGGCTTCGCAAACGGTTCGGGCCACCTCCTGGCGATCAGTGTCTCCTTCGACGATCGATTGAACCGCAGTAGGCGTATATTTCATCATGAACATGTAAATAGCCATTTCGTACCTTCCTTGGGATTGTGTGCCCACGACTTTCGTAGGCTTCCATTGCTGGAAGGTCTCTTGCCATTGGTCTGCTTAGCACAAAGGGCGACGAAAAGCACGTTACCATGAAAACCGGACTGCCCAGATCGAGCGATATCGTCGAATGGCCGAATTGTCCGCA
>NZ_FMZV01000032.1:7858-20087 GCF_900101475.1 Ruegeria marina | reverse complement strand
CCGGACAAATCGGGTGGCAACCCGCTTTCCGCCGGAAAGCCCCGCCACTCTCAATCTCCCCAGCGCGGACAGTGAGTGTTTATTCGGTTTGGTGGTCATAGCGAGCGCAATACACCCGGTCCCTTCCCGAACCCGGAAGTTAAGTGCCTCCGCGCCAATGGTACTCGGGCTCAAGCCCCGGGAGAGTAGGTCACCGCCAAACCTAATAAACACTCAAATCTCTCTAAAACGATCTCAAAAAAAAACCGGCGCGGGATGGAGCAGCCAGGTAGCTCGTCAGGCTCATAACCTGAAGGTCGCAGGTTCAAATCCTGCTCCCGCAACCAACGATACTTGCGATGCCTCCGCCAGTCCTGCCGCGGAGGCTTTTGCTTTTCCGGCCCCCGCGCGTCGGGATCGTCTGCTGCGCCCTCCCGCAACCACTTTTTCCGAACAAGCCGCCGCAGGGCGGCTTTTGTCATTCTGCGCCAAGCTAATCATCGCCGTCAGCGCCCCTTCCAGCTCCAGCACGATGCATTCACCCTCGTGCAGGACAATCACGCGCTCGATCAAGCCCCGAATGATCTCCAGAGACTCCGTGCGGATCTCTGGATCCGACAGGGTTTGTGCAAGTTCAGCCACCTTGTTGCGATAGAGTTCTGACAGGTTCGGGTGTAGACGTACCGGTACGGGGGCGGGTTCCCGGAGCGTGGCGTCCAGATCGGAGATCCGGGCTTCCAGTTCCTCCAGCTTCGCCTTGAGCCCAGGTGTTCGAAGTCCCTCCGCAATCGCCTCATAGAGACCATCGAGTTTGCGTGCGGTAGTGTCGCGATCCGATTGCAGTCGAGACCGTGCCGCTTGCAATGCGCCCGCTTCCGAATTTGCGGCTGCGCTGTAGGATTTGACAAAGGCGGCCACGGCCTCGGGTTGCATCAGCCTGGTACGGAGCAGGTCAAGGACAGCTTCTTCCAGCACGTTGCGCCTGATCGACTTCCTATGGTCGCATGTGCCCAGCTTGCGCGCGGCGGAACAGGCCAGGTAATCACGTCCGACCGCCACCAACGGACCACCGCAAGCGCCGCAATGGGTCAAGCCGGTCAAGAGATGGGTCGCGCGCCGTTTTTCCCAGAACCGCGTTGCCTTGATTGCTTGCACGCGCGGTTCGGCTTCGATCTCTCCCTGCCGGGCCTTCACCACCTCCCAAAGTTCGTCGTCGACGATCCGCATGTCGGGAACGTCCGTAACGATCCAGTCTGACGGGTCGTTCAGACGGGATACGCGTTTGCCTGTCTCCGGGTCCTTCACATAGCGGAGCCGGTTCCAGACCAGACGGCCGATATAGAGCTCGTTGTTCAGTAGCCCGGTGCCACGGGTGCGGTGGCCCCGTATGGCCGTGTCACGCCAAAGCTTGCCGCGCGGGCCTGGAACCCCCTCCTTGTTCAACTCACGCGCGATAGCCTTGGGAGAGTGCCCAACCGAGAAATCGCGAAAGATACGCCGGATGATCTCTGCCTCCAAAACGTTGATCCGACGTTCCCCGGTCACCGGCTGGCCGTCCTCGCCGAGGCGCCGGATCACATCATAGCCATAGCTGTTGCCACCACCGGACAATCCGGCTTCGACGCGCCCCCGCAGGCCCCGCCGAGTCTTGGCCGCGAGATCTTTCAGGAAGAGCTGATTCATGGTGCCTTTGAGGCCGACATGAAGCTCGCCGATCTCACCCTCGGCCAGAGTCACGATACCGACCCCGGCAAAGCTCAGGCGTTTGAAAATGGCGGCAATGTCGGCCTGGTCTCGGCTCAACCGGTCCAGGGCTTCCGTAAGAACCAGATCAACACGTCCTTCCTGTGCCGCGTCGAACAAGGCTTGCAAGCCAGGTCGCAGCATGGATGCGCCCGACACCGCCCGATCTGAAAACGCCTCAACGATACGCCAGCCTTCCCGCTCTGCCCGCTCACGGCACAATCTTTGCTGATCTTCGATCGAGGCGTCCCGCTGCAACTGGCTGGAAAACCGGGAATAGATAGCAACACGGGTCATCGCAGAGCCTTTCTCTTCTTCTTTATCAACGCGGCGTAGTCACGACCGGCCTCGATGGTCTGAGCGTGAATGTAATGACGTTCCGCGGTTCCAAAGCTCGAATGTGCCAGAATCGGACGGATCAGTCGCGCGCTTTCCGGGGAATGCCTCGCCAAGGTCGTTGCCGCCGCGTCCCGGAAGAAGTGCATCGGCACGCGTACACCTGTCAAATGTCGGATCTGCTGTGCGATTCTTGAAGAGAGATATGACATCTCCAAAGGCGCGCCTTTCTTGCCGACCCAAAGAAAATCATGCTTCGTTCCGCCCCGCTGCATCAGTGCCGGACGCACCTCCCTTATGTAGCGGCGCAACAAGGGGGCAATAACATCCGGAACTTCGGCTTCCCAAGGCTGACCCGACTTGGTCAGTGCATCTGGCAGCGCCACGATGATGGTCTCGCCCGACACGATCAGGGATGTCCCGATACGCAGGCCGGCGAAGGCGCGCCTGCGCATCGGCATCAGTGCCAGCATCGCGATCATTGTTCCGTCCCGCAGTCGCTTCATGGCTTCGAGAGGCGTGCCGGCCGCCTCGGCATGTTTGGTGGCAAGCGTGATGCCGGCTCGCAAGAGAACACCGCTGGACAGGATACGTCCCAACTTACGATCTCGATCTCCGCGTCCGGCGTCCCGCTTCAAACCGGCTTTCAGCTTGCGCTGCGCGGACCAATCTTTACCCGGATCGGCAGCGGAAAGAATCCGGATTACCCCGTCGATGAACATCAATCGGGTCATTGGTTTGGTGTGCGACAGATCACCGAGCCACGCGGACAACCTTTCAATGGTTGCCCGTACCGTGGGCGGCAATGCACAAGCATCAGGGTCGGTTGTTTCCAACCATCTCAGCCAGCGTCCATATCGTAGTTCGAGCGTGTTGAGGGACGTTGCCCGGAGGTGGGACAGAGCCCCGCGATCATCCAGCGGCCCACCCGACTTTTGCAAGTTGAGCCACATTGCACGATCCTGATCGGGCCAGGAAGAGAGGGGCATGATCAGGCTCATGGGTGTCGACTCTTCTTGCGCGCCACGAGGTCTGCAAAAGCCCGTGTGGCAGAGCGCGCTTCCAGCCCGGAGTACATGTTGATCGTATGGCTGACTGCAGAGTGACCGAGCAGGCGGCGGGCTACCTCGTAGCCGCCGGGATTGGCGTCAAGCCAGGTCATCACCGCAAAATGCCGGAACAGATGGGCGTTCATCTCCAGACCCGTCTCGTTGCGGATCCGCTTGGACAAACGCGCGGAGAGCGCGTTGGCGCCAACAGGACCAAGCCCGTCCCGGCGAGGAAACAGCCATGGCGTTCCGGATTGGCACAGGTCCGGAACACGAGATTTGAGGTGCGCGTCTATCCACCGGATGATGTCCCGCGGCAGTTCGAACTCGATTGTGCGTTCGTTCTTGGTCTCTTCATCTTGGAGGACAAGATAGACATGGCCGTCGCCCGGTCTGTGCAGGTTGCGCTCCAGGTGAATGCCGGCAAGGTTCTTGATCCGGATTGGGCACACCAGAAGGATGGCGATTGCGAGCGCGTCCTCACGGGCCAACAAACCGGAAAACCGCCCACCTTTTTCAACAGGTCGCGCAAAAATGCGCTTGGGCAGCAGCAACAGGCGCAATTGGTTCCTCTCCTCCTGTAAAACCCGCAACCTGTCCCGGTTCTTGCGTGTCATCCCGGTCTGAGGCTTGGTTGCAACGCGCTTGGCGAGACTGACCAGCCTGTCCCGAACGTCGTCCGGAGCATCCAGAATCCGGGCCAGGTTGCGGAGCAAGGCGGCAGTCTCGCTGATCAACTTGGTTGTCTGATTGTCGGTTCGTGACAACATCTGGCGCAAACCCCGTTCGGCCATCACCGGATCGATCAGAAAATCCAAACTGGAAACGTCACCGATTGCGATGCCAGAATGAACAAGTTCGGACGCAAATCTGACCAGTTGCCGACGATATTGTGAAATAGTTGCCGGACGCAGGACTTTGCCCGGACCGGCCTCTGCCAAAGGATCAGGCTTGGTCAGCCGCAGTATCAGGTCATCCAGATCCTTCTGGAAGCTTGTCGGAAATTCCGACAACTGGATGGCGATAATAACCTGGCGAGAGTTGAGCGGTAGAATGATCTTTGGCCAAGCTGGAATACGGCGTACCGCCAGGTTCCATCCGTTGACAGCGGCCCGGAATCCCACCTCTGGTGACTTGCTGATCTCGTTGCGCAAAAGGGCCTCATGATAGGCCTGAGCATGATCCGAACATACGGAAGAAGGATGGACACCGATCTTGCTGAGAAAATACACGAAGCGGCAGAGTGCAGGTTGCAGCGTGCGGTCTTTCTCAGCGAGCACTTTTGACCACAGAATGCGCCAGTCTTCGGTAAGGTCTTCGATCCGGTTGGACCGGCGCTCGGCCAGCCCAAAATGCACCAGTGCAGCCCGTGCGTCGCTCACGGCATTCTGCCAGCTCTTCGCGGTCAGACCGAGCCTTGCTGGAGCAATCTTGGCCAGCCGTGGTTGCAGCCAACGACTGTCGCAGGGAACATCCTGGGGCGGCAGACCAAGTGCCTTGGCTATGCGCCGCAAGCCGGAGATCATGTCTCTGCGGCGTGCGTTGGAAAGCGACTTGTCTGCCTGCAACTGATCGATGATCTCGGCAAACATCGGCGTACCGGATCGCACGAAGGCCATATCGATTGGACGGGCTCTTTGGCTGGTCATCGGGTGCGCATTCCCTTGGTCAGAAAAGGTCTCGGGAGGACCGGAGTGGACACAAGGTCCGATTCGGGAAAATGATAGCATGAAAAGTTAAGAACTAACGGTGACTATGTCTTCCCGAAATACCCGCAATGCATTGACTTTAATAGACAATAGTGGACATCAGGGCCTATAGGAGCTGCGCCCGGCGATAGGCCGCGTGAGCGGATGGATCGATGCGGATCAGGCGGCCACCAGGACCCACACGGATGACATCCAGAAGGCCGGCCGCGATTGCGCGGCGCACAGTCTTTTCCGAACAGTTGTCGAGCTGGGCGACCTCTTTGACGGTCAGCAATTGGCGCGTGTGGTTAGTCTTCCGTGGTGTATTGCGTGGCATCGTGATGCGTGTCCTCTTGATCGGAGGCATCCGCAGCCGTCTCCCGTGCGGCCTGACGTGCGATCAGGCCGATCAACTGCAAGATCGCGGCATCGACTTGCTTGCCATCTTGCTCAGGCGTTGGGGAAAGGGCAGGGACGCGTGTCATGCCATGACCATGACCGCATCCCGAAAACAGAGCTAAGTGTGACGATCCCGAATTATTTGGAGATTGCTACAGTAGCCATCTCATGGAGGTTCTGCATGATCCGCCAATCCTTGATTTCGGACCAGATGGTCTCGCCGTTCAAGGTCCCTTGTGGATCGGTCGAATAGCGCACCACAGAGTTCACGAATTTTACCAGCGGACCACTTCTTTCGGAACTTGAGCCATCGCTGCTGATGGTGACGGGACGACCGATTTGATCCCAGAAATCGAAGATCTGTCGAAGGACAACCGACCTTCTCTCATCACGGACTCTTCGTTTGTCCGGTTCGTCGAGCGCTGAGACACCAAACTTCCCAGCGCTTCTGGCTAAGAGGGTGTTCAATAGTTCTACAGTGGCCAAGGCATCATAAAGTTTGCCGCGGTAGAGCAGATTGGGATCGGAGACCTGTTTTTCCAATGCGGGGTAGGCAATGCGAAGTCTACTCAAGCGTATAGACCCTTTAAGCAAATATCGTTCCGCTCGCCGTAAATCCTGCAAGGCCAGTTCCAACTCCTCAGGACCCTTATTCATTTGACGTATAACGGTTGAAATCCGCGTTGTGACGGTTCTGGGAGAGAGCGCGAAAGCCAGTGTTTGGGAAAGGTGGGCCAGTTCCCCGACGTCGATGTCATGATCCAAGCCCAGTTTTGACTGTTGCTCTTTGCTCAAGGCGCCCTCAGGTCCAAATTGCTGGACTTTCCAGTTCATCGTTTTCCTGGGCATGTGCAGTTTGCTCCTTGTTCAGACACTTTGGGGCGTGGCCTCGAGATTGGAGAACAATACGAAAACAAACGCCTGACTGAAACCGGAAGCACGCGGGTTTTGATAAGGACAAATACGGCAGTTCATCGGATTTGGTGAGGTGCTCGGCCTGCACGACTTTGCGCGCGGTGTTTTGCGCGACACGAGGACGGGCCGCAATCGCCTGCATACTCTGGTCGGGCTGTTGCGTCAGTCCGTCTTTGGTCGGCTAGCGGGATACGAGGATGTGAATGACGCGGATCGTCTGGCGCGCGATCCGGTGATGCGTCAGGTCGTCGGTGGACGGGCCATCGATACTCACGCTGCCTCTGAAAGCCAGATGGGGCGGTTCGAGACCGAGGTTCTGGCGACGACTGACAATCGCGCTGTATTGGCTGATCTGCCGGGGCACTGGATCGACCGGGTTCATGCAACGGTGCCGCCCAAGTGGATCACACTGGACATGGACAGTTCGGTCAGCCCGACCCACGGTGCGCAGGAAGGAACGGCGTGGAACGGTCATTTCGGCTGCATGTGCTATCACCCGCTGTTCGTGTTCAACCAGTTTGGGCACCTCGAACGGTGTGCTCTGCGCCCCGGCAATGTGCACAGCGCCGAGGGATGGGAAGAGGTTCTGAAGCCAGTGATTGCGCGATATGCGGGTCGTCACCTGATGCGGTTCTTCCGGGCCGATGCAGCCTTCGCCATCCCAGAGCTATACGAGATGCTGGAGGCTGAGCGCTAATTCCATGTCATCCGCTTGCGTGCCAATCGCGTCCTGCAAGGAAGGATCGCGCATCTGCTCAAGCGTCCGGTGGGGCGTCCGCCCAACCATGTGCGGCGCATCTACGGTGACTTCTAGTATCAGGCGGCGTCGTGAGACAAGCCCCGGCGCGTTATTGCCAAGGTCGAGTGGCACCCCGGCGAACTGTTCCCCCGCGTCGGCTTCGTCGTGACGAACCTGCCGATGGACCCGGACTGGATCATCCACTTCTACAATCAGCGTGGCACCGTCGAGCAGCACATCAAGGAAGGCAAGCAGGCGATTAACTGGACCAGGCTGTCCTGCAAGGGCATGGCTCAGAACGAGGTGCGGCTTAAGCTTCATGCATTGGCATACAATCTCGGCATCTTCCTGCAAGGCACAGACCTTCCCGAGGAGATGGCCGATTGGTCGTTGACCAGCTTGTAAACCCGGCTGATCAAAATCGGTGCGCGGGTTGTCCGCCATGCCCGCGCTATCACTTTTCAGCTTGCCGAGGTTGCCGTTAGCGGCGCTCTGTTCAGTCGTATCCTCACGGCCATCCAGAGGCTGCGTGCGCCACCGGTTCCAACATGACGGTGTCAACGGCAAAACCCGAACGAACCCGGCTCGACTGGTCTGCCGAATTGCGCGCCGATCCGACCGAAAACCGGATAAACCCGGCCGTCGAGACCAGAAACCGCGCTCAGCGCAGGCGCCTGACGCACATACACCGGCACAGCGTGTCCAAGAAGATTGATTGGCACGGAAATTGGCTGCAAGATGAACCGACCAGCGTTCTACTTGGGGAATGTCGGCTAAGATGGCGTCGACTGTTCAGGAAACGCGCGAACGGATCGAACAGCCGACGCCACATTGGCGTGGGTCCGGGAACGGTTCTGCGGCTCGGCCTTCCTCGGTAAACCTCCGAACGACTCCATGACACCCACGTCGGATGGCCGGGCCGCAATGATGGTTGGCGTCCGTCCATGCCTCCATTACGCGGCTATCGTTAAAAGTGAATTTCAACCGACCGCTTCACGTATCGCTACTTTACACTGTGTTGCCTGCAAACTACCAGTGAAGTCTGAATTCGAAACCCTAACGGACTGTTGAAATGGCCTTGATAACTGGCGATCTCGCCTCAAATCCTCCTTTCACGGAAACCGATGATCTGCCGAACGATCTGTCCACTTCCGTTTCCCTGATCCCGAACCAGGTTCTCAACGGCACGATTGACGCCTCAATCGGGGATCGTGGCGACTGGGTGTCGGTGGAGTTGGAGGCTGGGACGGACTACATCATTCGAATGGAAGGGGCTGGATTGCTTGACCCTTACCTGTTCCTGTTTGACTTGGCCGGGAATGAACTGGATTCGAATGACAACCGTAACGGTTCGAACTCTCAGATAACCATCACGCCGACGGAAACCGGAACGTATTACCTTCGGGCTACATTTAACGGGTTTTGGGGGTCGCACATCCAGCCCGATGGCGGTTACAGGCTTTCCGTTTCCCGGAACAATTGGCAGCATCTGGTTGGGACAGGGCTGGATGATACAATCATCGGCAACGCGGACCGCGACTCGATCGAGGGGTTTGCCGGCGACGACTGGATCGACGGCAATGGTGGCGGCGACCAAATATGGTCGGGCAGCGGTGACGACACCGTCACGAACGCCGGAAACTATGCCCGGATCGGCACCGGTGTCGGCAACGACTCGGTCGTGGGCAGCATGGGCGCCCAGATTTGGACCGGGGCAGGCGCGGATACGGTCATTTTGGATGACAGTAGCACCGAAGTGCACACAGGCGATGATGCCGATTTTGTTACCGTCGTTCACGACGAATTCTTTTCCTTTTTTGGTTACTCCGGAACTCGGGTCTTTACCTGGTTTGGCGATGACACCGTCAATGTCGAAGGTTGGGCGGAAGTATACGGTGGCCCCGGCAATGACCTGATCCAGGCGATCGGGCCGGAGGCCAGACTAATTGCGTCTGGAGATACTTGGGGACCTGACTACTCGGACCATGGCAACGACACGATCATAGGCGGCACCGGAAATGACAGAATCAGTGGCGGCTATGGCAACGACAGTCTGGTGGGAAATGCCGGTAACGACGACATCTCTGGCGGCACCGGAAATGACAGCCTCGATGGCGGCGATGGCGACGACCTTATCGGTGGGGACGGAGGCGACGACGAAATAAATGGCGGCACAGGTGCCGACCGAATTTACGGTGGCCGCGGGAGAGACAATATTTTTGGCGGCGCAGGTGACGACCGAATTTACGGGGACGATGACTATGGCCAATCAAGCGTTGAAAGCCACGACACTGTTGATGGCGGCGCAGGTGACGACCAAATTTACGGCCTTGGAGGCAACGACTCGCTGAACGGTGGTGCAGGGGCAGACTTTGTCAGTGGTGACCTTGGCAATGACACCTTGGCAGGCGGCGCTGAGGCAGACAGTGTCGATGGCGGCGAAGGCAATGACTGGCTTACCGGTGGGAACGGAAACGACGAGCTCTTTGGCGGGGATGGCAACGACACTGCCCATGGCGACGCGGGTGACGACCTAATTTTCGGCGAAGCAGGCGACGACTCGCTGGTCGGCGGCGATGGGGCGGACAAAGTCTACGGCAACAATGGCAATGACACTCTGACCGGCGGCGCTGGAGCAGACAATGTCTACGGCGACCAGGGCCACGACTCGCTGACCGGCGGGGATGGCAACGACGGGCTCTGGGGGGGCGACGGCAACGATACAGCCTCGGGCGGCGCGGGCGATGACCGTTTAGGCGGCGGACAAACCGGCGACGACAGCCTGTCCGGCGAGGAGGGCGATGATCAGATCTGGGGCGGCGCCGGTAACGACACGCTGAGCGGCGGCGATGGAAACGACTGGCTTGACGGCGGATCGGGAACCAACCTGCTCGATGGCGGGGCTGGCGACGATACCGTGATCGCAAGGTCCGAGACCGATACAATCGTGTTTTCCGACGGGCACGACCTTGTGCTGGCCTTTGCGCCCGGCAGCGGTGCCCGGATCGACCTGTCCGGCGTCGCCGCGATCACTGATTTCGCGGACCTGCTGGCCAACCACCTGAGCGACACAGACCAGGGCGCGGTGATCGACGACGGGCTTGGCAACACGCTGACGCTCGACCTGCTCCTGATCGCCGATCTCGGCGCCGACGACTTCCTGTTCTGACTTCTGTACGCGCAAGAAAAACCCCGCCGACCCATTGGTGTCTGGCGGGGTTTTTGCGTTCAATGGAGATTGGCTAAAGAAACTGTGAATTTATACCTATTAGCTGATGTTCTTGCTTTCGTAGCACGAAGTGCCTGCCGACATAGCGACTACCGATAGTGTTCGGCGGTTGACCGGCATTTTTCTTTGGTCTGTTGGGATTTTTTTTGTTTTACCAACAAGCACCTCTCGCCCCAGTCACCTAGTGTTCTGATCCAAAAATTTTGGAAGATCGCTACACTTCGACTGTTCAGGATTTGTTTTCCAATCTGTCAGCGGGCATTCCGTAGGTGCACCACATCATCACGGAGGTCCTGCGCGCATGGTTTGGACCGACCGTTTTCCATGTGTTGCTGACTGGAAGATGGTCGCCACGGTACGCCTGCTCACCGGCCACCAAGTGCAGACGATGATCCGGGGACTACCCCACCCCGCGCCAAACCGACTCCTTCTGGGCTGGCGCAGAACCACGACTACGAAACCCACCGGCTGTCGCTCTGGGCGTAAATGCCCACGCGGTAGATCGGGGACCGTCAAGGCGTTCGGCGGCCAAGACGGGGCAGGTGAGAGGCCTGCGGGGAAGCGACTGGCCATCGACAACTGGCATCGTGTGGATACGGATCAGGGAGCGAAGGGCCTTCCCCCGCGAGACGGGGGGAAGGAGCGGGGGCCGGATATTGTTCGGTGAAATGCTCAGTTCGCCGTTGTAAAGACTGCAATCCTCTTTGTAGATATGGGGCGAAAAAACTAGAATTTTCTCGGATAAATCCGCTCACGTCACTCAAGCTGGCGTGCATGCCCAGCAGAAGCTCACAAGCCCCCGAATTACCGGAAGTGCTGTTCGCGGTGCCTTGGGACAAATTGCGAGCGGATGGCGGAGATCGGCCTTGATGACAATGGCGACCCATTGCCCAAAACTCAGCGCTCGATCTGCGGTGCAAGAACTCGCGTCGGGGGGCAATGCAAAGCACGCGCCGTCTCGGGCCAGCGACGTTGTCGGCAGCATAGCGGCTTGAGCGCTGGGCCGACAGGTAAACCCAAGTTGTGAAATCATACCGCGCCTGACCTGCCGGGGGACTCGTCGGACTGGCGTCCGACCGAGCGGCTTGAACCAGACTGGTTTCAAGCCGCCACGCCGGTGCCTCAGAAGATGAAGTCGTCGGCAGTCAATGCTGCGCTCAGCACGCCGCTGATGGTCAACGAGTTGCCCAGCCCGTCGGTGATCACCGCGTTGCCGCCGACATCGGCCAGGTGGTTGGCGGACAGGTCGGCGAAATCGGTGATTTCCGCGACGCCCGACAGGTCAATCTGGTCGAATGCCGTCGAGAAGAACAGCGCGGTATCGGTGCCTTGCGAGAACACGATGACATCCGCGCCTGGGCCCGCATACATCTCGTCGTCACCGGCACCACCGTCGATCGTGTCATCGCCCGCCGCGCCGTAGATCGTGTCGTTGCCGTCGCCGCCCGCAATCTGGTCGTTGCCCAGCCCGCCGAACAGTTCGTCGTTTGCTTAGCCCGCACCCACAGAGTGTTCCATGAAATGCGCCCCGATCTCCCGGCAAACATATGATTTATAGTGCAAATGCAACACTCAAGGCTGCGAAATCAGCGGGTTACTTGGGGAATGTGGGGCCACATAAGCCAATCCGATGTTCGGTAAAGGTCAAATCCTGCTCCCGCAACCAAAACTATCAAGAATATCAGATGCTTAAAAGCCGAGTACAACGCTCGGTTTTTTGCTTTCCCAATTCTTGTCAACGCCAGGTCAACATTCGACCAGATGCCCTGCGTGGGCTTGCCTGCCGCGAGCCAGCGCCGTCAGGCAACGCCGCCGGCAAGAAGGTCGATCATTCGATCCCGCATCACGAATTTCTGCGGCTTTCCGGTGACGGTCATCGGTAGTTCGGTAACCACCCGGAAATGCCTGGGTATCTTGAAATGGGCAATCTGGCCCTGGCAGAATGCCCGCAATTCCTCGGTGTCGAGTTCCGTTCCCGGCTTGGCCACGACCCAGGCGCAAATCCCTTCGCCGAATTTCGCATCCGGAATCCCGAAATGAACTGGCCCCCGTTTCGACCGGACACTTGGGCATAACCATGGAGGCTTAGGCCTATGCCTGAGCACGTGCTTATGTGCATCGTCCCCGAACGAGCCCCAGAGCCCGTCGTCGC
>NZ_FMZV01000032.1:0-7843 GCF_900101475.1 Ruegeria marina | reverse complement strand
CCCGCCGTTCAGAACGTCATTGCCCTGGCCTGCGCCGATCTGGTCATTGCCGTCGCCGCCGTCGAGCGTGTCGTTGTCGTCGGCGCCCCAGAGCTCGTCGTCGCCGGCGCCGCCCGACAGGCTGTCGGCCCCGTCCGCACCGCCCAGCGTGTCGTTTCCGGCGCCGCCGTCGAGCGTGTCGGCCCCGATCGCGCCCCAGAGCTCGTCGGCATCGCCGCCGCCCGACAGGCTGTCGTTGCCGGTCGATCCGCCCAGCGTGTCGCTTCCCGCGCCGCCTTCGATGGTATCGTCCCCGAACGAGCCCCAGAGCCCGTCGTCGCCCTCCTCGCCATGGATCTCGTCATTGCCACCCGCGCCGCCCAGCGTGTCGCTGCCATCGCCGCCCATGATCGTGTCGTCGCCCGCTGCGCCATAGGCCTGATCGGCGCCTGCGCCCGCCAGCAGCAGGTCGTTGTGGTCCCCACCGCCGAGCAGGTCGTCGCCAAACCCGCCTACAATCGTGTCCAGGCCAGGGCCGCCGTAAAGGGTGTCATGTCCGGGGCCGCCCGCAACACTGTCGTTGTGCAGACCGCCACTCAGGAGATCATCCCCGCCGTTGCCGACAATCGTGTCATCCCCCACGGCGCCAAAGAATGTATCGTTGCCTTCCGTGCCGGTGAATGTGATTCCGGCCGGAGTGGGAACGTTCAAGGAAGGGCTGGTCAAGCTTTCTTCGGCCCCCTGACCATCGGTATAGGACACCACGACGGAGATCGCGGCCCCGACATCGGCCTGGGTCAGGGTATAGGTGGTCCCCGTGGCGTTCGGGATGGCCGCGCCGTCGCGCTGCCACTGGTAAGCCAGCGTGCCCAGCCCGTCGGCATCCGCCAGCGTCGAGGCATCCGCGGTCAGGGTCGCACCCTGGGTGGCGGTGCCTTGCACCGACACGCCCCCGGTCGGGGCATCGTTCACGTTCTGGACGGCCGCGGTCGCCGCGCTGGTTATACTCTCGCGGGCACCGAAACTGTCGGTATAAGAAAAACGGACCGAGATCGCCGCGCCCACATCGTCCTGGGACAACTCATACGTGGAAGCCGTTGCGCCAGACATCGGCGTGCCGCCACGCAGCCATTGGTAGGCAACGGACGACATATCAATCCCATCCGCGTCCGTAACGCCAGAGGCATCCGCGGTCAGTGTTTCGCCTTGCCGTGCTGTGCCCGAGATCACGACATTGCCTGACGGAAGGATGTTAACAGGGTTTACCATTAACTGGTATGCACCTGTTTGCGTGAAAGAGTTCGACGAAAGGTTGAGTGTATAAATACCACTGATACTTGGAACGAAGACAAAGGACCCGCCAGATCCAAGTACTGCGAAGTCCAAAACACGAAGAGAGGTATTTTCAATTGATGCAAACATATCCCCTGGAGCACCAATTATATCGAGTTGATAAGTTCTCCCGCCTTCGAGGGTTGCTGAAAATTTGTCGACGTCAGAGGCAAAATCCAAGGCACCACTGTAAGTAACACCCAGGAGAATATCTTGTCCAATCGGGTTGACCTCACTTACAGAGTTATTCCCAATTCGAACGCTGTAATATCCGTCGAATTCCGAATGAACGTTTATTATATAGGTTGATTCGAGCGCTGTGAAAGTTAATCCATCGAAACCGCCAGAGTTAAATGAATTTGCTATGAAGCTTCCACTTGCCGTACGCAGCTCAAAAGATACACGACCAGGTGTCAATCCTCCAAACAGAGAGGTCGCGTCATCGGCTACAATGGTATAGGTTGACCCGATATCCAAAGTAACCCTATATCCATCGTAGTCATCTGTTCCAATCTGGAGACTACCATTAGCGATATAGCCGTATGTATTGTCTGCTACGTATGAAAAAAAATCGGACGAACCGAGTATGCCATCCGGTGCGTCAAGCGCAAAACCCTGACCAGCTTCATCACCTGACATAACACAACCCTCTGTTATTATTTATTAAAGAACATTTGACAAACGCCTTCGCTGGAGCTGGTGCTCCGGCTGGATTGCAGTCTGGCGCTTCATGGAGGCTTTTTCCAGTAATTTTTCTTGGGGCCACGTATTATTTCCACTTGAGGGATTATGCCTCGCAATCAACTCCGACGCTGGCCCGTTAAGTACGCAGCGATACAGCCCGATCGGTAACGTCTCATGCGGCGAGAGGTCCCTTCCATAATACACATGGCGTAACGCGCTAGGGTCCGGAAAGCTCTCTTGCATGCAAGCCGGGTACATCGCGTTGAAGTCGATGGATATGACGCTCCGCCCCGGGCGCCGTTCTTCGAGAACGAAAGCTTCTTGGATTGGGGTATGCCATGCGGCGTAGAAGCGGGTGTCGTAGTCGTTCTTGGTCCGAAGCGCATTGCAGATCGTGGTCCACTTGGTGTCGGAAAACTGGGCAGCATTGACGAAATGGAACCCGTAACGGTCGAGCACCTCAACAATCGTTCGGAAGCTCGCCTTCGAATCGTTAAGAAAATGCGAGGCCGGCAGCCAAGGATGTAACGGGGCAAACCCCTGCAATGGCCCGGTGAGGAAATAGCCGACGCGCTGTTCGCTTGTTTCCTGTTGCGAGGTGTTGAAAAGATTGTTGGTCACGAGGCCGCGACCGATGCGTTCATGATGGGTTCGTTCGGCGATAACGAGACCGACACCCGGATGCAAAAGTCGATCAAGTTCATCGAAGACCACAATACAAAGTCAGAACCCGAGAAACGGGGCGCGCTGGGACTGTTGGAACTGTGGCGCAAAAGACGGTGAATGTAACCGTCGCTTGCCGTCGAAGTCGCACGCCCGCATCTTCTCAGAAAATGAAATCTTCCGGAGTCAGGTCAGCCATATTTACACCGGCTAGGAAAACCGTATTTCCACTGTGGTCATCGATTGTCGTGCCATTTTGCTCTTGTGTCACATGACCGCCAATAAAAAGGCTATTGAAGTCAGGAATATTCGCAACCTCGGTCATGTCGATCCGGTCGTTTTCGGAAGCTGAAAAGTCATTGACGATCAACATGCCGAATTTGAAGAAAAAGACGTCCGCACCCAGGCCCCCGGTCATTTCACAAATGCCACTGGAGGAGAACAAAATGTCATTTCCGGACCCACCGTCCAGAATGTCATTTCCCGAGCCACCCCCTAATTGGTCGTTGCCGTCATTACCGAATATCGTGTCATCCCCTTCACCTCCCCAAAGATCATCGTTGCCGCTGCCCCCATACAACAAATCATTTCCTGTACTGGCAAAAAGTGAATCGTTGCCGTCTTCACCCCGAAGAGTGTCGTCGCCTTCATTACCGTACAACTCGTCTGACCCTAAGTCGCCAGAGATGGAGTCGTGGTCATACCCTCCGAAAACGGAGTCGTCGCCTTCACCGCCAATCAAAGTGTCGTTTCCGGCAGCGCCAGATATGTAGTCATTGCCAGCGTCGCCCGCCAAAAGGTCGTGACCATCTTCGCCATAGAGCGTATCGTTTCCCTGACCACCATAGGCGGTATCATCTCCATACCCCGCGAAAACAATATCATCACCTGCACCACCCCAAACCTCATCGTTTTCCTGATTTGCGTAAAGAGTGTCGTTGCCCCCAGACCCGAATAATGTATCTGCCCCCGATCCGCCGTAAAGAATATCAGGGTCGACGTTTCCACCTAACTGATCATTTCCTGCGCCTGCATCAATGGTGTTCGAGCCAGTGTAACCCCACAACTCGTCCGATCCGTCACCGCCCAACAGACTATCGTTCCCAGTACCGCCATAGACGGTATCCCTGCCAGAACCTGCATCAATTAAGTCGTTGCCGTCTGCCGCCCCCAAATAGTCATTGCCTACCCCGCCATAAATCGTGTCATTGCCATAACCACCCCAAATTTCATCATTGCCGTCGTCGCCATAGGCCAAATCATGCCCATTTCCGGAGTAGGTCGTGTCATTTCCGCTGCCGCCGACAATTGTATCGTTGCCATCCAGGCCGTTTAGGAAGTCGTGTCCCTCATATCCTAAGATACTGTCTGGCCCAGACAAACCTATCAGAGTGTCATTCTCTGGTGTGCCATGTATGATCGATCCGGGTGGGGTCACCAACCCTGTAGGAGCGCTTTCAACACTTTCTTGAACGCCATTGCCATCAATATAAGTGTAGATTGCAGAAATGCTGGCCCCCACATCCTGTAGGGAGACGGTGTAAGTTGGTGATACTTGGCCCGGTATTATAGTTCCGTTTCTGGTCCAAAAGACTTGGGACGTTTCTGGAGAAATTCCATCGGGATCGGAAACTAGGCTGAAATCGGCCCGCAGTAAATTTCCAACAACGGGATTTCCAATAATTGCTACTTCTCCCTGCGGGATACCATTTCGAGCAAAAATTTGAAAACTGATGTCTCCAGATCGAGAGTCAAACCAAGAAACAACAAATCGTTCATCTGTAAGAATGGTAGAAGAACTGGAACTCGCCGCGGCTTCGAGAAATCCACCCGCATGAACAACATAACTGTCACCAATTGTACTCAATTGGGTGTCAAAACTGCCGCCCCAGAGCCCTGAAAAGTCCATAGACCCATTGTAGAAAGTTATAAGTTCGTTGTCTTCAAATGCAAGAAGTCCACCGGATATCTCATAAGTTTGCGGCCAAAAGTAACGATGTTGCAAAGAGTTAAATTCTTGGTCAAATAATTGAACAGCCAGTCTCGGCCCTTGCGAAGAAGTACCCCTCACAAATATTTGAGAATACGCAACCGCAATCGAACCATCACTCAAGACCTCCAAATCGGCGTCTCTGTGTTGCCAACCTTGAAGAGCACTTCTGCCTTGCAGGATGCCATTTGCATCATGGTGAAAAATCTCAGTCCGCCATTCTTGACTCCTTCCGTCACTGTGTTGGTAGATTTCAAAAACGGAGTATATTTCCTGGTTGTCTAGGTACTCAATATCCACGAACCCTGAATAACTGTATTCAGTTTGTACATCTTGCAACTCCAATTCCTGCTGCAGATCGCCACCGTTGGAAAACAGACTAGCAATTGTTACAGTCTCATATTCTGGATATTCATTTGGTTCGGAAACCAAAACACGATTTTGATAAACCACCGCGAATCCACTTGAATTGGATGAAATCTCGTAACTACGACTAGAATCAAAATTGCCTACTCTGGTTTCGTCTACCAAAAGGTGCCCGTCTCTTGAAAATATCTGAAAGTATAAAGAATCGCCCTGTTGGAAAAGTCTAACAAAATTACCGCTTGATAGGGATTCAAATTGCCCCCCACCAATTTCTACGGGGGCCGACAGTGGGGTACCATTTAAATCGAACGATTGGGTCAATCTCGTATAGTTTGGATACGACCCCTCAAGCCAAAAAACGTTGAAACCATCTTCTCCGAACCCAATTACTGTTTGTTCGGCGCGATTGAAGCTTGTATTTCCAAATACAATTTCTGATCCCACTGGAACTGCCGGAAAAGACATGCATTTCTTCCTTGTGCTGGATAGTCCGCTGGTATTTTGTAGATTTCAACCGACATTCTCCAAGTGGCCTGCCGTCTGATGTCAAGATTGCCTGAGACTGCCCGCGGGACAAGCGTTTTTCGCCCCGAGCGGCGTCGGCGGTCGCGCAGACGGCTGGAACTGGGTGGATTGGGCCGCGAAGCCGCAACTTCCTTGCCCGGCGGTAGCGTTCTTCGGCGCGGTGGACAGACCTGTCCTGCCGCTTTCGTTCAGTTTTGGCCTGCATTGCGGTCACGCGCATGACGGAGGCGCCCGAAGTCGGTGGATGGCGGCGAGGATAGCGCGCACCATCGGGCCGGTGACGGCGACCTCGGCCAGCTGGAAGGTGATGGCGCGGGCGTGGCGGACGACGCGGGCTCCGATCTTGATCAGCTTCAGTTGCAGGCTGGTCAACGACCAGTCGGCCATGGCCTCGGGCAGCTCGATGCAGCGCAAGAAGGTGGCCAGGTTGTAGGCCAGCGCGTGCAAATGCAGCCGCACCTCGTTGTCGCGGAACCGACGGCATGACAGCCGGGTCCAGTGGAAGGCGTATTTGCCCTCCTTGATGTGCTGCTCGGCGGTGCTGCGCTGGTTATAGAACCGCGCCACCCAATCCGGCTCCATCGGCAGGTTGGTGACGATGAAGCCGACTTTGGGGAACAGCTCGCCCGGGTGCCATTCGATCTTGGCGATGACGCGGCGCGGCTTTTCCCAGGACGCCGCCTGATACTCGAAGTCCTCGTGGAAGCGTTTGACCTTGGTCAGCGACGGACGCCCCACGGGGCGCGTAAGCCGATGCGCGATCTTCTCGCGCAGGACGTTGTTGGCGGGCAATCGGATGGCGTAGAAATAGCCCGCTTCTTCCAGCCGCGCATAGAGCGCGGGGATCGCATAGGCAGCGTCCGCCCGAAAGAAGCGGCCCCCAAGGTCGCGGCCAGCATAGCGGGCGATCACCGGATCAAGGACGTCCCGCCAGCCATCGGCGCTGTGGACATTGCCGTTGCGCAGGGCACAGCGTTCCAACATGCCAAACTGATTGAAGAGGAAGTTCGGGTGATAGCAGCTGCACTCAAAATGCCCGTTCCAGGCGGCGCCTTCTTGATTACCGTGGGTGGGGCTCACGGAACTGTCCATGTCCAGCACGATGAACTTCAGCCCGTTGCGGTCATGGAACCGGTCAATCCATTGGCCATTCAGATCGGCCAGCGCCGCCCGGTTCTCAGCCAAGGCAAGCGTCTCGGTCTCGAACCGCCCCATCTGGGAAGCCGAGGCCGCCTGCGCACCGACAGCCCGGCCACCCACGACCTGACGCATGACCGGATCGAGGGCCAGCCGGTCAGCATCGTTGACATCTTCGTATCCGGCCAGCCGCCCATAGACCGATTGCCGGAACAGCCCGTCGAGCTGGTGTACGGTGTTCTTGCCTCGGCGGGTGTCGCGCAGCGCCGCCGACGCCAGACCGGACAGCCCCAGCGCGTCATCGAGCTCTCGCATCACCAGAAGGCCGCCGTCCGAACTGATCTGCGCACCCCGGAACTCCAACCGCACGCGAGCGTCGAAATCCACCCGATCACCCCGGTCTGAACCCGCACCCAATGGGTGATCCATGAAATGCGCCCCGATATGCCGTCAACACCATGATTTATATGGGAAATAGGAAGGTCAGGACAGCGAAATCAGCAACCTACTTGGGGAATGCGGGTTGAGAACGAACCGATATGGCGATCCTCGGTCACGTCCGTCAAGGTAGTGTAATTTCCCGGATGGCCTGAGGGCATGATCAGGCGGCGTTGTTGCATAAATCAGCCAAGGGGCGGACTTCCCCTTTCCCCGGACGGATTTACTCTACGGGCACGGTGACGGTTGTCGGCCACGCTTGCCTGTCGATGGTGGCCGCCAGGTCATCTCTGGATCAAACCAGATCGAAAGCGATCCGCGCCGCTTCAACGCTCCATTGTAAGCCGACCAGTTCGTGGTCTTGTACCTCGTAGGGGCCCAATTGCTCATACCATCCAGCTATCATGCTGGATTCATGCGGTGAATCCCTCAGCTGATTTGTGCAACAACGCCCTAATTATGAAAAAAATAATACTGGTGCCAACAGATTTGCAAACCGCCCGCCCGCGCGGGAGTGGAGCAGCAAATTGAAGCGCGCAATTTTTCCCTACCCCCTACTCGGTTGACCCCCAGCCGCATTTCGGCCCCCGCCCTTATGCGTCAGAAGATGAAGTCGTCGGCAGTCAATCCCGAACTCAGCACGCCGCTGATGGTCAGCGAGTTGCCCAGCCCGTCGGTGATCACCGCATTGCCGCCGACATCGGCCAGGTGGTTGGCGGACAGGTCGGC
>NZ_FMZV01000023.1 GCF_900101475.1 Ruegeria marina | reverse complement strand
GCCTTACGCCATCGTGGCCTCGGACGCGGTGGGCTCGGGGCTGGAGAATTACGACATCACTTATGTCGACGGCGCGCTTACGGTGACACCGGCGCCGCTGGTGGTGACGGCTCTGGACCAGATCAAGTTCCAGGGTGAGGAGTTCGTGTTCCAGGGCAATGAAATCTCGGTATCTGGGCTGGTCGTGGCAGGGGACAGTGTCAATGCCGCGACACTTACCAGCCCTGGTGCGCCAATCGGGGCGCTTGCGGCCAACAGCCCGTTCGCAATCGGGGTTGGAGGGGCTACCGGTACCGGGCTTGAGAACTACGCGATTAGCTATGTTGATGGCACGATGGTCGTAGACCTGCCCTCCGATACGGTGCCGCGCCCGCCAGTGTCGGTCGAATTCGGGCTGCCGAATCCGGCGGATGATATCCGGGTTCTGTTTGCCGAAGGCGAGACCTTCACTGGTATGCCGGGGTCATTCGGTCCGATCAGGCAGGCTGCGCTGACGACTTTGGGAGATGTGCGCGTCATATCGGATCGGCTGGTGATCGCCGCAGAAAGCTGCCAGCAGGGCAGCAACGATGTCAGCCGTTACCTGGCGTGCCTGTCGGATGCTCTGAACAGTTTCGCAGCGGAGCTCGACGAGATTTCGGCGGATCTGCCGCCCGGCATGGAAAACGTGGCGACCATCATCCGGAATGCGCGTTCGAATGTGGACAGCGCGCGTCAAAGGGCAGAACGGCGGTTGGCCACGGCAACGACAGATGCCGAGCGCGAGGCGATCCGGCGCGATGCGCTGGCCGAGGCAAGAACGGCTCTGGATGACGCGGCGGGGGAAATCCGCAAGGCGATCTCGCTGGTGCGGGTCGAAGACCCCGAATTGGCGGACATTCAGCGGGCCACGATCACCACGGTGTCGGACGCCCTCGAAACCGCGGGCATCCAGTTGTCGAGAGTATCGGATCTGTGATGTGGGCCCCATGCGAATCCTGATTGCGTCGCTCATCAGCCTGTGTTGTTTCATGGCGGCCGCCGTCGTCGCCGAGACGCGGGTGGCCTTTGTGCTGGGCAATTCGTCGTACCGCCATGTCGAGCCGTTGAAGAACCCCAGGAACGATGCGCTTGATCTGACCGTGGCGCTGGAGGGGCTCGGCTTTGACGTGCTGATGGGCAGCGATTACAGCCAGCAGAATATCCGCGACGCGATAGAAAGATTTGCCGAAACAGCCGAAACGGCGGATGTCGCCCTGTTTTTCTACGCGGGGCATGGGTTTCAGGTTGGCGGTCAGAATTATCTGGTGCCGACCGATGCACGGATAACATCGCCCGAGGATCTGCAGACCCAGACCGTACCGCTGGCCCATGTCGTCGAGGCGTTGGAGCGGTCACAGGGGTTGAAGCTGGTCTTTCTGGACGCCTGCCGCGACAACCCGTTCGGAACGGCGGTCGAGGACCTGCCCGGGGTCGGCAGCGGGCTGGCCCGGGTGGGTACATCCGCCGATTTCATGTTTGCCTATGCCACACAGCCCGACAACGTGGCCTATGACGGCACCGGCCGGAACAGTTTTTTCACACAGGCGCTTCTCGATCATATCTATACGCCCGGTCAGGACGTGTCCGAACTCATGATCGCGGTGCGGCGCGATGTTCTGGCGGCGACCGGCGGGCGGCAGATCCCGTGGGACAATTCTTCGCTCACCCGTGCCTTTCAGTTCGACCGCAACCCCGTGACGGTATCCGAGGAAACCATGTTGTGGCAGGTTGCCATCGAGGCGAAGAACGACGCCCTGATGGAGCTCTATATCGACCGCTATCCCCAGGGCGCGCATGCCGGAGATGTTCTGGCCTATCTGCAGACCGGGTCGCGCACGCGAGCGTTGGGGATACAGGACGAAGAGGCAGAGGCCGAGCGATTGTGGAGCCTCGCGCGGCGCAGCCGGATGCGGCCCTTGCTGGAGTTCTATCTGGAGCGGTACCCCGATGGCGCGCGCAGGGAGGAGGTCCGGCGTTTGCTGGACCTGTTGCCCAGGGCCGAAGACAGCACGCCCGAAGCGATCTGCGAAAGGCTGGCGACGCATCCCCGTGACGCAACCGCGTCGGTTCCCGGTGTGGCATTTGATCAATTGGCACAGAACACGCTTGCAGCTATCCAGGCGTGCTCTGCCGCGACCGTTCAATCGCCCGATCTGCCGCATTATACCGCCTTGCTGGCCCGTGCCACAGCGGCGTCGGGCGATATCGCCAGGGCTGTACAACTGTATCGGAGCGCCGCTGAACAAGGCGACCTTCGCGCCATGGTCAGCCTTGCACAACTGACGGAAAGCGGCAACGGCATACCACAGGATTACCAGGCGGCAATGGCATTGTACGAGCGTGCGGCCGAGGCGGGCAGCCCGGATGCCATGATCAACCTGGCGGTCTCGCTGTTTCAGGGCGACCGGGGCAAGACGGATCCCGAACGCGCCATTTCCCTGTTGCGCCGGGCGGCGGATCTCGGATCCGCGAAGGCCGTGTTCAACCTCGGCGTTCTGGCACAGGACGGGGTCATCGACACGCCGGATGCGGCTTTGGACTATTTCCTGCGGGCGGCGCGCGACGGTGAACACGAAGGTTATCGTGCGGCGGCGATCCTGCTTGACGAGGGGCGGGGGGTGGCGCGGGATGCGGGGCAGGCCGCAAACCTGCTGCTGCGCGGTGTCGCCGAAGACCGAGGAACGCTGTTGCAGCAGCTTACGAAGGCAACCGGCGACTGGTCGCCCGACACGATCAAGGCCATTCAGTCGCGCCTGCAAATGGCCGGCATTTACACGGGGACCGTTGATGGCTTGTCGGGGCCGGGGTTCTCGGCCGCGCTGACACGCTGGCGCAATGGCGGCTTCAAGGCAGAGGTTCTGGTGGCGAATTGAGGCCGTCTTGGCACAACCGCAAGCCCGGTCTGTCCAGCCTCCTTTTTGCACCCCCGGAACTCCCGTGATGCGCTCACCAAGTGGCGTGGTCTCGGCGCGGCATCAGGGACGGGCATCCGCCGCTTGGCGGGACCGGATCGAATCGTTCCGGCGCTCTCTCAGAAGGTCGTAAATCCTGCGCTGTCGGTCGCTAATTCCGGAGCCGAATGCCCCGCTCCATGAGAAGGCTGCTGCAACGACCGGAGCATGTCCCGGTGCGCAAAAACCAAAACCACCCCCTCTTCTCCGCCTTGTCGCGGAGGAATGAAAAAAGGTTACAAATGCTTCGCGAATCCGATGTTCTCTCCACGCTTATGCGCCGAAAGCCGGGCTATTCTCTGGCGCAGGACCTGTACTGCGATCCCGGCGTATTCCAGACCGACATGGACCGTATCTGGTACAAGGAATGGCTCTTTGCCATTCCGTCTTGCGAGATTCCCAAAAAGGGAAATTACGTCGTCCATGAAGTCGGCGCATATTCCGTCGTCATCGTTCGCGGCAATGACGACCAGATTCGCGCGTTCCACAATTCCTGCCGTCACCGTGGGTCAGTTCTTTGCAAGACCAAGAAAGGGACCGGACCCAAGTTGGTCTGCCCGTATCACCAATGGACTTATGAGCTGGATGGCAAACTTCTCTGGGCGCGTGAGATGGGACCGGATTTCGACGCCTCCAAGCACGGGCTGAAGCAGGTCCATTGCCGCAACGTGTCCGGGATGGTCTATATCTGCCTGGCCGACGAGGCGCCCGAGATCGAGGAATTCGTGGCGCAGACCGCGCGCTATCTTGCGCCGCACGATCTGGAAAACTCAAAGATCGCCTATGAGAGCACGATCGTCGAAAACGGCAACTGGAAGCTGGTGTGGGAAAACAACCGCGAGTGCTATCACTGTTCGGGCAACCACCCTTCGCTGTGCCGGACTTTCCCCGAAGACCCACGCGCCATCGGAAACGACGACAGCGGCGAGATGAACGCGCTGCAGCAGCAACACAGCCAGCGCTGTGACGCGGTCGGTGCGCCTTCGGCACATCTGGAGTCTGCCCTGGGGGACTGGCGGTTCGTACGGACACCGCTGCTGGACAATGCGGAAAGCTACACCATGGATGGCAAGGCTGCCGTCAGCAAACCGAATTCCTCCATTCCGTTCAAGGACGCGGGGTCGCTTTTGAAGTACAAGTATCCGGGAACCTGGAACCATTTCCTTTCCGATCACATCATAGTTTTCCGTGTGACACCGATCAGCCCGACACAGACCGAGGTCTGCACCAAATGGCTTGTCCACAAGGACGCCGTTGAAGGCCAGGACTATGACATCAAACGCCTGACAGAGGTCTGGATCGCAACGAATGATGAAGATCGCGAGGTGGTCGAAAACAACCAGCGCGGCATTCAATCGCCCGCCTATGAACCGGGGCCGTATTCCCCCACGCACGAGGGCGGCAACATCCAGTTCACCGACTGGTACGCAAACACGATGATCCGCGCGATCACCGGTGGCGTGAAACGGATCGCGGCGGAGTAGGGCCATGGCGTTGGACGTCGATCTCACAGTTTCCGGCGATGGCGGCATCTGGAACGATGCGGAGCCGCTGATCTGCTGTTCGGTGGTGCCCGAGGCCCCCAATACGGCAACATTCAGCTTCGTGTCGCCTTCCGGCCGTCAGTTCCGCTACGAGCCCGGCCAGTTCCTGACGCTGGAGCTGCCGGCTCCGGGCGGAACGGTCTGGAAAACCTATACGATTTCGTCTTCGCCCTCGCGTCCGTTGACGATTTCGGTAACAGTCAAGGCACAGGCTGGCAGCATCGGAACCCGCTGGATGCTGGACAACCTGCGGCCGGGCATGTCGATCAAGGCAACGGGGCCTGCCGGCATTTTCACCCTTCCGCGGAAGGAAGACCGAAAATACCTCTTCATCTCGGCCGGATCGGGAATAACGCCGTCATTGGCGATGACGACCTATCTCTTCGATCGGGGCACCGACATCGACGTGACCTTCGTGCACTGCGCCCAACGTCCGCAGGACATCATCGCACGGCAGCGACTGGAGCATATGGCCTCGCGCGTGCCGTCGATCAAACTGTTCTTCATCGTTGAGGAAGATGACCCCTATCGCGTCTGGACCGGTCTTCGCGGACGGCTGAACCAGCTCATGATCGGCCTGATCGCAGGGGACTATCTCGAACGCGATGTCTATTGCTGCGGCCCGGAACCCTTCATGGATGCCGTGCGCGATATGCTTATCGGTCTCGGCTACGACATGGGACGCTACCATCAGGAAAGTTTTGTCGCGCCGGTCAAGAAGGAAGAGCAGCTTCCCGAACATGACGATGTGGTGCCGGATGACAACGCCATTGCAAGCGTCGTCTTCAGCAAATCCGACGTGACCGCCGAATGCCACGAGACGGATACCATCCTTGCCGTCGCGCGCGGCTCGGGGATTGTCATTCCCTCGGGCTGCACATTTGGTGTGTGCGGCACCTGCAAGGTGCGCAAGACCGCTGGCGACGTCCATATGGTCCACAACGGCGGTATCTCGGATGAAGATATCGACGACGGATACATCCTTGCCTGCTGTTCCAAGCCGATCGGCAACGTCGAAATCGAAGTCTGAATTCCAGCGTCCCGCCTTTGACCTGATCCGGTCAGCGAGACAAATGTCCGGGGAATGCCGCAGGCAGGACAGGGTTCTTGTGGGTCAGGCTCAAGGTGGGGCGCTCCGGACCGGCCCGCGACTGCGGGCCGTAGTCGTTTATTGCAAGACCTGCTTCGTAAATCTGCACGAGCGGGCTCGGCTACTTGTCCCTTCTCTTCTGGACCCTAGAGGAGACCCGAAATGACCGAAACAATGGCCCGACCCCGTGTCCGCTCAGGCGGAGGTTCCGCGCGCCACACGCTGCGCACCACCCGCGATTTCTCCATGCTGCGCGGATTGACCCGTTTACTGCCGCTTTGCGAAGTCATGGACGGCGCACAGGTCGAGATGATCAATGCGGCCTCGATGGACATTCTTGAAAATATGGGTGTGCAGTTCCGCGATCCGATTGCCCTGGCCGACTGGCGGGCGACCGGCTGTTCGTGCTGTCGGGAAGCGATATGCAATCCAAGGACCACACGGTCCTTTTGAATGCTCTGCGGCGCAAGGACCGGTTGACCAAGACCAGTATCGGCGCGTTGTGCTCTGGCAGTTGGGTGCTGGCGATCAGTGGCTTTCCGAATGGGCGGGACGCATTGATCGACTGGGAATACCATGACCGCTTCATGAAAAAATTCCCCTAGGTGAATCTTCTACGGAATGTCTTCGTGGCGGATGACAAACATCCTACCGCGTCTGGCGGCACCGCTACGGCCGATCTCATGCTGCACCTGCGGGCCGAGGACCACGGAGGGGATCTCTCCGTCGCCGTTGCCGACCAGATGGCCTGCAATGCGGTACGCGAAGCGACCGCTGCGCAGAAGGTTTCGCTTCAGTCGCGCAACGGTATGCGCAATTCACATCTGGTCGCCGCCATCGCCCGGATGGAACAACAGCTCGAAAACCCTGTTTCGCCTGCCGGCATCTTCCTGGCCCCCAAAAGACCGAACGGCGGCCAGAGATGCCGGTCGCCTTTTCAGCGCGAATGACTGGTGTCGGTTCTTCAAGGCCGTTGCCAAAATCGTCTGTGACAGTTCTGGCAGAGTGTCTCGGGCCGGAAAGGCTTGCACGGTTTGCTCGTGACGGATCAATGGCGTCTGGATGATGCGTCCAATGCTCCTGTCTCCAGGGCGCGAGCGACAGCATGGCTTCGGTTCATGGCGTCGAGGCGGCGGCAGGCACTTGCTATATGCAGGTCGATCGTTTTTGGTGACAATCCCAGCCGCGAAGCAATCTGCTTGCTGGTCAACCCTTCGGAAATGAGAGCCAGACACTCGCGTTCACGCGGCGACAGCAGAGATGTCGCCGGTGTGATTGCCCCGAAACTCAGGTGCAGGGCATAGGCAGCACCGGCAAGGTTACCGCTGAAACGGGCCAGCCAGTCTTCGAAAACGCCCCGCTGTTCGAAGTGAATCAAGGAAAAGGAGCCATAACGATTGGCTGCCGCATCGTGGATCGGCACCGAAATACCCGCCGATATCCGGTGATCGCGCAAGTGTTGCCAGAGAACGTCCGTGGAACGCTCAAAATCGCGCTCTGCAAGCAGCTTGTTCCAGTATACCGGAGCGAAGCTCGTCCGGATGGCCGCACGTACGGGATCAACGGCGTGACGCTGCGGGTCGTTGCAGTAATCCGACCACCAGCCTTTTGTTTCATCGTCACATAGAACCCTGTCGGAACGTGGGCGCGACCTGCCGGGCGCCTCCTCTCTTGGGGCACCGAAGGCATAAAACAGTGCGGTCCTGTCAGGCAGGTGCAAGCTTCTTCGGATGTAGTCCAGCCTCGCCTTCGGTTCGAGGTGACGGAAACCTTCAAGAACGTATGCTGTCATGCCAGGCTATCCTGAATATAGGGAATTCTCCCAGATTGCCCTTGCTCGATTGTTCCGCAAAAATGTTTTCGCGGCAAACCAGTAAAGTGATTCAAATGACTGTTTTCTCTCGGATCATCGCGGGTGAAATTCCCTGCGCCAAGGTGTTCGAAGACGATCACGTTTTCGCCTTCATGGATGCCGGGCAGGTCAACCCCGGCCATGTCATCGTCGCGCTGAAGCGGCCGGCCGAGACGATCCTGGACATGACGGATGAAGAGGCCGGGGCGCTTTTCCGGGCGGCACGGCGTATCGCGGTCGCGGTGCAAGCGGCGTTCAAACCGGAGGGGCTGACGATCTTGCAGGCCAACCGCCCGGCAGGCTGGCAGACCGTGCCTCATGTCCATCTGCACGTTTTGCCACGCCATGCTGATGATGGGGTGACTCTGGGCTGGCCCCGCAAGGAACCGGATATCGAAGTGCTCAGGCAACTTGCCGGACAGATCGAAGTGGAATGATCGACTGGCGCTGCCGGATGGTATCCGGTCAAGGCGGGCAGGGCTGCATGAACGCATCATCGATGTGAGCCGCGAAACCAACCGGTTCGGCCCGATGTCTGCCTCGGAGATCCGGCATCGCCGGGCGATAAGGCTGGTGGCATGTCGGCGAGGCGTTCGCAAAGAGAAACGGTGAGCAGCGCCGGTTTTGGCGCGACGCGGATCCCATTCGGTAATCTTTCGGTGGTTCCCCCGATGCGTTTATGCTGAACTGTTTCAAATATCCAAATGGGTGAGAGAGGGTGGCAGGCACGGCTCTTCGCTACGCCGTTTTCGCGGCAATTGCGGTCATGGCAAACCTTGGTGTTCAGCGCTTGTCGTTGAAACAGTTCGACGGTGCCTACGGTTATGTTCTGGCCCTGATGCTGGGAACCGGCGTGGGACTGGTCCTCAAATATCTGCTCGACAAGAAGTGGATCTTTTCCGACAAACTGCAGGATGCCCGTAGCGAGGCACGGAAGTTTTCTCTTTACACTTTGACCGGCGTGGCCACGACCCTCTTGTTCTGGTGCAGCGAGACCATTTTCCTGGTTGTTTGGCAGACAGACCGGATGCGAGAGGTCGGAGCGGTTCTGGGCCTTACGCTGGGGTATACGCTGAAATATCGCCTGGACCGGGCTTACGTTTTTCCGCGTGAGAGGTCAGTACGATATCAGAAAGATGACAATGGATAGGGCAAGCATGCTCAGTCCGACTTTGTCACGGGTAACAAAAACCACCGTGTCGTAGTCTTCGCGTCCCGTCAAGCTCAGCCGGATTACCCTTGCGAGCCAGAGCCCAAAGGGCAGCATTGCCAGGGACATGAGCGGCGGCGTGCTGACATAAGTCGCGGCCCCGTCCAGCAAAGTAGCCAGAAGAAACAACACGACCGAAGCAAAAGCGCTGCCATAGGCGAGTCTTTCCAGATTGCGGGTGTCCGCTGGGCGATACCCGCGACCATGCAGTTGCTCTGGGGTCTTGAGACGAGCCAGTGCCGTCAGGCGTTTGACGCAGGCGAGGGAAAGAAACACGGCAAAGACGAAGCCGAGATACAAGGGCGTTACCGTGACATTTGCGGCAATCGCTCCTGTTATCAGGCGAATCAGAAAGAATGTCGCGAGCAGGCCGAGGTCGATCCAGCGCTTTTTCTTCAGCGACAGGGAATAGGCCAGGTTGAGCACCATGTAGAGTGCCGCCATGGCCCAGACCAATGGATCGACGGCAAGCGCAATCCCCCATGACAGTGTCACCAGTATCGTTCCCAGGCCCATCGCAACGGAAATGGGCAAACGTCCCGAGGCGATAGGGCGGTGCCGTTTTTCAGGATGACGGCGATCGGCGTCGAGGTCGGTCAGGTCGTTGAAAATGTATACGGCAGAAGCTGACAGGCCAAAGCTGAGCGCCGCGGCGAGTACCGCCAATCCGGCTGGCGCACTTGCCGGCAACCCGGCCAGGAACGGAAGAAAGATCAGAAGGTTCTTTATCCACTGAAACAGGCGCATTTCCCGAAAGACATCGCGCAGGGTCCAGCCGTCTTTCACGATGCTGACCGGCTTTCCCAGCCCGTTCAATCTCGCCGTCAATCGCCTGTCGGGCGCAACCGCAATGATCCGCCGTGCGGTTTGCCATGATGGCAGGTCAGCCCAGGAATTTCCCGCATAATCATACCCTTCAGCGCCGAACTGGCCAAGGATCACCGCCGCTTTTTCCTGGCGGGTCAGGTTTCTTTCCAGTCGCGTTCCCCAGTTTGGGCCCGGTATTTCGAACCGTTCCGCGACAGCTGTGACCAATGTTTCATCAGCCCCTGATGCCAGATGCACCGACCGGCCTTGTGCCTTGGAGTTCCGCACCAACTCCAGCACGTCCTGACGTTCCGGAAGCAGGCCGATGTCCGGGCGGGCGATCGCCAGCAGCTTGCGTTTCAATACCGCTGGGTTTGCCAGATTTCCGATCAGCACCAGCAAGGTTGCGATTGCGTTTCTGCCCAGGGCGGCCCAGATCGTTTCCAGCAGCAGGTCGGTTCGCAAGAGCGTCCCGTCGACATCGACGACGAGTGGGATTGTCTTCGGCTCCTGGTGCTGGGTCTTTTCCTGCATGGCGCGCTTTTGCCTAACCGTTTGCTGTTCCGCGAACCTGGCTGAATGTTTCGTATGTCTTGTGATCGTATCAGCATCGGCCCCTTTTATGCGACCTTTCTTGATGCAGATCATGTTTGCGCGCCGAGTGAATGCGTCAGGCTTGTGTTATAATTGGTTCAACCCGGCGCAAGCCGATTTTCGAACAAGCACGGCAGAATAGGGAAACGATGAATTTTCTCGTCACCGGCGGTGCCGGTTTCATGGGCATAAACCTCATCCGTCATCTGTTGGCCAGCGGGCATCAGGTGCGCAGCTACGATATCGCGCCCTTCACCTATCCCGAAGCGGATGCAATCTCGGTGCTGCAAGCCGACATTCGTGACCCTGTTCGTCATGACGAGGCGTTCGACGGGGTGGACGTGGTCGTTCACTGCGCCGCGGCCTTGCCCTTGAGCCCGGCTGAGGAGATCCGCTCGATAAATGTCGATGGGACCCGGATGCTGCTGGAAACCGCGCTTCAACAGGGTATCGGTCGTTTCATCCACATTTCCAGCACTGCGGTTTACGGGATTCCCGACCATCATCCGCTGACCGAGGATGACCCGATGTACGGGGTCGGTCCCTATGGTGAATCGAAGGTTCAGGCCGAACGGATCTGCTTGGAATATCGGGAAAAGGGCCTGTGCCTGCCGGTCCTGCGACCCAAGTCCTTTGTCGGGCCCGAGCGGCTTGGCGCGTTTGAGCTGCTTTATGACTTCGCCTTCGACGGGCATAATTTCCCGGTTCTGGGTTCGGGTAACAACCTCTATCAATTGCTGGATGTAGAGGACCTCAATAAGGCGGTGCTGCTGTGCGCGACCGCGCCATCGGACCGGGCAAACGACACGTTCAATGTGGGAGCGGAGCGCTTCGGCAGCCTGCGCGCAAGTTTTCAGGCCGTTCTGGACCGCGCCGGGCACGGCAAACGGATTGTCGGCCTTCCGGCGGCACCCGCCATCTGGACCCTTAGGGCATTGGAGACCGTCGGCCTTTCGCCGCTTTACAAGTGGATTTACGAGACCGCCGGCAAGGACAGTTTCGTCAGCATCGACAAGATCGTGGATCGGTTGGGGTTCACGCCCCGGTATTCCAACGAGGAGGCGCTGATCCGCAACTATGACTGGTATGTGGCAAACCACGACAGGATCTCGGTCGCATCCGGCGTGACGCACAGGGTGCCCTGGAAACGCGGCGCGCTGAAACTGTTGCGCCTCGTGATGTAGGGAAAATCGGGAAAGGAGTTCGGATGCGCCTGCTGACTGAAATATCCATGACCCGTGCGGTGACGATCGCTGTATCCGTGACCGCATTGCTGTTCCCGGTTACAGCAATGTCCCAATCCGCCGAGACCCTTGCAGAGCAACTCAGGAAATACGAGGCGGTGGAAGCCAAGACCGTACTCGATCTGCAACCGTTTCGGACAGCTTCCGCCGTCGACCTTGCGGATGGTCGGGGAAGCATCGTTCTGACCTCTCTCAATCCCAGTATCGGCGCTTGGTTCCTGCTTCAGGCGGTCGATGCAAAAGGCCGGGTGGTTGAAAGCTATCATCTTGAGCTTCCGCAGCCTGCTGGGCACTCCGTGTTACTCGATCCGGACGGGCCGGCCCTGACCCTGAGCGGGCCCGATGGAGCTGCATCCTGCACCCCTTGGGAAGATGAACTGGAGGCCGCCCGAAAGACCGCCTTGCCCTATGCGCCGGTTTGTGCCGGCCGGCTTTACCTGCGCAACAGGTCCAGGGGCGCACGTACCAGCCTCGAGGCGACGGCCGAGTTTCTGCGCGACAACATATGGGGCGGAGAATCCATCGTGCGTTTCGTGCGCGGGACATTCTTCAAGGATGCCGAACTGGAAGCCAGCCCTGTCGAAGGAAACGAGAGTACGGCCCGCAACGCAGCTGGTCCGCCGCCGATGCAAACCGAGGCCGCCGATAACCTGCGCCCGGTGATAGGTACGCTGCTGGATGTCGCGGTGACTGGGGCGGAAGACGGCCGCATGGCCATCGGGGTCTGGTACCCTGTTACGGGGATGCCGGGCGTCTTTGCCAGTGCCTTCCAGCCCGGCGCAATCGCACGTTCGGTGTTCGACAGCCCCGGCAAGGTCAACCGGCTCGACTCCGTGGAGGCCAACGCAACCGGATACATGATCGCATTCGATCTGTCGGCCTACGATTTGGGGTTTGCGCTGGGAACGGATCACCCAGGCCTGGGATGGTCGCCGCGTCCGGCCGCATCAGCCCGGCCGCGCGGACTGCCCGGACCCGACGGTATTAGGACGGCCGATCCGCTGGTGCGCCTTGGCATGGTCAACCCTGCATTGGCGAACCGGACGATCGCCACGTTCACAGGCGGTTTCAAGCGACAGCACGGCGCTTTCAAGTTCGGAGAGATGGCGACCTTCAACATGGGTCACCATTACGGTTTTATCGAAAACGGGGTGATCCTGAGCAAGTTGCAGCCCGGTCTTTCGACGATCGTGGTGTTGAATGACGGTACCGTGCATATGAAGACCTGGCAGGAGGAGGACAATGTGTTGCTTCCCCTGATCCGTTTCGCCCGCCAGAACGGCGTTGCCCTGCTGGAACGGGATGCCGGGTCCGGACAGGGGGTGCCGGGCGAACTGGTCACACAATGGGGCGGGGGGAATTGGTCGGGATCCGCTGACGCCGAGTTGCGTACCCTGCGGGCGGGTGCCTGCATCGTCGAGGACGGTCAGACAAATTACCTGGTCTACGGCTATTTTTCGACGGCGACGCCTTCGGCGATGGTACGCACCTTCCAGGCTTATGGGTGCGGTTATGCCATGCTGATGGACATGAACGCGTTGGAGCACACCTACCTGGCGCTCTACGTGCCGCGAGGCGGCAAGATACATGTCGCGCATATCGTGCCGGGCATGGGCCTTATCGACAAGAAACTGGCAGGCGGCAAGGTCATCCCGCGCTTCATCGGATATCCCGACAACAGGGATCTTTTCTACGTGATGCGAAAGGAGGTCGTAAAATGAAGAAGCGGAGATTGGCGCTCGCGGTAATGGGCTTTCTGTTCGTCTTTGCGCCCCTGGCAAGAAGCGAGACGCTGCAACAGGCCAACGAGGTATTGTTCGACCAGTTGGCGAGGGTCCACGGGCTGAGTCCGGCCCAGATGCAGCAGGTCCGGTCGATCTTTCAACGATCTGGTTATATCGGGCAGGGTAATCCGCGGATCACCCGGCATCCGATGACTCCGAGTGAATGCCAGGCCCGCGTTCCGGGGGGCGCGACAGGCTATGACGATGCACGGAACCGGCGCATCTGCGGTGATCGCTACATGGCTCCACTTTACGATCCACGTCTGGAAAATCCATCAGACGCAAAGGCTTGCATTGACCAGTTCGAATTTCCCAACATTCCGTGCACGTATCCCGTGGTCTGGGTCAAGGCGCGGGAAGCGGCCGAGATATGCGCGGCCGTCGGCAAGCGCCTGTGCGATGCACATGAATGGGAAGGAGCCTGCGCCGGGGCGCTTGAGCCGCCGGACTACCGGTTCGGCTCGGGTTCCGTTGCGGCTATGCGCCAGGCTCACAACGCCAAATACGGGGCCAGCAAGAATTGGGCCTATGGCAATGCTTATAAAAAGGGGGTTTGTGCCGCAGCAAGCCAGAAAAGCGCTACCTGTGGCGGTGGTGGATACAACAGCTGCGGTTCCAATACCTATCCAGCCGGCAGTTTTCCCGGCTGCAAGAGCGCGCTGGGCGTCTATGACCAACACGGCAATGCGGCCGAGCATATGAATCTGCCGTTGACGCCGGACCAGATGGCAAGCGCGGGCAGTCGCAAGCTGGGGGTGACAGAAATGAAGGGCAGTTGGTTCATCTTTGACCGCTACTATGCCCATCCAGATTGGTGCCGGTGGCGCGCACCCTATTGGCACGGCTCTCCTGTCATGAGCCAGTCGAGCCACGCGAACTACCATCTGGGGTTTCGCTGTTGCAAGACGATCGACTAGAGCGTTTGGGGACATGCCCGAAACATGCGACATCGCCAATGCCGCCAGCGCGCAGGGCACAGGCGATGCGGGGTTTTCCCGAGAGGCTTGAGGCCAACTAGTTCAAGGCGATGCGGGCGTAGCTCCGGAGCAGACCGTTTGCATCCTCGATCGGCCCTTCGCTGCTGACCAGCTTGGAAAGTTCGCGATCGCGCATGATCTGGTCCAGTGTCATGGGATTTCCATCCACATAGGCGATACTGCTGACCAGCCGGACCCCGTGGCTGTAGTCGGCGTATTCAGAGCCGTGCACGGTACTCAGAGGCTGGATCGGCTTGCCGTTCTGACGATGCCAGCCATAAATCGCCACCCGGCCAGGTTTCGCCCTGAGCCGGTTGGACAGCACCAGATCCTTCTTGTGGCCGGCAGAAAGCCCATCTTTGCTGCCCCTGGCCCCCGACATTTGTTGTTCGACCGTTCGGTTGTGAGCGACGAAATACGACGTGGTCGTCATTTGCGAGGTCGGGTCCATGGGATTTGGTGCAACCCGCACGGCCGCCTGTTGGTAAATTGCATCGACGATCTTTGTGGTGGGCAGAAGGAAGCCCAGTTCGGTGGCAAGGTAGGCTGCCGCCGGCAGTCCGAGTGGAACCCGCACGAAATCCCGGTCGTTGCCAATGGCAAGATATTCAGGCGTGACGCACAGGGTGACCGAGATGGCCCGTCCGGTCGACGCGGTTCCCCTCAGGGTCAGCGGCACCAGCTTATTCATGAAAGACGGCACATTGCCTTGCAGCACTTCACTGACGATAGCCCGGTCCCGGATCGGCCCGGCAGCCTCTCCGATCCTTTTCATCACCGTGCTGCCCGGGGCCGCGCGCTCGGGTCGTGCCGAAATTTCCCGCGCCGATGGGGCCTTGCAGGATACCGTGGCCGCGGCGGCAACACCGGATAGCCCCAGACAGATCAGCGAAAGACATGTCGCGCGAACCGCGCGGACGGAGATACACCTCGGTTTCATGGGAAAACTCGCAGCCAGATTCAATTTTTTTCTGAATACGGTACGCTGGCTCGTGATCAACCCCGCCCCGAGGGAATGGGCGGGAAACCGCACAAATCGCGGTAATCGGCGGTTTCAGGGAAATCTGGATCGAGGCAGGGCAGGGGGGATGTCAGCTTTCCGCCAAGACCAGGTGGTCGCCGTCCCGCTATTTGCCCTCGCGCAACCGTGGTCACATGTCTGCGGGTCGCCGCCGTCAGCGAACAATGGCGGGGGGCACACATGACAGCAGTCATTTCCCGATCGGCGGCGTATCAATTTTACGGTTTCGTGAGCAGGCAGGGCGTCTCCACAGCGAAACGCCCTGCCTGGTCAAAAGACAGAATGTCTGCCGATTGAGCATGGTCGACAACCGGCTGCACAGGTGAAATCTTGTAGTGATCTGTCCGGTCACCTCGCGACGGGCGCCACCCGTCCGCCAGTTTACCCGGCCATCGTCATCGGACTAAAGGGCACCTCGGCAGTTTCGACCGCCTTGTCGATGAGGAACAATGCCTCAAGCTTGGTCGTGGCCCTGAGCGGGACCACTTCACCCAGCCGGCAAGAGATGTTTCCGATCGAAAGGTTTTCGCTATCGGACGTCGTCGCGATCTCCGCCATCCGGTTTGCAAGGCCTTGAATGTCGACAGGACAATTGTTGTCAAGAACCACGAGGAATACGCCGTTGCCCCAGTATGTAGCCAGGCTTCTGGCTCCCTGTGTTGCCGACAGGATTTCACGCCCCGCCGCGCTCATGACCGAGCGGAACACATCGGATGTCGAGTTCCGGTAGACCCAGTCGGCATCTTCGACCTTGACGGCCAGAACCGAGGCGTCGAGGGGGTGCGACGTAGCAATCTTGCCAACGTAGTTTTCGAACTCGGCCAGCCCCTGGCATCCGGCAAGCGTATTGAGGACGAGCGGATCACCCAGTTGGAACTCGTGCGCGACCTTGCTGTCAGTCTGCGCATTGTCGAACGCTTCCATCGCCAGGATCGCGGCCTTTCGTTCTGCGGCCAGCCTGTAGGCGTCTGAAAGCCTTTGTTTCAGATCCTCAAATTCAAACGGCTTGGTCACGTAGTCGGATGCTCCCACTTCGAAGGCATCGTCGATGTACTGCTTCTGGACCATCGCGGTAACCATGATGATCGGGGTGAAGCGATAGCCGGGCAGGCTGCGAACCGCTTCGCAAAGATCGATCCCGTTCATCTGGGGCATCTGCACGTCAAGCAGAAGACAGTCGAATGGTTTGGGGTCGCTGCGCAAGATCTCGAGCGCGTCGCGACCGTTTGGGGCGGTGACAACCTCTTCGTACCCGAAAACCGCCAGGATCTGGGTCAGAAGTTCCAAGATGCTCGGCTCGTCGTCTACGGCAAGAATTCGCATGATGTTTAACCTGGGTTGTGGCATCGCGCAGATTGATTGCGACACGGGTGCGATTTCGAACCCGCATGAAAGCGGATCCATGGCGTTTCAGTTAACCTGTGCGGCAAAAGCGGCGAATTGATGGCGTGTCATGGGCGAGTACATGGTTTTTCACCCCTTTAGACGTGGAACCATCACACCCGTAGCGCCGGGCCGGCCAATGCGGCAGGCGGACTGACGGTAGGCGGGAACCTGCGCGGGCAGCATCCCATGATTGTCGTTTTCTGTGGATAATACCCACAGGTTGTGCGATGCTGGCCAGACGTGTGCGTGTTTTCCTGTTTGCTGCTTTCACGCGGCGATCAGGTTTCATTTTCTCGAGTGCCAATTAGTCACACTTGACGTGCAACCTGTGAACGAAGGCTCCCCGGTAGTGGACTTAAAGTCCAACTTGGTGGCAAAATTTGGGAAAAATAAGAGCAGAAAATGGACCAATCCTTCAGGCTGGCGGACTCTTCCCCTGCTTCGATGGTGTTTCCCGAGTTGGAACCCGTCGAAACCAAAGTGGTGCGCGAAGACGTCCTGAAACCTGCGAGGCGTTCGAGGTTTCTGGCAGAACGAAAGGTTAAGCCGGGAACAAGACATTCTCTCGGCAACATTCATGCGACCGCGATGGGGTTTCGCGACATCCACGAACACGGTACTTTACTGGTCAAGTATCTCGAAGCCAGAAAGTCGATTTTCATCGATCGCCTGAACTGGACAGTTTCCGAAGCGGACGGGATGGAGTTCGATCAATACGACACACCCGCTTGCCGCTGGGTCGTTTTGCATGAATTCGGCGAAGTCCTGGGCGGGGTTCGCCTGCTTCCGACTACGGCGCGCTGCGGAACCTACAGCTACATGCTGCGCGACGCGCAGAACGGACTTCTCGAAGGCTTGCCCAGAGATGTGCTGTTCTTCGAGGCGCCAGTGAAGCCCTTTGTTTGGGAAGCATCGCGGTTCTTCATCACCGAAACGGTTCCCTCGACACGACGCACCGACGTTCAGCAAAAGCTGTTCGACAGCATGGCAAGAACGGCTGTGCAGAACGGTGCGTCCAAAATTCTCGGCATCGTTCCCTCGGTGTGGTCGCGCTGGGCCCGTCGCCTGGGGGCAGGCGCAACGCCGATCGGGGCAAAATTCTCGATCGACGGCACCATGAGCCAATCCGTCCTGTTCAATATACGCGACTATTTGATCTGATCCGCGCCCAACCAACAGGGAGCGTACTTCCCTTTGCGGAAGCAATACGCTGCCTGTGCGGCAGGCGGTGGGCTTCGGTCAAACTGTGACCGCAATTCCGACCCACTGCTTCCTCAATGGCAGGCTAAGAAATCGTCGAGGCTCAACTAAAGCAGTTTGACAAATGACGGCGATTGAAGCGCAGCGACTCGACCGGTCATCCGAGATGCCCGTCGATCGGCTACTACAGAACATGAAAGATTACACTGCCATGACCCTGGAGCTCATCTGGCAGCGTCAGGCGATCTTTCTTTCCTCTACGATTCTGACGGCCTTCTTTTTCGATCCGTTCAATGCGCTTCTATTCTACGTTACCATCCTGATACTCGAATGGCAGGACCTGATCCTGGCCAGGCGCGTCGCGCGTCTGAACCGCAACCAGCGAAAGGCTATTGCCAAAGCCTGGGTCCGGATACTGGTTAACGCGATCCTTCATTCCACAGCGATCTGTCTTTATGCCATCTTCGTCGCTTTCGAGCAGCCGTCCGGTGGCCATTTCACGCCCTTGTTCTTCCTGTTTGCGGCAGCTCTGTTCGCCGCCATGAACAATCACCAGATCGTCGGGGCGATGATCATTCGCCTGACCATGTACGGTTTTTCCTTCATGGTGATCGTCGTCAAGGATATCTGGATCGAACGGCCGGACCTGTCATCCGATTTGTGGCTGCAATTCTTCACGGTCGTGTTCGTGATGTACTTTCTTATCGATTGTTCGCTGGTTTTCCTGCGTCTTTACAGGACAAACCTGGCCCAATTGGAAAAGTTGCGGGAAGAACACGAACGGACAAAAGCCGCCTATATCGCCAAGTCACAGTTCGTTTCGACGGTGAGCCATGAGCTGCGCACGCCTTTGACCTCCATCAAGGGGGCTCTGGACCTTATCAACACAGGCGCATTGGGCGAGGTGCCCGACAAGATACAGAGCCTTGTCGACATGGCCAGCAAGAACAGCCAGAGGCTTTCGTCACTGATCAACGACATTCTGGACATCCAGAAGATGGAGGCAGGCGAAATGGTCTATCGGATCCGCCCCATCGATGTCGCCGAGATTGTCAGCGAGGCAGTCGCGAGCAATCTCGGGTATGCCAGTGCTCACAATGTCGAGATAGCACAGGACTATCCGGCCGAAAACGGCATTCATATCTCTGCCGATTCTGCCCGGCTGATACAGGTTCTGTCCAACATGATCTCGAATGCCGCAAAGTTTTCGTTCGATGGCGGCACGATCACCGTCGGTTTCCGCAGGAACGGGGACCGCGTCCGGATTTATGTCAAGGATCAGGGGATCGGGATTCCACCCGGCAGTCGCGACAAGGTGTTCGACCGCTTCTCGCAGATCGACTCCTCTGATGAGCGGCACGCCGGCGGCACGGGCTTGGGGATGAATATCTCAAGGGAAATCGTCGAACATTTTGGCGGCACAATCGACTATGAAAGCGAGTTGGGCGTCGGTTCGACCTTCTTCGTGGAGTTCGGCATCGTTGTCAAAGAAGGCCTGGCTGGAAAGCCTGACAGGTGCACTGTCCAAGGAAACTGAGGCAAGAGTGCCGTGCGCAGTGGTTTTCGGCCTGCTATCGATCCGACTGCTCGTTTCAATCCAGACAACGGGGTCCCCTTTGCCACGGCGAAATTCACCAAGGACATCATCGGATCGGCAGTTGGCAACGGCTTGACCGTGTCGGAAGGGAAAAGTGACGACCGCAGAGACAAAGCTGCGCGCCCCAGTTCGCGGTGCAAAACCTTCAGACCCTGGCCGGCCATTTCGCGGAAGCCGGCGATGAGGTTGCGGACTCCCTGTCGGGACACGAGAGGCCGGTGGGTGTTGCGCAGGTCGCGCCGGATTGGCTGAACAGCAAGGTTCCGGTTAGGAAGGTGCGCGATCTTGCGCGCCAGATGATCAAGCAGCGCCGTTCGGAAAACCGGGAACAGCCCGCATTTGACAGGGTTCCGGTACCGGAACCGGCTTCGGTGACTTCAAGCGCTATTTCTGCGCCAGGTAGCAATCCTTGCCGAAGAGTTCGAGCATGACGCGTTCATAGATCCGTCTGCGCTCTTTTTCCTGAGAGGCGGGTTCCACAAGCCCATCTTCTTCGGGGTGGGCTTCCACGTCCTTGCGCAGCGCCGCTTCGCGCATGTCCACGTTCTTTGTTGCCTTGTTCATCGCAGAGAATGCGCCCGCCTTGGACAGGGAGCGCATCGAAACCCGCTCACCGATCAGCGCGCGAAGCCAGCCGGAGGCGCGGCGATTGCCCAGTATCGTCTGAAACACCTGATTCAAACGTTCTTCCAGAGGCAAGGCAATGGTCGCCTCCTTGCCATGGGTGACAACAAGGAACACGCCGTTGCCGCGATAGGAAAAAACGGCATCCGAATCCTTGGTCGTTTTCTGAATGGCTGCGCCGATATCGGCAATGGCACGACGAAAATCACCGCAGTTGCTCAGGTCGAAGTAGAACTCGGCATCCTGCAGCTTGATCGCGGTCACCCACGAGTCGAACAGCCGGCCGCGGGACAATTGTTCGATGTAATTGTCGAACTCCACATACCGCAGGAACCTGTCCAGGCCTTCGATCGAAAGCGGATCCTCCAGATTGAACTGCTGATTGTAGTCGAGTTCTTCCCGCAGGAACCGCGCCGACTCCATGGTTTTCTGCGCCTTGAGACGTTCCTGCATCAACAGGTGGGCCGAGTTGATGCGGCTTCGCAGTTCAAGGAAATCAAACGGTTTGGTGACGTAGTCGGTGGCGCCTTCGAGAAAGGCTTCTTCGACGTATTTTCTTTCGCTCATTGCGGTGAGCATGATCACCGGGGTTTCTGAATATTGCGGCAAGCTGCGAATCCTGCGCAGCAACTCGATGCCGTTCATCGTCGGCATCTGGATATCCAGCAGGAAACATTCGAACGGGACTTCTGTCTTTTCCAGTATCTTGAGAGCCCCGGCGGCTGAGTTTGCCGCCGTTACCGTGCAGTTTCCGAAGGAGCTCAATGCGGTTTTGAGCAGCTCCAGTATGCTTGGTTCGTCATCGACGACCAAGACCTTCAGAGACTTCTGCTTCAAGGCGCGGAGCTCAAGCTTCTTTTCAAACTGATCTCTGCCTGGGCTGGAATGTTTCATCACTCTAAAGCCGGTGGTTGTCCTGGGTTACCGGTTAATCTTAGGTAATGACTGGGACCAAACCGTGGCGAAGCAGAAAATTTGTTGGAAGAATATGACTGAAATTAGGAAAAATTAGGGCGCCTGTTTCCCTGTGGGACATAGTAGGCGGTGCGGCCGGTTATTGTCGCCAGCTCAACAATAGGTTTCGATCCGGCAATTGCCTTGTGCCACAACCATTCCGCCTTGGATTCTCGACGGGCGGGCCAAAGGTCCGACGGCAACCGCCATCATCCCCTTTTGCCTGTTGCAATCGCTCGTTAATGATACAATTCAACGGTATGTCCGCCCATGTGCAGGTCGGCGGGACGATTGGAGCAAGAGATATGCTGACAAGGCGTCATTTCATCATCACAAGTACCGCGTTGTTTTCCGCGCCGCTCGCCGGCGCGTCCGTAGCGTCGGCTGAAACCGCATCCGATTGGGCGGCATGGGATGCCCGGGTCACGCCGCCGAGTTTCGATTTATGGACATCGAACCCCTGGGGCCTGCATCCTCGTTTCCTGCCGCGTGTGGTCGAAACCAATCGCGCTCTTGTACGCGGGGATATCCATGTGGATGCGGTTGCAAGATACCTCTATTTCATTCAGGACGAAGGTACGGCCCTTCGGTTCGGGGTGGCAATCGCAAAGGGGAATCTGTACGAACCCGGCGTTTACTCGATAAACCGCAAGGCGAAATGGCCCAGGTGGACCCCCACTGCCGACATGATCCGCCGCGATCCGGAGAGCTATGCGCGCTTTGCGGACGGAATGCCCGGCGGTCCGTCCAACCCATTGGGGTCGCGCGCCTTCTATCTCTATTCCGGTGGCCGCGATACCTATCTGCGCATTCACGGCAGCCCCTATCCGAACTCGATCGGCGGCAGGGCAAGTTCCGGCTGTGTCCGTATGGTTATGGCGCATATCATACCGCTGTACGACCGCGTGAGCCTCGGAGCCACGGCGCATCTCTATCCTCCGGAAACCTATGTCACGGCGCGCAGCTGACCGCTGAAAGGGGCCCGGGCACCGGGTTTCTCCGGCGGTTCAGGTGATGCGTCGTGAATGCAGGCCGGGCTAGGACGCCTTGGTGCAGATCGGGCGGCCTTCGGTGGTGCGCAAGGGCAGGTAGGTCGTTTCGACCGGTCCTACATATCGATACCAGTAGCAATTGTCCTCGGGCAGGAGGCGCACGGCCGTCAGGTCCTGGTTCGGCGCGGCAATCGAAGCCACCTCATCGGAAATCCGCACCGACGTTCCAGGGCCAGACTGGTCGGGGGTCGTGCTCACTTCGGTGCAGGCGCCAGCCAATGTCACTAGAACGAGTGCCTTGATAAAATCAGTCAATTTCAATTGTCCCGGGTCACGTGATGGTCGAATAGACTTGGCCATCTTGGCATCCCTCTCCCTGACCTGCAATGGTGGGGTGGGCGGGTCAGGAAACGAAAGGAAAGGACCGCTCGTGGGCGTATTTCGGATGCTGTCTGCTACCAGGGAATACAGCCGAAAACGGAATGCAGGCCAACCGGCTCTGCGGACCCCTACGGAGACGGGATATGTGGGATTTGGACCGAGGTCGTCCTATCCGTCGCAGAATCCTGCCCGACGCGGCGAGCGGTTGAAAGCGGAAAGGGACACGTCCGATGATATTGTGCTGCGGTGAAGCGCTGGTCGACATGATCCCCGAGCCGACGGTGTCGGGGCAACCGGGATTCGTTCCCCATCCGGGTGGGGCTGTGTTCAACACCGCCATTGCGCTGGGCCGGCTGGGCGCGCGGGTTGGCCTGCTGACCGGCCTGTCCCGCGACATTTTCGGCCAGCAGTTGCGCGGCAGCCTCGTGGCGGCCAATGTCGATGCCAGCCTTGCTATCTTGAGCGACCGCCCGACGACGCTGGCCTTTGTCCGGTTCTGCGAGGGGCGGGCAAGCTACAGTTTCTTCGACGAGAATTCAGCCGGTCGCATGCTGACACCCGCTGACATGCCCGCCCTGCCAGACGAGGTCTCGGCCCTGTTCCTTGGCGGTATCAGCCTGGCGTGCGAACCGGGGGCCGAGGCTTATGCCGCGTTGGTTGAAAGAGAGAGCGGCAGGCGCGCAATCATGCTCGACCCGAACATTCGCCCCGGTCTAGTCGAGAATGCCGCCCGCTACAGGGCGCGGCTGGCCCGAATGGTAGGTGGGGCCGATATCGTGAAGGTCTCGGACGAGGACCTTGACTGGATCGTCGATACACCGCGTTCCCAGGCTGAAAAGGCAAGGGTGCTGCTGGACATGGGCCCTTCGGTTGTCATCGTGACCCGCGGCGCCGCAGGGGCTGCGGGGATCCTGCCCGGCGGGACCGAGGTCCATGTCCCGGCGCGGCCGGCGCATGTTGTCGATACGGTCGGCGCCGGCGACACGTTCAATGCGGGTGTGCTGGCCACTCTTTCGGAACGCGGCCAGATGAGCCGGGCAGGGCTGGCGGCTTTAGCACGGGAAGACTTGCAGGAGGCGATGCAATTCGGCGCCAGGGTCGCTTCGGTAACGGTGTCTCGCGCCGGTGCGAATCCGCCGTGGGCACACGAAATCTGACGCGGAGAAGTTGCGGTGCCCTGGCAAGCTGAATGGCCGCCGGCGCGCCTCGGCGGGAACACGCAAGGTCCGGTTTTTCATTCTCTTTTTGCCTATGTTGCGTAGCGCGTTGGCCCGCGGCGGCGAACATCGACGGGCGCGTTCAATATCATCGCGTTATGTGCACGCTGATCGCAATTGGCACGGGGACAAATGCGGCAATTGATTCCGATCTCGGTGATGTTGGGGTTGCTCTGCCTGAATTCCTCGGCATAGCCGATGGCTTCGAGATGTTCGATGCCGCAGCCCATGGCGATTGCCAGGCGCTTGTCTTGTGTGTGACGCGTGAACCTCGGTCGGTTGACCGTTCGGGCAAACACGAAGAACCGTCCGCCATCGGGCATTTCCACGAACTGGGGGACGATCGCTCCGGGTGTGCGAAAGGACGAATGTACATCAAGGCGCGGACAGGCACCGCCATATTCGGCGAGTTGAAACGCGGTCGAGTTGAACCGCTTGGTGACATTGCCCGCCTTGTCGATCCGCAGGAAGAAGAACGGAACGCCCTTTGCCGTTTCGCGCTGCAGCGTCGTTGCGCGGTGGCAGGCCTGCTCGAAGCTGACGCCAAAGCGCAAGGACAGGTGGGTGAAGTCATACTTGCTCGCCAATGCTTCGTTCAGAAACGATTCATAAGGCATGAGAACCGCCGCGGCGAAGTAGTTTGCCAGTTCGACGCGGCAGCGATTGAGGCCAGCGGGCTCGACGACGTTCAGACGAGCCAGAATCGTATCGATCAGTTCGCTCTGCTCGATCAGCGCTGTAACATGAACCAGTTGAAATGTCCGGTTCGGGTGGTCCAACCCTTCGGAGAGACGCAGTATCTTCCGGCTTTCGTCGTATTCACGCAGGGACTCGGGCATCCGGGCGACGGGAACCAGTTCCGTCGTCACGCCAAGCCTCTCGTAGAGGCGTTCCTTCAATGCCGTGTAGACGTCATCGCTTCGAACCTCGCGTCCGCCCCAGAACGCGGCGGCGGCATCCTCCAGTTCCGGAAAGTGGTTCCTGTTGTTTCGGAAAAAGTCGTGAACCACCGCTTCGGGAGATGCTTGCAGGTTCCGCAACTTGGATTCGCGGGCATTGGACAGACCCAGAATCTGGTCTGTGGCGGCAAGATATGACCGGTGCAGCTGCAACAGGCATTGAACGACATCCGGGCAATGCGCCAGGAGGGCGCGCAACTGCGGCAGGTCCGGGCGATGCGCTTCGAAGAGCGGATCCTGGAACACTGTGCGCAAGTCTCCCAATGCCGCGGTGCTGTCGTCCTCGGCGATCTCGCGCCAGTCGACCCCGTAGGCTTCGAGCAGGCGCAGCAACACCGGAACCGATACGCTGCGCTCGTTCTTTTCAAGCATGTTCACATAGGAATTGCTGATCCCAAGCGCCTTGGCCATTTCCGCCTGGGTTTGTCCGGTCTCTTTCCTGAGGCGCCGAAGGCGTGGTCCGATAAAGGTTTTCATGTCTTCAAATATCACAAATTCACAAACTCACAAATATAAAATGATGTGAATTTTCGCATTCACAGCAGGACCCGGTTGCTTTTGCAGCATCGGCTTCTTGCGCGTTAGTGCTCCTTCTAACACGGAGGATTCTACATGCGCACTGGTCATTCCCACCTTTTCATTCCCGGTCCGACAAACATTCCCGAACCCGTTCGCCAGGCCATGAACGTCCCGATGCAGGATATGCGTGCTGCCGATTTCGGGGACCTTACACTTGGACTGTTTGCCGACATGAAATCGGTCCTTCGTACCGAAAAAGGACGGGTGATGTTCTTTCCGGGCTCCGGAACCGGTGCCTGGGAGGCCGCGATCACCAACACGCTCAGCCCTGGAGACAAGGTTCTCATGGCGCGGCACGGCCAGTTTTCTTCGCTTTGGGTCGAGATGGCGAAGCGTCTGGGTCTGGACGTCGTTGTTGTGGACGTTCCCTGGGGCGCCGGTACTCCGGTCAAGGAGTTTTCGCGACTCTTGGGACAGGATCGGGAGGACGCGATCAAGGCCGTGTTCGTGACACATAATGAAACCGCGACAGGTGTCACATCCGATATCGCCGCCGTCCGCCGCGCGCTGGACGAGAATTTCCACGACGCGCTGCTGTTCGTTGATGGTGTTTCCTCGGTCGGATCGCTGGATTTCCGGATGGACGAATGGGAGGTCGATCTGATCGTCACCGGCAGCCAGAAGGGTCTCATGCTGCCTGCCGGCCTTGGTATTCTGGGTGTCAGCGAAAAGGCGTTGGAAGCCTCCAGATCCGCAAGATCGCGCCGGGCATATTTCGAATTCGACGATATGCTGAAGATGAATGCCGATGGCTATTTTCCGTACACTCCGCCAACCCAGCTTTTCCACGGTCTGCGGAAATCGCTCGACCGGATCCGGGCCGAAGGGCTCGAGCAGGTCATCGCGCGTCATCATCGGCTGGCCGAGGGCGTGCGGCGCGGCGTTGCGGCCTGGGAACTGTCGCTGGTGGCCGAACATCACACGCTCTACTCGGATACGGTATCCGCGATCCGCGTGCCTGCCGATGTCGACGCGCGGGATGTCTTGCGCATCGCATATGCGGATTTCAACACATCCTTCGGAAGCGGGCTTGGTCCCCTGGCGGGCAAGGTCTTTCGTATCGGCCACCTGGGCGACCTGAACGACGGCATGTGCCTAGCCGCGCTTTCGATCGCCGAAATGGCGCTCTATCGCGCCGGCGTGCCGATCCGGTTGGGATCGGGCGTTGGTGCCGCACAGGCGTGGTACGCAACACAGGCCGACCTGCGCCCGATGCTGCGTGTCGCAGCCGAATAAACCCTTTCAAACCCCTAATCGATAGAGTTCACAATGTCACATACCTTGCATCCCTTGCGTAAACAGCGCCTGCAACGCTCGGAACTTGCCGTGCCTGCATCCAATCCGACGATGATTGACAAGGCCGCAGAAAGCGCCGCCGACTTCGTCTTCCTCGATCTCGAGGACGCGGTGGCGCCGCCGGAAAAAATCCAGGCGCGCAAGAACGCCATCCAGGCCCTGAACGATATCGACTGGGCCGCCAGAGGCAAGACGGTGTCGGTCCGGATCAACGGTCTTGATACCCAGTACATGTACCGCGATGTCGTCGACGTGATGGAACAGGCGGGAGACCGCGTGCACACGCTTCTGGTCCCCAAGGTGGGCGTTCCGGCCGATCTCTACATGGTCGAGGCCATGATCAATCAGGTCGAACAGGCTGGCGGACTGCAAACGCGCGTCGGGATAGAGGCGCTTATCGAGACGGCGCTGGGCATGGCCAATGTCGAAGCCATTGCGCAGTTCGGAGGCCGGCTCGAAGCGCTTCATTTCGGGGTGGCCGACTATGCGGCCAGCATGCGGGCGCGCACCGTCAATATCGGTGGTCTCAACCCGGACTATCCGGGCGACCAGTGGCATGCCTCCATCACCCGGATGGTCATTGCCTGCCGTGCCTACGGGTTGCGGCCGATCGACGGTCCGTTCGGCGATTTCAGCGATCCCGACGGATACGTTGCGGCGGCGCGCCGCGCGGCCGCTCTGGGTTGCGAAGGCAAATGGGCCATCCATCCCAGTCAGATCGGAATGGCCAACGATGTCTTCAGCCCGCCGGAAACGGAAATCGCAAAGGCCAGGCGCATCATCGCCGAGCTGAAGGCGGCAGAGGCGGAGGGCAGGGGCGCCGCCAGCCTTGATGGAAAGATGATCGACGCCGCCAGCGAAAAGATGGCGCGCAATCTGATCGACGCGGCAAATGCCATCGCTACCAAATCCACCAAGGTCGTGGCAGCGGAATAGTCTGAAACCGGGGAGCAGAGACAATGGACATTCACGAATACCAAGCCAAGGAAATCCTGAAGAATTTTGGCGTCCCGGTGCCGCGCGGCGGGATCGCCTTCACCCCGGAACAGGCCGCCTTTCGCCGCCTTGAGCTGGGCGGGGGCCGCTGTGTGGTCAAGGCGCAGATCCATTCCGGGGGGCGCGGTGCCGCCGGGGGCGTGAAACTGTGCGACACTGACGAGGACGTGCGGGATTTTGCCAGACATCTGCTGGGAACCGCCCTTGTGACCAAGCAGACCGATGCTGCCGGCAAGCGCATCGACCGCCTCTGGGTCGAGGAAGCCTCGCAGATCGAGCGAGAACTCTATCTCGGCTTCGTGCTCGACCGAAAATCCGAGCGGATCATGATCGTCGCCTCAGGTCACGGCGGGATGGAAATCGAGGATCTGGCGGAAGAAGACCCCGACAGCCTGATCCGGATGATCCTGGATCCCGCGGTCGGACTGGCCGAATACCAGGCTCGCGAGCTGGCCTTCAAGCTTGGCCTCGAAGGGGCGCAGGTCGGCCAGATGGTGACCGTTCTGAAAGCCTGCTACCGGGCCTATCGCGATCTCGATGCCATGATGGTCGAGATCAATCCGCTTGTCGTATGCGCCGACGGTTCGCTGGTCGCCCTGGATGCGAAAATGTCCTTCGATACGAATGCCCTGTTCCGGCGGGGCGAAATAGCGGGCCTGAGGGATCCGGGCCAGGAAGACCCGCGTGAGAGTTTCGCCGCCGATCACGGGCTGGCCTACGTGGGCCTTGACGGCGACATCGGTTGCATCATCAACGGCGCGGGCCTTGCCATGGCCTCGATGGACATGATCCACCTGGCCGGGGGAGCGCCCGCGAATTTCCTCGATATCGGCGGCGGCGCCAGCCCGGAGCGGGTCTGCCAGGCGTTTCGCACCGTGTTGTCCGACCCCAATGTCAGCGTGATTCTCGTCAACATCTTCGCCGGGATCAACCGGTGCGACTGGATCGCGAGAGGGGTGATCCAAGCCTACAAGGACATCGGCATCGGCGTTCCGGTGGTGGTGCGGCTGTCGGGCACCAATGTCGAGGCCGGGCGCAAGCTGATCCGGGACAGCGGCCTGCCGATCATCGACGCCGATACGCTGGCCGCAGCCGCAGAGGCCGCCGTGGCGGCCCGTCCACAATCCATCGCAGCCGAATAAGGGGGGTCTCATGGCAATTCTCATCACCGAAACCACGCGCGTCATCGTCCAGGGCCTGTCCGGGCGGATCGGCCAATTCCACGCGCAGGAGATGATCGAATACGGCACCAGGGTGGTTGCCGGGGTCACGCCGGGCAAGGGCGGCACCACCGTGCTGAACCGTCCGGTGTTCAACACCATGCGCGAGGCGGTGGAGGCGACGGGTGCCGAAGCCAGCCTTCTCTTCGTGCCACCTGCGGGCGCCGCCGACGCGATGATGGAAGCGGCCGATGCCGGTATCCGCACCGCGGTCTGCGTGACCGATGGCATTCCTGCCCAGGACATGATGCGGGTGAAACGGTTCCTGCGCCGGTTTCCCCGCGATCGAAAAATGCGCCTGATCGGCCCCAACTGCGCCGGGATCATCAGCCCCGGAAAAGGCTTCATGGGCATCATGCCACCCCATATCTACACGCCGGGGCGGGTCGGTATCGTCGGGCGTTCGGGAACACTCGGATACGAGGCTGCATCCCAGATGCAGGCCCTGGGCATCGGGGTGTCTTCGTCGATAGGTATCGGCGGCGATCCGATCAACGGTTCATCCTTCCGTGATATACTCGAGCTTTTCGAGGCCGATCCGGACACCGATGCGGTCATGATGATCGGGGAAATCGGCGGACCGCAGGAGGCCGAGGCCGCCGCCTATGTGCGGGACCACATGACCAAACCGGTCGCGGCCTACATTGCCGGCCTGGCCGCGCCGAAGGGTCGCCAGATGGGTCATGCCGGCGCGATCATCTCCGCTTTCGGCGAAAGTGCGCAGGAAAAGGTCGCACTGCTCAGTTCTTGCGGCATCGAGGTTGCGCCAAACCCTTCCGCGATGGGAGAGACGATGGCGCGGATCCTGGCCCCGGGCCGGGTTGCGGCATGACGCTGTCCATGGACGGAATGCGCGACATACCTGCCGGGAGCATGCCGAAAACCGGCCCGCCGCCCGGCGCCGGCCTTTCGGATTGGGTGGGCCGAAAGGAAACGGTGACGGGCTGCGTCCCGGTCACTTCGGCCATCGCCATCCATGCGACGCTTTCCCGGCCGTATCTGGACTGTCCAGCGGCAGGGGATCCGATGCCCGCGCTCTGGCATTGGTACGCGTTCCCCAGCGCCGTGGGGACTTGTGACCTGGCTGCGGACGGCCACCCCAGACTTGGCGGCTTCTTGCCGCCCGTTCCCTACGAACGGCGGATGTGGGCCAGCGGCAGGCTGCAATTCCTGGGCGATCTTGTGGTCGGCGAGGAGATCGAAAAGACATCGACCATCACCAGCATCGAGGAGAAGTCAGGCTCGGCCGGGGGCATGGTGTTTGTCGAGGTTGAGCATGAATTGCGCGGACGCCGCGGCCTGGCGGTCCGGGAAAGTCAGACGATCGTTTATCTGCCCATAGCGCCGGAGTTCTCGCCGCCCCCCAGGAAGATGGCTCCGACCAGAGACCTGGTGATCGACATTCGCCAGCCGGTTTCGACCGCATTGTTGTTCCGGTATTCGGCGATAACCTTCAACGCACACAGGATTCATTATGATCTGCCCTATGCCCGGCAGGTCGAGCATTACCCCGGGCTGGTGGTGCATGGGCCCCTTCAGGCGAACCTCTTGCTGGCGGAAGCCACGGCATGGAAGGGCCGCAGACCGGATCGCTTCAGCTTTCGCGGGGTGCACCCGATGTTTCAGGGCGCGGATATCCATCTGCGCGCAACACAAGCCGGGACCGGCCGGCTCGATATGTGCACCGTCGCAGCGGCCGGTCACATCTGCATGCAATCAAAAGCGGAATGGGAGGATTAGATGGCGGGTATCTTGAACGGATTGCGGGTGGTCGAAGGGTCCGCCTTTGTCGCGGTTCCGCTGGCGGGCATGACGCTGGCCCAGATGGGGGCCGACGTCATTCGCTTCGATCGGCTCGAAGGCGGATTGGACGCCGGTCGCTGGCCTCTCGCTCCTTCGGGGAAAAGCCTGTTCTGGGCGGGGCTGAACAAGGGCAAGCGATCGATCGCGGTGAACATGAACCACCCGGAAGGCCGGGACCTGATCACGCGCACTATAACCGCGCCGGGTGAAGAGGCGGGCGTGTTCCTGACCAACCTGCGGGTCAGGGGATGGATGGATTACGAAACGCTCCGTCGTCACCGCGAGGATCTGATCATGGTCACGCTGCTGGGCGACCGTCATGGCCGCCCGCAGGTAGACTATACGGTCAACCCCGCGCTGGGCATTCCCGACATCACGGGGCCCGAAGGGCACGAGGGGCCGGTGGCGAACGCGCTACCTGCTTGGGACCTGATAGCCGGGCATATGTGCGTATCGTCCGTCCTGGCGGCAGAACGTCATCGGCTGAGGAAAGGTTCGGGCCAGGAGGTGACGCTGACCCTCAAGGACATCGCGGCCGCCACGATTGGACATCTCGGCATGATCGGGGACGCCGTGCTCAACAAGGAACAGCGCACAAAATCGGGCAATGCGCTTTACGGTGCCTATGGGCAGGATTTCCTGTGCGCGGATGGTCGTCGGATCATGGTGATCGGCCTGACCCGCAGGCAATGGGCCGGGTTGGTCGAGGTGACCGGCACCGGGCAGGAAATGGAGCTGTTGGCACGACGCACCGGGCGCAACCTGACGGATGAAGGGGTGCGTTGGCAGTTGCGCAAGGAGATCACCGAAATCCTCGCGCCCTGGTTCGCGGCCCGTCCCGTAAATGTGATCGCACAAACCTTCGACGAGGCGAAACTGACATGGTCAGAGTTCCGGACCGTGAAGGAAGCGGTTGCCTGCGACCCGGATTTAGGCCCGGACAACCCGATCTTCACAGAGCTTGCGCAAGAGGGTCTCGGCCGGTTCCCGGTGCCCGGGCATGTGGCCGATTTTTCCGGTTTGGACCGCGAAAAGCCACGGGCCGCTCCGAGCCTCGGGGCGAATACCGAGGAGATACTCAGCGAGGTCACGGGGTTGGACGACACGGAAATCGCACGTCTGTTCGACAAGGGTATCGTCGGCGGCGGCCGGTCGGCCAGGCTGTACACGGCCGCCTGAGCGACCTCACCCGGATTGCCCGGTTCGTCGCCCGGCAATCCCGCTCCATGGCCGCGATCTCCGATGGTTGTGGACGCAAGACCCCTGTCCGGACGCAGGGAACTGCGATGGCGCATACGCTGCGTCAGAAATCTGGGCTCTTGCGACAAGGGCGATATCTTGCTCTGAATTGCCGAGGACGGCCAATGGCCGGATTCCGGGCAGGGACCCAGGAGGTCGAGGAGGGGAAGAGATGAAGGTATTCATTGCAGGCCTGGCGACAGAGACCAACAGTTTCTCGCCGATACCCACGGGAACGCTTGCCTTTCAGGACAGTTTTGTCAGCCGCCGCGCGACCGCCGAACCGGCCAACCTGTTTTCCGCGCCGCTGCACGAGTGGCGGGGCATGGCCGAGGCGCGGGGCTGGGAGGTGATCGAAAGCCTTGCCGCCTTCGCCCAGCCGGCCGGTCCGACCATACGCGGAACCTATGAGACGTTTCGCGACGAAATCCTTGGCGATCTTAGGAAAGCCGCACCCGACATCGCGCTTTTCTCCATGCATGGCGCCATGATCGCCGACGGGTACGACGATTGCGAAGGTGATCTGCTGACCCGCGCGCGGGCGATCCTGGGCGACGAGGTCGTCATCGGGCTGGAAATCGACCCGCACAATCACCTGACGCAGGACATGCTCGACGCCGCCGATCTGATCATCTGCTACAAGGAATACCCTCATACCGACAGCCCCGACCGGGCGCGCGAATTGTTCACGCTCGCGGCGGATACCGCCGAAGGCAAGATCAGCCCGGTAATGCGCGATTACGATTGCCGGATGATCTCGATGTTTCACACCACCCGCGCGCCGATGCGCGGTTTCGTTGACGAGATGCAGGCACGCGAAGGGCAGGGCGGTATCCTGTCGCTTTCGCTGGCACATGGCTTTCCCTGGGGAGACTGCGCCCGGGTGGGCGCACGGATGCTTGCCATCACCGACGGCGACGCCAAGAAGGCGGATGCTGTCGCGCGGGAGTTCGGCGAAAAACTCTGGTCCCTGCGCGAAGGCGTACGGGTGGACTGGCCTTCGATCGGTGGCGCACTGGACCTTGCCCAGGCCGCCCCGAAAACACCGGTGGTTGTTGCTGATTTTGCCGACAACGCGGGCGGCGGCGCGCCGGCGGACTCGACTTTCGTCCTGCAAGAGGTCCTGCGGCGGGGCCTGAAGGATGTGGCGATCGGCATCTTCTGGGATCCGGTCGTGGTGCGCATGTGCATGGATGCCGGGGTCGGCGCCACGATGCAGGTCAGGTTGGGCGGCAAGGTGGGGCCGATGTCCGGCGATCCGGTGGACCTGACCGTGACCGTGCGTGGCGTGAAGGAGAACATGCACCAGATGATGGGCCAGACCCGGATGCCGATGGGCAATGGCGTCTGGCTGGAATCGAACGGCGTACACTTGGTACTTAGCGACAAGCGCACACAGGCGTTCCATCCGATTGGCTTCACCGAACTGGGGCTTGACCTTTCGCGGATGCAGATCGTGGTCGTGAAATCCTCGCAACACTTCCACGCCGGATTCGCGCCGATTGCCTCCGAGGTCATCTACATCTCCGGCCCCGGTGCGATCACCCCGGATTACGCCAATATCCCCTACACCAGGCGCGACGGGAACTATTGGCCAAAGGTCGAAAACCCCTTCACCTGATTCCGCGATTGCCGCCGTTCTTTTTGCGTCCGGTTGTTCGTCACAAAAGCGGGTTGCCTCTGAAAAGACAGGGTTTTTACTCCCGTTGGTTCGATATCCGAACCAACGGTAAATATTTTTTCGAAATCCTTTGACACGTGCCGGATCGGCCTCAATGATGAAGATGGCGCAAGTAAATTGCGTATGAAAACCACAGGGAGCAAACAATGTTCAAAACCGCACGACGCGGCCTGATAAAGGGTGCCGTGGCAGCGATGGTGATGGGCCTGGGGCTGAGCGCCACGGGAACATACGCCCAGGCCGAGACCACTCTGAAGATCGTTCCGCACTCGGACCTGAAAATTCTCGACCCGATCTGGACCACGGCCTATATCTCGCGCAACCACGGTTACATGATTTATGACACGCTGTTTGCGCTGGACGAATCCGGCAACATTCAGCCGCAGATGGTCGATACGGTCACCACTTCGGACGATGGCCTGACCATCACCATGACTTTGCGCGACGGTCTGGCGTGGCATGACGGTGCGCCGGTGACGGCGGCCGACTGTGTCGCCTCGATCAAGCGCTGGGGCTCCAAGGACGCCATGGGCCAGAAGATGATGAGCTTCGTCGACTCGCTGGAGGCGACGGATGAGAAGACCATCACCTTCAAGCTGAATGCCCAGACCGGCCTTGTGACGCTGGCGCTGGCCAAGCCCAGTTCGAACGTGCCGTTCATGATGCCCGAGCGCATCGCCAACACGCCCTCATCCGAGCAGATCTCGGAGTTCATCGGGTCGGGTCCCTTCGTGTTCAACCAGGAAGCCTGGGAGCCGGGTACCAAGATCGTGTACGACAAGTTCGAGGGCTATGTGCCGCGGTCCGAACCGGCCTCAGGCCTGGCGGGCGGCAAGGTCGCCAAGGTCGACCGGGTGGAATGGCTTCCGATCCGCGACCAGCAACAGGCGGTCAACGCGCTGAAGGCGGGCGAACTCGACTATATCGAGGGTCTGCCGCATGACCTGCTGCCGCTGGTCGAAGGCGACGAGAACATCAAGCTTGTCGATTTCAACCCGGCGGGCAACCAGTTCACCTTCCGGTTCAACGTCCTGCACCCGCCGTTCGACAACCCGAAGATGCGCCAGGCGCTTCTCTATGCGCTCAACCAGGAGGATTTCCTGCAGGCGCAGATCGGCAACGCCGACTATTACAAGGCGTGCAAGGCGATGTTCGGCTGCGGCATGCCCTTCGAAACCGATGCCCACATGGATGGGCTGCTGGAGTCGAACTTCGACAAGGCGCGCGAGCTGATCAAGGAGGCCGGCTATGACGGCACCCCGATCCTGCTGATGCACTCGACCGACCTTGCGGTGCTGACCAACCTGGCCCCGGTGGCCAAGGACCTGATGGAAGCCGTCGGCCTGAATGTCGACATGCAGTCGATGGACTGGCAGACGCTGGTGGCCCGCCGCGCGAAGAAGGAAGCCATTGCCGACGGCGGCTGGAACGCCTTCATCACCTCGTGGACCGCGGGCGACCTGTTCAACCCGGTTGCCATGGCCTTCCTCAACTCGAGCTGCGAAACCGCCCTGTTCGGCTGGCCCTGCGATGAAAAGATCGAAGGACTCCGTGACGCCTTTGCCCGGGCGACAACCAAGGAAGAACAGCTGAAGATCGTGGAAGATGTCCAGGGCGCCTGGTTCGAATACCCGACCCACATCCACCTGGGTCAGTGGAACCAGGCGACCGCCACGCGGTCGAACATCGACGGCGTCCTGCCCACAGGTGCCGCCGTGTTCTGGAATATCTCCAAGAACTGATGAAATCGCACCTGCGCGGCGGCTCGTCTGCCGCGCAGGTCATCTGAGCTGCAAGAAGTCGGAGTCCAATGTTCAGTTATCTTCTTCGCCGCCTGCTTGCGACCATTCCCGTCATGCTGCTGGTCGCTGTCTTCGTTTTCATGCTGCTGCGTCTGACGCCCGGCGACCCCGCTGCGATCATTGCCGGCGACTACGCGAACGACGCGCAAATCGCCGAGATCCGGTCCAAGCTGGGACTGGACAAGCCATTGCCTGTCCAGTTCATGGTCTGGCTCGGCAACATGTTCCAGGGCGATTTCGGCGAAAGCTTCTTTTACAAGAAGCAGGTTGGCGAATTGATCGCGGCGCGGCTCGAACCCACCCTGTCGCTGTCGCTTCTGACCATCATCCTGACCGTCTGCATCGCGGTGCCGCTGGGCACGCTGGCGGCCTATCGCCAGGGCAGCTGGCTTGACCGGGGCATCATGGGGTTCTCGGTCCTGGGCTTCTCGCTGCCGGTCTTCGTGATCGGCTACATTCTGATCTACGTGTTCTCGATCCAGCTCGGATGGCTGCCGGTGCAAGGCTATCAGCGTATCTCCGACGGGGTCGGGGGATGGCTGCTGCGGCTGATCCTGCCCTCTGTCGCGCTGTCGGTGATCTTCGTGGCGTTCATCGCCCGGATGACGCGAACCAGCGTGCTCGAGGTCCTGGGCGAGGATTACATCCGCACCGCGCGCGCCAAGGGCCAGACTGAAAGCAAGGTTCTGATGCACCATGCCGTGCGCAACGCGGCGGTGCCCATCGTCACGGTGATCGGGCTGTCCTTTGCCATTCTGATCGGGGGCGTGGTCGTGACCGAGTCGGTCTTCAACCTGCCCGGTCTCGGCCTGCTGACGGTCGAGGCCGTTCTGGCACGGGATTTCCCGACGATCCAGGCAGTGATCCTGCTGTTTTCCTTCATCTATGTGCTGATCAACCTCGCGATTGACGTCAGCTATACCCTGCTCGACCCAAGGATACGCTACTGATGACGACCGCTGCGATTTCTCCCGGTAGCCAGACCCTGCGCCGGATGCTGGCCAATCCTTCGGTGATCATTGGCGGGCTGCTGGTTCTGGCCATTCTGCTGATGGGGCTGCTGGCGCCGGTGCTGGGCACCCGCGATCCGGCCGATATCTCGCCCAAGGACCGCAACCAGCCCCCGGGCTACGAGACCACGGTCCGCGACAATTCTGGCGCGAAGGTTCCCGTGGTCTATCGCCTTGGCTCGGATACGCTGGGCCGCGATGTCTACAGCCGCATCGTCTATGGCGCGCGGATCTCGCTGGTCGTGGGCATTTCGGTCGCTGCGATCTCCATCGTGATCGGCATGGCGATCGGGGTGCTGGCCGGTTATGTCCGATGGCTCGACGGGATCATCATGCGAATAATGGACGGGTTGATGGCGATCCCGGCAATCCTGCTGGCCATCGCGGTCGTGTCGCTGTTCAGCGCCGGCCTGACCAGCGTGATCATCGCCATCGTGGTGCCTGAGGTGCCGCGCGTGGTGCGTCTGGTCCGTTCCATCGTGCTGTCGATCCGTGAAGAACCCTATGTCGAGGCCGCGATCACCGCAGGCACCCGAACCCCGGTTCTGCTGGTGCGCCACATCCTGCCCAACACCATCGCACCGCTGATCGTGCAGGGCACGTTCATCGTCGCCTCCGCCATCATCGTCGAAGCGATCCTGTCGTTCCTCGGTATCGGCATCCCGCCCGAGATCCCGACATGGGGCAACATCATGGCCGAGGGCCGCGCGGTGTTCCAGCTCTATCCCCACAACATCTTCTACCCCGGTCTGGTGCTGGCCCTGACCGTTCTGGCGGTCAACATGCTGGGCGACGGTCTGCGCGACACGCTTGACCCGCGCTTTGCGAAACGGGTTTGAGGGGGACGCAGGAAATGGAAAAGCAAAACGTCCTCGAAGTTCGCAACCTCACCGTCAGCCTGCCAAGAAACGCCGACCGCCCCAACGCCGTGGAAAACATCAGTTTCACCGTCGCACCGGGCGAGATCGTCTGTGTCGTGGGTGAAAGCGGGTCGGGAAAATCGGTCACCGCCTCGGCGGTCATGGGCCTCTTGCCGTCGGCGCTGAACCCGTCGGCGGGCGAGACCCTGCTGCAAGGCGAAGACACGCTCAAGGCCAGCCCCAACCGGCTGCGCGACCTGCGCGGCACCCGCATGGCGATGATCTTTCAGGAGCCGATGACCGCGCTCAATCCCGTGACACGGGTGGGCGATCAGATTTCCGAAGTGCTCGAGATCCACACTGATCTTTCCGCATCCGAACGGCGCAAGCGCGCCATCGAGATCATGGAGTCGGTGCACCTGCCGGACCCTGAAAAGATGGTCGACAGTTTTCCGCATCAGCTGTCCGGCGGACAGCGCCAGCGGATCATGATCGCGATGGCCCTGGTGCTCGACCCCGCGCTGCTGATCGCGGACGAGCCGACAACCGCTCTCGACGTCACGACCCAGGCGCAGATCCTCAAGCTGATCAAGGAAATGCAGGAAAGGCGTGGCACCGGCGTTCTGTTCATCACCCATGATTTCGGCGTCGTGGCCGAAATCGCCGACCGTATCGTGGTGATGCAGAACGGGCGTGTCGTCGAATATGGCGACCGCGATGACGTGCTGCGGCGTCCGAAACAGCCCTATACCCAGATGCTCATGGCCTCGGTGCCGTCGATGACCCCGCCAGACCGGGTGCCCCGCACCGGCGACAAGGCGATCGAGGTGAGCAACCTCAACAAGATCTACGGTCGCACAGGCTGGCTGTCGAAGGACCGGATCGTGCATGCGGCCTCGGATGTCGACCTTTTCGTGCGCAAGGGCGAAACCCTGGGCATCGTGGGCGAATCCGGTTCAGGCAAATCCACCGTGGCCCGCTGTATCGCCCGGCTGATCGACCCGACCTCGGGCAGCATCAGCCTGCACGGCACCGATATCGGAACCCTGCCGCAGTCCCGCCTGCGTCCGCACCGCCGCAAGGTGCAGATCGTGTTCCAGGATCCCTATCGCTCGCTCAACCCGCGCCGCACCATCGGGCAATCGTTGATCGAGGCGCCGGTGAATTTCGGTGTGCCGGTGGAACAGGCGCGGAAAACGGCGCGTGACCTTATGGAGTTGGTCGGGCTGTCCGGCGATGCGCTGGAACGCTATCCGCACCAGTTCTCGGGCGGCCAGCGCCAGCGCATCTGCATCGCCCGCGCGCTTGCCGTGGAGCCCGAAGTGCTGATCGCGGACGAGGCGGTGTCGGCGCTCGATGTTTCGGTTCAGGCCCAGGTGCTGGAGCTGCTGGACGACATCCGCGAACGCTATGACCTGGCCATGCTCTTCATCACCCATGACCTGCGCGTCGCGGCGCAGATCTGCGACCGGCTGATCGTGATGAAAAAGGGCGTCATCGTGGAGCAGGGCCCCACGAAAAAGGTCTATTCCGACCCGCAGCACGAATACACCCGGTTGTTGCTCGATGCCGCCCCCGGGCGCGACGTTACATTCGGTTCGGATACCGCTGCCTGAGACCGGACAGGACCACGAAAAGGAACATCTTCATGGGTATTCTTCCCGTCATCGAACAGTACAAGGGCGAGCTGGAGGCGATCTTCAAGGATCTGCACGCCCATCCCGAAATCGGCTTTACCGAAACCCGCACCGCCGCGGTGGTGGCCGAAAGGCTGCGCGCCTATGGCGTCGACGAGGTGCACGAGGGCATCGGCAAGACCGGCGTTGTCGCGCTGATCAAGGGCAAGGGCGGCGGCAACCGCCGCGTCGGCCTGCGGGCGGACATGGATGCGCTGCCGATCCACGAGGAATCCGGGCTGGACTATGCCTCGCAGACCCCGGGCGTCATGCATGCCTGCGGCCATGACGCGCATACCACGATGTTGCTGGGCGCGGCCAGGCATCTGGCAGAAACCCGCGAGTTCGACGGGACGGCGGTGCTGATCTTCCAGCCCGCCGAAGAGGGCCTGGGCGGCGCGCGCGGCATGCTGGCCGACGGGTTGTTCGAGAGGTTCCCCTGCGATGAAGTATATGGCCTGCACAACTGGCCCAGCGGCCAGCCACGCAAATTCGGTATCGTCAAGGGGGCGGCCATGGCCGGATCGAGCTTTTTCGATATCCATATCAAGGGCAAGGGCAGCCATGGCGCCATGCCGCATGAATCCCGCGACCCGCTGATCATCGCCTCTTCGCTGGTGGGCGACATCCAGACCATCGTGTCGCGCAACGTGCGTGCGCTGGATGCCTGCGTCGTCTCGGTCACGCAGATCCACGCCGGCTCGGCCTATAACGTGGTGCCGGACACGGCGTCGCTGGCAGGCACCATCCGCTATTTCAAGGACGAAGTCTGTGAACTGGCAGAACGCCGGATGAAAGAACTTTGCGACGGCTTCGCGCTGGCCTATGGCGTCGAGATCGAGCTGAAGCTGCGAAATGTCTTCAACGTCCTGGAAAACGACGCGGAGCTTTCGGATGCCTATATGGAGGCGGCTGGCGATATCGTCGGCGCCGAGAACGTTGTCGAACGTGACGAGCCGGTGACCGGGTCCGAGGATTTCGCCGACATGCTGCGCGTTGTCCCCGGCGCCTATTGCACGCTGGGGCACGCTGGTACGGTCGCGGTGCACAACCCGAAATTCGTGATCGACACCGGCATTCTGCCGGTCGGGGCCTCGATCATGGCGCGCGTGCTGGAACGCCGCCTGCCGCTGGCGGGGTAGATACATGTCCTTTCTGGATCTGCCTTTCGATACCGACGCCATGGTGGCGGGCCTGCGCCCATGGATCGAATGCGAAAGCCCCACTTTCGACGCCGCCGCTGTAAACCGGATGATGGACCTTGCCGCCTATGACCTGGCCGGTCTCGGCACCGTCGAGCGTATTCCGGGCCGGATGGGGTTCGGCGGAAGCCTGCGGGTGCGCCTGCCGCATCCGGATGCGGGCAAGCCCGGCATCCTGATCGCAGGCCACATGGACACGGTCCACCCGGTCGGGACACTGGAAAAGCTGCCGTTCCGGCGCGAGGGGAACCTGTGCTACGGCCCCGGCATCCAGGACATGAAGGGCGGCAATTTCTGCGCGGTCGAGGCGCTGCGCCAACTGGCCCGTGCCGGCATGCAGACGCCCCTGCCGGTGACCGTCCTCTTCACCCCCGACGAAGAGGTCGGCACCCCGTCGACCCGCGAGCTGATCGAGGCGGAGGCGGCGCGCAACAGCTATGTGCTGGTTCCCGAGCCTGCCCGCGACGACGGCGGCGCGGTGATCGGCCGCTATGCCATTGCGCGTTTCAACATGGAAACCGTGGGCCGTCCCAGCCATGCAGGCGCGCGCCTGTCCGAAGGACGTTCCGCCATTGCCACAATGGCGCGCAAGATCCTGGACATCGAGGCGATGACCGGTCCTGACTGCACCTTCAGCGTCGGCGTGATCCATGCCGGGCAATGGGTCAACTGCGTGTCTTCCTCCTGCAGGGCCGAGGCGCTCAGCATGGCCAAGCGGCAGGAGGATCTCGATCAGGGCGTGGCGCGTATGCTGGCCCTGTCGGGTGAGGAGAACGGGGTCGAATTCCGCGTCACCCGCGGCGTCACCCGCCCGGTCTGGGAACCTGACCAGCCCGGCACGATGGCGATGTTCGAGTTGGCCCGCGACATCGCGCAAGAGCTTGGTTTCAACCTGACGGCCGCCAGTGCCGGGGGGGGGTCGGACGGAAACTTCACCGGGGCGATGGGAATCCCGACGCTCGATTCCATCGGGGTGCGGGGCAAGGGCCTGCATACGCTGAACGAACATATCGAGGTCGACAGCCTGCCCGAACGCGCCCGGCTGATCGCCGGCCTGCTCATGCGCCTGACCTGAACCAGAAAACCTGTGTTCAAGCGCTGACGGATCTTGCCCGCGAACCATGTTGTCACGCGGTACGCTCCGTCTGGTTCCGGCAGGGCGGCAGTGACAACGTCCACGTCGGAACCACGCCCAGGAAATAGCGCGTCAGCGGTTGTTCCATCAGGAAATATTATATTCTTAAACTTGAATATAATATTTCCATGTTCCATATTGAGTACCGGAGCCTCGATTCGGCAGCAAACGGAGAACGAAGATGACACTCGACCGCGCAGTACTGGCATTCGCCGGCGTAATGATCCTTCTGAGCGTCTTGCTCACCCTTTTTGTCCATCCGCTCTGGGTGTGGTTCACGGTGTTTATCGGGCTGAACATGCTCCAGTCCGCCTTTACGGGTTTCTGCCCCGCGGCCATGATCTTCAAGATGCTGGGAATCAAGGAAGGATGCGCGTTCCAGTAAACCTGCGGAGTTCGCAGGCGGATACGCGATTCCCACCGGCAAATCCGGCGGCGGCTCGGGCAGTCGCCGCCATTTTCTTCTGGCCGTCGGCAGTCGCTATCCCCCGATCGGGCCCTATGTGCCGGTTGCTTTGCCAAACCTGTCGAGCACGTTGCGCGTGATCTGTTCGACCTGCACATCTTGCCGGATCAGGCCCGCGACCCATTCGCAGGTTGCGGCGGTAAAGATCTCGCCCTTGTGACGGCGCCAAGAAACGATCATTCCGTTGCCGCGCTGGCAGGCATCGAGCGTTTCCGGCGTGACCTTTCCGAAAAGCACCTGCGCCTTGAACGCCGCATCGGCCGAGCCGATGTAGAGCGTTTCGCCCCAGACACCGTGGTCGGCCTCGATATTGGTGGCGAGCCCCATAGCGAGGATCTCGATCTCCGGCACGGCGCCGTCGACGCAGGTTGGAAAGGGCAACCCGTCCTCGAAACGATAGTCGAGCCCATCGACCTCATAGCCGAAAATCCGCGCCCGCGCGCCCAGCACATCGCCATATCCAACACCTGCACCGTCGAACGCCCAATGGCCGGGGCGGTAGATGGTGAACCCGCCCGTACCGCCGCCCACACAATTGCCGAGGCCTGCATAGACACCGCGCAGGGCGTTGACGCCGAAGGTCAGCGCGCCGGGGCGGTCCACCGGCGCGACTTCGAAAGCGCCCGAGACAAGGTGCTCCCGGTCGGTTCCCATCAACGGATCCTGGTCGGCTATATACTTGTAGCATACCTGTGTGCGGCCCTCGTCCTCGATCCGGGTCTGCCACAGGAAGTTCCCGGCGAACCGCGCGACATTGCCGCCGGCTTCGACATAGGCATCCACTGCGTCGCGCATTTGGGCGCTCCAGTATTCATCGTGGCCCACGAAGACGGCACAGGCATAGCGGTTGAGCAACCCAGGGTCGCGGTGCAGATCATGCAGCGCGATCACGTCGAACGCATAGCCCTCACCCTCGGCCCAGCGGGCGAAATGGCGCTCATAGCTCGCCCAGCCTGCCGAGGCATATTTCTTGGAATAGCCATAGGCATAGGCCCATTCCATGTAAGGATAGCGGACCATTTCGCCAGGACGGGTCGGCTCTTCCCGCAGCGCGCGGGGCGCGCCCTCGGGCAATCTGCAAAAGCCCCGTGTCCATGGCCGCTGCGTCGAGACGACGGCGGAGAAGGCGTTGCCATTCGGGCCGGTGATACCCTCGTAGTGGTTCGACCCGCCCCAGCAATTATAGGCCAGCCAGGTGCCCGTCGCACAGACCAGAACATAGGGCGGGGGCGGGGCCTCGGGCGCGCTTCTGACCAGGATGATGTGATGCTCTTCGACCCTATCGTCGCCCCTTTGGGCGCGAAATGTGACCAGATAGCCGCCGGGCGTCCAATCATCTGGGATGGTAAAGGCATAGGTCTCGGGCCAGCCACAGCCCTTGACCGAGCAATCCTCCGGCGTGGGATGATGCACCCCCGGCAGGCCCGTCTCGGTCAGCAAGGGGTGATAGGCCAGCCCGTCGCGGCCGATCTCGAGATCCCATTCCGCCGCGGTGGTCGACACATGCAGCGCAACGCGGTCCCCGGGGGCATAGCTCATCTCGGGGGTGTAGCCCCAGATTTCGAGCACCGAGTCATCGCGCGCCGGTCCGATATAATAGTGATCGAGGATATGGCGTGCCTTGGCGCGGGTGCGGGGCGTGATCGCCGGTCCGTTCAGGTCTTTGGTCATGTGTCTACTCCGGCAGATATTTTTCCGACCAGCTCTCGGCTGTCGCGCCTGCGTCGATCATGCCCTGGATGTCGGTGTCGTTGTAGCCGAGGCGCGCAAGGATCTTGCGCGTGTCCTGTCCGTATTTCGGCGCTGGGCCGGGAATGGTGATCCCGGCTTTCCCTGGGCGCACCGCATTGGGCGCGACAAGGTCGACCCAACGGCCCATCGGGTGCCGATCATGGCGCACAGCGCGGAAGGTCGCCTTGCAAATGTCGATTGTCCCTTCGCTTTCCAGCTGGAGTCCGGCGTTGCGGGTGCCATGGAGCGAGCCGAGTGGCGTGATCCCCGTCGAACTGCCGGCGAAGGCGTGCGTCCAATGGGCCACCGGCCTTTTCGCAAACCGGTTGCAAAGCTCGGCTTCCAGATCGGCTTCGCACCCGACGAGATCGGAGAGTTCGGGCACGCGGGCCAAGGCCGTCTCACGCTCTGTCGGCGCGGCGACGAACATCCAGCCATCGGCGGCAGTATAGCAGCGATAGAACGGCCCCCAACCGCGCGCTGCGCGCCCCGAGGGTTCATCGAACGCGGGGCGGCCTTCGAAATCATACATGAACTGGGCCTGGATCATCTCGCCCGCGGCGGCCAGCGAAGCGCGGGCAATACCGCCTTTGCCGGTGACCCTGAGCCGTTCCAACGCCGCGCCAAGGGCCACGCAGGCGCAATACCCGGTCAGTGCATCGATCGTGCCGAAATGGGCGTGTTCCTCGGGTGTTTCCGGTCCACCGCCAAAGCGGGTCATCACACCCGTCGCCGCCTGCGCAAGATCGTCATACCCGAGGTGATCCGATTTCGGCCCCCGACGCGGTCCCCCCCAGGCATCGAGCTGCACCAGAATGAGGCGCGGGTTGATCTCGTTCAGGCGGCTTTCGGTCAGTCCCAGCGAAGCGCGTTGCTGATCGGTGCCGTTCATGGTGATCACGTCCGCCTCGGCCACCATCCGCCAGAGCGCCTCCTGGCCCGCCCCTGAGTGCAGATCGAGCAATATGCTCTCCTTGCCGCGCTGCGCATGCAATCCGAACACCACCGCATTCCAGGGATCGACCGAAGGCCGCACTGGCTGGACCAGCGTGACCTGCGCCCCAAAACGCGCCAGCGTCGATCCGATGGTCGGCCCGGCGATGACATTGGTCAGATCCAGCACCTTCAACCCATCAAGCCAGCCGCCTTTGCCTTGGCCGCCCGAACTTGTGCGCGGCGGTTCCTCTAGAATGCAGCTCAGGTCGCCCCGGACATCATCCGGCTTTGGTCCCGCGATCTTGATCATCGTCCCTGGATCATCCGCGAGCCACGCCACATTGCCCATCTGCCGAATTCGTCCATGGCGGGGGTCGTCAAGTTCGACCACCAGCCCAGACGCCAACGCATGAGGGTCAGCCAGCCATTCGGCCGTGCTGCGCTGTGCCGTGGCAGGGGCCTTGGCCGCGCCGAACAGCGCTTCCCACTCATGCGACGGGCGAGTCAGGAAGGCCGCCTTCATCGCCTCCGAAAGGCGCTGGCGGTCGCGCGCGCCCACCGGATAGCTGCGCAGGGCCCAGTCGGCAGGCCAATCGGCCTTGTCAACATAGACGTCGAAATCCGGCAACTCCTTGAGCAGATCGCCAAGCCCCAGTACCTGAAGCACCCTTTGGGGATGGTTCACGATCGAGCAGGACACGATGTAGAACCCGCGCCCGTCGGCGCAGGTATAGGTACGGTAGAACGGATCGAGGAATTCCGAAAGCTCGGCAAAACTCAGATCGTTGGGCAGCCCCTCGCGGGCTCGCCGCTCCAGCTCCAGCTCACGCGGCGATTTATAGCGGTCGGGGTAGTCCTCGACCTGCTCGCAGTTGTAGACAAGCCCCTCCAGCAGGGCCGAGGCCAGCGGCACCTCGATATGATCGCCCCCCGTCCGGTCCCGCGCTGCCAGCGCAAAAAGCACCGACATCGCGCCGAACGCGGCGCCATAGGCCGAGGCCAACCCCAGCGGCGTAAACGAAGGGTTGATCCCCATCAGCCGCCGGTTCAGCCCCATATCGGTAAACTGCCCGGTGCGCGCCGCGATCACCGCCTCCCAGGCCGCGAGACCCGCGAACTCCGGATCGGTCGAGGCAAAACCGGGGAGCGAAAGAGAGATGATATCGGCATTCGCCTGCCGCAGTGCCTCTGGCCCAAGCCCCAGCCGCTCCATCACGCCGGGGCGGAAGTTCTCGATCACCACGTCGGCGCGGCGCACCAGGTCGAGCGCCGTATCGCGCCCGGCTGCCGACTTGAGGTCAAGCGTCAGCGCGCGCTTGCCGCGCGACAGCATGTCGAAAGCAGGATCCTTCCACCTGGGGCCGCCCGGCGGGTCGATACGGATCACCTCGGCCCCGAGATCGGCAAGCATCATGCCGGCCAGCGGACCGGCCAGATAATGCCCGAAATCAAGCACGCGAACGTGGGAAAGTGGGCGGTTCTGCATGGTCACCTGATCCTGCTCTGGCTGAAAACTCCCACCACTCTAGAAACTTGTCCGGGCATCGCTCATACTCATTCTGCCAAATTTCGGATCAATCCTGCCAATGAGTTCCATCAATGTCTCTGTTTTCCTGTGCGATGCCTTTTCCAACATGGTGCTCGCTTGTCTGCTCGAGCCGTTGCGGGTGGTCCGCGATCAAACCGGCGCGGACATACGCTGGAGCATTCTGACCGATGGCGACCGTGCCGTGACCAGTTCCAGTGGACTGAGCATTTCTCCGGAAATGCCGATAGCGGAAGCGCCCGGCTCCGATCTGGTCCTCCTCATCGGCGGCGACGCCTTTCGCAGGCAAGAGGCGACGCCCGCGCGCAGCCTTCGGCGGTTGATGCAGGGGGCAACCGTGATTGCCGCGGATACCGGTGCCTGGGTACTGGCGCGCGGCGGTTTCCTGGACGGTCGAAAGGCCACGTTGCACTGGCAATTGCTTGAAGAGTTCGCCGAGGAGTTCCCCGGAACCCAGGTCCGCCCCGATCGCCACGTTCAGGATGGCCGGTTCTGGACGTGCGGCAGCGCGGCGGCCGCCCTGGATCTGATGTTGCACTTCATCCGGGACCGGTTCGGTGCTTCGGTCGCCTTCGATGCGGGCGCGATGTTCCTGCATGACAATGCCAGGCGGCACGGCGCCTCCTATCCAGATCAGGCGTTATCACAATCGGTGTCGCCAAAACTCAAACAGGTTGTCGTTCTCATGTCCGAGACGCTCGAAGCACCGTGGCCGATCCCGGATCTGGCGCGACAGGCCCATATATCGGAACGGTCCTTGCGCCGTCTGTTCTGGACGGAATTGCAGATGACTCCGGGTCGGTACTACCTTCTTCTTCGTCTGGCGCGCGCCCGTGAACTGCGTCGCTACAGCGACCTTGCGCCAGACCAGATCGCGTTGCGTTGCGGTTTTGCGAATGCAACCACCCTGACACGCAGCCTGCGCAGGAATTTCACAAGCGAACCCTGACAGGACCGCCCCGCGACTCCCTGACCCTTTCGGCCGAGCCAGATCGAAATGCTCTTGAAGGCTTGAACGATGGAATTCCAGGCGCTGCCCCTGCGTTGAAACGGCCGGTCGGTATCCCTGGAAGCTCTGTATCGGGATAAAATGGATAATCAGGGGCATTCCCAGGGCTCTCGGAGAACCGGACAGGTTTGTTCCGCGCGCCGACCTTGGACAGGGCGGCCCGGAGCCCCGCGCGGGTGAGCGCAGCGGGGCCGGCCGGAAGCGAGAAAAAGGGCGACCGGCTGTTTACCGGCTGATTTGGATTTGCAACGCAAAACGCAGATCCGGCTCGGATCGGACGCTGGCGCAAGGGTGCCACCGAACCTGTTCCCTGCCGAAGCATGCTGCATTACACGGCCACCGCCGGGTGCGCCGAGATTGAGGCTTATCCGGAGCAGAACGCGGCGGATGCCGCGGACGGGGGGCGGGACTCTTGCCCGGTGTCGCCTTCACCGATGCGCCGCTGCGGATCTCGGACATGCCGTGGTTCCGGCACGCGCACGACAAGGAAGTTTCGTCCGGTCAGTTGAAAGGGCCGGGTCGGTCTCGAACTGCATCGCCTGCCATCGGGCCGCCGATCGCGGCGTGTTCAAGGACGATTGAACACAAACTGGGCCAACGACTGGGTCGTGGGACGTTTCCTTCCGAGTTATCTGCCCGAACCCGACACGTTGAGACGTGGGAAGGGCGTTGCTTCATGGGGTTTCACGCCGGGTCCGTCGGCCTGTGCCTGGCCGCCACCCACGCGATGATAGCCCAGACCGTGCAGCGCAGGGTCATCGCGCCGACCGTCCGGGCCTCGTAGACTCCGCCGCGCAAGACATGAAGACCGAACAGGGCAAACACGATTGCGGTTGCCAGGAACACGAGCAGTGACAGGCGCACCGCCCAACGGCGCCCGCGCCACAGGCCGATACCGGCGATGACATAGGCAAACCCGGCCAAGAAGTTGAACCAAAGCACGAAGGGCACGACCGCCCCCATGTCGGCGTTGCCGAACAGGGCGCGTCCGCTGGAAACGATGGTGAGCGCGCCGAAGACAACGGCGAAGCCGCCGGCAACGCGCAGAGAAATCGTGGTTTCAGGGTTGGTCACTGCAGGCTCCCCCTGGTGTGCGCCGCATCATGGCGATTTGAGTGTCGAACAGGCGGCCGCCTTCTTCGACGAGGTGAAAGGACCGGTTGCCCAGCATCCAGCGGATTGCCAGTCCCTGAACCAGCGAGGTGAGGAACACGGCGGCGTCTTCGGCGGCCAGCGAGGGCGGAATGGTTCCGCCCGACTTCATGGTACGCAACTCGGCGACCAGCCGGCCCTGGAAACACGCCAGCAAGTCGCGGAACGCCGCGCGAAGTTCGGCATTCTCGACCTGCATCTCGCGTGAGAACAATATGCTCGGCAATGCCGGACAGAGCTCGATCCGGCGCAACTGGGCCAGAACCAGCGCGCGAAGCCTCTTCTCCGGCGTTTCCACCCCGGCGACCGCGCTGTCCCATGCAGCGGTCAGACGTGTCGCCACGGTTTCCGCCACGGCCAGCCACAGCGCCTGTTTGGTCGGGAAATGACGGAAGATGCCTGGCTGGGTCAGGCCCACGGCCCTGGCCACGTCGCTGGTGGTGATGCGGTCGGGGCCGACCTCGTCGGCGAGTCGAAGCATCGCTTCGACGATCTGCAACTTGCGGTCTTCTGCGGTTCTTCGACGGGCCATTGACGTGCTGCTTGTTAGTGAGTAATAACTAACTAAACGGAACCCCCACAAAGATCAACCGGTTTTCGAAAGTTGCCGCTTGCGACGACCGAGGCACGAGAAGGAGCCGCCTTGGGACGTTTCACTCTTCTCTGGATGCTGCCGCCCCTGGCGATCGGCGCCGCAGCCGCGGCCTGGTTTATCTCGCAGGCCTCCGGCCCGGCCCAGGTTCCCGCCGAAGCGCCCGGTCAGGCCGTGCACGTGCAAAGGGCGCAGGTCCGGGATATCCGCCCAACGGTGCGCGCTTGGGGCAATGTCCGCGCCGCCGAACACTGGACGGCAATCGCCGAGGTGCGCGGGACGGTAATCTGGCGGCACGACAACCTCGAGCCCGGCCGGGTGATCGCAGCCGGCGATGAGGTGCTGCGGCTCGATCCCGCCGACCACGACCTGGCCATCGCCCAGTTCGAGGCCGACCTGACCGCCTTTGCCGCCGAAGTGGCGCAGATCGAGGCCGAGGCTGCCAATACTGGCAAGGTGCTGGCGCTGGAACGGGCGCGGCTGGCCCTGCTGGACAGCGATCTGGCCAGGGTCCGGGACCTCGTTGCCCAGGGCGCCGCCCCACGGGCTCGGGCCGACGAAACCGAACGCGGCGTGCTGGCGGCCCGCCGGGTGGTGACGGAACTGGAAAATTCGTTGGCGTTGATCCCGTCCCGGCAAATGAGGCTGACCGCGCAGGTGGCACGGACCGAGGCGGCGCTGGCAGGCGCGCGACGCGACCTGGAGAACACGAGGATCGCGGTGCCTTACGACCTGCGCGTGACACAGGTTCAGGCCGAACGGTTCCAGTTCATGTCCATCGGCCAGCCGCTGTTTGCCGGCGACGCGATCGACCGGGTGGAAGTGGTGGCGCAGATCCCGATACCGGGTTTCCGGCGGCTGTTGTCCGGGGCGCCCGTAACCGCCGATGTATTGTCCGCCTTGCAGGCCGGTGTAACCTGGCCCATCGACGCCGAGTTGCGGCTGATCGGTGACCCCAGCCAGGTCTGGCAGGGAAAGGTCACGCGGATCGAAGGCGCTCTGGACCCGCGTGCGCGCACCGTTCCCGTTGTGGTCGAGGTGACCGATCCCTATCAGGGCGCGGCGCCGCCGTTCCGCGTTCCCCTGGTGCCGAACATGCAGATGGAAGTGACCCTGACCGGCGCCACACTTGCCGGTGTCGTCACCATCCCGGAAAGCGCCCTGCATGGTGATCTGGTCTACATCGCCGACGAGGCCGACCGGCTCATCCTGCGTCCGGTCACGCTGGCGTTCCGCCAGGACGGTATCGCTGCAATCGTTGACGGGCTGAGCGCCGGAACAAGGGTGGTGACGGATGACATCGCGCCGGCAATTCCGGGCATGGTTCTGCGACCGGTGGAGGCCGTGGAATGATCCGCTGGTTCGCTGCCCACCCGACCGCGGCCAATCTGCTGCTGGTGCTGTTCGTCGCGGCAGGTGTCATGGCCCTGCCGACGCTCAATCGAGAGACCTTTCCGGATTTCCGCCCGGTCGAGGCCGAGATCACCGTGATCTATCGCGGCGCAACGGCGGCGGATGTCGAGGATGCGATCTGCCGGCCGCTGTGGGATGCGGTGCAGGCGGTCGAGTCGCTGAAGGAATTCACCTGCACGGCTCGCGACAACAGCGCCCGCGCGGTGGCGACCATGGCGACAGGGGGCGATGCCCTGCGCTTTGTCAACGATCTGCGCACCGAGGCGGCGGCGATCGACAACCTTCCGGATCTGGCCGAGCCGCCGATCACGCTCGAATTGCACCGCACCGACCTGGTCGCGTCGGTAGCGGTCTCCGGTGACCTGCCGCTGCGTGACCTCGACATCTACGCCGAAGGGCTGGCTGATCGGCTGGCGGCACTGCCGGATGTGGCGCGGGTCGATGTTTCGGGGCTGGGAGACGCGCAATTCCGCATTACCGCGTCGCGCGAGGTTTTGGCCCAGCATGGCCTGACCGCCGCAGGGCTGGCGGCAACGCTCGCCGGGCAAAGCCTGGACCTGCCGGCCGGCACGCTGGAGACCCAAGCCGCCGACCTGCGTATTCGTCTGACCGAACAGCGGCGTTCGATCCAGGACCTGGCGTCGGTGCCGGTTCTGACCCTGGCGAACGGCGCGACACTGACGCTGGGCGAGGTGGCGTCGATCACCGAGAGCTTCGAACCGGCCGAGGAACGGGTTCTGGTCGACGGCCGTCGCGCGGTGCTGCTGGAGGTGCGCAAGCCGCTGGATGCCGATGCGCTGCGGGCGTTGGACTCGATGACGCAGGTGGTCGCGGCGGAAACCGCGCGGCTGCCGGCCGCCTTGAAGGTCGATGTGGTGCAGGACGTGACCTCGATCATCCGTGACCGGCTGGCTATGCTGGTGCAGAACGGGCTGATTGGGTTGGTTCTGGTTGTTGCGGTGATGAGCCTGTTCTTCCGGCCCGGATTTGCAATCTGGGTGGCTATGGGCCTGCCGGTGGCCTTTCTTGGCGCCTTCGTGTGGATGGCGCTGACCGGGCTCAGCCTGAACATGATCACACTGGTGGCGCTGCTGATGGCGATCGGGATCGTGATGGACGATTCCATCGTGATCTCGGAGTCCATCGCGGTCGAGACTGCTGACGGGGTGACGCTGGATGCAGTGGTGCGTGGGGTCACGGCGGTGGCTCCGGGCGTGTTGTCTTCGTTCCTGACGACCGCAGCCGTGTTCACACCGCTGTCGTTCCTGAACGGCGACCTCGGCGCAGTCCTGGAAGTGCTGCCGGTGGTGTTGCTGGCGGCGCTGGCGGCCAGCCTGGTCGAGGCGTTCCTGATCCTGCCGCATCACTTGAAGAGTGGCCTCAAGAACGCCAGAAAAAAGCCGTCGGCGTTTCGCCGCCGTTTCGACGCGGGCTTTGATCTGGTGCGCGACCGAGGGATCGGGCGGCTGGCCGATCTCGCCATCGCCTGGCGGTATCTGTTGGCCGGCCTGGCGCTGGGGGCGCTGATCCTGACCGTCGGCGCTATGCGCGCCGGGATCGTCAAACGAGAGGCGATGCCCGAAATCGACGGTGACGTGATCGAGGCGCGCATCCTGATGCCGCAGGGAACGCCGCTGACGCGGACCGAGGCGGCGGTGGCGCAGGTCGAAGCCGCCCTGTCACGCGTCAACGCGCAGCTTGCCCCGGATCAGCCGGGCGGCCAGGATCTGGTGCAGCGCCGGATCACGCGCTTCAACCGCAACCTGTCGGCCGGCGAGACCGGAACCCATGTCGCCACCGTGTCAGTAGACCTGCTGGGTGCCGAGATTCGCGCGACAGACCTCGACACCCTGATCGCCGCATGGCGCAGGGAAATCGGCGTGCTGCCCGGCGTCACCGCGCTGATCCTGACCGAACCGGGCATTGGCCCGCAGGGCATCGCGGTGGAACTGCATCTGTCGCATCCCGACCTCGCCACGCTCGATGCCGCGGGGCGCGCCACGCTGGCCGAACTGGAAACCTATGTCGGCGTGCGCAACGCCATGCTCGATCTGCGACCGGGCAAGCCCGAACTTCGTCTGGCCCTTCGCACCGGGGCACAGGCGCTGGGGCTGAGCGCCGCCGAGGTGGCCAACCAGATACGCGCCGCCTTTCTCGGCACCGAACTGGCCGATGTGCGCCACGGCGACATCCTGCGCGAGGTCGAGGTGGTGTTCGCAGACAGCGACCGCGATACCCGCGCCGACCTGGAGGATTTCCACCTCGCGCTGGCGGACGGAACGACGGTGCCGCTGGACACCGTGGCCGAGGTTGCCGAAGCGCGCGGCTGGGGTGGCATCACCCATTTCGACGGGCTTCGCCGGCTGACCGTCCAGGCCGATGTCGACGGACGGGTCGGCAACGCCGATGCCATTACTTCTCGGCTGGCCTCCGGTTTCCTGCCCGACCTCGCCATGGCGACGCCCGGGCTCAGCTTCGAGATCGGCGGCCAGGCAGCCAACTCGGCGGAAACCGTGGTGTCGATCCTGCGCGGGTTTTTGATCGGGCTGGTCGGCATCTACGTCGTGCTGTCGTTCCAGTTCCGCAGCTATGTCGAGCCTTTGATCGTGATGCTGACCATCCCGCTGGCCTTTCTCGGCGTGATCTGGGGCCATGTGGCGATGGGCTACAACATCTCGATGCCGTCGCTGGTCGGTGCGGCCTCGCTGGCCGGAATCGTGGTCAACAACGCCATCCTGCTGGTCGGGGTGATCAAGGCGCGCCAGGCCGAGGGCGCGGACGCCGTTCGCGCCGCGGGAGAGGCGGTGCGCAGCCGGTTCCGCCCGATCCTGGTTTCGGTTTCGACAACGATCATGGGCATGGCGCCGCTTCTGGCCGAGACCTCGACCCAGGCGCAAACGCTGAAACCGCTGGTCATCTCGGTCGTGTTTGGCCTGCTGGCGTCGACAGTGCTTGTCCTGCTGGTGTTGCCGTCCTTCTATGCGATCCTTGCCGATTTCAGGATCGGGCGAGCCAGTCGCGACGCGAGTTGACGGGTCCTTTCGAAGATGTCGCCAGAGACGCTCAGCGGCTTTGGGGCTGCCATCTCGCGTTTCCTGCTACACAATTCCCGACGTCGGCAGCCGTAGCGCCTGCCCGCGAAGCCCCAGCGCGTCTTACTCGCAAAACAGCAGCAAATCTGGCCGAGGGGCAGTTCGGCCGAGCACTGCGTCCCATATCAAGAACTTCGGCCTGGCATCCTCGGTCTCTTTCATTTCAGCGGTCTCGCTTGAGCGTTGCCGAGGTATTATTCGGGTAATTCGTGGATACATACAGATGGGCATGCATTCCTTGCGATGTCGCGCAGATGCGCGTGATGAGTAAGGTAGATCACCTGGCCGGTTTTGCTCATCTCAGCCAGAAGACCAAAGGTCACGGCTGTGCGGTCGTCGTCGAAACTTTCCATGATGTCATCGGCAATGAACGGCACTGGGCCGTTGTTGCGCGCAAACTCATGGTAGCCTGCAATGCGCAGGGCAAGGTAGAGTTGAGCCCGGGTGCCTTCTGAGAGTTGGTCGGCCTGTTTCGAACCACCCCCTGCCGCCAGCGCCACCAATACCTCTCGGGAGTCATCCGGCTGTGCGGCAAGGCCGGAATAGCGATTCCGCGTCATGATACGGAATGCTTCTGATGCGCGTTCGAGCATACCGCTGCGGTGCGTGTCGCGATAGCTCCTGAGGGCAGCGTCGACGGCCAAGAGCCCCAACCGCTGCCTGAGGTGACGCCGGGCGCCGTCCTCAATCTCAAGCAGCAATGTCTGGCGTTGTTCTTCCAGGCGGGCGACCGCGCCGTCGCCGCCGACCGCTTCGACGGCCTCTTCTGCCTTGCGGAAGGCATCCTGCGCTTCTTCCTGTGCCGTGCGCAGGGTTTTCAAGTCGGTGCGCAGGCTGTCGGCGCGTGTGGCGAGCACATCGGCATCCAGTTCACGCAGTTGCGCACGTGCTTCTTCAACAGTATCGCATCGCATCCCCGCACAGAGATCTTCGGTGAGTTCGCGCTGAGCTTCGCGCTGTTTCGATAATTCACCTGCTCGCGTGAGCGCATTGCGTGCCTCGGCCCAACTTGCGACCCCAAAGTGACGGGAGAACTCGGCGGTCCTGTTGCGATGGATCGCGGCTTCCTCTTCCAACTTCGAAAGAGCTTGCGTCGCCTTCACCAAACGATCTGAGAGATTGGCCCTCTGGTCTTCGCGGCTTTCGGCTGCGCGCTTTCGCTGGGTGATGCCACGCCACAGGTCGGCTGTTGGCAGATCGGTCGCCATGTCGAGACGACCCGCCAAATCGCAAACCTTTTGTTCAAACCTTTCACGGTTGGATTGCATCGTCGTTATCCGGTGGGTGAGTTCGACGATGCGTCCCTGATGTTCACGTAGCCGGTCAAGCTCTTCGAGGATCGCGCGCATCTCGCCGACAGTGGGTGGCGCGTCCGCCATCCAGGTGTCGGCACAGGCGGCCCCCCAGTCTTTCTGCCATGTGGCGCGCGCATCATCAGCCTTCAGCTTGTTGCGCTCACGCAAGGTAAGATTTTGGCGCGCCTCGGCTACGGATACGCTCAAAGCCTCAACCCTGGACGCCTGGTCCAACAAAAATTGAGCGGTTTCGAGGGCAAGGGCCAGGCTCATGTCTTCGGGTATTTCGCGGCCAGCCTGTGCCAGCGCCTTCGAAAGATCCAAACGCGCTTGGGTGACGCCCTGCGCGCGCCGGACGAGATCTCGTGCCTTGTCATCACGCCTGATCAGGGCATCGTGTGCCGTGTCGAGCTTCTCGAGCCAAGCGAGGAAGGTTGACAGGTTGATGTCGACAGGGAGCGCAGGCGATACCTTGGTTGCGATGTCGGCCAGCCGTTTTGCCAGGTTTCCGCGCAGCTCGCTGGCCTCGGCCGCCTTGACTTTGGCAGCGTCAATTTGTTGTTGGGCTTCGGCCAACGCACGCTCGGCCTCGGCAGTCTTTTCGGCATGGGCGCGCTGATCGGCCAGGGTGGCTGTCACCTGGTCGTCGAGGCGCATTGCGGCCTCGAAACGCTCTGCGGTCTCCTTCGTCAGATCCGCTCGGTGGCGGGCCCATTCGGATTCCCGGCGGGCTCGCATTTGGGCGGCCTCTTCCAAAGTAACCGCGGCGGTTGTGCCGATTGCATCGCGCCGAGCGAGCGCTTGGGTTGCGGCCTGTTTCAATTGCTCCAGCCGATCATGCGCCCGGTCGACCGCCCTGTCTGCCTCAGCGATTTCCGCGCCCAGTTGCTCCAGATCGGCATGGTCTGGCCGTGTCAAATTCGCCAAATCATCTTTGTTGCCCGTCCACGGAGAGAGCGCTAATAACGCGGATTTCAAACGCGCTTCCGTCTCTTCCAATTCGGTGCTTGCGCGGTCGTGTGCGCCGACAGGATCATCGCGGCGAAGGTTTTGTACCAAACCGGCCAGCCCACCCAATTCAGACACGCTTCCTCCAGCCTCACGTAAACGCCGCTCGGCGCGCTCCAGGTTGTCGGTGGCAACCAGCAATTCCCCATTCGCCGACTCGCAAGCGGTTTCCACACCTGAACTTTGTTCGATCAATGCGCGCAGGCGCCCTAGAGTTCTTGCTTCGGGCAACAGCGTGGCCGGATCCGCCCCGACTTGCCCTAGTCGCGACAGGCAATCGTTGACTGCTCCGGTCTTTGCGTCGAGTTCTCCGCGCCGTTTGGGCAAGTCCTCCACTGCCGTGTCATGGGCCGATTTCAACAGCTCCGCCGCCTTGATGTCCTCAAGTGCATCCAGAAGAGGTTCGTCTGGATGGAGGCCGTTCAATTCGGCCTCCAACCCTGCCACAGCCTTTTTCGCGGCCTCAAGCCGGGTGGCAATGGCAGTCTCGGCGCGGTCCATTTCCGGAAGCTCAGCAAGCCACCCTTCCGGAGGTTCCGGCAGCGCACCGTAACTGGCGATCTGCGCCATCAGGCGGTCCAGCCGCGGCACAAGGGGCAGGGCGGCGATTTGGCGGTCTGTCTCGATCACATCGGTCTGCGCGGCTTCCGCCGCTTCGCGCGCTTGATGCCAGATATTCCTTGCCCGATCACGTTCAGCCGACAGGCGGGCATATTCGGCCGCTGCCGTATCGAGTTCCCTGATCTGCCTACCCAAGTCCTCGTATTCGGCGCCAAGATCACGCAACACACCCTTGCGTCCGGTCCTGTTCAGGAACTCCTCGGACTCTGCACGCAACTCGTCCAACTGCGCCGCCAGATCGGTCAACCCGGCACTCGCCTGAAACAGCAATTCACCCAGATCCCCTTTGCTGGCCAGGATGCTTTCGCCTCCTTCACCCAAGGTCTGCCGATTAAGCGAGAACATCGCCGCATAGGACGAGCGGTCGAGTCCTCGCAGGCCGCCATGCAGCAGCGCTTCACCCAACGGTCCACCGCTGGCGTCCAGCAGGGAATTGTCGCGTTTCTTGACCCGAAGCAGTTCATGTGTCCGCCCGTCGATTTGCAGCGCGGCCCCCAACTGCATCGACGGATAGGGGTGAATGAAGTCCATGCGGCTTCGCACAGGGATCTGGAACAGCATGTCCAGCCAACCTTCGAGCAGGGTTGATTTCCCAGCCTCGTTAGCGCCGTAGATCACATGCAAATCGGGGTCACCAGGGGGCGGGACGGGAAACGACAAGCTCAGATCGGTGAACTTGCCAAAACGGGTTAGGTCGAGCCGGTTCAGTCGCATCGTTCAACCATCGGTCTCTTCGAGGCGTGCAAGCACCTCCATTGCACCCTGCTGCATCGCGTCGGCAATAGCGGCGGTAGTCTCTGCCTCACTATCCCCAAGAAGTCCTCGCAGCTCGCGTGGAAGGTGCTTCAGCAGCCGTTCCACGTCTTCCAGAACGGTCGGATCATCTGGGGGAAGACTTTGCCGCATGATGATCTGAGCTAGCTCCTCCACCGCGCCTCCAGTGGATGTATTGCTGACGGTGGTCAACGCGACCTCGATCTTGTCGATCCAGAGCGTGCCGATCTGCTCGGCGACGTTCTGTGCCTCGGCATGCAGCAGGTCGAGGTCACGTCCCGCTCTCCAGGCCAGTGGAGTTTCTCCGGTTAGCACGGACCGAACGATCAGATGTTCACCTGCGTGATCACGCCGCGCCGTGCGCAGTGCGTGCTTCAGTGCCTGAATTAGGTCCGGCCAGTCAGACAATTGGAGGCAATCCACCGAGAGACGTTCGAACTGCGCCATTGCAAGGTGCCGTTCTTCTGTTGCGACCGAACCGTCGTCGCCCACCGAAACCAGCGTCACCGACTTGTTCCCGGCCTCGCCGATGTCGCGTCCCTGCGGTATTCCTGGCATGACTACGGTTGTCGCGCCGGGGTAAATGCTCCGTCGATGGATGTGGCCCAACGCCCAATAGTCGAAGCCGGTAGCTTGAAGGTCGGCCAGCGTGCAAGGTGCATAGGGGTCATGCCCTTGAGCCCCTCCGAGGGACGTGTGTAGCATCCCGATATTGAAAGCACCTTTCACCGGCGGCCCAAAACGGTCCAACAGAGTGTCGGGTGCATGGGGGTCACGAAAAGAAATACCGTGAACAGCGACTGAATGATCGTTCCAGTCAGTCCGGATGACTTCTGATTTGCCCGGAAACACGATGACGTTCTCAGGTAAAGTCAATTCACGGGTAATTCTAGATGCTGCGTCATGGTTGCCTCGGATAACGAAAACAGGAATACCGGCCGCGGCCAGCCTCTCCATTTCTTGTGCCAGGAAACGGGCGGTCTTCATTGAAGTCTGGCTGCCGTCATAGAGATCCCCGGCAATCAGTAGCGCCTGGACATCTTCGGCCAAGCACAGATCGACGATCCGCCGGAACGTGGACCGGGTCGCGTTTCCGACCACTTCGGCCAGCGCCTCGTCGCGCAAGGCCAGAGACTTTAACGGCGAGTCCAAATGAATATCGGCAGTATGAACGAACCGAAAGGCCAATTTGGTTCTCCGTCAAGCATTAAACCTATGGGAGAAATTGAAACCACGAAGCCGAAACCGTCAAGGCAGAAGTATCGAGATCGCTTATGTTCAACGAGAACACTGGGGTGCAGACAGCGTATCGTTTTCCTCGAAATCCCCAATGACAAGATGCGCACCAGCACGACGTCCTGACCCCCGGCGAGAGCGCCTGGCTGCGCGTCCTGCGCCTGGGCGGCTCCTGCGGCGCCTCTGCGAGCCCGGACGCAGCCAGATCCTTCGGCGGCAAACACTCGCTTTCCGGCGGGAACGACAGCATCGAACAGGATCGGGCCGCGGACCAGCTTCATGTCTCCGACCTCGGGGTGGGAGACGGCGTCGATCAGTCCATGCGCGGCGACATGGTCCTGATCCAGGGCCTCGCCGATGCTGAGGATGGGGGCATTCGGGACATCGAACTCGGTCAGCCGTTCCAGCCAGATGGCTGTCGCATTCCGCTGCATGATCTCGCGGATGATCGGTTCGAGCACGTCGCGATTTGAAGGCCGCTGCCTGTATTCCGCGAAGCGAGGGTCGTCGATGAGATCTTCACGCCTGAGGCAGCGCTCGAAATTGTGCCAGAACCTTTCGGTCAGACAGGCGACGATGACATGACCGTCGCTGGTGGGAAAGGAGCCGTCGGGCACGATCGACGGATGCCGCGTGCCGACCGGCTGGGGGCTTTCACCGGCGACGAAGTAGATCTGCGACAGGTAGCCCTGCATCGCGATCAGGCTGTCGAGCATGGCGACCGTGACCTGTCCGACGGGTGCCTTCCGCGGCGAGCCCATGGGGCTGTCCCGCGCGACCCGGAACGCCCCCGTCCAACGAAGCCGACGACCACCCGCGCGCTAGAACGCGGTGGCCCGGAAGACAGGCGTGGATGAGCGGGGCGGTGTCAGGCGGGGGCGACAAAACAGGCGTCGGCGACTTGGCGGCGGATATGGTGTTTCAACTCGAAAGCGGTTGGCGGATCCGGCCCAAACCGGAAACCCGTGAAACTGGCAGCGAACGACCAAATTGAGCCCGCATCGGTCTCCGGAAATGTGCTAATATCATTTGAGACCTCAGCAACCGGCGGCGGGTGAAATGAAAAACTTGACCGAATTTCTGGCGAATCGTGTCTCGGCGACGATCCATGAAAACCATAGGGCTCCTGTTAAGTCATGGCCTGTAGAACCATGACAGGCAATTCCGGTTTTCAACTGAAAAAGGGAGGCCCAGAAGTTTATGAGCAATGCTGGGTCCGCGCCCAGATGGGGCGCGCTGCGGAGGAACTAGTCACGGCTGCCGGTGTCAAACCAGGCCACCGTGTTCTCGATACGGCCTGCGGTACCGGCGTCGTGGCCCGAACCGCTGCAAGACACTCCGGTGCAGCCGCCAATGTGACCGGAACTGATGTCAGCGCCGACATGTTGGAAGCCGCAGAGCGTTTTGCCGTTGCGGTCGGTCTTCCAGAAATCAGGTGGGTTGAATGCGACGCCGCTAGCATGCCTCTGCCCGATGCGACTTTCGATGTCGTGCTTTGCCAGCAGGGGCTTCAGTTCATGCCGGACAAGGATGCCGCGATGGCCGAGATGGCGCGTCTGTTGAAACCCGGCGGCAACCTCGCACTTAGCGTCTGGAAGACACGCTCGCCGATCGGCACGGCTTTCACGACCGTTCTGGACCGTGAATTCGGCGAAGGCACGACCGCGCCATGGGAGATGGTCTATTCGCTGGGAAATCGAGATACGCTCCACGAACTTTCCAAGGCTGCGGGTTTAAAGGATGCCCATGTCGTCCTGGATGTGAAGTTTGCCCGCTATCCCGACGCCGAGGAATTCATCACGGGCGCCCTTGCCGGTTCGCCGTTGGCCGAGACCATGGCCAAGCTGCCGGAAACTGAGCACCGAAGGCTGATCGGTGAGATCGTTGCCGAGCTTGCCGATTGTCACGACGACGATGGCCTTGCAGTTCCCTCCCAATGCTTGACCCTTACGGCACGGAGGTGAAATGGCAGAACTGTCCGCAACTGAGACCTCTAAGGCCAGGGCAGCGAACGACCGGTTTTGAATTGGGCCAACCGAGCTTCAGCGACACCGCGATCCAGACATGTCCGACAATGAAGGTGCTCTTCGGCAGGCCGTTGCGCCAGACGACGGGGTTCGTGCAAAGCCTGTTTAAGCTTGTCGGTTTGGACTGGGTGGTACCGGACTTCAGTACCCTGTGCCGCCGTTAACGAACGCTGAACGTTCGCATCCCCTATCGTGGCGGCAAGGGACCACTGAACCTGCTCATCGACAGCACCGGCATCAAGGCCGAAGGCGAAGGGGAATGGAACGCCCGCAAGCATGGTGGCGAAAAACGACGTATCTGGCGCAAGATACACATCGGCATCGATGAAGAAACGCTGGAAGTCCGGGCCGTCGAGATCACCGGAAGCAACATCGCAGATGCACCTGTCCTACCGGAACTGCTGGAGCAGATCCCGCCGGATCAGAAGATCAGTAGCGTCACCGCCGACGGTGCCTGCGACACCCGAAAGTGCCACCAAGCAATTGCCGCTCGAAACGCGGCCGCTGTCATACCGCCCCGAAGAAACGCCAAGCCATGGAAACCGACGAGCCCGGGCGCCGTCGCACGCAACGAAGTTCTGCGAGCCTCAAGGTACCTGGGTCGCGCTATCTGGCGACGATGGAGCGGTTATCACCGCAGGAGCCGTGTCGAGTCTAGGATGAACTGTATCAAGCTGCTTGGTCAGTCATTGATGGCTCGAGACTTCGATCGCCAGGCCGCGGAATTGCAGGTCCGCATCGCCGTGCTGAACGGCTACACCGCGCTTGGCATACCCGTCACCATGCCCGTCGAGTAAATCCGTCCGGGGAAAGCAGAAGTCCGCTCCTTGGCTGATTTATGCAACAACGCCCTACAACGCCCAGAATGCGCTCATGCTGGAGCGCAAGGAGGACATGAAAAAGCGCGGTATCCCTTCACCTGACGTCGCCGATGCCTTCGCGCTCACCTTCGCTTATCCAGTAATGTCCCGGGACGCAGAGGACGAAGAGGAGGAGGTAGAATTCTGGGCAACAGGACGGGACCCGACAACGGGATACTGAGTTGGTCCGGGCATCGCTGTCGTTATGATGGTCGGCTTTGCTCTGCCCGGCATACCCACACCTTTAGACCATGCTCGGCCAGGTGCCAAAGAATGCTATGCCGGCCAAAGCAGACATCTGGCAGAATGGTTCAGATGTCGACTTTGAGCCCCAAGCGGACCACGAAAGCGCACAAAAAACCCGACGCATACGGGCAAGCCATGGGATTGTATTTCTGTCGATGGCGATACGCGATTGAAATCGATCTTTTCAACTGACACTATCTCTTATGAAACGCCGATTGACCACCATTGTAGCCGCCGATTTGGTCGGTTTTTCTCGCCTGATGGCAGAAGATGAAGAGGGGGTCATAAGGCGATTGCGGAAGGCCCGTGCAGAGGTCATCGATCCCGCCGTCGAGGACGCAAACGGGCGCATCATCAAGACGATGGGCGATGGGCTCCTGGTCGAATATCCGTCACCCGTGTCTGCGCTGCGCTCGGTTATCTCAGTACAGGAACAAATGCGCGCGCGCGAAACCGGCCCCGAAGAGCAACGCCTGCGCTTTCGCGTTGGAGTGAACTTGGGCGATGTCGTGGAGGACGGTGCGGATATTCTCGGCGACGGCGTTAATGTCGCGGCTCGTCTTGAGACCCTCGCGCACCCTGGTGGCATCTGTATCTCCCGCAGCGTTCACGATCAGTTGCGCGGGAAGATTGACGCACAAATGATCGCCCTCGGGCCACAGATGGTAAAGAACATTCCGGAACCGATCGACGTCTGGCGGGTGGAAATTGAAGGCGTGACAGCCTCTGCAGAGGCAAAGACGAGTGAACGGCCATCCATCGCTGTGCTTCCATTCGACAATATGTCCGCCGATCCGGAGCAGGAGTTCTTTGTCGATGGACTTGTCGAGGATGTCATCACCGAACTCAGCCGGTTCCGCAGCCTCTTCGTCATCGCCCGCAATTCGACCTTCGTTTACAAGGGGACGGCGACAGACATACGTAAGGTCGCGCGCGAACTTGGGGTGCGCTACGTCGTCGAGGGCTCCGTGCGGCGGGGCGGAAATCGCATCCGCCTGACGGCGCAGTTGATAGAGGCCGCTTCTGGAACCCATGTGTGGGCGGATAAATGGGATCGGACGGTGGATGATCTGTTCGCCCTGCAAGACGAGTTGACCACCGCAATCGTTAGTGCGGTCGAGCCGGAACTCGGGGCACATGAACGCCAGATCGCCCGCAAGAGACCCTCCAGCAGTCTGACCGCATGGGAATTGTGCCAGCGAGGCCTCTCCGACCAAATGAAATACACTGCCGAGGGTCTGGATGCCGCCGAGGCCTTCTTTCGTCAGGCAATAGCGATTGACCCGAACTTTGCAGATCCCTACGCAATGATCGGTCGCGTCGGCTGGACGCGCGTCGGATCTGGTTGGAGTGCTGATCCGCCCTCTGAAATTCAAGCTTCGATTGCCAGTGTGCGGCGCGCCCTTGAACTGGATGACAGGCACGAGGTCGCATATCTCGTTCTTGGGGTCCTGCTCGCCATTTCAGGCGATCCCAGCGACGGAATGGCGGCGGTAAAACGCGCATTGGCCCTGAACCCCAACAATGCTCAATGCCACTACGCAATGTGTATGGTGACCCTGTTCGATCCGGACACCGATGGCGAACTCATGCTGCGCAGCGCCGAGGCCGCTATCAAACTCAGCCCCAAAGACCCAAGGGCTACGATGTGCTATTTCCTCAGCGCCATAGGCCGTTGGGTTATGGATGAGTTCGTTCCGTCAGACGAGTACTTGGGGGACCTCGAAACCGCTTGCAGATACAACAACGCTCCTTGGTTCGCCTTCATGATCTGCGCGGTTGCTTGCGCCAAACGAGGCTTCACGGAGAAAGCACGAAAATATTTGTCTGCCGCCCTGGAACGACGGCCAGAATTGACGAAAGAAAACTATCGAAAAGCATTTCTGCATCCTTCTTGGCCGGACTGGTATGAGTACGATCTTGATGCGCTAGAAACTTTGGTTGGACTGGGCTTACCGAGAAATTAGGCTGATGCGCCTCTCGGACATTTCACAAGATCATTTCGTTTCACCAGCAGACTGGTCTTGCCCCCATTTCACCGGACACTCAGGCGGTTGCGGTTTGAGCTGCGATGAACTCGCGTGGCGAGCGCATTTTCAGCCCTGAGTGCGGGTGGTTGTCGTTGTAGTCCTCGATCCAGCCTCCGATCAATCCGAGAACGGTTTTGGCATCCGGCAACGGTGTCACCTGGACGTAATCGCGCTTGAGTGTCTTTACGAAGGCCTCCGAGATTCCGTTGCTCTGCGGGCTCTGAACCGGCGTGAAGCAGGGCTTCAGACCCAGCTGGCGGGCGAAGATCTGCGTGTCCTTCGCGATGTAAGGCGAGCCGTTA
>NZ_FMZV01000030.1 GCF_900101475.1 Ruegeria marina | reverse complement strand
CAAACCCAGGGCAAGATCGAGCGCTGGCACCAGACCATGAAGAACCGCGTTCTGCTGGAAAACTACTTCCTGCCCGGCGAGTTGGAACGCCAGATCGGCGCCTTCGTCGACCACTACAACAACCACCGATATCACGAGAGCCTGGCAAACCTGACCCCGGCCGACGTCTACCATGGTCGCGGCGCGAAGATCCTGAAGATGAGAGAGGAGATCAAGAAACAGACAATCCGGCAACGCCGCTTGCAGCACCAAGCAGCTGCCGCTTAAACTTAAACAGAAACCGAACCAGAGCCTCCGTTACGAAACGGCCTGCGAAGTCCGAAAAACCCTGACGACGGACACATCTGGCGGTTGGGCTCGGCACAACGCCGAGTACTCCGCCGGCGTACAGCCAACGCTTCGGGAAAAGGCGCGTCGGAAGCTGTTGACTTCATGGTATCCTAGAGAAGCCGCGATAGACCGGGCGGACTGGTTCGTCTCCGCCAGCATCGCCTTCGCCCGTTCAATCCGGAAATCTGCGAATACCTTACGAAAGGTGTTGCCTTCCACCGCCAACTGCCTCTGCAGCGTACGTTTGCCCAAACCCAGCCAGGCTGTGACAGCATCTTCGCATGGGTTGCCTTCCATCACTGACTGCAACAGCGCCTCGCGCACGAGCCCCACCATCGTGCGTGGCGGGCCGTGGTTTATCATTTTGCGCAGATCTTTGAAAAGGACAGTGCGTGGCGCTTTCTCTGGACGGGGGTTATGAGTTTGCAGCTGATCCTTCAGGATAGCGATTCCAAGGAGTGGCTTTCCGTAGCGGACGGGGGCACCGAGGAGGTCCTCAAGCATCTCGTCACCAGTGAAACGTTTACCCGAGAGTTCCACCCATTCGGGATTCCATTCTTTACCGAGGAAATGGCGCACGAGATCGATGAGAAGAATAGACGTTCCCTCGTCGATGTGCCCCGCGCCCACAATCGAATGGATACCAGAACCGAATTGCAGGATAATGCAATCGCCCGCGTCGTGAAGGTTCACCGATGCACCCGATTGCAGATACGGAAGGGCTCGGATGCCTCTGGCGAACGCGATGTCGAGACGAGGGGCGCCAAGAACATAGCGGGCGTACAGACCGAGACCTTTATATCCGTACTGACTGACTATGTTCGGGCCGACGTGCCGCTCGCCGAGTTGACGAGCCAAGTGTTCGGCATATGCCGCCTGCAGCGCATAGGGAACGAAGATCGGCGGGCCCTCAACCATTCCCCGATTCAGTCCGATGGAGGCCAACGCCCTGTCGGTCACAGACGACGAGGCTATGTGATCGGTAGCTGAAATTACAGGGCGCCAAGAAAGGATGTTTTGAAGTGGGCGCAGCATAATCGTTGATTTTGGCGCAAAATGATCACCCTGTCAGCTGATATTCTTGATCTGGATCAAGTTTGCTCTCACTGCGGCATGTAGCCTTTCTGGATACACGAATCGGAGGGGGCCATGAATACTAAATTTGTTATTCAATCAGTCGTCGCAAGTGTCGGACTGACTATGGCTTTTGCCGGCACGCAGGCCGCAGCGCAGTCAGATTGGGAGTTCAATATCACACCATATGCGTGGATGTCCGGACTTAGCGGCGATCTTGGAACGGTGCCGGGACTGCCGTCACAGCCTGTTGACCTGTCGTTTGGGGATATCTTCGACGATCTGGATTATGGCCTTTTTCTATTATCCAGCGCCAGGAATGGGCCTTGGGTAATTTATTTTGACGGATCGCTGGTCAAGACCACGTCTGATGAGCAAATTGGCGGACCCATCGTTCAGGCCCTTCAGGTCGAGAGCAAGACCACAAATGCGGCACTATCTCTTGGTCGAACCGTATCGGTATCGCAGGACCATAATATCGATGTCTACCTTGGCGTAAGGTATTGGAAAATTGAAAATAATTTTGCAGTTAACACGGTCGGGCCGCTATTGAGATCGTCCTCCAGCGCGGATTGGGTGGATCCGATCATTGGAGTTGCAGGGCGATATCGCATCAATGATCGCTGGGTGCTTTTCGGAAGCGCCGATATCGGCGGCTTCGGTGTCGGATCCGATATGCAATGGTCCGTGCAAACAGGTGCAAATTACTCCTTTACCGACCGAGTCTCACTATCTGTTGGATGGCGCTACATGAGCGTCGACTATCAGGATAACGGCATTGTTTTCGATGTCTCTCAATCCGGTCCTCTGATCGGTGCGACATTTAAATTCTAGAGGGATTGCTGCAGGTGCCTCCAGGCTCGTGAGATCCCAAAATGCACAAGGGAAACTCCAGATGATGTTCAGAGCGTTGAGAGCGAGCCTTTTCAAGGGAACCGTTGTTGTCGCAACCCAATCAGCGATAGCGCTGACGGTTTCCTTCGCCGCGCCGGTGACCGCGCAAACGACTGGCAATCAGCAGAGATACGATCCGCCCTACTGCGAGGCTTACGCACGCGAGAAAGCGAGAGCCAACACAGGTGGGGTCGTGGGCGGGGCCGTCGCAGGCGCCGTCGGCGGTGCCGCCATCGGCCACATCGCAAAGGGGTCGTTGAAATACCGCCAGAAAGGAGCCGCGATAGGTGCCGTCGTGGGCGGAACAGCAGGGGCCGCCGACCGCGAGGCCCGGTTTCAGAAGTATTATCACGGGTGCTTGAACGGCGTCTTTTACAACTGAAGAAAGGGATATCAGATGCTCAAACTCAAAACTGGTCTAGCGCTGAGCTTCGCTTTTCTTGTGTCGGTACCATTTGGTGCGTTGGCGCAAAACACGGACAATGTGGTGCTGCAGATGGAAGAGTTTACCTGCAGGGATATGCTGGTCCGCAGCGGCTTCGAACGCGATTTCACGATTGCCTATATGCATGGCTACATGAGCGGCAAGCTGAGCGAAATTACATTCGATACGAACAAACTGACTCTCGCGACGGACGCCGTGCTCGATTACTGCATCTCGAAACCTGACGCATCTCTGTTGGCGGCTTTCGAAGAAGCGCGTGGATAAGTGTGCCACCAATCGTGATCGAAGCCAATCAGCACAGGCGACCAAGCGGTAGATAATCCTTATGATCGAAAGAGAAATTGACATGAAAAAGTATCTTACGACAACGGCAATTGTTCTTCTTGCAGGAAACTCATCCTTCGCGCAGGAACTCGTGGGAATAGCCCCCGATCCAGATGCCGAATATTCCCCCTACATCTCGCACGACTACCCCAATCAGGTCTTCTTCGGCGACACGCATCTACACACCGCCTACTCGACCGATTCGGCGCTCGTCGGCGCGACGACTACACCCGACGACGCCTACCGCTTCGCCAAGGGCGAGACGGTGACGTCGTCCAACGGGATCGAGGCACGGCTGCAGCGGCCGCTCGATTTCCTCGTCGTCGCGGACCACGCGGAGAATCTGGGGCTCGTTATCGCTCTCGAAGAAGAAAACGCCGAGGTGCTGGCGAACGACTGGGGCCGCGGGCTCTTTGAGGTGTTCGCCCCACGAACACCGGAAGCGCAAACCGAGGCATATCTATACTGGGCTGGCGCATTTACGCTTGGGGGAGAGGAGGCCGGTGACCCGCTGGCCGACACCTCTCTCCATGAAACGATGTGGCAGCGCATGGTCGAAGCCGCAGAACGTCACAACGATCCCGGCGCCTTCTCGGCTCTGATCGGCTACGAGTGGACGTCCGGTCCGAACGGCAACAACCTGCACCGTGTCGTCATGATGCGCGACGGCAAGGACGCGGCCGAACAGGTCGTGCCGTTCAGTTCGTACGACAGCGAAAACCCCGAAGACCTTTGGGACTGGATGGAAGGCTACGAGGAAACCACAGGCGGTCGGATCATGTCCATTCCGCACAATGGCAACCTCTCCAACGGGTTGATGTTCGACGACCGGACGTTCGATGGCGACGCCCTCGACACCGCTTATGCCGAGCGTCGGATGCAATGGGAGCCGGTCTACGAGGTCACGCAGATCAAGGGCGACGGCGAGGCGCATCCAATGCTTTCGCCGGACGACGCCTTCGCCGACTATGGCACCTGGGACACCGGCAGCTTCGGCCCCGAACTCAAGAAGCCAGAGATGCTGCCCCGCGAATATGCGCGCGAGGCCCTGAAGCGCGGTCTCGCATATTCGGAAAGCATCGGTGCGAACCCGTTCAAGTTCGGTATGATCGGATCGACGGACTCGCATACGGCGCTGGCGACCACCGGAGACGACAACTTCTTCGGCAAGGTCTCGGTGGTAGAGCCGACGGCCGATCCTGTGCGCTTCGAGGAACAGATCACGGGACTCGCGACGCCAGACGATCCGTCCGACGATATCGTCCACGCGCAGGCCCTCGCCTCGGGCCTCGCCGCCGTCTGGGCGCGGGAGAACACGCGCGAAGCGATCTGGGACGCCTTCGCCCGCAAGGAAGTCTTTGCCACCACCGGGACGCGCCTGCGCGTTCGCGTCTTCGCCGGCACCGATTTTAGTCCAGATGACCTCGAACGATCTGACTTTGCTGCGCACGGCTATGCGAACGGCGTGCCAATGGGAGGCGACCTGACGGGGGTGACCGAGGCCCCGAAGCTGCTGATCCGGGCCTTGCGCGACCCAGATGCCGCCAATCTGGACCGCGTTCAGGTCATCAAGGGTTGGCTGGATGCCAACGGGGAAACGCAGGAGCGAGTTTATGACGTGGCCTGCGCGGATGCACGCGCCATTGTGGACGACGCGTGCGAGGGTGCCGTCGGCAACACAGTGGATGTAGCGACCGCCACCTACAGCAACTCCATCGGCGATCCGTTTCTCGAAGCCTTCTGGGAAGATCCGGACTTCGATCCTGCGCAGCGCGCCTTCTACTACGTCCGTGTCCTCGAGATCCCGACACCACGCTGGACGACCTACGACGCCGCGTTCTTTGGCATCGACTTGCCGGAGGGCGTGGAGCCCACCCACCAGGAACGCGCTTACACCTCGCCGATTTGGGTGACGCCGGGCTGAAGACGGGTTCGGTTGGCCCGTCACGGAGTGCCAGAGTTTTGAAACGGAGGAAGAAAGATGTATAAAGTCAGACCTATAGCGGCAGTTACTCTCTCCTTGGCAGTGGTTCTTGGCCTAGCGCTGTCAGGCCCTGCAGAGGCGGACCGGAAGCGCAATCAGAACACGATGACAGGCGCAATCATCGGGAGCGGGGTGGGATACCTCGTCGGCGGAAGCAAGGGCGCAACCGCAGGAGCGGTGGTCGGCGCAATCGCCGGTTACAACAAGTGACGCATCGTCTGCGACGTGAGTTGCTCTAGACATCTTGGGAGGGCAAAATGCACAATATTATCAAGATAGCCGCAGTGGCCGCAGTGGCGTTAACCGCTTCGAGTGCCAGCGCGCAGATGGACGCGGAGATGAGTCGGATCCTCGACGCCGCCATGCCTTACATGCATCACAGCTGTGAGAGTGTGCTCGCAAACTACGGCGAAGACGAGAACCAGGTGGCAGAGATCGTGCGCCTGATGGTTGCAGTGTCGCTGTTCAACCGTGAATATAACATTGAGGCGATGTTCCCAGACGAGACAGAGCGCGCCACACTGAAGGACAAGTTCACTGCCGCGCTCGAGGAGAAGTGCGAGGCGGATCCCAACACCTTGCTCGCCGGTGCTGTCGACGCGGCAGTGGAAGATGCCGTCCATTGAGGACACTTGTCCTCACTCGTTCAAGTGTCCTGTGTAAGGGAAGTGTCCAGCGGGGTCGGGCACGGGGCGAGAGATCGAACCGAAATCCTGGTTTCGAGGGAGAACTTGTTCCCGATAACCGGGAAGGGGTGCCGGATTTATCCTCGTACCGGCACCCCGACAACCACAATTTGAGTCCTTCCGGGTTAGCACGCGTCAAAGTGAACGCATCGATGGCACCAGACTGCAACCATGAAGGAAGAGGCATCATGAAGAGAGAAGGGTTATGAGGGTAGAAGCATCATGAAGCAATTAACCACCCTATCGGTCACTTTCGCAATTTTCCTTGCCGCAATGGTAGGGCATGCGGTTGCCGACAACACCAAGCCTGGCAAAGGGAGCGGAAACTCTGCCGCCAAGGGCAGCGCGACACCTCCGGGACTCGCCAAGAAGCCACTCGGCCTTCCGCCCGGACAGGCAAAGAAGATCTACCGCTCGGGTGAACAACTTCCCAGCGGCTACAAATGGATCACCGATTACGGCCGATGGCGCTTGCCAACACTGCTCCCCGGCCAAGGCTATGTCCGCTACGACAACGAAGTCTACCGGGTCTATCGCGACACTGCCGTGGTGATCGAAGCCATCGGCATCGTCTCCGATCTTTTGCGGTGAAGCGGAGCGCCCCATTCTCCGACCATTCCTCAAGGAAAGCGAATTCAAGATGAAACTGCGAAGTGTCACTCCCTTTCCGCTTGGCCTCGCCGTCGCGACGGCGTTCTCCAGCTTGGCCGTGGCGCAATCGCCTGCGGACATGCTGGACGCCATCCTCGATAGCCGGGAGATCCCTGTCACCGTGGACAATTTCGTGCGCGCGGCGACGAACATCGAGTTCGGCAAGTATCTCGCCCTGAGCGGTGGCGTGAACACCCTGATCCACGTCCGCGAGCCGACGCCCGTGGAGCGGCAGCCCACGATCCGGATGAACCGCGACACGCTCTACAGCATGGCCGTCATCGACATCAGCGAGGGCGCGACCCTGACGCTGCCGGACACGGGTGAGCGGTACATCTCGGCGCAGATTGTCAATCAGGACCACTTCATGAACGAGGTCTTTGTCGGAGGCGGAGCCCACACGCTCGACTTGGACACGTTCGAGACGCCTTACGTCGTTGCGATCATCCGGACGCTGGTCAATGCCGGCGATCCGGACGACGTGGCGGCCGTCCATGCCCTGCAGGATGCAATCACGCTGGAAACCGGCTCGTCTAAGCCCTTTGTGCCTCCGAACTACGACAGGGAGAGCTTCGACGCCGTCCTGAAGGCTGCGATTGAACTTGGCCGACACGCCACCGACAGTTCCCGGACATTCGGGCCAAGTGGTGAGGTCGAACCGATCAGGCATTTCCTTGGCGCAGCGATCGGATGGGGCGGGCTTCCGGACCAGCAGGCCCTCTACCTCAATGTCGAGCCGGGTCTACCCGTCGGGGAATATCGGATCGACGTGCCCGCCGATGTGCCGGTGGACGCCTTCTGGTCGATCAGCCTCTACAACGCAGACGGGTTCTACGAAGAGAACGTCCTCGGCGCCTACAACATCAACAGCGTGTCGGGAGCACGCAACGACGACGGCTCGATGACGGTTCACCTTGGTGGCTGCGAAGACGGCCGCGCCAATTGCCTGCCGATCATGGCGGGATGGAACTACACCGTTCGGCTTTACGAGCCCGGTGCCGAGATTCTCGACGGAAGCTGGGTCTTCCCGACTGTCCAACCCGTGAATTGAAAGGGAAACCCGTGATTAGGAAACTCGTGATGATCGCCTTGCTGATGCCCTCGGTCGCGCCGGCTCAGGATGTCACTGTCGAAAACCTGATCCGTGCCGAGACCGACACCATGATCAGGGGCAGCCTGGCCGCCAATGGCGCCAATGTCGGAGAGCTCGCGCATTTCCGCCAACCGACCATCCCCGGCAACCAGCCGGTCATCCGGATGAATCAGGACACGCTGTATTCAGCGCTGGTTGCAGATCTCTCCGAGCCGCTGGAGATCACGCTGCCCGAGGTCGGCGGGCGCTATCAATCCATGCATGTGATCAACCAGGATCACGACATGTTCGTCGAGGCCGAGCCCGGCACCTATCGTCTCACCGAGGAAGACGTCGGCACCCGCTTCGCCTCGATAAGCTTTCGGACATTTGTCGACGTCACCGATCCCGACGACATCGCGGCCGCACACGCGGCACAGGACGCCATCGTGGTCAGCGGCGGCAGCAGCGGCCCTTTCGAGGCGCCCGAATGGGATCTCGAGAAGCTGGAAGTGGCACGCAAGGCGGTCAACGATCTCGCCACGCTTGGCTTCGAGGCGACCTATGCCTTCGGCCGCAGGGAGGACACGCAGCCCGTTGCGCGTCTGATCGGTGCGCTGTCCGGCTGGGGTGGGTTACCGCGCACCGCGGCCTCTTACGTCATCGCCAGCGTCCCGCAGAACGATGGGGAAACCCCCTACACCGTGACCGTGGCCGACGTCCCCGTGGACGCCTTCTGGTCGGTCACCGTCTACAACTCCGATGGCTATCTCGAGGCCAACGACCTCGGCGTAAACAGTTACAACAACGTTACCGCCAAGCCGAACGAGGACGGCTCCTTCACACTCCATTTCGGCGGATGCGACGACGAGCGGGTGAACTGCATCCCGATCACCCCCGGTTGGAACTATGCCGTCCGGATGTACCAGCCGCGCACCGAAATCCTCGACGGAACCTGGCGCTTTCCGAGCCTCGAGATCGCGGGGTGAAGGCAGGCTGGCACCGGGCCGTGCTACAGGTCGGCGGGCATAAGCCGAATGGCAGGGCCGGATTGTTCCCGCAACGGCACGGACAGGCCTGTGGTCGAAGCCGGTGTCGGGATTTCGTCAGATGGCGGAGCGCGCACGGCTGGGCGTTGCGCCGCAAACCTATCGAAGGGACATGCACCATGACACGCCGCTTTCCGATCGTCGGTCTCGCGATGTTGCTCGCGACGCTTTCCTCCCATGCCTCGGCGGAGGAGAAGCCGCGCCTGATCCTGCAGATCACCGTGGACCAGCTTCGCGGTGACCTTCCCGGCCGATATTCCGACCGGTTCGGCCAAGGAGGCTTCCGATATCTGCTGGAGGAAGGTGTCCACTACACCGACGCCCATCACGGACATGCCAATACCGAGACCGTCGTAGGCCACACGACGCTCGCGACAGGGGCCCATCCTGCCGCCCATGGCATGGTGGGCAATTTATGGTTCGACCGCACTCTCGGCCGCACCATCTACAACATTGAAGATCCCGACTATCGCTTGCTGACATCGGGCGCGGGGGTCGATGCGGACACCGAGATCGACCCCACGCAGAAGGCGGCTGTAAGCGAGGGCCGGTCTCCGCGAACGATCCTGACGACTACCTTCGGAGACGAATTGTCCGTGGCGACGGCGGGCCTGGCCAAAGTCTTCGGCGTTTCGGTGAAGGACCGGGGTGCGGTGTCGATGGCGGGTCACAGCGGCAAGGCGTTCTGGTTTTCCAAGTCCGCCGGCGAATTCGTGACTAGCACCTTCTATTACGACGCATATCCAGACTGGGTTGTGGAGTGGAACGCGAAGGGGTTGCCGCAGAGCCATGGCGGCACAGCGTGGGACCTCTTGCACCCCGGCTCGACTTACATTTTCGGCGACCGGGACGACCAGCCATGGGAGGCCGACTTCGCTGGCTTCGGGGGGACATTTCCCCACCAGCTCGGACCGGCAGACGGCAAGTACTTCACGACATTGCTGACTCTAACCCCGGCGGCAGACGAGATCACGGCAGATTTCGCCAAGACACTTATCGACAGGGAAAATCTCGGGGACGACGAGATCACCGACTTTCTGGGGGTGAGCTTTTCGGTCACCGACTATGTCGGACATTTCTTTGGCCCGTCGAGTCTCGAGGCAGAAGACAACCTCCTTCGTCTCGACCGGACGCTGGGGGACCTATTTTCCTTCATAGACCGGGAAATCGGGCTGGACCGGACCCTGATCGTGCTGTCGGCGGATCATGGGGCGCCCGAAGCCCCGGGATTTCTCGAGGAAATCGGCGGGCTGGGCGGTTACGTCTCACACGATGAATGGGAGGCCGACGCGGCGATCGCTCGGGTCAAGGAGCGGTTCGGCATCACGGGCGCGCTGATCGAGGGATACGATCATCCCTATCTCAACCTCGCGGACGAGGTTCGGGTGAAGCCCGACATCGACCGCGCCGACCTTGAGACGGCGATTGCCGAGGAACTCGCCGGGTTTCCCGGCGTGGCGTATGCGCTGCCGAGTTCCCGTCTGAGAGAGGGCGCGTTCCCGGAGAACGCACTGACGCGAGCGGTGTTGAATAACTATCATCCCGACCGGTCGGGCGACATTTATGTCGTGTTCAAGCCGGGCTGGTTCATCAACGAGATGGATGGGCTGTCGGCGACGGTGACGCACGGCTCTCCGTGGAGGTACGACACCTTTGTGCCGATCTTTTTCGCGGGTCACGGCATAGAGCCCCGGAGAGTCTCGCGCCGCGTCCATACTGTCGACGTGGCACTGACCCTTTCCAAGATCGCCGGAACGCCCCCGCCCTCCGGTGCCGCGGGCGAGGTTCTGAAGGAAGTCGTGGGGGAATGATGGCATCGCAATGTAGCCAGCTTGCGGCGTCAGCGCACAAGCTGAATGAGGGCGCTATTATCATCGGCGTTGATCTGGCTCGGCCCGCGCGTGAAATGCATCGCGCCGACTAGCAATGTTAGTTGCTGTGCTGGACGAAGTCTCGATTGTAGCTCTGAATATTTCGATAGCAATCTCGACTGAACCGGTTGACTTTGGATCGGGATGCGTGCCCGCAAGATCGTGATCTGGGCCTTCAGCAGTCTCAGTTGCGCGTTGTGCCGAGGCATGAAGAACTGGTTCAGGAAGACCAGAAGGAGGGATATGGTCGAATTCATCTTGCCGGGCTCCACCACGGCCTTAAAAAATGCCGCTATCCCGTCATCTCCGCCACTTTTCGCGACCGGGATGAACTTGCGCTTGACCAACGCCGGCTTGGTGGCGGGCTGTTCAAACCGGGCTCGGAGCCTTCTGGCTCGCCAACTCCGATGTTTGATTGCCCAGCAGGCTGACGTTAGCTCCCCATCAGGTCCTTGATCCTGCCTATGAAAGACTCGTCGTCCTCGGCCTTTCGGTCGTCGAGCAACACCTCGGCATCGGCGCCCGCGCGGAAGCGTAGGCGGTCTCCGGTCTCGTTCACAGCCTGCCAGATGACATCTGCGACGACCTCGGGGGCGGAAGGGTCCGAGGCCAACTTACCGAACAACCGACCCATGGCCTCAGCTGTCTGGCCATAGTCCGATAGCGTCTCATCCATGGCGAAGTCGAAGGACCGGCCGCCGAAGTCCGTCTTGATCATGCCCGGCTCCACGATCCGCACGCGGATGCCAAGCGGCTCCAGCTCGTAGTGTAGGGCCTCGGACAGGCCTTCGACGGCGAACTTGGTGCCGTGGTAGAGCGTTCCGAGCGGGAAGGTGATCTGCCCGCCGATGGACGAGATGTTGACAATGGTGCCCGAACGGTTCGCTCGCATGTGCGGCAGTACCGCCTTCGTTGTCTCCAGAAGGCCGATCACATTGGTGTCGAACTGGCGGCGGATGCGCTCCGTAGAGAAGGCCTCGAGCGCACCGTAGGCGCCGTAGCCGGCGTTGTTCAGGAGCACGTCGATCCGGCCGAACCGGGCGATGCCTTCGGCCACGGCGGCGGTGATGGCGCCAGTGTCGGTCACGTCCAGCCGGGTGACATGAACGTTGTCGAGCGCCGCCAGGTCGCTCCCGGCAGCCGGATCGCGCATGGTGGCGATGACGTTCCAGCCGTCGGATTGGAACCGCAGGGCTGTTGCCTTGCCGATGCCGGAGGAGGCGCCGGTAATCAGGATGGTCTTCATGTCGCTCTCCTCAGGCGTTCAGGTCCAGCATCCGCTCGATGCCGAAATTGGTCAGGACGGTGCGCGTCACGTCGTGTAGCACGTCGTTGTAGCGCTCGATCTCGGGGCCGACGCCGGTGTGATCGACCACCGTGCGGAAAGGTTTCTGTCCGTGAGGCATGTCGAGCAGCGCAACCACCGCCTCGGAGACCCGCTCAGGGCGCTGGGCGGGTGTGGCCTCCAGCATCTGGGCAAGGCCGGCCGCCGACATCGCCGGAACCTGCGCGAACTTGCCGTAGCCGGCCTCGCGCTCGGAATCACTGGGGGCCACCATCCCGTCGAAGAAGGCCGTCGGCATTGCGCCGGGCTCGATGATGCAGGACTCGATGCCGAAGCCCGAAAGCTCCGTCCGGTAGCATTCCACCACGGCTTCCAGCGCCCATTTCGACGCCGAATAGGTGCCGTAGAAGGGCGTGGTGATCCGGCCGATCAGGCTGGAAGTGTAAAGGACTGTGCCACGTCCCTGCGCGCGCATGTGCGGAAGCGCGCCGCGCATTACCCGCTGCACCCCGGTCACGTTCACGTCGAAGACGCGGGTCATATCCTCGGGCGACATCAGTTCCTGGATGCCGTAGGACCCGATCCCGGCATTATTGAACAGGACGTCGACGCCGCCGAGCAACGCTATGGCTTCGGCCACACCGGCTTCGGTGCTGGCGGTGTCCGTGACATCCATCTCGACGATCTTGGCACCGGCGGCCTCAAGTTCCGCGACCGTCTCGGCGTTTCGCCCCTCGCGGCTGCGCACGCTGCCCGCGACCTCGTGCCGGTTCTCCAGAAGCGCCAGCGCTGTGGGCTTGCCGAAGCCGCCGGCTATCCCCGTGATCAAGATCTTGGCCATGGTCGTCCTCCTTGTTCACTGATCGGTCGATCCTAATACACTGGTCACCGCCAATCTTTCACGATTGGCCATATTTCTTGCCTGATCCTCCAAGTATGGAAATTTTCGCATAAAAAGACGGATATCCTGTGCTAGACGGAACGCAAGGAGAAAGCCGTGGCCAGCGAAGCCCTCTTGCATCAGGTATCGGCGTTGCTCGACCGGGAAGAACCGGCACAAGGCGCGCTCACACATGGCCCCAGCGGCCTGCATTTCCTGCGGTTTTCCGCGCCGACCGGGCAGGACGCGACTGTCTACCGGCCGCTCCTGTGCCTCGTTCTGCAAGGCGCGAAGGAGGTGGGAACGAGCAAAAGGACCCTACGCGTCGCTGACGGGCAATCCCTTGTCGTCAGCCATGCCCTGCCTGTCGTCTCGCGCATCACGGAGGCCGCGCCGGATCGCCCCTACATCGCGCTGGTCTTCCCGATCGACCTCGACCTCCTGCGCAGCCTAGCCGCCGACGTGGCACCGGCCCGCGCCCCGGGGCAGTTGGACCCGTTCTCGATCTCGCTCGGTCAGACCGATCTCGAGATGGAGGAGGCGCTTCTGCGCTATCTCCGGCATTGCGAGTGCGATGAGGCGCGCCGCCTGCTGGGGCCTATCACGGCGCGCGAAATCCATGCCCGGCTCCTTTTGGGTCCCCATGGCGAACTGTTGCGCAAGCTGCTCTGGCACGAGACGACGGCCAGCCGCATCTTTCAGGCCACGCGCGAGATCCAGTCGGACCTGGCCCGCCCGTTTGTGGTTGGTGATCTTGCGGATCGGGCCGGCATGAGCAGTTCCGCCTTCTTCGAGCATTTCAGGGCGGTGACGGGCACCTCGCCGCTGCAATACCAGAAGGATCTGCGCCTCCTCCGCGCGCGGGAGACCTTGCGCAGTTCGAACGCAAAAGTGTCCGAGGTCGCGTTCGGGGTCGGATATGAGAGCTCGGCTCAGTTCTCGCGGGAATACGCCCGAAAATTCGGCGCGCCTCCAAGACGAGATCGCGACCTCCTTGCTGCAGAATAGTCCTGGGTCGTCAACGTTTTGATTTGGATTGCAGTTGCTTCTTGTGCAGATGGCCGGCTCAAACGAATAAAAAACTATTTAAAGCAATTGCTTATTTGGTAGAGAACGTTGGGTCCAAGTTCCATCGGCTCCGCCACTTGCCCTCAACAACTGTTTCTCCGCTTGCGAGTCTGCCCGGAAATTCTTTCTGTTTTCGAGGGTTGTAGCGATTGGGCTATTCACCTCGATCTGCTGAAATAGGCCGAAACCCGTTCTCTAAGGCCCAAATTCTCTGGGCTGATGATTGCACCGATTTGGTGAATTACTTGTAAGTCACTGGCAAAATTTGATTTTTCGAGGGCTCAAGCTAAACACTTCGACCTCAGTGGCGCTCAACCAGAAAAGATCAGACATGTTCACCGCTCGTTTTCGAGCCGTGAATCACGATGCTAAGCTGAAATCAATGGGTCCTGACCCTACTGATGCGGCAGCGCACGATGATCCTCAACGCGATCCGGGCACACCTGGCAGAATTCGGGATGATCTCCGCGCAGGGACCACGGAAGGTTGTCGAACTGGTCCGGCGCTTGAGCGACCCTGGCGGCGGGCTGAATCTGCCAGCCCTCGCTCGGTCGGCGCTTTTGTCGCTGGCCGCGCAGCTCCAGACCTTGGCCGCAGAGATCGGCAAGATCGAGCGTCAACTGACGGCATGGCATCGGCAGAGCCAGGCGAGCCAGCGGCTCGAGACGATCCCGGGCGTAGGCATCATCACCGCCACGGCGCTCGCGGCCAGTGTGCCGGATCCGTCTGTCTTTCGGTCCGCCCGTCAGTTCGCGGCCTGGCTCGGTCTCGTGCCGCGGCAGAACTCGTCGGGCGGCAAGGAGCGATTGGGGTGCGTGTCCAAGATGGGAAACGGCTACCTGCGTCGATTGCTGGTCGTCGGTGCCACCTCGGTGACGCAGCGCGCGGAGACAAACAGTACACGGACCGGCGTCTGGGTCAGATCGCTCCTTGAGCGCAAACCCAAGCGGCTCGTGACCGTGGCCATCGCCAACAAGACCGCCCGAACCGCCTGGGCGTTGCTGGTGAAAGGCGAGATCTACAGAGTTAAACCCGCGATCCAGGCATAGGAGGAACACAAGCGGCGATCTTGCACCGCCGCGAAGAATGCAAGGGCAGAAGAGAGTGATGATGATCGAACGGGCCGCTGCCGGGACACCCCGAGGTGCTGTCAGGGCATAACAGCTCGATAGTCTGATTGGGACCCAGCACGCGGACTTCATCAGGGCCAGCGGTCATATGCACCGCGCGCACAGGCCGGACACATGACCGCACCCCGAATGATCATTCTCAGATCAGATCAACCCTTGCGTAAACGGAGTCGTCCACACATGACAGCACCAATTCGAGTGTTATTGCAGTGTGGGTCTCTGGTCCATCGGGGCTCGCGGCGACGAAATATCAGGCCGCACAAGAAAGCAGGAAATACGTCAGAAATCGTAATCGCCGAACCAGACCCAACCAGGCAGTTGCAATCAGCCGCGGTCCATATGCGTCCACAAATGACAACTCCCGCGTGTCGGTCGCTTGGAATTTCGGGGCGGCGAGAGGCCGCCCCGATGGGTCTTCAGCGCGCCTCATTCAGCAGGCCGCGGACAATGGCGTAGCACGCACCCAGTAAGACGATCGTGAACGGCAGGCCTGTGGACACCGCCATGGCCTGCGACGCGGCCAGGCCACCGCCCAGCAACAGCGCTATTGCCACCAACCCCTCCGAGATCGTCCAGAACACCCGTTGCGGTGTCGGGGCGTTCACCTTGCCGCCCGCTGCTACGGCGTCGATCACAAGCGAGCCCGAGTCCGACGATGTCACAAAGAAGACGATCACAAGGATGATGCCCACGAGCGAGGTCAACCCGGTCAGCGGCAGTTGCGCCAGCATCTCGAACAACTTCAGTTCCAGCGCAGCGTCCTGCACACCGGTGAAGCCGTCATTCACAAGTTGGTCAATGGCGGTGCCGCCCATGGCCGTCATCCAGATCACCGACAGGATCGTTGGTACGATCAGCACGGCGATCAGAAATTCGCGCACCGTGCGGCCGCGGCTGACGCGGGCGATAAACATGCCGACAAACGGCGACCAGCTGATCCACCACGCCCAGTAGAACGCGGTCCAGCCCGAGGCGAAATTGGCGTCCTCGCGCTGGAAGGGCATCGATAGCGCCGGCAGATATTCTCCATAGGCTATGAGGTTCGAGAAAACGCCGCTGATGATCTCCATGGTCGGGCCAAAGGCAATGACAAAGAACAACAGGATGGCTGCGAGCGCCATGTTGATCTCGGAAAGCCGCTTGACGCCTGCATCAAGGCCCGCAACGACCGACACCAACGCCACCGCCGTGATCGCGATGATCAGCGTGATCAGTATGGTATTGGACGTCGACAACCCGAACAAGAAGTTCAGACCTGCCGCGGACTGTTGCGCACCGATACCCAACGATGTTGCCAGACCGAAGATCGTAGAAAAGATCGCGAGGATATCGATGATGTGGCCTGGCCAGCCCCAGACACGCTCGCCGAAGATCGGATAGAAGCACGAGCGGAGCGTCAGCGGCAGCCCCTTGTTGTAAGAGAACAGCGCCAGTGCAAGTGCAACCACTGCGTAAATTGCCCAAGGGTGCAGGCCCCAGTGGAAGATCGTGGCGGCCATGCCCAGCCGGGCGGCCTCGGCAACGTCGCCTTCGGCGCCGCCCAGCGGCGCCCAGTCGGTGCGAACGCCGTCCTCGCCGACCGAGATACCGCCCATGGCGCTATCAAAATGGCTCATTGGCTCGGATACGCCGTAGAACATCAGGCCGATACCCATGCCCGCCGCGAACAGCATCGAAAACCATCCGACGTAGCTGAAAGATGGTTCCGCTTCGGGTCCGCCAAGGCGCACCTTGCCCAGGGGCGAGAAGATCAGGAAAAGGCTCAGCAGCACGAAGATGTTTCCCGATAGCAGGAAAAACCAGTCGAGATTACCGGTTAGCCAACCACGCAATCCTATGAAAGCGGGCTCCAGTTCCTCGTGGAAGGCCATCGTGAGGAAAGTGAACGCCAGGACTCCCAGTGCCGACACAGTGAACACGACCTGGTGGATGTCGAATTCCAGCTTCCAAGAGCTGGCGATATTGTCGCGCCCGATCTCGTAGTCGGTCTCGATGATCTCGGTACGGCCTTCGGGCGCCGGAATGGCCACGACTTCGGTCTGCACGGTTAGATCGACATCCGCTTCGGTGCTTGGGTTTTCGTTTCTCATATTTTCCTCCACCTTATTTTTTTGCACTTCAGCGCACGACGAAGACAGAAATGTCTGCATGCGACGCCATCTTGCCCCCGTGGGACGGCCAGATTGCGTTCAATGCGTTGGGGATATGCGAAGCCATCACGACGAGGTCGGCTTCGACGTCTTTGACGGCGTCGAGGAGAATGGCGTCGAGTTGAGCGGTCGGGTCATGCGCAACGTAGGTTTTCGATTGCGCGCCGTGCGGTAGGCCCTCGCCAAGTCGCTGGGCCAAAGCCGACAGTTTTTCCTCGAACTCGGCCGGATTGTGGGCAGACACTCCCGGAAGCTCCGATGTCACACCGACGATTGTCAGCTTGGCTCCGAACTGTACCGTGAGTGCCAGTGCGGTTTCGATCGCCTTTCCCATGCGGTCTGCATGTTCAAGGTCTATTGGGAGCATGATATGCTTATACCACACGTAGTTCTCCTCCTAGGTTTCTGACCTGTTCAAATCAGGTCGTGTTCCAGTCTTTTCATTGTTTTGAGATCCCCAGAATGCCTGCCGTTTCGATGGCATTCCGAGCGACGTCCCTTTAGTCGGTGCCGGGTGTCCGGCTCCTCTCCGGCACCCTCCCTTTCAACACTCCCGACTCCGCGACGATTTCCGAAACCTCGTGCTCGCGGCGGTAGGCCATGACATGGACCCCGGCGACGCCCGGGATCTCGCGGATCTGCTGCATCAACTCGACGCAGAGGCGCTTGCCCTCTTCGGCGGGTTTCGCGGATTTTTCGATCCGCTCGATCACCGCGTCGGGAATGTGAATGCCTGGCACGTTGCTGCGCATCCACCGTGCGGCCCTTGCCGAGGCGAGGGGACCGACGCCGGCCAGGATGAACACGCGACGTTCGAGCCCCATATCGCGCACTCGCGCCATGAAGCGTTCGAACACGGGCACATCGAAGATGTAGTTTGTCTGGATGAATTCGGCGCCTGCTTCGACCTTTTTCGCAAGCCGCTCAGGCCTCCAGTCGAGCGGTTCGACGCAGGGATTTTCGGCCGCGCCAAGGAACATGCGCGGCGGGCTGGTGATCCGACGGCCGGAAAGGAAGGTGCCCTGATCCCGCATGGTACGGATCGTGCGCAGCAGCGAGAGCGAGTCGAAGTCGAACACCGGCTTGGCGCCCGGCTGGTCGCCGACGCCGACCCCGTCGCCGGTCAGACACAGCACGTTTCGCACCCCCATCGCAGCGGCGCCGAGGACGTCGCCTTGGATCGCGATCCGGTTCCGATCGCGGCACGAGATCTGGTAGATCGTGCCGTGACCCGCACGGGTCAGCAATGCGCAGATGCCGATCGACGACATGTGGCAGTTGGCGCCCGAGGCGTCGGTCGCATTGATCGCATCGGCCACCTCGGCGAGCGGCCGCGCCGCCTCGAAGACGTCGGCCGGATCGGCGCTGTCCGGCGGATTCAGCTCCGCCGTCACCGCGAAGTGGCCGCTGCGTAGCACACGCTCGAGCCGACTGCCCGAGACGTGGCCAGGCGGCGGTTCGTCGTAGGACGGCAGCCGGGGTTCGAATTCGAGCTGCTGATCTTCGCTCATCGCTTACTTCCTGCTTGATTGGCCGCGGGCGGCTCTGGTGCGAGGGGCGCAACGGCCGGCTCGTGCGCGCGGGCATCGGGGAATGCCTTGGCGATGGTGGTGCGCGACGCCTCCCGGGCCTCGCGCAGCCTTGCGGCCTTTTCGCGGCTGACCCTGAGCCACGAGGACGAACCCTCGAGGCTGCGATCCACGGGCGGCTGAACGTCGCGGATCTTGCTGCCCTCCTTCATCCGCGCGGCGCCGTCCCATGCCAGGACCCAGACGCAGCGCATTTGCGGCTTCACCTCGCAATAGCCGCCAGGACGGACGCCGCCGCAGGGGCCATTGCGAAGCTGCTTCGGGCAGTTCATCGGGCAGGACATTCCCGTCGAAGACAGCACGCACTGGCCACACATCTTGCAGTCGAACAACAGCCCCTTGGTCACCCTTTCGACCGCGGCAATCGGGCGTTCGATGCGCCCATAGCCGACGCGAGCAAACAACGGATCGAGCGCGACCATAGTGGTTTCGAGCCGGGCATAGAGCCATTCGAAAGCCCTGGAATGACGGACGGCGAACAGACGAATCCGGTACATGGAGATCACCTCACTTCAGGGTCGGGCCGCGCAGGAGCGCGACCGCTTAGGGGCCGGTCGACCGGCGCGGTTCCGCGGTCGTGCTTAACGCGTCGGTTCCCCACCTATTTCGTCCCGGTTGCTGGCGCTAAAGCGTCGGATCGGCCGGCCGAAAGCTTTGTTGCCTGCTCGCGCAGGGTAAATTTCTGGATCTTTCCTGTCGAGGTTCTGGGTATTGCGGTGAACACGAATCTGCCCGGAACCTTGTAGGGAGCAAGCTGTTCGCGGCACCAGGCGCGCAAGGCTTCGGTATCGGCCTGCTGCCCCTCGGCCAGTTCGACGAAGGCGCAGGGCGTTTCGCCCCATTTTTCGTGGGGCATGGCGACGACAGCCACGACGGCGACGGCCGGATGGCGATAGAGCGCCTCTTCGACCTCGATCGACGAGATATTCTCCCCGCCCGAGATGATGATGTCCTTCGATCTGTCCTTGAGCTGGATATAGCCGTCTGGATGCATGACACCCAGATCACCCGAATGGAACCAGCCGCCGGCAAAGGCTTTCCCGGTGGCTTCGGGGTTTCGGAAATAGCCCTTCATCACCACGTTGCCGCGGAACATCACCTCGCCCATGGTCCGGCCATCGCGCGGCACCGGCAGCATGGTTTCGGGATCGAGCACGTCGAGCCCTTCCAGCGGCAGGTAGCGCACACCCTGGCGCGCCTTGAGCGCCGCCTGTTCGGGCTTGGGCAGGTCGGACCAGGTTTCGTGCCAGTCATTGACCACTGCCGGGCCGTAAGTTTCGGTCAAGCCGTAAAGATGTGTCACGTCGAAGCCGGCTTCTTTCATGTCGGCCAGCAGCTTTTCGGGCGGCGGGGCGGCGGCGGTAAAGAACTGCACGGTCCGGTCGAGCTGGCGCTTTTCCGCCTCCGGCGCCGAGATCATCAGCGACATCACGATCGGCGCGCCGCACAGATGGGTGACACCCTCGTCCGCGAGTGCGTTCCAGATCGGCGCGGCCCGCACCTGCCGCAGGCAGACATGGGTGCCGATGATCGCCGACAGGGTCCAGGGGAAACACCAGCCGTTGCAATGGAACATCGGCAGGGTCCACAGATAGACCGCGTGTTTGCGCATCGAGGTGGTCAACGCATTGCCTTGCGCCAGCAGATAGGCGCCGCGGTGATGCGAGACCACGCCCTTGGGATCGCCCGTGGTGCCCGAGGTGTAGTTGATCGAGATCGCGTCCCATTCGTCCTGCGGCATCAGCCAGGCATAGTCGGGGTCGCCGCCGGACAGAAAAGCCTCGTAATCCCCTGCTTCGACCTCGACGCGCGCACCGTCATATTCGGGGTCGTCACACTGGATCACCAGCGGGGACACCTCGGCCAGGGCCAGCGCCTCCTGCATAAGCGGCATGAATTCGCTGTCCACGATCACCACTTTCGACATCGCGTGATCCAGCTGGAACGCGATGATGGCCGCATCGAGCCGAGTGTTGATCGAGTGCAGCACGGCACCGCACATCGGCACGCCATAATGGCATTCCAGCATGGCCGGTGTGTTGGGCAGAAGCGCCGACACCGTATCGCCGCGCCCGATCCCTTGCCCGGCCAGGGCCGAGGCCAGCCGCCGCGAACGGGCGTAGAACTCGGCATAGCTGCGCCGCAAGGCACCATGCACGATGGCGACATGATCGGGAAAGACGCTGGCAGCCCGTTCGAGGAACGTCAGTGGCGTCAGCGGCTGGTAGTTTGCCGGGTTGCGGTCGAGACCGGTGTTATAAGGATTGGCCATGTTCAGGCATCCTGCCATTGGGGGCTGCGTTTTTCGATGAAGGCGCCGATACCTTCTTCGGCGTCGCGGGCCAGCATGTTCTCGACCATGACGCGGGTGGCGTAATCGTAAGCCTCGCCCAGGGTCATCTCGCGCTGCGCATAGAAGGCGCGCTTGCCGGTGGCGAGCGTCATGCTGGACTTGGCCGCGATTTTCCCGGCGATTTCCAGGGTGGTTCCGCGCAGCGCCTCGGGCGATACCACCCGGTTGACCAGACCGATCTCGGCAGCGCGGGCAGCGGGCGTCATGTCGCCGATCAGCAGCATCTCCATCGCGTGCTTGTTGCCGACATTGCGGGACAGGGCGACCATCGGGGTCGAACAGAACAGGCCGATATGCACGCCCGGCGTGCTGAACTGCGCGGTATCCGCCGCAACCGCCAGATCGCAGCTGGCGACCAGCTGGCAGCCCGCCGCCGTGGCAATCCCCGCGACCTCGGCAATCACCGGTTTGGGGCAGGTGATGATCGCCTGCATCGTGTCCGAGCACATCCCCAGGATCCTGGTGAAATAGGCCCGCCCGCGGTCGGGACCGGCCCGGCCGGCGGTCATTTCCTTGAGGTCGTGACCGGCGCTGAAGGCGGGTCCGTTCGCGGCCAGGATGATGACGCGCACCGCCGGATCGGCCCCGGCCTCGGCGAAGGCCGTGCCAAGCCGGGTCAGCATCGCCTCGGACAGGGGATTGCGCCGGGCGCCGTCATTCAGGGTCAGGCGCAGGATGCCCTTGTCATCCAGATCGTGCAGAAGGATATCGTCGGCTTGCATTGGTGGCGTTCCTTGGACGGGGTTACAGGATGTTGACGTCGACACTGTCGGCGAGCGTGTTGGCGATGAAGCAGTAGCGATGCGCGCGGTCCTGCATCTGGTCCATTTCCTCGTCGCCGACCTGAAAGCCGGTGTCGAAGCGGACCACCGGGTGCAGGTCAATGCGTGTCACCGACATTTGCCCCCGAGGGTTCTTGCCCAGGTGGGCGACCGCGTGATCGTGATAGCTGGCGACCGGCCATCCGGCCTTGGCCGCCAGCGCCAGGAAGGTCATCATGTGGCAGCTCGACAGGGCCGCGGCCAGCGCCTGCTCGGGATTGGTGTTGGCCGGATCGCCGCCCCAATCCGGGGCGGCATCAGCCATGACATCGAAGCTGCTGTTGTACTGCACCATGTGCTCGGCCGAATAGGCGCCCGGCTTCAACTCGGGCGTGGTGCGGTGCCAGTGCAACTGGATGGAAAGGTCAGACATCTCGCGTGTCTCCCGTTTTCCGCTCAGGCCACGGCCAGCGATTTCTTGGGGTCGTAGAAGGGGACTTCCACAACCGTGGCGCGGACCGGTCCGGACGCGGTGACGACTTCCAGTTCGGTGCCGATCCCTGCGTTGTCGACAGAAACCATCGCCAGGGCGATGTTCTGCTCCAGGCGCGGCGAATAGATCGCGGATGTGACCTTGCCCACCGGTTCGCCATTCCGGTTGATCGCCCAGAACGTGGTGTTCGGCCCCTTCAGCGGCTCGCCGCCGATGACCAGGCCCACCTGCTTGCGGCTGACACCCTGTTCCTTGATGCGGCGCAGCGCGGCCTTGCCGATGAAGTCGGCTTCCATGTCCAGGTTGATCAGCCGGTCAAAGCCCAGTTCGAACGGGTTGGTGTTGATATCGGCATCGGCATGGTAGGACAGCATGCCGCCCTCGATCCGGCGGATCGACGAAGTATGGCCCGGCTGCAGGTTGAACGGCTTGCCCGCCGCCATGATCTTTTCCCACAGCTCGTCGCCGCGCGATCCGTCCTGCAGGTAGAGCTCGTAGCCCAGCTCGCTCGACCAGCCGGTGCGCGACACGATCAGCGGAATGCCGTCCAGTTCGACCGCGCGCAGCCAGTAGTATTTCAGATCCATGATGCTTTCGCCGAACAGCGCACGCATGATCTCGCCCGATTTCGGACCCTGCAACTGCAGGGGCGAGACATCGGGTTCGCCAATCTGCACATCCATGCCCGAATGCACCGCCACACCCTGCGCCCAGAGCAGGATGTCGCTGTCGGCCAGCGAGATCCAGAAGTGGTTTTCCGCCAGCCGCAGCAGGATCGGGTCGTTCAGGATGCCGCCGTCGGCATTGGTGATCAGGATGTACTTGCACTGGCCCACGGCCATTTTCGAAAGATCACGCGGGGTGAGCATCTGCACGAACTTCGCGGCGTCGGGCCCGGTGATCTCCACCTGGCGCTCCACCGCCACGTCGCACAGGATCGCGTCGTTCACGAGGTTCCAGAAGTTCTGTTCCGGATCGCCGAAATCGCGCGGGATGTACATGTGATTGTAAACCGAGAACCCCTTGGCACCCCAGCGCACGGTGGCGTCGAAATAGGGAGATTTGCGGATCTGTGTGCCGAACCCGAAGCCGTCTGATTTCATCATTTCTTTCACCCTTTGCACCGCCGGGCCGGTCAGCCGCGGACTGTTTTGAACTGGGTGAGAATTACTCGCACAGACGGGCCGGGCGTGGACTGAAAACAGGCCTTGGAGAGACCAAACGGACTGATGTCCGACAGGCCGGCAGACTTTTCAGACGGGTTTCGTCATTTGCCGGATTTGGCCGCCAATCGGGCAAGATTCGGCTGGGCGGATTTGACATGGCGCGTCACGATGTAGGTCATGTAGCGGTCAATCCCAAGTTCGGCCGCAAGCAGGGTTTCCATCAACTCCTGAAAAACCGCCAGGTTCGGGGTGAATACCTGGAGGACATAATCCATGCCGCCGCCGGTGGCGATGCATTCCGTGACCTCGTCCAGCGCCCGAATATGGCCCTCGAAGCGGTCGAAATCAGACTTGCGGTGATGTGTCAGCGAAACCGTCACGACGACCTGGGTGAAATCGCACACGCGATCAAGCGCGATATCCGCATGATAGCCGCGTATGAAACCCCCGGCCTTCAATCTTGCAAGGCGGGCCAGACAAGGCGTCGGCGACAAATTGACAATCTCCGCCAG
>NZ_FMZV01000008.1 GCF_900101475.1 Ruegeria marina | reverse complement strand
GGCAATGACTTCCTGTTCGCGGTGAACGGCAACGACGACCTGCAGGGCGGCGCGGGCAATGACTCGCTCTACGGCGGTGCGAACGACGACACGCTGTCGGGCGGGGCGGACGACGACATCCTGTATGGTGGGCAAGGGTCGGACACGTTCGAGTTCGGCATCAACGATGGCCAGGACGTGATCCGCGATTTCGAAGATGGTATCGACGTGATCGACCTTCTGGGAGGGCTGACCTTCGCCTCGTTGACATTCTCGCCGATCTTGGGAGGGGTGCGCGCCGAGGTCACGTCTGCACCCGGAAGCTGGATCGATTTCGACGGCCTTGCCATCGGCGCGCTGGACGCCACGGATTTCGTGTAACCTTTCATTCGCCGCGGGTCGTGTCAGACGGGTTTCCAGCCAGAATCGGTTTCCCGATAACCGCGAGAAACCGGCGGAACAGAGTTGACGCCGCTCGGCAAGATCAGCGTTAGGGATCAACTTGAAGTTTGCTTGGATTTAGATCCCCGCCTCCTACATCGGGCCAATTCCGTTCCACCAGAACCGGATCGTCTGGAGCGGAACCTGGGCCGTCCGGTCACGGCTCGAAGCTATGAAACCGCCCTCCCCGCCTCGAGACGGTTTGCTGCGCAAACACGCCAAGAGAAGAAGGCAAAACCGTCTTCGCTCGGGAAGCGCCCCAAACGATCCCGCTTCCAAGATCTTGGGTGCGAGATTAGGATTGTCATCGGGCGGACTGCCCTCATGAAGTCTTTCCTCTTTCGTCGGTATTGCAGATGACAGATGGCCGGAGCGCACAAACAGCGGATCAGGAGGTGGCAAAACCGATACTTGCCCCCGCATTGGTGGCCCTCGCTCAATCGGGTTGCGGGATCGCAATAGCGTCTTGCGGATCCGACGGAGCGCCCGTACTCGGCCTTGGCGTTGCATGTCGACTGCGCCCAGGCGGGGTGTTCCGGTTTCTGGTCGACAGATGCGTCAATGCAGAAGTGATCGAAGCCCTTGCCTCGGGGGGACCGGTGGCAGTGACCCTTACTGTGACCCGCGACCATACCTCGTTCCAGATCAAGGCATCAAAGGCGCACACCGGCCCCCGGTGCAACGACGATCTTCCAGAGGTCGACCGGCAGCAGGCGCTTTTCAGGGACGGTTTGTCCGAGCTTGGTTATTCCGAGGCACAGGGTGTGGGTTACTCGGTGTACGAGACGGCGAACCTTGTCGCGGTTGAGTTTGCTCCCGAGCAGGTCTTCAGCCAGACACCCGGTCCGGGCGCAGGACAGGAGATTACCAAGTGAGCGTCATCACGGTGGATGCGCTCAGGCCGGCGCTGGAGGGTGTGATCGCTTCGATCATGGCAACCTGTGATCCGAATGGTGTGCCGAATGTATCGATGATCAGCCAGGTTCACTATGTTGATCCCGAACGGGTAGCCCTGTCCTACCAGTTCTTCAACAAGACCCGTTCGAACCTCCTAGCAACCCGTCGGGCAGCGGTGCAGGTGACCGATCCCGAAACACTGGCTCATTACAGGCTGGATCTGGAGTACGAGGAGACACGCACCAGCGGCGCCCTTTTCGAAAGCATGAAGGCAAAGCTTGCCGGGATCGCGTCCCATCATGGAATGGCAGGCGTCTTTCGGCTTCTTGGCTCGGATGTCTTCCGTGTGACGCGGATCAGGCAGGTTCCGGGACCGGTAATGACACCGCCGCCCCGCGAGTCACTCCTCGCCGCAACGCGACGGACCTTCGCGACGCTCGATCAGTGTCAGGATCTGGAAGATCTGTTCGATCAGGTTACGATCTGTCTGGAGCGGGATTTCGGCATCCGGTGGGCGATCGTGCTGGTTGCCGAAGGCCAAGGCGGCCCGTTCTACGCCGTAGCCTCGAATGGCTACGCGGCCAGCGGTATCGGGGCGGAGGTCGGTTCGGGAGAAGGCGTGATCGGCGTCGCCGCCGCCGTGGGTATGCCGATCAGGATCGGCCACATGACCACCGAGTATCGCTACGGCGAAGCGGTTCGTGAAGCCGCGCGCATCAATGGCATCGTCGGAGACGAACCGTGCCGCATCGCCTTTCCGGGCCTTGCCGCCCCACGCAGCCAGATCGCATTGCCGATCGTGGACGACAACCGCGTGGTTGCCGTTCTCTTCGCCGAAGACGATGCCATCATGCGCTTCGGCTACGAGGAAGAGGATGCTCTGGCCCTTGTTGCCGGGCATCTCGGGGCGCGGATGGCGCTGCTGCGGCTGACGGAGGATCAGGAGGCTCTGGAAAAACTGCCGGATCCGGATCCGGCCGAAGGCACCGTCAGAATTCGCTACTTCGCCGTGGATCAAAGCGTCTTTCTGGGCCATGACTATCTGATCAAGGGAGTGGCAGGAGCGATCCTGTGGCGCCTTCTCCGTGAACATCGGGACACCGGCAGAACCGAATTCACCACACGCGAACTGCGCCTTGATCCCGCTCTCAGGCTGCCCGCTCATGCCGAGAATCTGGACGCCAGATTGATCCTGCTCAGAAAGCGATTGGAGGAACGATGCGCCTGCCTTCGCATCGAAAAGGCCGGGCGCGGCCGTTTCCGTCTGCTGACAGGCAGCCGCATCGTCCTGGAAGAGGCGCCCGGGTCGGCCTGAGCAAGATTTTAACATTCGTGAGCCTTTTGCGCGGGATCACTTAGCATGCGATCCACCGCAACCCGTGCGATCCCTGCGTCATGAACCGGGATGGCCGACAGGCACGCCGAGCGGCCTCCCGATCCAGAGACACCAGCCGGACATGCGGCGCACCGGGGAAGTTACCCGGGCCAAGGGGCATGTGCCGGTTCCAAGGAGACCGGAACAATGACATACGACGAGTTCACATCCCGCCTGCGCGGGACCGCAATCACAGCCTACGATCCAGGCTACTCTGCGTCTTGCGACGCGTTGGTGTGGAACGCACGCAAACCGGACCGGCGCGCCAGAGTAATCGTGCGCGCCGCAGATGTCAGCGATGTGCAGGAAGCCATCCGCTACGCCCGGCACCACGGCCTCGGCGTTTCCGCCAGAACCGGCGGCCACCAGTTCACCGGAATAGCCATGAAGGCGGACATGGTGATCGATCTCGGCGCCTTCGACAGCTTGCGCATCGACACTGCCGCACGCGAAGCTTCAATTGGCCCGGCCGTCACGAACACGCGCCTCGCCGCTGCCTTGGACCGTCATGGGCTGGCCTTCCCGGTCGGGCATTGCGCCTCGGTTCCAATGGGCGGCTATCTTCTCGGAGGCGGAATCGGCTGGAACGCGAACGCCTGGGGTATTGCCTGCCATTCGGTACGTTCCGTGGATGTTGTTCTGGCCGACGGTCAGATCGTCACGGCCAGCGCCGATTCACACCCTGATCTATTCTGGGCAGCGCGCGGGGCTGGCCCCTCTTTCTTCGGGATTGTCACGGGCTATCGCGTCGCGCTTCAGGACGGACCGAAGGCATTGACCACGGTTGTCCGGGTCTACCCGGCGGCTCGCCTCGGAGAGATTGCGCGCTGGGCCGAAGGCGCAGTTGCGCAAGCGCCATCGAATGTCGAGTTCACGGTGAAGATCGATACGGGTCCTGACGGTCCGGTTATTGCCGCAATCGCGAGCGTCTTCGCCACCACCGAGGCCGAAGCTCAGCAGACACTTCTAAAGCTGGGACATTCCGCCCCCGAAAGCCCGATCGCCATGATGGGGCCGATGCCAACACCGTTTCAGGCGCTCTACGAGATCACCGGCGCCTCGACGCCGCCGGGCGCGCGATACGGCGTTGACTGCATCTGGTCGGATGCCGCGTTCGGCGATGTTCTTGCGCGGCTTGTTCAGGGCATCGGAACAGCGCCCTCGCCAAGAAGCTTTGGTCTCCTTGCGCTGCGATCGAATGCAAGTGCAGTTCCCGACATCTCGGCCTTCTCGGTAAGCGGGCGGATGATGGCAACGATCTATGGCATCTGGGATGACGAGGGCGCCGATAACGCGAACATGGCATGGCTGCGCGGTTTGTCCGGACAACTCGTCCCATCCGCGAACGGTGCCTATGTCGGCGAAGCCGATCTGGATGGAGCGGAACATCGCCTGCCAATTCTTTCGGATGCAGTACGGCTTAAACTGGACGGCATCCGCAACCGATATGACCCCGAAAACCTGTTTCGCAAACAACCTACGGCCACCGGCCGCCACGCGGCCTGATCGCGGATATCCAAGGAGAACCACGAATGAAGATCAAACAGTTTTGCGCTCTGGCGGCCTTGCTTGGGTCAGCTGCCTCCGCTCCGGCCTGGGCCGATCCTGTCGAGCGAGGCGCCTATCTGGTCAGGATCATGGATTGCGCCGGTTGCCACATGCCGCGGGGCCCCGAAGGCGCGCCCATCGCAAGTGCGGGCCTGTCCGGCGGGAATATCGGTTTCGAGATTCCGGGCCTCGGGATCTTCTGGGCGCCAAACCTGACGCCCTCGCAAAGCGGCCTCGGCTCCTGGTCGGACGACGAGATCGCAACCGCGCTCCGCAGCGGGATACGCCCTGACGGCCGGATCCTGGCACCGGCAATGCCATGGCAGGCCTATGCCGGTCTCTCGGACGAGGACACGCACGCCGTCGTGGTGTACTTGCGATCACTTCCGGCACAGGAAGGCGCGATGCTTCAGCCTGTCGGAACGGCACAGGAAGCAGAAGCGCCATTCTACCGGGTGGTTTTGCCGTAAAGGAATGCAAGCCTGGGCGCCCCTGCTGCGAATTCAGAGGCGCCGCACCGGCCGGGTTTGAAGGGCCGGATTGTCCTCACAATGGACCTCTGATGGCTTCTGTCAGGTGACCGCTTGAAGCCCAATTCGGACAGTCCCCTGAAGTTCCAGGTGTTTGCACCTCGGCTTCAACTCTTGTCCATGGTTTGACCGGGATCAAAGCCGTTTCGTGTATCCGGTCAGAAACTGAACGAAGCGTTGAAATCCGGGAGCAATCTCATGTCCGAAGACATCGCAACCGTCCAGCACCATATCGTGGGTGCTGGTATAGCCGGCCTGTCTGCTGCCGTGTTTCTTTGCAGAGACGCAGGAGTACGCGGTGAAGATATCTGGATTTACGAGCAACTCGGTATCCCTGGCGGATCGCTCGATGGCGGCGGAGACGCTGAAACAGGTTACGTCGTGCGAGGCGGCCGCATGTTCGAGAAACACTTTGCCTGCACTCTTGACCTGTTGAAAACCATCCCGTTGCAGAGCGATCCGTCCGTCTCCGCCAGGGATGATATTCTCGAGTTCAACCGAATGGTGCCGGGTTCGTCAAATTGCCGCTTGGTACGGAATGGAAGTCCGGCCGAGGACCGGTATGATCTTACGCTCAGCGCGCAAGATATTGTCGATCTCAATCGCTTGATTCTGCACCCGGAGGCCGGGCTGGGCGCGCAACGGATCGACGACTGGTTCAAGCCTGCCTTCTTCGACAGCAATTTCTGGCTGATGTGGTCCACGATGTTCTCGTTTCAGCCTTGGCATTCACTGGTCGAAATGCGGCGATACCTGCTTCGTTTTATGCATCTTTTCCCTGGCTTCACACGGATTTCGGGCATTCTGCGTACACGCTACAATCAGTACGACTCCATGATCGCCCCCATCTTGGCGTGGCTGCAAACCCGCGGCGTTCGTATCGTGACTGGCAGACAGGTTACCGACGTGATGATCGACGGTACACGGCAGGGTCGACGCGTCAGCGCCCTCACCCTCAACGATGGCGATGCGATAGAAGTGAGTGCTGAGGACTGCGTATACCTTACGCTCGGTTCCATGACAGACGGGTCGGTGTTTGGATCCAGGAACCATGCACCGACGCTCGACGAACAGCCGGCCGGTGGCTGGCAGCTATGGCGAAAGCTGGCGTCACGGCATGAAGGCTTTGGCAAACCCGACGTTTTCTGCAGCGACACTGGCAAGACCGGGTGGAACTCGTTCACTATTACCATGGACGGCCCCGACTTCTTCGAATTCATGGAGGATTTCACCAACAACCGAACCGGCACAGGTGGTCTGGTGACATTTGCCGGTTCAGGCTGGACGCTTTCCATCGTGTTATTTCATCAGCCACATTTTCGCGGGCAGAAACACGGCACCTATACCTTCTGGGGCTACGGGTTGCGAGGTGACCTGCCAGGTGATTTCGTGAAAAAACCGATGTGGGAAGCGACCGGCTCCGAAGTCATCGAAGAACTTTGCGGCCATTTGCAGTTGACGGACGACCAAAAGGCATGGTTCGACACCGCGAAGATCGTCCCGTGTCGAATGCCCTACATCACCAGCCAGTTCATGCCCAGGGAACCGGGAGACCGCCCCGATGTACGTCCGCATGGGGCTGAAAACTTCGCTGTGATCGGACAATATTGTGAACTCCCGCGGGATTGCGTCTTTACTGTGGAATACTCGGTGCGTTCGGCACGCACTGCGGTCGCGAGCCTTACAGGCCGCTCAGATCCACCGCCTCCGGTGGCGCGCACCGATCTCGACCCAAGAGTAATTGTCCGCGCATCGCGTGTTCTTCTTGGAATTTGATCTGACCTGCCCCCCACGATATCCCTGTCCATCAAGTAGTGACGGCCCAAGCCTGAAGGAGCAGACGAGTACGAATTCGCCTGGCACCGCCATGGCTGTGCTTCACCGCGAACCGGCCGCCCGAAGCTCCTGCTCCAAGGCTTTTTCAACGGCCCCTCGGGGCTTCGTAAATCTCGCGAGCAGATCGTAAAGTACTGGTGTCGCGGCCAGCATCAGGATGGCCGACAGGCCAAGACCGGCGATGATGACCGTGCCTATGGCGTTTCGGCTTTCCGCGCCGGCGCCCGTGGCCAGGACAAGCGGCAGAGAGCCAAGTATGGTCGACAGGACCGTCATCGTGATCGGACGCAAGCGCAGGACCGAGGCGAGAACCACGGCCTCGCGCACCGATTTGCCTTCGTCGCGCAACTGGTTGGCGAATTCGACGATCAGGATGCCGTTCTTTGCGACCAGCCCGATCAGGAGGATGATACCGATCTGGCTGTAGACGTTGAACGACAGGCCGCCTGCGGTCATCGCATAGATCGATCCGGCGACCCCGACGGGCACGGTCAGAAGTATGATGAGCGGGTGGACGAAGCTTTCGAACTGGGCGGCAAGCACGAGGAACACGACAAGGAGCGCCATCGCAAAAACCGCGACGGCGCCCGCCGATGTATCCTTGAAGGTCCTCGACTGCCCATCATACCCAAGTTTGCCACTTGCCGGAATAATCTCGGCCGCAATTTGTTCCAACTCTCCCAAGACGGTGCCAAGGTCTGCCCCCGGGCCAAGAGCGCCTGACAACTGGATGGAAGGAAGACGGTCAAATCGTCGAAGAGAAGGGGCGGCGGCGTTTTCGCCTATGCTCACGAGTGCTCCGAGAGGCACCAATGTCTGGCCGTCGCCCGAGCGGATGTGAATATTGTCGATGTCGGCTGCGGACGTGCGATCACGCTCCTCGGCCTGCAGTATGACGGGATATTCCCGGCCTTGGCTCACAAAGGTCGTGACCTGCCGCGACGCCAGCATCGACTGCAAGGTCGTCGCAATGGTTTCTATAGAGATGCCCAGGTCGTCGGCTCGCTCCCGGTCGATGCGGACCTCGAGCTGAGGGAGATTCTGTTCAAAGTTAATTTCGGGGTTGACGAGACCTTCAATTTCCTCGGCACGCGCCAGCATTTCGGTTGCCCAGCCCTTTACGCTGTCGAAGTCCGGGCCGCTGATAATCACGCTGACCGGTGTCGAGTTGCCACGGAGCCCCAGCCCCGCCGGAGTTATCGGAAACCCGCGCGCGATCGTGACCTCTCCCATCTTTGGAGCGATGGATCTGGCGACATCGGCAGCGCTCATCTCGCGGTCTTCCCAAGGGGCAAGCCGGAACACGACGAAGGACCGATAGGCGCGGTTGCCCCAGCCGGTGAAGGTAAAGACCGTTTCCACGACACCCTGCTCGCGGAGAGGCTGAAGCAGGCCCTCGACCTGCCGGGCGGCAAGGTCGGTGTATTCGACCGTGCTGCCCTGTGGTGCCGTCAGCGGCACGAAACCGACCCCCCGGTCCTCGCGCGGGGCAAGTTCGCGCGGCAGAGAGCCGTAAAGAAATGCAGCGCCACCGGTGACCGCGCCGGTCACCGCGAGCACCACAAGAGGCATGTGCAGGCATTTGCGCAGAAACCCCGCATAGGCCCGCTGCACCGCGCCGCGCGGCTGGTCGGCCTCGTGAACAGGCGCGCCTTCGCCCCGGACAAGAATCTTGGAGGCCAGCGCGGGGCAGGCTGTCAGCGCGACAAAGGTCGAAATCGCCACCGTGCCGGCCATCACCCAGCCGAATTCGATGAACAGCCGCCCGACCTGGCCCGGCATGAAGGACAGCGGCACGAACACCGCGATCAGCGTGACCGAGGTGGCCAGCACGGCGAAGGTGACCTGGCGGGATCCTTTCAGCGCTGCGACAAGAGGTGTTTCGCCATTCTCGATCCGGCGCTGGATGTTCTCCAGAACCACGATCGCGTCGTCGACCACGAGCCCGATCGCCAGCAGCAGCGCCAGCAGCGTGAGCGTGTTGATCGAGAATCCCCAGGCCCCGATCAGGACAAAGGCGCCGATCAGCGACACCGGAATGGTGATGGCCGGTATCAGCGTGGCGCGCAGGGATCTGAGAAACAGCAGGATCACCGCGACGACAAGGGCCAGCGAGATGAAAAGGGCAATGACGACCTCGCGGATCGAGGCGCCGACAAACAGCGCGTCATCCGACCCCACGAGGATTTCCATGCCGTCCGGCAGGGTCGGGTTGATCTTGTCGATCTCGGCCCTGACCGCTTGCGAAATCTGGAGGGTGTTGGATTGGCTTTGCCTTTGAACCGCGACACCTACCGCTTCACGACCGTCGCTGCGTGCGATCGTGGAGTCGTCGGCCACACCGGGTTCGACACGGGCAACGTCACGCAGACGGACAGGATAGCCTTCGATACGATCCAGTACGACATCGCGGAAGTCGTCGACGCTTTGCAAGCGGCTGTTCAGGCGCACCGCAAGTTGCCGGCTGCTCGAAGTGACCTCGCCGGCGGGCAGTTCAACATTGTTGCGCCGAAGCGCGCGTTCCACGTCTTCGACCGTAAGCTTGCGGGCGGCCAAGGCGCGTCTATCCAGCCATATGCGGACCGCGAAAGCGCGTTCGCCGTAAATACGCAGGCTGGCCACACCATCCAGAGTCGCAAGACGATCCGCAATGAAACGATCAACATAATCGGTAATTTCGGCGGTTGTCATGCGGTCGGACACGATTGCCAGACGCATTACGGGGTCAGCGTCGGCATCGCTTTTCTCGACTTCGGGCGCATCCGCTTCGTCAGGCAGATCGTCCCGGATACGACCGACCGCGTCGCGGACGTCATTGGCGGCAATGTCGACGTCATACCCGGCGGTGAATTCGATCACCACCCGCGACCAGCCCTGGCGGCTTTCCGAACTGATCGACCGGATGCCCGAAATCGACGCCACGGCTCCTTCGATCGTCTCGGTGAGGTCGGTGTCGATCACCTCGGGCGCCGCGCCGCGATACGTGGTGGTCACGGTCACCACCGCGTTGTCCACATCGGGAAGTTCGCGCACCGGAATGTCACGCAACGCGGTTATCCCAAGCACGATCAGCAAAAGATTGGCAACCGCCGCCAGTACCGGTCGACGAACGGAAAGATCGGTCAAAATCATGAATCGCTTCCCGTTGCCGGACGCATCTCTCCGGGTTTATTCAGAGCCTCTACCGCTCCGCCGTCCCGTACCCGGTGCAACCCTCTGACAATAACGGAATCGCCTTCTTCCAGCCCGTTTTCGATCGCGACAACTCCGTTTCGCCGCTGCCCGGTCTTGACCGTGACGCGCTGCGCCTTGTTGTCATCGACGGTGAAGACATAGGTTTCGGCGGCCTGGAAAATGATCGCCTCTTCCGGCACCACAATGCGTTCGCTTTCCGAAAGCGTAAGTTCGAGAGACATGAACATGCCGGCCGGAAGAGTACCGTCGGCATTGGGGATCACGGCTCTGGTTCGAAAGGATCTGCTAACCGGGTCAATACTTGTATCCACGGCTTCGATCACCCCGTCGAATTCCCGTCCGGGAAAGGCAGGGCTCGAGGCCATGATCCTTTGCCCGCTTCGGACTTGGGAAAACAGGGTTTCCGGCAGAGAGAATTCGACCTCGACATTGGTGAGGTCGTCGAGACGCGTGATGTAGGTTCCAGCGGTCACCCTCGCACCCTGGTCGATATCGGCCAAGCCGACCTTGCCGGTGAACGGCGCCCGAATTGTTCTTTCGGCAAGCTTCTGTTCGGCGCGGTTCAGTTCCGCGCGCGCCTCGGCAAGTCTTGCTATTGATTCTTCCAGGGTTGCCTCGGACACCGTGCTCGACCCTCGGAGCTGCGTAACACGTTCCAGCACCCGTTCCCGCTCGACCAGCTTTGCATTCGCCTCGGCCAGGTCCGCGCGGGCGATCGTATCATCAAGTTCAACCAGCGCCTCGCCCCGCTGAACGGTCTGACCCGGTTCGAACAGGATGCGTTCGACCCGGCCATCCGCTTCGGGAACAATGTCGACCGATTGCCTGGCCCGCGTAGTCCCTACGGCTTCGACCGCCGTTTTCAGAATACGCAGTTCGGCAGTCGCCAATTCGACAATGGTCGGTGCCACGGATCGACGATTTGCGTTCTCAGACGATGCTTTCGGATCAACGACATATTGTTCGTAGAGTTTGAAACCGCCGTAGGCGAGAGACGCGATGAACGCAATTGTCAGGATCTGTCGCCATATGGACATGGTTTGGGCAGCCAAATTTGAACTCTGAGATAGCGCTGACGCTCCTAGGTACAGTAGATCAGTGCCTTATGATGACAATGGAAAGTTTGTTGGTCTGTTGATCACTCAAGCGAAAACCCGGCCGATCGCCGGGAAGGCTTGTCAAAAGGATATTGGTTGAGTCGGACGTGGTGCGATCAGACCGCATCGAAAGGCCGGGACCAGGTGGCCCCATGCCTTGAGATCGCCGGGTCGCGCGGAGAAGAGCCCAGCCATCGCCGCGTCGGTCACCAAGTCACAGGATTTGCCAGAGCTGGAACAGCACCCCTGAGGTAAAGGCTCCGTTCAGAGAGAGCATGAGATAAAGCAGGAAAACCGGCGGCCGCGCCAGCGCCCAGACCGCCATGGCCGCAGGGATCGAGGTGACGCCACCGGCGACGAGGAAGGCCATCCCCGCTCCGGGCGCCATGCCCTGCTCGATCAGCCCGCCGACCAGCGGCAGGGCTGCGTAACCATTGAGGTAGGCAGGCACGCCCACCAGGGTCGCGGTCACGATGGGCAGCAAGCCCTCTCCACCCAGTGTTGCAGTCACCGTTTCCGCAGGGATCCATGCCAGCATCAGGCTTTCAAGGATGAAGGCCAGCGTCAGCCACTTGGCGAGGAAAAGCGTTGTGCTCAGCGCCGTCTTGCCGAACTTCGCCCGTCGCTCGGGCTCGGCCCAGAAGCGCCAGACCACGGGCTTGGGCGCGCGGATCCTCGCGCCGCCGCAGCCCCCATTGCCGATCCCCTCGCGCAGTGGATCGGTGAAGGCCCCACCCTTCATCATCAGGTGCACCACCGCCCCGCCGAACACGCCCAGCCCGATGGCGGCCAGCGTCTTGGCCACCGCGAACTCAAGGTCCAGTACGCCTGCCGTCAGCACGAACATCGAAGGATCCATGATCGGCGAGGCGAGCCAGAAGGCCATGACTGCCGAAAGCGGCACCCCCATCGCCAAGAGCGCAGCGATCAGCGGGATGACCCCGCAGGAACAGAACGGCGAGATGCCTCCCGCCAGCGCGCCCAAGCCGATCATCAGGAGCGGCGCGCCGGTGAAGGCCCTGGCGATCAGGTTGTCGGCGCCCGTCGCCCCCGCCCACGCCGCGATTCCGATCGAGAGGATCAGGAACGGCGCCGTGCTCAGGAGAGCGCCTCCGGCAAAAATCGCGCTGTCCACGGCCTGCGGCGTGTCGAAGATCACTAGCCCCGCAAGGATGGCGGCAGAGGCGAGCCAGACCCGCTGATCCTGCCAAACATGACGCAGCATTGACCGGAGGCCAGGTATCGGGAGGGTTGTATCAGTCATCACTAAATATCCAGAATTACGGTTGTTTAAAGGTAAGAAAAAGGCGCGCGTTTCTCATGCAGCATCCTCCGACGGACGGACCGCGACACCTACGCAGCATTCGGAGGTCAGAAAACCGACAAGCGCGTGCATCGCAAGAAAATCGACCCGATTGATTACCTCGCGGCCCTGTTTTTCCTGAAGGACCAGCCCGGCATCCACCAGCGCGGACAGGTGATGCGCAAGTGTCGAAGGCGCGAACCCCAGATGTTCGCCAATATCGCTGACCCGCAGCCCATCGTCACCGGCTTTCACCAAAAGGCGAAAGATCGACAGGCGGGCGTCATGGCCAAGAGCGGCAAGGGCACGGGCATTGGGGCTGATCGTTGTCATGGCACTAACATAACTACAATTCTAGTTTTGTAAATGATTCCACATCAAATCTGTCGTAATTCATCTTCAGCGAAATGTCCTCTGCGCACCGCTCGGGTCGCAATATCCGCCCTCCGCCCCGACCAAACGCAACAGGCGCTTTGCTTCGCACCCAACCGTCCGAGGATACAGCCGCGCCCGAACCGAGCCTCGCGGGCTTGGGATCTGCTGCGGATGACCGGGGTCGTCCGAACCCTGATATTTGGCGGCATCGACAGGATGCATATGCATCGGGTCGATATTGGGAAGACCCTGGATCATGCAAAACCGGCGCGCGTGTGATTGGCGAAAGCGACGAGCGACAGCATGACAGGCACTTCGACGAGCACGCCCACCACAGTAGCGAGCGCTGCGCCGGAATTCAGACCGAAAAGGCTGATCGCCACGGCAACGGCGAGTTCGAAGAAGTTCGATGTACCGATAAGCGCGCAGGGCGCGGCGATCCGGTGCGGCACCCGCAGGGCATAGGCGGCGGCATAAGCCAGCGCGAAGATGCCATAAGACTGGATCAGGATCGGGGCGGCAATGAGCGCAATGACCTCCGGCCGGTCGAGGATCACCTGACCCTGGAGCCCGAAGAGGATCACGACCGTTGCGATGAGACCCACGACCCCCCAGGGCTTCACCCGGTCGCGGAAGGCGGCGATGCGTTCTGCGCTGCCGAGACGCGCCCGCGTCCAGAGGCCCGCCAAAAGCGGCAGGGCGACGAACAGGACGACTGACAGAACCAGCGTCTCCCACGGCACCGCGATGTCGGTCACACCAAGGAGGAAGGCCACGATGGGCGCAAAGGCGAAGACCATGACGACGTCGTTCACCGAGACCTGGAGGAGCGTGTAGCTCTCGTCGCCCCGGGTCAACTGCGACCAGACAAAGACCATCGCGGTGCAGGGTGCGGCGCCCAGCAGGATCAGCCCCGCGATATACTGCTGCGCATCCTCCGGCGCAATGAGGTCGGCAAAGACCACCTCGAAGAACAGGACGCCGAGCGCAGCCATGGTGAAGGGCTTGACGAGCCAGTTGACCGCAAGCGTGATGGCGAGGCCCTTCGGCTGCTTCACCACGTCCCGCAGGCTGCGTGGGTCCACACCGACCATCATCGGGTAGACCATCGCCCAGATGAGCACGGCAACGACAAGGTTGACGCTCGCGACCTCAGCCGCGGCGACGATCTCGACCAGCGCCGGAGCAGCGGCACCGATGGCTATGCCTGCCAGCATGGCGAGTGCGACCCAGAGGGTCAGATATCGTTCGAAGACAGTCATTTCGGGGTGACCTCGGGTTCCGTCGCGTTAAGACGCCCAGCCGCGAGCGCCGAGAGGGCCACCATCAGGGTGGCGGTTCCAAGCATCAGTGGGAGACCTCCGATGTGGTAGGTGAGTCCGGACAGGACCGTACCGAGAAGCCGCCCGCCCGCGTTCGCCATGTAGTAGAAGCCCACGTCCATCGTAACACGCTCGGCCTTTGTGAAGGCAAGGATCAGGTAGGAATGTAGCGCCGAATTCACTGCGAAGATCGCACCGAAGACGAGCAGTCCCGCGACCATAGTAACGGTGAGCCAGGGCTGTGGCTCGCCCGACACCAGCGCAGCCGCGGTCAGCGCGGCCGGGACTGCTGCGAGCGTCCAGGCACAGCTGCGGGCCTTGCCCACGAGATCGCGTTCCGGCGTGCCGGCCGCGCGCAGAAGCTTCGGCGCCGAGGCCTGCACCCCACCATAGAGGATGATCCAAAGCGCCATGAAAGTGCCGATCATGAAGAAGGCGGCGCGATTTCCCTCGGGAGTGCCGTCGGACAGGACACCATAAAAGTAGATCGGGATGCCCACGACGAACCAGACGTCCCGTGCGCCGAAGAGAAAGACGCGTGCGGCCGAGAGCCAGTTGACGTTGTTGGACTTGGAGAAGACCTCGGAGAATTTCGCACCCTTGCGGCCCTTGGGCAGGCCCGGCGGCATGGCGATCAGCACCGCGACGAGGATCACCGCCAGCACGGCGGCCATGGCCAGGACTGCCCAGAAGAAGCCGATCGTGGCCAGGAGCGCGGCGCCGAGCAGGAAGCCAAGCCCCTTCACAGCGTTCTTCGAACCCGTGAGGAGCGCGACCCAGCGGAAGAGGCCGCCGCTCTCGGTCGGCGCGAGGATCTTGACCGCCGACTTCGAGGACATCTTGGCGAGGTCCTTCGCCACGCCGCTCGCACCCTGCACCACCATGACGAAAGCCACCGAGAGCCCAACCGCCCAGCCGGGGTCGAACTGTGCAAGTGCGACCAGCGCCACGATCTGAATCCCGAGGCCTGCGTAGAGCGTCGAGGTCAGTCCGAAGCGCGCCGCGATCCAGCCGGCGGAAAGGTTCGTGACCATACCGGCGATTTCGTAGAGTACGAAAAGGTAGGCGAGCTGCACCGGCGTGAAGCCAAGCGTATGGAAGTGCAAGAGCACCAGCATCCGCAGCGCACCGTCCGTCAGCATGAAGGTCCAGTAGGCGGCCGTGACGGCGATATAGGCGGACAGTCCCTCGGGACGCACTGCTTCACGATGGCCGATCAAAGCGAGGCTCCCACCATGAGCGCGACGTCGACCAGACGATGGGCATAGCCCATTTCGTTGTCGTACCAGATATAGACCTTCACCTGGGTCCCATTCACCACCATGGTCGAAAGTGCATCCACGATGCCCGACCGCGGGTCGTTGGTGTAGTCGGCCGAGACGAGCGGGCGCTCCTCGTAGCCGAGGATGCCCGCGAGCGGCCCCTCGGCAGCGGTCTTGAACAGTGCATTGACTTCTTCTGCCGTTGTCGCCCGCTCCACCTCGAAAACGCAGTCGGTGATTGAGGCGTTCAGGAGCGGCACCCGCACCGCGTGTCCGTTCAGGCGCCCCTTCAGTTCGGGATAAATCAGCGTGATCGCAGTAGCCGAACCGGTGGTGGTCGGGATCAGCGAGTTCAGCGCCGAGCGCGCCCGGCGCAGGTCCTTCGCGGGCCTGTCGACGATGGTCTGGGTGTTCGTGACATCGTGGATCGTGGTGATGGACCCGTGACGGATGCCAATGGCCTCATGAATGACCTTCACCACCGGTGCCAGGCAATTGGTGGTACAACTCGCCGCCGTGACGATCCGGTGCGCCGCTGCATCGTAGATGTCATGGTTGACGCCGTAGACGACGTTGGCCGCGCCGCCATCCTTCACCGGCGCCGAGACCACCACCTTCTTCACTCCCGCCTCGAAATAGGGCGCAAGTTTCGCCTCGGACTTGAAGACGCCCGTGCAGTCGATGACCACGTCGACACCCTCCAAAGGCAGCTTGGACAGGTCGCTCGTTCCGATGAAGGGCAGCCGGACGCCGTCGACCGTCACGGACCCTTCGTCATGGGAAAAGGCGGCGTCCCACCGGCCATGGACCGTGTCGAACTCCAGCAGATGGGCGTGCATCTCCGGGTCGCCCACCGCGTCGTTGATCCAGGCGATCTGTGCACCGCGCGTGAGAAGCGGGCGAAGCGCAAGTTTGCCAATCCGGCCGAGGCCGTTGAGAGCATAGACCGTCATGCGGGCGCCCCGGCGTCGGTCCGGCCGATATCGTCAACCGCCTTCTGGAGCGAGATGCGATCGAGCGAGGCGATCGGAAGCGCCGCGAAGGCCTTGATCCTGTTTTGCAGAGCCCCGTAGGCCTGCTGAAACGCGAGGCTCTTCTGTGCATCGGTTCCCTCGGTCTTCACCGGGTCCGGCATGCCCCAATGCGCGCTTACCGGCTGCCCGGTCCAGGCCGGGCATTCCTCGTTCGCCGCCTGGTTGCAGACCGTGAACACGAAGTCGAACTTCGGCACGTTCTCGCCCTGGAACTCGGCGATGTTCTTGGCCCGAAGAACCGAGGTGTCATGCCCCTTGTGCCGCAGCACTTCGAGCGCAAACGGGTTCAGTTCCGAGCGGGGCCTGGTGCCGGCGGAGTAGGCTTCGAAACGATCGCCCGCCTCCTTGCGCAGAATGGCCTCGGCAAAGATCGAGCGGGCGGAATTGCCGGTGCAGATAAAGAGCACCTTGTACTTGCGGTCGGACATGGGTGTATTTCCCTTGGCAGAGGACAAAGAGACGTGAGAACAGAGCTCCGGCCGACCCCGACAGCAGTCGAGGAGCAGGTAATCGAAGGTGCGCCGCACCTCCGTCATGGCGACCTGGTAGAGCAGCGACGTACCGACCCGCTCCTGGGAGACCAGCCCTGCCTGCTGCAAGGCCGAAAGGTATGCCGACAGCGTCGAAGCCTTGAGATCGAGCGCCTCCGCCAACTCTCCAGCAGGCACGCGGTCCGGATACCGGCGCATGAGGAGCCGGAAGACGGCCAACCGTTGCGGATGGCCAAGGATGGACAGGCGGGAGGGAATCAATTCTTCCATATTTCATGAATATCAGAAATATTGACCTCGACAATCGCCTGCCTGCGTCGTTACAGAAATTTCACAAGCCTCGGCAGATGGCCGGGTGAAGGAAATTGACAAGATCATCGCCGGGTCTGGTTTGCCGGACGATCACAAGCCGGAGACAAACGCGATGCGTCGACGGATATTCTGCGCTGAACTCGGGTTCCGGCAATCCCGGCAATCCGCACCGGGTCCATATCCCGATGGCGGATATCCGGGTCACTCTCGGCTGGCCTGCGTTCCGCTGCCGCAACCTTCCTTTCGTCCGACATGCCGCGATCAGCCCGGGTGTGGCGTGGAACGCCGCCCTGCATCCAGTCCGGGACCCAGCCGCTGTGGCAGCCGGGATCCTTTCGAAAGTCGAGCACGGCCATCATGTCGCTGTTTCTTTCAGCCGACCGACCGCTTACGATTCTTGTGAGGCAGAAAACAGGAGAAGACGATGCACCGAGCCCTCTCTATCGCGCTGCTGGCGCTTTCTATCGGAACCCTCCTGAGTTCCAACCCTGCGGCGGCCGCATCTCTCGGGCGCTTCGAGGTTTTTGGCGTTGAAGACGACGACATGCTCAAGATGCGCGCAGGCCCCGGAACAGGGTACCGCGTGATCCTTGGACTGCCGAACGGCATCGTATTGCGAGTCCACAAATGTGAGCAAACCGGCGGGACGCGCTGGTGTAGCGTGACTCTGGAACAAGCACGGGGGATCAAAGGATATGTGTCCTGGGCATACCTGAAAAAACTGTGACCGTTTGCTCGTGGTTCACGCCACGCGACATCAGCGAATCCACAGCCGACAGGCGCCGGGCAGTCTCGCGTCACCATCAGAAAGTTTCTGGGCGAGGGCTCGGTCGAGCGGAAGTACAAGACGCCATCCCGACCGGGCAAGCTGGACCCGGCGGGAACCGAATATACAGCTTTGCCGGCAGGCGAATTCTCTTCGGACTGCAGTGAAATTCCTCGAACCGGTCAGTCGGGCATGACGCAACGCCAGGAGACCGCCCTGCCCGCTCCGACCGGATCCCTTTCGACGACGCCCCAAAGAAATGGATCGCACCATCAAACCCCTGGATCAAACCCCTGGCTCAAAGCGTAGATATCGAGATCCTCGGCGATCGAAACTGGTCCGGTGAAGTGCGTCTTGACCATTTCCAACGCGGATTCGTGGCAACCGGGCGCGTCCATGTGGATCCGGAAATGAGTGAGCACCAAGCGGGCCACGCCGGCCCTTACGGCCGTTCGGGCGATTTGCGCAGGGGTCGGGGTCAGGGGTTCCATCGCCGGGTGCACGGTCTCGCCATCCAGCCTGTAGCACCAGTGCAGCAACAGATCGGCGCCCTCCGACAATGCCTCAAGGTCGGGACAAAGGCCCGCATCGCCCGAATAGACGAATTTCAGGCCTGCGTGCTCGACGGCGAAAGCCATGCAGGAGAGCACCGGCTGCGCATGCGGCACCTCGCAGGAGGTCAGTCGCCAGTTGTCCGTTTCCAGGACGAACCCCGGATTGATTTCGGTGATCACCGGGCTGGGCCAGGGCCGTGGAAGAGTTCCGCCCCGCGCCTTCCAGACCTCCTGCGACGGCAGGAGTTCGGTCCGTGCCCGCAGATCGTGCGCCAGAACACCGTCGGCCCCGAAGAAGCCTTCCGTGATCCGGGCGATCGGGGGCGGGCCGAATACCCTGATCGGCGTACCGCCTTCGTCCCACGCAGCATGGACGAGGCGCGCGTAATCCATCATGTGATCGGAATGCAGGTGAGAAAAGACCAGATGCGTGATCTCGGATGGTCGGCGCCCCGCGCGCAGAAGGTTGTCGAAGACGCCTCCACCACAATCGAACAGGATCACATCCTGGCCGACATCGAGCAGATACCCCGACGACGCACGGCGGACATGGGCCTCGGGAGAGCCCGACCCAAGAACGGTCAGCTTCATCCCGCGATCTCCGGAGGCGGCGTTGCGCCCGGCGCCCCAAGACGGAGCGCCGCGTCACGCCCGCCCATCCGCGCGATCAGCGCGGCCTGATCCTTGAAGGCCTGTTCGTCCGTCGCCTCTGGGTCGAGAATGCCGCGCAGTTGGGCTTCCAGCTCTGCCAGCGTGTCGGCATAGGCGGGATCGGCAGCCAGGTTGGCGGTCTCCTCCGGATCTGTGGCAAGGTCGAAGAGTTCGGGCGGGAAACCGACGTAATGATTCAGCTTCCAACGCCCCTTCTTCAGCATGAAGGCGCCCGAGACCGCTCCTGCGGCGTGGTATTCGCTGAAGACAGGGCGGTCGGGGTTTTCCGGCTGCTGTGCGATGTCTGGCAACGGTGTTCCCGCGCAGTCGAATGCCTGTCCGAAATGGGCAGGGATCGTCGCGGCAAGGTCAAGCAGCGTCACGGGTGTCCGGCAGACGCCGGGAGTTACATTCGGGCCTGCCATGATCATCGGAATGGCGACGCTTTCCTGATAGAGGTTCGATTTCCCCCAAAGGCCACGCGCGCCAAGATTATCGCCGTGATCAGATGTATAAACGACGGTCGTGCTGTCCGTCAGGCCATGCGCCTGCAACGCCGCCAGAATGCGACCGACATTATGGTCAAGCCATGAGGTCAGGCCGAGATAGGCGGCGATGGCACATAGGCGCTCGTTCTCCGAGGTGAACTTCGCTTCGCTGTTCATCATGGCGTTCTGCTTATCCACCCACGGATGCCGGCGATATCCGTCCCTCGGATGCAGCTTTGGCGGTGGCAGATCCGAGAGCGGGTAAAGATCGAAATATTCGGGCGGCGCCACGAGCGGAAAATGCGGTGCGACAAGCCCGACATAGAGACACCACGGCCTTCGATCGCCAGAAGCCGCCCTTTCGGCCAGCCAGCGGCAGGTGCGATCGGTGACTGCGGCATCGTATTCGGTGTATTTGCTTTGGCCGGGGCCGATGTAGTCGCCAAGCATCCGGCCGTCGTCACGGATCACCCGTTCGTCTTCCTTGCGGATCGACGCCCAGACCATTCCGACACCATCTGCCACCATCATCGGCAGGTGTTCGACATCGAACCCCGCCGGGTCTTCCTCGCTGCGGTAGTGCAGTTTGCCAATACTTTCCACCGGCACCCCACCGGCCTGCAATGCATGACCCCAGCCGGGTATGGACCCGTCATAGGGCATGGCATTGTCCCACAGACGGATCTTGTGAACCGGCTGCCCGGTCGCAAAGCTGGCGCGTGCCGGAACGCAAATGGGGGACGGGGTATAGGCTTCGGTGAAACGCAGCCCCCGCGCCGCGAGCAGATCGAGGTGGGGCGTCCGGACAATGGGGTGTCCGACACACCCCATGGCGCGGGCCTGATGTTCGTCCGACATGATGACCAGAAAGTTGTGCCCCGCCATCAGTCGAAATCCTGTGCTTCGGCCGCCAGTTCCAGCTTGTCGAGCGCGCGGTAAAGAACGGCAAGCTCACCCGCGTCCAGCGCGCCGCGCAGAAGATTCTGCCGCTTTCGCATGATGGGCAAGGTGCGTTCGACCAACTGCCGTCCCTTCCCGGTCAAGCCCAGCGTCTGGGCGCGCTGGTCGCTGTCATCCCCTTCGGCCACGACAAGGCCCTCGGCCACCAGAAGCTTGATGTTGCGGCTGACCATGCCCTTGTCGAGCGCCGCATGTCGCGACAGATCCGCTGACCGGCGCAGCCCTTCGACACCGATCAGTGCCAGGATGCGCCATTGCGTGAGCGTGATCCCCGCATGTTCGCGCAGCACGCGCGACGCCTGTGCATTCAGTTTCGCCTGAACCCGCGACAGCCGATAGGTCAAAAATTGCTGTAGCTGCAGCTCTGGCTGGGGTTCGGCGATGCGGGCAATGTCGTTCTGGCTCATGCTCCGGTCCTCATTCCTGTGGGCATTCTTGCCCGCCAAAAGTTGATGGGTCAACATTATAGTTGACGGGTCAACCAATTTATGACTGACTTCCGCCAGGAGATCAGGGAGGACTGCCATGAGGACCGGATTGAAAGCCGCGATAGCGGCATTGGGACTTTTCGCCATGACAACCGCGGCCAGCGCATCGGAGTGGACCCCGCCGGGGCCTGTCAAGCTGATGATCGCCTTCGCCGCCGGCGGGGGCGCGGATACCCAGGCGCGGCTGATCGCCGAAGAACTCGAAGCGCGCACCGGATGGTCCTTCATTCCCGAGGAGGCAACCGGCAAGGGTGGCCTGACGATGCTTGCGTCGCTGAAGGACCAGCCGGCCGACGGCACGGTCATCGGAATGGCGGTGACCGAGGCGCTGGGCTACAACATGCGTTCGGCCGACATGGGGCTGACGCCTTCCGACTTCACGGGGCTGACCACCACCGCAGGGTTCCAGATGGGGATCGTCGCGCGCGCCGACAAAGGCTGGACCACCTTCTCTGACGCGGTCGCGGCGGCAAAGAGCGATGGCGCGCTGCGCTTCGGGGTCATGTCGCCCAAGCTCGACGACATCGCCTATCTGCTGGGGCGGGCCCAGGGGATCGACCTGAACATCGTGTCGCTCAAGGGTGGAAAAGAGGTGCTGGACGCCATCGTCGCGGGGGATGTCGATCTGGGCTTTGTCGCAGGCATCCAGTCCAAGGGAGTCGCCGCCGGCGATCTCGTGAACCTCGCCTCCGGGCTATCCGCGCCGCTGGCCCAGACACCCGAGGCCCCGACACTCGCCGATCTGGGCGTCACACCCTTCAACGCAGACGGCTATTTTGTCTTCGTCGCGCCCGCAGGCGTGCCGCAGGATGCGCGCGACGCTCTTGCCCGGGCAATCGCCGAAATCGTGAACGACGAGACGACCAAAGCCGGCGGGCTGGTCAAGAAAGCCTTCGGCGGGGCGACAACGATCATGGGCGCAGAGCTCGACGCGTTGATGGCTGCCGACTATGAAAGTGCCGCCGCGTTGATGGAAGCCGCGTCACAGTAGGCCTGACCAGTACCTAATGGCCGGGCCAAATCGGCCCGGCCCGGGTAAAACAGCGCAAGGACAAGCTCGCCATGTCCGGATATCCCAAAGGAAACGTCCTGATTGGCTGCAGCGTGATCGCCTTCGCGCTGATTACCCTTCTGGTCTGGATCCCTTCGGACACGGCCACGGGCATCGTGGAGACAGTGCGCCGTCGTACCGTGATCGGAGACGCAATGGCGCCGAGTCTGGCCGCCCTCTTCCTCCTGGTGGGAGGGCTGCTCCTGCTGACGGCAGAGCGTCGCGCCGCGAGTCAGCCCTTGCCTTCACGCGAGGCGGTCGTGTTCGCGCTACAGATAGCGCTTATCCTAGTGGTCAGCTTGCTTCTTATGCGCTGGACCGGGCCATTGGCCGCTGCGCTCGCGGGCGAGGAATATCGCCTGCTGCGCGACAGCTATCCCTGGAAACTCGCGGGATTCATCCTGGGGGGCACCGTCATGGTGGCGGCCCTTCTTGTGCTCGCGGAACAACGCCTGTCGCTGCGAGTTCTGGTCATAGCGCTGGCCGCGGTGATCGTATTGGTCGCGATCTATGACCTGCCCTTCGACGATCTGCTTCTGCCACCCAACGGGGACGTGTGATGGGCATGCTGGACCATGCATGGCTGGGCGTGCTGGCGGTTTTTCAGGGCCCGGCAGCCTTCAGCCTCTTCAGCCTGCCAATTTCATTCACCCTGCTTCTGGTCTTCGCGGGCTTTGTCCTTGGCATCGTGGTGGGCGCCACACCTGGGCTTGCAGGACCGATGGCCATGGCGATCTCGCTGCCGGTCCTGATTTCGATCTTCGGCTATTCATCCGACGCGCTGTTGCCGGTCATGGGTTTCCTGATCGGCGTGATGAAGGGCGCAACCATCGGAGGGGCGGTTCCCGCGATCCTATTCAATACGCCGGGCACACCCGATGCGTTCATGACCACGCTCGACGGTCATCCAATGGCGCGCGCGGGCAAGGCAGGCAAGGCCCTGCGCGTTGCGCATTTCTCATCGGTCACCGGTGATACCTTTTCGGACATCGTCCTGGTACTCTGCGCTCCCTTCCTGGCGCTTCTGGTCGAGGCCTATCTCGACCTGCCCGAAAAGACCGCGCTGCTGATCTTGTCACTCAGCTTCATCGCGGCGGTGGTCGGCGGATCGCCGGGCAAGGGCCTGATTTCGACAGGACTGGGGTTGCTGGCGGTCTATGTCGGTTCGGGCGAGGACTTCTATCCCCGCCTGTCAATGGGAACCGAAACGCTGTCGCGCGGTTTCTCGGTGACGACGGCGGTTCTGGGTGTCCTGATACTTGGCGCGGTGTTCGAGGGGATGCAGGAAACCTTCCACGACCATCGCCGTCAGCCGGGCGCGACAACGCATGCGCTGACGGGGGACCAGGTGCTGCGGTTTGCCGATATCCGCCGGCTCCTGCCCTATATCGGCCAGTCCGCCGTCATCGGCACCCTGATCGGCGCGCTGCCGGGGATCGGATCGACACTTGCCGCGACACTGGGTTACACTCTTGGGCGGACACGTCATCAAAAACACCAGCCGGCGGGCGCGCCCGGCTTTGGCGACGGTGTCCCCGAAGGCGTTGCCGCGACCGAGGCCGCGAATTCCGCCGTTTCGGGCGCGAACCTGATCCCGGTCCTGTCTCTGGGCATTCCCGGCAATGCAGCGGCGGTCTTCCTGATCCTTGCCGCGGACAGTATCGGCGGCTTCACCCCGGGACCGTCGGTCTTCCGCGTTCCTTCCGAAGGGATCAATCCCGAACTGGTCGTGGCGTTCGGCCTCTTTACCGCGATGTTCCTTGCAAACGCGCTCAACTGGACGCTTGGCGGACTCTTCATGCGATCGATGGGTGTGATGACCCGCGCGCCCAAGCATATCCTGCTGCCTATCGTGCTTTTGCTGACGCTGACCGCGATCTACGTGCAGGAGCCACGGATGGAAGCGATCCTTTTCGCGCTCGCCTTCGGCTTCCTGGGCTACTTCATGCGCAAGGCCGGGATCTCTCCGCTGCCCTTCGTCATCGCGTTCATTTTGGGCGGTACGCTTGAACAGACCGCGCGTCAGGCTTTCGCCGCGACCGGGGGCGATCCCTTCTTCCTGTTCGCGAGCCCCATCGCCGCGTTCTTCATGCTGGCCGCCGTCGCCGTCATTGTATTCACCGCAAGAAAGCCTGTCACATGAACCGCCCCAATATCCTTCTGATTTCCGCCGACCAGCAGCGTGCCGATTGCCTTGGGTTCATGGGCCGAAAAGTCAAGACGCCGCATCTCGACCAATTGGCGGCAGAGGGTACACATTTCAGCGCCTGCATCACCCCTTCGGTCGTCTGTCAGCCGGCCCGGGCGTCGATCCTCACGGGCCAGCTCTGCCGGACTCACGGCGTGCATGACAACGGCATCGATCTTGACCCCGCTACGGGCGAACGCGGCTTCGCCGGGTCGCTGGCGCAGGCCGGGTATCAGACCGCTATCTTCGGCAAAGCGCATTTTTCGACCTATCACACCTATGAACCGACCGGCACGCCGGAGTGCCTGCGTTCCTCGGCGCAATACGGGGCGGACTGGAACGGGCCCTACATGGGCTTCGGCCATGTCGAACTGATGCTGGTCGGCCACAACTGGTTTCCGCCGGAAAAACCGCCTGCCGGCCAACATTATGAACGCTTCTTCCACGCAGACGGGCGCGGCGACGAAAAGATCGCGCTCTACTGGGAGAACGCAGGCGATACCAGGGGGGCCGCCCAGACCTGGCATTCGCGTCTGCCTGTCGCCTGGCACAACACGCCCTGGACGGCGGACCGCGCCATCGACTGGTTGCGTCACGGGCGAGACCGCGATCATCCTTTCTGCGTCTGGGTCAGCTTTCCCGACCCACATCACCCGTTCGACTGCCCCGAACCGTGGTCGCGCCTGCATCACCCGGACGACGTGGATCTTCCCGCGAACCGCATGCGCAACCTTGAAGGCAAGCCCTGGTGGCATGAGGTCGCCCTGACAGGCGAGCCAGGCGACGCCAAGTTCGCCGAGGTGCGCAAGCAATACAGCCGCATCGGCCCGCAAACGGACGAGCAGTTGCGCGAGATCATCGCAAATACCTATGGCCAGATCAGTTTCATCGACCATCAGGTCGGGCGGCTGATGATCGCTCTGGATGAGGCCGGTCTGCGCGACGACACGCTGGTTGTCTATATCTCGGACCATGGAGACTGGCTGGGCGACCACGGGCTGATCCTTAAGGGCCCGATGCATTACGAGGGGCTCTTGCGCGTGCCGATGATCATTCGCGGACCCGGCGTGCCGATGGGCCAGCGGATCGACAGGCCGGTTTCGACACTGGACCTTTGCGCGACCTTCTGCGACGCAGCCGTAGCGGAGCCGCTGCTTACACAGCATGGCGCATCGTTGCGGCCGGTGCTGGAGGGGCGTGCAAGCCGCGACTTCGCGCTCAACGAATGGGGCTTAGGACCCGGCAGGCTCGGCGTGTCGCTCGAACTGCGGACCGTCCGAACGTCCCGGCACAAGATGACGATAGATCTCAATTCCGGGGCGGGCGAACTCTACGACCTTGCAACCGACCCACAGGAGAACGACAACCTTTTCGACGACCCCGATTCCGCAGGTATTCGAGATGAACTGGAGCGTTACATCGCCTCCCGTCCAGACGATATCACTGCACACCGGGTTCCGGTCGGAACGGCCTGATCATGGCGCAGGAAGCAGACGCGCCATTCTGACGAAAGGTTTTGCCGAAGCTGGACGCAAGAAGGGCGCCGCCGCTTCGAGGACAGGGGCGCTGCACCGATCGGGTCAAAGGGCTGAATGGTCCGCTCAGCAGTCATTACCGCTGATCGGCGTCACGCCCGCAAAGGACAGCAGTTCCGTCATCTGACCAAAACACTCGGATGTCTGCATTGGGACCGACTTGTCGAATGCTGCGCTTGGCGCGAATGCATGAAAGTCACGCAAAGCGGTCGTCGGAACAGGAAACCGGGCGCAAACCGATACCGGCGGTCAAAACATGTCCAGTTCTTTTGTCATCACCATCCAGTTGTCGATCCGTGCCCGCGCCCGTTCTGGGTTACGCTCGGCAACGGCATGCACCACGAAATTCAGGATCGAGTTCAGCGATGCCGTCGACTCCAGAAACAAGCCGGTCTTCGACTCGGCATGAAACACCAGATCGGTGTGGCTGTAGGCCCAGTTGTTGTATTCGTCGGTGAAAACCACGACGTCAAACCCACGACGGCGGGCGATCTTGCAGGTTAGCTCGGCCTCGCGCGCATAGGGCATGATGTCGATTAGGACCAACAGGTTCTTCAAGCCTTCGATGGATTCCGCCGGCGGCGCCCATTCGACCAGTCCCCCTTCATTCACGGCGATGAAGCGCACGGCGTCCCGCACGACGCCAAGCCTGCGTGCAAAATCCTCGGCCATGCCCTTCACTGTCTGAAAACCCGTCACGAATATCCGGTCCGCATCGGATAGCCGGGTTGCCATTTGTTGCCATTCGGGACGGGCAATCTGGCTGGACAATTTCCGGATCGCTTGGCTTTCCCCCTCGATCATCGCGCTGTCGCTGCCCGAGAGCAACCGCATGACTCGTTCGGTGCTTTCAATCAGGGTTTCCGTCCTGGTAAGCTTGAGTTGCTCTTTCAGGTCGCGGATGCCGCGAAAACCGAGTTTGTACAGGAACCGGCTCACGGTGATCTCGCTGACCTGCGTCGCGGCGGCCAGCGAGGCTCCGGTTTCCAGACCGATTTGCGCCTCGTTGTTCAGGATATAGCGTGCGATGCGTTCCTCGGACTTGGTCAGGCGCGGCATGTTCGACCGGATGATCTCGGTCACGGGATTATTCATGATAGATTCCTAACATTCCCACCATTTGCTAATTTTTTTGCTGGATGTGTGCAACGCTTTCGACAGAAAACGCTCCGAATCGCTATCGGGCAAGTAGGGAGAACGCTCATGCTATTCACCAAGATCGTCGCTACCAGTCTGACGGCAATCGGCCTATTGGCCGGTGCGGCACAGGCTGAAGAATTAAGGCTCTATAATTGGGGCGACTACATCAATCCCGAAATCCTGGCCAAATTCACCGAGGAAACGGGCATTGAGGTCGGTCTTGATACCTATTCTTCGAACGAGGAGATGCTGGCCAAGATCCAGGCTGGTGCGACAGGGTACGACATTGTCTTTCCGTCGATTCACATGGTCGATATCATGCTGAACCTGAACCTTCTGGCCAAGACCGACATCAACCAGGCCGCGGACTGGGGCAATATCGACACGGACTTCCTGCGTGCGGCCAACGATCCGAACGGCGACTATTGCATGCCCTATGGCTGGGGCACGGTCGGCATCTTCTATAATCGCGAAAAATCCGGTGGCGATATCACCAGCTGGGAAGAGTTCTTCGCCATCCCTGGCAAGACCGGAAACAAGATCACGCTCCTTGATGACATGCGCGAAGTGCTCGGCATCGGTCTGATGGCAACCGGTGCCTCGGTCAATTCCACCGACCCCGCCGAGATCAAGGCCGCCACCGACTGGCTGATCGAACGCAAGGGCGACGTGTCGGCCTTCACCTATGCCTTTCCCGGCCTGTTTCTGTCCGGTGACGTGGCAGCGGGCCAATTCTTTGTCGGTCTCGCCGGGGCGATCACGGAAGACGACAATCTGCAATATGTGATCCCGTCCGAGGGCGCGACCATGTATGAAGAGGCGATGTGCGTTCTGGAAAGCGCGCCCAACAAGGAAGCAGCGCGCAAGTTCATGGAGTTCATGTTGCGCCCCGAGATTTCGGTGATGAACACCAACCAGCAGTTCAACGGGTCGGTCAACGTGCCGGCGCGGGCGATGCTGGCAGATGCGATCATGATGGACCCGAACATCAACGTACCCGCCGCCACGATGACGCGGTTGCAGATGTTCGAGGACTTGGGCAAGGCGCTCAAGGCCTATGACCGCGCCTGGAACACGATCCGCACGGCAGAGTAAGCGTGACCCCTTCACCGGGCGGCACACCGAGAGGGGGCGCCCGGACAAACCTCAACCCGAAAACCTGTGAGGATGGATGCAGCCGATCCTTCAAATACGCGATGCCCGAAGAACCTATGCCACCCCCGAGGGCGGCACGGTCAACGCGCTCGACGGGGTCAATCTGGACGTCGGCGCCAATGAGTTCGTCACGCTTCTGGGTCCTTCGGGTTGTGGCAAGACCACACTCTTGCGCGCCATAGCAGGATTCGAAGAACTCGACGGCGGCGCGATCCACCTCGAAGGTGCCGATATGCGCGGCATCCCGGCCTTCCGCCGTCCGGTGAACACCGTGTTTCAAAGCTACGCGCTGTTTTCTCACATGAGCGTGGCGCGCAACGTGGCGTATTCCCTTGAGGTTGCCGGGGTTGGCAAATCCGAACGCATGCAACGGGCCGGAGAAATGCTGGACCTGGTCGGGCTTTCGGGCATGGGCGCGCGGAAACCTTCGCAGCTTTCCGGTGGCCAACGGCAACGGGTGGCGCTGGCCCGCTCGCTGATCGCGCGGCCCAGGATACTTCTTCTGGACGAGCCCCTTTCAGCACTTGATCGGCAGTTGCGCCAGCAGATGCAGGTCGAACTCAAGAACCTGCAGGATGAGGTCGGAGTCAGCTTCGTCTTTGTCACCCACGATCAGGAAGAGGCGTTGACAATGTCCGACCGTATCGTGGTGATGAAGGCAGGCCAAATCGAACAAATCGGCAGCCCGCGCGAGATTTATCGGCGTCCAGCCACCCGTTTCGTGGCCGATTTCATTGGCGAGACGAACATGGTGGCGGTCGCGCTGACAGGTGACGGAAAGGCCACGACTGACGGCGGTCTTGTCCTTGCCGTGCCATCCGACAGCGGTACGGGCAGGGCCACGGCGATCTTGCGACCGTCGGACCTGAGCTTGACCGCCGCCGATTGCGCACCCAATGGCGCGATCCCCGGCACGATACGTCAGGAAATCTATCTTGGGTCCGAGCTTCATTTCCTGATTGATGTCGGAGGGTCCATCTGGCGGGTCACCGCCCGCGATGATGGCCGCGACTATCACACCGGGATGCGCGTAGCGCTCACCTATGACCCAGCCAATGTTCACCTGATGCCGGAGGCGGTTTGATGCGGCGGCAGCGGCTCTTTCTTCTCGGGTTGCTCTCTCCGGTCACGCTTTACCTGGGCGTATTCTTCTTTGGTCCGCTTGCGATCATTGCGGTGTTTTCCGTTCTCGAACCAGGCCTGTACGGCGGTGTAGAATGGAATTTCTATCACTGGAATTATGGCCGCATATTCGGCTGGGCCGACGGCGTCGTCGAATGGTACGAACCTGTCTACCTGAAAATCCTGTTCCGTTCGATGCTGATGGCGGCATTTACCGTGATCGCCTGCCTGATCTTGGTCTATCCCGTCACGTTCTGGGTCAGCCGCCTCCCGCAGCGTGCGCAGCTTTTCTTCATGTTCCTGATCACGCTGCCATTCTTCACCAGCCTGATCATTCGGCTCTATGCCTGGCTGGTGATCCTGAAACCTTCGGGACTCATCAATGATGTGCTGCTGGGTATCGGTCTGATCGAAACGCCGCTCGACATGCTGTTTACCCGCTTCGCGGTGGTGTTGGGCATGGTCTACGTGATGATCCCGTTCATGTTCCTGCCTGTTTACAGCTCGGTCGAACGGCTCGATCGGACGCTGATCGAAGCATCGGGCGATCTGGGCGCGCGCGGCTGGCAGACTTTTCTCAAGGTGATCCTGCCGCAGACCCTTCCCGGCATCGCCGGCGGTTCGGTTCTGGTATTCATCCCGTCGGTCGGCAATTTCATCATTCCGGACGTCCTTGGCGGGGCCAAGGGGCTGATGATCGGCAATCTCGTGGAACAGCAATTCCTCGACGCGCGCAACTGGCCCTTCGGTGCGGCGCTGAGCATGGTGATCATGGCCGTGGTCCTCACCGTGATGCTGATCTATGCCACCAAAATCGTTCGCGCCGGTCAGCGCATTGGAGAGGTATGATGCGCAAGATCCGTCCCTGGCCCCTGACCCTCACGCTCTACAGCCTGCTGTTCTTTTGCTTCATCTATCTTCCGCTCGTCGTCGTCATCGTCTTTTCGTTCAACTCCAACGTGCTCGACATGGCGTCGTGGGAAAGCTTTACCTTCGACTGGTATCTCGGCCTTTTCGGCTTGCGCGAGGTTGCACCCTCGCAGGGCACCTCGGCGATCTACGTCGAATCCACCGACCAGCTTCTGAATGCACTCAAGAACTCGCTGATCGTCGCCACGTTCACCACGATCATCTCGACCACCATCGGCACCGCCACCGCCATCGCCATGGCCCGGCACCGCTTTCGTCTTCGCGGCACCTATCAGGGCGTCATGATGCTGCCCATGATGATGCCCGATATCGTGCTGGGTATCGGGCTTTTGATTTTCTTCATCACACTGGGCTTCAAGCTCAGCTTGTTGACCATCATCATCGGCCACTGCACCTTTCTTTCTTCCTATGTCTTCATAGTGGTACAGGCGCGCATGGCCGGGCTCGACCCTGCGCTGGAAGAAGCCAGCGCCGATCTGGGGGCAAACGAGTGGGTCACGTTCCGCAAGGTGTTGTTGCCGCAACTCATGCCAGGCGTGGTGGGCGGCGCCATGCTGGCATTCATCATCTCGATGGACGATCTGGTGATCACCTATTTCATTGCGGGCACCGACAGCACCACCCTCCCGATGTTCATCTTCTCGATGATCCGGCGCGGCGTGAAACCCGAGATCAACGCAATCGCAACCCTTCTCATCCTGGCCTCGCTGATCATCGCGGGCGCAGGTCTTTACCTCAGATCGCGACGCGTGGAGTAGAACATGACACACCCAGTAACAAAGCCGCGCGCTCGTGATATCGGGATCCCGTTCGACGGCACCCCTGGCCCGCACAATGCCATCACCGACATTCCCGGTGTCGCGGTCGGCATGACGACGATCGTCGAAGGCGACGGCCCCTTGGAAATCGGCAAGGGCCCGATCCGCACAGGTGTCACCGCCATCCTGCCGCGCGGCCATCGCCGCGACCCGAGCCCGGTCTGGGCCGGGCAGTTCAACCTCAACGGCAACGGCGAGATGACGGGCACGCACTGGATTCGCGATGCCGGTTATTTCCTGGGGCCGATCTGCATTACCAACACCCACTCGGTCGGGATGGTGCACCATGCCGCCACCGGCTGGATGATCGACACCTACGCGGCCCATTTCAAGGAGGATCACGGCTGGGCAATGCCGGTGGTGGCCGAAACCTATGACGGTCCGGCCAACGACATCTGCGGGCGACACGTCACCGAACAACATGCGCTCGATGCCCTGGCCAGTGCCGTCTCCGGGCCCGTGGCCGAAGGTAATGTCGGCGGCGGCACCGGTATGATGACTTATGAATTCAAGGGCGGCACCGGCACATCATCGCGCCAGATCACCCTGGGTAGCGATCGTTACACGGTGGGCGTTCTGGTCCAGTCCAATTTCGGCTCCCGCCATGACTTGATGATACGCGGTGTGCCGGTGGGCAAGGAATGGCCGGAAGACGCCCCGTTGTCACAACTTGAGGCGCAGGAGCAGGGCTCGATCATCGTGATCATCGGCACCGATATTCCGCTACTGCCCAACCAGTTGCACCGCCTCGCCAAACGCGGCGCGATGGGCGTTGCCCGCACCGGCAGCCCAGGGGGGCATTATTCGGGAGATATCATGCTGGCCTTTTCCACCGGAAACGACATTGGCCTGCCCCGGATGATGGCGGATGACCATCCTGTGTTCAACACCATGCAGGCACTTGGCGATCATTATATCGAAGCGGTCTACGCGGCGGCAGTCGATGCGGTCGAAGAGGCCATTCTGAATGCGCTGCTGGCCGCTGAAGATACCCGGTTGATCAAGCCCGAGGGTTTGGAATGGAAAGCGATTGACCATAGCCGGTTGAAGTCGATCTTGGAAAAATACAGGCCCTGAATTGCCGATTCAGGCCAGATGTTGCGCGCGGCGGCGCCGGCCGCTTGATTTGAACCAGTGTCCACAAAGGCGGTAGACCTGTCCCTTGTACCGCACAAAGGCCGCGCCACTCGGCAAGAACGGCAGCGAGGTTCCGCTTGAAGTAGTGTCGGCTTGGAGAGGCAAAAATCGAATATACAGCATTGCCACAAGGCGGACGAACTTCAGGCTGTTCTTGAAACAGCGAAACGGGGATCTTGTGGATGAGGCGATGCAACAATACCGCCCTGCCCGTCTCAAGCCGGTATTCTTCACCGGCTCCCCTGACAAGCCCGAGCGGGTTTCCTTGACAACACCGAACAGACGTCTTTTCGCGTCACGTTATCGCTTCATCGGACACTCTGCGCGATGATGTGCTGCGCGAACTGGTCTGCATTCCCAATGGCGGTCCTAGTTCGCTCTGCGGCTTTTTCGGGCGTGCAGCCTAGCGCGCGAAGGATGGCGCGAAGTAATTCAGGGATTGCATCTGCACCGAGTTTGCCGTCACCGGACAGCACAGCGGCTTGTTGGACCAGTGCGACAACGATTCGGACCGCCAGATCGAGCGAGGCCAAGGACAGACTTCCCGCCAGTTGTGCCTCGGTCAGATCAGCCCTCAGACGCCCTTGTACGGCCGTTGCGACATCGGGCAACGCGACTATCGCGCGGGCAACCAGCCGTGCCTGTGCTGGTGAGGCTGCAAGGTCACGCAGGAAGATCGCGACGGCGGTTGCCATGCGGTCAAGCGGGTCGGCCACCGCCTGGCGCGCGGATTCGTGGCGGTCGGCCAGTTCCAGGATGATGGCATCGCCGAGGTCGGCCTCCAACGCCGCAAGATCGGAAAAGTGAACGTAGAATGTGCCCTTGGCAACACCCGCTGCCTGCGTCACCGATTCGATGGTGATCGGCGTACCATCCGGGTCGCTGTAGCACGCGCGCGCGGCCCCGAGGATCGCGGCACGGGTCCGCGCCCGCTTTTCACGACCGATCTCAGCCCTGCGTTCCAGATTCACGCGCGCCATGGCACTGACCCTTTCGTTTCCGCAGCCTGCCTGTCGGCACAAGGCCGGCCTGATGCCGACGCACGGGATTGCCCTCCTTCGCAAACCGGAAAATTCCCCTTGGCCGCGACGCCATTCACGCTGACCGACCCTAAAGCATTGGACGCCAGGGTCAATTCGACTGCCCGGTGCATTCCTGCCTGGCCCTGATACTCCAGCTCGATCGCCGCCAAGGCAGGGCACCGCTGGTGACCTGCCGTCGGATTTCGTGACGGTTCCACTTTCGGATCACTTCTCATGCTCTTCAACAGATCCCTGATGCGATTGGACGGACCTTGCCACGGCCCGAAATTTCCGCGTTGAATAATTAGTCATTTTGACTTACTCATTCAACGCGGAAATGAGAAACTGAAGACCCCGGAACAGGCGCGCCCCGACCATCGCGCACCGGCCTTCATGCTCTGGCTTTCCGCAGACTTTCTACACCGAAGCCGGTCGTGGACCAGCACCACGGCGATCGCGGTTCCGTGCGCCCCGTTCGTCGCACGCGTCACTATGGGCAGGAGGACCAAGACATCAGACCTTTCAATCCGAAGACCCTGAACCTCGGCTATGTGGCGCTTGGCGCAATGGCGAGCTACGGCAGAACTCCAACACCCGGCACCTTGTCTTCGACCTCTGGGACCAGATCGCGCATCTGTCACAGGCGATGACTCTGGAACCGGGCGACATGATCTTTACCGGCACCCCCGGCGGCATCGGCTTCGGTTCCAAACCCTACCGCCCGCTCAAGGCCGGCGACGTGCTACGCTGCGAGGTCGACGGTCTTGGCGCCATCGAGAACCGCGTTGTGCCTGAAACCTGACACGCACCTCAACGACGACACCACGACCGTCGTCACATCTCGGAACAGGAAGCTATTCTCATGACGAACCAGAAGTTTCAGCCGACCAGAAGGGAATTCGCGAAACTGGCGCTGGCGACCGGATCGGTGCTGGCCGGTACTCTCGCAGGTAGTCCCGCCTCAACCGCCCCCGAAACCGCGCCCACCCGCAAGGCGTCCCGGTCCCATCCGGGCAAGCCCAACATCCTGTTCGTCTTTACCGACCAGGAACGTTATCGGTCCGCCTGGCCCGCTGGCCTCGATTTGCCGGGACATGAACGGCTGATGCGCACCGGCACGACGTTTCACAACCATCACTGTCCGGCGACGATGTGCACCTCGTCTCGCGCGGTCATGCTGACGGGTCTGTCGACGGTCGACAATGGCATGTTCGAGAACGCGGACATGAAGTATGTAGGTGCGCTGGGGGACAGGGTGCCGACGCTGGGGCACATGCTGCGCAAGCAGGGCTACTATACTGCCTACAAGGGTAAGTGGCATCTTGACCCGGGCTTTGACAAGAACGAACGCTCGCTTCTGACCGAAGAGATGGAGGCCTATGGTTTTGCCGACTACTTCGGCCCGGGCGACATCATCGGGCACACGTTGGGCGGGTTCCACTTCGATCACCTCGTGGCAGGCAGCGCCGTGACCTGGCTGCGGCGGCACGGCCGGCCGCTGAACGACGACATGAAGCCCTGGGCGCTGTTCGTGAGCCTCGTGAATCCGCATGACATCATGTATTTCAACACCGATGCGCCGGGGGAGAATGTACAGGACAGCGGTGCGCTTCTGAACCGCGCCGCGCGCGCGCCCGACCACGAACTGTATCGCGCCACCTGGGGCGAGCCGGTGGCCGCCTCTCTGTACGAACCGCTGGATGCGCCGGGCCGCCCCAAGGCGCATGGCGAATTCCTGAAGATCTGGGATTACATCCTGGGCCACATCCCTCTGGAGGAGGAGCGTTGGCGGCGGTTCAACGACTTCTACATCAACTCGACCCGGACGGTGGACGCGCAGCTCTCCCTTCTGCTGCGCGAACTGGACGCCACGGGCCTTTCGGAAAACACGATCATCATGTTCACGTCCGACCATGGCGAGGCGGCCGGAGCACACGGACTACGCGGCAAGGGGCCGTTCGCCTACAAGGAGACGATGCACCTGCCGATGTATGTCGTGCATCCCGATGTGCAGGGCGGGCGCGATTGCGTCTCGCTGACGGGGCACATTGATTTCGTTCCCTCGATCTTGTCGCTGGCGGGCGCCACGCCCGACCAGATGGCCGACCATGCCGGGCGCGAGTTGCCGGGGCGCGATTTTTCCCCGGCGCTGTCAGATCCCACAGCGGCAAAGGTGGACACGGTGCGTGACAGTGTCCTCTTCACCTACAGCGGATTGGCCAGCAATGATTCCGAGATCTTCCGCATCAATGCCGAGGCGCGCGCGCTGGGGCGCAAGCCGATCATGCAGATGGTGCGCGAAGGCTATCTGCCCGACATGAAGAAGCGGGGTACGCTGCGCACCGTCTATGACGGGCGGCACAAGTTCTCGCGCTACTTCGCACCAGTCGAGCGCCACAGCCCGAAGTCGCTGGATGAACTCTTCGCCCGGAACGATGTCGAGCTGTTCGACCTTGAGCAGGACCCGGGCGAGATGAACAACCTGGCCCGCGACCGGGTTGGCAACGCCGAGCTGATCCAGCGGATGAGCGGCAAGCTCGAGGCGATCATCGCGGCCGAGATCGGTGTCGATGACGGCCGTGAACTGCCCGACATCCCGACGGTCGACTGGACGGTCGACCGCGCCGACCTCTGAGCATGCCCTTCCCTTTAGACCCCGCAAGGTCGGTGTCCGAGAGTTTCCAGTTGGTCTCGATATCCCGGGAAGTGCAGGATTTAGCCGGAACAAACCTGGCGCCAGTCGATGAGGGCGGCGTTACGGATCAGCTTGACGTTTGCCAGAGTGCAGCGGCGCCCCCCCTCGTTGAAATGGTTCGAGAGTGAAGAGTGAACGGCTGCGAATTTCGGCAAACCCGGCAGCCGCCTAAAATGTTGCATTGCCCGTTCGCGTCAAGCCCACAGCCTTGACACGAACACCTTTGACATGACCCCAATTTGGCTGACCGCCCCGATCAGAAATTCCGACTGCCAACCGGCAGGCCTTGTTTGCAACATCCAGAAGGTCAGACCTTCGCGCCTTTGTGCCGGACCGCGCTTCCGGCGAAACCGGCGCAGATGCCCACGAGCATCCCGATGACATACTCAGCAACGGGCACCGTGACGTTCATCGAATGTGATCCGCCCAGCAGTATCGGGGCTATCAGGCCGACAATCCCGCCCATCACGGCGGCCAGTATCCAGTTACGCGTCGTCATCCCCAAGGCCAGGCCCAGAATACCCGGCAGGCCAAGTACACTGGCGCCAATGGTTCCAACCAGGTCAAGCAAGCTGATCATTTTTGATGTCTCCCGCGAAAAGCGGGGCCCGGCGGCCGCCGGGCCCTGAATTGGTCAATCGGCACTGATGCCGAGATAGGTCTTGATCTGGGCCACATCGACAGACTGGTCGCGTTCGCCCTGCGCGAGCGTCTCGACCACATGCCGGTATTCCTCCAGGTAGTCAGGCGGCAGGTCATGCGCGATCCCCTGGTGACAGTCGATGCAGGTCATGCCCTGATCGATGGCCTTCTGGTGATTGTCGGCCGCGCGCGTCTCCTGGATGGTGAAGTCCATGTACTCGAACGCGTGGCAGTTGCGGCATTCGCGACTGTCGGTCGCCTTCATCTTCTTCCAGACGGCCGAGGCCATTTCCAGACGACGCTCCTCGTATTTTTCCGGAGTCGAAATGGTGCCCCGAAGTTCGTGGTAGACGTCTTTCACGGCCATGATCTTGGCCTTCATCTTGTGCTGCCATTCATGCGGCACGTGACAATCCGAACAAATCGCCCGAACACCAGAGTGGTTGTTGTAGTGAACCGTTTCGCGGTACTCGCCAAGGTTCGTTTCCATCGTGTGACACGATGTGCAGAACTCCTCGGTGTTTGTCAGTTCCAGAGACCAGTGGAAACCGCCCCAGAAAAGGATGCCCGCCAGGAAACCCGCGATCAGCAGAAACCCCGTGCTCAGAACTCCGGTCGGGCTCCAGAAAGCGTCCCAGACGCGACGCAGCAGGCCGCGGCGGGGGGACGTTTCATCCTTTGGATCAGCCATGGTGATTTTCCTCTGTCGCGTATCAGTTGGAGCCGTTGGACGGCTGGAAGGTGTTTCCGACCAGCGCCGGTGCGTTGGCCTGCGGCACATGGCACTGGTTGCAGAACCAGCGGGTGCCGGCAACCGTGTCCAACTGGGTGCCGTCACGGTCCAGGTAATGGGTCATGGACAGGGTCGGCGCGCCGCGTTCGCCCGCGTTGGTCCAGTCGTGACAGGACAGGCACTGGTTGGTGCGCAGGTCGATCTGGTACTGACCGATTGAATGCGGGACCAGCGGCGGTTGCTGGCGATAGTTGCGCGCCTCGCGCCCCTCCTTTTGCTGGTGGATCTCATCCGCCGGCAGGGTCAAGTCGATGTCCGCACCGCGCAGGCTTTCAACTGCGCCTGTATTCTGCGCCACGACCAGCCCGCCGAGCAGCAGTGTCGTCGCGAGGGCGGAGATACCCGCTATGGCCGAAATTTTCATTTGTTTTCTCCGTGTTTGTCGTTCAGGCAGCCTTGTCGGCGAGCTGTTCGTCGTTCTTGACGTAAGTGTCGCAGCGGTGAGTGAAGGCGAAAACATCGACGGCACAGACGTCGATGCAGCGCCCGCAGTTGGTACAGTCGGACGAAAGGATCAGTGGCGACGCGCCATCCCTTCCCCGCAGTGCGGCCGGAATGACCTGGCTTTCCGGGCAGACCGCGAAACAGTCCATGCAGTCGTTGCAAGCTGACCGGTTGACGGCCGAAACCCGCAACAGGCTCTTCGTGCCGATCAGACCGTAGAAGGCGCCGACCGGGCAGACGTGGCCGCACCAGCCGCGCCGTGCCACGACCAGGTCGAAGAGGAACACCGCCCCGACCAATGCCCAGGCGAACCCCATGCCATAGACCAGGCCACGGTGCAGAATGGTGACGGGGTTCACGACTTCCCAGGCGATGGTTCCGGTCACGGCCGAAACGGCCAGCACCGCGCCAAGAATCCACAGCCGGGTGGAGCGCTTGGGTTGCCAGCCTTTCGAAAAACCCAGCCGGTCATGCAGCCAGTGTGCCCCGTCGGTGACGGGATTGATCGGGCAGACCCAGGAACAAAAGACCCGTCCCCCGATTACGGCATAAACGGCCATTACGATCAACGCGCCGACGATCGCCGTCAGTTCGGGCAAATGGCCGGCAACAAGCGACTGCAAAAGCACGAGGGGATCGGTCAGCGGCAGCACACCGAAGGTCCGTGAACCGGCCAGCGTACCGGTGACCCACCATATGCCGAACCAAGGCCCAACAAGAAAAACCAACAGGAACATGACCTGCGACAAGCGGCGAAGGATCAGCCACTTGTGAGCGGCCAGCCAGCCCTTGACGCGTATCGCCTCGTGTCCGGCGAGACGTTTCGTCGTTGCGCTCATGGCTTGACCCCCGGCAGTTTCAAGGCTGGCTCGAAGCCGCCGGGCGCAGTCAGATTGTCGGTGCCCGGCCCCGGCAGACGATCGGGAAGGTCGATGATCCCCTCGACCACCGGCGCACCCCTGGCGTCCTTTTCCTCCCAGCCCTTGCGGTAGTGATCCGCCGACCGCCCCCGGGCCAGCCGCACCGGAAGAACCTTGATCGCCGCCTCGGGCAGGACACAGCTTTTCTCACACATGCCACAGCCGGTGCAGTGATCGGCATGGACCACCGGCGCAAAGATCGCGTGATGGCCCGATCGGACGTTGTGGGACAGTTCCAGCGTGATCGCCTCATCTATGACTGGGCAGACCCGGTAACAGACATCGCAGCGCAAGCCCAAAAGGTTCAGACAGTTCTCCTGATCAACCAGAACGGCGGTGCCCATGCGGGCATCGTCGATATTGGTCAGCGACGGATCCAGAGCCCCGGTCGGACACGCGGCAACACAGGGGACGTCTTCGCACATCTCGCAGGGCACCTGACGCGCGGTGAAGAACGGTGTACCGGTGGCCGGCCCGTCCACTCCCAGTTCCGCAAGGCTGAGCGTGTCGTAGGGACAATCTCGCACGCACAGCCCGCAACGGATGCAGGCGGCCAGGAAATCGGCCTCGGGCAGCGCCCCCGGCGGGCGCAGGGCCTCGGCCGGCAGCCCGCGGGCATCGTTCACGAGATAGGCCAGTGCGCTGCCCGCCACCACGCAGCCGCCCGCCATCCGCGCGGTCTCCGTCAGGAACCGTCGGCGTTGGGGCGATATGGGTTGTCCGGAGGCGGGCATCTTCTTCCTGCGGTTTCAGATCAGGCGCGCTCGACCTTGCAGGCGCATTTCTTGAAATCGGTTTCCTTCGATAGCGGGCAGGTCGCATCCAGCGTCAGCTTGTTGATCAATTGGCCCTCGTCGAACCACGGCACGAAAACCAGGCCCCTCGGCGGCTTGTTGCGGCCGCGGGTTTCTACCCGGCTCAACATTTGCCCCCGGCGGGTCGAGATCATTATCTCCTGCCCGCGCCGCAAATCGCGCGCCTTCGCATCTTCGGGATGCATGAACACCAGCGCGTTCGGGAAGGCCCGATGAAGTTCCGGCACGCGCCGCGTCATCGACCCGGAATGCCAGTGTTCCAGCACCCGGCCCGTACACAGCCACAGGTCGTATTCCTCGTCCGGCGCCTCCGCGGCCGCTTCGAAAGGCGCGAAGATGATCTTCGCCTTTCCGTCCGCATTGCCGTAAAAACGCACCCCTTCGCCGACCGGCACATAGGGGTCATAGCCTTCGCGGAACCGGTACAAGGTCTCCTTGCCGTCGACGACTGGCCAGCGCAGGCCACGGGCCTGGTGATAGACATCGAAATCTGCCAGGTCGTGACCATGATGACGACCGAACTCGGCGTATTCCTCGAATAGCCCTTTCTGGACGTAGAACCCGAAATGCTTGCTTTCCTGGTTCTCGAAACCGTCGGCGGTTTCGCTGAGCGGGTAGGCGTTGACCTTGCCGTTCTCGAACAGCACCTGGAACAGCGTCTTGCCGGCCAGTTCAGGTTTTTGCGCCACCAGTTCCGCGCCCCAGGCTTCCTCGACGGTGAACCGCTTGGCGAATTCCATGACCTGCCACATGTCCGAGCGCGCCTCGCCCGGCGCATCGACCTGCTGGCGCCAGAACTGGGTACGGCGCTCGGCATTGCCATAGGCGCCTTCCTTTTCCACCCACATTGCGGTGGGCAGGATGAGGTCGGCGGCCATAGCGGTCACGGTCGGGTAAGGATCGGACACGGTAATGAAGTTTTCCGGGTTGCGATAGCCCGGGAAGCCTTCCTCGTTGATGTTGGGCGCGGCCTGCATGTTGTTGTTGCACTGCACCCAATAGGCGTTCAGTACACCGTCCTTCAGCATCCGGTTCTGCAACACGGCGTGGAAGCCGGGTTTTTCGGGAATGGTCCCGGCCGGGATGCCCCAGGCGGTTTCGCAGATCTCGCGGTGCTTTTCGTTCATCACCACCATGTCGGCGGGCAGACGGTGGGCAAAGGTACCAACCTCGCGCGCCGTACCGCAGGCAGAGGGCTGACCGGTCAACGAGAAGGGCGAGTTGCCGGGCTCGGAAATCTTGCCGGTCAGCAGATGCACGTTGTACATCAGCCCGTTCACCCAGGATCCGCGCGTGTGCTGGTTGAAACCCATGGTCCACAACGACATAACCTTGCGGTTCGGGTCTGCATATTGCTGCGCCAGGCGTTCCAGCTGGTGCACGGGCACGCCTGAGATCTCCGAGGCCTTCTCGACCGTGTATTCGGCGACCGAGGCAGCGTATTCCTCGAAGGTCAGGTCGGACAGCTTGCCTGAATCCGGGTTTGCGGCGGCCTGCTGCAATTCATGCTCCGGGCGCAGCCCGTAGCCGATGTCGGTTTCGGTCTTCTTGAATACGACATGCTTGTTGACGAAGTCCCAGTTCACCGCGTCATTCTGGATGATGTAATTCGCGATATAGTTCAGGATCGCGAGGTCGGACTGCGGGTTGAACACGATACCGTTGTCAGCCAGCTCGAACGACCGGTGTTCGAAGGTCGACAGGACATGCACCTCGGCGCCAGGCTTGGTCAGGCGGGTGTCGGTCAGGCGCGACCACAGGATCGGGTGCATCTCGGCCATGTTCGATCCCCACAGCACGAAGGTGTCCGCATGCTCCAGGTCGTCATAGCAGCCCATCGGTTCGTCGATGCCGAAGGCGCGCATGAAGCCCACCACGGCCGAGGCCATGCAATGCCGCGCATTCGGGTCGATGTTGTTCGACCGCAGGCCCGCCTTCATGAACTTGGCCGCGGCGTAACCTTCCCAGACGGTCCACTGACCCGATCCGAACATGCCGACCGCGGTCGGGCCCTTCTTGGACAGGGCCTCTTTCCACTTCTGCGCCATGATGTCGAAGGCTTCATCCCAACTGACCGGTTCGAACTCGCCGTTCTTGTCGTAGACACCATTCGTCTTGCGCAACAACGGCATGGTCAGGCGGTCCGCGCCATACATGATCTTGGACAGGAAATAGCCCTTGATGCAGTTGAGACCGCGGTTCACTGGCGCGTCGGGGTCACCTTGGGTCGCAACGACGCGCCCGTCCTTGACGCCCACCAGCACCGAGCAGCCGGTGCCACAGAAACGACAGGGCGCCTTGTCCCAGCGAATACCGCCGCCTCCGGCGGTTTGCGCAACGGCAGGAGCCGTTGCCAACGGAATACCGACCGCGGCGGCGGTGCTGGCCGCGGCAGTGGCCTTGAGGAAGGTCCGGCGTGAGTCCGAGATGGTCATGTCAGTTCTCCGGCTGAGTGGCGGCGAGCGTGGCCCGCGGCGACAGGTCTTCGAAATGGTGATAGTTGAGCGTCAACGAGATGACGCCCGGAATTTGGTGCAGCGCCATGATGGTGTCCGAGGCATAGGCATCGTCGGTATCCTCGACGACCACGACCAGGCGGCCATCCTTGGTTCCCGCATGAATTTCCACCCCGTTCATCCCTTCGATCCGGGGGCGGGCCTCGCTCAGTGCCGCTGGCGCGACATGGATGAGGCATCCACAGATGTTCATGCTGTGATCTCCATCTTGATAGGCATGGGGCACTCAAAGGCGACCGACTGCGCGGGGCAGGTAAAGGCGCACTCGCCGCATCCCGTACAGGCCTGCTGATCCAGGACAGGAACAGCTCGTCCCCCCGTTTGCAGGCGAAAGCGGATCGCGCGCGGTTCGCAGGCATCCTCACAGCTTCGGCAGGACACCCCGTTGTAAGAAAGGCAGGACGAAAGGATGGATGCTCGCCAAGGCCAGACGCCGATGTCCTCGGCGACCAGTGCCCCGGTGGGACAGGCACGTGCGCAATCGCCGCAGAAAGTGCAAGCCCCGTGCCTGAAATCCACCACGGGCCCACCATGTTCTGAGCGTCGGACAATTCGCTGCGGGCAAGCCTGCGAGCAGGCCCCGCAGTCGTCGCATAGCCGGTCGAAATCCGGCTGCGCGCCGGGCGGACGCATGATCTGCGCCCGATCGTGCCGGATCGCTCCGCGTAGGATGTCGCGTCTGCTGTGCCTGGAAGCCAAACTTCATTCCACTTCGTCTGCGTAATTGCCCAAATGCAGTGCAGCCGCTGTCCAGCCTGATTCACTGCCCGCCAAAATTTCAGGTCAATCCTTTCGAGTTGCCCATTTTCTCTCGTTATCGATCTTGGCGCGGATCAGATTTGATCTGAGTCATTTTTTAAGTAAATTCAATAATTTGATTTTTTTGATTTATGAGGCAATGCCGGGTGGTGTCGGACAGATTCCAAACAGTCTCGCCAAGGACAGTGTCGCTGCCCATTATGCCAGGCAAATTTGGCGCTACTCCGCGAGAACGGCGGTGCGGTTCCCGGCCAAGGGCCGGCGCCAGTGACTCGAATTCATCCCCTCGACACGTCGTTTCCGATCTGGGGAAGACCACGCTGCTGGAGTGCAGCAGGCAACTGCAACCAACCAATATTCGAATTGCCCTGTCTTCAAGACGGTCGTTCGATCAGTCTGACCCGAATGCTTTTCTCGGTGATCAGGGGTTCTTTGGAGCGGTTGAACGCTGCGTGGGTTCGGGCGAGGCTCTGAGCCCGGCTGCCAAGCGTCCCGGCCAGCTCCATCCTCTGCGTGATGATGGCGGCAAGTTTCTCCGACAGCGCGCCGACGTCACGGACCGAAACCTCGAGGCTGAGGACCGTCTCGGCGCCGCTGCCGCATTTTTCCAGTTTGATGATGACCGACCGGATGCGGTCCGGGCCCCCCTTCAGCGTCGCCAGCGGTTTCGGAGTAATGGGATCGGCTTCTGGCGCGCGCTGGTCGAGGGGCTGTAGAGGTGGCGCTCCTGGTTAAAATGGTTCGAGACGGACGAGTGAACGGCGAAAACCATCTCGGACGGGTCATCCCAGAAGGCTAATTGACCGACCTGCCCGTCTCAAACCGGTTTGCCCTGACAGCACCATCTCAAGAGATCTCGGCCCCCGCTTCGCCGCGCAGTAATCGCCCGAGGTGGAACATCGTCAGCGGGTCTTCATCAAAGGCGCCGACCAGGGCGGCAAAGGCCTGCCTCGCTTTGGGATCCTGCGCTTCCAGGAGCGCGAAAGCGTCGCGATAGGCCTGCATCGCCTCGCTACCGACCTTTTCTGCCGGCAGTGGTTCAAACGTCCGGATACTTTCTTCCTTTCCCTTGAGGCGCAGGGTTCCAACCGGTCTGCCCTGGAAATCCGGAATCTGGTCGACGACACTCTCGCTGATGCAGATGCGGGTACCGAAAATCTTGTTTGCCTGTTCGAGCCGGGCCGCGATGTTCACCGCGTCTCCGTAAGCGGTGTAATCGAAGAAGCGCTGGCCTCCGAAATTGCCGATGATCGCGGAGCCCGAATTCACACCGATCCGGGTTTTGCCCAAGGCGATACCGGCGGTGTTCATCCGGTCCTTAAAACCGGTGGCGAATTCATCCAGCGCCAGAGCACATTGCACGGCAGCGCCCGCGTGATCCTCGCGGGCCACGGGCGCACCAAAGATGGCTTGAACAGCATCGCCGATGATTTTCATCACCGTCCCACCGTGATTGAAGATCGTTTCGGTGATCCCATCGAGATACTCGTTTAGTATGCCTACCACCGTTTCGGCGGAGGTCGCTTCCACAAGTGGGGTGAAATTCTCCAGGTCAGTGAAAAGAAAGGTCGCCTCCCGACGCTCGCCCGAAAGCATGGCCTCCGGGTTCTGCGAAAGGGCCTCGGCCACACTCGGGGAGAAATAGCGTGACAGCATCAGATGCGCGTGTTCGGCATTTGCCTTGGCAGCCTGCAGATCACGCAGCATTCGCAGGTGTTCCAGCGTCTTCTCGATCGTGGCTTCCAGATCGTCGAACTCGATGGGCTTAGTTACGAAGTCGAAAGCTCCACGGTTCATGGCGGAGCGAATGTTCCGCATGTCTCCGTAGGCCGAGACCATGACCGTCTGCAGATCGGATTCCAGTTCGCCGAGACGCTCCAGCAAAGTCAAACCATCCATCCGCGGCATGTTGATGTCCGACAAAACGATGTCCACGTCAGGGTTTTCGTTCAGAACCTCAAGCGCATGCTGGCCATCGTGAGCGAACACCAGTTCCAACTCGCCTTTGCGCACCTTGCGCCGGAACCGTTGAGAGATCAGCGCCTCGACATCCGGTTCATCATCTACCACCAGGATGCGCGGGACTTTCATGGGGCGTCTCCGGCGATCTTTTCAAGCACGTCTTTCAACCCGGCAAAATCGACCGGTTTCGCCACAAGCCGTTCCGCTCCAAGTGCGCGCACCCTGGCCTCGGTGCCCGCATCCCCGTAGGCCGAGATCATCAAGACCGGCAGTTCGGGCCAAAGCGAGTGCAGTTCCGACAGCAACTCGATCCCGGACATGCCCGGCATATTGATGTCCGACAAAACCAGCACCGGCGACTTGGTCTTGATCACTTCCAGTGCTTCACGCCCAGACTGCGCGAATTCGAAGCTGTAGACCCCCTTGCGGATTTCACGCCTGAAGTTCTGGCGGAACAGGTCCTGCGCATCTGGTTCGTCGTCCACCATGAGGATATGCGTGGTCACGTCTCAGCCCTCACCCCGTCGCGCCCGACATCGGAATTGAAACCGTGAAACGGGTATATTTCCTTGGGGCGCTGTCCACGGTCAACGCGCCACCGTGCTGCTTCACCACGATATCATAACTCAACGAAAGGCCCAGTCCGGTGCCTTCACCTGCGGGTTTGGTGGTAAAGAACGGAAGAAAAATCTTTTCGCGCACGTCCTCGGGGATGCCTGCCCCGTTGTCACACACCTGAACTTCGGCCATATCGCCCCTGACCTTCGTCGTCAGCGTGATACGGGGTTCAAACCCCGAGGCAGCTGTCTCGCGATGCTTGACGGCCGCGTACATTCCATTCGTTACCAGATTGAGAAACACGCGCATCAAATCCTGCGGATAGCACACGACTTCGCCAAGATCGGCATCAAGTTGCTTCACCATTTCGATGTTGAAGCTCTTATCCTCGGCCCGCGCCGCGTGATACGCGAGGTTCATGGCTTCTTCGGCGATGGCATTAAGCCCGACGGACTGTCGTTCGCCTGGCCCGTCTCGCGAATGCAGGAGCATGTTTTTGACGATGGCGTCCGCACGCTGGCCATGCCTGGCGATCTTGAGCAGGTTTTCCCTTACCGTTTTCAGCAGATCCTCAGCCTCGTCACGATCATCCTCGGCCAATGCCTTTACTGGCTCTTCGAGGACTTCTTCCAATTCCTCCAGCATCTCTGCCGACAGCTTGGAGAAATTATTGACAAAATTCAGCGGGTTCTTGATTTCATGAGCGATACCGGCAGTGAGCTGGCCCAACGAAGCCATTTTCTCGGACTGGACAAGGCGTTCCTGAGCCTTCTTGAGATCGGCCAGGGCCGTTTCCGCCTTGTCGCGCGCCCGCGACGCTTCGTTCTCGCGGGCCTTCAGTTCGGTGATGTCGAAATAGGTCAGCATCCGTCCACCATCCGGTAGATTGACGACCTGATAACGGAGGAACTTGCCGTCGCCGCGCTCGAACTCTCGTGGCGGCACATTTCCGGCCTTGATGGACGAGATACGTTCAGCCAGCCATTCGTCCCATTCCTCCTCTGAAACCGAATACAGACCGGTTTTCCGGTTGTATTCTATCAGCTCCTGCATGTGGGGGCATGTGTCTATGAATTCCTGATCCATCTCCCATAGCTCGCGGAAAGCCCGGTTGACGATGCGCGCGCGTAAATCGGGCCCGGTAAAGAGAATGCCATAATCGATATGTTCCGATACCGCGTTGAACTCGGACAGGGCCGCTCTCAGCCGGTCTTCTGCAAGTTTGCGCTCTGTGATGTCGGTATAGATGGAAACGATTCCACCGTCTTGGGTTCGGTGATCGGTGATTTGCAGCCAATGCCTATTGATGAACTGCTCTCGCACAGAACCGTCGGCGACAAGCCGGCGTTCGGCGATCCGGGCGAGGTAACCCGCGACATCGCCTCGCGCCAGCGGAAACATGTCGCGCTGGATGCCCGCCGCGATGATGTCGTTGAACGCTTTGCCCGGCACCACCATGTCGGCCAACCCTTCGAAGAAAGCCCGGTAGCGGCTGTTCGAAATCACCAGCCGATCCTCTGAATCCCAGAGCGCAAAGCCCGAACCGATGGCCTCGATGGCCTCCTCGAACCGCTGACGCGCGGCTTCGGCCTCGGCCTCGCGGCGCTTGATCTCCGTGATGTCGGTGTAGATCGAGATACGACCTCCATCAGGCATCTCGCGTTCGTTCAACAGGATCCAGCTCCCGTTGGCCAATTCCAGTTCCCATTGCGACACGGGGCTGTCCCAAGCCTTCAGACGGTTCTCGACCCAGGCATCGGCGCCGTCGGGATGCGGTTTGAACATGCCCATGTCGTAGCCGTCGCGGATCATGTCGAAGAACTTGCGCCCGATCCGGATGATTGGCGTGGCATCCGTTCCGGCGGCCGAGCTGAATATATCGACATAACGCTGGTTGAATAGTTCCACGCGCCGCTCGGCATCCACCATCAGGATCCCGTCAGAGAGGCTTGACAGCGAAGACACCAAGCGCGCCTGAGTGGCGGCCAGCTGCTCTTCGGCGGTCCGCGTTTCGGTCACGTCGCGCACCGCACCCACCAGTCTTGCGACCCGTCCTGTTGCATCGCGGACGGCAACACCCCTGTCGTGGACCCAGCGATAACCGCCGCCGCGGACCCGGATTCTGTACTCCTGTTCCAGCTGTTCGGTTTCGCCTCTGAAATGCGCCCTTACGGCGGCGACATATCCCTCCAGATCATCGGCATGCACGAGGTCCCGCCACGCCTCCATTGGTTTTGCCAGGCCGGAGATTGAATGGTCCAGAAGGTCGTCCAGCCTTGGTGTCGCAAAGAAACGGCCCGCGCCGATATCCCAGTCGTATATTGCCTCGTCGGCAGCTTCGGACACCAGCGCGTACCGTTCCTCGCTGCGCCTGAGGGCCGCTTCCGCCCGATGCTCCGCGGTTGTGTCACGGTAGGTGATAACCAGCCCGCCATCCTTCTTGCGCTGGTATCTTATCTGTAGCACCTGCCCATCGGGTCGCACATGCTCCACGCGTCGATCCTTGACCGCCGCGATCTCGTCGAGCCGCTTTTTCACGAGCTTTTCGGGCACTCCTGGCCCGAAGTCACCGCGAAGGGCACTGTAAGTCAGGAGTTCTGCCAACGGCGCACCTTTGTGGCAAATGTCTTGTGGGTAGCCACGCAAGTCACGAAAGGCCGCATTCGAATAGATCAGACAATTTTCACGGTCAAAAACTCCGAGACCGACATCAATGATGTCGAGCGCGTCCGTAACTATCGTGTCCCTGTCCTTCATGAAACGACGCCAGGCTTCGATCTCTTCCAAGCAAACGACTTTCCGTTCCTCGAGTCAAAACCAACTTGCTGGGACCGACTGGTTCTAAAATGCACTTGTCGATCGGCCAGAACAGCAGCTCAGTTCGACTGACCGGTCGCCTGAGATAAAACCAATGTCTCTGGAGTGCCCTTGGCCGACCAACTGCAATCGGCGCGTGCCGTATGGCGATCGCCCACGTTCCGCAGCGACAGCGGGAACTGCCCATACATCATTACCGCCAGCGGATGATCTCCTGGCTGGTCTTGAAACAGGGAAACGGGGATCTTTCAGTGATGGCAAAAGGCTGCGAAACCGCCCTGCCCGTCTCAAGCCACGTTCATTTGACAGCACCAGCAATGATGTAGACCGGTCTGGTCCAGATGCAGCGGCGGTCCTCGGTCGTGGTGCGGATCCAGATCGGCGTATCCCGACCGTCCGAGGCGACCGGAGCCGTTGTCGTACACCGCATCTCATGCTGTTCGAGTGTTTCGGTCAGTTGGAAAACGCGAATGCGACGCTCCAGTTCGCCGACGTCGAAGACTCGGTCGTACAAGCCGATATCCGACAGGCGCAACTTGCCCTGAACCAGCCCGGTATCAATGATCAGTTCCCCGTTCTTCAAGTCATCGAGCCACAGGTCAGCGCCTCATGGCGCGCGACTTCGACCGACAGGCGCCGCGCTTCAGGTCCGCATCGCCGTCCTGAACGGCCACACCGCTCTCGGCATCCTTGTCACAGAGGTCGCAGGATAAGTCTGTCCGGGCAAAGGGGAACCTCGGCATTCAGCCAATTTTTGCAAGAGAGCCCCTGGCGAACCAGTTGTGAAGTGTCTTGTGCGGCCCATACTCGGCTGGTGCATTTCTCCATCGCAGGCCATTGCGAATGACATGGACGATGCCAAAAAGAACTGTGCGGTCCTCGGACCATGCACGCCGCGAGGTTTCGGAAACAGATGCTCGATGCAGTTTGGACGCTCGCGGTCGAGCCAGAACAGATGCGACCTGGACAAGTCGCCTGTCTCTCATGAATCACAGCGGCGGCGCCGATGGAATTAGCCAATGATGTCCGCGGCCTGGAGCTAAGCATTCATCCGACCAAAGCCGTCAGATGACGGCAGGGAGCCCGTTACGGACATTCGATACGAGCCGCAGCGCGCGTGTCGCCCCGAGCGCTGCATAGCGGTCAAGCCGGCGATTAGATTGATATGTATGTCGAGTTTGGTTAACGTTAGGGCATTTCCAGTGCAACTGGGTGCCGCAATGAGTTCACTTTATGACAGATACGGCGGCTTCAAAACCGTAAGCAAGATAGTCATGGTCTTTTATGACATGGCTCTGGATAGCGATCAGATCGGCGACTATTTCGAAGATGTGGATATGGCACGTCTAATTGATCATCAGACGAAATTCATCGCTTCAGTGATGGGAGGACCGGCGTCATTCAGCGACGATCGCCTTCGGAAGGTGCACAGTCATCTCGGGATCTGCCATGAAGATATGGACGAAATGGAGCAACTTCTGAAGCAGGCTCTTGTGCAGTTCAAGGTAACCGAAGCCGACATCGAAACCATAATCTCCGGAATCGAGTCGAAACGACCATTGATCGTTACCGAGGTGACGGCTTCATGAGTATTGAAGCCATCAACGAATCCCTGCTTCGTGCCATCGGTGTAGGCGTGGCGCTGGTCAGGGGCTCGGATGGCAGTTTTGCTTTTTATAACAGTTCCTTTGCAGAGTGGTTCGGTGAGGCTGAAGAAGGCACGACACTGTTGCAGGTCATCGATGGCCTGACTTCCGAAAACTTGCACGATGTGGCGAGCGGGGCTTCGAATTTCAGCGGGGAGTTCAAGGTAAAGCGGAAGCGCCGCACGCTGGTTATCGCCGTCACGATCTCTGCGGCGCAAGCCAATGACGAAGTGCTGCTTGTGGTCGAATGTCAGAACATTACGCGCATTCGCGAATTGGAAGCCATGATTGAGACCTATTCGAACATGGTGGAACGCAATACCCGCGAACTGGAACGCGAAAAAGAGCGGGTCGAGAAACTTCTTCTCAATCTGATGCCCCGCTCGGTCTATGAAGAGTTCAAGACCTTCGGCGTAGTTACCCCGCAGTTGTTCGATAACGTGGCAGTCGTCATGCTCGATTTCGTCGATTTCACGGATTTTGCCGCGCGAACCGACCCGACCGTGACACTCGGCGAACTGAACGATATCTTCACGGCTTTCGATCGGATATCAGAACAGTTCGGCTGCGAGCGGATCAAGACGATCGGGGATGCGTATCTTGCGGTTGCCGGAATGCCGGACCCGACACCGGACGCCGCACTTACCGTAGCCCGCTGTGCGATCCGCTTTATCCGATATTTGGAACGGCGCAATGAGAGCCATCAGCACAAGTGGCGGGCAAGGATCGGTTTGGGCAGAGGCGCCGCCGTCGGTTCAGTAGTCGGTATCCAGAAATACGTATACGATGTGTTCGGCCCGGCAGTGAACATGGCGGCCCGCCTGCAAATTCTCGCCAAACCGATGACCGTCGTTGCTCCCGAAAGCATGACTTACGAATTGGTTGACGAGTTTCAGATCGACGAACTTGGCAATTTCGATGTCAAAGGGTTGGGAGAAATGGACCTCATCGAAATCAACTCGCTCTCCAATACGGCGCGTGTCCGTTTCTGAGCACTCTGGGGGGCGCCGGATCAAGAAGAGCCTCTTCGAAATCACCCGCCGCTCGATGACCTTCACCCCAGATGCCAGGACGGTTTTCGACGAAACCCGTACCTCACAGAACGCCACCGACTTCACTGCATTGCCAGGCGGTCAACAAGACTTGTTTTGGCCATCCTGACGGGCATTTCGGAGACATGTTGTGCCAAGTCCGCGGAAACGGGAGCAAGACCCGAAATTTGGACAAAGGGCTTTCTCCCAGTCGACTTTGCTGAGATCGCCACGCAAGCCGCAAAAGACTATAGAAAGCCTTTTGCGATCCGCTTCCTGTCAAGCCTGAAGTCATGCTGCCATGACAATCCACAGTCCCACGCCAATAAGCGCTATAGAGGAAATCTTCGTTAACCACGGGCGATCTACGGCGAGCTTTTCAAAACCCACGAAGAGTGCAAGCGCTGCGATCCAGAGCAGGTTCATGACGCCGCCGACGAAAAGAAGCGCCATCAGTACCCAGCAACACCCAAGGCAGAAATAACCATTCTGCATTCCCATGCGCAGCGCGCCGTAGGTTCCAGATTTCCAATTGTGCATGAAGAAGATGAGCGGGTGCTGACAATGCCTCAGGCAGGCCTGCTTGAGAGATGATACCTGATAAATCCCTGCCGCCATCATCAGCATGCCGGCAACAGGTGCCTTGGTGAGCTCCATCATCCCGCTCAAATGCCCAATCGAAACAAGCGCCCATTGCAAGACCGTTGCACCGAAACTGAAAGCGCCCCACACGATCAGATATCCAGAGAGGAAAACTGAAACGGAGGCGTAAGGCCTTTCCGTGTTTTTGTTTTTCCGGACAAGACCCGTATAAAGCAAAACGGTCGGCGCCGCGCTTGGTACCATCATGGCGATCATCATGACCCACCACATTAGAAAAACCAGGAGCCCGTAGCGGGGTGTCCAGTCGGTGGACGCCATCATCATGCCCGGCATTTCGATGGCCATCTGGGTCATCGTAATTGCCGACATTGGCATGCCCGCCCCCATCACGGTGTAAACTGCCGCAAGCACAACCACGAGAGCCAGACCAACAGCCACGATGAGCCGGTCGCGTTTCAGGATGCGGTCCAAAGCAGGCCCGCTGGTCGGGTTTACCCTGTGCCCAACCGCATTCGGATCGGTCACGCCGACCAGGCGAAAGGAGCGAAATGCCCGTTCCTGGAACCGGTGGCATCGTCCCATGTAACTCCAAAGGCGTTAAACTTGCTCTTGGTGGCCTTTGCGAGGGCCAGCGTCGTCGATACCGGGTGGGGTACATTGTCGATCTTGATCGGGCCGCCATTCGGCAGCGCGCTGTTCACGGCTTCGACCTCCTGCTCGATCAGTTCACCGGCTGTCACGGTTATCTTGTCTCCATCCGAGACAAAACTGATGGGGCGCTTCTCGACGCCCGCCACCTCGCCGACCAATGGACCCAGTGCTTCCATCGGGCCACCAGCCGCGCCCGTGGCGATGTCACCGATCGCAGCGATTTGTTCCTCGCTCGCTTTTTCATCGACGATCAGGCCAACCTTGATATTCCCGTCGGACATCGCGCTCGGCGCGTGAAGCAGGACAATGAAAGACAAGCCATCCAATGAAACGCCGCCCTTCTCGCCCTTGTTTATCTTCATTGCAATCGCCGCCTTGCAGTCACCTTCCGTCGGTGTCGCCGTTAGGTTTGACGTGATACACGGGCAAAGAAAATCACAGTTGCAGGTTTCCATGTACTCGCCTTCAATGTGCCAATCAGCCATGAACTTTCCTCCCTGGTTCAGTGAACAATACCACAATTTCATGTTTGACGCATTGCGCCCTGTTTGCGTTCAATAACCAAGTGGATGACCGGAAAGTCCCGCGACCCGGTCACTCGCCCAAACCTGACGAACTTGTCCCATAGTGCTTCATCCCATTCCACCGAATGGATCGGACCATCAAACCGTGGTCTGGCAGTACTTGAACAGGTCGCGTTCGGGCATGGCAACAAGCGGCGAGACCGCCCTGCCCGTCCAAGCCCATCGCCTGGACAAGGCCGCCGTTGCGGATCAAATCCCGAAGAGCGGACGCGCGAAGATCACCAGCAGGCCGACACAGATCAGCACCGGCCTCCAAACGCCGAGACGCCTGCGGATCAGGCCGAGAGACATCAAGCCCAGCGCCAGAGCGACCTGCAAGGCCGTGACGACCGCCAGAAGCGGCGTCGACGACAGTCCGATCAGCGAGGGATTCGCAATCATTGCCAACGGAATGATGTAAAGGCCGAAGCCCAGCGTCATGGCGGTGACAGCGACCTTCAGCCAGTTTTCCCCGATCATCCCTGCCGCGATGAAGACCGCCCCGCAGACCGGCGGTGTGATGGTCGAAAGCAGCGCGAACCAGAACACAAAGAGATGCGCTTGCAGCAGGTCGAGCCCCAGTTCGCGCAGTGCAGGCCCTGCGACCGAAACACAAATCACGTAGGCCGCCGTGGTCGGCACCTCCATCCCGAGGACCAGGCAGGCCAGTGCCGTCAGCAGCAGCGCCGGCCAGAGCATTCCACCCGCCCCCGACAGGATCAGCGAGGTGATCTTGACGCCAAGTCCGGTGATTGCCAGCACTCCGATGATGATCGAGGCACAGATAATGATGGCCGCGATCATCGACACCTGCCGGGCGGCGTTGAGGAACGCGGTCTCGATCCGCTCTGCCGTGGCACGCCAACTTCCCAAACCCTTTGCGTTGAAGAAAAGCAGGATGAACGCAGACAGTATCGCAAGACTTGCCGCGTACTGCGGCGTAACACGGATTACGAAAAGCCCGGTCAGGAGTACCGCGAATGGAATGGCGAAGAAGACCGAAGTGATCACCACCTCACGCAAGCCGGGCGCTTCAGAAGCGTCGATGCCCCTAAGATCGTAACGGCTGGCATATGCGTCGACACCGATCCAGACCGCAACGAAGTAGAGGATTGCAGGCAAAAGCGCCGCAGCCATGATCTGCGTGTAGGGAACACCCGTCAGTTCGACCATTACAAAGGCACCCGCACCCATCAAGGGCGGCATGATCTGTCCGCCCGAGGAGGCGACCGCTTCGACCGCCGCGGCCAGCCGCTTGGGATAGCCGAGCCGGGTCATCGCGGGTAGGGTGATCGCACCGGTCGAAGCGACGTTCGCCGAGGCCGAGCCCGAGATCGAGCCGAAAAGCGCCGAGGACAAGACCGAGACCTTGGCCGCACCGCCTCTCAGCCGTCCGGCGGCCGCGGAGGCCAGGTTCATGAACCCCTGTCCCGCCTCTCCTGCGTTCAGCACCGCGCCGAAGATGACGAAAATCGCCACCACGTTCACCGACACACCGGTCAGACTGCCCCAGATGCCGCCTTCCGCGATTGTCAGCGTGCCCAAGAAGCTGCGAAGCGGCGTGCCGGAATGACCAAACTCGCCAGGGACATGCTGCCCCAGAAGGCCGTAAAGCAGAGCCAGCAGCGCCACCAGCGGCAGCGGCCAGCCAATGGCCCGACGGGCCGCCTCAAGCACCACGCCGAGTAGTACCGCCGCCACCACCAACTGAAAGGTGGATTCGATAAACCCGTACTGGTCGCTGAGACGATCGCTCGAAATCGCCACCCAGAGCGCGGCGCCCGCACCAATCACGGTCAACGCGATGCCGCTGATACGCGACCACCCGGTTTGCCCGGGAACCAGCAGGATCCAAGGCAGTGCGAGCGCAAGATGCAAAGGGCGTGAGATCAGGTTCGGCACCAGTCCCGAGAAGACGAGACCTAAGTGAAACACGACCAGAACGGCCGCCAGCAGGAAAGCAGCGAGTCGCATGTCGGGGGTCCGATGGTTTTGGGCAGCAAAGAGATGGTATCGGGCGACCGAGTTGCCGCCCGACACCCGCGAAGGATCACTTTTGGGCGTCGCTCAGCGCGATACCAGCTTCATCATAGTAGCGGATGGCGCCGGGATGAAACTTGACCTCGACGGTTTCCATCAGCGCGGGATCGACCCCGGCCCACCAGGGCGCAACCTCGGACATGCGCGCACGCTCTTCCCAGAAAGTCTTGGTCAACTCGTAGGCGACCTCGTCGGTCATCTTGGTCGTGGTGAACGCGGCGACCGGCAAAGAGGTTGTCGTAATCTCGGCGTCCTGCCCTGCATAGGTGCCCGCCGGGATCACCAGTTTGGTGCGGCCAGTCTGGGCGATTTGTTCGTCGCTCAGCGAGAGCACGGTGACACCCGTGCTGGCGGCGGCCTCGATCACATTAGGCGCGGGCCACGACCCGGCGGTCACGAAGCCATCGATCTGCCCGTTCTTGAGCGCATCATTGGCGTTCGACAGCTCGGCATCGGCGAGGGTGACCTTGTCGATCAGGTCGAAGAGCTTGAGATACTTCTCGCCCTCCGTCGCACCGAAGGATCCCTTGCCAAGAAGGATGGTTTTGCCTTCCAGACTGGCCAGGTCTTTCACGCCACTCGCTTCCGACATCACGAAATGCATAGTCAGCGACGGGATCGGGAACAGAGCGCGGATCTCGTCGAAGGCCGGGTCGCCCTTGCCTTCGAACATCGCCTTGCCGGACTGGGCCAGACCGACAAGAGCAGGCGGCGTCGTGAAAACGAAGTCGCCACCGCGGGCGCGAACTTCCATCACGTTCTGCACCGAGCCCTGGCTTTCCTCTATGGTGACGATCATGCCACCATCGGTACCCGCCTTGACGGCCTCGGCGATTTCGACACCCATTTGGTAATAGGACGAGCCAGACTTGGCCGACTTGTAGGTGATGCGTTCCTGAGCTCCCGCCAAAGACGCAGAGGCGACAAGGGTAGCGGCCACGGCCGCGAGGGTCTTGAGTTGCATAGATGTCCTCCCTTCGAGATTATTCAGGTGCCGGCCTATCCGGCCGAGTCGTATTCGCAGTTCTGTCAAGAAATGACAGCACCCTGCCGTCATTTGTGAACGGCTCTGGTTTTGCAAGGATTTTCTTGAGCCAAGTTGATCGAAGCAGGTTGCGGGCATTCGTCCGGCCTTTTGGCGCCGTGCGAAGGACCGTTGGCCTTTATGATGTCCAACTGCCGGGTTCCTATCAGACCACCGAGCTGTAACGCCCTGGCCTCTGGGTATCCCGCAGGTGTCCCGTTCGATCGTCATCACTCAGGTTTGCAGGTGTCGGGATTGCGTTTCTCACGCACCCACGTGCCTGACCCACGCCTGCGGCATTGATCGGCAATGAAACAGCCCGCTACCGGCCGATAGCCGCCGTTCGAACTTTTTCTTCCGAACGGCGGCTATGTGAGGTCAGTCGCTGATCGACCCTTCTTCGTCGCGACGAACGTGCATCCCTGACTTCACCCTGGCGCCGATGACCAGGGGAAGGATGAAGCCGATGATGGCGATGGCCCAGAGCGTGATCGCAAGAGGGCTGTCGATCAGGGTCAGCCAGTTGCCGTTGTCGATGGTGACCGCGCGGCGCAGGTTGTTCTCCATCGCGTTGCCCAGAAGCGTGCCGAGAATGATCGGAACGAGCGGCACGTCCAGCTTGCGCAGCACCCAGCCCATCACGCCAAAGCCGATCATCACCAGAAGGTCGAAGGTCGAGCCCGAGATGCCGTAGATCCCGACAAAGCTGACCATCGCCACGATCGGCATCAGGACGCGCGAGGGGATCATCAGCACGCGGGTGAACAGACCCACCATCGGAATGTTCATCGCCAGCAGCATGAAGTTGGCGATGAAGAGCGCTGCGATCAGGCCCCAGACCACATCGGGGTTCTGCGTAAACAGCAGCGGACCGGGCGTGATGTTCAGCGCCAGCAGCACCGCGAGCAGTACCGCCGTGGTGCCCGAGCCCGGCACGCCAAGCGCCAGCATCGGCACCAGCGCGCCCCCGGCGGCGGCGTTGTTGCCCGCTTCGGGGGCGGCCACGCCGCGGGGGTCGCCGGTGCCGAAGGTGCCCTTCTTGTCCACCAGCCGCTTCTCCATCGAGTAGGAGATGAAAGAGCCGAGCGACGCGCCCGCGCCGGGCAGGACACCCGCGAGGAAGCCGAGGAAGGAAGTGCGCAGCATGGTCGGCATGCATTGCTTGAGCATTGAAATCGGCGGGTAGAGCTTGCCGATCTCCATCTTCCGCCCTTCGGCATCGGAGCCGCCGTGGCGGTGTTCGAGGAAGATGAACACCTCGGACAGCGCGAAGAGGCCGACGATGGCGACCAGGAAGTCAAGCCCGTCATAGAGGTGCACCTCGCCGAAGGTGAAACGCGGCACGCCGGTCTGGGTATCGACGCCGATGGTGGCAAGCCCAAGGCCGAGTGCCGCAGCGAAGGCGGATTTCGCCTGGTTGGTCGAGGACACGCCGCCCAGCGTCATGAAGGCCAGCGCGAACAGCGCGAAATATTCCGCGGGACCGAAGAGCAGCGCGATCTTGACCAGTTGCGGCGCCAACAGGATCAGGCCCCATGTGGCGAAGAAAGCGCCTACGAAGGAGGCCACGCCAGACAGCGACAGCGCCTCGCCGGCCATGCCCTTCTTCGCCATCGGGTGCCCGTCGAGACAGGTCATCATCGCCGGTTCGTCACCCGGAATGTTAAGCAAGATCGACGAAATCCGTCCGCCATACATCGCCCCGTAATAGACCGATGTCAGCAGGATGAGCGACGGCGTGGCGCCGAGACCCAGTGTAAAGGCCAGCGGGATCAGGATCGCCACGCCATTCGACGGGCCCAGCCCCGGTAACGCGCCCATGATCGTGCCCAGGAAACAGCCCAGCAGCGCCAAGAGCAGGTTCTGCCAGGTCAGCGCGATGGCGAACCCGTCGCCGAGATTTGCAAGTGTTTCCATGGTTCAGAACCCCCAGGGTCCGCGGGCCAGGGACAGCCCCAGCACGAGGTGGAAAATGACGTAGATGCCGATCGAGGTGCCGATCCCCACGAACACGGCCTCGAGCAGGGCGGATCCGAGACGCCAGGCGAGATAGGCAGCGGCGAAGGCCGTGGCGATGACGAAACCCGCGACTGGCAGCAACTCGGCATAAAGGATCATCACGACAATGGCCGCGCCGATCTCGACCAGCCGGCCGAGCGCAGGCCACTTCGGCTCGGGGTCGGGACGAAAGGCGATGACCGCGCTCGACAGGCCGAGTATGGCGGCGATGATGAGGGGGAAGGCCTTGGGGCCGACGGCATCGGACAGAAAGCTCTCTTCGATCGCAAGGGCCGCGAGGACGTAGCCTAGGGCGAGAAGCATGCCGACGACGCCGAAGATACGGTCGCTCATGACGGACCTCCGTTGTCTGGGTCTGGTTGCAGGTCGGGGGCCGTGCAGTTGCACGCCCCCCGGAACATCGCGGGTTTACTTGATGATACCGATTTCCCTGGAAATCGTCTGGATCCGGGCAACCGACTCTTCAACGAAGTCCTGGAAGTCGTCGCCTTGCAGGTCCAGCGGGGCCAATCCGTTGGCAGCCATCACCTCTTTCCATTGGTCCGAGGCATAAAGCTCGCCGATCTTCGACACCCATTCGTCATAGGCTTCGTCCGACATGCCGCCGGGGGCATAAAAGCCACGCCAGTTGGCGCCGACGGCATCGATTCCCTGTTCCCTGGCGGTCGGGAAATTCGCGAATGCTCCGCCCAGACGCTCGGGGGCGAGAACCGCGATCACCTTGATGTCGCCCGAGTCGACGAAGCCCTTGGCTTCGGAAATGTCGCCGGTGAAGCCCTGGACCGATCCTGCCAGAAGTTGCGTCACGGCCTCGCCGCCACCGTCGAATGCAATGTACTTCACCTTGCGCACATCCTCGATTCCATAGGCGTCGGCCGCGATAAGAACCTTGAGATGGTCCCATCCGCCCACCGCCGAGCCGCCGGCGATGGAGACGCTGGTCGGGTCCGCTTTGATCTGGTCCAACAGCTGCGGCAACGTCTCGATCTCGCTGTCGGCGGCCACGGCGATCACGCCGTAGTCGGCGCCGACCGAGGCCAGCCAGCGGACCTGGTCCATCGTGTTACCCGGATAGGCGCCCTGGGCGAGGCGGGTCGCTGTCGCGGAGGACGCGGCGACGATCAAGTTGTCGGCATCGTTGCGCTTGTTCACGACCTCGGCAAAGGCCACGCCGCCGCCACCGCCGGCCAGGTTCACGACCTGCATCGTCTGGTCGATCAGCCCGAGATCCTGAAGCGACTTGCCGACCTGGCGGCAGGTGAAATCCCAGCCTCCGCCGGGGTTGGCGGGCGCGATGCATTCAGGGTTTTCCTGCGCCGAGGCGGCAAGGGCGGACAGGGACAAGGCAAGCGCGGCGAGGGCGCCGCGGGTTGCGGTAAGTTTCATGGTTTCCTCCTCAGGTGTCGCTTGGCGCGCTCTCACGCGCCGATACGGGTCCCCGCGCGGGCCGGGCCCCAAGAGCCCTTTTCCTGCGGGTTGCAGATGTGTAATCGTTGTTCCTGTCATGAACCTGTCACGCGGACGGGTTGGCTTTGGCGGAAGCTATGCGCGTACTGATGGTCGAGGATGCCGAAGACCTGGCGGAGGGGGTGATCGCCCACCTCGCCCGGGCGGGAATCGTCTGCGACCTGGCGCCCAGTCTGGAGGATGCGCGCGACTGCCGTGCGGTGCAGCGGTACGACGCGATCATCCTCGACATCAATCTTCCCGACGGGTCCGGCCTTTCGTTCTTGCGCTCCATGCGCGCGGCCGCGGACCGGACACCCGTGCTGATGATGACGGCTCTGACCTCGGTCGATGACAGGATCGAGGCGCTGGATCAGGGCGCGGACGACTACCTTGGCAAACCCTTTGACCAGCGCGAACTCGAAGCCCGGTTGCGCGCGCTTGTCCGGCGCGAGGCCGACAGCAAGGAGGAACAGATCACTCTGGGTATGTTGCACTATGCTCCAAAGGATCGCAGCGCGGTTTTGAATGGGCGTCGGCTGGACCTCACCCGACGCGAGGCTGCCTTGCTCGACATGCTGATCCGCCACCGCGGGCAATATCTTTCGAAGGCACGGCTATACGATTCTCTCTACGGATTCGAGGATGCCGACGTGGGGGTGAATGCGATCGAGCTCTATATCGCGCGGCTGCGCAAGAAGTTCGCCGGCAGCGATGTGAGCATCGTCACCAGCCGCGGGATCGGCTACCGGATCGGCTTTGATGACTGACCCCCCCATGATGCAAAGCCTGACCGCACGTGTGTTCGGAACGGTTTTTGCCATTCTGGTACTGGGCGGCGTCCTTGTCGCGGTCTCGATCTTCTGGAACGGACGGCAAGCGGCGCGGCAATCCTACGACCGCATTCTTTTCGGCGCAGCCAGCGACATCGCCGAGTCGATCCGCATCCAGCAAGGGAAGCCGCTTGTCGATCTTCCTGTTTCGGCCTTCGAGTTGCTCGCGCAGGCGCCGGAGGACCGGATATATTACGCCATATTGGATCCGGGCAGGGACCCGATCACCAGCGTGGATGCACGTCAAACCATCGAGCCTCCACCACGCAGCGCCGAGCCAGCCCGTTTCTTCGACGCGGAACTCGACGGCGAACCGGCCCGGTTCGTTCAGGTTACGCGCCGCTTTACCGAAAGGGACTTTTCGGGGGCCGTCGATGTCATCGTGGGCCAGACATTGCGTGCCCGCCAGGCGATGACAACCGAATTGATGTTGAACGCGCTGCTGCCGATGGCCGCGGCAGGCATCCTGCTGATGGCCATTGCCGCTTTCGTGGTGCGCTCTGCCCTGCGCCCGCTCGACGCATTGGTCAGCGATCTGACCGGTCGGGACCCCTACGATCTGACGCCCATGCCCACTGACAAACTGCCGCGCGAACTACAGGTCATGCTCAGCGCGATGAACCGCTTCATGGCGCGGCTCGACGGCCAGATCGAAGCTATGCGCAACCTTATCTCGGACACCGCGCATCAACTGCGAACGCCGGTCGCGGCGATCCAGGTCCACGCCGAAAGTGCCACGGCCGAGAAAGACGAGGCTGCACGCCACCGCGCGCTCGACAGGCTGCTCCTGCGGACGAGTTCGCTTGGCAAACTGCTGGACCAGCTCCTGAGCCGCGCCCTGGTCGTACACCGGACAGACAGCGTGGCGCGAACCCCGGTCGATTTGCGCGAAGTTGCTCTGGAGGTAATGGACAGGGACGACAGCCTCGCTCTGGCACCGGATAAAGAGTTGCGGCTGGTCATTGGGGAAAAGCCGGTAATCGTGCTGGCAGATGCCTTCTCTCTGCAGGAGGCCGCCCGGAACCTGCTTGGCAACGCGCTGAAATACGGCAAGCCGCCAGTGTCCATCGGAGCAGGTCAGGAGAATGGAAAGGCAGTCCTCTGGGTCCATGACTGCGGCACGGGCCCCGCCGACGACGTCATCGCACGGTTGGGCGACCGCTTCAACCGAAGCACCGGCTCACGTGAAAACAGTACGGGGATCGGCCTGTCGATCGTCTCTTCCGTCGCTGCGGCTTTTGCGGGACGCGTGACCATAACACAGGATGAGACGGGTTTCCGCGCCGCCCTCGTCTTTCCCTCCAGCCAGGCGCATTCATGATCCGGTATCTGTTGGCCTTTCTGGTGGCGATGTCCACCCCGGACCGCGCACCGGCGCAGGAGGCAGTCACACGGATCGGCGCAGGCGCGACACAGGTCCTGCTACGTTCGACGACGGACATTGGCATTCTCCGCCCCGTGATCGAACGTTTCGCAGATCTGAACCCCGATCTCGCCATCACCTATGAACAATGGGGCTCCAATACCCTGTTCGAACGCAGCCGCGACGACTGCCGCGGTAGCGGAACGCAGGCCGATGCGATCCTCTCATCGGCGGTGCAGCAGATGGTTTGGCTGGTAAACGCCGCGTGCGCGCACCCGCATCGCTCGACTGCGACACTGGCCCTGCCCGCCATTCGCCGCTGGCGCGACGAGTTGTGGGGCATCACGATCGAACCAGCGGTTATCGCCTACAACAGGACCCTCCTGCAAGGAGACGACATACCGCGCAGCCGGTTCGCGCTACTCGACGCGATGCGAACCCGACCCCGTTTCTTCCGCAACCGGATCGCGACCTACGACATAGCGGAGTCGGGACTGGGCTACCTTTTCGCCCATAGCGACAGCCTGGAAGCCACAACATTCGGTGCATTGCTTGAAGGTTTCTCTCGCGTCGATGCCGTTGCCACCTGTTGTTCGGCGGAGATCATCGCCGGCGTTGCCGAAGGCCGCTATGTCATCGCCTACAACGTCCTGGGATCCTACGTCCTGAACTCCGGCTCTGCCGAGGTCGGATTGATCATGCCCGAAGATTACACGCTGTTGCTGTCACGCGCCTACATGATCCCGCGCGGTGCGGCGGCAAAGGCCGAAGCGATCCGCTTGCTCGAGTTCCTCCTAACGCCCGAGGCCAGGACCCTGCTCTCCCGCGCGGGCCTTTTCTTCGAATTCGAGGTCGGGGAAACCGGGCTATCCGGCAGCGCACTCCGGTTCATTCCGCTATCTCCCACCCTTCTCGTTGCGCGTGACGCCAATCGACGAAACCTCCTGCTGGACTTCTGGAACGACACATTTCAGCGGAACGTGTCCCCTTAGGACTCCGCAGGTCGTCGCCTTTACAATCCGCCTTGTGTTTCACCGGCAGGCGCTTGACTGGCGATGCCCAGCGCCGACTTCCCTCGGGGCGGCCGGTAAGACCGAAGCCTGTCGGTAACGACCACTTCGGGACGCTCCTGCATAAACATTGCTTTTCTTAGGAATATCAGCGCGGCCTTCTTGTCTTGTTTCTTCGTCACGAAGCTCTCCTGGACTTTGCCTTCCGGATCGACGGCCCGCTTACCGTCACTCAGATCCGCGTCGCGTTTGATCCATGTGTTGCCGGCTGTCATCAGCCGTTGTACGGTTCAGGAGGGAGGGCGATCCATGCTCAGGCTTTTCGCCTCAGTTGCAGCATTTCTCTGGCTGGCCGGGACCACATTTGCGGGTCCGCTGTACGAAGCGGCAAGCCGAGGAGATGCGGAGGAGGTCCGGGTCCTTATTGCAAGCGGCATCATTGTCGATGAACGGACCTTGAACGCCGAAACCCCGCTGATCGCGGCCTCTCTGGCTGGGAGCGCCGAAACGGTAAGCGTGTTACTTGAGGCAGGGGCCGACGTGATGGCCCGCAATCGCAGCGGTTTCATGCCCCTCCATGCGGCCGCCTACGGCGGGCATGCGGAGGTTGCGCACCTGCTTCTGGAGAGTGGCGCGGATATCGACGCCAACAATAACAGGGCCGGAAAAACGCCAATTTACATGGCCGCGGACGAAAACCACTTGGATGTAGTCAAGCTCTTGCTCGAGCGGGGGGCGGACGTTGCGAATGTGGATAACAGTGGCTTCACCGTTCTTGTTCGCGCGATGTTTCGCTACCACTACGACATAGTCGGCCTGCTCAAGCAGTACGGTGCAAAATGCCCCGATCCGGGCGCATTCGACCCGCAGTTTCATGACCTGTGCGTCGCGGCAGGGCAATAAGGGAGGCCAAAAGAATGCATAGCCGATCTCTGAGTGCCGGTCTCTTTCTGGCGATCATCGCAAGTGCAGCTTTGGCCGATGACCCGGTCAACACGGGGCCCTTCGGTGACGTGGCAATCAAGGGCTACGATACCGTCGCCTATTTCAAGGAAAACAGGGCCATAAAAGGCTCTAGTGAGTTTTCCTTCGAATGGCTGGATACTCCGTGGCACTTTCACAGCGCGGAGAACCGAGACCTATTCAAGGCCGACCCAGTCAGTTATGCCCCGCAGTACGGCGGCTATTGCACGCTGGGTGTCGGGCTTGGTGCGCTGGCGTCGGAAAACATAGACCCCGAGAATTCCTGGCGGATCATCGACGGAAAGCTGTATTTCATTTCCGATCCCAGCGGTGCGGAGATGCTGGATGGTCCGGATAGTGCCGCCGTGCTGGCCAAGGCGGACGCAAACTGGAACGATGTCAAGCCGCTGGCCGAGAAAGACTATTCCAACTGACCACCGTCATCCGTCCGGCATGAAGTGAAACACGAAATGCGCGTTGACATAGGTGTAGAGCAAAGCGTCTGGCATCGGTGGGTCCGTCTTGTACACCGGACCGCATACCTCGCGCCCAAGCGCCAGGCCCGGTTGCCGCAGGCACAGTTGGTCGCCCCGCACTTGCGCGGTTCCGGTCGCAAACATGCTCGGAAATCGCAACGCCATCGTGCCACTTTGCGAGATTTGCAGCAATCCGGGTCCGCGGCCTTCGAAAGTGCCCCGCCATACCACCCCGGTCAGCAAATTCGAGATCTCCTTGCCGGAAAGTGGCTCGTCCGAGCCCGACCGGAAGCCGAAGGGCCACTTTTGCAGACCGGCCCGCAGCATTGCGTCGATAATGCGATCCAGATCCGCAGGTTTACGGAAATGGTCAAACAATATCCGGTACAATTCTGCCGAGGTATGAGGGGCAAAACGAAGCGTGTCCTCGAAGATTACCTGTGCTCGGTCGGATTGTCCGGCTTCCGAGTAAGCGGTGGCAAGGATGTTCAGGTAGTCCTCAACACCCTGAGAACTTTCCCGGATTTCTTCCAGGATTTCGACCGCGCTTTCGGGCTGTCCATTCAGAATATAGGACAGGCTGGCAACCTGCCGTGAATATGCAGGCAAAAGTGGATTGAGCCTGCGCGCCAGTTCGAACTGCGCGATGGCGTCCTGGTGACGCCCCGCAAATGTGTTCACGAAGCTGAGCGCCAGGTGCGCTGCCGCCTCGCCAGGCGCCGTCTCGACCGCGCGTTGCGCCGATCGCAGCGCTTCTTCGAAATGGCGGTCTACGGTTTGCAGTTCGCTCAGCACGGCAAAAGGCGAGGCCGCTTCGGGATCAATTGTCAGGGCCCGGCCGGCATGTTCATACGCCTGCTTGCGCGCCACGGGATAGGCCAGAATGTCATCGTAATTGCGGCGCATGATCAGCGCCTCGGTGCGGGCGCGCGACGAATAGGCCCGTGCGAAACCAGGATCCAGCGCGGTGGCCCTGGCATAGAGGCGCAGCGCTTCTCGCAGGTCGGGCCGGAACCCGCTCCGCGCGGCCTCTTCGGCCCTCAGAAAGTAATCATAGGCTTCAAGATTGGTAGTTGGCAGCTTGCCGACCTGCCGTTTTTCCGAAGCCGTGATTTCAACTTTCAGATGGCTGAGCGCCTGATGAACTATTTCGTCTTCGATGGCGAACATTTCGGACGCGTCGCGGTCGTAGCGGTCGGCCCACAGAGTTTTGCCGCTGTCGGTCTCGATCAAGCGTACATTGACGCGTATCCGCCCGCCCGTTCGACGCATGCTGCCCTCCAACACGTGGCGCACGCCCAGTTCCCGCCCTACCTCTCGGCTGTCGGCATCGCCGCCTTTGTAAGAGAAGGCCGTGTTACTGCCGATGACCATCAGCCCGGATAGCTTGGAAAAGTCGGTGATGAGGTCGTCGGTCAACCCGTCGGCCAGATAGCTTTCATCTGCAGAAAGCCCGTGATTTTCGAAAGGCAACACGACAAGCGACGGTTGGTCGCTGTTGCCGGGTTCCAGCCATGCCAGAAGGTTTCCGAAAGAGAACCCGGACTTGTCCGACCAGTAGAAAAAACCTGCCATACTAAAGACGATCGCAACGACGAGAGCCACCACGTTTCGAACCGGTTGGTAAGATCGCTTCCGGCTTGGATTTTCCGCCGCTTGATCGGCAACCTGATAGACCGCGATCGGCTCGGGAATGTTCTTGACCCGATGAACGCCGGCCGGCTCAAAAGCCTTGCTGACCTTGCCGCGTGTGTATTCGTAGACTTCACGCGAAATACAGATGCCGCCAGGTCTGGCCAAGGGTTCGAGGCGTGCGGCGATATTCACTCCTTCGCCATAGATGTCATCGCCGTCGATGATCAGATCACCCATGTTCACGCCGATCCGCAACTCGATCCGGTTGGCCGGACCAGCGCCCGCATTTCGGCGCGACACCGCTGACTGAATTTCGATTGCGGCTTCGACCGCATCGACGACGCTGGGAAACTCCAAAAGCAACCCGTCGCCCATCAGCTTGACAATCCGGCCGTTCTTGTCGGCGATGATCCTGGCCACCAGATCCTGTCGCATTTCGGTCAAACGTTTGAACGTACCGGCCTCGTCTTCGGCCATCATACGGCTGAATCCGACCACATCTGCTGCGAGTATGGCGGCAAGCCTGCGTTCCAAGGTTTTCGCCCTCCTTTCCCGGAGCAACCGGACTTGGAGTAGACAGTACTCGTCGACACATGGCTTGCAAACTACGCCGTCAGGCATCACCGCATCATCAAGGACCGAAGCCCTCAGCGCGCGACCTTCTCCCGGAGCGGGATCCGTATCAACGGATCGAGAGGTGGTGGCAGGCTGCTGGCATGGGTGACCCCGCCTGCTTGCCACGGTTGGCTGATTGCGCCACGGCTACCTGCCAAAGCCCGCCACCGTAGGCAACCACGTTGCCAGGTCCGGAACGGCAATCAACACTGCGATACCTCCGAGCATCAGCAAAACGAAGGGACTCGCGCCACGGACAACCGTCGAGAGTGGCGCGTCCGTTATGCCCTTGATCACAAAAAGGTTCATCCCGACGGGAGGCGTGATCATTGCCAGTTCGAGGTTGATCATCAACAGGATGCCATACCAGATCGGATCGACGCCCAGTGCCATCATGGTCGGCAGGAGGATTGGAGTGGTGATGAGGATGATGGCGATAGATTCGAGGAACATCCCCAGCACAAAGATCAAGGCCATCACGACCAGGATGAATCCCAGCGGTCCGAGCCCCATTCCAGCCACCGCCTCCGTCACTCCTGCAGGCAGGCGGATCAGAGTTATGGCGTGGCCGAACATTGCAGCGCCGGCAATGATCATGAAGACCATCATGGATGTCCGCATCGCGCTATAGGCGCAGTTCCACAGATCCCGCAGACCGAAGTTTCGATAGACCAAGACCGCCACCACAAGTGCGTAGAGGGACCCGGCGGCTGCAGCCTCAGTCGCCGTGAATATTCCGAAATAGATACCGCCCATGACCACAGGCGGAGCCAGCAAAGCCCAGATCGAGCGCCGGAAGGCCTGAGCTAACTCGCGGCGGTCCGCGCGTTGAGGCGCGGCGATCTCAGGGCGTGACCTGGCCTGAAGGATACAGAAGATCGAGAAGGCGAGCGCAAGAAGAAGTCCTGGTATGATCCCCGCAAGAAACAGGGCGCCGATCGACGCCTCCGAGACAATGGCGTAGAGGATCATCGGCCCCGAGGGCGGGATGAGGATACCCAGCGTTCCACCGGCTGCTACCACGCCCAAAGCGTCGCGCTCGGGGTAGCCGAACCGCTTCATCTGGGGGATCGCGCTCGACCCGATCGACAGCGCTGTAGCCACGGAAGAGCCCGAAATGGCGGCAAAGATCGTGCATGCCAGCACGGTGGCCGCGCCGAGGCCGCCCTTGACGTGGCCGATCAGCTTGTACGCAAAATCATAAAGCTCATCGATCACCCGCGCCCGGATCATCACCTGCGCCATGAAGACGAAGAGCGGGATCGTCGCGAGAACAGGCTTGTCGAGATGGCTGTAGACGGATTTTCCCAAACCATCGATGTCACCCTCGACGATCAGCATGATCGCACTGGCGGTTAGGCCGAGCGCCGCGAAAATGGGTATACCCGTGAGCAGCAGAAGGATCAGGCCCGCGAAGACCACGACAAGGGTCATGCTCGCCCCCTTATCGTCTGCGAAAGCCTTAAAGCGGCCATCAGGGCAAGAAGTACCGATCCGATCAGCACGGGAACCTGGGGGATCCAGGTCTGGATCTCGATATAACCCACCGAATACGATCCGAAAGCATGTGCGAAACTGATCGCATCCCAGATCGACACGCCAACGACTACAGCGAATGCGATAACGCAGCACTGCGCAAAGACCGCCTGAGCGCGCTGCAGACGCGGTGGCAGGCGGTTTGTCAGAAGGTCAATCGCGATATGGTCGTTGCGCCGCAGCGCCTCGGCCGCGCCCATCATGACTGCAGCGACGAGAAGATAACCAATCATCTCGTCACTCCATTGCAGGGGACGGTCGATGACATACCGGAACGTGACCGCGACACAGATCTGCACGAAGATCCAAAGGATCAGAAGCGTGCTGAGCGCCCCGCAGATCCAGATGATACCGCTGACGATACGATCGGGGAAAAAAGGGGCGTTGTCCGCCCCCTTCTGTTCTTCGACCTGCATTGGCGCTTACATCTTCGCCAGAAGGTCGAGCAACTTCTGGCTGGCTGCATCGCCCTCGCCGAAGGCCTTGTCGAAAGCCGGACGCATGACGGCTTCCAGCGCCGCGTTTTCCTCTGGCGTCGCGATATGGACCTTCACACCCTTCTCGCGAAGCTGATCAGGCCCGGCTGCACCGGCTGCTACCGAGGCTTCCACCGCCCATTCTGCCGCCTTGAGACCCGCTTCCTCCAGAGCAGCCTTCGACTTGTCGGACAAACCGTCATAGAAGGCGGGATTCAGATAACCGTGCAGATAGGCCGACAGGACGGGCACGACGGTAAAGGCATCCTGCACTTCGTAATACTTCCGCGAAACGGCCGCGGCCACGTCGGTAATGGCCCCATCGATCACCCCTGTAGCGAGAGCCTGATAGACTTCCGAACCGGGCATGGCCGTGGGTGTGGCGCCAAGTGCGGTGAATGCTGCGTCGAACGGCGGCGTGAGGCCGCGGAACTTCAGACCCTGGAAGTCCTCGGGCGCGACAAGGGGTTCGCCATTCGTGGTGAAGACGCTGGTATTGGTCTGAAACATCCAAACGACGTTTTTCACCCCTTTCTCGAGAAGCTTCTCCTCGAGGAAAGCGGCAGCCTCCGAGGTTGGCCACTTGCGCCAGATATCGACGTCACCGAATGCGAAGGGCGCGACAGTGACGTTCATGATGGGCAGCGTCTTGCCCCACTGGAAGTTCAGAGAAAAGGCGCATTCGATGTCGCCCTTGGCGGTCGCGACGATATTCTCGCGTGCGCCCACGAGGCTGTCGGCCCCGAATATCTGCACATCGATCTCGCCCTCGGACAGAGCCTCGACCTCGGCTGCCCACCGGTCAATGACCTGTGCGATGTGGTGTGCAGGCGGCAACTGGTGGCTGCAGCGCATCTCCGTCTGGGCCATCGCGCCGGTCGCGCTGGCCACCAGGCCGGTGAAAACCAGCGCGGATTTCTTGATCGGGTTCATGTCGGTTTCCTCCCTTTGATATGAACTCAGGCAGCTGGCTTTGCGCGCCAGGCTGCGTTTTGCGGCGGTCCGGCGCGATTGAGCGCCCCGTGAAACGCCTCGCCCGGCATCGACTCCTCGGCGATTGCCCGGGCCTTCTTCAGTCCCTCCAGATCGATGCAGGTGGGAAATCCCATGCTTTCAGCCAAGAACACGATATCCTCGAATACCACGTTTCCCGTCGCACCCGGTGCAAAGGGACAACCGCCCAGCCCACCGAGCGAAGCATCAATAACGCGTGCGCCGTTGTCCAGCGCGGCGGCCGCATTCGCCACCCCCATGCCGCGGGTGTCGTGAAGATGGATGATGAACGGCCGGTCACCGCAAAGACGCGCCATGGCGGCGCAAAGCGCACCGACCGCGCGCGGCCCAGCATAGCCCACGGTATCCGCAAGACCGACAATGTCGGCTCCTTCATCGAGACAGGCCTCAGCCAGGCGCAAGACCTCGGCAGGCGCGACGGCACCCGAAATCGAGCAACCAAAGGCCATCGCGATCCCGGCATTGACGACCTTGTCCGGTGCAATTGCATCGCGCCGGGCGGCAAGCTGCCCAACTAGAGACACCGCGTTGGCGCGCGAGCGTCGCATGTTGGCTTGGCTGTGCTCTTCAGTTGCCGAGACAACGCAGACCACTTCGCTGACACCCGAGGCCACCCCCTCCTCGACCCCACGTTCGTTCAGGGCGAGTGCCGCGGAATGCAGACCAAGCGTCCCGGCGGTCTCGATAACTTCCAGAATATCGCCGAATTGTGGAAAGCGGGCTGCGGGCAGGAATGAGCCGACCTCGAAATGCCGAACGCCGGCGCGGGCCTCAGCCGCCAGCCAAGCGCGTTTCGCCTCGGTGTCAGGCCAGGTCCGCACAAGCTGCAATCCATCGCGCAAGCCGACTTCGCGCAGGCTGATCCGGTCCGAGGGGTAGATTTGCGACAGTCTCTTCATGCTACCACGATCGCTCTGCCGCTTGCCTGACTGATCTCCTCTTCATTCAGCCCGAGACCACCGAGCACATCTGCCGTATCTGCGCCAACCTCGGCGATATCGACAGATGGGCCCACAACAAGCGTCTGGTCGACTTCAAAGGGCAGTCCCGGTGCGCGGTAGCTCTGTCCCTCTGGCAGTTGCGAGGTCAGCAGCCCGCCCTCGCGCAGAACATGAGGGTCCGAGTACATTTCCGCCGGTCGGTGGATGGGCGCAAAGGGGATTCCCGCCTGTTCCAAAGCGGAAATAAGCTCTTCGAATTCCCGCTCCCTGACGGCTTGGGCGAAGATGGGCAGCGTCCATTCCCGTGCCTCTATCTGTGCCATCCGGTCCTGAAGGCGGGGATCACTCAGAAGATCGTTGAGGTCCAGCAGCTTGCACAGCGTGACCCACTGGCCTTCGGTGACGGCTCCCACGAAGATCTGCCGCCCGCCTTTGGTTTCAAAGATGTCGTACACGGCCCAGGAGAATTCCCGCTCGGGCATGGGCGGGGCCTCGCGGCCTTCGATGTCAAACTGAACCATGTGTTGGGCCACGAGCAAAAGGCAGTTCTCGAACAATCCGGTGCGGACCGCATGCCCCTGCCCGTCTGTCTGCCGCTGATAGAGCGCTGCGAGAATCCCGAAGGCGCCGAAGAGTCCACCCATGATATCATTGGCCGAAGACCCGATACGCAAAGGTCGCCCGGTGGGGCCGGTCATGTAAGCCATTCCGGTCATCATTTGCACCACTTCATCCAGCGCGGTGCGCTTCTCATAGGGCCCTTTCAGGAACCCCTTCAGAGAAGATACGATCAGGCGAGGATACTTCGCCCGCAGGACATCAGGGGCAAGGCCCATGCGGATCAGGCTTTCGTCGCGAAAGTTCTCGATGAAGACGTCCGCCGTTTCCAGCAGGTCATGCAACGCGGCGATGCCGGCCTCGCACTTGAGGTCGAGCGTAACGCTTTTCTTGCCTCGATTGAATGTCGGGTAGAAACCGCGGCCCATGCCTGTCAGATCGCGCGTCTTGTCGCCTTCAGGCGGCTCGACCTTGATGACCTCGGCACCGAGAAAGCCCAGGAACATACCACAGGATGGCCCCATGATCATATGGGTCATCTCGACCACACGTAGCCCCGCCAGTGGTTGAAACCTGTCTGCCATCCGCAATCCTCCTCCGAGTCGTAGGATAGCCAACCTGAAGAATTGAGGGTATTAGAGAGTATTCAGCCCTCCATTCGGAAATCCAGAATGCTTGATACGCGTCAGCTACGATATTTCGCTGCCATCTATGAGTTCGGATCGCTGAACCGCGCCGCCGAAGAAGTGCGCGTGGCGGCGTCTGCACTCAGTCATCAGCTCGGGCAACTCGAGGCGCAGCTCGGAACACAGCTCTTTCGGCGCAAGTCACGGGGCATGGAGCCAACGGCAGCCGGCCTGCGCCTGTACGAACATGCAAGGTCGATCCTGAAAGCCATCGAGGCCGCGCAAACCGATCTGAAGACGGCCGACCGGCGGATCGCCGGGCAAGTCGCCGTCGGCATGTCCTACTCGAGTGTCAAGGCAATTGGAGTCGAATTGCTGTCAATCGTTCTTCGTGATTACCCGGATGTGAAGCTTGTTTTGAGCGAAAGTCTCTCGGGAGCCGCTTTGCCGCTTCTGCTGGCGTCCGACGTCGACATGGCGCTGATTTATAACCCGCCTGCCGAGGCCGGCTTGCGGAGCCAGCCAGTTCTGGAGGAAACCATGGTCTGTGTCGGTCGCCCGGAAGTCATCGGCGACACCGACGACCCGATTACCTTCTCAGACTTGTTGGAGCTTCCGATCATCCTGGTCCGCCAGGGTATATCGGCTCGGGCGATCATGGATGATGTGGCGCTGCTTAAGAAGATCGAGGCCCGAGCCATCCTTCAGATGAACTCGGTGCAGGCTATCGGTGGCGCAGTCGAGGCGGGGCTTGGTTGTGTCATTGGCACGCGACTGTTCATGCAGGAACAGCTCGATCGGGGAACGGTGCGGGCAAGACCGATTGTTTCTCCAACCCTGTCTCGCACACTCTATCTATGCAATCTCGCATCCCGTCCACCCTCGTATGCAACCGAAGCGATTTGCGATCTGATCTTTGATCTGGTCCGACGGGCTGTTGAGGAGGAGCGCTGGAGTGCAAGATTGTTACGATAGTTGAGCTGAAACCGTCCAAAGGCCACAAGCACACATTCAAACGAGCCGGTGGGTGCTGTCATTTGTGGACGGCCCCGGTTTTGCAAGGTTTTCCTAGCGACATGGATAGAAGCAGGTTGCGGGTTTGCCTTGACGATGGCGAATGCACCCCCGCATTCGCGGGGGCACTTTTCTCAGCTGAAACACCGGTTTCAAGTCACTTCAACAGTACATCAAGCGGCACTGGTTGACTGATTGTCCAGTTGTCGGCAACGGCCGGTTTTCCGTTCGTGATCTCGACGATCTGCATTTCGGCAAAGTTCTGGTGGTGCAGATCGGCCGTGAAGGTGCGCGGGCCGAATGCGGTCGGCTCGCCCTGCATCCTTTCAAGCTCCGCCGTCACCGAGGCACCATCGAGCGAGCCTGCCCGTTCTACGGCCTTGGCCCAGAGATCGAGCAGCACATAGCCCGGATAGGCGTAGGAGCTTGCCGGGCGAGCCCCGGTGGCCTTTTCGTAGGACTGGTTGAATGCCTCGACCTCCGGCCGCGGATCATCGCCATAGATCGACCCCTGCACCGGCACAGCAAAGCCCGACAGATCAGGCGTCGCATCCAGCCAGTAGGAACCGTCTACGGCAGAACCGTTGAGTATCAGCGAATTGATCCCCGCCGCCCGGATCTGGCGCACTGCCGAGGCGGCGCCGGGGATATAGGAGCAGAGCATGATCACGTCGGGCTCGTCCGGCAGTGCCTTGATCCGGGTGATCTGGCTGGCGATCGAGGCATCATCGTTCTTGAACGTGTCGCGGCCCACGATCTCGGTCCCGTCGATCCGTGGGAACATCCAGTCGAAGCCGCTGCAGATCCCCTTGTTGTATTCGATGGTGGTATCCAGCAGCACATAGCCGGTCCTGGCCCCGCGCCTGGCATGGCTCCACTCGGCCATCGTCGCGCCCTGCACCGCCGCCAGCACCGAACCCGAGAAGGAATGCGGGCCGACGCCCTGAATGCCGGCCTTCACATCCTCGGCGCAGAGGAAGAAGGAGACCATCCCCTCGGCCTCGGCCGAGAGTGCCGCGGGCGCACCGAAGTCGTAGTCGCAGCTCACGATCATCATGTCGGCGCCTTCGTCGATCACCTGAAGCCCGGCCTTGGCCGATTGCTGGCGGTCGGTCTTGGTGTCGGCTTCCACCCATTTGATCTGCCGGCCCAGCAGCCCGCCATTGGCATTGATCTCGTAGATGCGGATCTTGGCAGCCGTCGCGGCGGGCGTATCGTATGCCTCCATCCAGCCGGATTTCGCAATCGCGAAACCGATGGTGATATCCTCGGCCATGGCAGGCCATGCCAACGCGGCAAAAGCCGACGCAAGTGCAAGTCGTTTCACAGGTCTACTCCTCAGTTGGTTGATTTCGCGCCGTACATGCGCGATTGGCGAAGCCATTGGGGCTTCAGTTTGAATTCCTTACCGGCAGTCAGCCCGTTGGGCCGCACGATCAGCACAAGGATCATCGCAATCCCGATCAGGATTTCCTGGCTGCCCGAGGGGATCGCGAAATGCGTCGCACCAATGGCCACGCCCTGCTCGGCCCGCACCAGCAGTTCGATCAGGAGGGACAGCAGCAAGACCCCCATGACCGCACCCGACAGGCTGCCGATGCCACCCACCACCAGCATGGCGAGCGAAATGAAGGTGATCCCCAGATAGAAGCTGTCAGGGTTCAACACGCCGATGGAATGACCCAGCAGCGCGCCGGACACACCGGTGAAGAACCCCGAGATCACCAGCGAAAGCAGCCGGTGTCGGTACATGTCAATGCCGCTTGCACGGGCGGCCACCTCATCCTCGCGCGTGGCCCTCAGCGCCAGTCCCGAGGCGGAATTGGCATAGAGATTGGCCGCAAGGATCGCCGCAACCGCCCAGCCCAGCGCCACCCACTGATCCACGTATCGCGGCAGCCCCACGACCGAGCTGGTCGCCCCCGTCACCCCCTCCCAGTTGGAATAGACGGTGTTGACGATGGCCAGAAAGGCGAAGGTGGCAATCGAGGCGGCGATCCCCGAAAGCCGCAGGATGGCCGCACCTGACACGAGCGCGATGAAGGCCGCCAGAACCCCACCCGCGATGGCCGCAGGGAACACTGGCCACTGGGCCTGCATTAGCCAGTCGGGCAGATCGGGCAGGAACAGCGCCTTGGATTGCGGTTTCAGCGTCAGCCAGGCCGAGCAATAGGCGCCGATCGCCATATATCCCGCGTGGCCAAAGCTGATCACGCCCGAATTGCCGACAAAGATCCAGAGCGAGACCACCAGCACCACCCGCACCAGGGTTTCGGCCGCGGTACGCGCCAGCGCCTTGTCGCCGAAAAGCGCCACCAGCACGACAAGGCCCAGAAGCAGACCCGACAGGATTACCGGCGTCGAATAGGCCGCGATACGATTGCTTGCGTGTTGCGATTGCATGTCAGACCCTCGGCTTGGCAGATGCGGGAACGAACAGCCCCTGCGGCCGCAGCAGCAGGCAGACGATCACCAGCGTGTAGAGAAAGGCATCGCGGAACGGCCGCGCCTCGAGCGGCAGCCAGGCCTGCAAGACAACCGAAACGATGCCCACCAGGAACCCGGCAGCCACGGCGCCGGGAAGTGAGCCCAGACCGCCCAGAACCGTGGCGATAAAGGCCACCAGCATGATCTGCCCGCCCATCTTCACGTCGGCCACACCGGTCTGCGTCACCATGATCAGCGCCACCGCAGCAGCCAGCGCGCCCGACAGGGCAAAGGCCCCGGTGATCACCCGGTTGGCCCGCACCCCCAACAGCCGCGCCATGGTGAAATTCTCGGCCGCGGCACGCATTTCCAGCCCGATCCGGGTCCTTTTCAGCAACAGCGCCAGCCCGGTCACCACCAGCAGGGTCGTTACGATCACGATCAGCTGCAACAGCGGTACGCTGGCACCGGCGATATTCACGGGCATATTCAGCCCGGGCCACAGGCTGATCGCCTTGGGCCGCCCGCCATAAGCGGCCAGCAACGCGTTTCGGATCACGAAACCCAGCGCGAAAGAGGCGATCATCATCGCCACCGGATCGGCCCGCCGCAAATGCCGGAATACGGCATATTCGCTGGCCACCGCGACCAGCCCGCCCAGGGCAAGGATCACCGGGATCAGGATCAGCGCTGGCGCGTGGCCCAGAAACATCACCGCCACCGCGTCGGTCGAGGGAACGATCAGGGCGAAGACGCAAAAGGCGATGTATTCGCCATGCGCGAAGTTCACCAGGTTCATCACCCCGAAGATCAGTGCGATCCCCAGCGCCGCCATGGCATAGAGCCCGCCAAGCGAGGTCGCATCAAAGAAAAGCTGGGCAAAATTGGTCATGTTGCCGTCTCCGTCTGTTTGCCGGACTGGCCAAAATAGGCCGCAGCCAGCGCATCGCGGTCGGCCATGTCGGCGGCATTGCCCTCGCTCACGATCCGCCCGCCGCGCATCAGCACCATGCGCCCGCCCACCCGGGCCGCGCGCAGCGAGCTTTGCTCGACGATGAGCAGGGTCAGCCCGCGTTCCTCCTGCAACGCGCAGAGCGTGTCATAGACCTGGTCCACGATCTTCGGCGCCAGCCCCAGCGAGGGTTCGTCGACCATGATCAGCTTGGGGTTCGTCATCAGTGCCCGGCCGATAGCCAGCATCTGTTGCTGTCCACCCGACAGCGCACCCGCCGCCGCGCTGCGGCGCTCGCCCAGGATCGGGAAGCTGGCGTAGATTTCGGCGATATCCACGTCCACCGCGTCGGCATCGCGGCGCAGCCCGGTGCCCACGCGCAGGTTCTCCTCGACCGTCAGCGAGCAGAATATCTCGCGCCCCTCGGGCACCATCGACAGCCCCAGCCGGGCGATCGCCTCGGGCGCGCGGCCGGTCAACAGATCGCCATCCATCTCGATACGGCCATGGCTTGTCGCCACCGCGCCGCTGATCGCCTTGAGCAGCGAGGACTTGCCCGCCCCATTCGGCCCTGAGACAAAGACGCGCTCGCCCTCTTCGACATGCAGCGTCAGATCGTTCACCGCCGGCACCTTGCCGTAGCGTACCGAGATATCGAACACCCCCAGCTTCGACATCACGCGGCCTCCTGATCGGCGCCGAAATAGGCGTCTCGTACCCGCTGGCTGACAGTGATCGCGGCGCGGTCACCCTCCTCGATCACCTGCCCGGCATCGAGCACATAGACATGCGCGCTGACCGACAGCACCAGCCCGACATTATGTTCGATCAGCAGAACTCCGATGCCCAGCTCGTCCGCCACCCGGGCGATCAGCGCGGCGAGGTCGTCGGCCTCGGCCTCGGACATGCCCGCCGCCGGTTCATCGAGCAGCAGAAAGGAGGGCGCGAACATCAGCGCGCGGGCGATGCCAACCCGGCGCTCGTCGGTATAGGGCAGCCCGGCGGCGGGTTTCTCGGCCAGATCGGCCACGCCCATCCAGTCGAGAACCCGCATCGCCTCGACCTCCGAGGCGTGGCGCGAATGGCCTAGCCCCACACCCGTCACCGTGAGGTTGTCGAGCACGTCGAGACCGGTGAACAGCCGCCCCGCCTGGAATGTGCGCGCCACGCCCTCACGGCGCAGAAGATGCGCGGGATGCGTGCTGACATCGCGCCCCTTGAGCAGGATGTGCCCCGTGCTTGGCGCCTGGAACCCGGTCAACACGTTCACCAGCGTCGTCTTACCTGCGCCGTTCGGACCGATCAGCCCATGGACCGCGCCCGGGGTCACGGTGAGCGTCACGTCGGTGAGAGCCTTGAAGCCGCCGAACGCCACCGTCACCCCGGACGCAGCCAGGGAGCACCTGTTATCGCCGCCCATCCCCACCGCTCACGCCTCGATCAGTTCTTGGGCCAGCGCAGCGCGCGTGGCCAAGACATCCGCCGTCAAAACGTAGGTTCCGGTCTCATGCAGGTTCACCGCCCAGCCCGGCTCGACAACGATGGTCGTCGTCACCTCCTCGATCACCGCCGGCCCGTGCAGCACATCGCCGGCCCCCAGCGCCGCGCCATCATAGACCGGCGTGTTCTGGGACGCGCCGTCAGCGCTGAACACCATATCGCGATAGGTTTTCAGCGCCGAAGCAGCACCTTTGCCGGCCGCGATATGCATCCGCTGCGGTTTGTCGACATGGCCGGCTATCGCGCTTTCCACGTTCACCACCTCGACGGCGCTATGCGGCTCGTCATAGGTGTAAAGCTCGCGGTGGCGCGCGTGGAACGCCGCCTTGATGTCATCCAGCGCGCATTCGGTCACCTCGAAATTTCCGATTTCAACAGTGCATTCATGCACTTGCCCGACATAGCGCATGTCGAGCGTACGGCGGATCGAGATATCGCTCTCGCCAAACCCGTCGCCCGCCAGATCCTCGCGGCCACGCGCCTCGAGCCCTTTGAAGAGCCCGTCCAGCGTCTTCGCGGCTGCCGCGCCCTGAAGCCGCAGCGGCGCCGGCGCCATATAGTTGTACTTCACGTCGGAAATGATCTGCCCATAGGCGCAAAGCCCCGAGGCGAGTTTCGAGATCAGCACTTTGGAAATGCCCATTTCGCGCGCCAGTGCCGTGATATGAGCCCCGGTCGCCCCGCCCGCGCCCATCAGTACGAAATCGCGCGGGTCATAACCGCGTTCCACCGAAACCCGGCGGATCGCGTTCACCATGTTGTTGTTGACGATGGTGAACATGCCGTAAGCGGCCTTTTCCACGCTGATCCCCAGCGGATCGGCCAGATGCGTCTTGATCGCGGCACGGGCCTTTCCGATGTCGAGCGGCAGCCGCCCACCAACGAGGCCATCGCCGTTGAGATAGCCCAGCACCAGGTTGGCATCGGTCGTCGTCGGCCGCTCGCCGCCCTGGCCGTAGCAGGCCGGCCCCGGCTCGGACCCGGCCGATTGCGGCCCCATCTGCATCAGACCCATCTCGTCGATCCAGCCGATAGAGCCGCCGCCAGCGCCCAGAGTTTCCACTTGAATCATTGGAATTCCAATGCGATAGCGCAGGAAGTCGATGTTCTTGTTGACGTTGGCCTTGCCGTCCTTGGTGAGCGTGATGTCGAAAGAGGTACCGCCCATGTCGCAGGTGATGATGTTCTGCTCACGCCAGGGCGCACCCACGTCGAGTGCCGCCTGAGGTGCCGAAGCGGGGCCAGAGTTGATGGCGTATACTGACTGATCCGTCACCACCTTGCCCAGAGCCAGCCCGCCATTCGACTGGAAATAGCGGACCGGGTGTTTCGACCCCAACTCGCGAAAATAGGAGTCGATCGCCTCGACATAGCGTTGCAGGATCGGCGCCAGATAGGCGTTCACGATGGCGGTCGAGGTCCGGGTGTATTCGCGCACCTGCGGGTAAAGCTGGCTGCCGACGGTCAACCGCACATCCGGCATCATCTCGCGCACGATTTGGGCCGCGCGCATCTCGTGTTCGGGATGCAGCACCGACCAGACAAAGCTGATCGCCACCGATTCCACGCCTTCGGCGATAAAATACCGGCAGGCCGCGCGAACATCCTCCTCGTTCAGCGGGGTGCGGACCGACCCATCCGAAATGACCCGCTCGCTCACCCCTTTGCGCAGGTGGCGCGGCACCAGCATCGTCGCGGGCGGATATTCGGGATCGTAACGATAGCCGTCTTCCTTGTGGCCCAGCCGGATTTCAATCGAATCCTCGTGGCCGCGCGTCGCGATCAACCCGGTTTTGGCGCCGTTATGGGTGATCAGCGCGTTGAGCCCCACGGTGGTGCCGTTGATGCAGAGATCCGAGTTCGAAACGATCTCTTCCGCGCTCAGCCCGGTTTCCTCGGTGATCAGGGCCAGCCCGTTGCGGATGGCCTTGGTCGGTTCCGTAGGGGTTGAAAGGACCTTGAAGATCTGCACCTCGCCACCGGCGCTTGCCAGGATGAAATCGGTGAAGGTGCCGCCGGCGTCGATGCCCAGACGATATTTGCTACGCATGAGAATAATCCTTTTATGTCAGAGACTTCAGGCCGCCGCGCGGGCCTTTGCCGTGGCGGCCTTGTCCACGGTCAGCGTTTCTGGGTCGGCAATCACCACGCCATAGTCGAGACGCGCGCCCTCGATCGACACGAGCCCGTTGCGGATATCGGCGACCACCTTCTGCACATCGCGTTCGAACGGGTTGCCGTAGCCGCCGCCACCGGGATTGATATTGGCCGCGCGTTCGCCGGGCTTGATGGTTTCGATCACGTTGTCGGTGATGATCCGGGTTTGCCCGTCGCGGGTGACTTCCAGACGACCGACCTTTTTCTCGACCATGGCGGATTTCGCTCCGGCCGCGCCCATCGCCGGAATGCGGCGGCCCTCGCCAAAGGTGATCAGCGTCATGTCGCGGTCGAGCGGTTCGACCTCCCAGCGGGTGCCCGAGCCGCCCCGGAACTTGCCCGCGCCACCGCTGTCGGTCATCAGCCCGTATTCGTGGATGATGATCGGATAGGAATGCTCCAGCATCTCGATATCGCCGCTGGTCAGCGCGCCGAAACAGCATTCCGGCCCGCAGGCGTGCCAACCGTCCTGGCTGGCCGTCGCCCCGGCGCCAGAGATGATCGAGGCCAGCACCATGGTCACGTATTCCTCGTCGTGCCGGGTATCCCAGCCTGCTATGTTGCAGCCGTTCGCATGACCCCAGGAGGCCGAAACCTTCTCCGGCGCCGCCTGTTCAAAGGCCAGCCGCACCGCGTCGGTGAGCGTTTCCATCGGTGTCGTCGTGCAGTTCATGTGCGGCGCGGGCGGCTTGGCGTTGCAGAGCGTGCCCTTGGGGCCCATGTCGACCGTCACATTGCGATACAGCCCTTCGTTATAGGGCGGCGGCAACTGGGCAAACATCATCAGGCCCAGATAGACGCCGGAATAGGAATTGCCCTCGTATGAATTGATGAAATAAGGGATCTGCGGCGGGCTGGCGATTTCGATATGGCAAGTTTCGCCCTTGATCGTCACGGTCGCGGTGATGTCGAAATCACCAAAACCGTGGCCCGCGTCCTCAAGTACCGCGGTACCGGTATAGGTCCCGTCCGGGACCTTGGCGATCAGTCCGGACATGTGCCGGTTGGCCATCGCCAAAAGCTCTTCGATGCAGTCCTGCACCACGTCCTTGCCGTATTTGTCCATCAGCGCGATCAGGTTGCGCGCGCCCACCTGGCAGGCGCCGATCAGGGCGTTGAAATCGCCCTCCTGGTCGCGCCGCGCCCGCATGTTGGTCAGCAGCAGGTTCAGTACATCGTTGCGCGGAACACCCTTGTCCCAGATCTTGACCGGCGGAATGCGCAGCCCCTCGGCAAAGATCTCCTTGGCCTCGGGGTTGTATCCCGCCGGAACCGGCCCGCCGATATCGGTCAGGTGGCCCTTGCACACGGTCCAGAACACAAGCTCGCCCTTGTAGAACACCGGGTAATACATGCACGTGTCGATGATGTGCGACCCGGCATAGTCGGGGTCGTTGTGCAGGATCAGGTCACCCTCGTTGATGTCGCCATCGAAGAACTTGTTGACCGCCTTCATCGCCGGGATGAGCGACCCCAGATGAATCGGAATGTCCTGTCCTTGCAGGATCATCTCGGGTGTATGGTTGAAGAGCGCAGTGGAATAGTCGTGCGCCAGGTTGAAGACCGAGCTGCGTGCGGTCTTTTCCAATGCCATCGTCATCTCGCGCTGGGTGGTTTCAAGAACGCCTCTCACCACTGAAAGCGTGATCGGGTCGACTTGTCGTTCTGCCATGGTTTCCGGTCCTCTGCTTGGGTGCAGAAGCCGCGCCAGCCGGGTCTTGGTTCTTCCCGGATTCGGCGCATTCCTTCCGCACGTCGATCTGCCAAACAGGGTTCACGGGAAAACGATTCCGGTCTTGACGATCCGCGCACAAAGCTTTGGCAAATGGCGCAGTATAATTTGTCAGCCAGCGCAGGATGAGTTGACGCAGAGCGCAGAACGCCTGTTTTCCTTTGGTTTCGCGTGCTCCCTGACGTAACGTTCACGGTGGGAGGACCAATCGATGACAGCCGCGTTCCGCTTTTCGACGAGTGCGACAGAGCCGCAGCATCGTTCCAGCAAATGGAATGCAGTAGTGTCAGAAGCCTATTTTCCGCTCGAGCTGCAATTCCGCGATCCGGTACGGTTCGACGGCGAACTGACCCGCTCCGAGCTTGGCCATGTCGGCATGTCGCGGCTGACCTCTGATCCGGTGAACTATGAACGCCGTCGCTCGCATATCCGGAGCGCGCAGGAAGAGCAGTATCTGGTCACCCTGCCCCGCGCCACCTCGGTCGAGTTTCGCCAGTTGGGCCGCGATGTGCGCTGCGATCCCGGCGGGTTCATCATCGAACGTGGCGATGAACCCTATCGCTTCCTCTACGAGCGCCCCAACGATCTCTATGTGCTCAAGGTCAGCCGCCGGGCGCTGGCCGAGCGGGTGCGCCAACCCGACCGGTTTTGCGCCCGGGTCATCGACGCCACCACCGGAACGGCGGGGCTTTTCGCCACCATGGTCAGCCACGCGCAGAGCCAGATCGACGATCTTACGGCGACGGCCCGCGAAACCATCGGTCGCCAGTTGCTTGAACTTCTGGGCCTTGCGCTCAACGACGCATCGAACGCGAGCGAAAGCGGCTATTCCTCGGTCCGCGCCGCACATCTCTCGCGGGTCGAGAAATACATCCGCGCCAACCTGAAAGACCCCGATCTGTCCCCCGATCTCATCGCCGAAGCCTGCGGCATCTCCAAGCGGTACCTGCATGATCTGTTCAAGGATGTGAACGGCACGGTCAGCCAGCAGATCCGCGATCAGCGGCTGGTGGCCGCGCGCGACCGGCTCCAGGCCTCGCGCGATCTGCCGATTTCCGAGGTGGCCTATCGGTTCGGCTTTGCCGATCAGGCGCAGTTTTCGCGTCTGTTCAAGGCCAAGTTCGGGATGACGCCATCAGAGTTCCAGCGCAGCGCGGCGCTTCGCCCCGCCTGATCCGGCTGCCGCCCGCCCGCGCAGCATCGCGCCTGCAAGCAGCAGCGCATTCACCCGCCGCGCCGCCGAATCCGAGCGCGAGTTCAATAGTACCGGAACCCGCGCGCCCAGCACGATCGAGCCGGTTTCCGCCTGCCCGTGGAATTTCCATGCCTTCGCCACGGCATTGGCCGCGTCGATTGTGGGAAACAGCAGCAAATCCGCCGCCCCCGCCGCCGGCATGTCCTGTAGACCCTTGATCCGCGCCGCCTCGGGCGACACGGCCACGTCATAGCCCATCGGCCCGCCGATCTCGAACCCGGGCAGCCCCCCGCGCGCCAGCGCCTCAGCGTCGCGTGTCGCCGGAATCGCATCACTGGCCTTTTCGGTCGCGCAAACGGCGGCCACCTTTACAGGCCGCACACCCAGCCCGGCGAAAAGTGCCGTGGTATTGCGCACGATCTGACGCTTCTGTTCCAGCGTCGGCATCGGCAGGATGCCGTTATCCGTCGCCGCGATCAGCCGCCCGAGCGAGGGCATTTCCGCCACCGTCACATTCGACAGGACATCGCCGTCGCGCAACCCGTCGGCGCGGTCGACCACCGCGCGCAGATAGCTGGTGCTGTCGACATGGCCTTTCATCAGCACATCGCCGCGCCCCGCGCGAATGGCGGCCACGGCCGCGCGGGCGCATTCATGGACGCCAGAAGCCGGCACGACCTCGATGGCCCCGTGCAACTCCGGAATCATCAACGGCGCCATTGCCTCGGAATCGCCAGTCACCACCGCGCCGTCGATCAAGCCGCTCTCCAGCATGGTCGCCAGCGCCACGATTACCTCTGTCGCTTCACCGCCGGCCACCACGGGCCGCAGCGGGGCAGCGGCGCGGGCAAACCCGCGCAGCGCCGCGAACGACCGTACCGCTGTCATGCCGCTTGCGCCGCAAGCGGCCAGCGCATCGCCTGCTCGGTCCCGCACAGCACCCGCGCGGCACCTTCGGCCAGCGCCCGACACTCGTCGCTACCCGGATAGGTGAAGAGGGGCGCCAACCGCGCCAGCTTGCCGTCGAGATATCCGCGCACGCGGGAGCTGTTGGCCAATCCACCGGTCAGAACGATCCCGTCGAGATCGAAATCCGCCACCGAAGCCATTGCGCCCACCGTTTTGGCCACCTGATAGAGCATCGCCTCGAACACCAGCGCCGCTCTCTCGTCGCCTGCCGCGATCATCGCCTCTACGCGGCGGATGTCCTTGGTGCCTAGCAACCCGTAAACCCCGCCCTGCCCGTAAAGCTTGTTCAGCAGTTCCTGGCGCGTGTAGCGCCCCGAATAGCAAAGCTCGATCAGGGGCAGCGGTGGCAGGCCGCCCGCCCGCTCCGGCGTAAAAGGCGAGGATTCCATCCGGTTCGAACTGTCGACCAGGCGCCCGCCCAGCAGTGCCGCGATGGAAAACCCGGCCCCCAAATGCGCTACCACCGCGCGCAATTCGTCAAACGGCTTGCCCAGATCGCTTGCCAGCCGCCGACCGCAGGCGCGGATATTCAACGCATGAACAAAGGAAAACCGCGGGATCTCGGCAAAACCCGAAACCCGCGCCACGGGCGCCAGTTCGTCCACGCTGACCGGATCGACAATGAAGGCGCGCGCGCCTTGCGCGCTGGCAATACGATGCGCCAGCGGTGCCCCCAGATTGCTGGCATGTTGGTAAACCGGGCGGTGCAGCGCGACAGCGACTAACGCGTCGGAAACCTCGATCACCCCGGCCGGGACCGGCGTCAGCATGCCGCCCCGCCCGGCGCAGGCCACCAGCCGCACATCCGGATGCCAGTCCAGAAACGCCGCCACCTGGGCCGCACGAAAGTCGAGCTGGGCCGCGATGTTCGAAAACTGCGCCATCTCGGCTTCGTCATGCTCGAAGGTTTCTTCTGCCAGCAGTTCCACCGCACCGCCGCGCGGCGCGTAGAGCGCGCAGCGCGTCGTCGTTGTGCCGGGGTTGATCGCCAGAATGGCCTCCATCCCGCTCATCCTGCGAACTCATAGGCGGTCTTGACCGTGGTATAGAACTCGGCGGCATAGCGTCCCTGTTCCCGCTGGCCATAGGACGACCCCTTTCGCCCGCCGAAGGGCACATGATAGTCGACCCCGGCGGTTGGCAGGTTGACCATCACCATTCCAGCCTTTGCCCGCTGCCGAAACGCGCGCGCATGTTTCAGACTGCCGGTGCAGATGCCCGCGCTCAGGCCGAATTCGCTATCGTTGGCCAGCGTCAGCGCTTCTTCGAAATCGGCGGCCTTGATCACGCTGGCGCAAGGCCCGAAAATCTCTTCCCGGCTCGAACGCATCCTGTTCGACGCCCCCAGGAAAACCGCAGGCCGCTGAAAGTACCCTTCGGCCTTGCCGTTCAGCCGCTCGCCGCCGATCACTTCGCAGCCCTCGTCCCGCGCCAGGCTGACATAGGCGAGATTGCCCTGCAATTGCGCGTCAGACACCACCGGCCCGACCTGGGTTGCACTGTCGAGCGGGTCGCCCACGCGCAGCGTCTGCGCCCCTTTCACCAGCCGTTTGACAAAGGCATCATGAATACCCGCTTCGACGATCAGCCGCGACGACGCGGTGCAACGCTGCCCGGTCGAATAGAACGCACCATTCAGGCAGACCTCTGCTGCGAGGTCGAGATCGGCGTCGTTCAGAACCACCATCGGGTTCTTGCCGCCCATCTCGAGTTGCAGCTTTTTCAGACCCCGCGCGGCATCGGCAGCCAGCGCCCGGCCCACCGGCACCGAGCCGGTGAAGGAAATCGCATCGACGCCGGGATGTTTCACGAGGGCATCTCCCACCACCGCGCCGCGCCCCATCACCAGGTTGAACACGCCGGCAGGCACCCTCGCCTGGTGCAGGATTTCGGCCAGCAGATGCGCACAGCCCGGCGTCAGGTCGGCGGGTTTGAACACCACGGTATTGCCATAGGCCAGCGCCGGGGCGATTTTCCATGCCGGGATCGCGATGGGGAAATTCCACGGCGTGATGATCCCGACCACGCCCACGGGCTCGCGCGTCACCTCGACGCTCACCCCAGGACGGACCGAGGCCAATGCATCGCCGCAGATCCTCAGCGCCTCGCCCGCGAAAAAGCGAAAGATCTGCCCGGCGCGCATCGCCTCGCCGCGTGCTTCGGCCAGCGTCTTGCCTTCCTCTCGCGCCAGCAGATGACCGATCTCGTCCGCGCGCGCCAGAATGGCCTGGGCCACCGTTTCCAACAGATCCGCTCGGCGTTGGGGCGTGCTGGCCGCCCAATCCGCGAGCGCGCCTTGTGCGGCCGCCACCGCCGCTTGCACCGTCTCCGTCGAACCCTGGGCATAAAGCCCGATCAGGTCGGCCCGGTTCGCCGGGTTGCGGTTTTCCGACGCATCGGACGCGCCAACCCATTCCCCGGCAACGAGGTTCATTTTCATCGCAGTTCCTCCAGTTGGGATAGCGGACTCAGGCCGCCCGCGCCGCCTTGCCGATGGCCGCCTCAAGCGCGGCTTCGAGGATATCGAGGGCCTCGTCTACCTGCGCCATCGGAACGGTCAGCGGTGGCAACAGGCGCACCACGTTGCCATACGTGCCACAGGGCAGGATGATCAGCCCGCGCGCCTCGGCCTCGGCCACGATCGCCTGCGTCAGGGCTGCATCAGGCGCCCGTGTCGCCCGGTCGGTGACCAGTTCGAACGCCACCATGGCGCCGACGCCGCGCACATCGCCGATCGCCTCCATCCCCTGCCGCGCGGCCATCGCCTCTAGCCGTTGACGCAACACATCGCCCACCTGTTCGGCCCGAATGCACAACCCCTCGTCCGCTATGACATCCAGCACTGCATTTGCGGCGGCCACGGCCAGCGGATTACCCGCATAGGTACCCCCGATCCCGCCCGGCGGCGCCGCATCGACGATCTCGGCCCGGCCCGTGACCGCCGACAGGGGAAAGCCCCCGGCCAGCCCCTTGGCCATCGTCACCAGGTCGGCCGCCACACCTGCATGTTCCATGGCAAAGAGCTTGCCGGTCCGCGCCATGCCCGCCTGCACCTCGTCCGCGATCAGCACGATCCCATGCCTATCGCACACTGCCCGCAGCCCGCGCAGGAACTCTGGCGGCGCGACGTTGAACCCGCCCTCGCCCTGTACCGGCTCGATGATGATCGCCGCCACCCGTTCCGGATCGATCGTGGAGCGGAAGAGTTGTTGGATCTGCGCCAGGCTCATCTCGGGCGTGACCCCGTGATAGGCGTTCGGGAAGACCGCATGATACACCTCGGGCGGCATCGCTCCAAAGGAGCGCTTGTAGGGCTGAACCTTGCCGCAAAGCGCCATCCCCATCAGAGTGCGGCCATGAAACGCGCCCGAAAAAGCGATCACACCCGACCGTCCGGTAAAGGCCCGCGCCATCTTGACCGCGTTTTCAACCGCTTCGGCCCCGGTCGTGACCAGCATGGTCTTTTTGGCGAAATCCCCCGGAGTAGCCGCGTTCAACCGCTCGGCCAGACGCACATAACCCTCATAAGGCGCAACGTGGAAACAGGTATGGGTAAAGGCCTCGGCCTGTGCCGCAACCGCCGCCATCAATTTGGGGTGGCGGTGGCCGGTATTGTTAACCGCGATCCCGGCGGCAAGATCGAGATAGCGCTTGCCGTCAACATCCCACAATTCGGCGTTTTCGGCGCGTGCCGCATAGATGCGACGCGTCGCAACGCCATTGGCCACCGCCGCTTTACGCCGGTCGATAAGATCCTTGGTTCGCGGCATCTCGCCCTCCATGCAAGAGTATATTGAGCACAATTAGCTCAATATTTAAAGCATCTCAAATCTTTTTTCCCAAGCCCGGTTCGGGTAAATTCCAGTCAAGCGACCGAGGGAAGGATACCAGAATGACCGATTTTGATGTCGGCGCGAGATTGCGGGAACTTCGCATAAACAAAGGATTTTCCCAACGCCAACTGGCCGAGGCCGCAGCTGTTCCCCACGGCCAGATCTCGATGGTCGAGACCAACCGCAGCAGTCCTTCTGTCGCCACATTGCGCAAAATTCTGGGCGGATTGGAGATCACGATGTCTGAGTTTTTTGAGCCCGAGGCGAATCAAGTGAATGAAATCTTCTTTGCCCCGGACCAGTTCAAGGATCTCACCTCGCGCATCTATTCCGATCGCCCCGAAACCCGTGGCCGCATGGCCCTGAAGCAGGTCGGCAACGCTCGCGAACACGGGCTGCAAATACTGCACGAAACCTATGAACCGGGCGCCGACACAGGCGACGACATGATATCTCACCCTGCCAGCGAAGGCGGAATCGTCATCGCGGGCGAGCTCGAAGTGACGGTCGGCGACAGTGTTCGCATTCTCAAGACCGGTGACGCCTATCTCTTCAACTCGCGCGAGCCACACCGCTTTCGCAACATATCCGACCGCATCGCGGTCGTGGTGTCAGCCTGCACGCCACCATATCTTTGATCCCGAGCAAGAGCGCTCACCCAAACCGCAAACCGAACGCCCATGAAGATAAGACTCAAGGGGCCCGTCAGACAGATTCCAATTGGTCTCCGGTTGGAGAGTGACCCTGCTGTTTATGCCACAGCAAGTTTACGCCACCGGGCAAGAGCGACAGCGCGGTTGAGCTTGAAAATTTGTCGGCAGGCGAGGCGGCGCTTAGAATTGAAATGGTTGAAGACCGAGGCGTTAACGGCGGCGAACATCTGCAAACTTCGCATCCTCCGGAACCTTAGCATTGACCGTTTTCGTCGTCGAAACGGCAGGTGTGAGTTTTCGACCTGATTGTTCAGCCAGCGCCCCGTTTGCCGGCGACGCCCCGCACCAACTTCCCTCAGGGCGGCACCGTGGGACCGGAGCCTGTCGGTCACGACCACTTCGGGGTGTCCATGCTTACGCATTGCGTTCCTTAGACATTTCAGCGCGGCCTTCTTGTCCAGCTTCTTCGTGACGTAGCTCTCAGGGACTTCGCCCTCGTGATCCACAGCCCGCCACGGGTAGTGGGGTTCGCCATTGATCTTCACGGACATCTCGTCGAGATGCCAGCATGATCGGCTCGACTTCATCCCTTCGACAAATCGTTTTCCGATCTCGTTGGCAAATATCGGCCCGAACCGGTACCACCAGAACCAGGCCACCTCGGCTACTGCCTGCCCCGCATCCTGAGCGTGATCCGGAAATCGTCCCCCGCGCGCTTCGGCTCGACCAGCCAGAAACCAACGATCACTAGCACGAGCGAGCCCCAAGCCAGCGGCGAAAGACGTTCGCCCAACAACAGCATCCCCCATGCGATCCCGGCCAGCGTCTGGGAATAGGCCATCTGACTGGCAAAGACCGGCCCCGCCGTCGCCACGAGTTCAAGTGCCAGAACCAGCGCGGCGGCTGTCGATACGCCGAGCGCGAGCACGATGATCTCGCGCTGGCCGAACGAGGCCGAGGGAAGGAACAAAGCGTCCTGGGCAGCGGCAAAGGGCAGCAGGAACAGCGCCGAAAGCGCCATCATCAACCCGACTGTCGCGCCAGCGTCGATGTGCCTCGGGCGCCAGGACATCAGAAGCGTATGCAGCGACAAAAGGAAGGGAAGCACCAGCGCCGAGATCTGCCAGAGAAGTTCGCCCTCACCACCGGCACCCTGCATCAGAAGAACGACGGCTATCCCGGCGAAGCCGACCCCGAGACCGAAGAAACGCCGCAGGCTTGGACGCTCGAGCGCCAGAAGCGCAGCCAGCAGGAAAACCATGAACCCCCGCGAACTTCCGATCAGCGCAATCATCGTGGCCTCGACATGGGCCGCGATTACCACGGTCAGAAGTTGGTAGAGCGAGCCGAGCAGCACCGCCCAAAGCGCGAGAAACCCGAAGTCCCGCAATTTCAGGCGCGGCAGTCCCCGGCGAAGGACCGACGCCGAAAGGCAAACCGCCGAGGCGACGACCGCCGACCAGAATACCAGCCCCAGCGGCGGCACATCGCGGGCCGAGGCGAGACGGCCAAGCGCGGGCGCGATCCCGAAGATGCTGCCCGCCGCGAGAACCAGAAGCGTGCCGCGAAGGGTGCGCACCGTCAGGTCGGCGCGGCGCTCGCGGTCGTAGATTTCCTCGGCCAGGCTGCGGAAGACTTTGGCGAGCCCGCCCAGAGGATCGTTCCGTGCGGCCACGTCTGCAATGGCGAGTTCCGTCGGACGAAAAGCCCCACCCTCGATCACCTGGGCGGCCCTGGTCAACGTATCGATGTCGCGGAAATAGGCGAGCTCTCGGTCGCGGAACCGTTTGCGGGCGAGAGAGGCGTTCATCCGAGCCTTGAGAATGGCCGGCTCAAAGTTCTTGGGCAGAAAGTCCTCCGCGCCAAGTTCGATGGCGCGGGCGACGCTGTCGATCTCTTCGTCCAGCGCCGAGATCACGATGACCGGGATGTCGCGCAACGCGGCATCGGCCTTCATGACGCTCAGCACCTGGTAGCCGTCCACCTCGGGCATGACAATGTCGAGAAGCACGATGTCGAAAGTTGTCTCGCGCAAGATGGCAAGCGCCTCGGCGCCGCCGGTGACAAGCTGGGTCCGGTGGCCGAGCGCGGTGACCGCCTTGCCAAGCTTGCGGCCGCTGACTCGGCTGTCGTCGACGATCAGGACCGATGCCTCGGCGGTGGTGTCTGGGGGGGGCAGGTCAATCATCTTTCGGACCGTGGCCCTTCAAGATCGCCAAGGTTCAAGCCCGCGAGCGCGCGCCTGGCAAGGTCCTCTTCGTCCCGGATACGCCGGGCAAGCCCGACGGGGTCCTCCGGACCGCCTTCAAGGCACGTCCTTTCGAGCACGGCACAAAGCTCCGCCAGCCGCGCCGCGCCGAAATCACGGGCGTTCGACTTTAGCGTATGGGCGGCGATCTTTAGGGCCGTAAGGTCTGCTCTGCCCGCTGCGTCAAGGATGCGCCGGACGAGCTCGGGGGCGTCCTCAAAGTAGTCGTTCCGCAGATCCTCGAGTTCTTCGACATCTCCGCCCACGACCTCCAGCAGCCGTTTCAACGCGGCCAGGTCTATGTCAGCGTTTTCCATCGTTTCCCCCCAGTTCAATGTTCACGTCCTTCGCCATCCCCGCGCTGCGCCTGCCGGAAGGTCGCGCCGCGCTTGAGACTGGCAACCAGTGCCGCTTCGTCCACCGGTTTGCTTAGGTAGTCGTCCATTCCCGCGTCTAGGTAGGTATCCCGCGCCGAGGTCTGCGCGTTCGCTGTCAGCGCCACAATATAGGGCCGCGGCCGCCCCTCGAAGGCGCGTCGGATTTCGGCGGCGGCTTCTACCCCATCCATATCGGGCATCTCAATGTCCATCAGGATGACGTCGTAGGTCCCGCCGGCCGCCAGCCCGACCGCCTCGGCACCGCCGCAGGCGAGGTCGGAGCCGTAGCCGTTCTTGGCGAGCATCTTCTGCCCGACCTTCCTGTTGATCCGGTTGTCATCGACAAGAAGGATCGACAGTGCCTCAGCTGGGACCTCGGGAGCTTCGGCCTCTGGCGCGGCGTGCCGTTCCTGCCAGCCGACCGCCGAGGCGAGGGCTTGCAGGAGTTGTGCAGACTTCGGCGGCTTCGCCAGCACCGAGGCAAAGCCGGCTTTGCGGATCTCGACCCAGAAAGCCGGCTCGGCGGGGGTGAGCGAAGTGAAAAGGATCATCGGCGGCGCAGCCTCTCCAAGTGCGGTGCGGACCCGCCGAGCCAGTTCGAGCCCGGTCATTTCCGGCATCTTGTAGTCGATGATCACCACGTCGATGGCCGGTTCGCCCTTGAGGCGCTCAAGCGCTCCGTACGGGTCTCCCAGGGCCTCGGGCAACATGCCCCAAGCACGGAGCCTTTCATCGATGATCCGCCGGTTGGTCAGGTTGTCGTCCACCACAAGCGCGGTCCTGCCACGCAACGCCTCAATCCGGGCCTGCCGGTCGTTGCGGTCGGGCAAGGCGCAGCGCCGCATTGGCAAAGCGAAGGAAAAGGTAGAGCCGTACCCGGGCTTGCTCTCGACTTCGATCTTGCCGCCCATCTTTTCGACAAGCCGCTGACTGATGGCGAGACCTAGCCCGGTACCGCCGTAGCGCCGTGTCGTCGAGGCGTCGACCTGGCTGAATGAGCGAAAGAGGCGGTCCATGCGGTCGGCGGGAATGCCGATACCCGTATCGCAAACCGAAAAGGTGACATGCGCGGTGTCGCCTGCCTCGGGCACGGACTCGGCAAGGCTCACGCCAAGAAGGACCTCACCCTTTTCCGTGAACTTCACGGCATTGTTCAGCAGGTTGAGCAACACTTGCTTAAGCCGGGTCGGGTCGCCCACCACGCCGCGCGGAACCTCGGGCGCGATCCGGCAGGCCAGTTCAACGCCTTTCTCGTCCGCCTTGGGAATAACCAGTTCCACCGCTGCTTCCACCGCTTCGACAAGGTCGATCTCAAGCTCCTCAAGGTCGAGCGCCCCGGCTTCGACCTTCGAAAAGTCAAGGATGTCGTTGATGATGGTCAACAGCGTGTCAGCTGCATCGCCGATGGTGGTGGCAAATTCGCGCTGCTCGGCGTCGAGCTTCGTCGAGGCAAGCAGGCTGCTCATCCCCATGATCCCGTTGAGCGGCGTCCGGATTTCGTGGCTCATCGTAGCCAGGAATGAGCTTTTTGCTTCGTTGGCGGCTTCGGCCTGCTCTTTGGCTTGGGTTAGTTCGCTTTCCCGCTGCTTAAGCTCGCTGATGTCCGAATATACCAAGACCGAGCCGCCGTCGCTTGTTCGCCGTTTGTCGATTTGGACCCAGCGTCCGTCCTGCAACTTCCGAACGTTCGACGCCCGCGGCGCTTGACCGCTCCGATCGGCCTCGAGTCGCAGGCCCGAGCCCGGCGGCACGTCTTGGGCGATCTCTTCTGCCAAGCGGCCAGGTCGAACGAAGTCTCCGGCCGGGTCGCCCAAGAAATCCCGGTAGCGGGTGTTGCACAGGACAAGCCGGTTGTCGGCGTCGTAGAAGGCAAAGCCCTCCGAGATGCTCTCGATGGCGTCGATCAACCGCTGCCGGGTCTCGGCGATCTCGCGCAGGTTGCTCTGCTCCATTTCGACGGCCGTGTCGCGGAAAACAGTCAGCGCGCGCATCAGACGTGAGACCTCGTCGCGTCCGGTGGGCTTTGGCAGGGGGACGTGCAGATCGCCCTCGGCGAGGGACAAGGCGGCGTTGCTGAACGCGCTGAGCCTCGAGCCGAGGCTGCGGTTTACATAGGCAAAGGCACCGAGGATCACCACGAGCGAGGCGATGAGAACAACAGCGAGGGTCAGCCGACTTGCTTGGAGCGACGAAAGCACCGCAGCGGCCGAGGCGTCGGTGGACTGGCGGGTTTCGGAAACGATGGTCGCGGCAAGACCACTCATCCTCTCGGTGAGCTCGTTGGTTCTGAGAAGCAGCCCTTCGGCCTGCTCCAGCGCGCCAAGCTCACGCGCGCGCAGGCCGAAAACCGTCTCTCCTCCTCCACCGAAGCCGAAGCCGATCAGGCGCTCTGCCAAGTCGGCGGTGTCCGAAACGTCGGTGCGCGGGCCGAGGCGGGCGATCAGCGCCGAAGTTTCGGTCGCCACCGCACCAAGATCCGCCCGCAACCCATTCAGCCCGGCCCGGTCTTCTGCAAATGGCGCCAGAGAAAGTATGCCAACGGTCCGGTTGCCGAGCGTTTCCAGCGCCAGAAGTGTCCCGTAGCCGACGACGCTGGCGTCATTGATGGCGTCGAGGCTGGCCGCGACCTGGCTGCTGAGGTTGGCGCCCACCGTGACGGCCTGGCCCCGGATCAGGATGATCGAGCGCCGCAGAACGACGTCGAGCTGCAAGACGGTCCGGCGCAGGTCGCGTTCGGTTTCTTGCGCATCGAAAGCCGCCGTGGGGTCGGCCAGCGCGGACCTGCGGCGTTCAAAGATGCCGTCCGCGCCTGCACCGAGGGCTATGATCTGGTCAATCATCTCGGACAATTCTTCGACATCGACCACCTGCCGAACCGGGCCGTTGTCTCGCAGTTCATCGACGTTGCGCGCGGCGACTGAACTCGAGGTGACAAAAGCGCTCCAATTGTCGCGAAGAGCTTCGTCCGTCGAGGCGCTGAGCGCGCCGATCATTGATCGCTCGATGATCCCAAGCTGGACCTGCATCGTCAGCAGCGGGATCAACCCCCGGACTCCGAGGTCGTTCAACAAGGCGACCGAGGCCTCGGTGCTGGCGTTCACGCGGTCGCTTTCGGCGCTGAGGACTTCGAGTTGCTCGGCGATCAGGGGTTCCATGGAACGGTTGAACGCTGCGTGGGTTCGGGCAAGGCTCTGAACCTGGCTGCCAAGCGTTCCGGCCAGCTCGATCCTCTGCGCGATGATGGTGGCAAGTTTCTCCGACAGCGCGCCGACGTCACGGACCGAGGACTCGAGGCTGAGGACCGTCTCGGCGCCGCTGCCGCGTTTTTCCAGTTCGTTGATGACCAACCGGATGCGGTCCAGGTACCCCTTCAGCGTCGCCATCCGGGCGGCAAGCTGTTCGGCGTTGTCGGAGGTGGCAACCGAGGCGGCGGCGTTGCGGATGTTCGTTGTGTCTTCGGCAACCCGATGCGCGATGACGAGGGCCGGGATGCTCTCGTTGGAGATCGAGGCAAGCTGCTCTTGAATTACGAGGTTAGCGCGGTGCGCGATCAGCGCGCTGATGGCTGCCGACAGAAAGAAGATGACGACGACCAGAAGGAGCTTGCCTCGGATCGTGTAGGGAAGCAGGGCCGCGAGACCGGACCTTTCGTCATCTGCTGTTGCCATTGCGCACCCTTCTCCGCACAACGCGCCGGGGCGTTCGCCCGGTCGGGTCACCTCTGCGTCAGAGCTTCAGTTCGAAGTCCTTGATGTCGTCGGGGTTGATGTAGGCCACTGCCGGATTGAGCATCACATCGAGGTGCAGCTTGAAGACCCGCGCGGAATCGGTGTCCCGGTTCGCCCATTCGAACCAAAGGGGCAGAGCAATCTTGCGGAACCGCTCCACGTCGTCCTCGGACAGCCGCGTGATCTCCACGCCGGCCTCAGCGAACTTTGTCCAGGCGGCGATATTGGCCTCCTGGTGAGCTGTGAAGTGCTTGACCGAAAAGGCGCGGACAAGCTCTGTCAGCAGGTCCTGCGTCGCGGCTGTGAAGCTGTTCCAGACGTCCTGGTTGAAAACGACGATCGTCAGGTCGACCGGCTGATGCAGGCAGGGCGTCGAGGTCGGACCCATGACGATATATTTGCTGACATCGGCAAAGCCGAGGTCGTAATTCATCGCCGGGCCGGTGAAGTCCGCAGCGTCGATCGCGCCGGAGGCCAGCGCAGGCTGTACTTCAGACCCCGCGAGCGCGATGGTCCGCGCGCCGATGGCCTCGAAGCAGTCGGCCACGATCCCACCGGGCATCCGAAGGTTCAGCCCCCGGAAATCGTCCAGCGAGCGGATCGGCCTGTTGGAATGAATGAGGTTCATGTCGTGGTGGACGTGGCCGACGTAATGCAGGCCATGGCGTGCGTAGAGTTCGCGGGCCAGTTCGGTGCCACCGTAGCTGTCGAACAACATGTCCCATTGATGCGGATGCGGCAGCCCCATCGGGAAGGACGTCAGCAAAGCCCCGGCCGGCATCGCCCCGGTGATCGCGGCGTAATGCGGCACCCAGTGCATTCCGTCGAGCACCCCCGCCGAAGTGGCGGTCATCATGTCGAAGATTTCAGAAACCGTTCCGCCCGCGAAAGGGACGAATTCGATCTCGCCCTCGGTCAGTTCGACGATGCTTTCGCACCAGGTTTTGAATGTCCGGTAGCCGATCGTATTCTCGGTCCAGAGCGACTGGATCGTGAGCTTCCGTCCGCCCGAGACCTGCGCGTTACCCACAAACGGCGCCGCCAAGGCCCCTGCGCTCACGGTCGCCGCCGCGAAAAGCGCTTTGCGTCTGGTGGTGTTCGGCGCGATGTCAGCCGGCCCCCGCCGGGTTCCCCCCCGATGTTTCATCGTTGGTCACCTCCCACTTTTTTACCTAAGGAGCCTGTGCCCGGAATGGGCGTCGGATCACCGGAAAACTGCTCCCATTAATAGCTCGGTCGTATGGGATTACTACAAAAAATCGGCGGCTTGACAGAGCGTTCCCGGCGGGTTCGGGGCAATGAGATCAACTTCTGACGCACGCTGGCGAGGGGAAATCGCCTTGAGTTGGCCTTGTGCAGCCAGCCTCCGGTTGCCGATGTCGATACCGAACGCCGTGATTGGGCAGAGGCGCGGCAAGACGAACACGAAACGGTCTCGGAGCTGAGTGCGGTCATTGTTGGACGGCCCCGGTCTTGCGAGGGATTTGACCTGCCCCCCGAAACTTCCCTCACGCCGATGTAGAGTTTGCTCAACTTTTCGAAGGAGCAAACGAATGCGAAAGAGCCGTTTCACCAAGGCGCAGATCATCGAAATGATCAAGGAACAGGACGCTGGCATGCCTACGGACGAGGTGTGCCGCAAGCAAGGCGTCAGCCAGAGCACGTTCTACAAGTTGAAATCGAAGTATGGTGGTATGGAAGTGTCTGACGCCGCCAAGCTGAAGGCGCTGAAAAACGAGAAAGCCAAGCTCAAGCGCCTGCAGGCGGACACGACGCTGGACAACGTGGTGCTCAACGACCTTCTGGTAAAGAGTCGACGACACCGAATGAGCGGCACGAGGCAGCGCTCAAGGCGATTCGGGATCATAATGTCTCGCAGCGTCGAGCCTGCCGACTTGTCGGTGTGAATCCGAAGACGGCCCGACATGAACGCCCGCCGGACAATCCAGAGATCAGGGCAGAGATGAAGGCCGTCGCTGCCAGGCGCAGCCGGTTCGGCTACCGGCGTATCGGCGTCATGCAGGAGCGCAAGGGAATGATCGTGAACCACAAGAGGCTCTACCTACTCTATTCAGAGGAGAAGCTGGGTGTCCCGCATCCGCAGCAGATCGAAGCCGGCCGCCGGGCCCACGCGGACTGGTGGCAGGCGCTGGGCTGGATCCGAGATGGGTTGTGTGAGGGTGGGTATGCTGCGCACGGTCGAGGAGACAGAGGCGATGCCGAAGGCAAGGCTGTGGAGCCACGGGTGACGAGTGGAAATACCAGTAAGCAGCCGTTCTCTTCGCCTAGCACCAACGCCTGATCCCCCTTCGATTGTTCGAACCTTGGGGTCGGTCTCCACGCCGGGGATCGGCCCGGTCTCGGTCGGGCCAATCGTCAAAAAGTCGGCGCGGCGCGTTGCATTTTTCCCTGTAAATTCCCTGTTAATCTCTGCCCGAAACAAAACCGCACCGCCGAAATGTCCCGCAGAGACTGCGCCCGAAATTCCGCCCTCCCGCGCCGCTCCAAGGCGTCTCTGCGCGCCAACACAACGCGCAACCGCCCAGAATACCCGAAGGTGGCTGGCGGGGATGTCAGGCAGATTCTAACTGGTCTCAGTTTCCCACGAACCGCAGGCAGTTAGAGGAGAAACTCCTCTCGGGAGTCGTATGCATCCCACATTGCGCTGGGGTCGACTAAAATGTCGGCAAGGGTGAAAGCTTCGCCATAGACACGGATCGTGCCCAGGGAATCATTGTGATGCGCGCCGTTCACCATGGGTTGAACGCTCATCAACATCAGCAGCGTATAATCCATGGCTCCGTCGCCATCTTCGTCCACCTGTTCCAGCGTGACCGACACGGTATGACCGCTGATCACCAAGGTGTCGCCTTCGCTGGGAGTAAAATCGGTAATCACATCGTTCCCGATGGCCTCGACCCAATGGTCGTGATAATTGTCATTCTCCATCATTATTGACATCCAGTCGACGGTGCCATCCAGGTTGGTGTTCCGTGCCAGCACCTCGGCCGTGGCATTCATGTCGAGCCGGAAGATGAACTCGTCCGCCCCCGCGCCCCCAGTAAGAACATCGTTGGCATCTTCGTAGACGATATACTGGAACTCGCCGTTGGCGCGCCTGACCTGGTCGAGCACCGGTTGTCCGCCGTCTGAGCGCGAGAAGAGCGTATCGTCGCCCGCGCCGCCGTCCGCCGTGTCGTTTCCGAAGTCGCCGTAGGTTCGATCATTGCCACTGCCGCCGATCATGAGGTCATCACCGACGCCCCCATTGAGATTGTCATTACCGTCATTCCCCGACTGCGTGTCATTCCCGGAGCCGCCAATCATCAAGTCGGCGCCGACACCACCGACCATGCTGTCCATGCCCTCGTCGCCGCGCAGAAAGTTGTCTCCACTGCCCCCGAGCATCACATCATCGCCGGCGCCGCCAAACAATGTGTCGGCGCCGTCGCCGCCATTCATCAGGTCGTTTCCGTCATGGCCTTCCAGGAAGTCCATGTCACCACCGCCAATCAGGGTGTCATGGCCCTCGTTTCCATGAAGGGTATCCTCTCCATTATGACCCTCCACGAGGTCGTTGCCCCACCCGCCCTCGAAATAGTCGTTCCCTCCATTGCCATGCAGAGTGTCATTCCCGCCACCGCCGATGAGGAAATCTCCTCCCCAGCCACCATTTAGAAAATCGTGCCCTTCTTCACCCATCATGGTATCTGCACCGGTGCCGCCGTATAGCGCGTCATCGCCGAGACCGCCGGACAGCCCGTCGTTGCCATCACCGCCCCAAAGCGTGTCATTTCCTGCTTCGCCGCTGAGAGAATCGTTGCCGGCGCCAGCCGAAAGCGTGTCGTTTCCGTCGCCGCCGAAGACCTGGTCATCGCCATCACCGCCGTCGACTACGTCGTCGTCGGCCTCTCCGTTGAGGATGTCATCACCCATCCCCCCCCAGATCGTGTCATTGCCGGCGCCCGCCAAGATGGTGTCGTGGCCAAAAGACGTTGCAGTGCCGGGTCCGTCACCCGAAAGAAAATCTGCGCCCGCGCCACCCGACAGGTTGTCGCTATCGGCCCCGCCGATGATCGTGTCATCGCCCTCGCCGCCATCCAGCGTGTCGGTACCGGCACCGCCGTACAGCGCGTCATTACCAAGACCTCCGGACAGCACGTCGTTGCCATCACCGCCCCAAAGCGTGTCCATTCCGGCGTCGCCGCTGAGATAATCGTTGCCGGCACCCGCAGAAAGCGTGTCGTTTCCGTCGCCGCCGAAGACCTGGTCATCGCCGTCACCGCCGTCGACTTTGTCGTCGTCGGCCTCTCCGTTGAGGATGTCATCACCCATCCCCCCCCAGATCGTGTCATTGCCGGCGCCCGCCATGATGGTGTCGTGGCCAAAAGACGTTGCAGTGCCGGGTCCGTCACCGGAAAGAAAATCTGCACCCGCGCCACCCGACAGGTTGTCGCTACCGGCCCCGCCGTTGATCATGTCATCGCCCTGGCCGCCATCCAGCGTGTCGGCACCGGTACCGCCGTCAAGCGTGTCGTTCCCGTCATCACCAAGCAGCAGGTCATCGCCTGCATCGCCCGACAGAAAATCGTTGCCAAAACCGCCCATCGCGAGGTCGAGCCCCTCGCCCCCGATCAGTATGTCATTGCCGGCATCGCCCACAAGCGTGTCGTTGCCACCTTCGCCGGTCAGGCTGTCGTCCCCCGGCGTGCCCAACACGACATCATTGCCCCCGGTGGCCGAGACCTTAGCTTTTCCATTGGGTCCGGCAAAAGTTTCGGTCTCCGAGAATCCAAAAAGGGGCGATACGAATTGGTCCAGCAGATTGCTGTCGCTGGAAGTGGTTAGGCCGCTCATTTGATATGCTCCGTTGCCTGCCTGGTGCACGAAACCGATGATCCCCACCAAATGTGGAGAAATCATGGCTGTTTTTTTTTGAGCTGATTTTTTTGCCAGCCCGCCTCATTTTTGCAGGACGGTATCCGGATCGTCAGGTTCGTCAAGCGACCGCCAAAGGACAAGCGAGAACCCGCCATATTCCCTGAATGTTCCGGCCTAATCCTGCCAATCGAATGTCGGCAGCTTCGTGCGGCACGCGCGGCGATGATCGCGCCAGTCAAACCCAATGGAGCGGCCGGCAACCACCCCGGCGACCAGTCAGAGAGGCAGCGTGAAGAGCACCGTTACCGACACACAGAATTGGATCGCAACATCGGAGAATGCCGGGGTGGCGGCCAGGGCGGCCGCATTGTCAGCAAGCCAGGTCGTGTTCTTGTCCAGCCGGATCAGCAGAAATCCACGCCGCTTCAGGGCCGCAACATATCTCTTCCAGATCGCAGTGTGATGGCGGGCAGGTAATGGCTTGCTCATCCGCTCCATCTAACCGCATGGAAACGCGACGTGGATCCTTGAAACTCCAAGTTGTGCAACACTGCCGCAGTGCGATAGCAAAGGCCGCGCCGATACAGATTCCTTGCTAAAAATTTAAATATATGACAGTCTTTCCCTTTAATAACGGGATTGGTGTGGGCGCTGGGTCCAACATCATACTGCAAACCCTGGATCATTTCTGCTTGTCCGGGACCAAAAGCAAGGCAACCGTCATTTACCTCAAGAAGGGTGGGGCTTGGCGGGACAAAAGTGTTGAAGTGTGTTTTGGCGATCCCTCTTCTGGTTTTTTCCAGAGGGGGTGGGGGGAATTGTATGAAGAAGATATGTATTACCGGTGGCGCCGGATTTATCGGCTCGCACCTTGTGGACTATTTAGCGTCGAAATATCCGCAGGCCCATTTGGTCGTCGTGGACAAGATGTGTTACCCGGCGAGGCGCGAATATCTTGAACCTCTTTTACGGTCAAGACGCGCCACTCTTGTCGAGGGCTCGATCTGTAACTCGGAACTGATGAACACTGTGCTTGCAGGGGCCGACCTAGTGATCCACGCGGCTGCCGAGTCGCATGTCGACAACTCGTACCGTGATGTCAAACCGTTCATCGAAACCAACATCATGGGCACGATCAGCGTTCTGGCGGCCGCCAGACAGAACAATGTCGGTTTGTTTGTCCACGTCAGCACCGATGAGGTTTACGGCGAGTCCGAGTGCAGGAATCTTACGGTCAATGACAAACTGAACCCAACGAACCCGTATGCCGCATCCAAGGCGGCCGCGGAAATGTTTGTCTTGTCCTATGCCAGATCCTACCGCATGCGGACCAGGATCACGCGCGCCAACAATATATTCGGCACCCGACAATATCCCGAGAAGCTGATCCCCAAGCTGATATGCGACGCGCTCCTGGGAAATACGTTTGTCGTCCATGGTCGTGGCACGGCATTCCGGGCGTTTCTTGAGGTTTCAGACTTTTGCCAGGCAGTAGGAGCCATAATCGATCACGGCGAGGACGGCGGCGTGTACAACGTGCCCGCGCAAAAGGAATACTCGGTCATGGCCGTCGTCGAAATGGTCAGCAAAGCGCTAGGCATCGATGTCGAGAAATTCGTCGCCTTTGGCCCCGATCGACCGCACAACGACTGCAGGTACGGGGTGAAGGGGGAACAGCTTTCGGCCTTGGGTTGGAAACCCACCCGCCTGCTCGAGAACGAACTGAGTGCATTGGTCGACTGGTACAAAGCGAACCTGGAACTCTATTCGGCGTCGCAGCAGAAGGACAAAGGTGCGCAGCAGCGGATCAACAGAACCCTCAAACTCATTTCCGGCAAAGGTGTGCAGTTCAATCGATTGCGAAACTCTCGCAGCAATTCCAACCTTTACCAATTCAATCCACAGTTCCCATCCCCCTGACCAAGGCCGTGGTTTCGCGTCGTGCGCGGGATTGCGCCAGCCCCTTGGGCGCCAAGGCCAGATCAAGTTCACGGTCCAATTTGCCATGACGCAGCGATGCAAATCGACCGATCGCGAAGGCAGCCCCCGGTTCCCGCAATGTTGCGATGGAGGTGCGGCAAGGAGCACAGGTCACGCCAAAGTTCAGGCCCACTTGACGCGAGATAGCAAGGGATTGCAGACTGGGATTTCCATTGGGATAGGCGATGGTGACGGGACGCCGCCCTGTCATCTGGTAAAGACGTTCCTGGCAGCGCAGAACATCCCGAAGCTGGTCTTCGGGATCGGTGTGCAGCAAGATCGAATGCAAGTGGGTATGGTTTCCGATCTCGACGAGTGGATCGCGGGACATAAACGCAACTTCCTCCGGAGTCATCGGGCGATCCAGTTCACCGACCGGACGCAAGGAAGCGGCGCCAAACCGGTCGACAAGGATTTCGCGGATCTGTTCAGGCGATTGTCGCTTGATGTCCTCGCGCCATCTGGCGAGTGTTTCCGCCGATTGCCCCGCACGAGTCCCCTCGCGGAACAGAACATCCCACCAGAAGGCTTCGCCCGTGTCCACGAAGGAGGTCGCGACAAAGACCGTCGCGGGCACGCGCAGGTCGTTCAACAGAGGAAGAAGTCGCAGGTTGTTGGCATATCCATCGTCGAATGTCAGCCATGCCGCCGGTCCTTTCAGGCCGGCACGCGACAGGTCCCGGCCATCGACGAAACGAAAGCCCCTGGATTTCAGCGTACCAACTATCCGGGCGATGTCGTCCAAGGTGATCGGTTGATACGGGTCTATGACGTTCGCGGACAGTTCCGACATATCGGCCAGCACGGCATGAAACGCCAGCACGAGCAGTGTATCGGAGTCACTGACCGAAGGCAGCAGGCGAGCGATGGTCAGATCGAGCAGCTTGGAAACTTTTCGTCCGATCAATCCCCGCGCACCCCACCGGCTGAAACCACACGAATGCCAACACGGGCCTTGCTCGCCCTTAGCGTAAGGTAGTGTAAATATGTCCACCATTCCAGTCGTTTCTATCGTCATCCCAACCTACAACGCTGAACCGTGGCTGGAAGAGGCCGTCCGAAGCGCCCTTTCGCAGACCCTGACTGATATCGAAGTCCTGGTTTTCGACAATGCCTCGACGGACGCGACGCCGGACCTGATGGCCCGGATTTCCGATCCGCGCCTGAGCTATTTTCGGGCGGCCGAGAACATCGGTTTTGCCGGGAACGTAACTCGGGGGATCGAGGCCGCCCGCGGCCGGTATTTCCTGGTGCTGGGTGCCGATGACGTGCTCAAGCCGACATTTCTCGCAGAAGCCGTTGCCCTGCTGGACGCCGACCCGGCTGCCTCTATGCTGCATGGCAGGGCGATATGGATTGACGATGACGGCGCGCCTATCGGGGTGATGCGCGGGACATGGCCCGCCAAGTCCAGCGGCGAGGACGCTTTCTTGCGCACCTTCACCGAAGGCTTCTGTTATTCGACGGTGATTTCCCGCACCGAGCACGTGAAGCGGTTGCAGGCAATGGACGAACGTTGGGGCATGATCTCGGATAGCTGGCTGTTTCTCAAGATGTGCCTGGCCGGGGAGGTGCTGTTTCTAGATACGCCCCTGGTTCTGTATCGGGTCCGCGACAGCAGCCTCTCGTTCGAACTCTATGCCGACGGCAAGATGTTCAACGACCATCTCATGGGGCTGGAGCAGGCGTTTTCTTGGCCCGAGGCCGCCCCGTTGAGACCACGCGCCCGCGAGGCGCGACTGGCTGTGGCTCTTCAGGCCTTCGATACCATGCACATGACCAGGATCGGAGCCGGGCTTTCGGGGATGCTTGCAAAGTCGTGGCAGGTTACGCAAGCGGTGCCCGGCATCCTTCTGTCGCCGCGCGCCTGGCTGCGGTTCGCCTTTGCACTGCTGCCGGCGACGACAATCCAGTGGCTGCGCAACTGGCGCCGCACAGTTGCGATCGACCAGCAATGAGCGACGCCGACAAGGGATTGATGCGCCGAACCTCGCTGGTGACAATGGGACGTATCGCCCTGCTCGCGGTCTGGTTTGTCATGATCGCGATGGTTTACAGGACCATTGGCCAACAAAACGACGCGCTGATCCAGGCCGGCGTCCTGGCGTTTTCTTTGGCTGCGGTGAAGATGCTGACCACCTCACTTTCGGACCCGCTGGATCTGGACGTGGTACGGCGCGTGCCAGTCGTTCTGGGAACCGACCCTGCTAAGGCCGTCGCGATCTGGCGGGCGGCACAACAATTTCGTATCGCGCTCGCAGGTATCATTGTGTTGCTGGCGATCGCGCTTGCGCGCCCGATCGCGACTGTACTCCTGCACGATGCCGACTGGGCGCCGGCTGTCATGTTGGTCGGCGCCGCAGCCGGGCTGGAGTTGGTTTTTCGCGGCTATCTGTCGGACTATCAATCGCGCGAGCGTTTCGGTGGTTTTCTTGCTCTCGAAGCCGGTCTGCAGGGGGTGCGGGTCGCGCTGATACTGGCCTTGATCCTCGGCGGCTGGTTGTCCGTGCTGACTTTTCTGGGCGCGTATGCGCTGGCAACCTTCCTCGTCGTCTGCATTGCCTACCTGGTGTCAGGCGCTGCGCGCCGCGCGCTCTGGGTCGTTGTGGGATCGGTCAGCCGCGAAACCTGGCAATATGCCCGCTGGATCGCCCCGGCGATGATCCTCAGCGCGGTGGTGGAACGTCTGGATCTCTACTTGCTGACCTGGCTGCGAGGGCCACAGGAAAGCGGTCTCTATGGCGCCTTGCTGCCGCTGATACTGGTTCCCGAAGTTGCCATCGGCTTTGCCATCGGGGTGCTTCAGCCGCGAATAGCGGACCTGCACTCCCGAGGACGCCTGCCTTCGTTCTGGTTAAGCATTTGCCGACTGACCGTTCCGCTCGCGGCGGTGGGACTGATCGTGGTCTGGTTGCTGGCCGAACAGATCATCTTGCTCACGATCGGCCCCAGCTACCTTGACGCCGCCCCGGCATTTCGCATCCTGTTTGCGGCAGTCATGCTGTGGTTTTCCGTAGTCCCGGTAGCGCTCGCTTTCGTTGTCATGAACATGCCGCGCATCACACTGGCCATCACGCTGGGTCAGGCCGCAGTAATGCTGACGGCGGGTCTGGCGCTGATCCCGTCGGACGGCGTTGTCGGCGCTGCGACGGCAATCCTGGTGATGCGGTTCGTAACCGGGACGATGATCTGCGCCGTGGCCCTGCGAACGCTGAACTCGCGATCGCGTTCGGGGCAGGTGCCCCCATGAGGATCGCGCATGTCAAAAGCCTTTATGATGATATCGGCGGCATCGAATCCCTGCTCGAAACGGTCCTACCTGTCCAGCAGGAGATGGACGGGGTAGAGCCGCTGATCATACTGATTGCCGACAAGCGGCACCCCGAGATCGAACGCAGGCTGACGTCGGATGGGCGTGTCCCGATGGAGGTATTGAAATGGCGAGGCCTGAAATCCGCCCCGCTCGCGGCGCACCAGATGGCGCGATTGCTTGACCGGTGCAAGGCCGACGTGGTGCATACCCACGACATGCGTGCCAATCTTCTGGCGGCGATGGCACGGCCGTTCAACCGCAGACCCTGGTTATGCCAAATCCATGGTTGGCTGGGCACGACGCACAGTGGCATCCATGCGGTTTACGAGACCATTGACCGGCGCCTGGTTCGTTATGCCGACCACGTCCTGGTCGGATCGCACGCCGCGCGGGCAGAGGTTCAGGCCGCCGGGGCGCGCCGGACCTCGGTGGCGTGGAACGCCGTCGCCCTGCCGGACATCGCCGCCGCTGATCGCGCTTCGCTCGGGCTGCCCGAAACCGTTGTTGTGTTTACGATGCTCGGCCGGGTGCATCGCGGCAAAGGTCAGGATCTCTTCCTGGAGGCCCTGGCTGGCCTGGCCATGGACCAGCCGTGGCATGGCGTTGTCGTTGGCTCCGGCAAGCCCGAGGACGAAGCCGCGCTGCGGGAGCGTGTCGACCGACTGGGACTATCGGAGAGGGTGACCCTGACGGGGTTTGTTCCCCGGACCGCGCCCTGGATCGCCGCAAGCGACGTCATCGTCGTTCCGTCGCGCAAGGAAAGCCTGCCGCTGACTTGCCTGGAAGGAATGGCTGCCGGGCGGGCGGTCATCGTTTCCGCGACGGGCGACATGCCGCGAGTGGTGACCGATGGCGTCTCAGGACGAGTCATCCCCGTCGGCGACGCGGGCGCCTTGTCCGCAGCGATGGCGGATCTGCTGGCCGACGCGGCCAAGCGCAGGCGGTTCGGCGCCGCAGCACGCGCCAGGATCGAACAGCACCACACCGCCGCCGCATTGGCCACCGCGATGGCCGAGACGGCGGGAGCCCTGGTCAGCGGCTCCGCTGCTCGGCAAGATCATAGACAGCCGTCAAGGCCGTGATGAAGGCCGGGACCGAAAACGCCTGGGCCTGACGGCTGCGGCCCGCCGCGCCGATGCGGCGCGCGCGATCCGGATCGTCCAGCAATTCAAGGATCGCCAGCGCTAGCGCATCCGGCTGGCCGGGTGGGCACAACAGTCCCGACACGCCGTCTTCGATGATCGACAGGGGGCCGCCCGCCGCGGACGCAATCACCGGCGTACCCATCGCCATCGCTTCGAGCAGTACCAGACCGAATGGCTCAGCAACCACGGAAGTGTGGCAGAAGATGTCGAACCCCTCCATTACGTCCGCCATGTCCTGCATCCGGTAACGCCAGCCTAAAAAGCGCACCCGCTCTCCGAGCCCGAGTTCGTCGGCCTTCGCATGAAGCTCGGCCTCGTGCGCCTCCAGTCCCGCAGGCGCGCCGCCTGCGAGCAGGAACAGTACATCCTTCCTTTCGCGACATACCCGCGCCGCCGCGTTCAGAAAGACATCAGCGCCTTTCCACGGGTCCAGTCTTGCGGCAAAACCGACGATCCGGGTGTTCGGGTCAATACCCAATTCCGCCCGCAACCGGCCAGCGCGGGCCACGGCGCGAAAGGCATCGGCGTCCAGCGCATCTGGCATCACTACGGCATCTTCGGGAACTTCGCCGTAAAGGGCCTCAAGACAGGCGTCCGACATGGCCAGAACGACCGTCGAAAGGCGGCGAACCATACCCGCATAGAGCCGGGTCAGCACCGCAACCTGCGGAGCCATTTCGCGCACATGCCAGACATGGGGCAACCCGGCCAGACGGGCAGCAAAGGCACCATAGAGGCAGTAGGCGGAATTCGAATGGACAAGATCGGGCGCGATCTGCCGCATCATGCGCCGCAGGCGGATCACCGTCGGAACCAGTCGCAACAAGTAGGCCGACTGGTAGCGAACCGACGGCAACGTCCGCAGCTGCTTCATCTCGAGGAAGTGTACCTCGGCGCCCGCGGCCCGAAGCCGCGCCACCAGCGGTCCGTCTTTCGGCAGGATGACACTGCTGCGCTGGCCGCTTTGCCCCATGGCTTCGATCGTTCTCGCCAGCGCGATGTCCGACCCTCCGACCTCCGAGTTGGGCTGAATGTAGAGAACGTGCCGCGGGCTCATTTCGCCTGCCATGTATCAAGTAGATTTCGCGCGGAACTGTCGCCGATGCGCGAAATCCGGGCCACGGCCATCAGCACGCCAAACATCAGCCAAACGATCTTGAGATACTTGGCATGCCCCAGCAGACCGCAGACCAGGAACGCGATCATGCCGGCGGAAATGGCGATCGCCAATACCCGCAAATGCGGCGGCCCGCGAATCTCGACCCTGCGCATCTCGATGAATCCCATCACGAAAACACCGAAGTAAAGCACGAAACCTATCAGGCCGTACTCCACCAGGATTTCCAGTTGAAGATTATGCGCCCCGATATTGGAAACCAGTTCCCGCCCCTCGACTACCGCACGCTCCATGTCCTCTGCCCAGGCCTGAAGCCGCAAGTCATTCGGCAGGGTGACTTTCACCGCAGTATAGAACTTGTCGCCGAAACCCTTGTAGCCATGGCCGGCGATAGGCTCCTCCAACCAGATATCCACGGCATGATCGAAGAACAGCGTTCGCAATGGTGTGCTGCCTTCCTTGAGGTATTTTGCCGAAAACATCCGGTCGACGAGACCGGGCGGCAAGTAGATGATGCTTCCGCAAAAGCCCAAGGCCAAGATGAACATCAGCGGCCTGAGAGGAACGACGCCACGCACAGCAAGGTAAAGGCCGGCGACACCAAGACCAAGAAACCCAGTTCGCGTATAGCTGAACACCAGCGCTATCAATTGTAGCCCACCCATGACCAGGATGAGCACGCGCCACCAGGTCCCAGTAAAGCGGTGCCAGCAATAGATCAGCAGTGGAACAGCAATGGCGACAGTATAGGCGAGCCAGTTGGCGTCACCGATCCCCCCGGTGATACGTTTGATCACGACGCCTTCTAGGGACTCGCTGTCGATGACCCCGCCGATCGCTCCCTCGGGCAACCGCGGGTCATCGGATTGCAAAGCCAGCGACGGCAGAAAATGCTCGGCCAGACCGATCAGACCGCAGAATGCGATCGCGGCGCTGATCGCGACAACGATCAGGTCCAGCGCCTTTTGCGACTGACCTGCCAATGTCGCGACCGAGGTTGTCAACAGCAACATCATCAGCAGCCGGTTCGTGCCTTCAAGAAAGGATGTTTCGGCGTTGCGGGCCACAAAATCCCCGATCAGCACCCACATCAGAAAAACCAGCATCGGCCGGTACAGCGGGGACGCTGTGATCCTCCATCCCATGAACATCACATGAAGCAGGACCGAGCCAACAGTGATTACTCCGAACAACTTGGAAACGCTGACCGGAAATCCGGTCAAAGGCGAACTGCCGAGCACTTGAAAGGACGTGTTCGCGAAGATCACAATGACCATCCCGATCATAGGCCGGGCCAGGCTTAGACAGATGAGGACCGCGCCGAACAACGCACCCAGCGCCTTGGTAGGTCCGGCAACGATGATCAGTCCAGCCGTCAGGCACAGGACAACCGCTGCCGCGCTGCGCCCGGAGGTTTTCGAGAACTGGACTCTGGTCGCTCGCAAGGGCCTGTCCATTGAATTCTTTCCACAATACCAATTAGTATCGGCACCGAGCCGTGTGTAGCAAGGTGTTTCGGCTGATCAGGCAACCGGATGGCCGAAAGGCAGGCAGGAAGGATCGGATTCCGTGGAAGCAACCTCTAGCCGCCTGGGACGCGTTCTTGTAACCGGAGCCACCGGCTTTCTGGGCAGCGCGGTTGTTCGCACCTTGCGTAGCATGGATGCGGATGTCGTAGGGCTTTCCAGACGCCCGGCGCCAACCGAGAATCCGCATGTTTGCCTTGACCTGACGCAGAACGATGTTGCGGAGGTCATTCAGCGGCACAGCATAACCACCATCATACATTGCGCCGGCGCCATCGGAGAACCTCGGGATGCCGGTTCCTGGGCGGACTGCCTGGCCCAGCACCTGACCGCGACCGACCGCCTGCTGACGGCCAGCCTGGCGCAACGCGAGCCGCCGCGCGTTGTCGTGACATCCAGCGCGGCGATCTATGCACCGCTGGAGGACGGGCAACATTCCGCGGACGAAGCCCATCCCTGGCGTCCAAGCGGCAGATACGGCGTGGCAAAGGCCGCCGCGACCATGCTGGCCCAATTGGAGGTCCAGCGCGGCAGCCCGGTCGCGATTGGAATTCCGTTCAACGTCATCGGGCCCGGCCAACCACCTGCCTTGGTGCCACAGACATTCATCTCGCAACTGCAACGCGATCCTGACCGGCTGGTGGTCGGGGACTTGACGCCTATCAGGGACTGGGTCGACGTGCGCGACGTCGCGCGGGCTCTGGTTCTACTGGCCGATCCGGACTGCCCCACCGGGCGTTTCAACATCTGCACCGGCCGCGGGCAGTCCGTCGGCATGATCCTGGAGCGGCTTCTCGCGGTTTCCGGACACGCGCCAAAGGTGTCTGAACGCAGTCACCTCGCCCCGTCGGCGGGGGTTTCAAGAAGCGTGGGAAACCCATCGCTGCTGTACGCCTCTACGGGTTGGGAACCCGCCTATTCACTGGACACATCGTTGAAGGCCATGTTACGTTTTCCTTAGATTAGCGGATAGTTTGGACAGTGTTTCAATGAATTGGCCGGGAAAGCGCGTGGTCGTAACGGGGGGCGCAGGATTCATCGGCAGCCACCTGAGCGAGCGCTTGGTGGCGGCCGGTGCGTCAGTCACCGTTTTCACGAGATACACGTCGAACGGCATTCAGGGGGCGCTGCGCGACGTTGCCCCGGAGGTGTTTGATGCCATCACCATCGTCGCCGGCGATCTGCGGGATGGCTTTGGAGTCGAAGCCGCGATTTCGGGCGCGGATGTGGTGTTCCATCTGGCCGCGCATATCGGCATCCCGTATTCCTATGTCCACCCCATCGATGTCGTTCAGGTCAACATGGAAGGAACGGCGAACGTACTCGAGGCCTGCCGCCGCCAGTCAGTTTCCAAGGTTGTCGTGTTTTCGACCTCGGAGACCTACGGTACCGCGCAGTATGTCCCGATCGATGAACGCCACCCGATGAACCCTCAGTCACCCTATGCAGCCAGCAAGGTAGGCGCGGATCAACTGGCGCTGGCCTATGCCCGGTCCTTCGATCTTCCGGTTGCGATTTGCCGTCCGTTCAACACCTATGGACCGCGCCAGCCCGCGCGGGCCGTGCTGCCCACGATCATCGCGCAGGCGCTGACCGGCGACGTGATCAAGCTGGGATCGCTGACACCGACGCGCGACCTGGTCTATGTTGGCGATACAGCCTACGGGGCGATGCGGATCGCCGAAGAGGATGCCACCATCGGCAAGGTCATCAACCTCGCGACGGGTTGCGAAGTGTCAATCGGTGATCTGGCCCATTCCGTGATCGACCTTCTGGGAGGCGGCAAGCGGATAGAAACCGATCAGCGCCGAATCCGTCCGGAAAAAAGCGAAGTGATGCAGCTGCTCGGCGATGCCACTCTGGCCCGCGACCTGCTGGGGTGGACGCCCTCGGTGACGCTGTCCGAGGGGTTGGACCACACGATTTCATGGGTTCGCCGCAACAGCGACTTATTCGACAGTTCCGGTTATCGAATTTGAAAGGAAGAAACGCATGCAAGCGGTAGTTCTCGCAGGTGGTCAGGGTCAAAGATTGCGGCCGTTTACCTCGGTCCTGCCGAAACCTCTGATGCCGATCGGGGACCGGCCAATTCTCGACATCATTCTGCGGCAGCTTTACATGCACGGTGTAACTGATGTCACTATCGCATTGAACTACCTGGGATCATTGATCCAGTCCTATGTCGATCAGTCCGAAATCGGACAACGGCTTAACATCCACTACCATTGGGAAGAAAAGCCCTTGGGCACCGCGGGCGCAATCGGCACGATCAAGGGCCTGGATGCCCCCTTCTTCGTGATGAACGGGGACATCCTGACCTCGCTGGATTATTCGGCGATGTATGAGGCTCACATGGCCGACGACGCGGATCTGACAGTCGGCACCGTGACGACCGACGTCCGGATCGAGCTTGGCGTGTTGAATATCGATCCGTCTCGTCATGTCATCGGTTACGACGAGAAGCCCACGATGACCTATGCTGCGAGTATGGGAATCTATGTCTATTCACCGCGCATTCTCGACAGGATTAAGCCCGGCGAGTATCTGGACGCCCCAAACCTGGTTCTGGGTCTGATCGCGGACGGCAAGAAAGTGCTGTCGCATGCGCCGGACTGCGAGTGGATCGACATCGGGAACCAGGGCCAGCACGAACACGCGTCATCCGTCTATCTGGCTGATCCTTCAGTATTCTTGCCGGGATTTGAAGCCTCGTGAACCGATTTCGCTTATCCTGGTTGGCGTCGTTGACCGCACTGTCGCTGGCGACTGCGGCCGGCGCCGAGGATACGCTGGCGTTGAGTCAGGGAGATACACTGCGCATCCGGATATTCGGTCATCCTGACCTGACGGACACCTACGAGATCGGCAGCGGCGGCATCCTCGCCATTCCCGGCCTTGGCCGGATCACCGGGGTGACGTCGCTTGCGCAGGCCCGTGATGCAATCGGCACATTGATAGACCAGAACCTGGGCCTGGATCCCGACAGCTACTCGGTGACACTCGGTCCGCTGCGCGCCGTGACCGTAGGCGGTCATGTCGGGGATCCGGGCGACATCCCCTATTCCGTCGGAATTCGGGTGGCGCAAGCCATCGCGCGCGCGGGCGGCCTGAGCGCACCGCGCCTGAGCAGCAACATCACCGAGGTCGCCCTGATCAGCCAGGAGCAAGAACGTCTTGCGCTGGCCGAGCAGCGACTGGCCGAGGCCCTTATGACCCGTGCCCGGATCGACGCCGAGATATCCGGCGCTGAAACCTTCGAGTTGCCACCAGACGTCGTTCCGCTGGTCGGCGAGGCCAAGGCAGAAGAGTTGAGGCAGGGCCAGTTGCGCCTGCTCGCGGGCAGTATCGAGAGCTATGAAAGCACTCTGCGGCGGATCAAAGCCGCAACAGACATCAACAGTCAAAACATTACGGCACGACAGGCCTCAGCCGAGTCACTGCAAAAGCAGTTCGACCTGGTTCGCCGAGATCTCGAACGAATTAGCCCGCTGATCGACAAGGGCGCAATCACTGGGGAACGCGTTCTGAGCCTGCGCCGCGACTTCGCCGAGATCGAGGGGCTGGTGGCCGAAGCTGTTTCGAGCCTGTCCCAGGCGCGGACGCAGCAGGTTGTCCTGGACGAGGAACTGAAGGCTTTGGACCTGCAAAGGGAATTCGATCTGACTTCCCAAATCATCGCCATCGAAACCGAGATCGTTTCTGCAACAACCAGCCGCGAGGGCATCGTTCAAACCCTTGATGCGGCGGGCGCTGCGTCCTTGCCTCTCAACTTTCGAACACGGGACAGCGACTGCCGCCTGACCATCCTGCGCGAAAACCCAGACGGCACACCTGCATTGCTTTCGGCCGATGCGTTGACCCCGCTGCAACCGGGTGACCATCTGGAAGTGGGGCGCCAGACGCGGGAGTGCCCGGCCCTTCTTTCTGAAACAGGATTTCTTCGGTGACCGGGAATGGCGAAAACAAGCCCCCCGCGGGCAGACGCCTGAATCTGGAGGCAGAATGGCTGGTGGACCCGGCCACGGACGAAACTCGCGCCTCGGCCAAGGACGTGTCCGGCGCAGGAAGACGGCTGCCTTCCGAGGCGGCATTGTCAGTGGACCCGACAACGGACGAAACTGGCGCCCCGGCCGAGGACGCGCCCGGCGCGGACAGGCGGCTGCATCTCGAGTCGGCATTGTCGGTGGGCCCGAGCACGGACGAAACTCGCGCCTCGGCCAAGGACGTGTCCGGCGCGGTCTGGAGTCCCCCGGACGTGCTGCGCCTGCTGATGGCACTCGGGCAAAACTATCTCTGGCTGATCGTCGCGCCGATAATCGGCGTACTCGCGACGGTCGGCTACCTGCTGGTCAAGAACCCGACCTACGAGGTCGGCGCGCAACTGATGCTGAAATTCGGGAAGGAAATGGCTGCGCCCGCGACCGTCTCGGCCGCTGGAACTCAAACGGTCATCCCGATGTCGATACGGTTGGAAAACATAACGGCAGAAGTTCAGATCATGAAGGATCCCGCGCTGGTTCGAACTGTGGTCGAGGAACTGGGCGAAGATTATTTCTACGGAGAGGATCCGGCCGTCACGCTGCTGCAGAAAATCAAGAAGTGGATCAAGGATACCGTCAGCGAAACCAAGGAAGCCATCCGGTCGGTTCTGGTCAAGATAGGCCTGTTACCGGAACTCAGTCGCCTCGACCGTGTGATCCTGCTGATCCAGAGCGTACTGAGCATCGAGCACGTCACCCGCTCGGATGTCATCGAACTGACGCTCTCCTACCCGGATCCTTTTGCCGGCGAGGAAGTGCTCGGACGGTTTCTGGATGCGTATTTCGAGAAGCGCCGCGAAATCTATCTAGACAAGCGCGTGCAGGACTTCTTTCGAAACGAGTTGAGCGCGGTAAATGCGAAACTGGAGGCCGCGGAGGCGGCCCACGCACAAATGCTCAAGGAAAACGAAGCCTGGCTGATCAATGATCAGCGATCATTGGCGGTCGAACGTCGCGCGGCACTAACGCACGACCTTGAGACCGCGCGCGCCGTCGTGCAGATCGAAGAGGACCGGCTGGATCGGATCGATGCCGAAATTTCGGAGCTCCAAGCCCTGATCCCATCCCAATCCTCGACCCGGCGCAATCAGATCAAGGACCAGTTGCGCCTCAAGCTTGTCGATTTGCAACTACAGCTCGAAGCAGAAGACAACCGTTCAGGCGCGCGTTCGCTACAGGTACAGAGCCTCAACGAACAAATTGCACACTTGCAAATGATGATCGACGCCGAACCGGACCGCGTCTCGGATAGCGTAGTTGAAACGAAGAACCCCTTGCTCGACTCGCTTCTCGCTCAACGTAGTGCAGCGCAGTTGACCTTGGTTGCGACGAAAACGAAAATCGAGACGCTGGAAGATGATATCGCCCAGATCGAAGCCGATCTGGAAACAAAGGAACGTGTAGGCGCCCAGCTGGAGAACATCGAGCAGGATCTCGCGCGGCTGCGGCATTCCAAACAGGCCTATTCGCAAGCTTTTGAGGACACACGCATCTCCTCCGAAATCTCCGAGGCGCTGCTGTCCAATGTTGTGGTGATCGCCAAACCGCAAGGAGGCATAGCACCCGCAAAGCCGAGAGTCCCGCGTACGATCGCGGTTGGCTTTGTCCTGTCATTGATGGTGGCATCGGGGATCATCCTGGTTGTCGATGCCTTAAGGCCAAAGGTGCGCGACAACACGGATCTGGCTCGCCTGGTCGGACCCGGGGTTCTGGTGCGAGCCATTGCCAACAGTCGGAGGAGACGATGATCCAGGCCAGTCAGATCCCGGACCTGCACTCCGACGCGTCAAGATTATTCACGGATATCCGAAGAAACTTCCCTGCGACCCGGCAGTTCCTTGTCACCGGCTGTAATGGCGGCGAAGGCGTCAGTACGCTGTGCCTTGCGCTTGGCCGCGCTGCCCACCGGATACAAAATGCGAACGTCCTGTTGGTGGACGCGAATTTTCGTACACGAGGTCTGTCGTCCCTTGTCCACAACATGGCAACGCGCGGGCTGTGCGACCTGCCGACCGCTCCCACGGAAACGCCCGAGCAGGAAGTTCTGCGCCACACGGTCGAATTCGAGCCCGGAGTGTCCATTCTGCCGCGCGGAGACTCTGCGGATGCGGACGCTATCGATTTGCAGAGCCGTGGCATTCTGGACAAAGTAATTGCCGCCGCCAGCGCACGGTTCGACATCACGATCTGGGATACAGACGCGATCAACATCTCGTCGGACACGAAGGTTCTTGCGACACGACTGCCGGACATAGTGCTGGTAACCTTGTCCGACGTCACCCGCATGGATCATCTGACCAGTAGCCTGAGGGAGATTTCGACCATGCGTGCACGTCCCATTGCCGTTCTGCGCAATCGGGCCGGAAAGCGGCCGTTCAGCATTCGCGCCAACGCTTAAGACCTCAGCGCCGCCACCGGCGTTTCGGACCGGTATTCGGCAAGCTGCCGCTGCGACAGAGAAACCATGTCGGCCTCGCCTTCAAGATGGGCGCGATACCACTCCCCTGCCCGCGAGATGGCCTGAACCGCAGTCCATGCCGGACGCCATCCCAACCGAGCAATCGCCAGGCTGGAATCGACGCGCAATGCGTGCGCTTCGCCGCTGTGCGGATTTTCGGCGACCTTCAGCTTTGTCGCACTCGCCTTCATCTGCTCCAGAAATTTCCGGGCGACCTGCTCGACATCCGGCATGACGGGTTCAAGCGGGCCGAAATTCGTCGCAGCGGGCACCGCTTCGGGGGATTGCAGAAGACGGCTGCCAAGCAGCAGATAACCGCCCACCGGTTCAAGCACATGCTGCCAGGGTCGTGTTGCGCGCGGCTGGCGGATCTCCTGATCGCGTTGCTCCGCGATGGCGCGCACGAAGTCTGGCAACAACCGGTCCGCCGCCCAGTCGCCGCCGCCTATGACATTGCCCGCCCGAGCCGTCACCACATGGGGAGTGTTCACTGACCCGGCAGCCTTGTGAAACCCGGCCGAGCGCCAAGTCGTCGCCACGATCTCGGCCGCGGCCTTGCTGGCGCCGTATGGTTCGTGCCCCCCCAGCGGGTCAGTTTCCCGAAACGGCCAGACAGAACCGTTGTTGTCGTAAACCTTGTCGCTGGTCACGATGACAACAGCCCGGACAGATGGCACGCGGCAGGCCGCATCCAGAACCGCAGCGGTGCCCATCACGTTGGTCTGAAAAGTTCCAAACGGGTCATTGAAACCCCGGCGGACAATCGCCTGCGCAGCAAGGTGAAAAACGATGCTGGGTTCAGCCGCGGCCATGGCGGCGACCAGCGCATCCCTGTCCGAAATCTCGCCGCGCAGATCACGCATGCGCGCACCCAGTTCCATTATCTCGTAGGCACTTGGCGAGGTCGGGATCGTATTGCTGAAGCCAGTGACCCTGGCCCCCATCTGTGCCAGCCAAAGGGACAGCCAGGATCCCTTGAAGCCGGTATGCCCCGTCACAAGGACCGAACGACCCGCATAGGTCTGATCGATGGCGTCAGTCATGCTGTCCCGTCCTGATATGAGTCGACGACAGTGCGTATGCCGTCCTCGAATGGTACTTTCGGGCTCCAGCCCAACGCCAGGCGCAACTTTTCGCTGCTGGAATATTTCACCGAGGTTTCTCCGGGCGCTCCGTCAATGATCTCGGGCACCACCTTTTCCTTGCCGAAGGCATCCAGCGTTTTACGCGCAATCTCTAACGTTGTCATGGGCGGACCGCCGGACACGTTGAAAGCCTGCCCGCGAATCGCAGGATCGCCAGCGTGGGTGGCCAGCATCAGCAGGGCATCGACACAGTCGTCCACATGCAGCAGGCTTCGCACCGCGCGCCCGCCGCCGCGCAATTGCGGCGCCCTGCCCTCGCGCACCGCCCGGATAACCGATGGCACGATCCGAGCCCCGTTGGCATCGCCAGGCCCGTAGACATTTCCCAGTCGAGCTACCACAACAGGAAGAGAAAACATCTGGCCATAGCTCCGCGCCGCGTAGTCGAGCATGAGCTTGGACACTTCGTAGGGGCCAAGGGCGGCTGGTAAATCCTCTTCCGTGGCTGCGATGTCGCCGGTCTCGCCGTAGATCGCGTCGCTCGAGGCCACAACCGTTCGCGGCGGATCTTCCATCTGCCGCATCGCCTCCAGCAACTGCCACCCGGCACGGGCATTGCCCTCGTAGGCCGTTTCCGGGGCAGCAAGCAACTCGACCACCTGACTCAGCCCGCCCAGGTGAAACATGACATCCGGCCTGGTTTCGCGCAGCACCTTGGGCATGGACGCGTCAATCAAGGTTGAAACGTCGGGCCTGTCCGCCAGTCCCAGTTGGCGGAAATGTTCCGAGGCCGGGCGCCGCATCTGCGCGACAACCCGAAGCCCGGCATCGGCCAACCGCCGAACTAGCCAGCCGCCAACGAACCCGGAAGCTCCTGTAACCAGGACCGTCATCACTGAGGCCGCGTCCAGGGCGCGTCGCCGTTGGCAAAAATCTCGTTGAGCAGGAGGTAATCCTTGAAGGTGTCCATGCACTGCCAATAGCCGGAGTGCCGCCGCACACGCAGTTCGCGCTCGGCCGCCAATCGCTCGAGCGGCTCGCGTTCAAGGATGCATTCGGGATCATCGGGGATGTAGTCCAGGAACCGGCGCTCGAACACGAAGAACCCCCCGTTGATCAGCGCCTGCACTTTAGGCTTTTCGACAAAGTCGAGGACAGTGTCGCCGTCAATCGCCAGTTCGCCGAATTGCGAAGTCGCCTGAACCCCGGAAATCGTTCCGATCTTGCCGTGTGCCATGTGGAACATTAGCAGGGCGCGCAGGTCAATGTCCGCCACCCCGTCGCCGTAGGTCAGCATGAACCGGGGTGTGTCGATATACTGCTTCACACGCCGAACGCGCGCGCCAGTCTGGGTCTTGGGTCCGGTCTCGGCAAAGGTGATATCCCAATCCAGCCGATCCGCGCCCCCGAGGTATTCCCGCTTTCCTGCGCTCAGATCCAGACGCAGATCGCTTTCGCGGATATCCCGGTCCAGGAAATACTCCTTGATCATCGTTCCGCGATACCCGAGGCACAGAATGAAGCGCCGAAACCCCTGCTGCGCGTAAAGCCGCATGATGTGGACCAATATCGGTTCTGCTCCGATTTCCAGCAATGGCTTGGGCAAGCCCTGGGTCGCCTGACCAAATCGCGTCCCCTCGCCCCCGCATAGAATGACGACGGGGATGTCCTGTTCTGCGGGATCGTTCAAAATGACCTCCAATTCGCAGTCATGGTAGTATCAATACGTGATCAAATACACGCTACGGCGAACCCGCCTAAACAGCGCCCCGACATCCTGACCGATTCGAGTACTGGTTTTTCTGCCATGCTTAAGATATGATAAACCAGTTTCGTTGTTTTGGGAATTTAGCATGTTTTGGCGAATAGCAAAGACCGGCGCTCCCCTTCTGGTCGCATTGTTTGCGCTAACAGATTGTATCGAGGAAAACGCCGAAGCTGGCTCGTCCGACGAGAAAATGATCCAGGACCCGCAAACGGTGCCGTCGCAGGGCGCGGCCGGCGATCTGGTCAAGTCGCCGCTGTTCTTCCGAGGCACGGTCATCGCGTCCGACCCAAGCATCGTCGAGATCGGTAGCGGGTATCGGATGTTCTACACCGACCTGGATACCAGGCGAGGCAGGACAGTCATTGCAACGGCAGTCTCCACAGACGGGCTGGACTGGACAACCGAGGGTCGCGACAAAGGCGTCGACGGTCTGGTCATGGCTGGCGAGGACGGCCGGTGGGATGAAAACGTGGAATCCGCAGCTGTGGTCAAGTCCGGCGACACATGGTCGCTGTATTTCTCGGGTTACCGGGACAGGGGCAATCCGTTCAAAGGCTTTCCGGCCGCCCTGTTCCTGGCAACCTCGACGGACGGTCGGAATTTCCAGCGCGTGTCGGATGACCCTGTGCTGGCTCCGACCAAAGGGTGGTATGACAACGACGCGATCTACAGCCCCACGATCCTTCGCGACGGCGGAACCTATTACATGATCTATGTCGGGCACGCGTATACAGACACGTCAAAAATCGGAACGGGAGGCGTGTTTCTGCTTGCTGCGGAGTCCCCGGACGGCCGGAACTGGACCAAGCTCGAAACACCGATCGCCCGCCCGGGCCAGTTTTCCGACTGGCGCGCCGATGGCATCGCAGAGCCCTACCTGGTGAAGCAGGGCCCGGGAAAGTTCCTGCTGTTCTTCACCGGGCTTTCCGGAGAAAGGCGCGCAATCGGCGTCGCTCAGGGGGCGACGCCACTGGGGCCTTTCAAGTTCGGAAGCACCCCTATCATCGAGCCGGGCGCCCGCGGCGCCCAGGACGAGCATCAGGTTCTGGCGCCAGCTGCCGTCCTTACCGGAAACAAACTGACGATCTGGTATCTGGCGGCAAACTCCAAGGAAATGCTGACGATCGGGAAATCGGAGGGAACAGTTCCGTCGGTCTTGGGGGCCAGCGAATGAGGTCCGGAAACTTGACCCAGAAGTTGCTTCGAGCGAAACGATCGAACCTGGGATATTCGTCGTGAAACGGCCCAAGTCAGTCCAGGCCCGTGAAGCCGAGTTCTGGGATACGGTTGTCGAAGAGTCCGACCTTTCCCCGGCGGAAAGTCTCGTTCGCATGGAGGATCGTTACGATCCCTGCGTCCCCTGGTTGGGTTTTATGGGGTTGCATCGGTTCTTCGATGACATGATCAAGTTCATCGATTGTTCGCCGGGTCAGCGGATACTTGATCTGGGATGCGGAACAGGTTTCCTGTCGATTGCGCTCGCGTTGCGTGGCGCACAGGTAAATGGCATCGATATTTCGCCAAAATCCATCGAGATTTGCAGAAGGCGCGCGGCCCTCGCCGGAGTGCAGGACAGGATCGACTTCCAGGTGATGGACTGTGAGAACCTGGATTTTCCGGACGGGCATTTCGACGCGGTGGTCGGTTCCTTTGTATTGCATCACCTTGACCTTGAACGAGTCGCACTGAGCTTGTCACGCGTTCTACGGGCCAACGGAAAAGTTGCCTGCATCGAGACGATGGGCCTTAATCCCGCCCTCATGCTGGCGCGACGAACCCTGCCTGGACGATTTGGCATCGAAAAGGCCTCGAGCGAAGACGAGGCTCCAATCGACAAGGCCGGTCTGGACAGGATCCGGAACCATTTTTCGGGCGAGGTGACGGTCACCAATCCTGACGTGGTGTTCCTGCGGATGGGCGGCTATCTATCCTTTCTCAATAATCCTCCGGTTCGGGCGCTTCTCAAGGCGGGTGATACCACATTGAGATACCTACCATTCCTGCACTTTTTTAGTTACTTTGGTTTGGTCAAGATGGAAAAGACCGGTTGACCATGGATCAAGTTTCCGACCTGGAATTCGCATCGGACACATCCCCTTCGGGCAAAGCCGATTCAGGCAAACTGAAATTCGATTTTGTCTGCCTCGCAGTTTCGAATTGGAGTCTTGTCAAGTCGAACCCCGACTACACGTTTCTCGGACTGGCAGAGCGCGGCTTCCGGGTTCTTGTAGTCGAGCCGTTCGAGTCCCTACCCGCAGCAATCCGGATGGCCGGCATTCAGAAGCGCCGCGTCAAATTGGATTGGGGTCTTAGACAGGTTCAAGAAAATATCTGGGTCTATCGCCCCCCGCCGCTGGCGCTGCCCGGCCAGTCCAGATCACCCATGGCGGCTCGGATCAGCGGCCGTTTGCTGGCCGCTCTTGTCCGCCGGTGCATCCGCAAACTGAACTTTGGCCCCGTTTGCACATGGAGCTTCATGTACAATTCAGGAGAGTTTCTAAGGGCCTTGCCGTCGGATCTGCGGATCTACGAATGTGGCGACGATGATGCGGCGCTCGCCCGTACTGACTCACAACGACGCACTGTCAGGACGCTGGACAAGGAAGCCTGCGAAGCCGCCGACATCGTCTTTGCGGTGACAGAGGAACTCTGCGCCCCCCGACGCGCGGTAAATCCGGCGACATTCGAGGTCAATTGCGGCGTTGACCAAGAGGCGTTCAGTGTAGCCCTAGACGCGCACACGGAAATCCCTGACAGCATCGCCAAGCTTCCCAAGCCAATTTTGGGGTATTTCGGCGGATTGGACCCGTGGAAGATCGACGTTCCGCTGATCACCGGCATTGCGAAACTCAGGCCGGAATGGTCCCTGGTGTTCATCGGCTATGTCTGGTTCGGGTTCGACAAGAAACCATTCGACGATCAACCGAACATCCACGTGCTTGGACCGAAACCGTATCAGGATGTTCCGCGGTTCCTGAAAGGCATGGATATTGGCCTCTTGCCTTTCCCGCTGAACGACATCACCCGGAATGGCGACGCCTTGAAATGCTACGAATACCTCGCTGCGGGATTGCCCGTTGTCGGTCGGTCGGTTCCCGTCGCCCGGAGATTGAACGATCTTGTCGAAATTGCCGAAACACCCGAAGAGTTTGTAGTGGCATGCGAGCGTCATTTGCGCGACACGACGAAAACGAAACGGGACCGTAGCGATGCGATGCGTAGCCACGATTGGCGCCTTCGGGTCGAGCAGAAGATTTCGCTTATCCGGAAATTCGCAGTCTGATGTCGGCCGCTGTACTGTCAATCCTGATCGTGAGCCACGGCCATGCGACCGAGATAAAGGCTTGCCTGCAGTCGCTTTCTGGCGAACTGGAAGACCTCGACCATCAATTCATTTTGATCGACAACCTTGCAGAAACGGATTTCATAGAGAAGATCGGCGGCCTCAGGGACAACATGACCGTGGTCGCAAATGACGCAAAGGCCGGCTTTGGCGCCAATGTCAACAAGGCCGCCGCGATGGCTCAGGGCGACGTTCTGCTGATCCTGAATCCGGACACGGCCCACAAGACCGGCAAGATCGCCGATGCGGTCGAGTTCCTTTTGGCCGACCAAGGACGCGGACTCGTTTCCGCGGTCCTGCAAAACCCTGATGGCACGGATCAGCGCAACTTTCGTGGATTTCCGTCTCTGGCGGTCACTGCGCTGAGAGCCGCCGGTGCGAACGACTGGTCGCGGAAACCGCAGTTCTATCGGGACGCAATGCTGCACGATCTCGATACATCCGTGCCTGTCCAGGTCGATTGGGTATTCGGATCCTTCATGCTCATTCGCCGATCCACTTTCGAAGAAATCGGCGGGTTCGACGAAGGGTTCTTCATGTATTACGAAGATGTCGACTTGTGCTATCGTCTTCGAAAAGCAGGGTACTCAACCTGGATCTATCCGCAACTCGTGTTTTGTCACGATCATCGTCGGGACAGCAGCAAGTCGATATTGAACACATACCAGAAGAACCACATCAAAAGCCTTCTGCGATACGCATGGAAGGACGGGGCACTTCTTCGCCCCCCCGGTTTTCAGCATGGCATTGTCTCTCCCGGATCAGAGTTAGACCTTTCGGGTGGAGGGCTCACTCTAAGGATGGGTCGCAGGTTTGAACAAATCCTGTTTGCGGCGACGCTGATCCTGTCGAGCGTTCTTGCCGGCCTTGTGTCAGCCTGGATTCTCGGGGCCGCATTCTACCACTCACTGCCTTTCTCCACTGGCTCCGTCGTCACGATTGCCTTTGTCGTCCTGACGCTTTTCGTGCAGCTCTTGTTGCACGAATTCGAGAGCACCGGCCTTTCGGATGGTGCCAGAAGGGCGGTGGGAGCCTTGGAAACGTCGCTGCTGGCGTGGCTGCTTCTGGCGCTGGTGCTGGTTTTATTCGGCGTCTTCACGACACCGGGGATGCCCGGGTTCTACCTGCTTCTCGGCGTGTTTGGCGCCCTTTTCAACTATCTTGGATCACGGCTGTTCGCGCGCTTCGCGTCGCCCGGCGGCACACGTATCGGCGTCGTCACCATGCCCCCGGCGGCAGAGATTTCCCGGCTGGTTCCGGCGCTTCCTGTTGGCAATCAGGTCGTGGCGCGGGTGTTCGATGCGTCCGGAAAATCCGCTGCCTCCATTTTCGAAGAATTGTCCTCGGCCATCTCAAAGGCTCAAATCGATCACGTCTACCTGGTCAGGGGAATGGATCGAAGCGATCTCTGCCTGGAAACGCTGGAACACCTGTCGGTATTCGACGTGCCCGTCTGGTATGTGAACCTGACGGAGGATCATCCAACCGCACAACGTTTGCGGACACCGCTCAGAAGTCGATCTCGCGAGGCGCTGCAAAGGGGGCTGGATATCACCATTTCGCTTTTTGCGCTGGTATTGCTTTCCTGGCTCTACCTGACTGTGGCGGTATTGATACTCCTGGAAGACGGCAGGCCGGTGTTTTTCAGGCAACCCAGGCTCGGGCGCAATCAGGTTGCGTTCCGAATGATCAAGTTCCGCTCGATGCGCGTTGCCGATTCCGATGAAAACGCAGACCGCCTGACCACGCGAAACGACACCAGGGTCACGCGGGTCGGCTCGTTCATCCGACGCACGTCAATCGACGAATTACCGCAGTTCCTTAATGTCCTACGCGGCGATATGTCAGTTGTCGGTCCCCGCCCGCTTCCTCCGGGGTTTCACTTCAGGGGCCAGCGTTTCGACCTTCTGATACCCGAATGGAATCGCCGGTACCGGGTTCGTCCGGGCATTACCGGGGCGTCCCAGCTTCTCGGTTTTCGGGGCACACCGGAGACCCCGGGCGAAGCCCTGACGATGATGCAGAAGCGCTGCCAGACAGACAACGAATACATAGAGACATGGTCGATCTGGACCGACCTCAAGATCATCGTCATGACCGTCGTGAAAGGCGCCTTCGTTTCGCGGGCCTACTGATCCGTCTCCAACAGCGGTTTGCCTCTGACATCGGCACCTCATCCCTGGAATGGGGAGGTTTCAGGGGAGCAGGTCAAGACAGGTGAAAATCGGTCCCCGCAAGGACAGGATAGCTGTCCTTTATGCCGCGCGGTGCTGCCAGACCAATGCGAACCAGTCTCGGCAGCGTCAGGATCGCTGTCCCTTATTCAGCACAGAGACCGAGGCGTGATCGACAGCCAGGTGCGGACCCAGCATCCGGCCATCACCAAGATCGGCAACGACGCGTTCGCGGCCTTCGCAGCACACTGTTCCCAGGCGCATGGCCTTACTCCTCGATTATGGCGACAGCGCGGGTAAATCCGGCCGAGGCGGCTTTGATCTTGAATGGAAAGGCGGAAACGATGAAACCGTTGTCGGGCAAAAGGTTCAGATTGGTCATTTTTTCTATCTGACAATAGCCCTGGTCCATTCCGGCACGGTGGCCCTCCCATATGATCGAAGCATCGCCGGTTCTCGCGAATTCCTGCGCGGTATAGGCAAAGGGGGCATCCCAGCTCCACGCGTCCGTGCCCACCATGCGTACCCCCTTGTCCGTCAGGTAATTCGTGGCATCGCGGCTGAAACCGCAGCCTTTCAACAGGTAATCGTCCTTCCCGTAACGCTCACCGGCCGAAGTATTGACAACCACGATGTCCAGGGGCCGCAGGTCGTGACCGATGCGCGCAAGCTCTGCCTTTATCTCCTCCGGAGTCACCACGTGACCATCGGGCATTTGCCGGAAATCGAACTTCACGCCATTGCCGTAGCACCATTCCAGCGGAACTTCGTCGATCGTCATGGCGCGTTCGCCTTTGTTCATCGTCGAATGATAATGGTAGGGCGCGTCGACATGCGTGCCGTTATGTGTCACGATCCGCAACCGTTCGATGGCCCAGCCTTCACCACCCGGCAAATCTTCCCTTTTCAGACCGGGGAAGAAAGACATGATCTGTTCAGCAGTTTGCTGATGCGACAAGTACTCGATCTCGGGCAAGACGATCGGCGGGTCGGATGCGATGCCCGTTTCCAGAGGAACCGAGAGGTCGATGTAGCGTCGGGACATGGTGGGGCCTCCTGGCTGGGTCGAAAGGACGGCGGCGCGCACCGGCTTGGCGCCGGGTGAGCTGCCCTTGGGGACATGTCGCATCTTACAACCCCAGCGCCGACACACCAACGCGGTGTCGTCAAGAGAGCCTGTTGCCGCCGGTGATCCGGCGGCTTTCAGCCGCCGGGTTGGCAGACTAAGGTTACTGCCGGATCTAGGCGACTTCAAACAGGCCGGCGGCCCCCATGCCGCCGCCGACGCACATTGTCACCACGACGTATTTGACACCGCGCCGCTTGCCCTCGATCAGGGCATGGCCGGTGAGACGCGCGCCGGTCATGCCATAGGGGTGGCCGATCGAGATGGCGCCGCCGTTCACGTTGTAGATGTCCGGATCGATCCCAAGGTGATCGCGGCAATAGAGCGCCTGGCAGGCAAAGGCTTCATTGAGCTCCCAAAGCCCGATATCCGACACCTTCAGCCCGTGCTGCTTCAGCAGTTTCGGCACTGCGTAAACCGGACCGATACCCATTTCCTCGGGAGCGCAACCGGCTACCGCCATCCCGCGATAGATGCCAAGTGGCGCGATGCCACGGCGGGCTGCCTCAGACCCCTCCATCAACACCAGGGCGCTCGCGCCATCCGACAGTTGGCTGGCATTGCCGGCGGTGACACAGCCGCCCTCGATCACGGGTTGCAGACCCTGTAGCGACTCGAGCGTGGTCGACGGTCGGTTGCCCTCGTCCCGGTCGAGGGTGATGTCATGCAGCGTGACTTCGCCGGTATCCTTGTCCTTGACTGCCGTCTTGGTGCCGAACGGCACGATCTCGGCATCGAACTTGCCCTCCGCCTGGGCTGCGGCGGTCCGCTGCTGCGAAATGAGCGCATATTCGTCCTGCGCCTCGCGGCTGATGCCGTATTTGCTGGCAACGAACTCGGCGGTTTTCAGCATCGGCATGTAGGCGTGTTCCACCTGCGCGGTCACGTTCGGGTCCTTCGCCATCATGACCGCTTCGAAATACGCAGCCTGGACGGCGGTGATGTTGTCCTGGCCGCCGGCGATGGCGATCTGCATGCCGTCCACCATGATCTGCTTGGCCGCCGTGGCCACTGCCATCAGCCCCGAGGCGCATTGCCGGTCGATCGTCTGTGCCGACACCGACACCGGCAACCCGGCGGCAAAGACCGCGTTGCGCGCGAGGTTCATGCCCGCCGTGCCCGAGGCCAGCACCGTGCCGATCACGGCATCGTCGATCTCTGCCGGATCGATCCCGGCGCGCTTGACCGCGTGCGAAATGGCGTGGCCCATCATGGTCGGGGATTTCGTGGCGTTCAGCGCGCCCTTGAAGGCCCGGCCGATGCCGGTACGGGCGGTGGAAACGATAACAGCGTCTTTCATGACAAGCCTTTCTTTAGGGTGAGCCCGTCACATCAGCGACGGGATGAAGGTGATGATGGAGGGGAACCAGATCAGCAGACCCAGCAGGATGATGTCGGCAACGAAGAACCAGAAGACTCCGCGGAAGACGATGTCGGTCGGGGCAGACTTGCCGACGGTCGAGCTGAGGACGAAGACGTTCATCCCGATGGGTGGCGTGATCATGCCGACCTCCAGCAGCTTGGCGACGAAGACGCCGAACCAGATCGCCTCGATCCCGGCGTTGGCGACGAGCGGCAGGAAGATCGGCAGCGTGATCAGCATGGCGCCGATGGGTTCCAGGAACATGCCGAGCACCAGATAGACCAGCGCGATGACGATCAGAAGCAGAACTGGCGAGGCGCCCAGCCAGTCGACGGCATCCGAGATCATGTAACCAACGCCGGAGAGCGTCAGGAAGCGCGTCAGCATGCTGGCGCCTATTGTGACGATAAACAGGCTGCCGCAGGTGGTCAGGGTGTCGACCACGGATCTCTTGAGAACGGGAAAGGTCAGCCGGCCATGCAAGGCCGCAACGCCCAGAGACAGAAGCGCGCCCACAGCACCCGCCTGTGTCGCGGTGAATAGCCCGCCGAAAAGGCCGCCCAGCACGCCCACGACGAGAAGTGTAACGGGCAAAGCCCCCTTCAGGGCGACGAGTTTCTGAGTCCAGGTGATGCGTTCCGATATGCCGGGGGCGAGGGACGGGTTAAGCTTCACCCGGATCAGGATTACCGCGATATAGGTCGCGGCTGTGGCGATGCCGGCTCCAATGCCGCCCAAGAACAGATCGTTGATCGAGACCTGGGCGATCACGCCGAAGACAATCAGGAGAATGCTGGGCGGGATCAACGCGCCGATGGTTCCGGCGGCGGCGACTGTGCCCGTGGCAAGGCGCGCATCGTAGCCGTTGCGCAGCATCTCTGGCACGGCGACCTTGCCCATGGCGGCGGCGCAGGCCACGCTCGATCCGGTGACGGCTGCAAAGCCCGAACAGCCGAAGACCGAGGCGATAGCCAGCCCACCGGGTAGCCGCGCCAGCCAAAGCCGCGCCGCATCGAAAAGGCCGCGCGTCAGATCGGCGCTGAAACAGATGTAGCCCATGAAGACGAACATCGGCACCGATGAGAGCGTCCAGTTGGAGATGAATGTGTAGGGCACGACCTCGAGCATGCCCCAGGCGGCATGCGGTCCCACGAGCGCGATCAGCCCGACATAGGACACCAGGATCAGTGCGATCCCGATATGCATGTTGGCGGCGATGAGCACCAGCAGTGCCAGGATCCCAAGCGATCCGATCATGGCGTCAGTCATGGCCGGTCTCCGCTGCTGCGATGCCTGCGCTCTCGGGCGCATGCAGGGCGTGATCGGATCCGGTCGTTATGCGCAGCACCACCTTCAGAGCCAGAAGAAGCGTCATCGCGCCGAAGGCGGCCGGCAGCATGTAGAAGGAAGGCCAGACATATATCTTGCTGGTCTGTTCGATCGTGTAGGCCGAGATCGCCAGCTTCTCGACCGCCTGTTGCCAGGATTGCGCCGTGAGCATCCCGTAGACCGCCGCCGTGATCGCCAGCACCACGGTTTCGAGCAAGTGGCGTGGACGCGGCGGCAGCCTGTCCGTCGCCAGGCTCACGCCAATATGACTGCCGCGATACTCGGCGGCCAGGATCGGCAGGAAGGCCACCGCGATCATGTAGTAATTGGTCACGATGGCCGAGGTGGTTGCAAGCGGTGCGTTCACGATCAGGCTCAGCAGGATATCGAGGCTGATGTGGAGCATCATCGCCACCAGACCGATAGTGGCGATGACGATCAAGATCCGGTCCAGGACTCGGACAAGAACCGCGGTTCCCTGCATGGTCATGGACACGGATCCTTTCGTTCAGAGGCCGTAAGACGCGGCGTCGATTTTCGAGAAGATCTCGGCGCGGTAGATTTCGGCGATCTCTTCGGGTGTCCAGTCGCGGTCCAGCGGAATCAGGCCTTCCCACTTCTTCACCAGTTCCACGAAGCGCGCGATCTTCGTTTCCGCATCCTCGATCCCGTGGGTTTCCTTGGCGATCTTGGCAATATTGGCGAGGTCCGCCTCGATGGCCGCGTCGGACAAGGCGAGTATGTCGACCGGGGCCTCGTGGATGTTGATGCCTTTTTCCCTGGCCAGTTTAAGGTTCTCGGCCACGTCGCTGGCGAATTTCCAGGTCGTCGCGGCATTGCCGAGCGCGGCGGCGTCGAGATAGGCGCGCCGTTCCTCGGTGCTGAGCGATTTCCAGAAATCGCGGTTGACGCTCATAACGTCAAGGCCGTGAACGGTGCCGCCGGGGATGTTGACGGTCACGTCGGTGGCCACGTCGATCAGCCGGATCGAGGTCAGTTCGGACGGGGCGTTGAACGCGCCGTCGATCGTGCCTTGCGACATCGCCTCGAAGATTTCGTTGCCCGGCAGGCTGACACCTATCGCTCCGACCGCAGCGGCCCAACGGGTCCAGGATCCACCGGCCGCGCGGATCTTCTTGCCGGCCAGTTCCGCGGTGTTGGTCATCGGAGAGGTTCCGATGATTGCGTAGGCGCCGGTCGACGCGTTGCCCAGCGGTACCTGGTTGTTGTCCAGACGTTCCTGGATGCAGGGCTCGCAGGTCAGGATGTATTCGCTCATCGCGCCGGCCATGGCGAAGGGGTTCTTGCCCAGCATCGCCAGTTCGATGGGCAGGGTCGCCTCGGGCAGTTCCGAGGGGAAGTAGTTGAGCACGAGATAGCCGCCATCCACGACGCCGTCCTTCATGCCGCCGAAGGTCTGTACAAGGTTCAGCAGCGAGGCGGGCAGAACACGCACCTTGAGTTCGCCGCCGGTCCGTTCCGACAGATCCGCGGCGAAGGCATCGACGCCGTAATGCGCGCCGCTTCCGGGCGGAACACCCACGACGATCTTGACGTCGCGTGCGTGCGCCGATGCGGCCATGACGGCCATCGCGGCGGCGGCGCAGGTGGCGCGCAGCATGTGCTTCAGTTTCATTTCATTTCCTCCTCAAGTGAGAAGCCAGCGTGGCCTCTCGTTATACTCGTGCCGCAGGTGCGGCGATTACCGGCCTGTCCAGACCGGGTTGCGTTTCTCGGCAAAGGCCCTGGCGCCCTCCTTCGCGTCCTCCGAATGGATGACCTTTTCGAGAATTTCGTTCTGGCGGGGCCAGACATTGTCTTCGGACCAGCGCCCGGCATGGGCGACGATCTGCTTGCTGGCCACAAGCGACATCGGCGCGTTCCGGGCGATTTCGCCGGCCAGGTCCCTGGCCGTATCCAGCGCCGCGCCCGGCAAACACAGGCGGTTGATCAGTCCCCAGCGTTCGGCTTCGGCCGCCGGAATCATCCGGCCGGTCAGCGCGCATTCCATGGCGATCTGGCGCGGCATGCATTCGGGCAGGCGGACCAGTCCACCCGAGCCAGCAATCAATCCGCGTTTTGCCTCGGGCAGTCCGAACCGGGCGGTTTCGGAAGCAACGATCAGGTCGCAGGCCAGCGCGATTTCGAAACCGCCGGCCAGCGCGTAACCCTCGATGGCGGCAATGAGAGGCTTTGCCGGAGGCTTCTGTGTGATCCCGGCCAAACCGCGCCCGGACAGTTCCACTCGCTCCCCCGCGACAAAGGCCTTGAGGTCCATGCCGGCGCAGAAATGTTCCCCGGCGCCGGTGAGGATCGCCAGAGACAGGGTTGGATCGTTGTCAAGTTGGTCCATCGCCTCGGCCAGCGCCAGCGAAGTTTCGCGGTCGATGGCGTTGCGACTTTCGGGACGGTTGATCGTCACGATCAGAATTGCGCCTTCGCGGCTCAAGATCACTTTGGGAGTTTTTTCGCCGGTCATACCGCTGCCCTCATCCGGGACCAGAGCCCCATTCGGTCGCGGATCACCCGGCCAGAAACCACGCGCCCGTTTTCGACGCGCAACAACCCGTTGCAATCCAGCGTTTCCGCGCAGGGACCGGCCGCCGGAGCCGGCAGGCCGGTCCGATAGGTCCCTACCTGACGTACGTTGAAGGCGACATGATCGCCGGACGACAGCAGCTCTCCGATTTGCGTTTCTGCCACGTCGAATTCCAATGGCGTGCCCGTGATGTGGTCGTCGTCACAACGGACTTGAGCCTCGGCACAGGGCCATCCATGCGCCAGCCATTCCAGCACCACAGCCTCGGCATCCGGGTTTGCCGGTGCCGGCCGGATGTCCCACGGTGCGACGGCGGGCGGGTCGACCGGATCGGCAATGCCGGATTTCAACTGGCGGCGGCGTGTCATGTAATCCTCCTGCGCGACACAGCCGGTCAAAACTGCGCCGTTCGAGCGGTAGATACCCACGCCCGACCATGCGGCCGCGCGCTCGTCGGTCTGCCCGTGTTCGCTGAACCAGATGGCGGCCCAATCCTCGCCGGTCAGCGTCTGGTGCACGGTCATGCCGAGCCCGGGATATGCCTTCATCTGGATATCGACTGCCGGAAGCCAGGCTTCGTCGCGCCCCGCAAAGACCACGTCGCCGATCGACAGCGCGTAATCCGGCGCAATGAATGCGCGCGCGGCCTCGGCATTGTGGCCGTTGAAGTACTCGACCACCCAGCGGCGCAGAAGGGCAAGCGCGGTCGTCATGCGCCCGCTCCGTACAGTCGCCGCATCTCGGGTTTCAGCAGTTTGCCCGAAGCGTTGCGCGGCAGGGCATCGGCAAAGGCGATCCGGGTGGGGCACTTGTAATGCGCAAGATCGGCGCGGGTGTGTGCGATCAGTTCGGCCTCGGTCGCCGTCTGCCCTTCGCGCAGCACCACCACTGCCAGAGGGGTTTCGCCCCAGCGCTCGTGCGGCACGCCGATCACGCCCACCTGGGCCACGGCCGGGTGCCCGTTCAGGACGTTCTCGATCTCGGCGGGATAGATGTTTTCTCCACCGGAAATGATCATGTCCTTGTATCGATCGAAGAGGAAAACGTGGCCTTCGTCGTCGAGGTAGGCTGCGTCTCCCGAGCGGAACCATCCACCCGCGACAATGGCGTCGGCCGTGGCTTTCGGGTTGCGCCAGTAACCCTTCATCAGCATCGGGCTGCGCAGCCACAATTCGCCCACCTCTCCGATGGGCCGGTCAGCGCCTGTCGCCGGATCGACCACACGCAGCTCTACCCAAGGCAGGGCAGTGCCACAGGATTTCAGCAGATGGCTGTTGGGGCCGTCCGGATCGTGCCATTCGGGGCCAAGGCAGACCACGGTGCCGGAACTTTCGGTCATGCCGTAGGCGTGCATGAAGTTGCAGCCCAGCGTTGCGATTGCGCGCCGCAACAACACGTCGCCCATCGGCGATGCACCGTACATCAGCAACTCGAGGCTGGACATGTCGGCACCAGCCACCTCCGGCGCGTTGAGAAGCGCCTGCACCACCGCAGGCACCATAAACGTGTGCGTCACCGAATAGCGCGGAATCAGGTCGATGATTGCGGCTATGTCGACATCGGCCATCAGCACCGTATGCCCGCCAGCCAGCATTGTGGAACTGCCGTAGCCGCAACCGCCAATGTGAAACAGCGGCATCGCGACAAGGTTGACGCTGTGGTCACTCATGCCCCAAGCCTTGGCCAGTTCGGCCGTATAGGACATGCCTTCGTTGGACAGCATCACCCCCTTGGGCAAACCCGTCGTGCCTGAGGTATAAAGGATCAGCGCAACCTCGTCCGGCTCGCCGTCATGGCCCGGATCGGTATCGGACTGGGCCGCCCGCTCGGCATCGAAATCGGCGCCGAAATGCAGAACGTCGCACCGCGAGAACGGGTCCGGCAACAGCCCCGCACCGGTCTCGTCGACCAGCACAAGCGATGGCTCGGCATCGGCGAGAATGTCCCCGATCTCGCGCACGGACAGCCGCCAGTTCAGGCAGACCAGCGTCGCACCGATTTTGCCAGCAGCATAGATGATCTCGAAATATTCCGCCCGGTTCTTCGACAGAATTGCCACGCGATCGCCCGCGCTCACCCCCCTTGCGGCAAGAAGGTTCGCGCTGCGCGAACTGTCGGCATCGAGATCTGAGAAAGTCCGGGTGCAGCCCTGGAAGGTCAGCGCTGGAGCGCCCGGGCGGTGCCGTGCGTGCCTTCGCAGGGTGTTGGCGAATGTTTCGGTCATCTGGCCCCTCCCAAGACCATCCCGCTTCAGTAGCTCTTGGGCAGACCAAGCGAGTGTTGCGCGAAGAAGTTGAGAACCATTTCCCGGCTGACAGGCGCGGTCTTGTGAAGGCGCGCGATGAACCACAGGTCAGCAAGCCCGTATTCCAGCGCCATCCCGTTGCCGCCATGCACCTGTATTGCCTGATCGAGCGCCACCAGCGAGGCATCGGCCGCCGCGAATTTCGCCATGTTCGAGACTTCGCCGGCCTCGGGCGAGCCTTCGTCGTAAAGTTGCGCGGCGCGCGCGGTCATCAGGCGGGCCTGCTGCACACCCACATAGGCCGCGGCCAGTGGGTGCGACACGCCCTGATGCGCACCGATTGGGGTACTCCAGACCTTGCGTTCGCCCGCCTGAATCGCTGCCTTTTCAATAGCATAACGCGCGATTCCGTTGTTGATAGCCGACGCGCAGATGCGCTCGGGGTTCAGTCCGGAAAAGAGCTGCTTCAGACCCTCCCCCTCGACACCGACCAGCGACGAGGCCGGTATTTTCACGTCGTCGAAATAGAGCATGAAGCTGGTTTCGGGCACGTGCAGCGCGGTTTCGATCGGCGTCTTGCTGATGCCGGGGCTGTCGGTGGGCACGAGGAACAGCGAAAGCTTTCCGCGCCCACGCTCGTCAAGATCCTCGCCCCGCGCCACGACCATGATCGCGTCGACCTCGTCAACGGCCGAAGTCCAGTATTTGTTCCCGTTCAGGGACCAGCCATTGCCATCCTTGCGGGCGACGGTCGAAACCTTGTGGGTGTTCGACCCTGCATCCGGTTCGGTAATGGCAAAAGCGAGGCGCTTCTTGCCCGTGGCGAGGCCGGGCAGCCATGCGTCCTTCATCTCCTGGCTGGCGTGGTTCTGGATAATCGGCGCGCAAATCGAGCCGATGACCAGCGACAGGATTGGGCAGCCCTGTGCCGCCACCTCTTCGACGATTACGTTGTAATCGGCCATGCCGCCGCCGCCGCCGCCGTATTCTTCTGCAACGTGAACGCCGATGAAGCCGGCCTCGCCAAGGGCGTTCCACAGTTCGACCGGCTTCGCCTTTCGGCGGGTCACGTCTTGGAAATACTTGCGTCCGAAACTGCCGGCGAGCTTGCCGACATTTTCCCGCAGCATCGCGTGATGTTCCGCTGTGTCGACCAGGGATGAGTTGAAAACACGCGCCATGTCCGGGACCTATCCTGCGTTGCTATTGATTGTTTCTGTCGCCCAGTCGTAGAAACCCCTGCCGGATTTCTGACCAAGATCGCCGCGTGCGACCATGTCCTGCAAGAGCTGCGGCGGAGCGAAATGGGGACCGATCGTGCCGGCCAGTTGCCGTGCAATGTCCAGCCGGACATCAAGCCCGACCATGTCGCTCAGGCGCAGCGGCCCGATCGGGTGGCGATAGGCGATGGTGATCGCGCGGTCGATATCCTCGGGACTTGCGACGCCCTCTTCGACCATGCGGATCGCTTCGAGCGCTTGCACGAGATCGAGGCGGCTCGTCGCAAATCCGGGGCTGTCGGCGACGATGGCAGTCGTCTTGCCGATGGCCGCAGCAAGCGCCTGGGCGCGTTCCACGCTGTCGGCGCTGGTTTTTGCGCCACGGATCACCTCGACCAGTTTAAGAGACCAGACAGGATTGAAGAAATGCATCCCCAGAAAGCATGCGGGATCCCTAACAGCACCAGCCAGAACGTCGATCGACATCGAGCTTGTATTGGTCGCAATCAATCTAGGCGCGCGGTTCGCGATATCGGCCAAAACCTTCATTTTCAGGTCGAGGCGTTCCGGTACGGTTTCGATCACGACATCGAGTCCGACCGGCAATTCCGTCGCGCCCTTGATAATCCGAACCTGCGATAGGTAGCCATCGGCCTTTTCAGCGGTCATCTTGGCCCGCGAAACGGCACCTGCGGCGGTCTCTTTCAGGGTGGCTTGAGCGCGCGACGCCGCCTCTGCCCCCGGCTCGACGAGGAACACTTCGAACCCGGCCATGGCGAAGACATAGGCGATGCCGACACCCATCGTGCCGGCGCCCACAACGCCGACGCGGCCTGTTTCTGTGACCGGGCGATCAGGCATGGCGATGCACCTCGGTCGATTTCTGCGCCGCCGGTGTCTTTCGTTTTTCGAAGCCGGAATAGTTTTCGTCCGCGCATTTCTGCAGGTGTTGCCGGTAATTCCGCACGCCGCCGGAGAAGGGCATGAAAACCCTCGGTTTCCCTTTGACTTCGCCGCCATTGTAAAAGCTGTTTGCGGTCCCGTAGAGCGTTTCGCGCGCACGTTGCTGAACATAGTCCGTCCAGGCCCGCTCGGCCGCCTTTGTCGCTTCGAATTCCGCGATGCCCTGCGCCTTGAACGCGGCGAGCATCCGGGCAAACCAATCGGCGTGCTCCTCGATCGAGACGATTACGTTGGACAGAACCGAGGGGCTGCCCGGGCCCGCGACAATCACCATGTTGGGAAACCCGGCCGTGGCGAGCCCAAGCTGCGTAAGCGGTCCATCAGCCCATTTTTCGGCCAGCGTCTGGCCACTTCGTCCCACGATGCGCGGCCTCAAGAGTGCACCCGTGAGGGCATCGAACCCGGTCGCGAAAATGACGATGTCGAGCTCGTGCAGTTTTTCGTCCGTGCGGATACCGTTTGGCGTGAATTCGACGATCGGGTGTTCCCGAATATCCGCCAGTTCGACGTTGTCACGGGCAAACGCCTCGAAATACCCGCCATCGACCGAAGGGCGGCGCGTGCCGAAACCATGATCGTTGGGAACGAGCTTCTTGCGCAGTTCCGGATCCGCAACCCGTTCGCCCATCTTGCGTTTCAGAAAGTCGCTAGCCACCGCATTGGCCTTTGCGTCAAGCAGGATGTCGGGAAAGGTCAGGGCAAAGCCGAAGCCAAGCCGGTGATAGGATTTCTCGAGCGCGGCCTCACGCTCCTCGGTCGAAACATCGAGGGTCTTCACCTTGCCGGGCTGAAAGCCCAGTCCTGTGGGTGAATTGCGGATCTGTTCCCGGCGCGCGTCGTAGTTCGCCTTTACGCGGGCATCCTCTTCGTCGGTCAGGGGCGCGTTCGCGGCGGGCAGACTGTAGTTTGCGGTGCGCTGGAAGACTGTCAGGTGCGCGGCCGTTTCCGCAATCACCGGGGTCATCTGCATTCCGGACGATCCCGTGCCGATAATGCCCACGCGCTTGCCCGTGAAATCGACCTGCCGGCGCGGCCACATCGCACTGACGATGACCTCGCCGCCAAAATCCTCCTGACCCGGGTAAGACGGGATCTTGGGCGCGGAGAGCTGCCCGAGGCACAGCATCAACGTGTTTGCCGTCCATCTGCACCCTTCAGAGGTCGTGACCTCCCAGACGGCTTGATCCTCGTCATAGACCGCCTCTTCCACGCGGGCGTTCAGCACTATATCGCGGCGAAGGTCGAACCGGTCGGCGACGTGGTTGATGTAGCGAAGAATCTCTGGCTGGGTCGGATAACGCTCGGACCATCGCCACTCCTGCTCAAGCTCCTTCGAGAAGCTGTAGGAGTAATCGAAGCTTTCCACGTCGCACCGCGCCCCCGGATACCGGTTGTGATTCCAGACCCCGCCGATTTCATCCGACGCTTCGAGCACAACCGCCGAAATCCCCTGTTCGCGTAGTGCGTAAAGCGCCCGCAAGCCTGCCAGCCCTGCACCAACAATTAGCGTTTCGGTGTGCGCCATGAGCGGTCCTCCCCGACCTGATCCACACCCGCTGATATGTGGATGTACTGGCAAATACATAAATATACTGATCAGTATATTTCAAGGGAAATATTGTGCCGCGCGTGAGAAATCAGGAACGGAAGAGGCGCATGGAACTCGCGGCAGGGCATCTCGCAAAAAGCGCGACCCAACTGTCGATCTGGCCGATTGCGAACCGAAAAACTTCTCTTTTACAGAGCGTTATCGGGTTGTCCTGTCGTTATGTGTGACGAGGTTGAGCACGATTTCCGTCATCCTGTCGGACAGATCCTGTGCGCTCAGACGGCCCTGGGGACTGTACCAGAATGTCGACCAGCTGACTGCGCCGACAATGGCAAAGGCGGTGACATTGGGATCGGGCAGCTTGTACCCGGCGGCGGCGCAGGCCTTCGTTAGCAGCAACTCGATTCGCGCCATGAAGTTGTGCCGCAGTTCTGCCAGCTCTGACGCATGTTCGGGCAGAAGGTTCTTTTCTTCGCGGATGTTGATGGCGATGTTCTTCTGCCGCCGCAGTACCGCGTCAACGTATCGTGGAATGAACCGCCTCAGGGTTTGGGGATCGGGTTCGCCAAGGGCCAGAACCCGTTCCACCTCCTCCAGCGCGCTGCCGACACCGACGCGGCAGATTTCGACCAGCAGATCCGGTTTCGAGCCGAAGTTGGTATAAATGAACGGTTTTGTGACGCCCAATTGCGCGGCGACATCGTCAAGTGTGGTGTTGGTATAGCCCTTTTCATAGAAAAGATCCGTGGCTGCACCGAGAGTGCGCTCGCGTTTCAGGGCGGCGACTTCTGCGCGCAGGTTCGATTTGGTTCGCTTTCCATCGGCCATTATGGCTGTTCCCGCGCTTGTCTGGCAGTCCGCGAGGCCGGTCGGGATTCTTCCCGTATTTTGCCGACCTCCGGGCTTGCCCAGATTGAGTTCATTGTCATACTTATTGGTATCAATCATTACTTACCAGAAAAGAATCCGGTGCGATGCCTGTCGATCCCTGCTTCAGCGAACTTCTGTCGGATCCGCGCAACACAGTGCGCCCGCCGCCGGCACATGTTCCCATGGAAAAGGTCCGCCAAGCCGCCGACCGCGCCATGGCGCAAGGCGAATCGCCCGTGATGGCTTCTGTGCGCGATGCGGATTTCGCTGTCGAGGGGCGTGCAATCCCCGTCCGTCAGTATCGTCCCATCGAAGCGGAGCGGCTTCCCGCAATCGTGTTCTGCCACGGCGGTGGTTTCGTATGGGGCAGCATCGAAACGCATGACGGCCTCTGTCGAAGGCTCGCTGCCAAGACCGGTGCATCGGTTTTCAGCGTCGGCTATCGCCTTGCGCCGGAAACGCGTTTTCCAGGACCTGTGCTCGATGTTCTCGGAGTGCTGGGCGCGGTGCATGAGTGTGCCGATGGTGAAGACATCGATCCAGACGCCCTTGCCCTGTGCGGCGACAGTGCGGGCGGCGCGATATGCGTCAGTGTGGCGGCCCTGGCGGCACAGTCAGGCCTATCGCTTCGACACCTCGGGCTGTTCTACCCAGCTCTGGACCCATCCTGCAATACGCCCAGCCAACACGCCTTTGCTGAAGGCCCGCTTCTGACGAAGTCGGCGATGGAATGGTTCTGGTCATGCTACCTTGGTCCCGGCAAGCCGCCTGAAAATGTGCCCTTGCCGGGCGACCTGCGCGACCTGTCCGGCCTCCCGCCGACCACGATCGCCACCGCCGAATTCGATGTCCTGCGCGACGAGGGCGTGCATTTCGCAAAACGATTGACTGACGCAGGGATAGACACCGAGTTGACGTGTCATCCCGGCATGATCCACGGGTTCCTGTCGTTACCTGCGACTTCGCACCAGATTGATGCGGCTTTGGATGGGATGTGTCAGCGCCTGCGCGCTGCATTTAAGCCCGGACGTGAGGGTGCAGACAGATTCTAACCAGTCTCGGTTTCCCACGAACCGCAGGAACTTAGGCGACGCAAAGCTGACGCCACTCGGCCAGAGCCGCGGCGCGGTTGAGCTTGAAATTCTGTCGGCTGGTGAGGCTGCGCTCCGAGTTGAAATGGCTGAAGACCGCGGCGTGGACGGCGGCGAACATCTGCAAACTTCGCATGCGCCGAAAGCGCTGCATTGCCCGCTCTCGTCGTCGGAAAAGCAGGTGCGAATTCTCAGCCCTGTTGTTCAGCCAGCGACCCGTTTCCTGCCTGCGGGTATTGCCGATGTCTTTCATCGGCGCACCGCAGGACCTCAACCGGTCGGTCACCAGGACATGAGATCGACCGTGGCGTTTCATTGATTTTCTTGGGAATTTCAATGCGGCCTTCTTGTCTCTCGTCTTCGCGACGCAGCTTTCAAGAACCTCACCTTGGTGATCGACGGCCCGCCAAGGGGAGTGCCGTTCTCCATTGATCTTCAAGAACATTTCGCCCAGATGCCAACGCCACTGCGGCCAGGACCGAAGCCGATTTGCGCGTTTCTTGCGAATCTCGGACGCAAACATCGGACCAAATTTTTGCCACCAGAACCGGATCGTTTCGTGGCTGACATCGACGCCGCGCTCGTGAAGCAGATCCTCGATATTGCGCAGTGACAGGGGAAATCTGACGTACAGCATCACCGCCAGACGAATGATCTCTGGGCTGCTGTGGAAGCATTTGAAAGGATCACGCTTCTACATGCCGACAGGCTACGAAACCGCCCCGCCCGCCTCAACCGAAGTCCTTCGGACACCGCGTCCTGTCGATGGCTATCGATTCAAAGCCCTTGAGATAACAGGTTGTTTCGGCGCAAGATCGGAGGTGTCGCCAGAAATCGCTGCGGCTATTTCTCGTGGTCCGGAAAGCCTCAGAAGGACGCCATGCGATTTCGTAGTTGGATCGTCACCACCATCGTGATCGGGATTGCGCAAGCCGTCCTGTCCCTCTTGCTGGTACTGCAACACGACGCTCTCTATTCCGAACTGCTCAGACAACGTGTCTCGGTCATAGCACAAACGACGGCCGAGACCTTTCGGCCGATCCTTGATCTCGGCCTTCCCATCTCGATGCTGCGAGGTGGGGACGCGATCGTCGCACGCGGGATCGACATTGATCCCAACATCGTGGCAGTGCATGCGATCAACCCGTCGGGCGTCGTCGTACATACCACCGGACCAAAGCCGCGAACACTGTCGAACGATCTGATGTTCGCGATGCGCCTGGCGGATGGCGACTTCTGGGGGCACGAAACACAGGACTTTATCTACAGCGGCTTTTCGATCAGGAGCAGCAGGAACGGACCGGTTTCGGGCGCAGTTGTCGTGGAATACCCACACCATCCGTTGGATCAGGCGTCTTCCAATATTGTCAGGATCACGCTGCGCAATGCGCTCTTGATCTTTGTCTGCACATCCGCCCTCGCCTATGTTTCGTTCCACTTGGTCCTGGGCCGGCCACGACGGAGACACGCGGAATTCCTGAGCCGATATGCGTCCGGTGCCGAGCAGAGCCCCGCCGAGCGTCTACACCCATCGCAGGAACGCGGCGCGGTCGATTCCGAGTATGCGCGGCTGGAGCAAAGCTTGCAGGATGCAAAGCTTGCCTATGATACGGCTCGGCGCGCCATCGCAGCGCCGGAAACGGCCGCGCCGGTGACAGCGCCTGACCCGGTCCAGCTTGCCCCACAGAAGGATCTTGCAGCAGGCAAGGAACTGAAGACCCTGATCATGTCGCGAGTCTTGCCGATCACGATCCTCCTTCTGGTGGTTTCCTCCTTTCTGATCATGGCCTTGACGATGCGCGCCGTGACACGATCCATCGAACCCGAACTCGCCGCGCGTACCAATCTGATCGGCACGGTGGTGAGCGAGAATGTCCAGCGCGCTCTGGACAGCGGCGTAGCCTTGGACGAGATCGTCGGCGCCGACAGCTTTTTCGGCGACATGCTCGAACGGCTTCCCGAGGTTTCCTACATCGCTGTAGCGACAGGTCGGATCGTGATCGAGGCGGGAGAGCGGATCGACCCCTATCTTGCCCCACCGCGCGAACGCCGCGGCGTGCGCAGCCATCCGATTCTCCATGCCGGGGAAGAGGTCGCCTATGTCATCATCGACATCGACCCGCGGTTGATTTCGCAACGCTTCCGCGGCGCGTTTCTCGATGCCGCGGTGATCCTGCTAGTGACCGTCCTGCTGGCCTGGGAGACCATGCTGCTGCTGACAGGTCGCACTCTCACAGGCGGCCTTTCCCGGTTGCAACGTCTTAGCGGGATGCAGGCTGCCGGCGACTTCTCTCGGCGGGTCGTCATCAGCGGACAGAGTTCGATCCATCAGCTTCTACGGGACATGTCCAGACGGGCCGAAGATCTGCACGTCGCCTTCGCCGAGGCACTGAAGGCAGCGAACGGGCGCAGTCGTCCCGCCCTTGAGGATCTGGGACGGCGGTTTGGCTTGTCGCCGAAGGGGCCGCGGCCGCTGGAGACCTCGTCTTTCGCCGACATCCGGCTAGCGCTGTTTCTCTTCGCTGCGGCCGACGAACTGCCATTGGCATTCCTGCCACTCTACACGCGGTCAGCGGACAACCTCTGGCCCTGGCTGGATACATCCATACTGATTTCTCTGCCCCTTGCGGGATACCTGCTGGCGATCGTGGTGATGTCCCCGTACGCACGGGTTCTGGTGGAGCGGTTCGGAGTCAGGGCGCTGTTCCTCGCGGCGACCATCCCCACGCTCGCCGCGCATGTCGGCATCTTTGCCGCGACCACGGCGCAGGAAATCATTCTCTGGCGGACGGTGACCGGTCTTGGCTACGCTCTGGTGACCTTGGCCGCACAGGACTATGTCCTAGGCGTGACCCCGAAAGACGGCCGCGACCGAATACTGGGCGTCTTCACCCTCGTGCTTTTCGGGGGCATTTTCGCTGGCGTGGCGATTGGCGGTGTCTTGGCGGACCGCCTCGGGCCGGCAAATGTCTTTCTGGTCAGCGCATCCCTCATTGCGGCATCGGCCCTGCTGAGTGTGTGGCTGATCGCTCCGGAGATCGGCCGGTCGCGGATGGTCGGTGCCGCAGCGCCGGATCGTGCCGCAAAATGGCGCGCTTTGACGGACCTGCGGCTTGCTTCCCTGATCCTTGGCATCGCCATTCCCGGCGCCGTCGTGCTTCAAGCCTTCGTATCCTATCTCGTGGCGTTGACGCTCGACGCTCAAGGCGCCTCGTCCGCCGAAACCGGCCGCATCCTGATGCTCTATTTCCTGGCCATCATGGTGGTCAGCCCACTCGCCGGGCAGTTGACAGAAACCCTGCGGGTTCCTGGAACGCTTTTGTGCCTGGCAGGCGCGGCGTTGTCGGGTCTGTCGTTGTTGCCCGTGGCTGCCGCGCCATCCCAGGCGACGATGGCGCTTGCGATGATCGGCGCAGGTACGGGAGGCGCCTTGGTGCGCGGAACGCAAGTATCCCTTGCGCTCAGGTTAGCCGAGACAGACCTTTCGCAATGCGGACCCGCAGCGGTTCTTGGTGCCTTGCGAACCGGAGAGCGGCTGGGCAGCATCATCGGCCTTGTCCTGATGGCCGTAATCGCGGGAGCGGCAGATTACCAGACTGCCACGATTGCGATCGCAGCATGGTCGCTGGGCGGCGCTGTCCTTTACGGGATCATGCTTGGTACGGGTCTATTGACGGGAACACGTTCAAGTCGGTGACATGGCCTTGGGGATATTCAGAGAATGAGGACAGATCTTATGAATACAGCCTTTGAGGATCGCGGCTGTCCTGAACCTCGACCGCCCGGTCGTTCCCGCTGCGGCAGAGACAAAGGCATCGCTGAAATCAGGTCCACCTCGGGTCGTCGTGATTCCTGCGCGAGAACGGTTAATTGTTTGCTCTGTTTGCAGTCGAGAATGGGATTGCGATCGTCAGTCCCTACGAGTGTCTGGTGCGACATGTGTGCGGGCCATTCGGCCGGCCACGCTTTCGGCCAAGTCATCAAGACCGGTCCGCTTGCCGGTCAAGCGCATGCCTCGCTTCATCGCGCCGATGCGGCTTTCCTTGACAAGTGCAAGCGATGCGGCGTGAATCCGAGGTAACCTAAGAGAGACTGGATCCATGTGGCGAGATCTTTCCGTGCCGCTTGCCGCGGCAACCATTTGTTTATTGTTGTCCGTGTCCCATGCGATGGCAGAGACAAAGACGATCTTCGCCGTCACCTTTGACCTGTGCGATCCGATCTGCGAGGGCTTTCGGAATGAAATCGAGGCCAGCGGTTTTGACGCCGAGATCGTCTGGCGGGACTACGAGCTGGACAAGGCTCGCCTGCCGGGCCTCGTGGCAGAGGCACGCGAAATCGGCGCGGACCTGATCCTGACAAATGGCACAACTGCAACGCTGGGCATTGTCGGCACCTTGGCCGACGACGGAAACAGCGCATACATCGGCGACATTCCAGTCGTCTTCACCAATGTCGCGAACCCTTTCAGCGCAGATATTGCCAAGGACTTCGACAGCACCGGGCGAGCCAACCTGGCTGGCACGTTCAACCGCCCGGACGAGTCGCTGAATATCAATGTGATCAAGAGCTATGACAGCTCCTTCGACACGTTGGGGCTGTTGTACAACTCCAATGAAGCGAATTCGGCGATCAAGCACGCCGAACTGCTGGATCTATCCAAGACCATGGGCTTCACCCTGGTCGCGGTCGAAATGTCCACAGACGGCGCGCGTCCTGATCCGGCCGACATACCGGCCGCGCTGGATCATCTGCGGGATCAGGGGGTCCGCTGGATCTATGTCGGTTCAAGTTCGTTTTTGCAAAGTCATGCAGATGCATTCACCCGCGGCGCCGGCGAACGCGGCATGGCCGTCGTCAGTCCATACGAACATCTCGTGCGTGACAGTCATGCGTTGATCTCGGTCGCGGCCAATCTCGAGGATGTCGGGCGGATCGCTGCGCAGCAGGCACTGCGAATTCTGCGCGACGGCGAAACGCCTGGCGACCTGCCAATCGTCAGGGCGACGGAATTCGCCTATGTCGTCAACATGGATGTCGCCAGGAAGTTGGAGAGAATTCCACCGTTCGCGTTCTTGCAGATCGCCGAAACCGTGCCGGAGTGATCTTCACAAACGGTGCTGTCATTTGTGGACGTATATGGCCTTGGCTGATCGCAACTGCCTGATTGGGTCTGGTTCGGCGAACACGATTGCTGACGTATATCCGGCTTGCTTGTGCGGCCCGATATTTCGTCGCCGCGAGCCCCGATGGGTTTCCGCGTGCTTCCTCCTCAACGGCTCCGAGGGTCCTGTCAGACAGACTCTAACTGGTCTGAGCTCGAACAGTAACCCAGCCCTTTATGCCGCAGCAAGTTGACGCCACTCGGCCAGAGCAGCGGCGCAGTTGAGCTTGAATTTCTGTCGGCTGGTGAGGCTGCGCTCCGAATTGAAGTGGTTGCAGACCGCGGCGTTAACGGCGGCGAAAACGGCGGCGAATTTCTGCAAACTTCGCATCCGCTGAAAGCGTTGCATTGCCCGCTCCCGTCGTCGGAAAAGCAGGTGCGAATTCTCCGCCCTGTTGTTCAGCCAGCGACCCGTTTCCTGCCTGCGGGCATTGCCGATGTCTTTCATCGCCGCACCGCAGGACTTCAACCGGTCGGTCACCAGGACATGAGGTCGACCGTGGCGTTTCATTGATTTTCTTGGGAATTTAATGCGGCCTTCTTGTCTCTCGTCTTCGCGACGCAGCTTTCAAGAACCTCACCTTGGTGATCGACGGCCCGCCAAAGGGAGTGCCGTTCTCCATTGATCTTCAAGAACATTTCGCCCAGATGCCAACGCCACTACGGCAAGGACCGAAGCCGATCTGCGCGTTTCTTGCGGATCTCGGACGCAAACATCGGACCAAATTTTTGCCACCAGAACCGGATCGTTTCATGGCTGACATCGACGCCGCGCTCGTGAAGCAGATCCTCGATATTGCGCAGTGACAGGGGAAATCTGACGTACAGCATCACCGCCAGACGAATGATCTCTGGGCTGCTGTGGAAGCATTTGAAAGGATCACGCTTCTACATGCCGACAGGCTACGAAACCGCCCCGCCCGCCTCAACCGGAGTCCTTCTGACACCCCCGGCAACCCCAATGATCTATGACCGCGCTCCGACCTGTGGTATCTTCCCAAGTATTTTGGGGGAATTATTATGACCGACACGAAACAAACTGACATCGTTCGCAATGGGTGGGCGGCGCTTGCAGCCGGCGAGTTGGATAAGCTCACTGCTGATTATGCCGAGGACATGATCTTCGTCCTACCAGGGCAGGATGACGTTTTGGAGGGACGCGCGGCGTTCCGGTCCGCGCTCGACGGTGTGGGAGACGCGCTGCCGCCCGGCTTTGACATCACGTCGATGACCTACTGCACCGGTGAGAACGAAGTTGTCACGGTGCTCCGGTTTACCGCCGCAAAACTGCCCAACGGCTCGCAATGCGCGGTTCTGTTCCGCTTCAATTCGAACGACAAGATCATCGAGGAGCGGTGGTTCGTGGATACCGAACAGTGGAGGGGCGCTTTCTAGGAAAGCTCGGTCGCGTTCTGCAGGCGCCATGACGTGAGGCACCTGGTCTGATTGAACGGGCGTGTCATCCTCCGTGTCTGTGAGCAAGGGTGGGGCAGTGCATTTTCCGGCAGGTGCGACCGTCGGCGCGACTTAGGAGCGCTTCTTTGACTCCAGTCGCCGCGCCTGCGCGTTGACCCGCTGCTCGAGCGCGAGCCAGCCTAGTGGTTGGACAAGCGCCTGCGTCGCGGCATTCTCGGCCATCGCGGTGGCAAGGTCTCCGATCTGCTCGGACACGTCTGCCGCGATCAGGTGGGCTTCGGCCTGCACCCCGCGCATCCCGGCGCGCGCCGCCTCGTTCGTGGTCCGCTCGACCCAGAGCCGTGCCTGCGCGGCATCTCCGGTCTTGGCGGCGGCTTCCAGCAAGCCGAGCATGGAGAGGCACTTCCCTCTCCGGTTCCCCAAGGTATCGAACCAGCGCATGCCGTCCTCCAGCCACGCGGTTCCTTCTTCGATCTGTCCGCCGCGCACGAGGCCGCGCCCATACGCGGCGTCCCCGGCATAGGCGAAGTAGAAGGCCCCAATCCGCTCCGTCCGCCACGGTGCGTCGGAGAGGCGCGACAGCCCCTTTGCCGGGTCGTCGGCCGCGACAAGGACCATCCCGAGAGCGAGGTCGGCCATCAACCGGTCGAAGCCACTGGCCGCCGAAGCGACACCATGCTCGGCCGCCGCAAGCGCGTCGCTGAGATTTCCCGCTTCCGCCTGACTGAGTGCCAACAGGCAAGCGCCCCAGCATTCGGCCGGCGGATAGTTGTCCCGCGAGCCCATCGCCTGAAGGCGCGATGCCTCCTCCGCCGCAACGCCGACCTGACCCACCTGCGTTGCGTGCGCCCACCTGGCATAATGCGACAGCGTGAACAGGTAGGCTCCAGACCCATTGATTTCGGGCTTTTGGCATGATTCAGGCTCCGCAAGGAGACCCGATCGATGAGCAATCTGTACTGGCTGACGGACGCCCAAATGGAGCGTCTGAAGCCGTTCTTTCCCAAGAGCCATGGAAAACCCCGCGTCGATGATCGTCGCGTCCTCAGCGGCATAATCTTCATCAATCGCAATGGCTTGCGATGGTGTGATGCGCCAAAGGAATACGGCCCGGCGAAGACCCTTTACAACCGATGGAAGCGCTGGAGTGACAACGGCGTCTTCGCTCGGATCATGGTCGGCCTGGCCGCCGAAAGCGCCGAACATAAGACGATCATGATCGACGCGACCTATCTCAAGGCACACCGCACGGCATCGAGCCTGTGCGTGAAAAAGGGGGGCGTGGGCGCCAGATCGGGCCTACCAAGGGCGGCATGAACACCAAGCTGCACGCCGTCGCCGATGCCAAGGGGCGCCCGATCGGGTTCTTTTTGTCCGCCGGTCAGATCAGCGATTACACTGGCGCAGCGGCGTTGCTGGGCAGCCTGCCAAAAGCGGGCTGGCTGCTGACCGACAGGGGCTATGATGCCGATTGGTTCAGAGAAGCGTTGAAAGACAAGGGGATAAAAGTCTGCATCCCCGGCCGAAAGTCGCGAAAGAAAGCGGTGAAATACGACAGGCGGCGCTACAAACGGCGCAACCGCATCGAGATCATGTTCGGCAGGCTCAAGGATTGGCGACGCGTGGCAACCCGATACGACCGCTGCCCGGAAACGTTCTTCTCCGCAATCATGCTCGCCGCAACCGTTCTGTTCTGGCTATGAAATTCAATGAGTCTGGAGCCTAGCGGTCCCCCAGATGTCTGCCCAGCGCCTCGACCGACGTGCTGCGCGACGGTAGCGCGTCAAAGGCCTCTCCCTCACCCACGATCGAATCCAGCCAAAGTCTCAACCCCTTGGCGTAGCCGACGCTACTCTCGTCGCCCAACTTCTCGCCAATAGCCTGGGCACGATCAAAGGCCTGCCGCGCATCCGCGTAGCGCGTGGCGTGCATGTAACCCTCGCCGATCCAGGTCAGCAGCCGTGAGACCTCCTCGATCTCGCCAAGCGTCTGGACCCGCGCGAGATGGCTTTGCGCCAGTTCCGTCATCGCCGGAAAGTCGCCGTTCCAGCACAGGATCTGGGTCTGATTCACGACCGCACGCGCCAGCAGCAGAATGTCGTCGACCTCACCGGCAGGGCCGGTCAGGTCAATGCATTTCTGAAACCATTCCTGCGCATCGCGCAACCCGAAGAGATCCAGCGCCTTGTTCCCGGCCATGAGTGCATATCTCGCCGTCGCAATCGCGTTCCCGGCGGCCTCGGATTGCTGCGCCAGAAACTCCGCGACTTCGACTTCCTGTCCGGCGTGAAGGTCTTCCAGACGCCGCGCCACGTCGTCGTGCAGTCTGCGGCGATCTTCGGACAGGAGGCTCTCGTAGATTACCTGCTGAACCAGAGCGTGTTGAAACTTGAAATGGTCCGGCTGCTCGGGCAGGGCCTGCACGATGCCGCTCTGCTCCAACTCGGCCATGTGTCGCCCGCCCCCGTCGCCGAGCAGGCGCGTGTCGAACTCACGCCCGATTACCGACGCCCGCTCCACCAACTGCCGCGCCTCCGGCGAGAGCCTGTCAACGCGTTGCATCAGCAGCCCGGCGAGGGTTTCGGGAATGCCCGAACTGTCCGGGACTGGCCCTTCCGACGGCTCATGGGAGAAGTGACGGGCAATCTCCTCTAGGAACAGGGGATTACCGCCGGCACGCTCGATAAAGGGCATCATGTCAGCGACCGTACCCTGATCGGCCAGATGATCACGGAAGAGCTGTACCGCCTCAGATGTCGACAAGGGTTCGAGAACCAATTCCTCGACGCCGGGCGCATCCATCCAAGGCGCAGAAAACTCGGGGCGAAACGCCGCGACGATCAACACGCCGCGTCTGTGGGGGTCACGCACCAAGCCATCCAGAACGTTGCTCGAGCGTTCGTCGATCCAGTGTAGGTCGTTCAGGTAGAGGACCGTGGGCTTGAGGCGCCCATGTATTTTGATGAACTCGGACAGCGCCTCGCGGGTGCGCGAGCCGATCAGGTCGGGATCCACGCCCGGTATCGAGGCCTTCAGCTCGACCAACCGGCGCAGATAGGGGATGTGGCGGTCTCGGTCCAGTCCCGCCTCTACGAGCCGGTCTTCCAGAGACCCGCCCTCGGCGACCACTGTATCGCGAAAGCGCCTCAAAAGGTCTATGAACAGATGGAACGCCGTCGTTCTCGCATGCGGGCTGCATTGGCCGATCAGCAGCGTAAACGCCTCGCCCTGCCGCGTGATGAACTCACGCAGCAGGCGGGACTTGCCGATGCCGGGCTCCCCGATCACATGGGTCGTCACCAGAGCGCCAAGGCGGGCGCGGGACAGCGCCGCTTCCAGAGCGCCGATCTCATGCTCTCGCCCGATCAGGGGCGCCAGATCACCCTGCCGGCGTTCGAGGCGGTCATACGATCCCGAAAACCGCACGACGCGCCAGATCGGTACCGGATCATTAAATCCCTTGAAGACGTGCGGCCCCAGTGTTTCAAAATCCGCCGCCCCGTCCGATAGCCTGCGGCACGCCGGACCAACGACGACGCTGCCCGGCTCCGCGACCGTCTGTAGCCGTGCCGCGAGGTTCGGTGTCGATCCCAACGCGGAATGTTCCTGCGCGGCCCCTCGTCCGACGATCTCACCGACAACGACGAGGCCTGTCTCGATCCCGACGCGCACCTCCAGCCGACCCGCACCATCGGGCACCGTCAATTCGCCGATCTGCTTGACCAGCGCCAACCCGGCTTGGATGGCGCGTTCCGCGTCATCCTCGTGGCTTTGCGGATAGCCGAAATAGGCGAGCACACCGTCACCGAGAAACTTCGCCACGAACCCACCGTAGCTCTCCACCTCCTCGCTGACCGCATCCTGAAAGTCCCGGATCGTCTTGCGATAGCCCTCGAGGCTCAGGCGCGTCGAGAGTGCGGTCGATCCGACGAGATCGGCAAACATGAGCGTCAAAAGCCGCCTCTGCGCGCGCGCGGACGTTCCGTCTGCCGGTCCCTCCGTGCTCCCCAGCGCCGCCGCCGCGGCCAGGATCCGTTTACGGTGACCAAGCTTGTCGACTCCAAGTTCGCGCAAGTCCGCATCGCTCAAGGATGGCAGCAAATCCATGTCGACATCGTTCTCGACAAACGCAGGAACATGCTGCGACAAGTCCAGCGCCGAGAGGAATTCGGAAATTTGCTCGGTCATCGCCCCCTCGAACACTTCGAACAGACAGGCTCAAGAGCGTATTCGTTACGACGTGAAAAATCAAAACGGCGGTGTCAGACAAATGTGAACCAGTCTCTCCAAGGGCAGTATGGCTGTCCCTTATGCTGCGGAAAAACCGCACCACCCGGCGAGAGCAGCGGCGCAGCGACGGTAATTGCCGAAACCGTGTCCATAAAACAGCCCATAACCAGCAGCAGCAGGTTGGTCAGCATCAGAAAGCTGGTCTGGCTCTCGATATGATGAGCCATGAATTCAACGATGTGGTGAGGGACCCGGTGCTCGGTGATCAACAGGTTGATACTGGCTGCGATGGCGATCAGCGGGAACAGCGAGCCGACCATTTTCGAAGCGTCGACGGTGATCTCGAAATAGTCCCGGAACCGCAATTCCCTAAGAAGCACCGCCTCGATCAGCAACGCACAAAGCAGCGCGACGGCGGCGGATTCGGTCGGAGAGAAGTAGCCCGAGTAGATTCCGCCCAGCAGGATGATCGGCATCAGTAGCGCAGGGATCCCGTGCAAAAGCGCGCCCCAGAGTTCCGCCAGGGACAGGCGGCTGACCGCCATCTTGCGGTTGTAGACGACGGCATAGAGTGAAAAGACCCCCGTCAGCAGGATGCCAGGGCCGATCCCGGCCTTGAACAGGTCGGCAATCGGACTTTCCGTGATTATTCCGTAGATGATCATCGGAATCGACGGCGGGATCACGATGCCCAGCGTGCCGCCAGCTGCAAGCGCGCCGATGGAGAAGTGCCTAGAATAGCCGTTTTCCAGCATCGCCGGATACAGGATCGTGCCGATGGCCAGCATGGTCACGATGCTGGCGCCGGAGATCGCGGAAAAGACGGCACAACTTAGGATCGCGGCCACGGCCAGCCCGCCAGGAACCGGGCGGGTCAGAGCGATCATGACGGCAACCAGGCGTGCCTCGATACTCCCCCTGCTCATCACAGAGCCGACCAGGATGAACAGCGGAACGGCCAGGACCAGTTCGCGATCCATTGCCGACCAGAGATCGGCGGCGAAATATTCGAGTTCGCCACCGCCCCAGACAATGTAGGAGTAGCCCGCGATAAAGATCAGGATCAGGATCAGGTTAACCCGAAGGACCAGAAACAGGATCGAGAGGAAAAGGAGTAGAATGCCGCTCATTCGATGCTCTCCGACTCGATGGGAGACAGGTCCGGCCAAACGGCATAGGCCGCGTGGCGCAGCGCCGAGAGGGTGAAGGCAATGGGCATCGACACCTGCATCGGCCAGACCAGCCAGCCGAGGGTCACGTCGCGCTCACCGATTTCGCGGGAGAAGTTCGCGACATCCCAGGACGCCTTGGCGAGCATGAGCAGGATCAGTGCAGAAACCACCTGGCCGGCGCGGACCCCAGCAGTTTCGACCGGTCCGGCAAGCACCCCGTCAAGAAATTTAGGGCGCAGGTGCCCTCCGGTCGCGGTCGCTATGCCAAACCCCACCAGCGCGCACAGGATCAGCGCATAGACCGCAACCCGGACAAAGCCGAACACCCCCTGCCCGAACACTTCGCGACCGACGATGTCGGCGATCAGGGCGCCAAGCATCACGACAAAAGTGCAAAACGCCAACGCTTTTTCGGAACTCAAAAGTAGGGCCAGCGCAGAACGGGCGACGGTCTCCATGGCCAACTTTACCTCCGAACGACAAGCCGGCGACGTGATGCCACAGCCGCCGGCTTGTCGATCCTTTGTTGTCAGATTACTTGCATTCGCTCTTGGCGGCGTCAAACTTCGCCCGGAAGGTCGATATGTCGCCCGGCGTGTCGGCAAGCACCTTGTCCCAGATGGCAAGCCCCGCCTGGCGCCAGGTCTCGTTGTCTTCGGCGCTAAGAGTCACGGTTTCCATACCGTCCGCGGCGCCCTTGGCAGGCACCTGCCGATCGAACGCGGCCAGTTCATCCACCTGCTTGGCGAAATCCAACTCGTCGCCAGCCTTGATCAACGCTGCCTTTTGCGCGTCGTCCAGTTTGGCCCAAGTCCGCATCGAGATGGCATAGGCTCCGATGTTGTAGTTGTGGTTGGTCGGCGTGTGATACTTGGCGATCTTGTGAGATCCGGTCAGCACGACGAAGGCTGGGTTCAGATCCACCGCCTCGACCAGGCCCGTTTGCAGCGCCGAAGCCGTTTCTGCGCCGGGCAAAGGCTGTGCTGTAGCGCCGACAGAGCCGAAGAAGGCCATCGTCGACGGCAACGGGGCAACGCGGACCTTCTTCCCTGCCAGATCCTCGGGCTTGTAAATGGGTTCGGCGGCTGCCACGTCCTGAACGCCGACCGGCACCACGGCCAAAAGCTTGTATTTGTCACCGGCCAGATCCGCCGCTGGGGCCTTCATCTTGGGCACGACGCATTTGACCTCATCAATGTTGTCGAACGCATAAGGCATCGTGAACAGCGTGACTTCGGGCGTGACCGCAGACAGGAAGGGCATCACGCCAATCCAGATATCGACCCGGCCCGACAGCATGCTCTTGAGCGTGTCGGGCTGGTTGCCGAGTTGAGCGTTCAGAAAATATTCGAACTCGATGTCCGCGCCGGACTCCCTGACCTTGTCCATGAAGTCGATGGCCTGCTGGCTCCATACCGAGCCCTCCGGCGAAATCGACGCGACCTTCAGCGTGGCAACAGACGTCGACGATGCGGCGAAAGTCACCCCAAGCGCGACGGCCGAAACCCAATTCTTCCGTTTCCTGCGTTTCTCCTCCCAGAAAACGTTGCATTCGAGTCTAGGGCGTCAGCAGGCCATAAACTGTCTCACATTTGACAATCTTGTGACAACCTGTCGCGTCCGATCAGGTGCTGCGCAACTCGCGCCGAAGGATCTTTCCGACAGTCGATTTCGGCAGTTCCGTAACGAACTCGACATGCCGTGGAACCTTGTAGGCGGTCAGCTTCTGCCGGCAGAAGGCAATGACGTCTTCTTCGGCGACGGTAGGGTCCTTCCTCACGCAGAACACCTTGACCGCCTCGCCCGTCTTGTCGTCCGGCACACCGACACAGGCGCTCTCCAGCAGGGCGTCCATGCCGGCCAGAACATCCTCCATCTCATTGGGAAAGACGTTGAACCCCGAGACCAGAACCATGTCCTTCTTGCGATCGACGAGGCGGATATAGCCGTCTTTGTCCACCGCGGTGATGTCGCCGGTGCGAAAATAGCCGTCCGGTGTGAAATACGCGTCCCACTCGGCCTCACCCCCCAGTAGCCCTTCATCAGCTGAGGACCCTTGACGCAGATTTCACCAGGTTCGCCTATGCCCATGCCCTGACCATCTTCGCCAAGAATCCTGATATCGGTTGACGGAAAAGCGATGCCGACAGTGCCGGTGAAATCCGGTGCATTCAGCAGGTTTGACGAGACGATAGGCGAGGTCTCGGACAGCCCGTAACCTTGCGAGATATGTAGGCCCGTCAGTTGCTTCCAGCGGTCCGAAACCGAGCGTTGCGTCGCCGATCCGCCGCCGAAAGACACGGTCAGCCCGGAAAAGTCGCATTGGTCGAAGCCGGGCGTGTTGAGCAGGCCATTATAGAGCGTATTGACCCCGGTAAACGCGGTCACGCGCCATTTCTTCCACTCCTGAACCAGCGATGGCAGATCGCGCGGATTGGGGATCAGCACATTGTGGGGGCCCAGCTTGAAATAGCACAGGAAATTCACCATCAGCGCAAAGATGTGATAGAGTGGTAATGCCGTGACGACCAGTTCCTGACCCGGACGTGTCACATCGCCTACCCAAGCCTCAAACCCTGCAATGTTCGACACCAGATTGCCGTAGCTCAGCATTGCGCCCTTGGACAATCCGGTTGTGCCGCCGATGTATTGCAGGAATATCAGGTCGTCAGGCGTGATATCGGGCTGATGGAACTCCATGGCCCGCCCGGCCACAAGGACCTGCGGTAGGGGGGCGCGCCCGGCTGGCAACGTCCGGATGAACCGGCGGGTTCGAAGCCTGAAGATCGCACAGGTCGAACAGCCCGCTGGTGACTATCGTCCGGACACCGTTTTGTTCCAGTACCGCCGCCAAGGTCGGCGTCACCTGGTTGAAGATGAAGATGGTCTCGACACCGGCGTCGTTGAGCTGATGGGCCAGTTCGCGGAGCGTATACAGCGGGCTGAAATTCACCTGAACTCCGCCGGCATGGATGATGCCAAAACTGATGACCGGATGCACCAGAAGGTTGGGCATCATCACAGCAACACGGTCGCCCTTCATCAGCCCCGTTTCGGTCTGAAGCCACGCGGCGACATCACGCGACAGCCTGTCGACCTCGGCAAAGGTCAGATCGGTGTGCAGACAGTGAAAGGCCGGCTTGTCGCCCCATGTCGCCACCGCCTCGTCCAGCAGATCGACAATCGTTCCCGAGGTCTCGATCTCGGCCGGGATCGTGCCATAGATTTTATGCCAGATGCGGTCTAGGCCGCCCCCTATTTCGCGTCTTCCAGCACCATCACAGCGCCTTTCTCGGCGGTAGCGATGGTAGGAATGTTAGTGTTGGTCGCCGGCATGGTCGGGAAAATCGACGAGTCGATTACCCGCAGCCCCTCCAGACCGTGCACGCGCAAACGGTCGTCGACCACGTCCAGAGGCCCCGACCCCATGCGACAGGATGAAACCGGATGCCACGATGTCTGCCCGGTACGTTTCATGAAGTCGATGATCTCGTCATCGCTTTCGATGTCGAACCCCGGATCACTTTCCTCGACGATGTGCTGCGCCATTGCCGGATGCCGCGCGATCTCGCGCAACTTGCGCATGCCTTTCAGGGCCGTTTCCGCATCGCCCTGCGCAGAGAAATAGTTGGCGTTCATTTCGGGGTCGACGGTCGGATCGGCCGAGATGATATGCACCGCTCCACGGCTTTCGGGATAGATGTGGAACTGCCCCAGCCCGATCCCGGAGAACGGGTCGGTCGGTTTGCCGGTCTTGGACAAGTAGCGGTCCTTTGCGGAATACATCGCAATCTGCAACTTCAGATCCGCATAAGGCGCAGCGTCGTGCGAGCGCGTCATGGCATGCGCCGTCACGGTAGAAGTCGCCAGCAGACCCTTGCCGGTGGTGAAATACCGGATCCCCGCCTGAACGCTGCGCAGTTTACTGTTGAGGATATCGTTCAGCGTGACCGATTTGTTGACTTTGTAGTTGAACCGCGTGTGCAGGTGGTCGGTCAGATTTTCACCCACGCCGGGCAGGTCGCGCAGCACCTCGATCCCATGCCGCTTCAGCAATTCGGACTGACCGACACCGGACAATTCGAGGATCTTGGGGCTGATGATCGGCCCAGCCGACAAGATGACCTCGCGGCGAGCCTTGATGTCGTGCGTCATCCCGTCGTGACGAATTCGCACGCCGGTTGCACGCTTGCCCTTGAACAGAACCTTCTCGCAGGGTGCATGTGTCAGGACGGTCAGGTTGCGCCGATCCGTGACCGGGTGGAGATAGCCCCTCGCCGTCGAATGGCGCTTGCCGTTCCTGATCGTGAATTGCAACCAGCCGACGCCATCTGCCTTTTCACCGTTGTAGTCGGGGTTGAAGGGAATCCCTACTCCCTGTGCTGCGTCGATGAAGCGTTGGCTGATCGGATCGCGATAGACGCCGTAGGAACAAGCCATCGGCCCTCCGCGCCCGCGGGTTGGGTCCTGCGTATCGGCAGGAGCATCCTCAAGCCGCTTGAAGTGGGGATAGAGGTCCTTCCAGCCCCACCCCTTGTTGCCGGCTTCGGCCCATTCGTCATAGCGCCGGGGCTCGCCACGCACGAAGATCATGCCGTTGATCGACGACGATCCGCCCAGTACCGCCCCGCGGGGCCAGAACACCTTTTGCCCGGTCAGAGCTGATTCAGGGTTGGTCCAGTATTGCCAGGAGATTCGGGCGTCCTGCCAAATCTTGCCGATACCCAGTGGCATGTCGATCCACATGCTCTTGTCCGCCCCGCCGGCCTCGACCAGCAGGACGCTGTGCTTGCCGCTCTGGGACAGGCGGTTGGCCAGAACGCAGCCGGCCGACCCGGCGCCAAAAATAACATAGTCGAAATCCGTTTTCATCGCGTAGTCTCCAAAGCTTCCATCATCGCCTGCGCCTCCGCTCCCATCCGTGCGAATTGCAGGTCGGGGATTTCGGGTTGCGGCGTGGCCTTTGTGAATTTGTGCGGCGCCTCGATCGCCAGTTCGACGAAATGCGATCCCGACGCGTCCAGCAGGCGCAGCAGGATAGCGTCGAGCGCCTCGGAAGTGTCCGCCTTCTGCGCCGAAGCATACCCGGCAGCCTGCGCCAGCGCGCAGAAATCGAGGTTTCGCCCCGGTCGATCCAGGCTGGCCAGACCATTGAACTGGACAGCGTTGTTGAACACGAAATGCACGAAGCGCGGCGGAGCGACATCAGCAATTTGCGCCAGCGTGCCCAATTCCATCAGAAGGCTGGCATCGCCGTTCAGCACAAGAATATGCCGGTCGGGTTGCGCCATCGCGAGACCAAACCCCAGTCCCGACGCCCCACCCATCAGTGGAACCGAGGCGAGGTTCAGAGGGCTCGGCGACACAGTCGTAATGGCGAATATGGCCGTCATCGTGTTGGTGATCAGCGCATCCCCGCGATGGCGGTGGATGATCGCAGCGGCCTGAAAAGTAGCAATACCGGGCTCCTCCTCAACTTCAGGCAAGGTAGTGGCCGAAATGGACGACAGCGGCACATTTGCAGACACGCGCCGCATCAATGGTCTGTCCGACCTTTGGCAGATCGTCTGCCGTTTCGATGTGATGAATCGGGATACCAAGCGCCTCGACCACCGGTTGCGTACGGTTGACCATGACCCGTCGACTGTCTGAAACCGGCTGGCCCAAGTTGTCGTGCTCCCGCCCGAAAGCGCCGACTAGTATCACCAGCGGGATTCGGGCGTCGGTTCCGATCGACCGCAAAGTGTTGATGCAGTTGAACACCCCCTGGTTCCGCATCATAATCACAGGCTCCAGCCCGCCGACATACATGCCCGTCGCACTGGTCAGCGCCTGATTTTCTTCCGAGCATTGAAGATAGGTGATCGAGGGATCCCCTTGCAGCCGGACGTGCAATGCCAGTTGCACTAGGCCCGGAACCGTCGTGACCGCATTAATCTTCTTGTCGGCCAAACTCTCTGCTACCGCTGACGCGGACACGGAATAATCTGTGATCGCCACGAACGCGTCCCTTCTCCTGACGTTTACGCGTTGTGGCAAACTGGCAAGAAGGCGGGCGTCAATCTGTCATCAAATTGACAATGAACGCGTCGATCTCAGTTCCTGCTTAAGCATCTCGGCGCTTTCCAGAGTGATCTTGCCGTATTTGAGCGAGATGGCGCCTTCTGCTTCGAACAGTTTTAACAGTTTGTTCGTGCGTTGCCACGACAAGCGCACCAGCCCTGCGAGGCTCTCCTGGGAAATCGCCAATTCCCGCCGGTCCTGGGTCAACGGCTGGCCTGAACTGGCGTTGGCCAGCGACAATATCCGCCAAGCCAGACGTTCGCGGGCCGTCCATGTCCCATGCTGTTCAAGAAATTGCGTCGCCATGTTGAGGCGACTGCACAGGATCCCAAGCATGGCCTCCATCAGGTCACAGCGTTCCCAGGCCAGTTTCTTGAGCACCTGTCCCCTCAGCATCAGGGTCTCGGCGGTGCGCGACTCGACCACCCCATCCATCGTTTCGCAATAGCCGCCCATGCAGGGATGGACACCCCATGTTTCTCCGTGCCCCAGAAAGGTCGTCAAGATCTCGCCCCCATCGACCGTAAAGGCGGTTAGGCGGACCTTTCCTTGCAGGATCAGACAGAAATGCGGTTCGGGATCGCCGCGGCGCGTGATGAATTCGGACTTCGTCGCGCGCCGGATATATCCGTTCGTTCGCAAGGCTTCCGCAGTCTCAGAGGAAACCCCCTCTCCCTTGCCTTCTTTGATCTTGAAAAGATCGGCGATCTTCTCTGCCGTCCATGCCATCGCCACCCCGACCCGTGTGTCAAACTCCCGTCTAAAGTGACACTAGGAAAACCCGATTGCCAGTGGATAGCACCAAATCTTGGCTCCAGACTCATTGGTTTCGGTCTACTGCCGTTGCCGTGTTACAGAATCCGCAAAGGGACCTGAGGGTGCTGCCAGACCAATGTGAACTGGTCTCTCCAAGGGCAGTATGGCTGTCCCTTATGCCGCGCAAAGACCACGCCACTCGGAGAGAACGGCGGCGCGGTTCAGCTTGAAAATGGTTCGAGACATGAGGCTGCGCTCCGAGTTGAAATGGTTGCAGGCCGAGGCGTGGATGACGGCGAATTTCTGCAAACTTCGCATCCGCCTGAAGCGCAGAATCGCCCGTTCTCGTCGTCGGAATGGCAGGTGCGAGGTCGCGGCCCGATTGTTCAACCAGCGACCGGTGTCCTGGCGATGGCTCGCACCAAAGTCATTCAATGCAGCACCGTAAGACCTGAGCCGGTCGGTCACGATCATTTCAGGACAGCCATGCTTACGCATTGCGTTCCTTGGAAATTTCAGCGCGGCTTTCTTGTCCCGCATCTTTGAGACGTAGCTTTCGAGGACCTGACCCCCGTGGTCTATAGCCCGCCAAAGATAGTGTCTTTCGCCATTGATCTTCACAAACATCTCGTCCAGATGCCACCGTCAGCGGCTGGATTTCATCCCTTCAATCCGCCGTTTTCATGCAGAAGATCTTCCACGTTCCGCAGCAAAAGTGGAACCCTGATGTACAGCATCACCGCCAGGCGGATGATCTATGGGCTGGTCTTGAAACAGCGAAATGGCGATCGTTTCGGCATGGCCGGACGCTACAAAACCGCCCTGCCCGCCTCAGCCCAGTTTGCTTTGACAGCACCAACTACAATACCTGTTTTGTTGCTCGTTCAAGCACCCCCTCTGAACAGAGAGAACCCCCAGGGTGTAAACTTGAAGGGCAAATGAAAGTGCTCTTCCACGTGATCAATCCCAAATCGAAATACGGCGGTTTCCAGGAAAGCAGGATCAGGCAAATCACGACCACGCTCTCTGTAATAGGCGCTCACGTCGAATTCCACTTCATAGCAACCGGGTCTGACGCCATCACCCCGAGATACCGGGTGTTGCAAGAGGCCGTCCGCCCCGCATACCCCTGACGCGATCAGATCTCTTGTTGCCCCCAGATGAAACAAGCGAACTCTCAGTCGGGCGGCAGGTATCCCGTCGGCCACATCGACCGCATGGATTGAAATGCCACCAGCCTGTCGAATGGTAGTTTTCGTCTCCGTTACCAAAGCAACATCCCCCTCGATTTTGGTCTGACAGGTATCTACCCGCCACTAAAACATTCGCCTTTATTCCAATATCGGGAATTCAACATTTCAATCCATTGCAAATTTTAGAACGAGAGAATAGCGTTTTTTCGGACGTGACCGGCCTCGACACGGTTATTCCAGTCCCATTGGCGATGAGGTTGACATGGTGATGGCGCTGCATCTTGTACCCAGAGTTCTGAAATACATGGAGTGCGTTGCCCAACACGGATCCATCCAGTCGGCGTCGCGTGAACTTGGGATTTCTGCGTCCGCCATCCATCGGCAGATCGTGCTCATTGAAGAGGACCTCGGTGAAGTCCTTTTCGAGCGTGATCCCAAAGGCCTGATCTTGACGCCAACGGGTAGCTTGATCCTCGAGCTTGCAAGGCGTTGGCGCCTGGATAACGCACGTTTGATGTCAACTGTGCAAGCCAATAGAGGTGTAGAGCAGGGTCATTTCCGACTTGCGGCGATGGACAGCATGGTAAATGGATTTGTTCTGAATTTGGTACAAGCGACTGCGTCCGCCTTCCCCAAGGTGACCATCGACATTGAGATCATGAGCCCCGGAGATGCGACAAAAGGGGTTTTGAACGGTGACTTCGATCTCGCTGCTGTTGCCAACGCGGCTCCAAACGAAGCGCTTGAGTTCCATTGGAGACGGGAGTTCCCGCTTGGCTGCATAGCTACCTGGGACCACCCGCTGGCCGCGGAGGAATCGATCAGCTTCTCGACATTTATTTCCTATCCGGTTGTTTTTCAAAGCTCAGCCTTGTCGATCAGAAAGCTTCTGGAGGCACGCCACAGCTGGCTGTTCGAGCAAGCTCGAACAGCCGTAGTCGTGAATTCAATCCAACTGATGAAACTTTTGGTAGCGACCGGTCGGTACGTTGCTGTGACTTCGGAAATCGATGCCGGACCCGAGTTGCAAGACGGGCGATTGGCCTTTGTCCCCATAAACGATGAAGATGTATTCAAGCAAAACATCTCATTGATTTCAAATGCACAAATGCCTCCATCAAAGCTACGCGAAAAGATACAGGAAATCGCAGTGCAATGCCTCGACAACCTGTCCGTGAGTGCCGGTCAAAAAGTTTGATCCATCCGATCTGACGCCAGAAAAGAAGCAAGTTGCGTATTGTTCTAAAAATTCGAATAGCTCGTTACAAATTATTCTATAGACCGAAATGACCCCGCTTCCTACGCTATTCTCACGGGAGGTTTGTCAAGATGGCAACATTGGACGACCTGAATCGCGCTGATGACCAGACGGCTTTCGGCTACGTTTCTCCATTGATTGAACGAGCGCCAGACATTGCAAGGCGCGTTGCTGCACGTCGTCCTTTTGCCAACCTGGAAGCTCTCTCCAGCGCCATCCAGGATGAACTCAGCAACCTGAATGAGGCGGAGAGTATTGCGCTATTCCGCGAGCATCCTGAGTTGGCCCCAGAAAATCCTCTTTCCATGACTGCAGAGTCGCAGAACGAACAGGGCCGCATGGATTTGACATGCTTGCAAAGCGAATACCGCGAGACGCTTGCATCGATGAATTCAGAATATCAGAAGAAATTCGGGTTCCCATTCATTACCGCGCTTGTCCGGCACCCGAACATGGAAAGTGTTCTGGACGAATTCCGGGACCGTTTAAATGCTGAGCGCGACGCCGAGATTCGCTCAGCAATCGAACAAGTCGCTGCGGTCAGCGCGGCCCGCGTGCGAAAAACATTCGAGGAATGTCATACCGGAAGTAGTTTCGACAGCGACCGGAAGAACAGGAGTGGTCTGCATGGCGGCTGAACCCGAACGGACCGACAATCAGCCAGGACAGGCTGAAAATTCGCATAGCGCTCTCGGATGGGGCGGCGAAATCGGAGGATTGGTCCTTTTGGCTCTCAGTGTGGTGTTCATGGTCGGCGGATGGCAATTGGGTCTCGGCGTGCCGACCAGGCTGGGCACAGGCGCCTTCCCTTTCGTTACAGGAGCCATTCTGGCGATACTTTCGACTGTTATTTGTATTGAGGAACGGCGCGGCGATGGCATTGCCGAGACTCCTGATTGGGTCGAACTCTTCGCCATCTGTGCGGCGCTTGCCGTATTTGCGGTAACGGCAGATCGGCTTGGACTGGTTCCAGCGGTCTTCTTGACAGTCATCGTGGCCAGCATGCCCGACCGGACTCTCCCGCTGCTCGGAAAAGTCGTTCTCGGAGCTGTCGTCGCGCTTGGGTGCTGGGCGGTCTTCATCGAGCTGCTCAATCTGCCCCTGAAACCATTTCCGGGAAGCTGATCATGGATGTCGTCACGCTCTTCTATCAGGGCTTGCTGGTGGTTCTGGAACCCCAGAACCTGATGTATTGCTTTATCGGTGTCTTCCTGGGGACATTCATTGGCGTCCTGCCCGGTATCGGCTCGATGGCCGCAATCGCAATGATCCTCCCATTGACCTTTTACCTCGATCCGACACCGGCGCTGGTCATGATTGCCGGCGTTTTTTACGGAGCGGAATACGGCGGATCAACGGCCTCGATATTGATGAATGTGCCGGGCACACCCGCCGCATCGATTACCGCGATCGAAGGGCACGCGCTTGCGAAGAAGGGGCGTGCAGGTGTCGCGTTGTTTTCGACAGCAACCGCTTCTTTCGGGGGCGGGATCATTGGCATGATCGTAATTGCGGTCCTGTCCCCGTCCCTGGCCAAACTTGCCCTCAGTTTTGGACCGGCAGACTATTTCTCGGTGCTTCTGCTTGGCTTGATCGCGGCGTCGGCGGTCAGCAACGGCGGCGCTTTGAAAGGTATCGCGATGGTTGTCACCGGGCTCATGCTTGGCACAATCGGCATTGATCTGACCACCGGAGACCTTCGTTTTACAATGGGCATTCCGGAACTGAGAGACGGGGTTCACATTGTCATCGTCGCGATGGGGCTATTCGGTGTCACCGAGGTCATCGCCTCGATCCGAACGGCAACAAGCGGCAAAGCCACCCAGACCGTCGACTACAATGATTTCTATCCGTCAAAAGACGAATGGAAATCGTTGCCCGCTCCGATCCTGCGCGGCGGGGCGATCGGCTCCTTTATCGGTGCCCTTCCCGGAACAGGCCAAACTATTGCCGCTGCCCTGGCTTATGCCGTGGAAAAGCGAGTAAACCGGCGTCGGAAGGAATTCGGTACAGGTGTCGTCCCGGGTGTGGCGGTTCCCGAGGCTGCGAACAATTCCGCAACACAAACCGCGTTCATTCCGACGCTGACCCTTGGCGTTCCCGGCAGTCCGCCCATGGCGATCGTCATCGGCGCATTGATGATCTACGGCATTACGCCCGGACCCCGGCTTCTGACCGAACAGCCCGACATGTTCTGGGGACTGGTCGCCAGTTTCCTCGTGGGCAACATCATGCTGCTGATCCTAAACGTGCCGCTGATCGGCATTTGGGTGAGGTTGCTCAAGATACCCTACAAATACATGTACCCGACGATAATCGTGCTGATATGCATGGGGGTCTACAGCCTGAACAACAACGTTTTTGACGTTTGGTTGACCCTTGTTATCGGCGCAGTTGGCTACGTGATGCGCCTGTTCCGGTTCGAGCCCGCCCCCCTGCTGCTGGGTTTTGTGCTTGGTCCGCTCATGGAGGAACAGCTACGTCGTTCCATGCTTCTTTCTCGAGGTGACCCGATGGTTTTTCTGCAAAGACCCATCAGCGCCACCTTGATCGCAATAACAGTCGCGATCCTCGTATTTGCTCTGTTCAAGACGGAGCAGAACCGCCGCCGCCGCCGGGCGGTCATAAAAACCAATCAGGGAGAAACTCAATCATGAATATTAATCGTCTGACCATACTGGGCGCGAGTACTGCGGCCGTAATTCTGCTCTCAGGGACCACGGCCCTGGCAGAGCCTGGTGCCTGGAGCGATGAGCCGGTTCGGATCGTTGTTACCTTCCCACCAGGCGGAACAAGTGATCTCGTTGCGCGCCTTCTGGCACAACATCTTGATACTGATTTCGGTCAAAAAGCCGTGGTCGACAACCGCCCCGGTGCTGCAGGAACTGTTGCGGCGGATTATGTTGCGCAACAGGCACCTGACGGCACCACACTGATCCTGTCGAACAATGCACCGTTCACGATCGCTCCAACCCGGTTCAAATCCATACCGTACGAACCACTCGAAGGGTTCACGCACCTCGCCTATATTGGCGCTTCTGCTCCGGGGTTGTTCGTGCAACCCTCATCCGGGATTACATCTCTGGATGAATACATCGCGTTCGTGAAAGAAAGGCCAATGACCTACGGTTCAAGCGGTGTCGGATCGATTTCGCACATCCTCGGCGTGGCAGTCGATCAGGCGCTGGGTGTAGAGTCCATTCACGTGCCCTATCAAGGCAGTTCGCCAGCCATTCAAGACTTTCGAGCGGGTGTTCTGGACAGCTTCTACGACATGGTTGTTCAGAACAGCGAGATGATCGAAGACAAGGAAGCGGTTGCGATCGCCATTGCTTCACCCGAACGCAACAAAGAGGTTCCGGATGTTCCCACCTTCAGGGAGCAGGGCTACGATATCGTGATCGAAAACTGGGTTGGTTTGTCGGGTCCTGCCGGGATCGACCCCATGACCGCAGAAAAGATCCATGAAACCGTCCTGGCAGTGTTCGCAAGCACAGATGTGCAACAGCGCCTGAAGGAACTCGGGATTACGCACACCGCCATGTCGAGCGAAGACTACACGAACTTCGTCGCCAATTCGATCGAGGTCTGGGCGCCCTTGATCGAGACAGCCGGGATCAAAGAGTAACGCTTGTAATCCGGGCCGCCGCTGCGCAAAGCGGCGGCCCAGGTGCTGCCAGACGAATCCGAAACAGTCTATGCAAGGGCAGGATAGCTGTCCTTTACGCCGTGCAGAGACCGCGCCACTCGGAAAGAGCGGCGGCGCGGTTCAGCTTGAAAATCGTTCGAGACGTGAGGCTGCGCTCCGAGTTGAAATGGTTGCAGACCGAGGCATGGATGACGGCGAATTTCTGCAAACTTCGCATCCGCCTGAAGCGCAATTTCACCCGTTCTCGTCCTCGGAATGGCAGATGCGAGGTCGCGGCCCGGTTGTTCAGCCAGCGACCCGTTTCCTGGCGATGGTTGGCACCGAGGTCTTTCAATGCGGCACCGTAGGACCTAAGCCGATCGGTCACGATCATTTCGGGGTAGTCATGCTTACGCATTGTTTTCCTTAAAAATTTCAGTGCGGCCTTCTTGTCCCGCTTCTTCGTGACCAAGCTCTCCAGGACTTCTCCTTCGTGGTCCACAGCGCGCCAAAGGTGGTGTCTTTCGCCGTTGATCTTCACGAACATCTCGTCCAGATGCCACTGCCAGCGGCTGCATTTCATCCCTTCAATCCGCCGTTTTCATGCAGAAGATCTTCCACGTTCCGCAGCAAAAGTGGAACCCTGATGTACAGCATCACCGCCAGGCGGATGATCTATGGGCTGGTCTTGAAACAGCGAAATGGCGATCGTTTGGGCATGGCCGGACGCTACAAAACCGCCCTGCCCGCCTCAAGCCAGTTTGCCTTGACGGCACCCTCAAGCTGGTTTCCTTTGACAGAACCACTCGGCGCGATTGGGGCAGGCCTGCAGATACTTCGTCACTCCGGAAGTCCTGCCTCGGCCAGCCGCTCAATCAACTCGTCCTGAACCCTGCTATCCTGGAACACCTCTCTTTTGCGCATATAGGATTGGGTAAGGTCGGGCGTCATTCCGGTGGCGATTTGGACAATCTCCCGTGCCGTTTCGGTATCTCCCAAAGCGACATGGCAGGCGGCGCGGTACATCCGACAGTCGCGGGTCTGGTAGGGCAGACCTTTAATAAGAGCGATCGCATCGGCGTAGCGGCCCAGCAGGTAGTACGCTGCGGCCCGCTGTTCCGTCAGCCAAACCGGGACGAACGGGTCGAGGGCTTCCGCCTTGTCCAGAAGCTCCAGGGCCTTCTCGATTTCTCCGACGCAGACGTAGTATCGTGCAGATTTGCCCAGGATGTAGGCGTCGTTCGGCGCGTTGCGCATGGCTCTTTCGTGAAATGCACGCGCCTCGTCGAACCGGCGCTCCCAAATCAGGATCGAACCCAACACGCGGTTCGCCTCGGGGTCATCGGGGTCTATTTCCAACGCCGATCGTAAGCGCTTGCGGCCGTCGTCCCAATCATAATCTTCAAGCCACGAGGCCGAACACACCCACATGGCGCGAGCGCGCGCAAAGTTGGGGTCGGCTTCGACGGCCTTGTCGAACCATTCCATCGACTCGCGGATGTTGTCGTCGGTCACACCACCGCGGCGATATGAATCCAGGCCTCGCAGGTAATATTCATATGCCGTCAGCGACCCAGTCGGCTTGCGGCGCGCGACCTCCGTGTCGGCGACCAGCATCCGCCCCGTCACAGTGGCGCTCACCTGAGCGGTGATCGCGTCCATAAGATCGAGAAACTCGTCGAAGGGCCGCTGGATTCGATCGGACCAGACGACCTGACCAGCATCGGTTTCCGTCAGAGAAAGGTTGAGGCGAATCCGGTCGCCCAACAAGCGCATTGAACCGCTTAGAACATAGCGAACGCCCAGCCTGTCTCCGATTGCCTTGGGCTCCATCCCGGCAACCGCGGCACTGGCACTCGAGGAGACGACAAAGAGACGTGCGACCCGGCTCAACTCGAGAATCAGGTCGTCGGTCATTCCTCCGGCCAGTGCCTTCTGGGTTTCGTCAGCGGACCCGGCGGCGACCAAAGGAGCAACGGCGATCGAGTGGGGGCGCTTGTCGGGTGTCTTAGCGGTGCTTTCCCTGCCGGGCTGCCATCGCTGGCTGGCAATTTCGTCGCGTACGCGAAAGATCCGGATTGGTTCGCTGATCCCCTTGAAGGTTCTTTCGCCCAGATCATCGAAAATACAAGGCGAGTTGCGACGAACCTGATCAACCAGCAATCTGCTGGTATCGATTGCACCTGGATCCGCCTCAGATTGTATGCGGGCGGCGATGTTCACGCCGTCTCCCCGCAAGTCACCTTCGACGTCCATTACGTCGGCAATGTGAAGGCCGAACCGCATGTCTTTCGGCGAACTGGCGTCGACCCTCGCCAGAGCTCCGCGGGCCTCCATTGCCGCCCGAAGCGCATTCACAGGACTGGAAAACTCGGCGAGCACTGCGTCTCCCGCGCGGCTGAAGACGCGTCCATCATGCTCGTTCACGGTTCGCGCCACTGCTCCCAGACAATTTTGAAACCGACGCACCGAACCTTCTTCGTCGCGCTCCATTTGCAAGGTTGAGCCAACAATGTCGCCCACCAATATGGTGGCAAGTTTTCGATGCATGTGTCGGATATCCTCTGCATGAAGAGACGCACTCGACGCCAAGTCTGAAAACAGAATAACTGCGTATCCGCAGGGTTATTTTGCATGAAAAACCTGCCAAAGGCGAGCCCATTCCAAATGCAGCTTTGTCTGGTAGTCTGTGAGAACCGACTTCCTCGCCTACGTCGGCTCCTCCAAGATACGTTGGCTTTGCCCGAAGACCAATCTGTCGCGCCACGCCAACACACCACCCTCGTTTCATCCGCGAAACTGTGAGAGTCCGCCCCATGGTCTGGAACTTTGTCGTCCAGATTGTCGCCAGCCCTGTGCTGACGGCGATCTCTTATGTGTTGTCGCCGCGCCTGAAGACGGCGCCGCCGAAGGCCGCGGGGTCCGATTGTTCAACCAGCGCCCCGTTTCCTGGCGATGGCTGGCACCGAGGTCTTTCAATGCAGCACCGTAGGACCTGAGCCGATCGGTCACGATCATTTCAGGGCAGCCATGCTTACGCGTTGCTTTCCTTGGAAATTTCAGCGCGGATTTCTTGTCCCGCGTCTTTGTGACGTAGCTCTCCAGGACTTCTCCTTCGTGGTCCACAGCGCGCCACAGGTAGTGTCTTTCGCCATTGATCTTCACAAACATCTCGTCCAGATGCCACCGCCAGCGGCTGGATTTCATCCCTTCAATCCGCCGTTTTCATGCAGAAGATCTTCCACGTTCCGCAGCGAAAGTGGAACCCTGATGTACAGCGTCACCGCCCAGCGGATGATCTCGGGGCTGGTCTTGAAACAGCGAAATGGCGATCGTTTGGGCATGGCCGGAGGCTACAAAACCGCCCTGCCCGCCTCAGGCCAGTTTGCTTTGACAGCACCGTCTGCTTGCGAGGCTGCGGTCATGGTTGAAATGGTTCGAGACAGAGGCGTGGACGCATCCGAATTTCTGCAAACTTCCCACGCGGCGAAATCTTAGCATGGCCAGCTCGCGTCCAGCGCCGCCCGAGATGTTCCGCCAGCGCCATGGCTCGATCGAGATCGGCAACCGCGGCCGGATCATCAATGTCGGAAACAGGCTGCGCGCACCGCGCGACCGAGGCGGCTCAGACTGGCACGCCTGCCTCGATCATGAGGCCCAGAAGTCGATCGCGCTCGGCCGGATTCTTCATCAGCCCGATCAGGTTCCAGCCCTCAAGTCGGAACGCCGGCCATCGCTCGGCAAGCATGTCCAGCATGCGCTTTTGACCACCGGCATCGTCGAGTAACTGATAAGCTGAGGCCGACCAGGCCAGCGCTGGCGGGCCCACTGGACCGCCCCGGGCGATGTTCCTTTCGTGTGTCGCCACGGCACCGGCGTAGTCACCTTTGATGAACTGGAAAAACGCGGAGATGTTGAGATATGGCGCATTGATGAAATGCGCGTTCAGCCGGAACGCCTGCGCAACCGATACCAGCCCGGCATCCACGTGCCCCGTGAACGCATTCGCTATCCCAGAGAATAGATGCGCATCGGCATCGTTGGGCAAAAGCGCCAGCGCGCGATCCGTCGCGGCCAGCGCGCCTTCATAGTCGCGTTGCACCAGCCGTGCGAGGCCCAGCACCATGTGGCTCAGGCCAAAATTTTCGTCCACCTCGATGGCCCGGCGGGCCAGTTCCTCGGCGCGTTCGCCCATCGCCCGCGCATCGCCATGCCCTGTCAATGCGGCGAACCCGATCATCCAGGCGATTCCCGCATGGCCTCCGGCAAAGTCCGGATCCAGTTCGACAACCTTTTCGAACAACTGCCGAGCGGCGTTGATCCGTTCGGGAATAGGTGGATAGGGCGTGGCCTTGGCCTGAACAAAGACCTCGTATGCTTCGATATTCCGGGTATGGATTTCTGCCACCCGGAAAGCCTCGTCCCCCGAAAGCCGCACCTTCAGCGCCTCGACGACCATCGCGCAGACATCGTCCTGCAATTCGAACACCTCCGCCAGCGGGCCGTCGAACCGTTCCGCCCAGAGATGCCCGCCGGTTTGCCCGTCGATAAGCTGCACGTTGATGCGCACCTTGTCGCCGCGCTTCCTAATCGACCCTTCTAGAACATGCCGCACGCCCAGCTTGCGCGCCACCGAGGGAATGTCCACTGACTTGCGCTTGAACACGAAGGTGGAGTTACGGGCAACGACGAACAGGCCCGAAATCTTCGACAGGTCTGTGATCAGGTCCTCAGTCATCCCGTCGGCGAAATGTTCCTGCTCGGGATCGCCCGACATGTTGTCGAACGGCAGCACGGCAATCGAGGGTTTATCTGGCAGCGGCAGCGGAATGTCCGCGACCTGCTCCGGGGCGTGCTCGGCGCCGGGCGCCTGCAAATGCCAGATCCGGATCGGCTGTGCGATGTTCTTGACCTCGTGCGTGCCGCCATCCTGCCATTGCAGCGCGCCCCGGCCGCGCACCTGCCGATAGGTGTCGTCGGAGATACTCACCCCGCCGGGCCGCGCCAGTGGCTCGATCCGAGCTGCGATATTCACACCCTCGCCGAAAATGTCATCGGCGTCGAAGACGATATCGCCGACATGGATGCCGATCCGCATCTCGACCCGCGGGCCGTCACTGGCTGCGCTGGCCAACCTCCCCTGCACGATAGCGGCAGCCTCAACGGCAGCCACGGCTGACGCAAACTCTATCAGGAAACCGTCGCCCATCGTCTTGACGATGCGCCCGCCCCGCGCAGCAACAACAGGTTCCAGAATGTCGCGTTCGACAGCGCGCATGGCGCCAATGGTGCTGGCCTCATCCTGCACCATCATGCGGGAAAAGCCCACCACATCGGCCGCCACGATTGCGGCAAGACGTCGTTCGGAACCGCTGCTCATGGGCGCGATCTTAGCCGCGGGCCGCAGGCAAATCCATGGGGATTGCGATGGGGCCACTCAGAGGTCAATGATGCTGATCGGCGGGTGCTGCCAGACCAATACGAACCAGTCTACGCAAGGGCGGCATGGCTGTCCCTTATGCCGCGCAAAGACCGCGCCCCTTGGCAGCGAGCGGCGGCGCGGTTCGTCTTGAACTTTGCTCTGGAAGAGAGGCTGCGCTGAAATTTCCAAGGAAAGCAACGCGTAAGCATGGCTGCCCTGGAATGACCGTGACCGATCGGCTCAGGCCCTACGGTTCTGCATTGAAAGACCTCGGTGCGAGCCATCGCCAGGAAACGGGTCGCTGGTTGAACAACAGGGCCGAGAACTCGCACCTGCCATTTCGACGACGAGAACGGGCAATGCTGCGCTTCAGGACGGCACCCGTCGATCGGATGAATGTCCGCTTTCGGCTCGAAACGGACCTGCGGCAGCGCGGCACGAAATCCTGCGCCGATCGGCTCCTGACGTCGCTTATGGTCCTAAGCCGCCATCCGGCGCTGACCCATATGCGGCACTGAAGCTTCACCGACCCGGCCATGCGTGCATTGCACAGAATACCGCGCAGGTGAACGTCGGCAGTTCGGGACCAAACGGCCGCTGCCGTAAATCGACATTGAAGTCGTGCCGCGGCAAACAGGGGAAGTGCCACCTCGTTATGCTCACGATGCAATCATTCTCTTCTGGAGTATCACATGGCAAACGACGCGCATGCCGACCCGCTCCATGCTGCGCTTCAAAGGTTCGCAGAAGCATGGGCGCGAGGAGACATCGAGGTGCTGACCGAACTCCTTTCCTCAACTTATACCCACAACGACGCAACGGGAGCGCATCTGAGTCGCGATGGCTGGCTTTCCTACGCGGCAAAGAGAACGGGTCGCAGGACGCAGATTACCTTTTGCGACGTCGAGATCCGCCTCTTTGATGACATGGCCGTTGTTACAGGATTCAACGACATTTCTGGAGGGGGGATTTTGAACGCCGAGGACAGCCGCGATCTATCCATCGCGTTCACGCAAGTTTGGCGTCGGGGCAACGGTCGATGGCTGAGGGAAGCTTTTCAGGCCACGCCGGTCCAAGACCTGACATACGCCTAGCCTTGGCGGCCCGAAGTGATGCTCGCCACGTCGCTTCGGGCTCCAAGCGGCCCTGCGGCGGCGTTGCGGTCGGTGCGCCCACCTCGCTGACGCTAACGGCGCAATCTGGACCTCTGCGCCCGTGGTCAACGCCGCAACGCGGCTTCACGAGACCGGCCGTTAATGCGCCGCGCAACATTCCGGGAAAGTCTATGACCGGGCAGTGGGACGAAGCTGCTCTTTGACCGAAGCGCGCCAGCCATGCGTGACCGTCGGGCAAGGCCATGCTGTGCACCAAGGGCCCTGCCACGGGTCAGGCAGTGGGTCCGGCAGCCACAAGTTCCTAATGCGGCTCACCGGGCGCACCAAGTGCCGCAGCACGATCCGCTGGCGGGCATCCAGCCTCGAACACGCGGAGGGCCTGCGGGTCTTACTCCATCGGGATCATCAGATGGGCATAGGGCGTTCCCGGCCACATGACCCACGGCTGACCTTCGCCTTCCGGAACCTCGCTCGGATAGGTATCGAGCAGCGGCCCGGCAGCCGAGCCAACGATCATCACGTGCGGGCCCGCGACCACCCACTGGTTGTCGGCTGTCTCTCCTTCCGCATAGGGATCCGTGTTGCTCGCCCCCTCGTCGCCCAGCAGCATGTAGACGAAGCCGAGGGTGTCCGGAGGAGTCTCTTTGGCCATCCAGGCCTGCAGGAAACTCATTGACGCTTTGTCTGCGCACATCGGATCGGTTCCGGGGTACATGCATGTCCATCCGTTGGTGCCTTCCCGGAGCACCTCGATTTCACCCTCCTCGGTGATGTTCAGCAACGTGGAGTTCTCGAGCACGGCCGCCGGCGCAACGCCATCGAGTCGCTCCATCAGACTGTCGACAGTGACATCGGCAGTCTGGCTCATGGCCGAGGTAGCCAGCAGGATGCCTACTCCGGCACTAACAGCAATTTTCAGGTTTTCCATGGCAGCGCTTTCCTCTTCTGGGGGCACGCTATCGCCATCCGGACGCCAACCGCCCGACGGCGGTAGTCCGTTCATCATACGCCTCTGTGCTGCTTCTGGCAAAACAAAGGTCCGCGCTGCTGCAAGGCCAGCGCGCTTCATCCGACCCTGTTCGCTTCGGGCTCAAAGTGTGAATTCGCTGCCGTGACGTATCTGTCCCATAAGGCTTCCTTCCATTCCAGTGAATGGATCGCACCATCAAACCGTGGGATCAAACACCTAAGTCGGGAAATTCTCTTGGCCTTCTACTCCGCGGCCAGAACTTTCTGTCGGCAATAGCAGGAGGCCTCGATCGTCACCTCGGCGCGGGCAATGGCTTTGTCGAGCTGCAGCTTGATATGGGCCGCTTCGATCTTTTCACCGCGCCGGACGAGGCATTCGTGCAGGCCGTGCAGGCTCCAGACATTGCCTGGATGCTGACAAGCCCGGCTGAGCGTGCTGTCCAGACCAAGATCAGCGCGGTAAACCGCCTCGGCCTCGTCCAGCTGGCCTTGTTCAAGCAGCAGGGCCCCAAGCGCGTGGCGGGTGGGCTGCATCCAGCCCCACGGTTCGTCGTAGGGGAGGGAATCGTCGATCTCGACCGATTTGCGCAGATGGTCGAAAGCCGCTTCGTGCGCGCCCTTGTGATAGGCCAGCTCGCCCAGCATCATCTGCTCGGCGACCTTGAGGATGTCGCGGCAGGTGTTGTTGAAAAGCATCCGGCTGTCGGGAACCCGAGACAGGGCCTCGTAAAACAGCGCCATCTCGGCTTCGGCCTCCGCGATCCTTTGCAGGTTGGCCAAGGCCACCGCCCGCGCATAGCGCATCATCGCGGTGGTGACGCTGTACAGCTCTGCGTCCGTTGGCAAATCCTGATCGAGAATGCCCTGCCAGCGTCCGAACCGGATCAGCACATGCTGCTTCATCGGGATGAAGCCTTCGAACCAGTCGGCCATCGGGCGCAGCGTGTCCGCTGGCAAGGTGGCGATCAACTCGTCAGCCGCTTGCAGGGCCACGCTCGGCTGGCCAAGGAACATCGCGCCGTAAATCTTGAAGTGGTAGTTGTGGCAGCGATAGACCGAGTAGAAATTGTCGGACCCTTCACGCGACAGGAATTTGCGGTCTGCGACGATGGCCGCCTCGTTGCGCGACACCACGTTCATGTAATCGCCGCACAGCACGTCGATATGGGTGGGCATGTGCAGCAGGTGCCCGGCATCGGGCACCAAGGTGCTGAGTACGTCGCCATGGCGCAGCGCCCGTTCGGGATGCGGCGACATTTCCATCAGGTGGATATACATGTGCAACAGGCCGGCGTGTTCCCATGCGCCGGGCAATGTGGCGAAGGCGGTTTCGAGGACAGAGATGGCGTCCAACGTGTCAGCCCCGTCTGCGGGTTTGCCGGTGGACAGGTCCCAAAGCTGCCAGGGGGTCCGGTTCATGATCGCTTCGGCAAGGATCGCGCAAACGTCGAGTTCATCGGGAAATTCGGCATGCACCTTTCGCATCGCATCGGCAAAGGCGTCATTCCACGGGCTGAAATCCTCGATCTCTGACGAGGCCGGGTAACGTGCCGGGATGGCATCGAGCAAGGCGCGCTCGACCGGCGTCAGGCGGTCACGCAGCACCATCGCCGCGTCAATGGATGACCTGGCCAGCTCGAGGCAGCTTGGCTTTTCGGCCTCTTCGAAGGCCTCCCAGGGTTTGTTGTAATTTGGTCCAATGCAGTATGCGATGCCCCAATGTGCCATGGCGCAGTCCGGGTCGGCAGTGACAGATTTTTGAAAGCAGACGATCGCCTCCTCGTGGTTGTAGGCATAGGTCCAAGCCAGCCCGCGATCGAACCAGCGCTGTGCGTCTTGCGACGTTGTGCTGATTTTCCACGTGTACGTTCCCAGATCATAATAGCCCATGACGCGTCCCCCATCCGATTTTTCGAGGGTACGGCAATGTTGGGTTTTTCCAAAGGACCGATGCGCATTGCCAGCAGTGCGCTTCGAGCATGAATCGTGGCGCTTTCCAGCGTCGCCGGTGGTTCGGGGACGCAATCCCGAGACCTCCTACGGAGTTCCATTGGAAGATTTCGACAGATCCGCTCCTTTCGTGTAGGGTGAAGTTCGATCACATCCGCAGGGTGGATGGCCCATGGACCTATGCAACCAGAACCTTTGCGAAGCCGCCAAAAAGATACGGGACCGGGAATTTTCGTCCGAAGAGTACGTTTCGGCGCTGATCGACCAAGCGGAACGCCGTCTCGATCTGAACCTGTTCACGCAATTCGACCCGGACAAGCTGCAGCACGACGCACGCGCGGCCGACGACAGGCTTGCGACCGGACGGCCGGATGGCCCGCTGCACGGTGTCCCGATCGCGATCAAGGATTGTGTCGATGTTGCGGGCCTGGCGACCACATGCGGGACACCCGCTTTGCGCAACAACCGCGTGCGGACGACCGCGCCTTTTGCCCAAAAGGTTTTCGATGCCGGGGCCTTGCTGATGGGAAAGACCAACCTGCATGAACTGGCCTTCGGTATTACAAGCAGCAACGAGCATATCGGCGCTGTTCCAAACCCGCATGATCCGGCCTACTCGGCAGGCGGCAGCAGCAGCGGGTCCGCCGCGGCGGTCGCAGCGCAGGTGGTCCCGGCCGCGCTTGGCACCGATACGGCCGGGTCCATTCGCATTCCGGCGGCCCATTGCGGGGTCTTCGGGTTCAGGCCTTCGCACGGGAGGTACAGCTGCGGCGGCATCATGCCGTTGTTTCCGACACGCGATGCGCCCGGATACTTTGCCCGTACGGCAAGCGACCTTGCCCTGATGGACAGTGTTCTGACCGGCGACTGGCACGTTCCCGAGGTCGATCTGGCGGGCCTGAGACTGGGTATCCCCGGCGACTATTTCCTGAGTGACCTCGAGGCCGAGCTTGCCACGGCCTTCGACAGGGAACTCCAAAGGCTGGCGGCATGTGGCGTGGTCCTTGCTGAGGCGCCGCCGCCCGACTTTGGCGCCTTGGTTGACGAAGCCGCAGGCCCCGTTCGCGCCTGGGAATTGCCGCGCAGCCTGTCTGATTATCTCGACGCTTGCGGACAGGCTATCAGCCTCGACGATGTCCTGGTAGGGATTGCAGGTGACTATGTCCGCGACGAGTTTGCCGATGCGCTGGCGGATGCCGACGCCTCCGGCCTGTTCGATGCATATCAGGCGACCCTGACCGAGGTCTTGCCGCGGCATCGAGCCAAATACCTTGCCTACCTGAGCGATCACGATCTGTCGGCAATCGTTTTCCCGACAACGCCGACAGGGCCAACCAAGCTGGGCGACAACGTCACGACGACCTTGAACGGGCAGCCCGTTTCCATCTGGCACACGTTCCGAAACGCGCTGCCTGCGACGTTTCTGGGGGCACCGGGCCTCTCGGTGCCTTTTGCCAGGACGTCGACGGGTCTGCCTTTGGGGCTCGAATTCGACGGTGTGCCATCCGGCGACAGACCCCTGCTGGCCATCGCGCGGGCCTGGAGCCAGTCATTTGAGTGAACCCGGTTCAGGGCGGTCAGCCGCCTTGCTGCGCAAGCTGCGGTTCACGGCATGTCGTGGCCAAGAACCAGATCGGCCGCCTTTTCAGCGATCATGATCGTGGCCGCGTTCGTGTTGCCGCTGACCATTGTCGGCATGATCGAAGCGTCACATACACGCAAGTTGTCGATACCCCTTACCCTCAGGTCCGGTCCAACGACAGCATCGGCATCGATCCCCATGCGGCATGTGCTGGTGTAATGCCAGCAGGTGCTGGCGACCTCACGCGCTTCGGCGATGATGGAGTCCCGTGTCTCGAAGGCACCCCGAACTTCGGCCCGGACGCCTGAAAAGGCGCGGTGATGGGCGATCTCCTGGCAGAATTCCACGATCTCGACGCTTCGGTTCACGTCGTCGATGACGTCGAAATAGTTGGGATCTATGCGCGGGCGGTCGAACGGGCTGCCAGTGGCTAGCCTGACGGTACCGGTGCTTTCCGGGCGGCAGACATATCCCCAGACGGACAAGCCGGGCGTCAGACCTCGAAAGCGTTCGGCATTGCTGACACCGCAGAAAAGCTGTGCGTTCGGAAATGCGTCGGACTCGCGCAACCGAACGAAGGCGCCGGCCTCGATTTGCATGGTCGCCAATGGGCCGCTCGCATACATCGCGAACAAGGCCTCGGCCGTTTTCCTGTCTGGCAAGGCCGCACCCAGGCCCAAAGCTTCGGGGTCTTTGACGGCAATGTCCAGCGCAGGCCGCGCGAGATGGTCGCGAAGAGACCGCCCCACGCCGGGCAGATCGTGGATCGGCGACAGGCCATGCGCGGCGATCTCGTCGGCGGGGCCGACCCCGGACAAAAGCAGGATATGGGGCGAACCGATCGCGCCCGCGGCCAACAATACTTCTGACGTGGCGCGGACATGGCGCGCCTCCCGACCTTTGACGTAGTCCACTCCGGTTGCCTGTCCGCCTTCGATGACAAGCCCGGTGACATGCGCCCAGCTTTCAACGGTGAGGTTGGGCCGGGACAGTGCCGACGCAAGGAACCCATCCGCCGTGCTGAACCGCCGACCGCCGCGAAGCGTGCCCTGATGATAGCCGTAGCCCTCCTGAACCGCTCCGTTGAAGTCGGCGTTCGGACTTACCCCCAGATCATCCAGCGCCTCGAAGTACAACTCGTGCAGAGGGTGGCGTCCGTTGAAGGCAGCGACGTGCAACGGCCCGTCCGTTCCATGCCAGTCATCGTCGTGCTCCGCATTGCATTCGGATTTTCTGAAATAGGGCAACACGTCGTCATATCCCCAACCGCTGCACCCAAGCTGCGCCCAATGATCGTAATCGCCCCGATTGCCACGCACATAGGCGCACCAATTGAGCGTACCGGACCCGCCAATGCACTTGCCCCGGTTCAGGAGTATACGCCGTCGGTTCAAATGCCGCTGGGGTTCAGACCTGAATGCCCAGTCGATCTCGCTGTCCCAGAACTCCTTCGCGGCGCCTGGCGCGGCTATCAGTGGATCGTTGACCTCGCCTCCAGCTTCCAGAAGCAAGACGCGGCAAGCAGCGTCCTCTGAAAGCCGCGCCGCCAGAACGCAGCCTGCCGTGCCCGCGCCCACGACGATGTAGTCGAATGCTTCTCCTTCCCGCATCTGACCCTCCAATTTTTAAGGCAATAATAGCACAGATGCTGACAATTTGCAGACGAGGCGCAGCGCTGAGCCCTGTCGGCCGGCGGTGAAAGGTCCGGGACCATGGCATCGGTTTATTGCCATGATCGGCAGCTGGCCCGGTTTGCGGGGATGGCCGTGGCCTGTGCCACCGGGGTGTGGACCGGAGTGTCGCCGCCAGATTTCCTGCCCGATCCAGCTTTGCTGGTGTTCCAGACGGCGCGTGAAGCGGATGTGCTGGGCTACTACGGTCTGGCCGGCGTGATGCACGAGGAAGGGTGAAGGGCGGGGAAGCCACATAATTCGGGGCGGCTGATGCGCATTGTTCTGGCCCTGTCTCTGACCCTGAACCTTCTGGCGGTCGGGTTGGCGGCGGGCGTTTTCTGGCGGCATGGTGGCTTGAGCGACCACAGGCCGCCATCGCTGGCCATGGCCCTCTACCGGGCCTTGCCAGAAACGGATCGTGGCGCCCTGCGTCATACCTTGCGCGAACGACGCGAAAGGGCTGATCCGCGGCGCGTTGCGGAACTTGCTGCGGTAACGGAAGCACTGAGAGCACGGCCATTCGATCCTGCGGCTTTCGAAGCCCTGCTGCTGCGGCATGAAAAGGCGCGTGTGGACAGGCAAGAAGCCATGCGGCGGGCCTATCTCTCGCGCCTCGCCACCATGGATGACGCTGCGCGGAACGCATATGCAGACCGGGTGCAACGGTTCGCCGCGGAGAGGGGGCGCCGTTCATCGCACGATTGAGCGTTGAACGTCAGGCTGCACATGCCGTGGAGATCCGGTTTCGACCGGCCTCTTTGGCCATGTAGAGCGCCCGGTCGGCCTGCGCGAAGATCTGCGAGGCAATCTGGACGGGATCGACCGCTGGCTGGCCAGCCGCCGAAAGGACTGCAAGTCCGATACTGACGGTGACCTGAACGGGTTGGCCTCCGGCCGGCAATGCAAATGGCGAACTGTTCATACAGGCGCACAACCGTCCGGCCATCCGCATCGCGTCCTGCCCGGACACGCCTGGTCGAACGACCATGAATTCCTCGCCGCCGATTCTCGCGAGCAGGTCGGTCGGGCGTAGTTGCCTTTTCAACCGCTCCGCGGTTTCGATCAGAACCGCATCGCCGGCAGGATGGCCGAACCGATCGTTGATCGACTTGAAATGATCGATATCCAGCAGCAGCAGGGAAAACTCCTGGTCGTTTTCGAATGTATCGCGAACGATCCGGTGCAACTCGGGCATGGCGTGACGGCGGTTGAACAGCCCTGTCATGGGGTCGGTCAAGGAGGCGTCCAACCGTGCGCGCAGATTGGCCAGGTACATGTCCGTGCGCGACTTGCGCCGCAACAGGGCTTCCAGTCGCAAAGCGAGTTCGTTTGCTTCGAAGCCCTCGGACATGACGTCGTCCGCGCCCCTGTCGAGAGCGTCCGAGGCGAGATGGGCCTTGTTTTGACTGGGAATGGCGATGATTGCGGCATTTCGGGTGTTGCTGCGCGCCCGCAGATCTGCAAGCAGACGCAGGCAAGTCGCTCCGTCGCTCAACTCGATCAGGATAACGTCCGGAGCACTGACGCTGAGCAGGGTCTGCACATCTTCGATACGGAAAAGGCTGATGTCATGCGGGACCTGCCCCTTCAGCCTGGCACGCCAGATCGCACCGGTGCCGGGCGTCTGGGCGATCAGGGCGACCGTGCTCCGTCGCGGCGGCAGAAGATAGTCGGACATCACCTCTTCCAGGCCTGCGCCTTGCAGGTTGCCTTGCTGGCGCAATTCGTCCGCGCGGGACCGCGCACGGATCAGGCTGCGGATCCGCGCCAGCAGCAACATGTCGTCATAGGGCTGGGTCATCACATCGTCGATCCCGGCAGCCAGCGCCTTGAGCCGGGCAGGCTGACCCGCATGCGCCGCAATCGCAATCATGGGGATGTCGGCGCTGCCCGGAACTTTGGCCAGCACTCGTTTCACGTCGGTTGCGCTGCCGTCGGGCAGAGTCATCGCACAGAGGATAAGATCGGGCCTGACCCGGCCGACCAGGGCGACAACGCCTTCGATACGGTCGCTCTGGATCACATGATACCAGGCTGCGGCCAGTTGCACCTTCAACATGATCCGGTTGGTGGAAACGCCATCGAGGAAAAGTATCGTTCCCTGCATCGCGCCAGTCCTTCGACTATTGCTTCCAATTATCGACAAAGTGTTTATGAGACAGGTTAACAAAGCCTTTCCGAGTCCCTCTTCTGCAGACAATGAAGCTGATTTCCGCCGATTATGCCGAAACATTGGCGCTCAAGGCCCTGGGCTGGCTTGTGGGCAACGAGGAATTGTTGCCGGTGTTCATGGGCTCCACCGGGGCGGATCTCGGGGACTTGCGCAGTCGTGCATCTGATCCGGCCTTTCTGGCATCGGTCCTGGATTTCCTGACAATGGACGACGCCTGGGTTGTCGCGTTTTGCGATGCAGAAAGCCTCCCGTATGATTATCCCATGCAGGCGCGGGCCGCTCTGGGCGGTGGCGATGTGCACTGGACCTGACGCCTGAAACCGGAGCAAGACCCATGCCGATTGACGCGCTGTTGTTCGACAAGGACGGAACCCTGTTCGATTTCACCGCGACCTGGGGGACTTTCGGTCGGTCGTTCCTTGCGCGCGTCGGGAATGGCGATGCCATCCGGGCCGCCCGTCTGGGGGCGATGATCGGGTTCGATTACGAGACCGCCCGCTATGCGCGTGACAGCATCGTGATAGCCGGAACCCCCGGCGAGATCGCCGAAGTCCTTTTGCCCGAACTGGCAGGCCTGAACCTTGTCGAACTCGTCGCCATGATAAACGAGGAGAGCGCCAGGGCACCACAGGTGCAGGCGGTGCCTCTGGCGGAATTCCTCGACGACATGCGCGCCCGCGGTCTGAAACTCGGCGTCGCCACCAACGATGGAGAAGCGCCAGCGCGGGCGCATCTGGGATCGGTCGGCGTTCATGACAAGTTCGATTTCATTGCGGGTTTCGATAGCGGTCATGGTGCGAAGCCCGGTCCAGGCCAGTTGCTGGCCTTTGCCTCCCGTGTCGGGGTCGCCCCGGATCGTGTGGCAATGGTGGGCGACAGTACCCATGACATGATGGCCGGCCGGGCCGCGGGAATGACGACGGTTGCGGTCCTGACCGGGCTTGCGGCGCATGAAGAACTGGCACCGTTCGCCGATGTGGTGCTGCCTGACATCGGCCATCTGCGGCATTGGCTTGCCGCCTGAACGCAAAATTTACCCGATACCGCGTGGGATGAGGGAAATACGACATTTAATGTCGTAGATGAGGCGGCCAAACGCCTGAGACATGAGAACTTTGCTGCATAGAGAACAGGAGAGTTCCATGGCTGACACTGACACCCGCAAACGTCGTGGCGGCGGCCGCGCCGGAGCCGCCGCACGCAGGGGAAAGGCCGTCATCGAGCAAATGCCATGGCGGTTGCCCATCAATGTCGACAAACCCACCGAACCGCTTGACCAGGAGGGAGTCGAAGCGATCCACGAAGGCGCAATGCGCATTCTCGAAGAGATCGGTATCGCCTTTTACAACGAAGAGGCGCTGGCCCTGTTCCGGCAAGCGGGCTGCAAGGTCGATGGCGACGTGGTGCGCATGGGCCGCGACTGGGTCATGGAAATGGTGGCCAAGGCGCCGCGCGAATTCACGATCACACCCCGCAATCCGGATCGTACCCTCAAAATTGGTGGCAATGTACTGCTTTTCGGCAACGTGTCCTCGCCGCCGAACTACTGGGACATGGAAATCGGACGGAAGGTGCCCGGCACCCGTGAACAGTGCCAGAACCTGCTGAAGCTCACCCAGTATTTCAATTGCATCCATTTCGCCGGCGGCTACCCGGTCGAGCCGGTGGACATCCATGCCTCGGTCCGCCATCTCGACGTGCTCTACGACAAGCTCACGATCTCGGACAAGGTGATGCATGCCTACAGCCTGGGCAAGGAACGTGTCGAAGACGTGATGGAAATGGTCCGGATCGCCGGGGGGCTCAGCGACGAGGAGTTCGAGGCGACACCGCGGATGTACACCAACATCAACTCGACGTCGCCCCTGAAGCACGACCAGCCGATGATCGACGGGTGCCTCCGCCTGGCGCGGCGGGGTCAGGCGATCGTGGTCACCCCCTTCACGCTGGCCGGGGCAATGGCGCCGGTGACCATGGCGGGCGCCGTCGCCCAATCGCTGGCCGAGGCATTGTGCGCCATTGCGCTGTTCCAGTATGTGCGGCCGGGCATCCCTTGTGTCATCGGCACCTTCACCTCCAACGTGGACATGAAGTCGGGCGCGCCGGCGTTTGGCACGCCGGAATACATGCGTTCGACCCAGATGACCGGACAGATGGCGCGGTTCTACGGATTGCCGTTGCGCTCCTCGGGCGTTTGCGCCGCAAACGTGCCGGACGGTCAGGCGATGTGGGAGACGTCGAATTCGCTTTGGGCGGCCGTGCAGTCAGGCACCAACATGGTCTATCACGCGGCCGGCTGGCTGGAGGGCGGGCTGATCGCCAGCCCCGAGAAATTCATCATGGATTGCGAAATTCTTCAGCAGATCCAGAGGTATATGGAGCCGGCAACCTATGCGACAACCGCCGACGACATCGCGCTGGACGCAATTCGCTCGGTGGGCAACGACGGGCATTTCTTTGGCATCAAGCATACCCAGGACCGCTACTCCACCGCGTTCTACCAACCGTTCCTGAGCGACTGGAAGAATTACGAGGGATGGGAAGCCGCTGGCGGCATCTGGACCCCTGAACGCGCGCATCACATGTTCAAGGAGATTGTCGCCAGCTTCGAGGCCCCGCCCATGGATGAGGGAATTCGCGAGGAACTGGCGGCCTTCGTGGAACGGCGCAAGGCCGAGGGCGGTGCGCCGACCGATTTCTGATCCAAGGGAAGCGCATCACCACGGAACCCGTGGCATCCAGCGTGCAGGGCGGCTAATCTCGTTCGGGATCGAGAAACCCGGGAGATCGTCATGGCGGGAAGCGGAGCCTCTGTGAGAGTGCTAGACCGGGTAAGCCAAAGTATTGCCGGCGCGGTCGCGGCGCTGGCCCTTTGGGCTCTGGGCGAGACGTGGTCGGAACCCGCGATTCCGGACCTGCTCCGGATCTGCCTTTTGACTTTCGTGCTTGTGCAATCGGGCGTTGCACTGACCCTGGCGGCTCCACTGGGGCTGGCCCGGTCCATGTGGGGTGGTTTCATTCTCTCGCTTCCGGCGACGTTGCTCGCATTATCGGCGGGTTCGCGGTTCGAGCCTGCGCTCAAGGCCCTGGATCACCCGGAGTTGGTGTCGGTCCTGGCGGTCTTTGTCTTTGTACTGACCCCGTTCGTGGCTGTCTGGCTGCGGGACCGCGACCAGTGGCTGGACTATGCTTGTCTGTTCGAAACCGCCTGGGAGATAACGGCGCGCTTTCTTCTTGCCTGGTTGTTCCTTGCGCTGGTCTGGATGGTCCTGTTCCTGTCGGACGCCTTGCTGAACCTGGTCGATATCGGCCTGGTCGATCTTGTGTTTCGCACCGACTGGCTGGTGTTCGGGCTCAGCGGTGCGGTGCTGGGATTGGGGCTTGCAGTCATTTACGAAGTGCGCGACCGCGTTTCACCCTTTCCGGCGCTGCGCCTGTTGCGGATGCTGGTGCCTGTTTTCCTTGTGGTGATTGTCCTGTTTCTGGCGGTGTTGCCGTTCCGGGGGTTGACCGGGCTGTTCGGTGACCTGTCCTCGGCGGGCATATTGCTCGTGTCTGCCTCGGTTGCCATTACGCTGGTTTCCACGGCTCTGGACCGCGATGACGCCCACGGGGTGCAGACCCCCGGCCTGACGATCGCGACCCGCGGTTTGGCTGTTCTGATCCCGTTGCTCGTCGGTTTGTCGGCCTGGGCGCTTGCGGTGCGGGTTCTCGGTTATGGCTGGACACCTGATCGTCTGCTGGCGGCATTGGGTGCCTGCCTTCTGATGGCCTATGCAACGGGATATGCCGTATGCGCCCTTGTCGGCGGCGCATGGCGAGACCGAGTGCGAAGGCTCAACATCGCGATGGCGCTGACACTGGCCTTGGCGTTGGCCTTGTGGTTGTCGCCGGTTTTCGATGGGTTTCGCGTCGCTTCCGCAAGCCAGGTCGGCCGTTACGAAGCACATCTGGCCGAAACCGGAGAATTGCCAATATGGGAGATGGCACATGAATGGGGCCACGCCGGTCAACAAGGGCTTGACCGTCTGCAAGCGATCGCCGAACGGCGCGAGGATTTGATCATGATCGACACGATCGCGCGGGCACGGCGTATCGACAGCAGGTATCAGTTCTCCGACCCGGAGTTGTTGCCCACTCCTGAGACGCTGATACCGGAACTGCTGGCCAAGATGCCGGTTGCAGAGGGCAGTCGCCGGCTGAGCGCAGATGACCTGACCGGAATTCCAGTCCATCACCTGAAAGCGTGGCAGACAGGGTGCGCCCGAACCTTGCCGGGAGGCACCCCGGGCTGTCTGTTCCTCCGCGGGGCCTTCAGTCCGGCCGTTGACGAAACTGAACAGGCTTTGGTGCTTTTCCTGGCGGATGACGGGCTGGTCAGGATCACGCATCTGTTGCGGGGGCCGAGTGGCGACATCAGCCTGCGCCATGCTGCGGCTGAAACTGCCAGCGAAGAAGAGGCATTCCCCGTCGAGGTCCTGGCGGCGGCGCAGGCGGGTCGTTTTGAGATCATACCGTCGGGGCGAAAGGCACTGAGTGTTGCGGGACAGGTGATCTCGCCGCGAGACTAGACGCAATTCAAGACATCAAGCCGAGAAAATTGAAGTTTTGTTAGCAACTCGGATGCGACACTCTCGCTTCATGTAACGAGGGCCGTCCATGCATGGGCTTATCAACAAGGCCATACAATCCTTTGTATGCAGCACATATGGCAAGAGCCGCTGGATTCGGGTTACCGAGGCAGCGAATCTGGGCTTTGTCGAATACGAGGCCATGCTGGTCTATGACAACCGAGTCTCGCGCCGCGTTCTGGATGAGCTGTGCCGTGAACTGGGACGGCCACAAGCGGAATTACTGGAGGATCTTGGCACCTACCTGGTTTCCAATCCGAACACCGAGGCGCTGCGACGCCTGTTGCGTTTCGGCGGTGTGACCTATGTCGAATTCCTGCATTCGCTCGATGATCTGCCCGACCGGGCGCGATTGGCGGTATCCGATCTCGACCTGCCGCCGCTTGAGTTGCGCGAAGAACAGGATGGCAGGTTTTCCCTTGCGTGCCATGACGGTCTGCCAGGCTATGCCGACGTGATGATGGGAATTCTGCGCGCCATGGCCGACGACTATGGCGCATTGGTCATTCTCGAACATGTCGGGACCGGGCAGGATTGCGAAGTGATCGAGATCACCTTGATCGAAACGGCCTTTGCCGAGGGACGCAAGTTCGATCTTGGGGCGCGGGCAGGATGACCGGACCTGGCGACCTCGTGACCTTGCTAGATCGGCTGTGCCCGATGTTTGCACTGCTTGACTCGGATGGGCGCATTAGCCGCGTTGGGCCGACCTTGCAGAAGCTCAGGCCGCAAACCTCCTTTGAAGGAACGGCTTTTCTCGAAACTTTCGAATTGCTTCGACCCCGGTCGATTGTAGGTGTGCCCGAACTGATGGCCTGTTCGGGCGCCAAACTTCACCTGCGATTCCGTGACGCGCCGCGAACCGCCCTTAAGGGCCTGATCGTTCCGCTGCCCGGCAATCAAGGTGCCGTGGTGAACCTTTCATTCGGTATCTCGATCCTGGATGCCGTACGTGACTATGCCCTGACCGCGGCCGATTTTGCAGGTACGGACCTCGCAATCGAACTGCTCTATCTGGTCGAGACCAAGTCGGCGGCAATGGAAGCTTCGCGGAAATTGAACCTTCAGTTGCAGGGCGCGAAGATTGCGGCCGAGGAGCAGGCATTCACCGACACGCTTACCGGCCTGAAGAACCGCCGCGCAATGGACCATGTGCTCAAGAGGCTTCTGACCGGGGCAACGCCATTTGCGCTGATGCATCTTGACCTTGATTATTTCAAATCGGTCAATGATACGCTGGGCCATGCCGCAGGAGACCACGTGCTTCAGCAGGTGGCGCGGATCATGGTCGAGGAAACGCGAGGCCACGATACCATCGCCCGGATCGGCGGCGATGAATTCGTGCTGGTTTTCAATTTTTTGCAGGATCGAGAGAGACTGGACAGCATTGCCCGGCGTCTTATCGACCGGCTTGAGGAACCGATCGACTACAATGGAGAAGCATGCCGGGTATCGGCCAGCATCGGTACGGTTCTTTCATCTCAATTTGCCGCGCCGGAGGCCTCGAAGCTGCTGCATGCCGCCGACCTTGCGCTCTATGCTGCAAAAAGAGACGGTCGTGCGACGCACCGCTTCTACAGTCGGGATCTCTGCCTGCCGCAGGACGATGCCCAAATGCGCCGCGGGGGGGGCGGAGCGGGGACACAGCCAGCAGGCTCTGTCCGCCTATCCGCCAACGGGCCGGATATTGGAGGCAAGAAGGCCCCTTGACGTCTTGATCAACGTGGTGGCGGCCAGGCTGCGTGCCACAGTTGTATCGCGCAGCCGTTGTCGCGCTTTTAGGCTTCCCGGCTTCTGTGCGGCGGACATGCCTGGCCGGTAGCGGTTTCTTGCTCCCGTGGCGGAACCGCTTTGAAGGTCACGGTATCCTGACTTGACAAGTTTCCTGCAGTTTGGTGCCATTACCCCAAATATTTTCTTGTTTTGAAGCCAGTCCTTCGTGGTCTTGCAGAGTGCGAGGGCAATTAAGAAAGGTCATTGGCATGAAACAGACACGCATCTGTGCAACGGTCGTTGCAGCCAGTCTCGTGGTGGTTCCAGTTCAAAGAGCGATGGCCGACGAAGCAGCAGCCCTTATCGGCGGTGCGCTGCTTGGCGGGTTGATCGTCAACGAAGTGCACAAGAACAAGCAGCGGCAGCAACAGGCCGCACGCTCGACCGCGAGAAGTTCGGGTTCATCATCTGCGCAGCGACAGGAGAACCGCGAGGTGCAATCCGCCCTGAATTATTTCGGCTACAATGCCGGCGTGGTCGACGGCGCACTCGGGCGCCGCAGCCGGGGGGCGATTGCCCAGTACCAGGCAGATATGGGCTTTGTTTCGGACGGCTATCTCGATCAGCACGAACTCGGGTTCCTGCTCACTTCGCATCAGCGCGCTCTGGCGAGCGGGCATGTCGCACCCTACAATCAGATCCTTGCCAGCCAGGGGCAGGCCGGGCTTTTGCGGACTTACCGCAACGAACAACTCGGTATCCAGACGCCTCAGTCCGTACAATCCGTACAGCCGCAAACCCAGATGGCACTTGCCGCGCAGCCGCAGGTTTCGGGCCAAGGCACCGTGACGGCCCGTGCCGATACCGGGGCCGCGCTCCCGAACTTCGGTTTTGCCGAAAATGGGCCGAAATCGGTGAACGCCCATTGCAACGAGGTCAACCTGCTGACCACCTCCAACGGTGGCCCCAGCCGTCCCGGGCAGATACGTGAACCGGTCTTTGCGCTTAACGAACAGTTCTGTCAGGCGCGCAGCCAGGCGATGATCGAGGCAAGCCAGATCGAAGTGACGATCCCGAACTTGACCGCCGTCCAGATCGAACAACAATGTGCCGGCCTGACACAGGCAATGGCGCCTCAGATGGTTGGTATCGAGACCAAGGCGCCGTCCGAGGTCGTGGCGTCGACATCGGAATTCCTGCAAAACTCCGGCCAGCCGATGCCAAGCCTGATTTCCGGCGGCAAGGTTTGCCTGGGTGTCGGGTATCGCACGGACGACGCGGAAATGGCGCTGGCTTCTGCCACGCTGCTCGCCTCGGCCGGACAATTGGGGTATGGCGAGATGGTCAGCCACCAGTTGCGCCAGGGGTTTGGCGCTCCGATCGGGATGGCGCGTGCCGGCGAATGGATGCGTCTCGCGCTCAACGCGGCGCAAAGCGGTTCCGGCGTTCTCGGGCAGACGCCAGAACGGATTGCGGTTTTGACCCAGGCTTCATCCGCGCCGGCCGTGCCCGGGCTTCCGGTCTTTTCTGCATCGACAAGCGGAAACTGAGCCAGATACGCGGCGGCGGGTCAGGTCGCCGCGTCCGAAAACTCTGATATCCGACGGGCAATCAGTCTGGTGACGGCGGGCAGATCGCCGAGAACCGGCAAGGTGTCACCCGGGAACCGGGCTTCGGCCAGCGCCTGCGGCACATCATCCTGTACATGTCCACCGGCACAGGCGAAGAAGGGCAGGCACAGGGATTGTTCACCACATCCCTGGGCCGCTTCGGCAATCGAGGGCGGCTGTTCCACGAAGCCGACCGTCAGCCGGGCGAAACCGATCCGCGATTGCAACTCGTCGGCAAATCCATGTGCGACTTCCGCCGGGTTCTGGCTGCGTCCTGATCCGTGAGCTGCCAGAACCAGTTCGGTGGCTGTTGCCTCCCATTGGCGGGCGGCAAGTTCGGACGTGAGATATTCCGCGACAGCATCCGGCAGTTCGGGATCGATGCCCAAGGGCTCCATGACCGGGCAGGCCCGGCCGCCGATCCGACGCGGCAACGCCCGGGTGACAAACCAGCCTTTGGCGGTGAACAGCGGATAGACCGGGGTACCGTCCGGCAGGTCGTCCAGAATTTCCTCCAGCCGTCCCGGACTGGCCAGAGTGGCCGAACGTATCGCGATATGGCTTGCATTGGCGTTCACGCGTGCGGCGAGCGCGGCCAAGGCCGCCTCTGCCGGCTCCGGCTCCGAGGGTTGCCCATGGGCGACGATCAGCGCATGTTTCAATTCGGTCATGACCCGAGTTGTGGCGCGCCCGAGCGCAAAGTCAAGAATGTCAGCTTCCCAGCAGTGCAAGCCACATCCAGACAGTCAGGATGGAAGCAGCGGTGGCGATCAGCACGGAAGAGGCTGCAACGCGTTTTGCGCGGCCATACATGTTGGCAAAGATATATGCGTTGAACCCGGGCGCCATGGCTGCATTCAGCACACCGGAGCGAAACAGGCCCTGTTCCACGGCCATGACCGAGCCAAAGAGCCAGACCAGCGCGGGATGCGCCAGAAGCGATATGGCGCAGACATAGGCGATGACGCGCAGGTCGCCTTCGGGCCGGTACTGCACCAGAACACCGCCCAGAGCGAACAACGCACCCGGCAGGGCGGCGCGCGTGATCAGCGCGAGCCCGTCGTCCAGGATCCCCGGCAGCCCGAAACCGCTGATGTTCACGGCGAACCCCAGGGCGATGCCAAGGATCAGAACATTGCGAAACATCGCCGCCAGAACGGAAGTGACCATCCGCCGCCCACCCCGTCCGCGGTTGCGGATTATCTCCATCACGGTGATGCCCAGCCCGTAGCAAAAGGGCGAGTGGATCGCGATGATGGCATAGTTGCCGGTCAGGTTCTCGGGTCCATAGGCCCGTTCGGTGATCGCGAGCCCCAGCAGGACCGAGTTGGAGAAGAGACAACAGAAACCAATTGCGACGCTGTCCTCCCAATCGCGGCCGAAAAGGAAGCGCGCCCCGAACAGTCCTGCGGCAAAGCACAATGTCGCCCCGGCGTAGAAACTGCCCAGAAGGGCGGGGTCGAAGCTTGCGCCAAGATCCAGATGCGCGATGGCCCGGAACAGCAGGCAGGGAATGGCGAAACCCTGGGTAAAGCGCATCAAGCCTTCTATGTGCTCGGGTTTGAAATAGCCGCCCGCAGTCGCTCCATAGCCTGCGCCGATGACCAGGAACACCGGCAGAATGACGTCGATCAGGGCCTGGAACATGCGCGCATCTTATCCGTTTCGCCCTGAACCGGGCCATGCGTGGGGTTATCGGGGCCGACGCAGCGCAGCGGTCAGATCCGGTAACGGATCACCATGCCGTCATGGGCAGGGGTGATGTGATCTGGGGTCTCGGCCTCCAGCGTGGCATGGTCGAGGTCGATATGCATGTTGGTCAGCACCGCGCGTCGCGGTGCGGCACGAGCGATCCACTCCAGGGATTTTTCCAGATGTGCATGGGTCGGGTGCGGCGTGCGTCGCAATGCGTCCAGCACCCAGCAGTCCAGCCCCTGCAATTCGGACCAGGCGGCATCGTAGATCTCGGCCACGTCCGGCAAATAGGCCAGGTCGAGGATACGGAAACCAAGGCTGTCGATCGATCCGTGGCCGACCCGGAACGGGCGGAACGGAATGGGGCCGCCGGGTCCGTCGATCTCGAAAGGACCCGAGATGGTCTTCATGTCCAAGATCGGCGGATAGGGCGAGCCTTCCGGTTGTACGAACGCATAGCCAAACCGCGACAGCAGCGCATTCTGGGTGTCGCCGTCTGCCCAGACCGGGATGCGCGCGCGCATGTTGAAGACGATCATTCGCAAATCGTCGATACCATGCACATGATCTGCATGAGAATGTGTATAGACCACCGCATCGAGCCGCCCGGTTCCGCTGTCGAGCAACTGGTTGCGCATGTCCGGACTGGTGTCGATAAGCACCGTCGTGGTTCCTTCCGGGCCTTCGCGTTCGACAAGCATCGAACAGCGCTGGCGCCGGTTCTTGGGATTGTCCGGGTCACATTCGCCCCAATGTCCGCCCAGACGCGGGACGCCGCCGGACGAACCGCAACCCAGAATGGTAAACCGAAGCTCGCTGGTCATGCGGCCGCCCTGAACCGGGCAGCCTTGGAGAACAGCCGGTCGAAATTGGCCTGCGTCTGCGCGGCGAAAGCGGCGTAATCCATGCCAAACACCTCGGCTCCCTTGCGGGCGGTATGGGCGGCATAGGCGGGTTCGTTGCGTTTGCCGCGATGCGGCGGCGGAGCCAGATAGGGCGCATCCGTTTCCACCAGGATGCGGTCCACCGGCGCGGCGGCGAAGATATCGCGCAGATCCTGGCTCTTGGGAAATGCGGCAATACCGGACATCGACAGGTAGAAGCCGAGATCCAATGCCGCCCGTCCCAGTTCGGCGGAGGATGAGAAACAATGCATGACGCAGGAATAGGCCGAATTCCGGTACTCCTCGGTCAGAATGCGGGCCATGTCCTCGTCGGCGTCGCGCGCATGGATGATCAGCGGCAAGCCGGTGGCCTGCGCGGCCTGGATGTGAACGCGCAAGGACTGCCGCTGCACTTCGGCGCTGTCGGCGGTATAGTGATAATCGAGCCCGGTTTCGCCGATGCCCACGAATTTCGGGTGCCGGGACAGCGCCACCAGTTCTTCGACCGTGGCCATCGGTTCCTGGGCGGCGCTCATCGGGTGGGTGCCCGCAGCATAGAAAACCGGGTCATGTGCCTCGGCGATAGCGCGCACAGCCGGTTCGTTTTTCAGCCGGGTGCAGATCGTCACCATCCGTGTCACACCGGCACGAGCGGCGCGGGCCACGATTTCGTCCAACTGGCCTTCGAAATCGGGAAAGTCGAGGTGGCAGTGGCTGTCAGTGATCTCGGGTATGGTTTCGGTCGCGCTCATCGGCCCCAACTGGCGGTGTCCTGCATCTTGAACACCGTATCTAGGACAAGTGCTGCGGGGTCAAGGTTCACTGCCTGCCCATGGCGGGCGCGGGCCGAGACGATCGTGGCCGTTTCTGCCCAACGGCGCGCGCTGCCGGGATCGGGGGCAAGGCGAGCCAGAACCTGTGCCTCGCCGGGTGCGGCCTCGGGCAACGGGGGTTGCCCGGTGGCGCCCGTCCTCGAGAGGCGCAACAGCGCGATATCGGTCAGATAGAGCAGCAGATCAAAGCGCTGGGCGGAGTCGCGTCCGGCAGCGGCCTCGGCCAGAGCCAGCGCGCGGGGCCGGTCCAGCCTGGGCATGCTGGCCAGAATGGCGACCAGTTCGGCATAGAGCGCGAGTCCGTCCAGCGCCAGCAAGCGCAAGGCCGTGCCAACCGAACCACCGGCAAGGGTGGTCAGGCTTTCGGGAGCGCTCGGGACTTCTGCACCGGCCTGATCCAGCGCCGCTTGCAGTGCATCGGGTTCGAGGGGGGACAGGCGCAGCATGCGGCAGCGCGAGCGGATCGTGGGCAACAGGCGCGACGGCTGATGCGAGACCAGCAACAGTGTTGTGCGGGCGGGGGGCTCTTCGAGCATCTTCAACAGCGCGTTTGCGGCGTTTGTGTTCATTTCGTCGGCACTGTCCACGATGACCACGCGCCGCCCCCCGTCGGCGGCGCTCAGCCCGAAAAAGCGGCCAAGCTTGCGGATATCCTCGACCACGATCTCGGATCTGAGCTTGCCCTGCTCGTTCACGGATCGGGTGATCGGGGCCAATCCCGGCTCGGCTCCGGCGAGGATATGGCGCGAGACCGGGTGGTTGGGGTCGATATCGAGCGTTTTTGGCGGCGGCGGTGCACCGAAAAGCCCGCCATCGGATTGCGGCGGCGTGGCCAGAAGGAACCGCGCGATCCGCCAGGCCAGGGTCGCCTTGCCCACGCCTTGCGGGCCGGTCAGCAGCCAGCCATGGTGCAGCCGGTCCGAAGAATAGGCATCGAGAAAGGCGCGCTCCGCCTCCTCCTGTCCGTACAGGCGAGGGGTCTCGCGCGGATGCGGCGCACCGGGCGCCTGGTCCGGAGGTTGAAATTCGTCGCTCATGAGAACCTTTGCAGTTCCCGCGTGACAATCTCTGTCACATCGGCTGCCACCATGTCCATGTCGCGATTTCCGTCGATGACTCGGAAACGGTCCGGGAATTCTTGGGCCAGCGCAAGAAAGCCCGTGCGCATGCGGCGTTGCAGGTCCGGCCCGAAGTCCTCGAACCGCTCTTCGTTGCCGTGCCGGCCTTTGGCACGCGACAGTCCCGTTTCCGGGTCCATGTCGATCAGCACGGTCAGGTCCGGTTCACGCCCGATCATCAGCGCGTGCAACTGATCGACCAAGCGGCGCAGATCGCCCCGCGACAGGCCCTGGTACATCCGGGTGCTATCAGCGAACCGGTCGCAGACGACGATCTTACCGGCCGCGAGTGCGGGCAGGATCGTGCGCTCCAGGTGATCGCGGCGGGCGGCCGTAAACAAGAGAATCTCGGTCTCCGCCGACCAGCGGTCGGGGTCGCCTTCGAGCACGAGACGCCGGATCTCCTCGGCCCCGGGTGACCCGCCCGGTTCGCGGGTCAGGACAACGTCATGCCCAAGGCGGCGTAGCGTTTCGGCTAAAAGGCGGGCTTGGGTTGACTTGCCGGACCCGTCGATGCCCTCGAACGTCAGGAACAGCCCCTGAGCGGTCACATCGCCTCCGTCGCGCCGGCGCCGAACCGTTGCAGAAGCAATGTCGCGGCGGTTTTCATGCGCACGACGAAACCGCCGGTATCCACGTTCTCGGCTGCCACGAGCGGACGTCGGATCTCGGGCAGTTCACCGGGCTTGATCACCAGATCGGCAATCTTCTGCCCCTTGGCGATCGGAGCATTGACAGGGCCATCGTAAACCACCTCGGCCTCGATGCGCTTTTCCGAAAGCACCGGCAACAACAATTCCAGATCCTCGGCAGGAACCAGTCCTACCGATTGTTTTGCTCCCATCCAGACTTCGGCCTGGGTGACCGGGCGATCGGCATAGGCGACGGTTTTGGTGGCAAAGTGGCGAAAGGACCAGTTCACGATCGCTTCGGCCTCCTCTGCGCGGCGAGTGTCGCTTTCCAGGCCGGTAATGACAAAGATCACCCTGCGGTCACCCTGCTTTGCCGAACCGACCAGACCATAGCCGGCTTCGGCGGTATGTCCTGTCTTCAACCCGTCCGCTCCGATATCGAGCCGCAACAGCGGGTTGCGGTTGCGGATGTTTGAAGGCGCACGGCCGTCAAATGCGAACTCGGTCTCGGAGAACAGCGGATAATACTCTGGAAAGTCCGCGATCAGGCGGCTGGCCAGGATTGCCAGGTCATGCACCGACATCAGTTGACCCGCCGCCGGCCACCCGTTGGAGTTGGCGAATGTCGATTGGGTCATCCCAAGCAGTTCGGCGCGTTTGGTCATGAACCGTGCAAACCCTGCTTCTGTGCCGTCGGGACTCAGCGCTTCGGCGATGACGGCGCATGCGTCATTGCCACTTAGCACGATGATGCCGCGCAGCAGGTCTTCGACCCGGACCCGGTCGGTGGTGTTGAGAAACATGGTCGAGCCGCCATAGCTCATCGCGTGTTCCGACACCGGCAGGCGTTCGTCCAGGGTCAGGCGACCGTCACGCAGCGCCTCGAAGGCGACATAGAGCGTCATCAGCTTGGACATCGAAGCCGGGGGCAGCGGTTCGTTACCATTCTTGTCCAGCAACACGGTCCCCGTGCTCTGATCGAGCACATAGGCCGCGCGTGCCGAAGTATCGAACGCGAAGGCTGGAAGGGCGGTGAGCGCCAGCCCCAGGGCCAGCGCGGCGGAACGGCACGCCATCAACATCGGGTGTGAACCTCCGTCTTACTTCTTCACTGCATAGGCATCCGAGAACCCAGTGGACTTGACCTGGTCCAACAGCGTCGTGAGTTCGGATTTCGATTGCGCCGGACCGACAACGACACGCCAGAATGGCTTGCCGTTGGTATTCTCTTCGCGAACGGTCGGCACCATACCTGCCGCGCGTATCTGGTCGGCGGCACGATTTGCATTTTCCCCGACGCTGAAGATGCCGATCTGGACATAGGCCTTGCCAGGCGACGAGGTCGAGGGTTTCGGTGTGGTAGCAGCGACAGGTGCCGCGACGGGCTGCGGCGTTGGCGCCGCGGCTTCGATTGCGGCCGCAGCACCCTCGACCGGGTCAAGCGCGGTCTCGGTGACTTCGGGCATTTTCTCCAGGGATTCGGTTTCGGTGTCCGTCGCTTCGGGAACGGGTTCCTCCTGGACTTCTTCGCGGCGCAATGCTGTCACGTTCAACTCCACGGGTGCCCCGGCGAGCATGCCCAGGGCGGCGGCGGCGTCAGAGGATGCCTGTATGCGCGGGCCGGGGATGTCGCGTTCCCGGCGGAACAGGGCGCCAATCACGAACTTGTCGTTGCTTGCATTGCGGATAATGACGCGTTCGGGTTCCTTCACGTCCGGATGCGCGACCCAGACGCCGCCCAGAGAAGGCCGACCGTCCCAAAGGCCTGCTTCTGTCACCTGGAATACCTCCGGCGCCTCGACATCGCGTTCGACAAGCTTGGTGCTGCGGGTTTCGGATGCGGCGACATCCTTGTCTTGCGGCTCGAGAAAGGGCAAGCCCGCCCCTTCCTCGCATGCCGCCAGAAACAGGATACTCAAGCCTAATGCAGCCATGCGCATGCGAGCACCGGTTTTCCGCATTTCAAGGTACATTTCGGTCGTTTCCTTGCCTGTTCCGGAGCGATTCTGCCCCGGTGCCGGTTTTCCGGTCATTGCACTGGTGTGGGTATGACGCCCACGTTGCGCGGATAATAACGCGCAGACGGTTCCATTGAAAGCCCGCCGCGCGCGCCTCGGCAAGATTTCACGCGCATGCCCCTTGTCTAGCCGGGGCCAAGCGCCTATTCGTCAGCCAACGGGGAGGTGGCAGAGCGGTCGAATGCGGCGGTCTTGAAAACCGTTGATGGTGAGAGCCATCCCAGGGTTCGAATCCCTGTCTCCCCGCCAGCCACCCCCGTCTCAGTTTCCCAGTGCTTTATTAGCCAAGATTCTCCGGCAATTCCCGCGGGTTACTCGACCTGCTCCTCAACTGAGACGGTGCTTTCACCATATCATGGCGTGGATTTTCCCTGAAGTCTCAGTTCGTGTTTTGAGCGGGTGCGCTTTGGCCGAGATTTCCCTGTTTGCAGGGAATCTACAGGGAAATTTGTCATTTTGGCGGGCGGTTTGCCTCTGCTGCGAAAGAATCTGCTCGGATTCTCAGAGGATTCCGGTTTGATTTCCCTGAGCGGAGGAACAGGGAAATCTCTGACGCGAGCAGGGAATGTTCAAACGGGGATCAGGGAATTGGTATCCGACAACAGGGAAGCCGATATTTGGTTTCAGGAAAACCCAAACAAGCGTTCCTGTTCGGCCCAATCGAGTGGATGCGTGACGCTGACCAGGCGTTTGAGGGTCAGCTCGGGCGGCTGACTGCCCTCGAGGATGGCGGCCTGGATTTTGGGCGACAGGAAGGCGAGTTGCGTGCGATTGCGGATAAAGGAACCGGGGACCTTCTCGCGACGCGCGATGTCGGACAGCTGGGTGCCGGATTTCAACTGCCTGGCCCAACCATGGGCGCGGATCAGCATCGCATTGAGATGGGGGTCGGGGTCCGGGTGCACATCGCCGACGGTGATCTTCGTCTCGACCCCGCGGTGGCGAAGATCGAACGGGGCTCTCACCTGCAGCAGATCGGGCAGCAATAGGTCAGCGGGAACGCCGAGCAGCCGGGCCAGGGTTGCGCCATCGAGGTCGAGCTCGATGCGACCGCGCGACAGGACACCTGAGAAGAGGAGGGCGGCGCCGAGGCTGCCGCCTTTGATTGCCAAAAGCGCAACGAGGTCCAGGACCAACAGGTTCGTCGCTTCGGTTGTGCTTGCATCGGGCTCCAGCAGCACCCGATGTGTGCGGGCCGCGTCGGTCAGGTGCCTTGTCATGACATTTAGCGCGGTCTTTTCCAGCAGAGGGGCGGGCAACCGCCAGCCGGTGGGATCCTTGCCGCCCGAGATCAGCCGGTTCGATACGTAATAGCGCAACCTCCGCCCAACCCGGGTCGTGTGGGTTGGTGTCAGCCTGTCACCGGTTTCGTCGCGCAACTTTCCAGTCAGCCATGCTCCGGGATCATTGACTGCGCCGGGTTCGCGGCTTGAGCCGCGTCCCCGGGTTGACGCGGCCCGCATCCGGCTCTGAACCCGGTTCCAGAGATCATCCTCAATGATCGCCGCATGCTGGCCCGGCCAGATCTTGTCCTTGTGGCGGATCTGACCAAGGTAGACCGGGTTGCGCAGCAGGTAATAGATCTGTCCGCGGGACAGTGGCTGGTTGCCCGACACGGTCCCGTTCGCGCGCTCTAGGCGTTTTGACCGCAATCCCTCTGCGGTAGCGATGTCCGCCACCCGTCGAAGGCAGCCATGTTCGGCGTAAAGAGTGAAGAGGCGCTGAACGGTTGCAGCCTCGTCCTGATTGATGACCAGGGTCCTGGTGTTTCGATCGGGATGCCTGTCATAGCCCAGCGGCAGGTTCCCGCCCATCCAGAACCCCTTTTTCTTGGAGGCCGCGATCTTGTCGCGGATCCGCTCAGCGGTGACTTCGCGTTCAAACTGGGCAAAGGACAGAAGCACGTTCAGGGTCAGTCGCCCCATCGAGGACGAGGTGTTGAAGGCCTGAGTCACCGAGACGAATGAGCAGTTTGCCTTTTCCAGTCGGTCAACCAGCTTGGAGAAGTCGGCGAGCGACCGGGTCAACCTGTCGATCTTGTAGACCACGACCATGTCGATGCGCCCGGCATCGACCTCGTCCAGCAACCGCTGAACGGCAAGGCGTTCCAGGGTTCCGCCCGAGAGGCCGCCATCGTCATAGCGCTCGGGAAGCAGTTTCCAGCCTTCATGCCGCTGGCTGGCGACATAAGCCGCGCAAGCCTCGTGTTGCGCATCAAGCGAGTTGAACTCCTGCTCAAGCCCGTCCTCGGAGGATTTGCGGGTGTAGATGGCACAGCGGATTTTCGGGCGCCCGGTCATTTTGCGGCCTTTCCACTGAGGCCAAAGAAGCGGGGGCCTGACCAGTGTGCACCGGTGATCTCCCGGGCAATGGCCGAGAGCGACCGCCAGGTCTGCCCTTTCCAAACAAAGCCGGCGTCGGAGACATCGACCACATGGGTCACACCGTTCCATTCCCGGAGCAGGCGCCCGCCTGGTTTCATCGCCGGACTTGCCGGGCTCGACTTTCGGGGGCGGCCCCTCTCGAGGACACTGCGCACCCGCCGAGACAGCCCGCCTTGACGGCGGGACTGCAGTTCAAAGGCCAGAAAGCGGCGCAGGAAGGGCTGGCTCAGCAACTTTGGGGCCGACACTTCAAATATCTCCTGCCAAAGATCAAGTAGCTGGGAGCGGCCCATTGCCTCGAGGTCGGCGATCTCGACTTGCTTTGACATCAGCGCGCCTCCTGACCAGCAACAAGATGGTAGGACGAAGGGCCTCCCCTGGTCTCCGAAGGGCGCCGCTCAATCTCTGCCCCCTTCTTGCGCAACGTGCTGAGAGCTGCCCTTGCCGAATGGGGCTGCCACCCGGTGGCCTTGCACAACGCCTCCAGCGTGGCTCCGGCCGGCCGCCGCAACATCGCGGTTACCTTGTCGATCTTGGTCTGTCTGGATTTGGACATGTCTGGTTCCTCAAGCTCAGGGGACGGCGACAGGCCAGCCCCGGTACCGAGGAGAGCCCGAATGCGTCGGGCTTGCGTCCAGTGATGCGTGGTTCGCGGTGCCAGTCCAGTCCTTTCAGGCTGGCGATTCCAAAGAGGTATGTTTCAAAAATCAAAATTTCCGCATATAGCGATAGTTGTCTTAATTGTCCGTAGCGGGGTTGGCTTCTAAGTACCGCTATTAGAGATAAATTGCTAAAAATAAGACATAAATTTTGGTGTCTTGGCAAAAAAATCGGCTCACATTGTGTGCCCCGCCTTGAGATTACCATCGACTTGTTGTAGCTTTTCAAAAGGGACTTCGATCCGATGGCTGCCAGTGTCCCGGATCGTTCGGAGGAAACCGAGCCTGGTTCTGGCGAAAGTCCACGAGACGGATGTGCTTGTGGCGGTGCGCTCTGGAAAGGGCAGCGGCATGTCTTGGAATGGACTGCCGGTTCAATCTTCAACACTTTCGTTCCGCGACTGTCAGGCTGCGTGCCCCTTTCGACTGACCCACAGCGGGTGAGCCGCGGAACGTCCAGACATGGAGTGGGCAATGACCGCCACATACGAAGTGATCGCCACCGGCGATCTCGTTCCGTCACCCCGAAACGCGCGAACGCATGACCGGAAACATATCCGGCAGATAGCCGCGAGCATCGAGCAGTTTGGCTTCAGCAATCCTGTTCTGATCGACGAGGCCAATTTTCTGATTGCAGGGCACGGACGCCTGTCCGCCGCGCAAGTTCTCGGCCTGAAGGAGGTTCCGGCAATCCGGATCACGCATCTCAGCGACATGCAGAAAAGAGCATTGCGGATAGCCGACAACCGGATTGCCGAAAACGCCGGCTGGAATATGGAGATCCTGGCTTCGGAACTGGCGGACCTCAGCAGCATGGAGCTTGATTTCGATGTCGAAGTGACCGGGTTCGAGGTAGCCGAGATCGACATCTTGATTGGATCGACGGGAGGGCAGGAGGCTCCTGAGCCGGAAACCGCGCCGCTCCCTGATCCGGACCTTCCGCAAGTGGCCCGGTCCGGGGATCTCTGGCTACTCGGCAAACATCGCGTGCTCTGTGGAAACGCCCGCAACGCGGAAGACTATGCCGCCCTCATGGGGGACGACCTGGCGCATATGGTCTTTGCGGACCCGCCCTATAACGTTCGGATCAAGGGTCACGTTTGCGGCAATGGCCAGGTTCAGCACCGGGAGTTTGTCGAGGCCTCCGGCGAGATGAATTCCGAGGAGTTCGTTTCGTTCCTGCGGAAAGCCGCGACCCTCAGCGCCAGGTACAGCCAGGACAATGCAATCTCCTACTGGTGTATCGACTGGAAGCACCTGCCGGACCTGCACGCGGCATGCGCCGAGGTGTATGCCAAATGGATCAACTTGTGCGTCTGGTGCAAGACGAACGCAGGAATGGGAGGCCTCTATCGCTCCCAGCATGAGTTGATCTGCGTATTCGGCAAGAGCGAACGTGGCCATCGCAACAATGTTCAGCTCGGCAAGTTCGGTCGCAACCGGTCAAATGTCTGGACCTACGCGGGGGTGAACACGTTCCGGCCGGGGCGCATGGAAGAGCTTCGGGCGCACCCGACGGCAAAGCCCGTGGCGATGATAGAAGATGCGATCCTCGATGTCACAAAGCCGGGCGAGATCGTGCTGGATCCGTTTCTGGGAGCCGGCGCGACGCTGATCGCAGCAGAGACGGCCAGAAGGGTCGCCTACGGCATGGAGATTGACCCGCTCTACGTTGACGTCGTCCTGCGGCGCTGGCGGGATGCAACCGGCCAAGAGCCGGTCCGGGCTCTGGATGGGCAAAGCCTGGCATCGCTGGAAACGGCAGCGATCAAGGAGGCGGGTCAATGAGTGACGACGATTATGAGATCGGATATGGAAAGCCTCCCAAACACAGCCGGTTCAAGAAGGGTCAATCGGGCAATCCCGGGGGCCGGCAAAAGGGGAGCCGGAATTTCAACACGGACCTGGACGAGGTCCTGAGCAAGAGGGTAACGGTCACGGAAAACGGCAAGACAAGGGAAATCACCAGCCGGGCAGCCGCATTGCAAAGGCTGCGAGAAAAAGCGCTCAACGGAAATAATCGCGCTTTGGAACAATTCCTGGCCCTTGCGCAGAAACGATCGGAAGAGAAGGACGCGCAGTCCGCTGGACGGAACCTGAGCGAAAGAGAAGCAGCGATCCTCCGGCGTTTCGAAGAGGAAGTGCTGGCACAAGCCTATGCAGAGGGGCAACCGGAAAAGGATGGGGATGCGCCCGATGTTGCATGAGACAGATCTGATAAATGTGCTGAACGCGCGACTGAGAACTGACCTGTCGAGCTTCATCGAGCGGGTCTTTGCCGAGGTCGATCCGGGGAGTCGCTATCTGCACAATTGGCATATCGATGCGATCGCCCATAAGCTCGAGCAGGTCGCGAGGGGCGAAGTCACCCGTCTGATCATCACGATGCCGCCGAGATCGTTGAAGTCAATATCGGCTTCGGTAGCTTTCCCAGCCTGGATGCTTGGCATAAACCCGAAGCTGCGTATCCTGGCTGTCTCCTATAGCGAAGGGCTATCCGAAAAGCTGGCGTTTGATTGTCTCAAGGTGATCGAGTCCAGTTGGTACGGGGCCTGCTTTCCGGACACCAGGATCGCACGGGGCAGGGGCGCGCGCGGTGACTTCGGGACGACGAAAGGGGGCGGACGGTTCTCGACGTCGGTCGGCGGTACGCTCACGGGCCGGGGCGGCGACATCATCCTGCTGGACGATCCGCACAAGCCGGAGGAAGCAACCTCCGAGGTCAAGCGAAAGGCCGTTCTGGACTGGTATCGCTCAACCCTTCTGAGCCGGCTCAACGATCCCCGATCCGGGCCGATCGTTTTGATCCAGCAGCGGGTTCACGAGGACGACCTGGCGGGCATGTTGCTCGCGCAGGGGGGCTGGAATCATCTTGACCTCCCGGCAATTGCCGAGGAGGCGATGCAGATCGATCTGGGGAAGCGAGGATTGATCTCGCTCCGACCCGGCAACTTGCTCTATCCAGATCGCCTGCCGCAGGACCTGCTGGACCGTCGCCGCGCGGAACTGGGATCTTATGTATTTGCGGCGCAATACCAGCAACGCCCCGCGCCTCTCGGAGGCGGTATCGTCAAGTGGGCCTGGTTCAAACAGTATGTTCAAGCGCCGCCTCGGGGGCCGCGGGACCGGATTGTTCAGAGTTGGGATACCGCTTCCAAGGCGGCCGAGCTCAATGACTACTCGGTATGTACCACCTGGTTCGTTCGAAACGGGGATGCCTGGCTGCTCGATGTGCATCGGGTACGGCTGGAATTCCCGGAGCTACGACATCGGATCGAGCGAGAGGCACGTCTTCACGGGGCGGGGACCGTGTTGATCGAGGCCGCGGGTTCCGGCATTCAGCTGATCCAGGATCTAAAGCGTAATTCCCGGCTGAATATCATCGGGCGGACACCTCAAGGCGACAAGGCCACGCGACTCCTCGGGGTCTCCCCAATGATCGAGGGCGGACGCATCGCCATTCCCGAGAATGCCCCCTGGCTCACCGAATTCCAGCGCGAGATCACTCTCTTCCCGAATAGCAAACACGACGATCAGGTCGACAGCCTGTCGCAGTTTCTTGACTGGCTCAGCACGCCGAGGATGACGGCTATGTGGTCGATCCCCAAGTAAGGCAAAGCGCGGGGTCTAAGGCTGATCACGGATGTCCTGACCTCCTTGGGGCCGCGCGCAGAGTTCGATTGCGACTTCAGGCTCATAATTCGACAAGGCCCCTGCGTGGGGGCTGAATGACGGCACGCCGCGCAGGATGAACAAGTCACTCAAGGCATCGATCACGTTGCCTGAGTTCAGCTTGCGATCCACACGGATGGCCAGGCATTCCCGGCTGTATTCGTCGATGATGTTGAGCGCGCGGAACGCCTTTCCATCATCAGTCCGGCAATGCACGAAGTCGTAAGACCAGACATGGTTGCGATGCTTCGGCCGCAGCCGAATGCACGATCCGTCCACTGCCCGGCAGGGCATTGCGGAGCAATGTCCCGATAGGGTTCTGCCAGAGCCGCCCCTTCTTTGGTTGTTTCATTGGCACTTTCAGCCCCTCTCGTCGCCACAGCCTTTTGACCCGCTTGTCGTTCACATGCCAATCCGCATCTCTCAGCAGCGCTGCAATCCGACGATAGCCGTAGCGGCCATATTGCCGGGTCAGTTTGATCATGTCGGCCACCAATCGTTCTTCATCCCATCGGCCAACTGGCGCCCTGCGCTGTGTGGATCGGTGCTGTCTCAGTACCCGGCAGGCGCGGCGTTCCGAGACATTCAGCTCCGCACGAACGCGATCAATGCAAACACGGCGACGAGCGGGGCTCAGAAGTTTCCCTTCGCGGCTTCCGCCAAGATCAGCTTGTCCAACGTCAGATCAGAAACAGCTTTGCGAAGCCGCTCGTTCTCTTTCTGAAGCCTCTTCAGTTCCTTCAATTGGTCAGCGCCCATTCCACCGTACTTCTTCTTCCAGCGGTAGTAGGTCTGTTCAGTCACGCCAATCTGCCGGATCGCATCCAGACGCGGCATGCCTTGCCCTGTCAGAACCTCAACTTGCCGTAACTTCGTGACAATTTCCGCGGGCTTCGGTCGCTTGTTGGCCATGTGTTTCCTCCGTTTTCCTAAACATAGCGGAGGACCACTTCAGCGGCGGAAGACCAGATTTTCACAAAGACCTCGTCGACATGCCATTGCCATCGCGAAAACGCATGCAGCTGCTGAACACGTCGCCGGCGGATCTCGGAGGCAAACAGCGGCCCGAAGCGGTTCCACCAGAACCGGATGGTCTCATGGCTGACATCAATGCCGCGTTCGTGCAGCAGGTCTTCTACGTTTCTCAGCGATAGCGGAAACCGAGCATAGAGCATCACCGCCAGGCGGATGATCTCGGGGCTGGTTTTGAAATACCTGAAAGGCGAGCGTTTGATCATGCTCGGAGGCTACGAAAGGCCCCTGCCCGACTCAAGCAAAGTTCCTCTGACAAGACCCCTTTTTGCGCCGGGATTGACAGCTTGATCAGTGCACAAAGTGGCTGCAACATGAAACGGTCGGCTTTCTACATTGGGGAATGTCGGTTAACATGAAGAACATCATAGCAATCAATGACAGAAATGCGCCTTATCAGTCCTTTCTTGATCGACCCGGACAAGGTGCGTGTTTCGCGTCTTCGCGGCCAGGCTTTCCCCGCTGCTGCTTTCGTCGTTCTTTCGACAATTCTCCTGCCTGATCCCGCTCTGTCGCAGTCATGCAATAACGAAGGTCAACTGACGTTTGTTGGACGGACCAACGATCTGACAAGAAGCGTCTGGCTGTCTCAAACAAACTCTGGGCGGTACCAATTGCAAGGCCCCAGCAATGGAGATATCGTTGACGACTGGTTGCGTGCAACCCCCGGCGCAAGACTGTCGATCTCTCCCTTCGCAACCAGCAGTTCTGGTGCGACACATAGGCTGTTTCAGAGAAATGGTGGGTCTGATTGCCTAGTCGACACTCAGAATTCAAAGCCAAACGGGATCGTGCTTCCACCGCTTCCTCCGGGATTAATCCGTCCGCCCGTTGGCATTGTTCCTCCGATCGGGACGATCCCGCCGACCGGTGTCACCCCGGAACTGCCCGTTGGCGTCAC